>NZ_JBBOCT010000001.1:2746577-4119865 GCF_038002605.1 Bacillus sp. FSL K6-3431
CAATTCCTCAAACATCTTTTCCCCTGGACGGATTCCACTGTACTGAATTCCTATCTCTTCTATTGTATATCCAGAAAGTGTGATTAGGTTTTTAGCCAAGTCTGATATTTTTACAGGTTCACCCATATCAAGTACGAATACTTCGCCACCTCCTGCGAGTGTCCCAGCTTGAATAACAAGTCTCGATGCTTCCGGAATTGTCATAAAATAGCGTGTCATATCCTCATGGGTAACAGTAACAGGCCCTCCAGTTTCAATTTGCTTTTTGAATAAAGGAATAACACTTCCACGGCTTCCAAGTACATTCCCAAATCGCACTGCTACAAATTTCGTATTACTTTCTTTCGCCAAGTTTTGAATAATCATTTCGGCAACGCGTTTTGTCGCTCCCATCACATTTGGAGGATTAACTGCTTTATCCGTAGATACTAGAACAAAAGATTTCACACCAAAAGTCTCCGCTGCTTCCGCAACATTTTTCGTTCCGAATATATTGTTTTTAACAGCCTCTCTTGGATTAGCCTCCATTAATGGCACATGTTTATGTGCCGCCGCATGGTAGACAACATCAGGTTCGTATTGTTCCATTACCTCAAATATTCGATTTCTGTCTTGCACATCAGCGATCACGGGTATAATTTCAATTTCCTTTTTATATTTAGGTCGTAATTCCATATCAATTGTATAAATGCTAAATTCTCCATGGCCTAAGAGTATAAGTTTACTCGGATTAAATTTGCAAATTTGTCGGCAAATTTCTGACCCAATCGACCCACCAGCACCTGTTACCATCACCGTTGATCCAGATATCGTTTCTGAAATCGCACTAATATCCAGTTCTACTGGTTCTCGACCTAATAAGTCTTCTACTTCCACATTACGCAAAGCACTAACAGATACTTTCCCGGTCATTACGTCTTCTATCATTGGCATAATTTTCACCTTCGCCTCTGTTTGTGCGCACACTTCGTAAATACGTCTAACTTCCTTTTTAGAAAGCGATGGAATTGCAATAATAATATCCTTGATATGTTGACCTTTCACTATCTCTGGTATGTTTTCAATTTGTCCACACACCATCAAACCGTACATCTCAAGTTTGAGTTTCCGCGGATCATCGTCAACAAAGGCTACTGGAACTAATTCTACATCATGGCTAGTCAATAATTGCCTAGCAACCGTTGTTCCAGCTGATCCCGCCCCAACAATAAGTGTCCTGCTTTTTTTATTTTTTGATTTCATATAGCGATCACGATACATTCTCCACGAATAGCGTGAACCACCAATGAGTAGCATATGTAGCATCCAAGTTATTAATAAGACCCGTACGTAGACATGTCCAACACCAATAGCTTGTGCTATACCCGCTGTGAGGATTGAAAAAGTAATTGCCTTTGCAATCATCCATAATTCTCCGACACTCGCATACTCCCAAGCCTTATGGTACAGCCTGTAGACAAACGCAAACACATGGTGACTGATCAATAAAATAAGCGAACTTATTAACAATAATTTAGATGTATAGAAATCTGAGTACGGATGCAATATAAAGTATCCAACATAAATAGAAAACATTACGATAATTGAATCTAGTAGCATCAAGAGCGGCACACGCTTTTGATAAGTCAACTTGCATCCCTTCTTTTCTTATAAATTTTAAAATGAATTACGAATGGCATTTCCACCCAATATTGCCTACTGTTCATTAGCATTAGAAAAAGTAAATGTCTAACGAAAGCGCTCACATACGTTGCGCGCTTTCATTAGACATCTAGTTTATATTTTAAAATATCGGGCATTCAACCCGCCCTCACACCATACTATTGATAACAAACTGCATCTAAGGCAAAACTCGTTTTGCCCACAGCATAGCCGAGTACCTCCAAGGATAACGGATAGGAGATATAACCGAAATATATATTTCACATCTACGCAGCAGAAACATCGTGTTGTTTTTTTAGAAGAATCCTAGTATTTTCTTTCTCTTGATCGGTGTTGGAATGTCTCTATCTATATCCTTACCAGCTATAACCAATTCCGCATTATCCATAAAGTAATATAAGGAATCGGTTCCGTATTTCTTTTCTAGTAGTTCATGTGCTACTTCCATTTTAAAGCTACGCTTTGTGATATTATGCGCATCTGAAGCAAGGAAGTGGGTCAGATTGGATTCTATCAGGTCAAAGGTGAACTTCTGGATTTTTTTACCGAAATATCCCGTAAAACTTCCGGCGGTAATTTGCGTTGCTACCCCATCTTGTACGAGTTTATACAATTTGTCTGGATGTTCGATGAGTTCTACATTCCGCTCTGGATGAACAATGACAGGAGTTAATCCTTTCATTTGTAAATCAAAGCAAAGTCGATTTGTATAGCGAGGAACGTGATTCGATGGTAATTCAATGAATAAGTAGTTTGATGCATTACCTAGAGTCAAAATTTCGCCAGCTTCATAGTCTTCTAATATATCACCATAAATGCGTGTTTCCTGCCCAGGTAAGATCGAAAGATTAATATTTTCTGATTGTAAAGCATCATTTAACTCTTCTGTTCTTTGTATGATTTCAGCTTTGTAATTATTGTAAGAGCCATTTTTATGATGAGGAGTAGCGATGATCGTATGGATACCTTCTTTTACCGCTTGTTTTGCCATTGCTAAGCTATCGCCAAGATCACGGGCTCCGTCATCAATACCTGGTAAAATATGACAGTGAATATCAATCATCGCAAATCCTCCTTTATTTCAATTAGAACTTTAGCGCTATGTTAATATACTATATCACGTCGATTTGTAAACTTATCCCCAGATATAGTTATTCATTTCCATAATAGTAATGATAATCATTATTCGTCATTTTTTTGTTATTCAAGACGACACCAAGCAACTTCGCTTTTGCTGAATGCAGCAACTCTTTTGTCTTCTGTGCATTCTCCACATCTGTATTTCCGCTAGAAATAACAAGGATTGTTCCATCACATTGATTTGATAATACTTGCGCATCCGTAACAGCAAGAACAGGTGGCGTATCAAAAATAACAATATCGTATAGATCTAATGCTTCTTCAAAGAAATATTTCATTGCTTTTGAGCTTAATAATTCTGCTGGATTTGGCGGAATTGGCCCAGAAGTCAGTATATCCAAGCCTTCCAATTTTGACGCTTTGACTGACTCATTTACGCTCATTTTACGTGTTAACACATTTGTCAGACCATATAGATTATTCATGCTAAACGTATATTGCACTGTCGGCTTTCTCATGTCGGCATCAACAAGCAGTACTTTTTTCCCTTGTTGAGCAAACACAATCGCTAGGTTAGCTGTCGTCGTCGATTTACCCTCCCCAGGACCTGTAGAAGTCACCATCAACGTACGAATTTCTTCATCAATTGCAGAAAACTCAATATTTGTACGAATTGTTCGATATTGTTCAGAAACCGGTGACTTGGGATTAAGCATGGCAATTAACTTACGCTTCGTATTAACCAATTCTTTTACTTGTTTTTTAAGAGCCAACTGTTTCACCCCTTACTTTCGATTTCCGGTCTAATCTAGTTGATCGAATTTCCTTCTGATCATCAAATGTGGCTATTGCTCCAAGTACTGGCAATTCTAATAGTTTCTCCACATCTTGCTCTGTTTTTATTGTATTATCCAAATATTCAAGCAAGAATGCTACGCCGATTCCTGCCATTGCGCCAACAACTAATGCGATCGCTATATTCAACACTGGTTGTGGCTTTACAGGAGAGGTATTTTCTCCAACTTCCGCTTTTGCTAAAATACTGACATTATTAACATTCATAATACTGCCAATTTCTTTTTGAAATACTTCCGCCACTTTATTCGCAATCTCCGCTGCTTGGTGTGGACTTGGATCCTGTACAGTCACGTTAACAACTTGTGAATCCTTTTCACTTTGAACGGAAACTTTTTCATTTAGCTGTCCAACCGACATATCTAGTCCAAGATCTTCAATAACGATATCAAGAATGGCCGGACTTTTCATAATGACATTATATGTGTTGATCAACTGCAAATTTGTTTGAATCTCTGCTGGATTATATATTGGCTGATCACTTTTCTCCTGGTTTACTAGTAATTGTGTAGATGATTGATAGATTGGTGTCAGCACAAAAAAACTGACAGCTCCACTAACTACTACCGCTGCCAATGTTATAAGTACAATTAAATTCATTCGCTTACGTAAGGTTTGCATAAGCTCTTTCAAGCTGATTGTTTCTTCCATGTTATCCTCCCTGGACGACTCATATTAATTTATGTATTATTATAACATAGGTTTTATTGTAGGAATAGAGTACTAGAAGTAATTATATGTCGTTTCATCAAGAATTGGAAGTTTTTTTGTAAAAAAGGGACTTTTTATATATAATTAAAATTCTATTAATAAAGAGGAAGTTCAGGGGGGAAAGTTATGCGTACGGCATTAACGTATTTAGCCATTATAGCCTGTGGGATATTTCTGGTTAGCGGTTACCTTTATTGGAAAGAGCAAACAAATAATGCAGTTGGAACCAACGAAAAAGCTGGGCCGGTCGTTTCAAACAAAGAAAGTGACGAAAAAAAAACCACAAAAACGTCCGCTGATCCAAACTTACTCTTAATGACAGGTAATTGGCCCGAAAAAGCACAAGAGACTTTTGAAGAAGCAATAGATGTAGGACGCACTTATAAAGTAGCGATTGTTGGTTCTGCCGCATTGGGAAAAGATAATAATGGCTGGTCTGACATGTTGAAGGAAGAATTAGTTGCTATATATGGAAAAAATAACTTGGAAATATCTATATTTGAATATCCAGTAAGATCAGATCAATTTATCGCTGAAGGATATGATGAAGAAGTAGCAGCATACAAACCTGACCTCATATTGTTTGAGCCTTTTAATTTAAATGATAATGGGAACCTTGGCACTTCGGAAAACCATGAGAACATTATGAGTGTGATAAAAACATTAGAAAAAGCAAACGAGAAAGCAGTCGTTATTTTGCAGCCCCCACATCCAGTTGTCTCCACTATATACCCATCGCAAGTGGATGAGCTAAAAGATTTTGCGGAAGAACAAGAACTTGTTTATTTAGATCACTGGCCAAACTGGCCTGATACAGATGACGAGACGTTAAATGACTATTTAATGGATCCAGCAAGCGCACCAAATGAAAAGGGTCATGAGCTTTGGTTTAAGTTTTTAAAGGAATATTTTATATCTGATAAGTGATACAACTCAGGTGACGATCTAGATTAGTAGTAAAGTACTAATCAAACGTTTGATTAGTTCTATAAAAAGAAGGAAGCAACAGTTTTTAAAGACTATTGCTTCCCTCTTTTCCTTTAGCCCTTTAACGGAGCTAGGGTCAGACCCCTCGATTATATTCCTTCGGAGATACACCTTCTAGTTCTCGAAAGACTCTCGTAAACTGTTTTGGATTCTTATAGCCTACCATATAACTAATTTCAAAAATCTTTAAGTCCGGACTTGTAAGTAGTTTTTTTGATTGGTTTACACGGACTTTTTTTAGGTAATCAACAAAGCTATTTCCTGTGTATTCCTTGAACATATGGCTAAAATAGGAATAGTTAAGTGATACATGATTAGAAACGACAGCCATGTTTAAATCCTTGTGATAATTTTCATGAATATATCTAATTGCCTTTTCCATGTTTTTCTGCTCAGAATACACCGATTTTAACTGCTTACTATATTCATGTAAAAGTAAAATCAATTGTTCTAAAGCGTAATAATAATCATAAAAATTTTCGAAGTTGTACATATCTCCTACTTTGTCATGATGCTTCAAAATTTCAATTGATTCCTCTCCAAGTTTACTATAAGCTGAGTCCAGAATAATCGTATTAATCGCAATATGAAGTTTTTCCATATATGCGATGCCAAGTGTCGATATCTCCCCTACATTTAATACTTCTAATAAACGTGTTTTAATTTCCTGGTCACGATTCGTACCGAGCATATTAGCAATTTTCTTCAAGTCATCGATTGGTACATTTTTATCTACATCTTTATGCTTCAAGTCTGCGTATTGTATGCATGTTTTCCCTGTAAATAGAAAGTGATTTTTCAAAGCAAAGATAGATTGTTCATATGCCTTTTTCATTTTACTATAATAATATTGCTTTTCACTTACGCCAATTGCGCAATCTTTTCCTTCGTATTGTAAGCTGATCTCTGTAAATATTGAGGCAGTCGATGTAATAAGGACCATGTTTCTATTTTTATCGGAAAAACAAAGTACTTCTTCCCCGCTCTTGCGTTTAGTTGTTATTGCTCTTATTTGTGCTAGTTTTTCTGTACCATTATCTATCATTGCCCCTACATAATAGCCTCCAGAAAACCGTCCTAACAACACCTTCAAACAAATTGCCTCTATCTCTTTTTCTATAATATTGGGATGAATAAAAATATAATTTAATTGATTTGCTCGATACTCGTCAAAATCATTCGTGGCATCATTTGCACTTTCAACGTCCTGTAATATTCGTTCTAATGTGTCATATAATTCATTACGATTAATCGGTTTTAACAAATAGTCCTTTACTTGATATTTAATTGCTTGCTTCGCATATTCAAAATCATCATAACCACTAATAATAATCACTTCGGGTTTACATTTTAGCTTCTGAATTTCTTTCACAAGTCGAATGCCATCCATTTCCGGCATTTTAATATCTGTCAGTAAAATATCCACTTCATCTGTTTGCATTAGTTCAAGCGCACTGACTCCATTGTTTGCTACGATACATTCAAATGTCTGTGGAAATTTCCTTGTAATCATTGCCTGAATACCATGGCGAATATTTCGTTCATCGTCAACAATTAGTACTTTATACATCTTAGCTACTCCCCCTTATGATTAAATAAGGTAGTTTAAGCACAACGGTTGTATGTGCATCTAACTCACTACTTACATGGATGCCATATTCTTTCCCATAAAATAAAGCTATTCTTTCATTTACATTTTTTAGACCGATCCCATTTCCGGTTTGCGATTGTATTTCCATTTTATCGATAGGACTTTGTATGCTTTCATTTAACCTGCTTACTTGTTCAGGATCCATTCCTACACCATTGTCTTTTATTTCAATATAAACACACTGGCTTTCCATATACGCATGTAAATAAATAGTCCCTTGTCTTTTCGATCCGTAAGACTCTATTCCATGTTTAATCGCATTTTCAACGATTGGTTGAAGTGATAGTTTTAAAATCCCTTGTTCCAGTAGCTTTTCTGGAATATCTACTTCAAACAGGACCGGGTTATCCAACCGCAGATTCATTATGTCAATATAATTTTTAATATGATTGATTTCTTCATTTAATACGACAAATTCATTTTTCCATTTAATATTGTAGCGCATCATTTCCCCTAAGGATGTTAGCGAATCAGAAATTTCATATTTACCATCGATTTCGGCCATCATTTTTATATTTTCCAATGTATTATAAAGAAAATGCGAATCAATTTGGTTTTTCAATGCTTTTAATTCTGTATCTTTAGTCACTGCTTGTTTATAAACGGCTTCGGCAATTAACTTATTTATTTTACTAAGCATATTCCGAAAATGATATGCGAGTAACGCAAATTCGCCATGTCCCTCAATATCAATTTTTGTAGAGAAGTCTCCTTTTTCCACTTGCTTCATATTATCTATTAATTTATACATTCTTTTAAGTAGAGCTGAGATCATCACATAGGTCAAAACAGATAGTAATACTAATAAAACAAAGGCAACACCTAGTGTGAGATTTCGAACTTGTCTCGTTTCTGAATAAAGATCCTGGAGAGAGATAATATTTACCATATAGGCATCAATACCTTCAATAAGCGTAGAAACTACTAAATAGGGTATCTTTCTGTCTGTTAAGAGAAAGCTATTTATTTTCTCCGTATCATCTAAACGAGTCATGATCTCATTGTAATCCGCACGAATAAACTGCTGATCATCTAAAAAAGAATTGGCATTACTTCGAAATATATTATGTTGTTTATTGATCACGATCATTTCAGATGAGCCATCATGCACCGGACTATACATTGTTGGGAAAAAGTTGTTTTGCAGCATTGTGATTTCAATAATCCCTAAGTGCTCCTCATAAGGTTCATTCACTTTTCTCAACAAAGAGATTTTAGGTCTATCTTCTGTAATATGCGATAACAGATCAGTATCCTCTCTTTTTAGCCACCACAATTCCGTTCCATTCCGATCAATCACTTCATCGAACCAAAGATCCTCCTTCACTCGACTTTCACGAAACAATATCGGCCACATTTCATTTAAGGAAGGATCATCGATAAAAAATCTAAAGTGGGCAATACTCGGATTCACCGTCTGAACTTTGATCATTTTAGCGAGATGTTCCGTTTGAAACTCAATCAGTTCCTCCACACTTTTTTCTTCCTTATTACTAACAAAATCAATAATATCATCGTCAGATGCAATGATTTGAGCAGACTCTCGCATCGTTTCAATGTTCTTATCAATATGAATCCTTTCCATTTCCATTAAATACTCATTTTTCCTCGTTATATCCTTGATTGCGCTTTCATAAAAAGCATTGGAATAATTAAATACAATAATAATAACAGGAATCATAAACAGGGTTATATACAATACAATCAATTTATTTTGCAATGATAGCTGACTGAATGCCACATACCCTCTTCTAAATGCCATTTTTTCACCACATCCTACTAAGTACAAGTTCCTATACTCTCATTATGACATAAGGAGGATAAAGACTAGTAGACTTTTTATTATAATAAAATCGCTATGGGAGAGCCAACTTACGTGACATTATGAGCTGCTCAGCTGATTTACTGGCTACTCACGAGATTTACTGGCTACTCACGGGATTTGCTGGCCACTCACCGGATTTGCTGGCCACTCACCGGATTTACTGGGCACTCACCGGATTTACTGGCTACTCACAGGATTTGCTGGCCACTCACGAGATTTACTGGCCGCTCACCAGATTTGCTGGCTACTCACCGGATTTGCTGGCTACTCACCGGATTTGCTGGCTACTCACCGGATTTGCTGGCTACTCACCGGATTTGCTGGCTACTCACGAGATTTGCTGGCTACTCACGGGATTTGCTGGCCACTCACCGGATTTGCTGGCTACTCACGGGATTTATTGGCCACTCACTTGATTTACTGACCGCTCAGTTTATAAGATCTGCATCAGTTAAAAAAAGAGAAAAACCCTCTTAGATTGCAGGATTTCTCTCTATATTAGGGTCTTATTCTTCCATTGCTTTATCAATTTTAGCTTTATTTTCTTCAAATCGTTTTTGTTGGTATTCGCGGACTTTTTCTTGTCCGAGCTTTTCTCGTTTCTCGATGAATTCCTCGTGTATTTCATCGAATTCCTTATCTGATTTAGCTAATATGAGTTTTGGTAATGTTTTACCCCATTCTTGCGCAATTTTACTATTGGCGACGCCTTCTGATGACGTACCTTGCGGGTTAATATCGTCAAAGACGGCAAAACTTTGTGTTTTTCCTTTTGTCCATTCTTCTAATTGTTTCATCGGCTCTTCTGTAGGCGGCTGCCATTGTAGCTGCATATCTGTATCCATCAGCATCCAGAATGTATGCGAAGCACCATATTTTTGGTCAAATGCTGTTCTATCACTATTTAGTAATTCAAATACTTCTGGTTTCCATTGATCTTTTCCATCAATATTTTCATATGTGATCCCTTCTGGTCCAAGATACATATCCTTTTGTCCTTCTTCACTAATCAAATAGCTCATGAAGCGAATCGCTCTCTCTGGGTCTTTCACGTCTTTTGAAATTAATGTGATCGTCCAACCCGATAGTCCATCACCAGAAAGAGTTGGCGTATCCAAGTTCTCATTAGTTGGCCCATCGACAGCCACATAAATGGAATCTGGATCATTTTGGTATAGCGCCAACTGCTGTGCAGCCATGTCACTACGTTGATAAAGCATTGCGAAGTATCGACCTTGCGCAACTTTTTCTTCCATTTGTGGACGCTTATCAATAAAGACATCTTTAGCAAGTAGTCCATCTTCATTTGCTTGTCTAAATACTTTTAGCCATTTTAAATACTCTGGATCAGTAGACCGGTCATATAATTTCCCGTCCTTCTCCATTGGAATCGCTAAAAAGTTTTGTAAATAGCCTTCTAGTGAGTAGTTGCCTGTATCACCAAATTCATGCAATCCAAGTGGAATGAGTGGAACACCATTCACATCAGGGAATTTTTCTTGTGCTGCTTCTAATGCGCTTAAGAAACCTTCTGGTGTGCGCATATCTGGACTGCCTATTGCTTCATACATATCTTTTCTTACTAAAAATGTTTGGTTCGATGGCTTTTGATCTTTATATTTATCAAAATTAGCTGGAGATGACGATGCGTTTGGATAACCATACACATTGCCATTTTCTTGTCTGTACCATTCGAGTTTCCCTTGATCTGACACTTTGAAAAAGTATGGATCATATTTGTCAGCAAGCTCATTTAAAGGTAGAACAAGTTCCCCTTCAATCATTTGTTTCACCGCGTCTTCTCCCCAACCTAATGTGACGAAGTCAGGCAGTTTTCCCGAGGCAATCATCGTATTCATTTTTTCCGCTTCATTGCCTGCTGGAGCAATTAGATTAAGTGTTACTCCTGTTTTTTCTGTAATATATTTGGATGTTTCATCATTTCCCCACTTACTTGCAAACCATGAAAAATTTAGATACCAATCAAAGGTAATCGGCGAAGTATCCTCTTTCCATCCTGGATCATCTGCCGTTAATTCTGTTTGCGGCTTTTCATTAGAAGATGCTTTTTCTTTTTCGCCTTTCGATGAACAAGCTACCATCAATACTGCAATGATGGAGATGACAAACATGAGATATAAGCTTTTTCTGTTCATTTTTCTAACCCCTCTCTTTTTTGTATTTATTAACCTTTCACAGATCCAATTAACATTCCTTTAACAAAATACTTTTGTAAGAATGGATAGACGAGAACAATCGGTAATGTTGTAACAACCATGGTAGCTAATTTAATCGATTGCGATGTGACCGATTTATTCATTACTCCGCCAGGTGCATTGACCATCATCTGATTTGAACTTGATTCCGCGACCACTTTATATAAATAGGTTTGGATCGGCTGCAAATCTGGGTCATTGACAAAAATGATTCCGGCGAAATAATCATTCCATTGATATACCCCTTGGAAAAGCGCGATCGTTGCAATAACTGGCATCGATAATGGGATAACTACTTTTAAAAATATTTTTATATCACTAGCACCATCGATTTTTGCTGCCTCTTCTAGGGAAGTCGGTATCTCTCTAAAGAAGGAAACAAAAATAATTAAGTGAAAGAAATTAAACAAAGCTGGCACGATGTATACGAGAAAGTTATCTAATAGGCCGATATCCCTTAGTAATAGGAAATAAGGAATCAATCCCCCGCTGAAGAACATCGTAACAATCCCTACGAACATGTAGATATTTCTTCCGCGCAATTCTTTACGCGACAATGCATATGCAACCATTGCTGTGAAAAAAACATGTGTAATCGTCCCGATTATCGTTTTGGCAATTGTCACTCCAAAGGAAGTTAGTATCCCTTGATTAGCAAAAACAGCTTTATAATTATCTAGCGTAAAATGTCTTGGCCACCAATAGATGCCCCCTTTCATCGCATCCATGCCTTCGCTCAAGGAATTTACGACGACATACCAAATGGGATATAGTGTGAGAAAACAGATTACCAACATAATGAATACATTCATATTATCAAAGATATATTCACTAGTAGTTCGTCTGTTACGTTTTAATAAATTGAACATTCATGTACCTCCTAAAACAAGGATGTGCCATCGAGTTTTTTCGTTATTTTATTAGCTGATAATAATAGAATGAAAGCAATAATTGACTTTAATAATCCAACCGCTGTAGCATACGAATATCGTGCATTTTGAATACCTACTTGATACACATATATATCGATCACACTACTAGCGCTTTCATTTAAAGCATTTTTCAGAACTAAAATTTGATCGAAGTTCGTATTTAAAATACCACTAACTGCTAAAATAAATAAGATCGTAATCGTCGGTCTAATTGCTGGTAGTGTTACGTGCCACATCCGTTGGAACTTATTCGCTCCATCAATGGTTGCTGCTTCATATAATTCGGTTGATACACCTGCTATTGCTGCTAAATAAATAATCGCAGACCATCCAAGCTCTTTCCAAATGTCCGAGATGATGATAATACTCCAAAAGTATTCCGGTTCTGCTAAAAAATTTAGCCGTTCGCTTGATAGCCCTAAGCCAATCAAAATATCGTTCATGATCCCTACATCTGCTAACCAGGTCGTCAAAATACCGCCTAATACAACCCAAGATAAGAAATGCGGTAAATACGTAATTGTCTGTACAGCCTTTTTAAATTTCAATGACGTTAACTCATTCATCAATAATGCAAAAATAATCGGTAAAGGAAAGCCAATGATCAATTTAATCAAGCTTATCCCTAACGTATTCTTAATTACGATCCAAAAATTATCATCTTGAATAAATTCTTTGAAATGCATCAGCCCAACCCATGGCGCTTCCGCAATCGTCCTAATCACGCTATATTCCTTAAATGCAATAATCAACCCGTACATCGGAATATAATTAAACACCAGCATCCACGCGACACCTAAAATGGCCATAACCTGCAGTTGCCTTTGCGAGATGATATCCTTCATCGCTTTTCTCATCTTCACTTTCTTACTATCGATCATAATAGGCCGTTTCACATCTTTAACCTTTTCCACTTGCTCCTCCATCCAGTTACCACCTCACCCCTCATAACTGACATCTTCTTCCTCTTTATCGTAATAAATTCTAACTGCTGATGTAAGCACTTAAATTTTAGTTAAGGGTGCAGAATTTTAGGTGGGGTCTGACCCCCACCACGTTAATTTGATAAAGTATCTATGCCTTCGATAAAGGCACGGTAATTTTCTATTGCTGGCTCGGGAAAGTAGGATAATGTGCGAGATTTGGAGGTGTGGGGATTTACACTAGAAGAAATATACTCGTTGTAACTGCTCCAATTATACTTTGCTGGATTAGCTACTATTTTCGCTTCTACAGGGTTTAGATGGATGTATTTATTTACTTTGAGGAAATAGTCTACAGATAATATCAATTGAGCACCATATCGTCCCTGAAATAAGTGACCATCGTAGGAGTAACGTTGATTGAAATAAATTGCGTAGCGAGAATTGAGCATTTTCATCATGTGTTGTGGACGGTAATCGATGGTTTCGAGCTGGAGATGGATATGGTTTGTCATGAGGCAGTATGAATGGAGTATACAAGGGAAGACAGAGCGCGCTTCTTCAAACATGGAAAGATAAGTTAATCTGTCCTCCTCGTCGTAAAAGAGTGCTGATCGGCGATTACCTCGTTTCGTTATATGATACATTGCACCTGGAAACCACACTCGCGGTTTTCGAGACATTAATAACACCTCTTTTTGCTATATTTTTTACACATATATACCATTCGACACTTAGCGACTATTTCCTCTTTATATAAAAATGTCTGACCTCCGTTACGTAAAGGCTTTAACATAACGGAGATCAGACACATCTTTATAATATTTTATTACATTAACGCAGCGGGGGTCAGACCCCGATCTACTCTCTCGCCTTCATCTCCGTCACAATCGTAGTATACTCTTCTTCCATCTGCCTAAGATATGTGACGACATCTAAATCAGAGGTGAGGAATTCTCTTGCTTTTTCTGTGATAAAGTTATCGCCATGGAAGGTTACCTGTGGTCCGTATTTGGAATAAGGCGGCAATTCTCCCATCTGGTCGACGAATGGCGCCTGGACGTTATACGTGGCTCCGTCCTCTATGTCCATATTACCAAATAAGGCGAAGACTTCCTCACTGTCATACGTTGGCGCACTTCCAGCGGCGGAGAGGACTTTTTGGCCTTCTTCTGTCGCTAAGTGCGAGATGACAGCCCAGGCGGCTTCTTTGTTTTCACTGTGTTTCGTGATGTTAAATGGCATCGCTGGTGTCGTTGGCGCGATACCAGGCAGATCGTCCCATACGGGCACGGTGGTCATATCGAAATTCAACCCTTCGACTGGAGCGAGTAGCGGCAGCCACGGGGCTGTGCTAATCCACATCGCAATGTTTTGCCCGTTTCCGCCGAAGCCATCTGGGCTAACCTCGTCCACATCCATCAGTCCAGGGATGTTGCGGAGCTCGTCAAGCCAGTCGAACACGAGCTTTGTGTTCGGATCCTGCGCGAATAGAACGTCGCCTGTTTCAGGATCGGTGCCAGGGATAGCGAGCTGGGTATATGGAATCGCATATGATGGTTCGAGTGCTAGCCCTTTGTATTGGACGCCATCGACTTCGCGCGTCAGCCGTTTTGTCAGCTCTAGCGCTTCCTCCCAGGTCATTCCTTCGGCCGGGTAGGGTTCACCGAGCCGGTCGAAAATGTCTTTGTTGTAGTACATGACCAACAGCGTTGATTCAACCGGTAATCCGTATAGGTTCCCCTCGCCAAGAGGATCCATGGCGCGCAAGTTGTCGATGATGCCCTCTCGGAATACACCGAGGTCAAAGCCGCTTTGCTCAATCATATCGTCAATTGGCATGAGCAAGTCGAGATCCTCGATATACTCCAGCGTCGGGATGGTTGGAATAATATCTGGCACTTCGCCACGGGCGAATTGTTCCTGTAAAAACTGGGGATCATTCGGTGATCCGGAGACAAGCTCAAGCGTGATATTTGGATACACTTCGGCTAGTTGCTCCTTATAGCGGCGGCTGAACTCCTCTTCGCCGACATTGATAAGCATCGTGACTGTGGCAGGCTCGCCATCGTATCCCCATGATGTTTCTGCTTCATTCTCGTTGTCCCCTGTTGTTGGCTCTTCCTTATTGCATGCGGCTATTAATAATATGGAGAAAATAATAAAAATAAATAGGTAGTAATTTCTCTTCATTACTAATCCTCCCCTCTTTTTCTTCGTCACGCACTCTCCAGCCTCAGCTTCTTTTTGCTCCCCCTCTTCTTCTCTGTCTCTATCTAGTGTATTTTCAATATAAGGGATGCTATATGAATTTTGTGTGAACTTTTCTAATTATCGGTCAAATCAATAGAAAAGGAGTTGTCTATTTAGCATAGTCATATGGGTTCATAAACAAAAGAGATGTGTCAAAACTAATTTCTAGTTAACACATCTCCTTGTTAATTTGAGGATCTTGGAATAAAGATCGCCATGGGAGCCATTTCAGGAAAAATGTCTCTGTCATAAATCTCTTGATATTATTAGTTATTACCTCATTGCTGTCTTCAGATGTAATAACGGATTGTATTTAATACTTAAAATAGTCCCAGTATTTTTTTCCTTATTCTTTGCGGTGCTTCTCTGTATATGTCTTTTCCCTCCAGTATATGTTCTGCATTACCCATAAAATAGTTTAAGTAATCTGTACCATATTTCTTTTTCACTAGTTCATATGCTTCCTGCATTCTAAAGCTACCTTTGTTCTTATCATGTGCATCTGAAGCTATGAAATGGGTAAGGTTTGACTCGATTAAATGAGCCGTAAATCTTTGTATCTTTTTACCGGAATAACCTGCGAAGCTTGCCGCAGCTATTTGTGTAGCTGCGCCATTCTTTACAAGTCGGTACAGCTTATCAGGTTGTTCTATTATTTCCAAATTCCGCTCCGGCTGAGCGATCACTGGTGTTAAGCCTTTCATCTGAATATCAAAGCAAAGCTGATAAATATTACTTGGAATATGACTTGACGGTAATTCAATCAATAAATAAGTTGATATATCCGCAAGTGTCAAAATCTCACCAGCCCCATAGTCTTCCAGAATCTCATCATAAATTTGGGTCACCTGACCTGGCAAAATCTCAATATGTACGTTTTCTACCTGCAAATATTCTTTCAGCTCTGCCGTCTTATCTATAATATTGACCTTCGGGTTATTGTATTTTTCATTTTTGTGATGGGGCGTCGCAATAATTGTCCGAATCCCTTCTTTTTCCGCCTGTTTTGCCATCAATAGACTTTCAGTGAAGCTACTCGCCCCATCATCCATTCCGGGTAATATATGACATTGAATATCAATCATTAACTTCCCCTCCCATCATTCTCTACTATATCCTAAGACAACTCATATGATGTACCTGGCCATTATGCCTTCTGTGTTGTTTGACTTTTCCGACTACTGGAAACCGATGTATCTTCAAAAAGCCTATATGGAAAATTCAACGAAGAAGGCATCTGCAGTTTTCTCTATTAACAGGATTTACTTCATTATCCTTTTCTCTACTGGCACCTTTGCCAAGGTGTGCCAATAAGGTTTCATCACTATAGTTATTGGGCTCTGACATATTATATGTATGTTTACGATTAACAAAGAATAACCGGCCCTTACTTGCAATGTATTAGCATCACCGTTTAATTCTTCCTTCTTTCATCCAATGATATGCGGAAAATGTTTGGTTAATCGCAATAGAGCTTATAATCGCCCAATAACAATTGTATAACTTGAATGGATCTAATTTTACCTCTGCATCCTGGGCTGTCATGCCGAATTGTAAAACACGTTTTGGATGATAATCAATTGTTTCAAATTGAAGATAAATGTGGTTTTTCATTAGGTGAATTCCAATGCTGACTGAACAAAGTGTTACAACATTAGTCATCGACGGCCAACATGGAGCATTTACTAGCTGATAAAACTAGTTTATAGGTACCGCATGAACCCGGTTGAAAGACAGTATCCACTTCCTTACATATGGCTTTATCGAACAGGGAAAGATAGATAGACCGTCACTGGTCAGCAGACACGGGGGAAACATTCTCGCAAGTTTCTTACCTGGATGGCTATGCGAGGTATCATGTGTTGCCTCATGCCTTGGTAAGGCCATCCAATATTGCCTAAACCAGTTGGATAAATTAATAGGATTTATAGAGATTGGTACGTTAGAAATACATAATATTAGTAGGGAACGCTCCATTAAACCATTTGATATTGGTCGCTAAAATTGGTTGTTGTCAACACGAAACGAGGTCCGAGATCAAGATTCTCTGGACAAATCATCAACTATTCTATCTCTAGCTTTCGCGTCATCGTTTTTTAGGTGGGGATTATTTGACGCTTAAACTAAACTTAAGCACATTCTTTAAATTTGCCGTACACATCAATTCCCATTTTATTATACTCATATCACTCTACCCATGCTCGGCTCACTGTAAAAAAACAAACCTGAAGGCCAATTACTCCTTCAGGTTTTTCACCTATGAAACAATTTTATATTTGTCAATTTCTTCATTATTATACTTTCAATACCCCAACTGATATTACCTTTATCTTATGTCAAAATATAAAATTGACCTATTTTAATTTCAATAAATTATTTAAAAGATTTGGTTTATCCTTTTTTATAATAAACGAAAGATTTCCATGTGGATTAGTATAATATGGTTCAATAGAAATTCCCTGCTTATTACCGATAAGTTTCTTTCGGGTTACCTTCGCTGAATTACTTTTTTTATATCCTATCCTTTTTTCACGATAAAAGTTATTACTATATAAAAATAAATTAATGTCCCAAATACCTTCATATGCCTTGGCGTCTTTCTTGAAGTCGTTAAAACAGAATGTAATATTGATAGTACCATCTGGTCTAATCTCGATGGATTCTCCAACATCAAATTCCTTTTTACTTTCTCTTTCCCTTAAGATAGCTTTTACTTTCAAATCATTTAATTTATTCAATTCTATCTCTGGTATTAGTGTTATTTTTCCTTCAATTGAGTAAGAACATTCTTCTTCGGACACCCAATCAGCATGCTCCATATAAAAATCATAATTCTCTATGTTTTTCTTGTTGGTTCTATTGTCCACAATATCATGAAATAGATTCGACCAATTTGATATAAACTTTTCATTTGAAAACTCTTTTGATTTTATCCGACTATTGTGGGAAAACTCCATTAATCGTTCTTGATCTGATAACATATGGATGATTTTTTTTGCTAATGAATCAATGTCATTCGGTTTAACAAGATAACCGTTAATACCGTCATCAATCATATCCCTAGGTCCATACTTAATATCATAGCAAATTAATGGGCAACCATGAGTCATACTTTCAACTAATGACAATCCAAACCCTTCATATTTACTAGTGAGCATAGAAAAAGAAGATTCTTCAAAAGTTACATCCGGCGAATTTGTGTAACCCATTAAAAAAACATTTTCACCCAGATCTAAATCCTTTATAAGCTTAGCTAAATTACTTTCTTCATCACCAAAACCATAAATCTCAAGTTTCGCATGTGGGATTTCTTTTACAACTTTTGCATAAGCTTTAATTGCATGGTCAATTTGCTTCTCTTCATGATATCTAGCCATCATGACACCTGTATATTTTTTTCTTTCAAAATTAGATCTCTGATTTATAGGTATATCATTTTCTATAGAATGGGGTATTACAAAATAATTATTTCTTACACCAAATCTTTCTACTATGTCATCCTTTTGGTGATTTGTTAATAGCACTAATGCATCTACATTGTTTAAATTATTAAGGACGGGTCTATTTCCTAGCCTTATAACAGAATCTACATGATACGGAGGTCTTAAATGAGTACTGTGTGTCATAAAGATTCGATAAATATGATTACCTTTTAATTTCATTATAGCTGTATCAATCGCTCTTCCATCTACAACCAAAAAGTTATTTTTATTACTGTCTAGATAAGCATCTAACCAATGCACTCTTAAATCGTCTATATTATAAAAAACTTTTACTTTATTCTTTGTGAATAAATGTATTCTTTCTATTTCACTCTTCTCGTTTACAGTTTTATACCAAATATTCAAATAGCACTGACCCGAACTATTAAAATACAACTCTTGTCTAGGCAAACTAGGGCTGTTTAAATAATCCACATGAATTTCTTTTCTTTTATGCCCATAAGAATCGTATTCTTCTCTTTTAATTTTATAATGATTTTCATCAAAGTAATCAATAAATTTAAGCTTACTGTCAGCTCTTTCGAAACTTTTATACATTCTATACATTCCATTTTCGAAATATCTAAAACAATTTCGATTTGGTACGGGATCAATTGCATATCTGTCATCTTCTATAGGATGAATAATTAATTTTTTTGATGTTGTGTCTCCAGAAAGGCTAGCAAACATATTAATTAATCTGATGTTTTTAGGAATATACTTTTCTTTATCTAACATCTCTCTTATTTGATCATAGTCAGTATTATGATTGAAAGTTAGTATTTCAGGCTGTACATCTGCGTATTCAGAGAAAAGTTGTGCTCTCCTAAGCATAGCAGTTGTTAATCCTCCAAAGCTTTCGCCAACATTAGTTAACAAGAAATAATAATTAGATTCTTTAGAAAAACTCACTTTGATCAATACACCCCTTATAATCACTATTAACCTTGGTTTGACCCTAACTCGAACAATAACCGTATCATTTAATTAGTCTTTGTTGATATTATATTATCTGTTGATAGTACAATACCGTACTATACTATTTCAATGCTTTTTGCTGGCGCTCTAATCCAGCCTGTTTATAGGCTTCTTTTTCATCCTTTGACATTTTTTGATATAGTTTTAAAAACTCTTCATATTTAGGTATTACTTCATCGACAGTCCCAAATTGTTTCACCATACCATATTCTAGCCATAGTATTTTTTCACAGAATTGTTTCATTTGACCAATGGAGTGACTCACAAAGATCATAGTTTTTCCTTTTTCTTTAAATTCTTTCATTTTACTTAAGCTTTTTTCAGCAAATGCTTTGTCACCTACTGACAATGCTTCGTCAATAATTAATATTTCTGGATCCACATTTACAGATATTGCAAAGCCTAGTCTTGATTTCATACCACTCGAATATGATTTTACAGGTTGATCAATAAATTTTCCTAGCTCCGAGAATTCGATAATTTCTGGCTCTAAAGACTTAATTTCTTCTTTACTAAATCCAAGCATTAATAGCTTAAGCTCTATATTATCCCTGCCAGATAAATCACCATTTAAACCCGAAGCAACAGCAATTAAAGATGCTTGTCCATTCACTTCGACTGATCCTGATGTTTCGGGTACAATACCAGCGATTATATTTGACAGTGTTGATTTACCTGAACCATTTATTCCAATAAATCCAACAACATCGCCTTTTTCAGCCTCAAAACTAACATCGGCAAGAGCATAAAAATCTTCCCCATGACTTTTGGGTGAAATTAAATCTAATATACGCTCTTTCGTTCCACTATAAAGTTTATATTTCTTCGTTATTTCGTTAACAATAATTGCACTTTTCATCATTATCACAACCAATTATAAATAATCTATAAAATGTCTTCTAAATTTAACGTGTACTATAGAACCGATAATAAATAGTCCTATAACTACTGCCCAAAAATAAAGCGTGTATTGCCAGTTTTCAATGAAATACCAATCCAAACCAAACAATGCTGAACGATAACCCTCGATTAAATAATACAATGGGTTTAGTTTCATAATCGTCGGTAATGGTTCTTCTAAGCTTGTTATCTGCCATAGTATTGGTGATAAATACAGAAGCATACGTAATGTTGCATTTAGAAACATGTGAACATCTCTTATAATAGTTGAAAAGGTTGACGTGATAAGAGAGATAGCGAATATTAAACAAAAAGTAGCGAATATAAAATAAAAAAATTGTAAAAAATAAATGGTCAAATAATAACCAGATAACTGAAATATTGCGATTGTAATTACTAACATAATAATGTGAATATAGAATTGCGAAAACAATACAATATTCGGTATTACACTCATTGGAAAGTTCATCTTTGAGAGCATCCGAAGTCTAGTGTAAATGGACTTCGATCCTTGAATCGTAGCCTGATAAAAGAAGTTCCATAATATAAAACCACCTAATAACCAAAGAATAAAAGGAACATCCATTCCAGGTGCGACTTCAACGTCAGCCCTTTGCCTTATACTCCCAAACACAAACCAGTATATGAGAATTTGAATAACAGGGTTTATAATTTCCCACGCTGTACCTAAGTAATTGCTTTTATTGTTACTTTTTAATTCATATAGTGAAAGCCTTCTAATTAGATAAAAGTTCTCTATTTGCTCTTTAATAACATTAATTGCAGATTTCATTCTTATATCCTTTCATATCTATATATAAACATATTTACTTTATATAATACATGACTAAATTATACAGGCATCGGACCCAAAAGACAATAAAGAGCAAGAGCCCTAGACAAAAGGGAGTATTTCATTGGTTAAGCTACCTCTTCTTTCTTGTAGGTTCAATCCATTTTTTGCGACTTTTCCATGGCTTTTAACATCCATTCATCAGCCCGTTTTTCCATCCACTCAAAGTCTTTATTTACTTCAAGGATCTCTTTTCTCAACATTTCATTTTCTTTTCCTAGTTGCATGATTATTTCTATAAGCCTAAATCCATACTCTTTTGTACTCGAGTTACCTTTATTCAAAGCATTAAAGTGATCTTTCATCTTTTGAACCTCAGCAATTTCACGTTTCATTTCTTCCACCTCGATTAACATTAAGATATATCTTAATGTTATTCGGGAAACGAGGGATTAATGCAATTTCTCGATGCTAATAGACATCAAACCATATACTATTGGTTACCTTTCACTTCATGCGAATGGAATCTTTCTTAAACATATATTGTACTATACTTTTACTGGAATGACCTTTGGAGTATTTATTCCATTCCTCCGCATAATCCTTTATTTGTTTAAAATCAAATTGTTTTTCCTTCAATAAATAGATGACATCATCCGTTTGCTTTACAATTGGTCCCGGAACCATCTGCTCATAATGATCCAATAAACCTCTTTCTTTTGAATAAGTTTCTAAGTCATATGCAAAGAAAATCATCGGTTTGTTTAATAGCGAGAATTCATAAGGAAGTGACGAATAATCTGTTATCAAGTAGTCGCCAAATAATAATAATTCATTTATATCATAGTTCGAAGATGAATAATCATAAACAAATTCTGGATATTGCTCTGAATAATTGATTGTACTCTTCACAGCTGGATGTAATCTTAATAACAGAACGTAATTTTCTGCCAATTCATTCATCATTTTTTCTAAATCCAGTTTCATTTCAAATTGATCCAATTGATTGTCTCGATAGGTGGGAGCATAAAGAATCTTTTTTTTATTTTTTATTTCCGGTACTTCCTTATTCAGGTTGTCAAGAATATTTTTATGAAGTACTTCATTGTAAAAAAAGTCTGTACGTGGAATACCCGTTCTTAGTATATTGTCATTCGAGAGGTCGAAAGCCTTGATAAACGTCTTTGCCATGACATCCGATCCAACGACCACTTTATGAAATTTTTTATATACTTGCAAAAATCGTTTTTTGGCTCTGTTGCTACGCTTCTTTATAGATAAATCTTCTAATCCAAACTTTTTGATCGCCCCTGAAGCATGCCATAATTGTATACATTCTACTTCTTGTTTAAAATCAGTTACTGCTAAAAAGCCAAAATAATTATCAATAAAAATATACTTAGAAGTCGCTAAATGATAAATAGATTTGAACATATTTAACAGATTTAATGGAATTAATTTAATACCTTGCTTTGAACGAAAGTATCTGTCGCTAGAGCCTTTATACAGAACAACTACTTCCACAGGCGCTTTTTGCTCTCGTATCTCTTCGTATACATATTGACTATTATCACCAAAAGAAACGACGAAAGTCACTTTTTCTTTAAGTGGGAAGAGATTGAAAAAGTTGAAAATAAGCTTAAAAACAGATAAGTACACCGTAATAAAAACTTCTCTAACCATTTTCCACACAGTTAATATCCGTTTTAATTTGGGAAGTGGATACTCCTTGCGTTCGGGGTAAATAAATTACTTCACAATATTGTTTTAAAAAATCAAAGTGTCCTTCCCAATCGTCTCCCATTACAAAGAGATCAATTTCATGTTTCAGCACATCTTGAACTTTTTGATCCCAACTATGTTCGGATATGACTTCATCAACAAACCTAATGGATTCTAGAATAATCTTCCGATTCTCAAAGCTATGATACGATTCCTTTTTCTTTTCCTCATTAAATGAATCTGCTGACAAACCAACAACTAAATAATCTCCTAAATCCTTCGCTCTTTTTAACAAATTAATATGTCCAATATGGAGCAAATCAAACGTTCCATATGTTAGCACCTTTTTCATTGATTATCATCTCCTTACCTAGCTAAATAACTCGGTAATCGAAAGTAATTTCACATAAGCTTTTTTATAAAACAACGACTGAGTATTAATCTTGCATATTTCTCATTATATATTCCCTATCTAATTATTTCAAACGGCTAGGAAATAGGTTCTTTATCCAATTAGATGATGGATAAAGGTGTTTTCTATAATAGAAAACCCTGATAGAAAAGACGCTTTCTTTCAGGGTTACCTTTATTTATTTACTATCAGAATCCTGATTATCCAATATCAATTGATCAACAACGCGTTTGCTTGATTCACCATCATGATCATCAAAAAAGTATTCGATGAAAGGCTTTATTTTTTCCATTTTAAACTCCTTATTATCTATTGTTTCGATAAGCTCATCAGTGGAACGCACAAGCGGTCCCGGTATAAACGAACTGAAATCATAATAGAAATCTCTTTTTTGTACATATTCTTCCACATCATAAGCAAAGAAAATCATTGGTTTATTAAGTAGCGCATATTCAAAACAAACAGATGAATAATCTGTTATTAGTATATCCGTGATAAATAATAAATCATTAATTTCACGGTAGGAAGAGAAATTGTAAAAGAATTCTTTGTATTGATAAGGAATATTAAAGTCATTTTTTACAAATGGATGAATTTTAAATAGAAATACATATTCATCCTTCAATTCATTATAAAGCCTCTCTAAATTGAGCACTTCCATTGGATAATGGGCAGATTGTTGACCATTCCCTCTAAATGTGGGAGCAAAAGTAATTACCTTTTTATCTCGAAGAAATGGGAATTCTGCATACAGCTGCTCTCTTATCTGTGATTTATATTTTTCATCAAAGAAAATATCTGTACGCGGTATGCCGGTTGAAATAACTTTCTCTTCATCAATTCCAAACCCCTCAGCATAATACTTGGCAACATTCTTTGAACTTACAATTGCTTTTGTATAATTACGGTGGTTTATCGATGTAGGTGAAGGTCCCCCTGGTCTTCCTATTCGACTAAATCCGAATGTTTTAAAAGCACCAACAGCATGCCAGAGTTGTATTAACTCTGCATTTTTTCTAATCTTTAAAGGATAGACCATCGGGTAAAAATCATCTAATAAAATAAACTTTGAAGTTGCTAAATGATAGGCTAGACTTTTTATTTCCTTCAAACTCTTTTTTTCTCCTACCTCTTCTTTAAACATAAATTGATAATCTAACTCTAAATTCCTTTTACGCATTTCTTCATATACAAATAAAAAGTTTCCATCCAACTCTGTTCTGCTGTCAGAGGCAAACAAAACTTTATTTTCTTTTATAGGTAGTAGGCAATACATTTTATACATTATTCTAAATCCTACAGAATGAATAAATCTGTACAATATCCCTCGTTTATACTTAACCGCATCCAAGCCCATTTCTTTTGGGTCAAAATCCTTTAATTTCGAAGATATAATTTTCAATGTCTTTACTGACTGGTCGTACGTGGCCAATAAATTAAATTTCATTTCCCGTTTTGCTGTGAAATATTCCATTTTTGCAGAATGAAAACCTTTTTCTAAAAAGGATTCGACATTACCAAGTGTAAAGACTTTTTTATATCGTCTATCACCCAAAACATGGACCTCAGTCTCTATATAAACCTTATATTCTGAATCTGGAAGAGGACGATTATTGGGGATGATAGTAGCAAAGTTAATTTCACCTTCAAAACCAGACCATTGATATAGATCATCTATTTCCTCTTCTAACTCCATGCTTTTAACAGGTATATCTTTCAAGGATATGATAAATTCTCTACCTGATTTATCTTTTAAAATCAATCGTGTTTTTACTAAATCTTCGTCGTTCATCAAAATATCTTCCAGGTAGAAATACCCTTTGATACTCATAATAGGTCCATTCCACTGTAATGAAGTTACTTTACGATGGGGAATGATGGTTTCTTCCTCACCAGCCAATTCAGTAATTAATGGAAGTGATTCGCCCAGACTTTCCTTTTTTATAATTATCCGATCATCTTCAATAATAAACTGCTTATCATTATCCATATTATCAACATGATCTGGCTTTTGACGTGCAGATTTGAACAATATCCTTTTTAACTTTCTTCCTACCCTTAAAAACATTCTTTCTACTCCCATCTAAAATGAAGTTCTTCATTAGCATGAACACAAATATGAAAAGGAGATTAAATAAAAGTTAATCCCCTGTCTACCTGTTTATAATACCATTATTATTTGCAAATAAATCAGCGACAATCCGTTTACTAGCTCTTCCATCTAAATAATCAAAAAATCGATCTCTAAAAACGGTGATTACATCCATATCATAAGACCCATTTTTTATCCAGTTGCCAAGAGTCTCTGTTTCTGTAAAGAGAGGGCCGGGTATAAACGATTTATACTCAAAATAAAAATCACGCTCTTTTATATATTCTTCTATATCGGTCGCAAAAAATGCTATTGGTCGTTTTAAGATACTATAATCGAAAATAATAGAAGAATAATCAGTAATCAGTACATCTGCTATGGTTAATAATTCTTCAATATTTAATTCTCCTTGAATATGGCAAACAAAGTCGCGCTCTTTTTCATCCAAATGGATACTGTTATTCATATAAGGATGAAGATGAATGATTAACGCATAATCTTCACCAATAATACTTTTTAACAAGCCAAAGTCTATTGGACAGCTGAAACTTTCTTGGTAATGACTACTTCCACGGAATGTAGGAGCATAAAGTAGCAACTTTTTATTTTTGAATTTAGGAAATAATGTATTGAATTTTACTGTATTACTTTTCAGTTCATCATTATTAAAGAAATAATCTGTACGTGGCAGTCCCAATGGGTGTATTTTCTCTTTCGACATACCAAATGCTTCAGCGTAATAAGGTACAACAGAAGTAGAGCTTACATATACTTTCGAATAATTAGAATGAATTTTCACATGTTTTAAATACTCAGTACTTGGTCCAAATGATTTGTTTATCGTACTTAAACCAAATTTTTTAAAAGCACCCGCTGCGTGCCATAATTGAATAATCTCTGTTCCCTTCCTAGGTTTAATAACATATATAGGAAAGTAGAAATCATCGACAATAAAATATTTAGATGTTGCAAGTGCATAACATGCTTTTATCATATGAAGAAAATAATTCCACTTTCCAAATATGGAACTGTCATATTTTTTAAAAAGAAAATTACTTCTATAGTCTTTATGATACTGTTCTAATTCTTCATGTACATAAAATAAGTTACCTTCTAGTTTTTCCGAACGATAGGAAGCAAAGGTTATCTTCTTTTTATTAATTGGAAAGAGAAAACAAAACATGAAAAAGGCAATGCGAATTAAAGTGCTTATTATTAGTGTTGGAATCATCTTTAATTTCACATTAAAAGCCGCCTTTCTCATGTTTAAGAATGTCCAATTATATTTTCCATTCCATTACTGTTTTCCCCCAAGAAGAGATCAAATCCTTTTCAAAAGCTGTAATTATATCTTGGATAGTTCTAACTTCTACTACATCTCCTACAAGAGTACTTAAATATTCCACAAATTCAGGGTGTTCCTTCATAAATTCGACCGTATTAACAAAATCAGAACGACCGCTACGACTACTACCAATTACGGTTATTCCTTTTTCCAGTATCATTCTTGTATTAATTTCTACAGGGTATTCGGAAACACCCATAATTGAAATGGAACCTTCAGGAAATAAATGTTCAATTATTTGATTAATCGCGTATTGGCTACCTTTTCCACCTACTGCTTCAAATGCATGGTCAATATGCAGATCTTCAGGAATTTCATCTATTTGATACGCTTCATCAACAAATGAAAAGCGATCTAGTTTATATTGATTTTTACCGAAAATAATTACTTTGCTATCTTTATAACGTCTTTTTAAAATTAATGAGGTGATATATCCGAGATTTCCATCCCCCCACACGCCAAATACTTGACGACGACCATGAGCTTTTCCTTCAAAACGAACGAGAGAATGCATAGCAATGGTAATTAATTCGATAAATGCAGCTACGTGCTGATCTATTACTTTAGGGAGTTCCACAAGTCTATCACGATTTAAAAAAACGTAATCTTGCATAAATCCATCATATCCACTAGATCTAAATATGCTACTTCTTAAATAATTTTCTGCCACAATATCGTCAGTTTCAGTTGGCGTATTGGGAATCATAACAACCTGCGTTCCTGTATCTATTTCTCCCGATGGATCATAAACAACTTTACCTATCCCTTCGTGAATTAGAGCCATAGGCAGTTTTTTGGCCATCGCTTCTTTACCGCGTGTTCCCGTATAATATCTTTGGTCAGCTGCACAAATAGAAAGATGTGTTGGACGAACTACAATATAATCCGATTGGAGAGATCTATCCTTATATGTTACCTCAAATTGACGTGGGGACACTAAGCGATATACTTGATTTATCATCTTGAAATCCGCTCCTGTATAATTGCATTAGCCACTTTTAAATCATATGGTGTAGTCACTTTTATATTAAATATTTCCCCTTTAACCAACTTAACTTTTCCACCTTGGATAGAATAAATTTTACATGCATCTGTCAAGATAGTCTTTTGATCTTCATCTAGTGATTGATAATAGTTCACTAATTTTTGGATATTGAAACTTTGTGGCGTTTGCCCTTGATACATGCTATCGCGTACGGGAATATCAGAGATTACTTCACCATCTTCTGATTGAATAATTGTATCTATTGCCTCTATTACAGTATCGACCGCTCCAAATTTAATTGCCCCATCGATATTTTCTTCAATAATCCGATGCGTTAAAAACGGCCGTACCGAGTCATGTGTAATTATTACATCTTCTTCGGATATTCCAAAGTTTTCTTCAATATATTTAATCCCACTCATTATTGAATCATTTCGATCTTTTCCACCTTCAACTACTACTATTCGATCTAATTCCCCAATATATTTTTTTATAATATCGTTCGTATGGTTAATCCAATCTTTTGGTGAAACAATAATGATTTTGTCAAAGCGATCATTTAGTAAAAATTTTTCTATTGTATGAATAATGATTGGTCGATTATTAAGAGTCAAGAACTGCTTAGGCATATCAATATTGCCCATACGTGTACCTTTTCCTCCAGCAAGAATTTCTGCGTAAATCATCCGTACCAACTCCTTTTTAATGTTTGGCGAAAAATAAAAAACAGTTTATTATTCTAATTAATTGGTGTTATCTCTGAAAAAAATATGTCGAATATCGCAGTAAAACTCATAATACAATATACACTTTATCCTTATTATTAGCAAGAAGGCTCCAAATTTATAACGACCTAAACCTACTCTTCTATCCTAGATTATTTGATATTCAGTGGATACTCTTTATAAAAAACACCCTGATTTATACAGTTGAATAATTGTATAAATCAGGGTGTTTAATAACTTCATCTATTGATGAGATTTGAATGATGTATCCATACTGTCTTTCCTTTTAAACTACCGCGATACCATATATTATTTCCTACTTTCTCCGTTAAATGAACCTTAAATTCTTGACGTTTATATGGTGTAAGACTTTGGTATACGATATCTTTTGAGCCTCCCCACGCTTTGCTCGTGGCACTACCTGTTCCTTTTAAGTAATACGATTTAGTTTTCTTATCTACTCCTAAATGGGTGTGAATCGATAAATCATTCGCTTTTACCCAACCAACTATTCCCTTTGAACTGCTTGGTTCATTACTTATTAAGTAATATAACTGTTTATTTTTGCTAGCCTGCTTTTTTATGTAGTAAACATAATTAGTAAATAAAGCTCCTGCATTTTCCACAGTAGAATTAACATTTAAACTCGGATATATCTTTACCTCTGAATTGCGGATATGACCAAGTTTACTTGTATTACTTTCTAATATATCCGTAATATAATCGGAATGAATCCAAACTGTCTTTCCATTCAAGATTCCCCGGTACCAAATGTTGTTACCTACCTTTTCAGTCAAATGAACCTTAAACTCTTGATGTTTATATGCGGTGAGACTTGTGTAAATGACATCTTGTGAACCACCCCATGCTTTAATATAAGCCCTACCTGTACCTTTAACGTAAAACGTTTTGACATTCTTATCAACGCCAGAATGGGCGTGTGTAAATACGTCTGTTGCTTTTACCCACCCTACTACTCCTTTTATACTACTCGGATTTTGACTTATTAAATAATATATTACCCCTTTTAATTCATCTTGTTTTTTAATGTAATATACCCGATTAGTGTATGTTTCCCCCGCGTTTTTCACAGTAGAGGTTCCTTCTAAACTTGAATATATCTTCACGCCAGCATTATTGATATGTCCAAGTTTACTCGTAGTAGCATCCTTTTTATTCATAACATAACTAGAATGTATCCAAACCTGCTTACCTTTAAGCATTCCCCTATACCATACATTGGATCCTACTAATTCTGTAAGATTAACTTTAAATTCTGTACCAGCGTATGTCGCTAAGTCGTCAAGAACGAGGTTCTTCCCCCCCCCCCCAGGCTTTCGTATATGCTTTACCAGTTCCTTTTAGAATAAGATTTTTATCTTTTTTATCTAATCCGTTATGTTTATAACTATTAAGGTCTTTTGCCTGCATCCAACCGATTGTTCCACTTTTATTACTAGGATTTCTACTAATTAAATAATAGGTTATCCCATTTACGTTAACTTGTTCTTTTATATAAAAAACTTCGTTGGTATTCTGCGATCCAGCGTTAGAATAATCGTATGGATTAGTTGGATCACTATAAATACGACTAACACTTGATTTAACATGTGCTAATTTACTTGTAGATTGTTTTTCGATTGCCAACTTGTTATATTTCATCGTTACTAGTTTAACAAAGTCATTCCAATTATAACCCCAGTTTGCGAAGTATCCATGTGGGTCTACGTGATTTGTCCCACCTAGAAACCTACTGACTGCGGCATGAGACCATAATGATCCTTGTCCAGTGTTTTCAGCACTAGTAACAACCAAACCGTACTTATATAATACGGAAGCAATATAATCGGAGAAATTATTGATGGAGCGAGCAAACTGATCAAAAATATGAACCCTCACGAGTTCAACATGAACAAATCTCTGGTTTGCAAATCTCCCTGCACCCCATGCTCCCAAATCGGTAGGATGAATTTCAATAATGCGAGAGTGATCCACAAAAGCATGTACAAATGCATTTTTATGATTTTTAGACATATAGGTAATTTCACTCGTAATGGTTGATGAGTTATTAGCAGTTTCATGCGCTACCACTCCCTCAACCTTACCGAATCCATAACGATAGTTAAATTTTGTAAACTCCTTTTTATGATCGTATTCTATTTTAGCAGCTCCTAGATTTCTAGAAAGGATATAATTATTAACATTAGGGAAGCTTTGATATGTTCTCATTAGGGTTCTATGATTTACATTCTCACCTCCTCTATGCTCGCTTTCAACTTTTCCATCCCGCCAATCTATAGGTATATATTGAAGTTCTTCCTCACTAAGCTTGCTTATATCTTCTCCATGAACCATTGTTCCAATTTTAATACCTAGCTCATTGTATTCAACCTTATTAGATGTATTTTCTTTTTGGGGGACTTCTTGTATCCCAGAATCTTCTTTAATACTTACATCTAATTCATCTTTACTAGTACTTTTAGGAATTGATTCTCCATTAGACTTTATAATTGATTGTTCTTGATTCCTGTATTCCGAATTTAAATGAGCATCTATTTCATTTGTAGATTGTGTTTCTTCTTCATTATCCTTAATTATTACTTGTTCCTTACTTGATTCAAGTTCTGATTCCATACTTTGTTCTTGCTTTACTTCTAGCTCAATCTCTTCAGTGAGTATTTCCCCATCCTCTATGTTTTCCAGCGCCAACAAGGAATATGGAAACAATGACGAATAGAACAAAAAAACAGTCACCATGATGCCTAACTTCTTCATATTTTCCTCCATCTTTTTATTAAAGATATTTTATACCAACTATAAATCTATATCGGTTATTTAATTAAACATTTTAAGTGAATTTTTAATTTCACCCAATATATCTAATTACTAAATATGTACTTAAAATGAGAAAGTACCCTGATTAATGGATTTCCTCCATTATAATCAGGGTACTAATAAGCCTTTTGAATTATTTATATCTAGGTATTTCAAGCGTTATTTTATACGCATCTAGTAAACTGTACAGTTGATTCATTCTAGTTGTCTGTTTATAGGCCCAGCCTATGTCTGTTGCATATTGTTTACCAATTGTATTATTTGTTGCAGCATAATTGGGATTCCAGCGCATTTTATATAAAGTGTCTAGTCCTTGCTTTATATATTCATTCCCGATAAATTTAGCGCCACCTGTAATTGCTTGTGCAGGAGTAAACCAACCTTCATCATAGGCTCTTTTTGCTCCACATTCTACCGGACAACTGTCATATGCCCCTATTCCGTACATATTATAAACTGTTTTACCATTATATTTTACTCCTTTTGCTAATGTAGAGCTACCATTTCCTGTTTCTAATAAAGCATGTGAAATTAAATAAATTTCATTAACTCCATTTGCTTTTCCCGCATCCACAAAAGCCTTCGCTTGCCCCGCTAATATACCGCGCCCTTTAAGAATTTTCTCGTTTACTTCAGCCACATCAATATTTGCACTGTGCGACAGTTTTAAAAATTGTAATGAGTCTTTAAAACTAGTGAAATTATTAGGATTTAAATAATATGATACATCTGACTTGAGAGCGGGTCCCCATATTGTATTTTTCACATGATACCAAGTATATCCATCTTTTCCTTTTGCACTATCATATATAGTTAGCTTGTTACCATTAACTTTTTCATAAAAAGCATATTCAGTACCTGGTCCTCTTCTTATATTCCAGTTAGATTTTTTCACTGTACCATTTCCATCTTTAATATTTACTATTTCGAAGGCGTCTTCTCTCAACCAGAGTTTATAAGTTTGCTTATATATATCGGTCACAGGAAAAGATTTCATTTGGATATCTGATATATTATTAAGAGTTATATTATAATTTGTATATGTTTTTACAACTTCTTTAATTGGTATATTAGTAAGATAGTTGTTGTGTATCCATACTGTCTTCCCATTCAACTTTCCACGATACCATGTGTTATTACCCACTTTTTCTGTCAAATGAACCTCAAACGTTTCAGCTCTATACTTAGAAAGGCCATAAACCAAATCTTTCGAGCCGCCCCAAGCTTTATTATAAGCACTGCCTGAACCTTTTATGTAGAATATTTTGGACTTCTTATCAACACCAACATGTGCATTGGTCGACAGGTCTCCTGATTTTACCCATCCTACTATTCCCTTAGTACTGCTTGGCTCCTTACTAATTAAATAAAATAATTGTCCACCTACATTAGCTTGCTTTTTAATATAATACACTTGATTTGTTCTTACCGATCCAGCTATTTTAGCTGAAGATTGATTAAGTACATTGGCATATATCTTTACATTTGCATTGCGGAGATGCCCTAGTCTACTTATACTTTTTTCATCTAAACTCACTAGATAGCTAGAATGAATCCATACTGTCTGTCCATTTAACTTTCCGCGGTACCAAGTATTGTTACCTACTTTCTCCGTTAAATGCACCTGAAACTCTTGTGTTTTAAATTTGGAAAGGTCTTTGTATACTAAATTTCTCGAACCTCCCCAAGCAGTGTTATACGCACTACCTGATCCTTTGATATAGAATGTTTTAGATGTCTTATCAATTCCAATGTGTGGGTGGGTTGATATGTCCGACGCTTTTACCCAACCTACAACACCGTTAGTACTACTTGCTTGAGTACTAATTAAGTAATATGTTTGTCCATTTAATATTGCTTTCTTTTTAATGTAATACACCGTATTCGTATACTTTGATCCGGCATTTATTGACCTACCACCAACTGTTTGATAAATCTTCACATTCGTGTTTCTAATATGACCTAATAGACTCGTTGTACTCTCTTCCATGGTTGTTACAAAACTAGAATGGAGCCATACACTTTTTCCATTCAATGTTCCACGGTACCAAACGTTGGTACCCACTTTTTCTGTTAGATGGACCTTGAATTCTTGGTCTTTATATTGGGTAAGTGTTGGATATACAACGTCTTTTGTTCCACCCCAAGCTTTACTTGTAGCTTTACCAGTACCTTTGATATAAAAAGTTTTGACTTTCTTATCAACTCCAGCATGGGTATGTGTTGATAAATCATTTGCCTTTACCCAACCTATAACTCCCTTTACACTACTTGGCTGTTTACTAATCAAATAATATTTTTGTCCGTTTACTGTAGCTTGCATTTTAATATAAAATACAGTATCCGTGTTAGTTGTACCCGCATTGACAAATGTTGAATTATTTTCTAAACTTTGATATATTTTTACACTTGTATTCCGAATATGACCAAGCATACTAGTAGGACTTTCTTGAATCATAGACGCAAAGGTTGAAAATGTTTGAACCTTTACATGCTCTTTGATTTCAGGTTCATTTGCTTTTTTATTTTGGAGTTCAGAATCTGATATATTTTCTTTTTCATCTACATCGCTTTTTTCAATGACCTTTTCATTACTTATATTAATTTCTTGTTCTACGCTTTGCTTTAATTCCTCTTTATTTTCGGAAGGCATTTCTTCCGGATCAACTTCCTCAATTTTATCAGAAGTTTCCCCTTCAATCTCTTTAGGGTCTATCACTTCTACTTCATCACTTTTATTTTCCTCTAATTGATTTTCTTCGCCAATATCCTGCTCTTTATCCGAAGTATCAATATTATTGTCTATTAGTGATTCTTCATTACTACTTTCAATAGTTTTCTCTTCCATTATCACACTCTGATTTTCTACTCTCTCATCAGCTAGTATGGTCAGCGGGAATGTCGAAGTATAGAATAAGAGTACTACTATTAGGATCAATAATTTTTTCATTCAATTTGTTCCTCCATATCAAAATATTAATAAGACTTCTAATCTATTATACTATTATATCGGATACAGAAAAAAAAATTGAAGGATTATGTAAAAATAAATACTAAATTAAGACTTTTTCTTCAACTATCTATCTCGCCTATATTCATAAACGTCATTTCTTCCTTTACTGCTTTGAAAAATAAGCGATTCTATTTAGCAAGATTTGCAATTTATTTCCCAGAAATTATGTGTACATTCAAATTGACATATTTTAGTGCACAATAAATTAATACTTGACTATGTTCTAGTCCTTACCATAATTGTAACCAAAATGTATTTTACGTTTACGACGAAACATAGTAATATATAGAATAGCCTAATTATTTTTCACGTTACTTGGCATGGCATTTAATAAATGATAAAGGAGTACTACCCTCATGGGACGACAACAATATACTAAAGTTAAAAGAAAAAAGAAAAACCGTGGTCGGATATTTTGGTTTATCATATTTCCGATATTACTTGTTGCCGGAATTGGCCTTAGCTATGGATCATACCTATTTAAAAAGGCAGAAACAATGATGGGTGATTCCTATTACGAGGATCGCGATGGAAAATCAGATCTTCGAGATAAAAAAGTAAATCCCAAAATAGATAATGTGTCGATTTTATTTATTGGCATTGACGAAAGTGCTAAGCGTAGCCAGGGTGACAATACTCGTTCAGATGCGCTTATGCTCGCTACTTTAAATGAAAAAGAAAAATCAGTAAAACTTGTGACAATCCCACGTGATTCTTATGTGTATATCCGCGAGGTTGGTTATTCGACAAAGATTAATCATGCACATAGCTTCGGCGGACCAAAAGCTACGATTGAAACGGTTGAAGATTTACTTGATATACCTGTTGATTATTATGTCCGCTTAGATTTTGAAGCATTCATGGAAATAGTGGACGCACTTGGGGGAATTAATATTGATGTTCCTTATGCATTTTCAGAACAAAACTCAAAGGATAAAGCAAACGCGATTTCTCTAGAGGCTGGCATGCAAAAATTAGACGGTGAAGAAGCGCTTGCGCTTGCACGTACGAGAAAGTTAGATAATGACATCGAACGCGGTAAACGGCAGCAAGAAATCATGAAAGCTATTTTGAAACAAGCAGCATCCACTACATCTGTACTGAAATATGGACAGGTTATCGATGCAATTGGGCCTAATATGCGAACAAATATGACTTTTGATGAAATCAAAGCATTTGTTGATTACGGCATTTCAGGAAATCTCAATATCGAAACATTGACTATTTCCGGAGATGACGCTTATATCCCAAATAGCAGTGGTAAGAATGTCTATTACTGGCAACTAAACGATGCTTCTCTCGAAGAACTTAAAGCAACACTAAAACAACATTTAGATGTTGCTTCGGGAATTGAAGAAACAAAAATGGCCACACCATAACAATGGTTGGGATACGGATTCCACACGATATCATGTGGAATGCCGTTGTGGTTTACATCGTGCGAGGCTAAAAAAAGCAAGAGGATGGCAATAAATGCCATCCTCTTGCTTTTTTCTTTATTATTTAGCGTTCATACCGTCCGGATGATCTTAACCTCATGAGTCTTAAGAGTGGTTTGTAATCTTTGCTAACCAGTCCGAATGATTCTACAAATAATTCGATGCCGACTAGCAATAAAAATACTACTAGTATTGAGCCCCAGATTGTTGCCATCGAAAAGATGATAGCGGACAAGCTAAACATGAATGCTACTGCGTAAACGATCAAAACAGCTTGACGATGTGTAAATCCTGCATTTAATAAAAAATGGTGAAAATGTTTTTTATCCGGTGCTGATATAGGTTGTTTATTAAAGCCTCGGCGGATGATCGCTAAAAATGTATCAGAGATTGGCACACCAAGTATAATAACCGGGATGACTAATGTAAAAAAAGTTACATTTTTAGATCCAAGCAATGCAAGGATTGCGATCATATAGCCGAGAAATAACGCACCTGTATCACCCATGAATATTTTAGCCGGATGAAAATTATAGAATAAAAATCCGAGCGTACTTCCTAGAACAAGTAGCGCGATTGTTAATACAAAGGTGTCACCTTGCAAAAACGCCATAATACTTATTGTAATTAAGGCAATAGATGAGACTCCCGCAGCAAGGCCATCTAATCCATCTATCAAATTAATGGCATTGGTGATTCCAACAATCCACAGAATCGTAAGTGGAACGCTTAAAAATCCGAAATTCAACACACCACCGAACGGTAGATGAATGAATTCTAAGGTAAAGCTGCCAATTACAGCTACTGTTGCCGCAAATAGTTGACCAATCAATTTATATCTAGCTGACAAGATGAATATATCGTCTAAAACTCCCGTTATCACGATAATTAGACTACCAATCATAATCGCCGGCATATGTGGATCATCCTGCCGTGAAACGAATAATCCTATCATGAAACTTATATAAATGGCTAGTCCACCAAGTATTGGTATATTTTTTTTATGAACTTTTCTATCATTAGGTTTATCTGTTATTTTCCATCTCAATGCCGCATTTTTAACTATAGGTGTTATGAATATAGAGGTAATAAAACAAAGAATTAAATATAAATATTCAATTGTGCAACCTCCTTTAGTATAAAATTAAGGTCCGATTTTACTCTCACTGGGTCGTTTAGCTACGGAGAGTATCTAATTAAAGAGACTGAACATCGGACGAGGATATTGATGTAAATTAGTTCTACGAGATAAAATTGTAGATCCTAGATAATATGTCTATTTTATAGTGCTATGTGTAGCTTAGATGACAATTCTATTTAAATGAAAAGAAATTAGTGAAGCTTGTTACTTATGGTTTATCCGCAAAGTTGGCCATTCTCGACAAAAGTTTAAGAATTCTTGCTGGGAATTCCTCTTTAATATGTCCGCTTAGATTTTGAAAACATTCATGGAAATAAGAGACACTTAAAGGGATCAATATGGATTTAACTATTTCTTTTTCAGTATAATGCAAACACTGCCTCTTTCATTGAACCTACAAGTTTAACATTTGCTTATCGCGTTATACCTAGACAAAAGCAAGAGGATGGCAATAAATGCCATCCTCTTGCTTTTGTCTTTATCATTTAGCGGTCATACCGTCCAGATGATCTTAACCTCATGAATCTTAAGAGCGGTTTGTAATCTTTACTAACCAGTCCGACTGATTCTACAAATAATTCAATGCCGACTAGTAAAAAGAGTACTACGAGTAGTGACCCCCAGATTGTTGCCATCGAAAAGATGACAGCGGATAAACTAAACATGATTGCTACAGCGTAAATGATCAAAACAGATTGACGATGCGTAAATCCTGCATCTAATAAAAAATGGTGAAAGTGCTTTTTATCCGGTGCTGCAATTGGTTGTTTATTAATTACTCGACGAATGATCGCAAAAAATGTATCAGATATTGGTACACCGAGTATAATAACTGGGATGACTAATGTAAAAAATGTTACATTTTTAAATCCAAGTAGTGCCAGGATTGCGATCATATAACCGAGAAATAAGGCACCTGTATCACCCATAAATATTTTGGCTGGATGAAAGTTATAGAATAAAAATCCGAGCGTACTTCCTAGAACGAGTAGCGCGATGGTTAATACAAATACGTCGCCTTGTAAAAAAGCCATGATACTTAATGTAATCAAAGCAATAGATGAGACTCCTGCTGCAAGACCATCAAGTCCATCGATCAAATTAATGGCATTGGTAATCCCAACTATCCAAAGGATCGTTAATGGAACGCTTAAGAATCCGAAATTCAATTCTCCACCGAACGGTAGATTAATAAATTCTAAGTTAAAGCCGCCAACAACAGCTACTGTCGCTGCAAATAGTTGACCTATTAATTTATATCTAGCTGATAAGGTGAATATATCGTCTAGAATTCCAGTAATTACGATGATCAGACTACCAATCATAATCGCAGGCATATGTGGATCATCCTGCCGTGAAACGAATAATCCAATCATAAAACTTATATAAATGGCTAGTCCGCCAAGTCTTGGCATAATTTTTGTATGAACTTTTCTATCATTAGGTTGATCTGTTATCTTCCATCTCAGTGCAGCTTTTTTAACTACAGGTGTTATGAGTATAGAGGCAACAAAACAAAGTATTAAATATAGATATTCCATTTTGCAACCTCCTTTAGTTTAAAAGATTAATAGAGCGCAATTTTCGTCTATCTACCATACTATACAATTATCAGTATGTTTTCAACTAAACTTCGGAACTTCCAATATAAAGTGAAACTTCAATCAGTGGGGTTTTCTATCAGCCCCACTGATTGTTAGTTGAACCAATCGGGCCTTTAAGGGCAGTTTATCCCCCACTTACTCTTCATTGCTTAAACTTGAATCCTTAAAGTGGGGGTTTTACTGCCCGTTAATCTGCGATAAATCTAGTTCTTTCTTTTCTTATCTCGCCAAACGCTTTTTACGAATAAAGGAATAGCAAGCATTCTTTTCCACCTCGATGGCTGCATCATTAGTCTATGTAACCATTCCAGATTTAATTTCCGCCATATCAATGGCGCACGTTTTGTTGTACCTGCTAAAATTTCAAAACTCCCGCCAACACCCATGAAAATGCCTTTTTCAAATGCATGATAATTATTTTGTATCCAATTCTCTTGTTTTGGAAAACCCAAGGCCACAAAAACAAGATCGGGATTTGCATGTTTGACCATTTCTCTTATCTTAGGATCATCTTCTTTAAAAAAACCATGATGGTAGCCACCAATGATTAAGTTAGGATAATCTCGTTTAACATTTTCTACTGTTTTTATAATTACTTCTTCCCTTGCTCCAAGAAAAAAAACAGTTCGTTTATCTTCATTAGCGATTCGGAGAAGATCCCTCATTAATTCTACTCCTGGCACTCTCTCAGGAAGAGGATTATTTAACATTTTCGCAGCAAATATAATTCCTGATCCATCTGCAATGATGTGATCGGCATTTTGCAATGTACGCATATAATTTGTATCACGTACGGCATGCATCACAATCTCAGGATTAGCAGTCACAATAAATGTTTTTTTATTTTCATTTATTTTATCGTGTATGGCTTCTATCGTGCCACTTTTTGTCCTATTATCAAACTCGACTCCAAGTATACTCACTTTTTCCGGCATTTTATTCTCCTATACTAGGATTATTTTTTCTGGTCCATTGATATCTTCGACTATACTTCCATACTATTAATTATAGCAAATTTAGACATACTTTTGTTCATTTCTTATTGGAAAAACCGGTACCCTAATAATCGGTACCGGTCTTTATCTTACCATTATTTATTATTTGTTTATATCCTTACTTTTTCTTATTTTTCTTCGTAATTGTGACCTTTTCTTCGGTTATATTTCCGCCAAGATCCACCGTTTTGAATAGAAATATATTTTTGCCTTCTTCCAGTTGTAGTTCAATATCAGAGACAGTTTTCTTAAAGCCATGCATGCCGTATGGCTCTGACAGTTCGTTTTTGAATACTTCGCTGTCGTTCACGTAGAGACGTATGTCATCGAAATTGTCTGTGATGTCTGCTGATAGAATTACGCTGTCCGTGTCCACTTTGTTTTTGGCGCCTTTGATTTTCATTTTAGCTTTAGTCGTATCAACGAAGTATCGTCGACCGATTTCTGTTTCGTTACCGGCCTGATCAATGGCTTTAATGTGATTGAAGTAATAACCATCTTTTTTGTGTTTGATTGTGATGTTAAAATCATACTGCTCTTCTTCGGCATTATAAACTAATTTTGCTTTCCTCCCATCAACTGTGACGGATTTGATGCCAGACTTATCTGTTACATAGCCTGAAAAAGCAACATTTTTCGTTGATTCTACGCCTAGAAATTCTGGAGTTAACAGGTGCAAGTCAGGAGCTGTAGTGTCTTTTCCTTCGCTCGCAGCTGCTTCGGTACTATTTCCAGCATAGTCTACTGCAACTACCGTCAATGTTTGTTCAGGTTCCAACTGATTTTTGAGTTGATGCTCTGTTTTTCCGGCAGTATTGGGCTGTTCGAGAATTGATTTACCGTCTATTAGGACATCCCAGTACGCCAGCCCGCTTCCTGTTTCCTCATCTTTCGCTTCAACACTCACCTTTTGCTTTTCCGCATCAAAGTTTGCATCTACCTCTGGTGCTGCCGTATCCAAGCGTACTGGAATGTAGAGTGACTGCCATTTAGCATTGGAAAAATCAATAACTGCTTCTACTTGTAAATAGTATTGACCATCTAGAGCTTGTTTTCCATTGACTTTCCCATCCCATGCGCGCGTTTCAGAAAGTGAATACATCGGTGCAAGACCGCCATCATAGTAATTTTTACGTACTTCCGTTTCTGTTGTTAGCGTGCGTACTACTTTTTGGTTCGCATCAAGGACGTTAAATTTCACTTCTTTCGCATTTCGCAGGAAGGAAAGGATCATGAGCGAGTCATCCTGTACACCATCTCCATTTGGAGAGAAGGCGATTTTTTCAGGATTTATTTCACCCGTGTCTAATTCTTCGCCTAAGAAACCATATTCATCCTCACCCAAGCTAGTTACAATTCCAGTCATTCCATAATACGATGTTGTATCCCACATTGGCTTGTCCAAAATTGGTGCTTTATCCCATTCCCCTTTGAAACCAACATATGGAACAGCTAGCTGTGGATTCCTATCTGTCGGATCGGTCAATGTGACGAAACCTTCTAGCCAATAGCCATTTGTGAATGTAGATGCAAGTGTTGCGTCCACTGCGCTGACATCTACTATTACAGTGATTTTTTCTTTTCCGTTAGCTGGGACTTCTATTAAGCTCTCTTTTTCACCATTAACGGTTACAGCATCTCCTAAATCCAATGCTCCGAATAGATTCGGTGCAGCTAGCATGTCAGAACCGTTTTGCACAAATTGATCTGTCTGCGCATTTGCTTTTACATCATAAGTAACTGCTTCATTAGATAGATTCTCTGCTGTTAATTCAAATGTGACTTTATTATCCGTTACTTGTTTTAAAGCTACCTTCGCTTCGTTTGTTTTTGATTCTGTTACAATGACAGGCGTTGATAGTGCTGCATGCAACTGCATCATCCCTGCTCCTTGTCGGCGGGGCGACACTTTCGCACCATCAAATTCAACCTGTTTTGCCGTGTTCATCATCAAGTTTTTCGCACGTAATATACGGTCCGCATTCTCAAGTCCAAATGCTTCATCAACACGTTGTAATACGAGAGCACCACCGCCTGATACGTGAGGTGCAGCCATTGATGTTCCACTCATTAATCCGTATTTATCATTATTTAGCGTTGATAGAATTTGCCCGCCTGGCGCTGTGATTTCTGGTTTGAAATCCAAATTTGGCGTAAGTCCCCAAGATGTAAAGTCGCTCATTTTTCCTGCATTCGGATTATCAATTGTCGCCGATTCTCCGCTAAATGTGAGCGAAACAGCTTGCGCATTTTTCAAAGCGGCAGCAAGTTTTTCCCCATCGTTTTTGAGCATGAACAATTGTGGTATGTCAATATCATCTTCTGTCGCCATGTTGACGATTCCATCGGCATTATTATAAATGATGACGCCATTAGCGCCAGCATCTTGTGCGTTGAATGCCTTTTCTGTAAAAGCAATTTCGCCTCGCTGTACGAGTGCATACTTTCCTTTTACATCTTGTTCATCCATTTCTTCAGGTGTACCAAATCCGACTTCCACTACATCAAATGTTTTTTTCACTTGATCGTTAGGATGTGTTTTTCCTGCAGACAAGAATGCCGCTGTTCCGCTTTTGTCTGCAATGGAATATGCAAGCGCGTCTACATCCATAAATGTATTTTCAAATGAAGCCACTTGCAGTGAATCATAGGAAACCCCCGGGGTCCCGCTTACTCCGTAGTCCGGATTGGATGCGAGTGGATAATAGAATCCGTCAGCGAACAATGCTGAGTTCCCTGCAGAAATCGACATGAGTACTCCATTTTCCACCGCCCGTTTGATTGCCCTTTGTTCGGGTGACTCAGGGTCAACGAAACTTGACGGGGAACCAAGACTTAAATTAAGTACATCTACACCCAGCTTAATCGCATCATCGATTGCTTTTACATAAATATCACCGAATGTCGTTGGCATTTCTGGATCGTTCCCAAATACTTTCAGTGCAAGAAGCTGCGTTTCTGGTGCAATCCCTTGAATTCCGCCATTTTCCTCATCACCATTAGCTCCCACTGTACCAGCCACGTGCATGCCATGCATGGACGCTTCTGCATAGATGTCTCGGACTTCATCATTCTCATCCATATAATTATAGCCATATGGCACCTTTTCCGTGTAAAACTTACCAGGCAGGTCATAATCCTTCACTGCTTGATTGACAGTTTTTTGTGTAAATTCAGCTTTTGAATGGTCCGTCAATGTCATGTCACGATGATTGTAATCAATACCCGTGTCGATGATTCCGACCACCATACCTTCTCCTTTATAACCATAATCACGCCAAGATTCTTGTGCCTCTACCAGTTCTTTGCTGTATTTCATATCCGGCTTTATGACAGGACGCTCGTATTCATTTACAATATGTACAGATTTTACTTCAGGGATCTTTTTAATCAGCTCTATATCACCATGCTTTACTTCAGCACTAAAACCGTTGACAACAGCTGTAAATTCTTTTAAAATCTTTGCTTCAATTTTATTCTCCTTCATATTGTCCTTTACTACTTTTTGTTGCACTTTTACATTAGATTCTAGTTGTTGCTTTTGAACTTTTCCGAGTTTCTTGAATTGGACACCCTGTTTATTCGAAATTTCAATCGGAGCTTCTGCCTTTAATTCAATGATGACCCTTTGTTCTTTGTTGGGATCTTCCGTTTGCTTCAACCCTTTTGAAACGGGCTTTTCTTTTTTCTGTACTTGTTTCGGCATTGTTTCGCCCATCGCAGATGCAAGACTTCCAAATGCCAAAAGAAACACTAGTAGAAAGGCAACACTTCGTTTTAACATGATTTTCCTCCTCATTCTAATGAAAAAGATCCTAAATTATTTCAGAAAACGAAATATTCAGATGTTTTTATAATAGTCAGTATTTTATTAGTAAGCCAGTCCTAATTGTCTTAGTCTTATAGTCATATTGAAAAAAATGGCAAAAAATGCGATATTATTTTTGAACTTTAGGATTATTAAGTATTTATAGCTTTATTGTTGAATAATGCGATAGAATAATAGATGTGAATTGTAAAGTAGGTGATACGTCGATGATCTATCAAATTAGGATATTAAAGGGATTATTTAACCCAATAAGAAGTTTTTTTCAATTGGAAAAAGCGGAAGCAATATATGGTTTGCGAATGAAGATCTTTTGGCTTTTTCTAGTAAGCGCTTTGGTCTTTGCTATCAGCGGTTGGATCGGAGTCGGAACGCATGTGATCTCACCCCAACTTGTAAAGTTAACAGCTGTGCAGTATGAAGGTTTGAAAAGTTATTTTGTCGTAGGTCGCTTTCTGTTAGGACTGCTTTATGCGGGGGTTATTTTATACCTGCCTCCCCTTTTGTTTGGGCCGTTGACTAATACAAGTTATTCCAAACTTGTAGTGATGCAAGCGTTTGTTTTACCAATTTTATTGATGGAGCAAGTGACATTTATATTATTAGCGATTGGGTTAGACCTGCCTTGGTACTCTTCTCCCCTGTCGCTTGGAGTGATTGCACAATACATAACAGTGAAAAAATATATCATATTCCTCTTGGGCTGTGTATCGATATTCAAATTATGGGTGATTGCTGTTCAATACAGAGGATTACGCATGCTAACAACCAGTTCCCCGCGTGCAATTGCAGCAATGGTTATTTCCTTTCAGCTGGTTTTTTGGTCAATTTCAGCATTTTTTGCCTATGTGAACTTCTATATTATTTTATAAAATGAAACGTGGTGAATGTTTGTGAAGCGGAGATGGATGCGGGCGCTTGGAACGACATCTATAATAGTTTTCATCGGTCTCAATATATTTTTTATTGAAAAAGAAAATAGCCGTGCAGATCGATTAAATTTTGTGTCGAATTGGACACGTGTAGTGGCGGGAGATGTCATCGAAACAACACCTGTTGAAGGTGTGATTACCCCGGCAGAAAAACACCCGATTTTTATCGACCCACATACTGAATTCAGCCGATTCTTAGTCGAAAAAGGCGCTAGGGTGGAAAGCGGTACACCGTTATTTGAGTATGCCAGCGATAATTTAGAGCAACAAAAGACACTGCTTGATACGGAAATTTCTAGCTTAATTGCGTCGAAAAATAGTATTGATGCTTTTATACGGAGTTTGGAAGGGATAAAATATGCATTACCATCTCCTGTGACAAGATCCTTTTTTACGGCAGAAGAAGCGACTGATGCGGCCAGCCGCGCAGATCAAGAAGCGATATCAACAAGGGTACTTTCCGTCTCTATAGATCAAGCGATTGCTGAAAAAGAATTGGAAAAGGACAAAATCGATCTGGACATCAAAAAATATGAGGATCAGCGACAAACCATTGAAAGTGGTAGAAGCGGATTAACTGTGTTGAGTTCACATGCGGGCATTGTCGAGGATATTTCTTTCGCCCTGGATAATCCAGTGATTACTATCGTTTCGGATACATCGGTGATGGAAGGTAGAATGACAGAGGAACAAATGCAAGTCGTCGAAGAAGGCATGAAAGCGGATATTACCTCGAACTTGTTCACTGGGAAGATTATTGGAGAAATAAACAAACTTGAAACGTTGCCAATTGATCGTCCCGAGATAGATAAGGAGAGTTTATATCGTTTTACGGCTGAGCTTGGCGAACATGACGAGAAACTTAACATTGGCTACCACGTCGATGCGAAGATCATCACGGCTGAAGCAATCGATGTCCCTGTCTTTGACAAGAAAAGCACGTTTAAAGATGGGGAAATAATGCATGTATGGATGTTAAACGATCAAGGTTTCGCCGAAATGCGTGTCATTAATCCAGGATTAAAAGTTGGGAAGCGCCTAGAGGTGAAAAGCGGTGTGAAGCTAGAAGACTTTTATGTATTAGATCAACAGGAGGTCCATTCCCAAGCACCTTTCATCACACCATTTAAAGTGAACAAGCTTAAGAAAACTGCATGGAGTGAAACAAGGTTTAAGAAGATTTTAAAATATGTTCTAATTGGTGTTTTACAGCGTTGATTTAGGTTAGGTGAGAAATGGAAAGGAATGATCCCGATATTATGTTGGGTCATTCCTTTTTGATATTACTAGTTCTTTGCACTGGAGTATGGATAGCTTACTTTGATTTAGAAATAAGGAAGACGGAATATTGAAATAGTTGCTGGAGATTATTATTTATGGGTGCTACTTAGTGCTACTCTTTTTCATCATCGTAGTTTTCTAGTAGGTGTTTATCAGAGATGTGATGAGGATGTTTTCCTAGTGTTGCAAGACTTTTCGCTTGATTGCCGGTTCTAATTCCAAATGAGGAAAGGATTATTTGCGCTAATTCTCCTGGAATTGGTTCTGAATCTTTATAATACGGCTGGACAGTGAAATGCCATTTTTTTAAATCAACTTGGATGCTTTGATGCCATATCCTTTGCCCATACTTCACCTTAACAATAATATCTGTAAAAATACTTAGTGGAATACTAATAACTGCAGGTGATGCACATTTAACCGACGAGCTGTTATTGTAACCAATCCGAATGGGAACCCTCTTAAGTAAAATAGTCCTATCCTCTGCTAATTCGCCATTACAAATTAACGAATACTTCCTGCTTTTACCACTACCATCCGACAAAATACTTTTTATCTCAACATAAAGATTCAATAAAACCCCTCCTCATATAGGTCCAACATCTCTATTATAGTAAAATATACCCATATTTGTAAATATATATTTATTGTACAGGTTAGTATTTTTGTTACTATCTGATATGAAACGAGAATGGAGGGGGGCTATTTTATGAGAGGTTTTGAGACTGAAAACTTCACAGTAACAGTGATTTTACACTCGAGAAACGGGGTTTTGATATGATGATGGCTGAGAGCTCTGCCTTCATTCGTCAAATTTACTCTTAAAGGCATATTATACGGGGTTTTTAGGATTTGGTGTGGATTTATGAGCCACTCGGGTGGTTTTCTGGCTACTCGGGGAGTTTATTAGCCACTCAACTGGATTTACTGGCCGCTCGGGAGGTTTATAAGCCACTCAACTGATTTACTGACCACTCGGGAGGTTTATTAGCCACTCAACTGGATTTACTGGCCACTCGCGGTTTATTAGCCACTCAACTGGATTTACTGGCCACTCGCGGTTTATTAGCCACTCAACTGATTTGCTGGCCACTTGAGTAGTTAGCAGCTGTTGATGGTGGGTTTTAAAGAGGTCTAATCATTTTTTGTAATTCCGATAATGATAGTATATATGATCGATTTTTATTTTCTCCAGAGCCTGGTAAATTCAATGATCGCAATAATTTCGAAGTGATGGATACGGAAGAAAGCTGGAGAAAGTTTTTACATTGGCTATTAGTGATCGTTGAACCTATCAGTAATCGGTAATCTATTAATGCCTGAATATGTGCATTTTTACTCAAATGTCCACATTTGGCACACTTCCAATTACGCTGCCGTTTTTTAACGGTTAGACAACAACATTTTTCACAGGATATTCCATTCATAATCTCGTCTTTATCTATCTGAAATTGTCCTACGATATCCGGATCAGAAGGAATATGAGATTTTATTAGTTGACGAGAAAACTTCTGCAGCTCTTTATTCTCAATCAACTCTTTCTCATGCCCACTATAAAACCCACTTACCCTCTGCCTAATCGCAGCTGGACGAATCACTTTTTGAGCAACAGCACGATAATCTGGATTTGGTTTAATAATGGAAGAGCTGTTAGTCATAACAACAAATGAATTATTTGGTAGAGGGAATTTTGAGTGGTTTTTTAATAAATTTCCGAAGTGATATTGCTGATTTTCCACCTGCTGAATAGGATTCGGAAAAGAGTCTTCCTTTTCATCGATCGTACGAATCATCTGATTTTGATCTATAAATATAGTACCAGCAATATTCTTTTCCTCTAAAATTAGAAAGCTTCGTTGTGATAGGAGTAGGAGATCGATTTGAAAGTAGACTTCTTTTGAGAGTGGCAAGCGAAGATCTTGGAAAATAAGATGTTGTTTACTAGGAATTTGAGCCACATGATAATCTAGTGCCTGTTCACCGCGATATCCCGCGTATTTTCTCGCTAATTCCTCTTCAATCTTACTTCTACGTACAGGATTTGCCTTTAGCCGACGCAATAACGCCTCCAACTTAAGAATCCCTATCGGAAATGACCTCGTTTTCTTCTTCAATTTATCTCACCTCGTTTATATGATTATATATGGTTTCTACATTTCTCATAAAAACCCTTTAAAAGTGAAGAAACTTTCCTATTTTTGAAAGACGATCCTGTATTATATATTATTTCAGGAGAAAATCGTCGAGGAACACCGTTCGACATCTTGGATTGTTTGTTATTAGTGAAGTTCTTGGTGATTTAATGAGGTTTATTAGCCACTCACTTGAGGATACTGGCCACTCAGACTTTTTATGAGCCACTCGCTTGGGTTTACTGGCAACTCAGACTTTTTGTAAGCCACTCGCTTGAGCTTACTGGCCACTCAGACTTTTTATGAGCCACTCACTCAAGGTTACTGGCCACTCAGACTTTTATGAGCCACTCACTTGAACTTACTGATCACTCAGACTTTTTATGAGCCACTCGCTTGGATTTACTGGCCACTCAAATTTTATAAGCCACTCGCTCAAGGTTACTGGCTACTCAGATTTTTTATAAGCCACTCGCTTGAGCTTACTGGCCACTCAGAACTTTTATGAGCCACTCGCTCGGATTTACTGGCCACTCACCCATATTTTTAGTGATTGTTAACTACATTTATACTTGGAATCAATAAAGAAGCTGCACTTCATCAGTATTGAACTGATTTAGTAGCAGCTTCTTTATCTATGTCACCTTATTGATTTGGTGGTGTGAAGTCTTCGGGTCCATAGTTGTTTTCACCGATGTTTGGTTCAGTGTTTGGTTTGATGTTTGTTTTGATGTTTGTTTTGATGTTTGGTTCAACGTATGGATTGTTATTTTCTGATGGTGTTTTTTTCGATGTATCTACTTCTGTTTGTTCAATTGTTTTGTCTAGTTTGGCTAGGTAGTTTTTTGCAAAATCTTTTCCTCCTAGACCGAATGCAAGGCCGAATGCCAAGGCCAATCCACCTAGAATCAATGTGAATGCTGAGGTAACGATTGTTGCTGCTACTCCTAGTTGATCTAGTGCCATGAACAGTGACAATGCGATGATTGCATATTTTGCGACTGCTGTGATGAGCTTAAAGCTCGGCCCTGTTAAAATATTTGATAATACTTTTTCGATAATATTGGCGATGATTAGACCAAGTGCCAATATGATTACGGCCGCTAATACATTTGGCAAGTATGCTGTGATAGCTGTCAGCATTGTAACAAGGAAATCAAGTTTGACAAGTCTCAACGCTTCGATCGTTAAGAAAAAGACGATGAGAATTTGCGCGATCGATCCGACAACTTCAGACATACGCACGCTGCCGGAGTTCAGTTTCCAATTTCCTAGTGAAATATTACGTGTCATTGAGTCAAATCCAACTCGTTGCAGTAGTCCAGACACAATTTGGTGTGCCCATTTTCCGAGCCATATGCTTACTATAATTAATAATACTGCAATAATAATATTCGGGATCATCGTCATTATGTCATTTAGCATACTGACAGCCGGATCCGTTATTGCGCGGATTTGAAGCTGGTCTATGGCTGAAATGACGATCGGAATCATAATTAATACGAAAACAACCGTTCCGATAATTGACGATAGTGATGAATCGCCCAGCATTTTTTGTAATCCGAAACGTTGAGCAAATTTCTCTGTACCAATTGTTTTTAATAAACCTGTCACAAGATCACGGATAATTTTCGCTACGAACCACCCTACGAATAGAATGAGAGCGGCTGCTAATAACTTCGGAATAAAGGCAAGAATATTATCAAGCATATTTCCGAATGGTCCAGAGACGCCGTTAATACTTAACGCACTCAGTACTCCAGGGATGAAGAGCAGCATCACTAGGTAAAAGACGATATTACCAGCTGTTTGTAGAAATTTTTCTCCTTCTGCTCCAGATTCAGCAACTTTCATTTTTTCTAAGTAATTTTGGAAGTGGACTTTCTTTCCACCTTTGATGATCAACATTCTTAACACAGTGGCAATTACATATGCAAAAAGAAGAATTAGTCCTGCTTTTAAAACTGCTGGGATAAAACCGAGTAATGTTCCAAACATACCTAAAAACGGTGATGCAATCGCGCCTAAGTTACTTAATTGGAAGAATAAGATGAAGACGAAAACTAAAATAATATAATAAATAATTTTTCCAATTAGTTCATTTGTATCTAATGGTTTTCCTTTTGATGGTTCCCCATCAACCGGTGGTACGTGTATGGAATGACGCTTTCCACCAAATAGTTTATCATCCCATTTTGTTTTTCTTAATAATTTTTCGACCCCTTTACCAATTGCTTTTGCAACAATCCAGCCAATTACCAATACAATTAAAGCCCAAAGTAAACTTGGTAGTTTCGCTGTATATGTCGAAACCCATCCATAATCTGAAAATGGCATATGTATAACTCCTCCTATTTATCATTTCTTCCTTTCCTATTCCTGTTCAAGGTCCCTTTTAAACCTTTTTTTGGTTCTGAGTAGTTTTCGAATGTTGTTTTTTGTAGAAAGACGCAAAAAGACGCTTTCTGAAAGATTCAGAAAGCGTCCTTATTATCCTTTTTCGAAAAAACTAATTACAGCTGACTTGCTGCCGCTTCATCGATGATGATCGTTACTTTTGCATGATTTTGGAGAATGGATGCTGGGCATTCTTCAGAGACTGGACCATTCACCATTTGTTTTACAGCCTCTGCTTTTGCTTCACCAAAAGCAAGTAATACGATCTCTTTTGCTGCCATAATTGATGCAATTCCCATTGAGATTGCGTGTGTTGGTACGTCTTCTACTTTTTCGAAGTTACGTTTATTTGACTCGATCGTAGACTCTGTTAATTCCACTACATGTGTCTTAGAGTCAAAAGATGTTCCTGGTTCGTTGAATCCGATATGCGCATTCGTTCCTAAGCCAAGAACTTGTAAATCTATTGGATGATCTGCCAAAATCGCTTCGTATCGTGCACATTCTTCTTCTAAGTTTGCAGCAACGCCATTTGGCAAGTTCGTTTCCTTGAACTTCACTTGATCAAAAAGCTCTGCTTTCATAAAATAATCATAACTTTGATCGTCACTAGGTGCGAGTCCTACGTATTCATCCAAATTCACTGTTGTAACATCTGAAACGTCTAAATTTGCACCACGCATTTTTTCATAAAGCTTAAGTGGCGTACTACCAGTAGCAAGTCCAAGGGTTTTAATATACCCATTTTCCAGACCAGCTTTCATCAATTCAAGTGCTTTTTCTGCTGCTTCTTCTTGATTTTTCACTACAATAATATTCATTTATTTTTCCTCCGTTTTTCCAAGTCGATACGTTTTCTCTACTTCAAAGTGCTCATTCATAATGATAAAATCTGCATCTTTTCCTGAAGTAATGAATCCTTTGTGATCTAAACCAAATTCTCTTGCCTGGTTGCCAGATGTCATTTGTACCGCCTCACCAACAGAACAGCCTGTAAATGTCATGATATTTCTAAATGCTTCATCCATTTTCAGTACGCTTCCTGCAAGTGTGTTATCTTCCAAACGGGCTTGGCCATCTTTCACCCACACTTTTTGTCCGCCAAGCTCATATTCACCATCTTTCATCCCTTTCGCCCTCATCGCATCAGAAATCAAAACAATTCCTTTCGCACCTTTCATACGATAAGCCAAATCAATCATATCAGGCGTAATATGAATGCCGTCCGCAATGATCTCTACTTGCAAGCCTTCTGTCAATAAAGCATGACCTGCAACGCCGGCTTCTCTGTGATGAAGTCCACGCATGCCATTATACAAATGTGTTGCATGAGAAGCTTTACTTTTTATCAACTCTTCCCTTACTGCATCTGAATGTCCGACAGATGGGACTATTCCACGCTCAAGCATCACTTCTTCAAATTCTGCGGCACCGGGTCTTTCCGGTGCATATGTAACTAATTTAATCAACTCTCCAGATGCTTCATGCCATTTTAAAAATTGTGCAATATCTGGATCTTTTATATATTCATGCGGCTGCGCACCAGCACGTTTTTCTGAAATATATGGACCTTCCAAATGTACGCCCTCAATGGATGCACCTTTCTCTTGTGCCACTTTCACTGATTTTAGAGCAGCTTCAATCGCATTTGGCTCCTGTGTCATTGTCGTTGCAAAAAAAGATGTCACACCTTCGTTTAGTAACTTTTCACTTAAAAATGTTAGATTGTCTGGATCCGCGTCCATTGCATCAATCCCGTGACCACCATGAATGTGAACATCGATCATCCCAGGTATGACGATCTTCCCTGCTGCATCGATTACTTCCTCATCTTGTTCTTTTTTATAAAATTTCATATCGCCCACTTCGGCAATTTTTTCAGAAAAACGAATAAAACCATCCTTGATAGGTTCTTCTGACTCCCCTGTATAAATAGTAGAGTTAATAAGCACTTTTTTCTTCAAAAATAATTCACCTCTTCTGGCAGTAATGGCATTTTTCTATAAGTGTTCACCATCTTTTATTATAATTGTACTTTATGTACATGACAAATAATCTATTTACGTTTTTACAAATATACGTGTGAAATCTATTAGCAGATTCTTTCTTTATTGATTGTCTATTATTCAGCCCTAAAATAATTCCTATTAAAAAAATCCCCGAATCCATATGGAATCAGGGATGTCCTAATCTTATCGGTAACATTGTTCATGGATTACAAACTTGGAACTGCATTCCGTTGAGCCATGATGATCGCTAAATTTTCTTTTCCAAGTTGTTCTACAGTTCTAGCGTTTTTCCTGAAGTCTATGTTCAAGGCAGAAGATGCAATGTTAATCAGCCCTGTGCAGGTAGGTGTTTTAACATCTAACATCTGTCCCAATGATTCCAGTAATACCAAACCTTCTGGGACATCTTCAGTTATAAATCTGGAATCCGCTTCAAACGGGCCTTCTGGAGAGCTATTCTTGGCATAATCGAGAAAAGCTTGTTTACTATCTATGCTTAGGTCTTTGGAGTTACGGAATCGACAGGCATCCACATAAGAAAGTCTTTCCGCACCCACCTTTTCAAGTACATCCATTTTCTCGCCGTCAAGACTGTCAACAATATTCCACACTTGGGGTGTAAATACTTCTTTATACATCCAGTATTCTCCAACAGTGTATTCAATTCTAGGCATACTCATAATGCCACCAATGGTATGAACAATAAGATTCGGATTATGAAGCGCTGCTTCTATGACTGTTTCGAGGTAAATAAAGTTATATTGGAGTTCATCCAATTTGTTTTGGATATTAGCTTTGTCTTTTTCTGTAAAAATGGCCACTGGATTTCTTGAGTTTCTATATAAAACCTTTACTTTTCCAGGTGCAATGATTCTACAATCGATAGGGGAACTTTGCGCCTCAACAATTGTAAAATTCATATACTTTTTATGTTTTAAGAAATAAGCTGTCGATAAATAACCAGGTTCAAGCAATACTATCTGATCATCCGTTATGAAAGGTAATATACTTCTAATCACTTGTTCATGATAATTCGTTTGGACATAAATGATGATTATTTCTGCACCTGTTATCGCTTTTTTGATATCAGTCGTCACTTCATCTATCTTTACTGAAGTTTCATTAGCATCTTCCAATAAAGTGATTTCACCATTATTTTCTTTCAGATACTCAAAATGTTCGTTATGCAGTCCCTTCGATGTTTTCAATAACTTTACGAAGTGACCTTTTTCTTTTAAATCTGCTGCTATCGTCGTTCCACCGTGCCCGGCTCCTACAATTGTAATTTTCATATTGTCTCCTCTTAAAGATTTGATAATAAACACGTAATTTCCACCTGTTTACTTCATCCAACAGTTCGTGCTTTTCATCATTCCTTCATTGACTAACTAGTGCTTAGCTTCTCAATCATCAATCGCCATACTTGGACTGACGCGCTCAGTCAAGCTACATGGTGGTAGTCACAGGGATCCGGCTTTACAAAGAACAAACAACAAATTACAATCTTCTGATTATTTAACGCAAAAATCACTATCGCCCTTGTCTTAAAGATTTTTTCTCCCAAACATCACCAACCTTTTAATTACCATTAATTACATTTTAAGGAAACTAAACGCGAACTGTATTCAAGCCATCTGCTTATGAAAGCGACTGACCATTTCTAAGGAATTACTTACACAGTGAAGTTTAAATTATTTTTTCTTGATTTGTGGTTTTAAAGTCAGTCGTTCCGTTTAGCTCACTAATCGATAATGTCCTTATTTAGACCAAGTTTGGTAATCTTAACTCCCCATACCCTATCCGTTAAAATTTCGTAGTAACTACTTATGTCCACTTTTTTTCACACTTTTCGATAAAGTAATTGTTAAAATCAAATACCTCTTACAACGCGCTTGGATATTCGATCGATCACTCGTTGTAGTTCTATCCGATCTACATTCATGCCGATCCCCAAATAATTGTTGTTCCTTATATCATAGCACATGAGGTAAGAAAACATATTGTGATGCTGCAGTGCGCGCCAATTTTACACCTTTTCTTAAATGTATAGGAAGAAATTCTAGAGCAATCAAAACCATTCAGACTTGACCCTCCATATTTATAACCAACATCTATGCATTTCTTACTTTTCCTGACGATGGCAGTGCCACATATCTTTTTGCAGCACTTGCTGGGCCTGGTTGTACAAGCACAATTGATAACATAAAAATTGCGATGATAGCTAGTAAACTTCCTTTTACGATTGACACGATCTCTGTTTCCCCATAATCTATTATTTTAATATTTACAATTCTAGTAAATATATGTGGGGTTGTTTTTTTCATTTATGTAACAATTTTCATGTAAAAATTGTATTTTCTACACTTATTCTCACTAAATTCATGGTATTTTCAGACTAATTGGCACAAAAATGGAATTATAAGGATTTTATATTAAACTATTGTTACATTTTACCTGTAATTCCATGTTTATCTGATAGATTATGATAATATCAGTAATATAAATGGGATTTTAGGGAGGTTCATTATTTTTATGCGTAAAAAGTTTGCTGGAGCAGCTACTGCTGTAATCATCGCATCATCTTTCGCTGGGGTAGCATCAGCTTCGACACATGAGGTAAAAAGTGGCGATTCATTATGGAAGATAGCTTCAAAATATAATACTAGTGTTTCACAGGTAAAAGCCTTAAATAATCTTTCAAGTGATTTAATTTATCCAAAACAAGTATTATTTGTTAATGAGTCCACTTCTGATAAAGCCTCGGATAACAAACAAGAATCCAATCCGGTACAGAATACAAAGCCGGTTACTTCAAATACATATAAAATCGTCTCTGGTGATAATCTAAGTAAAATTGCTGCTAGACATAATATTTCTTTAGCTAATTTGAGGAAGTGGAATAATCTTACTTCTGACTTGATTTTTCCGGGACAAGTATTAAAAGTATCATCGGCAGGAGGCAGTGATTCACAACAATCGACTGCTCCAAATGTCGAAAATAAGCCAACAACTCCTGATCAAACAAACAAACCACAAACAAGCGGGAAAGCTTATAAGGTTGTTTCGGGGGATACATTGGGACAGATTGCTAGAAAGTTTGGAACTTCTGTTGGGAACATTAAAAAGTGGAACAATCTTTCATCTGACTTGATACTAGTTGGACAAACACTAAACCTAAATGCGAATGCATCTACACCTACAGTAGATAAAAAACCGTCTCAATCTATTGCAAAACCTAATACTCCATCAGCAAGCCAGGAAGCTGCTAATATCGTTCAAATAGCAAAAAGTCTAACTGGAACAAAATACGTGTGGGGCGGATCAACAACAGCAGGATTTGATTGTAGTGGCTTTATTTACTATGTATTAAACAAAAGCGGTCAGAATGTAAGTAGATTAAGTACAGATGGATATTTCAACCGCACTTATTATGTCAATACACCTGAAGTTGGGGATATGGTATTTTTCGAAAATACATATAAACGAGGTATTTCCCATATGGGGTTCTATGTTGGTAATAATCAATTTATCCATGCAGGTTCAGATGGGGTAGAAATTTCGAGCTTAAGTAACTCCTATTGGAAAAGCAAATTCAACGGCTATAAAAAGTTCTATTAAATATTTAAATGCTCAAAAGGACATATTAAAACGTACTCGTTTTAATATGTCCTTTTTTATGATGCATCAACCACAATAGAACATAGTATACCTAGCCAGTGCTCATAATCTCCTTCTTCGATTCCTCAAATTAATCTATATTCCAATCTAAATTTTAGTGATATGCAAGGTGTTTGCACCTTTCTTCTGTTGTCTTTATTGCCTCCAAAATATTTCATTTGCTCCTGATAGTGACATTCCATACTAAATAGCGCTATAATAATGTTTTGGAGGTTTTTAAATATGTATAACAGACAATTGTTAGACCACATAAAATTATATAGCGAAGAACTCCAGAGCATCCTTGATCCACGAACAGATGCACATCAAAAACTTGTGCAAAAAGGGATGATCCTCTTTCGTCAACAGCTTGTTTATGGTGTGAAATTTTCCAATGGTAAGGTTGAAGCAAAAGTGAGAGATGTTACGCCGGTTAAGGTTGAACTTGTGTTTGAAAACATGGTTGATAGTACTTGTACTTGTCCAACACCTAACATCTGCAAACATCAAATTGCTTTATTTTTCAATGTACTTAGCCGAACCCAAAGCATCTTTTTATGGATGCAAGAATGGAAAGATCGCTGGCAAGTGAATGATGTGTTATCCACATTGCAACGTGGCTCGGATTTACTAAAGACGGAACAATCCTATGATGAAACAGGCCCCGAGCAATGGCTAACACGCATCCGTGAGGCCTACCATCATGTTTCCGAGAAAAACTTTTATCAACTAGAAGATTGGGCACGTGTTTGCTATCGTCGGTTACTTGGATTTGCACCTGTAGAACGTGAATGGAAGCCCCTCTTCCAGTTGTTTGCAGCGTATGAATCTTTAAAAGTAATTAACGCTATGAGCAATGAGCCGGGAAAACATCGACATGTTAGTGCTTTCATCCAACAAATGCTGGAAGAAGCAGAAGAAGCATTAACAAAATTAGCAACAACTGCTTCACCTTTTGCTTTTGATGAATATTTTCATTATTTACGTGAAAAAAGTGCGACATTATTAGAGGAAGAAACAATGTTTTCAACTGAATTCACTGATATGTATATGAAGCTGTGGACTTTCTTGTTTAAAAATAAACGAGATCGGCTCACTGAACAAGAGCGACTGCACAAGCTCTCAGCTTCAAACAATGATTCCCGAATTGAAATTGCTGCCATACATCTTGCCATTTTACTTGAAAATGACGAATGGGCTTTAGACCATATTTCACAATTAGGTCCGGACATAGCACCTTTCGCATTGCGTTGGTTAAAACTGCTACAGGCGGAACGTTCGAAAAAAAGAATGACTGTCTATTTACCCGCTTTTATTACGCAAATAATTGCTTATATCTCCACTTTATCTAGAAATTATGAGCAAGCACAGTTTACTCGCTCCTTATTTCAAGTATTAGATAGTGATACAGCGATGAAATTAGACCCTAGCTTATTAGAAAAAATTTATATTCAGCTTCTACCACATAGTCGCTTTCAATACATTGCCTATTTACTCGACAAGCAGGAGTTCAGAAAATGGGTTGAACTACAAGTGTTTACAGATAATAATCTTGAATATATTGATCGTCATACAGTTGATATTGTCGCTAAGCATGACCCTGGTGCTTTACGCCCTCTTTATCATGAAACGATTACAGGGCTTCTTAAACATCGCAGTCGAGATTCTTATAAGAAGGCTGTCCGCTATTTAAAAAGACTGCAAAAGCTGTATAAAAAAGAAAAGAAAATGCCACAATGGGAACTGTATTTTGCCGAGCTACAGCGGAGAACAAAGCGCCTCCGTGCATTTCAAGAAGAATGCAGGAAAGGAAAGTTAATCAATGATGAATCTTGATATATTTAACCTCCATATTATTCCTTTATCTACAGGAGAATTTATCTTATACGTTCTTGATGACCATTCTAACCTGATTGAACCAGCGGAGTGGAAACCTCAGCTTTTTCTATGGCATGAAGAAAGTTTTCACGGTGCTTTTATTGAAGAAACTCCCCTCCCATTAGACGGCGGAACTGGAATTCAAGTTGATAGCTATACACTGCTGACGCTATTAGGTCACGAAAACTTCAGCTCTCTCATCGATTGGAATTGGTGTGAACCTGGCGATGCGCTGCTTGCTGTCGCATCTCCCATGCTGGAGGCCATTCAAGAAGGAAAATGGCTCCCAATATTTACGGATGACACGGAAGAAGCTTTTCTTTGGAAGGTACCTGACATTGTTTGGGATGAATTTGCACCATCCTTTTGGAGCCAACCATTTCATAAGGACACGATGAAAGAATTCGTCTCGACATTTTATCACAATGCATTGTCATCCCATTTACAACAAGGAATGGAAGGCGAAACGCTTACGGAAAAGCTAAAAATGTTAAAAGAAAGTCCTCTCACTGCTGCTGAACTAGAAAGTTACTTTGATGAAGCACGCTGGAGCGAATGGACAGAGATGTCAGAAAACAATCTTCCTTTTTCTATTGGTCTTCGGTTAACTGAGCCTGATGAAGATGATCAACCTTGGATATTAGAAACGGTGTTACGTGATTTGAAAAAGCCAGACAAAGTCCATACTTTAACCAAATTGCCAAAACGCTGGGATTCCTATTTACCAATGATTGAAGCAGAGCAAGAACGTTGGCAAAGATTATTCCCTTGGCTTAAAACAGATAATGGATTGACACATGAATTAGACGAACCTTCCGCTTGGGATTTCCTCACAGATGCGAGTGGAAAATTGATCGCACTTGGATTTGAAATTTTATTACCTTCATGGTGGGAAGCAATGCGCGAGGCCAATATGGCTGTGAAGGCTAGAGTAAAACAATCAGGTACTAATTATCGGCCTTCATTTGTCGGGCTGAATGCCATGCTCGATTTTGATTGGCGTCTTTCGATGAATGGAACGGATTTTTCTGAAGATGAATTTCAAGAGCTTGTGGATGATCAGCGCAGGTTGATTAAAATTCGCGGTCGTTGGGTAAAGCTTGATCCAAAAATGATTGCCCATATTCAAGGATTAATGCAACAAGCAAAAAAAGAAGGTTTACGTGTTCAAGATATCTTTTCACTTGGTCTCGAAGAAGACGAACAATCTATCGAAGAGGATCTCTTTGATCCGCGCGCTTTTGCACAAGTGAAGATAGAACTAAATCAGTCGCTGAAAAAGATGCTTCGTCAGTTAAATGGTATTACAGAAATTCCTGAAACTCCTGTTCCAAAAGAGTTAGTTGGAGAACTTCGACCATACCAACAGCTTGGTTTAAACTGGCTTGCTTTCTTGCGACAGTTCGGTTTCGGTGCCTGCTTGGCTGATGATATGGGACTTGGAAAAACCATTCAGCTTATCGCATATCTTTTACATGTTAAAAAGATCAATCCGAAAAAAGCTCCTGCATTAATTATTTGTCCAACTTCTGTGCTTGGAAATTGGCAACGTGAACTTGAACGCTTCGCCCCCGATTTAAACGTAGTTTTACATTACGGTAGTACTAGACCAAAAGGCGACGACTTTTCCAAAACGGTTCAAAAAGCAGATGTTGTATTAACTAGCTTTGGACTCACACATCTTGATTTTGATGAGTTCGATTCTATTGATTGGAGTACTATTGCTCTTGATGAAGCCCAAAATATCAAAAATGCCGAAACGAAACAATCAAGAGCGATTCGCAAACTCAAAGGGCAGCACCATATTGCCTTGACCGGGACGCCAATGGAAAATCGTCTTTCCGAACTTTGGTCGCTTTTTGACTTTATTAATCATGGCTATTTAGGTACTTTCGGGCAATTTCAAAAAAAATATATCGCCTCTATTGAAAAAGATAGCGATGAAGCAAAGATTCGCGAATTACAGCAATTGATTAAACCATTTTTGCTAAGAAGAACGAAGAAAGATCCCGAAGTGGAATTAAACTTACCAGATAAGCTGGAGCAGAAGGAATATTGCTCCTTAACTGCTGAACAGGCTGCTTTATATGAAGATCTGGTTCAAGATACTTTCAGTAAAATAGAAACACTATCCTCTTTCGAGAGGAAGGGATTAATATTACAAATGTTGAATAAGTTAAAACAATTATGTAATCATCCTGCGCTTTATTTAAAAGAAGAAGGACCTAGCGATGTGGAGATGCGCTCAAATAAAATGGGGACATTAATCGAGCTTGCTGATTCAATCATGGAAGCTGGAGAAGGTTGTATCATTTTCACGCAATATCTCGGAATGGGCGAAATGATCCGCACCGTTTTACAAGAACGCTTTGACATTCAGGTACCTTTTTTAAATGGGAGCATGCCAAAAGCACAGCGAGATAATTATGTCGCCCGTTTTCAAAACGGCGAATTCCCATTCTTCCTGCTCTCACTAAAAGCAGGCGGTACTGGACTGAATTTAACTGCTGCAAACCATGTTATACATTACGACCGTTGGTGGAATCCTGCCGTTGAAAACCAAGCAACAGACCGTGCATACCGAATCGGACAAAATCGCTTTGTACACGTTCATAAATTTATTTCAACAGGCACACTTGAAGAAAAAATTGATTTAATGCTAGAGAAAAAACAGTCACTAAATGACGAGATCATTAAAAGTGATCAATGGGTTACTGAACTCTCAAACGATGAGCTACACAGCCTGCTCGCTCTTGCATAGGTAGAAAGAGCATCCCCGCAATGAAGCAGGTGTTACCGGGCTTATTTTTAGTCACTCAGTGGATTTGCTAGCCACTCATCTGATTTACTGGCCGCTCAGCTAATTTACTGGCCAATCAGCGGATTTACTGGCTGCTCAGCAGATTTACTGGCCACTCAGCAGATTCACTGGCCGCTCAGCGGATTTACTGGCTGTTCAGCTAATTTACTGGCCGGTCAGCGGATTTACTGGCTGCTCAGTGGATTTACTGGCCGCTCAGCAGATTTACTGGCCACTCAGCAGATTTACTGGCCGCTCAGTGGATTTACTGGCCGCTCAGCGGATTTACTGGCTGCTCAGCTAATTTACTGGCCACTCAGCAGATTTACTGGCCGCTCAGTTAATTTACTGGCCAATCAGCGGATTTGCTAGCCACTCAGATATTTACTGGCCAAACAGCGGATTTACTGGCTATTTCAAATCAATAACATCCACAATTTATTGGAAGGGGAAGCTTTATGAGCGAAACTTCTATTAAGAATAAATTGCTTGAATTCTCGCCAAATAATAAGGAACTTGCTTTGTTTTTACTTTCTTTGAAAGAACGAAACGACTTATTTTTTCGGGAACTTGAAGATTTGAAAATGGACTTTCTTTTGAGGGGGATTTGTGAGAAGGAAGTAGATGGATTACTTGAGGATCCATTGCTTTTGCCATCTACATGGTTGCCTGAACATTTGCGTTGGGCTCCATACTTCACACGAATGGGGAACGATTAATTAAATCGCTTACAGAGGCTAATCAGTATATTGATTACTCAAAGCATATTGACATTGATTGTCATACTGCCGAAAAACTCATTCGTTTCATTTATGTAAATATATAAGGTATAGTTCAAAAAAAGACCAGCTGGGCAGCTGGTCTTTTTTTCTAATGAGGAATGAGGCGAGGCTGCTTTTTGGAATGCACAGTTAGGAGAAGTTTATTATTACTGTGCGATCATCTGTTTTTTGAGATTTGTATTATGTGATAGTGTGAATTGGTCTGTGGTGTATCCATGAAGATGTTGTTCAAGCTGCACTACCCGTTGGGATAATAAATGCATCTGCTGATTGGCCTTGCCAAGCTTGAATATGAGGTCGCTTATAAGGATTTCCATCGAGTCATTACGGATATTTGTTTTCATTTGTTCACCTCCTTACATACTTTACATTGGTTGTGGTTCTTTTTCTTCTGCAGGACGTCCGCCCATAAATTTCACTGAGTCTGCTAAAACTTCTGTAACATACACCCTCTTTCCAGTTTGATCTTCATAATTTCTTGTTTGGATTTTTCCTATGATGCCAATAATGGATCCTTTCTCACAATACTTTGCTGTGTTTTCAGCTGTTTTGTTCCACAATGTACATAAAACAAAATCAGCATTCATTTCACCTTGCGTATTGCGATAGTGGCGATTTAAGGCTAGTGTGATGTTTAATACAGCCTTTCCCTCCACTGTATAGCGTAATTCTGGATCTTTCGTCATTCGGCCCACCAGTGTCACTTGATTGATCATTTTTTCACTCCTTTTTTGCGATGTATCTACATATTATTACAAGTTTTTTTCACTGTAAAATCGGCAAAATCCTTTTTCTAATCATAAAATTTGATAGAAATCGAATTTTATAGGCAGCTTTTCTTATTTCCAACCTTTTATCATTCATAGAAAACTTTGTTGCTAAAATTTTTTTAATGAATGCCTATGCTATGTTATAATTTTTAAAAGTGTATGAGGAGGCATTCTAAAGTGAAGACCTTTAAAGTTGTTGCTCTGCAGGTTCTTGGATCGACAGGAGCTCAGGATCTCCCATTAACAGATGGTTTAATCATTAATAAAGAAAATGAAGATGGTATGTGGATTATTGAATCTTTTATTGATAAAAAATATGAAGCTTTATTTCAGCAAAAACGCGAAAGCAATGAAGACTTCAAAATTAGAGTGATCATTACTCATGCAGCAAATGATCCAGCTACATTTACGGTGAAAGTTAATACGGTTAAACGGTTGGATACTCATATCTCTGTCTTATTTGAAGGTAAACTAAATAGGCGTCGCAATGAGTATTCCGAACTCCTCCTCAATAATTTAATTAAAGATGGCTACAGCGGGGAAGATCTCATTCAGGAATTCAAAAAAGGAATGAAGGAAAAAAAGCCCGTTTCTAATAATTAAATTAGTCGGGCTTTAAAATGAATAGAAATTATAAAAGCAAGATAAAACTCTTACCTTTATCTATTTTTGTCTTTGTTTTTGTCATTATCTAAATCGTTGCCATTTATGTTAGTATCATCCATGTTGGTGTCATTTGTAGTACCTTCATCCATTATATCATTGTTATCATTTGTAGTACCTTCATCCATCACATCGTTATTATCATCATTTACACCGTTGTTATCGTTGACACCATTGTTATCGTTGACGCCATTGTCTTCTATCACTTCATTATCATTAGCTGGGGGCGGTGGCTCCTCGTTATTATTTGCACAACCTACAAGTAGCATGGAAGCAATGGCTGCTCCACCGATTAATTTTGTTACTTTTACATTCATTAGGTAAGCTCCTTTCAGATTTAGGCCCACATGAACATGATGTGGTCATATCGACTGTGCCACATGTCGTGGTTTTTTTTAGTCGATTATCCTGTTTTTTGGACCTTGTAAGGTCTGTTATTAGCTTTCCCCAATTCGCCAAAATACACCATTAAATTTTCGAAAGTGGAAAAATAAATGATAGAAGCACTAAAGCTAGAGGAAAATAGGTATAGAAATTTTTTTTCCAATACTTTTTTTAGATATACAATTGCAACTGTTTGCTACTTGCACTATAATCATAATTTTTATTAGCTATAAAAGATTCAATGTAAAAATCGTCGCTGCGGCTGTGTATAAGTTAATCCAGCACAATATTGTAAATCTAAAAAAGCGATGAATTACGCCTATTTTGCTGTCAAAAATATTACCCCGCTTTTCCATATTCCTCACAAGGACATTATATAAAACGTACGGTTCATTAAAACGAACAGAAAAATAAAAACATCCTCTTTGGACATAATATATAGCCCAAAGAGGATGTTTTTTGCATTGTCATTATTTTTCAAGAGCAAAAGTAATTTCTGCTTCACATACAGTTTCTCCATCAACTGTTGCTACAGCTTTACCTTTACCAATAGGCCCTTTAATACGAATAATTTCTACTTCGAGGCGTAGTTGATCTCCTGGTTTTACTTGACGTTTAAATCGGCATTTATCGATACCAGCAAAAAATGCTAATTTACCGCGATTTTCTTCTTTGATAAGCATAGCTACAGCTCCTACTTGTGCCAATGCCTCAACAATCAGTACGCCTGGCATAACAGGATAATCTGGAAAATGACCGTTAAAGAATTCTTCATTAGCAGTTACATTCTTAAGCCCTACTGCCTTTTTTCCTTCTTCAACTTCAGTGATTTTGTCAATCAATAAAAAAGGATAACGGTGTGGAATAATTTCTTTAATTTGCTGAATATCAAGCATATGTAAAACCTCCAGAATAAAATTTAAAAAGTATGAAAGCGCCGGTCAGTAAAACAAAACTGCTGCATTCACCATCTACCCAAATCTTGTGAGCCCAGATAGCCTTTCAGCTATACAGTAATATAACACATAAATGTGATGGTTGCGCTATCACATTTATGAGTAGAAGAACTATAAATCAAACAAAAATAAGGAAGACTTTCACTTCCTTATTTTTTCTCAGTAACTAAGTCAATAATATGCGTCCATGTTGTTTTTTGCAAAGCATCTTTAGGCTTGCCATCTCCTAGCACACCATAGCCTACCATTATTCCCGCAACAAGACTTAGTACTGTTAATATTATAATCAGAAAAACACGAAGCCAAATCGGAATCAGTCTGATCCTAATCCGTTTCGATATTTTCGTTTCCTTTTTTATCTTTGCTGGTAGTTTCTTCTTATTCAATTTTTCTCTTGTTTGAACAGCTGCTTGGCTGATTTGTTTAGCCACCATATGATAAACTCCTTTAATCCAACTTTGACATACTAACTATCAAACTAGGATTGAAACTATTGATCACTCATCAATTTTGATTTTATCATATCATACCACATTTTAGCGAATGCCGTTTACAAGTCCCATCATTTGATCTGATAAGGATATTGACTTAGATTGAAATTGCAAAGCTCTTTGCACGTTTACCATTTCCGTCATTTCTTTACTCAAGTCCACATTTGAAGCTTCGAGTGCTCCTTGCTGAACAGAAACCTGATTTCGCCCAGCTCCAGCCAATTCCGTATAAATAAGTGCAGGATCGACGCCAGGCTGTAAGTTCTCTGGAAGTCCGAGTAAATTACTTCCCTTTTGCTCCATAAACTGCGGTTTGTTCATCGCCACTATGCCTAGGTTAGATGTCACCTGTTGGCCATTATCAGCTTGAGCTTGAAAAACACCATTGTTAAAAATAGTAAATGACTTATATTGATCTGAGAAAATAATATTATTATTTTGTTCATCTAGTACTGGATGACCTTCTTCAGTTACAAGCATCATTTCATTATTTCCCGTCGGTGCGAGATACAATGCTCCATTCCTTGTAAAACGAATAGCAGATTGATCATTTTCTTGGACGCGAATTTTTAAAAATTGATTTTCTTCTGTAAAAGCTAAATCAAGCGGTCGATCTGTATTTTTTATTGCTCCTTGCTGCAATACCATGACTGATTTTGAGATTTTAGCACCTACACCCTGGCGAATGCCAAACGGAGTAAGACGACCAACCTCTTTTTCTTCTGTTGGTTGGTTATTCACATGTTGATAAACCATTTCAGAAAAAGATACATCTCTTTTTTTATAGCCATTTGTTTGTGCATTAGCTATGTTATTGCTGATGGCATCAAATTGTTTTTGTAATTGACCGATTGTATTGACTGCAGTTGTCATAGATCTTGTCATATGCCTGTCTCCTTATTATTAGCAATTCTTGGCATATTAACCATTCACTCTGCCAACTTCATTCACTGTTTTTTCCATACTGCGATCGTAGGCTTGAAGAATTTTTTGATTCGCTTCGAATGCTCTGTAAGCCGTAAGCATCTCTGTCATTGTCCTCGAGGGATCTACTGTAGAGCCTTCGATAAAACCTTGTGAGACGCTATAAGCATTAGCAATATCCAATGGTATCCCGTCTTCTGTACGGAACAATCCATTTCCTTCTTTTATTAATGCTTCTGGATTTTCCGTTGTCACGATACCAAGTCGGGCAACTTGCTCCCCGTTTTCTTCAATATTGCCATTACGATCGACGGTAAATTGATCACTATTTAACGTAATCCGATTACCATTCTCGTCAAGCACTGGCCAACCACCATCCGTCGTCAGTAAGCCCTCTGCATCAATTGTAAATCTTCCATTTCGTGTATATTTAGTCTCATCTCCATTTTCCACAGTGAAAAACACAGGATCACCAGCTGTATCTGTAAGCGCCAAGTCTGTTAGGAGATCCGTTTGTCTTTGGTCTCCTTGGACAAAACGAGGAATGGTTTCCTGCATATATACTCCTGTATTAATGGAACCAACTTGTTTAGCATTTTTATTACCATTTGTAGAAGTTTCGAAACGGCTAAGAAGCATTTCTGGAAATGCCCGGATAGCAGCTTGATCTTCCTTAAATCCCGCTGTATTTACATTAGCCATATTATTTGTCAGCAAATCTGTTTTACGTTGTTGGGCATACATCCCTGAAGCTGCTGTATAAAAACCTCGTAACATTCAATCACCTCAATACAATTGTTCGTTCAAGCAACACAGTATTTTTCCTCCTGTATTACATACTTCTTTATATATCGGTCTGTTATTAGGATTTCTTAGGAAATCCTATCTTTTTTTGATTAAAGACTATGAAGTTTACGTTTATACGAAATTTCGACGTGCAATCCTATCCATGTTTTCAAGCATGATACCAGTTCCAATCGCAACAGAATCCATTGGTTGTTCCGCTACTAGAACAGGAACTTTTAATTCTTCCGCTAATAATTGATCAATACCATGCAGAAGCGCGCCGCCACCTGTTATGATTACCCCACGATCGATAATATCAGCAGATAGTTCTGGTGGCGTTTTTTCTAAGACATTCTTCGCAGCCTGTACAATAACATCCACAGATTCACGAAGTGCCGCTTCTATTTCTTTAGAATAAACAGTTATCGTTCTCGGCAGTCCACTCACCATATCGCGTCCGCGGATTTCCATTTCTTCGTTACGTGCTCCAGGGAAAACAGTACCAATATTAATTTTGATATTTTCAGATGTTCTTTCACCAATCAATAGCTTGTACTCTTTTTTCACATAGTTCAAAATTTCGTTGTCAAAGTTATCTCCAGCCATTTTAATGGATGAGGAAGTTACAATATCGCCCATTGATAATACAGCTACATCTGTCGTTCCTCCTCCGATATCAACAACCATATTTCCGCTTGGTTCAAATATATCCATGCCAGCGCCTATAGCTGCAACTTTCGGTTCTTCTTCAAGATAAATCTTTTTACCACCACTTTTTTCTGCTGCTTCCCTTATTGCTTTTTGCTCTACGCTCGTAATATTAGTCGGACAACAAATTAAAATACGTGGTTTTGATAAAAAACCCTTTACATTTAATTTATTGATAAAGTGCTTTAACATTGCTTCTGTCACATCAAAATCAGCAATGACACCGTCTTTTAAAGGGCGGATTGCCACGATATTTCCTGGCGTACGACCAACCATTTTCCTTGCCTCTTCCCCCACTGCCAAAACTTTATTTGTATTTCGATCAATTGCTACAACTGATGGCTCATTTAAAACAATCCCTTGTCCTTTTACGTGTATTAACACATTCGCAGTCCCTAAATCAATTCCGATATCCTTTGCAAACATCAAAAAACCCCTACTTTCACAATTTTCTTATTTATCATTTTTTTCATATGTCTAAAGTCATAGTTATTGATTTCCCTAATTGTTTATTTTACCATATTCATGCTATAAAAAGGAATGAAGCTAGTAAAAAAGATTGACATTTTTTCTAATAACAGAACTTAATTTTTTTATCCATAAAAAAGAAGGCGGGTTATCGCCTTCTTAACATGTTGGACTATTTTACTGGTTCACCTTCAACCTCTTTTCTTCTATACTTTTGTTTTGTTGCTTCTCCTCCACGTAAATGTCTAATTGACTTATGATAGTCCAAAATGTTTTTAACCTCATAGGCCAAATCAGGATTGATCTCCGGTAATCGCTCTGTTAAATCTTTATGAACTGTACTTTTAGATACGCCAAATTCCTTGGCAATAACACGAACCGTTTTTCTTGTCTCCACGATATACCTGCCTATCTTGATCGTTCGCTCTTTGATGTAATCGTGCACACCACTCGCCCTCCTTGAATTGGATGAGAGGAGTGTGAAATGAGACTCGTCTTTTTATAATAAAGTTAGTATGCTCTTGGGTACATTGTCCATCAGCAACATGCGCAACAGGGGAATAAGTAGCAAAAGGCTATATATTAATTACGATCCATTTTTCAGTAGATGAACAAATATATTACTGAATATACAGTCTCGATCAACGATTCCTCACCTCAAACACTCTCTTTTTAAATACAGTTTGTATATACTTATTTGTCCGAGTACAAATATATGCTCAAATATCCCAAACTGATTGAATGTTGTGTTATTTAATTTGGTTTGAAATAATCATTAGTAAAAATATTTCTAATGATTATTTCCCGAGAAATATGTCGAAGTTATTTTCAAAACAAAAAAAGACAGGACCCTTTAGGCCTGCCTGACGCGAATTTTATCGCTTAATTTGTTTTTGGTTCAGGATTATTAGCATTATTTGTTTCTTGATCAGATATGCTGTCTGATGTTTCTTCATCGGATACATTGTCTGATGCATCTTTCTCTTCTTGAGATACATTGTCTGACGCATCTTTTTCTTCTTGTGATGCATTGTCTATTGCATCTTCCTCAGATACATTTTCAGAATCAGATTTCTCTGGTACACCTGTCGTATCCGTATTTTCTAGTGCAGTTACCGGTTGTCCAAAAAACGTAAGTGGATTAACTGCTTTGCTTTCCTTACGAATTTCAAAATGAACATGGTTTTCAGCGGCTTTATTCAATTGGCTTGTACTAGACGTTGCAAGCACATCCCCTTGTTTAACCTTGTCTCCCGCTTTTACTTTAATGTCCTTTACCGCTTGGTATACAGTCATAATGCCTTTTTCGTGCTCAATTTCAATCACATTACCTAGTAATGAATCTTGTCTGACTGCTGCTACTTTTCCACTAAGTGCTGATACTACTTTAAATTCTTTCCCCTCTGATTGAGCAATATCAAGCCCAAGACTAGGACGATAAGTGTTCCCATCAACGATTAGTGCACTTTCTTGCTTTTCCTCGGACGCAGTGGCATCAAAAAACTCTGTAATAACTTTTACATCGTCTTCGTTTTGTACTGGCATTGCAAAGTTTTCAAAAGATTGATTGACTTCAATAGAAGGTTCTTCTGTATTTTCACCAACCAAACTCTGTCCCGGATCTGCTACTTCAGGTCCCTTTGCCTTGTCCATTCCACTTGTTTGATACCAAACAATCATAGAAATGAGCAATGCCGCACTAACTAAATAAACTGCTGGAAATACCCAACGCTTTTTAAAGAATTTTCTTACTTGAGAAGATTGATTCTTTTCTTCCTCTCTCATTTTCATCACCTCTAGGTTCATTCTGAACAGAAAAACAGAATTATATACTTAACATTAAAAATTTCGCCATTTAGTTTTCGACAAATGACAGAAATTATACTAAAGAAAGTGATATGGACTCATTTTCCAGTTTATATTTAGCAGGTAACCATCTATACCTAGGTTGCCGCATACGACTGTGAGAAACTCTTTAATATGATTGAGGGAATAATACATTGAATAGATCTAAAATTGCGTGGGGCGGAATCTAAACCTTGCAGGGGGGGTATTTCATTGAGTGGCTTGTATTTCCCACGAGTGCATTTACGCTGAGTGGCTTGTATTTCCCACGAGTGGCTCACATTTACGCTGAGTGGCTTGTATTTCCCACGAGTGGCTCATATTTCCGCTGAGTGGCTTGTATTTCGCTCAAGTGGCTCGTATTTTCGCTGAGTGGCTTACAATCTATTATTAGTTGACTTATTTCAATAAAAAAAAAACGCTAATTCCTAGTTTTCGGGGAATTAGCGCTTCTTGTTATTGATTAAATGCAAGTTTTTGATCAAAGTATGGGCGAATGTCTGAGATTTTGACTCCATGATAATAGTGGTTGACGATTTCTTGATAGTCTTTACCTTCTTTTGCCATTCCGTTTGCACCGTATTGGCTCATTCCTACTCCATGGCCAAATCCTTTTGTCGTGATAATGATTGCATCACCTTTATGAACCCAGTCAAAATCCGTTGAACGTAAACCTAGCTTCTCTCTTATTTCTCGCCCAGTAAACTTTTTGCCGTTAATCTCTACTTCTGCCACTTTTTTACCGGGCGTTCTAGCGATAATTCTGCCCACATCTGCACCTTTTCCAATATCGACACCAAGTTTTTGTTCAAATTCTTTGGTACTCAACGATATTTGGCTTTCAAATTCCGGGGATTCTTTACTATCCCAAGGACTTTCTACACTTTTCAAATAAGGAACTTGGTTTTCCCAATAATCTTCTGCATTTTCAGTAAAACCATTACTCGCAGAAAAAAAAGAAGCCGTTATTGGTTTTTCCTCATATGTTAATATTTTATCTTGTGTTTGTTTGACAGCATTGGCGACTTTTTTGTAGTTCGAGTCATAGTTTTTCCCCCAGCTTTTTTTCAGCTCGGATTTGTCTTTATACACTTGATAATTAACTGTATCGGCTACATCTGCCCCTTCTGGCAGATTAGCATTATCTGCGTTAAGTAAATGACTTGTAATATATGTCCTTGCTGTCAAAGCTTGTGCTTTTAATGCTTCAGGTTCGAAGTTGGCCGGCATTTCTGAGGCGACCACGCCGATTACATATTCTTCTATCGGTAGTTTTTCAATATTATTCGTAGCAGATCTAAGAACTCCGACTTCTGTTGCAGGTTCATTATTAGAAGGTGGTGGTTGTGTTGTTGGAGTTTCCGAATCACCAAGCTTTTCTACAGTCTTTTTACCAGAGAAAGGCAACACAAGTAGGGATGGAAGTATAAATGTGAGCGTAATTAAAATAGCAACTACAAATATAACTGGTTTCATTTGATTCATGCTGATGCCTCCATTACGAAATTAAGGCGATGCCGAAGCGATCACCTTTGCTTAAATATATGGATAGGGACAAGCTTTTATTCCACTATTCAAAGAAAGGTGACAGTCCCCGAGGTCTCTACTCAAAGTTTACCATGTATGATAACTTTTCAGTGGGATTTCAGCAAGCAATTCTTTATATAACAAAAAAACCCGCATTTTGAATGTGCGAGTTTTTTTGTATATTCAATGCACATTTATGCATCAAAATCCACGACAAGGTTACTAATAGTCGTTTCGTTTGTAATATTTTTTTCTGTTTCGTCATTCACACGCTCGATATCAGCGCCTAATGCACGAAGTTTTTCATGAAAGTTAAGATAACCACGGTCAAGATGTTTAAGTTCAGTTACACGTGTATATCCATCTGCCTTGAGGCCAGCTACAATTAACGCTGCGCCTGCTCTCAAATCAGTCGCAGCAACTTCTGCCCCTTGGAGCTTACTTGGACCCGAGATGATAACAGAACGACCTTCGATTTTAATATCACTATTCATACGACGGAATTCTTCCGCATGCATATAACGATTTTCAAAAACTGTTTCAGTAATGACACTAGTGCCCTCCGCGTTGACAAGCAAAGCCATCATTTGCGACTGCATGTCTGTTGGAAAACCCGGGTGTGGCATTGTTTTAATGTCTACAGCTTTTAATTTTTCTGGTCCAATAACACGTATCCCATCTTCTTCTTCAATGATAGTTACGTTCATTTCTTCCATTTTTGCGATAACAGATGACATATGCTCAGGAATAGCTCCTTGTACAAGCACATTACCACCCGTAATAGCTGCTGCAACCATAAATGTTCCAGCTTCGATTCTGTCAGGAATAATTGTATGATCTGCACCACGCAATGTCTTCACGCCTTCGATACGAATTGTTCCTGTTCCAGCACCTCGTACAATCCCACCCATTTCGTTTATATAATTGGCAAGATCAACAATTTCTGGTTCCTTCGCACAGTTTTCAATTGTTGTAGAACCTTCCGCTAATGCTGCAGCCATCATAATATTTTGAGTAGCCCCTACACTTGGGAAGTCTAAATATATTTTTGCTCCTGTTAAACGATCAGCTGTCGCTTCAATAAATCCATTATCTACTTTCACTTTTGCACCCATTGCTTCAAAGCCTTTTAAGTGAAGATCTATTGGACGAGAACCGATTGCACAACCTCCAGGTAAAGCAACACGTGCTGTTCCTTGTCTTGCAAGTAGTGGTCCCATTACAAGTACTGATGCTCTCATTTTCCGAACGTATTCAAATGGTGCTTCTATTTTAAGTTCATTTGATGCATCAACAATAATTGTTTTATTATTAAATTCAACGCTAGCATTTACATGACGTAACACTTCACCAATTGTATAAACATCGGAAAGAGTTGGTACGTTTCGAATGATGCTTTTTCCTTCACTTGCTAACAATGATGCAGCGATCACAGGCAAAACGGCATTTTTTGCCCCTTCAACTTTAACAGTACCGCTTAGCCTTTTTCCGCCGCGGACGATGATTTTTTCCAAGAGTATTCCCCTCCGCGTACATATTCTTTATATTAATATTCAATCGTTAAGATTGGTGTGCCGATTACAATTGTTGTACTCGACTCAGATCCATTATTTCGTAGTCCAATTTGCATATTCATTTCAGTATCGGTAAAAGATATGGTTTCGTCTAAAAGAGAGGATTTCGCTGATATCGAGTAAAAGTCTCTTTCTTTTAACGTTTTTACCTCTTCCGCGTGCAAGGATTTAATTAAATCTTGCAAAGATTGATACTTAAATTCATCGAACCTTTTATTGAATTCGCCTTTTATACAAGAGAAAATAACGGGCTTTTTATCAAACAGTAGCTTTATTGTTGTTGAAACATACTTGGACAAGCTTTCTACAGCATTCTGATCCCGATCCCAACTCTTTCCCCGTACCTCGTATACAATATACGACGAGGATTGTCTGTTTTTGTCGGTTGATATTAATTTAATTATTTCGCTATAATATTCAAATTGTCTTTTTCCTACAACAATGTCAGAACTCGATTCCATACCAGTATGCCATTCCATATTAGGAAACTGTTTTTTAAGCCATTGTATTTTTTCTAACCGTTTATCTTCATTAGAAAGATGGACAAGTTCTCTTGCATATAAAGACCATTCAACAATAGTGCCATTTTGACTTTCAATTTTATCGGCAAGCACTTGAATATCCATACTTTTCTGTGCTGCACTGATGTTATTCCCGATAAAAATAGTGACAAAACAAATTGTGACGATAATATGAATAATTACGAGCGCTTGTTTTTTGTTCATGGTCTATCACCCCTATTAAAAGTGTTTCCACTCTGGGGATAGAAATACTAAGGGAAAATCGCGAAATTCAGACGTTTTTCGCCTATTATGTATCACCATTTATCAACATACCTATCACATCATAAACAATAGAATGGATATTGAAAACAGGTACAAAGTCGCATTTTTCTTTTTTTCAAAAACATCAAAATAACAACCGTAGTTGACTTGCCCAATTTAAATAGTCTAGGAAAAAATTACTAACTACAGAGCCAATTGCAATTGTAATTAATATGTACAAAAGCCTAGCCTGAAACACACGATTACCTCTGATTAGTTTATCAAAATGTACTGCCTGTAGTCCATAGAAAGTAATGGCTATAAAAAACAAGTGAGAAATAATGCTAAGCAAAGATTGCTGTCCGAACTCTTCAACCATATAGACCCCTCCTATAGATTTATTCTCATGAATAACACCTTCTGACCCTTATGATCAGAAGGTGTACTTATTACTTACCCATGCTCATATACATCAATGCGGTTTATCGCTCGTTTCAACGCTAATTCCGCACGTTTAAAATCACTATCCTCGGCTTTCCCCTGTAAATGGGACTCAGCGCGTTTTCTTGCATCTTCAGCACGGTCGATATTAATGCTCTCCGCGCGTTCTGCTGTTTGGGCAAGAATGGTAACTTGATCAGGACGAACTTCTAGTAATCCACCACTTACAGCCACGTACTCTGTACTATTATCTTTTGTGATACGTACAGCACCTATTTGGAGTGGAGCAACCATTGGAATGTGACCCGGAAGTATACCAATTTCACCTGATTCAGCTTTAGTGCTGAGCATTTCTACATCAGAATCAAATACCGGGCCATCGGGAGTGACAATACTAACTCGCAATGTGTTCATCGTTAACCCTCCTGGTCCGAAATTATGCTTCTACGCCCATATCTTGCGCTTTTTTAATTGCATCCGCAATTGTTCCAACAAGGCGGAAAGCATCTTCAGGAAGATGGTCATATTTACCTTCAAGTAATTCTTTGAAACCTTTTACCGTTTCTGCTACTTGAACGTAAGAACCTTTCTGTCCTGTAAACTGTTCTGCAACGTGGAAGTTTTGAGATAGGAAAAATTGAATTCTGCGTGCACGGTGAACGGTCAACTTATCTTCGTCTCCAAGTTCATCCATACCTAGGATTGCAATGATATCCTGTAATTCTTTATAGCGTTGTAATGTTTGCTGTACTTGAGTCGCCACATAATAATGCTCTTCACTAACAATTTCTGGTGATAGTGCCCTTGAAGTGGAAGCTAGTGGATCTACTGCAGGATAGATACCCATCTCAGAAAGCTTCCGGTCAAGGTTCGTCGTTGCATCTAAGTGAGCAAATGTCGTTGCTGGTGCCGGGTCAGTGTAGTCATCCGCAGGAACGTAAATTGCTTGGATTGATGTAACTGAACCAACGTTTGTTGACGTAATACGTTCTTGCAATTGTCCCATTTCTGTAGCAAGTGTTGGTTGGTAACCAACTGCTGAAGGCATCCGTCCTAGAAGGGCAGATACTTCGGATCCTGCTTGAGTAAATCGGAAAATGTTATCGATAAAGAACAGAACATCCTGCCCTTGCTCATCACGGAAATATTCAGCCATTGTCAGACCAGTAAGCGCAACACGCATACGTGCTCCTGGTGGCTCATTCATTTGTCCGAATACCATTGCTGTTTTGGTAATAACGCCTGAATCTTTCATCTCGTAGTAAAGGTCATTTCCTTCACGAGTACGTTCTCCAACACCAGCAAATACGGAAATACCACCGTGTTCTTGAGCGATATTGTTGATCAGTTCTTGGATAAGTACAGTTTTACCAACACCCGCACCACCAAAGAGTCCGATCTTACCACCTTTAATATAAGGGGCTAGTAAGTCAACAACTTTAATACCTGTTTCTAATATTTCTACCTCTGTGGAAAGCTGATCAAATTTTGGCGCTGCACGGTGAATTGCGTCACGGCGTACGTCTGGAGCAAGCTTTTCATCAAGGTCAATATTTTCACCTAAAACGTTAAATACACGTCCAAGTGTGATATCACCAACTGGCACGGAAATTGGTGCACCTGTATCAAGAACTTCCATTCCGCGTTGAACACCGTCAGTGGATGCCATTGCAATTGTACGAACAGTATCATTACCAAGGTGGAGAGCAACTTCCAATGTTAATTCAATGTTTTGCTCTGCAGATGTAGTAACTTTTAGCGCGTTATAAATATTTGGGAGCTGGCCACTGGCGAATTTCACGTCAATAACCGGACCCATAACTTGTAAAATATGTCCTTTGTTCATCATTTCCCCTCCTACCTGGGTTAAGATCTCAATCAAAGATATAAAATAAAATTTAGGCTCGCACGATGCGAGTCATAACGGCGTTGCCACACGAAGTGGCGCTCTTAGCCGTTGGTTCCTTATAATTACAGCATCAAACAAGGAGCTTCCGCTTTTCCTTATTCTAATGCTGCTACGCCGCCTACGATCTCGGTAATTTCTTGTGTGATCATTGCTTGGCGTGCTCGGTTAAAGGATAATGTCAGGCCATCGATCAAATCAGATGCATTATCTGTTGCACTCTTCATTGCCGTCATCCGTGCTGCATGCTCACTAGCTTTAGCGTCAAGTAAGGCACCGTAAATTAAGCTTTCCGCATATTGTGGAAGCAATACTTCAAGGATGGCTTGGGCTGAAGGTTCGTACTCATAAGACATTAATTTTTTAGATGTATCAAGCTCAGTAAGTGGCAGTACTTTTTTCTCTGTCACTTCTTGAGTCATCGCGCTGACAAAATGGTTGTAGTACATATATAGTTCATCAAATGTGCCATCTGAGAACATTCCAACTGCTTTGCTCGTTATTTCCATAACGTCTGCAAAGTTTGGTTGATCCGGAAGTCCATTGATTTCTAGCACTACATTCATGTTTCTTTTGAGGAAAAAGTCGCGTCCCATACGGCCAATAGCAATAATCGCATATTCATCATCAGATTGATGACGGTCTTTGATTTTATTTGAAACAGACCGCAAAATACTGCTATTATATGGTCCTGCCAAGCCTTTATCCGCTGTGATTACTAAGTATCCCGTTCTTTTCACCGGACGTGAAACAAGCATTGGATGTTCTACATCCTTGCTGCCAGCTGCAATACTTGTAGCAACTTCTTGGATTTTTTCCATATAAGGTACAAATGACTTTGCATTTGTTTCTGCACGATTCAACTTTGCTGCGGATACCATCTGCATTGCTTTTGTTATCTGGCTTGTTTTCTTGGTCGAGTTAATCCGGGTTTCAATGTCACGTAAGGATGCCACTGATTTCACCACCTTTTAGTAAAAGTTGGTTAGGCCCACACAAAGTGGGTCACATCGCGCGGTCAAAGGAAGCCGACAAGAATAGGTTCAAACGCAATCCTATTCAAGCGTTGTGTTCTTTTATGAACACAGTCGGATTCTTCATTTGACAGTAGCTGATGTTCCTAATGTATAACATATTTTCATTTATTTAATGAATAAAATTAGTCATTCTGGCCTAAACCAGTACTCTTTAATTATTCACTTTTTGCGAATGTTCTTTTAAATGTACTCAATGCATCTTTTAGATCTTCATCAGCTGGTAGTCCACCAGTTGTGCGGATAGTATCTAGAAGCTCTGCACGGTTGTGGTCAAGCCAAGAGTATAATGAATCTTCAAAACGCAAAACATCTTTAACTGGGATATCGTCAAGGTATCCTTTCGTTAATGCATATAGAATCATTACTTGCTTTTCAACCTTAATCGGTTTGTTCAAGTCCTGCTTCAATACTTCAACTGTTCTCGCTCCGCGATTCAGTTTCGCTTGTGTCGCTTGGTCTAGATCAGAACCGAACTGAGCAAATGATTCAAGCTCACGGAATGATGCAAGATCAAGACGAAGTGTTCCAGCTACTTTTTTCATTGCCTTGATTTGTGCTGATCCACCAACACGAGATACAGAAAGACCCGCGTTAATCGCTGGGCGGACACCCGAGAAGAACAAATCAGATTGCAAGAAAATTTGGCCGTCTGTGATGGAAATAACGTTCGTTGGAATATAAGCAGAAATATCCCCTGCTTGTGTTTCAACAAATGGAAGTGCAGTTAATGAACCGCCACCTTTTGCATCACTCAATTTCGCTGCACGTTCAAGAAGACGTGAATGCAAGTAGAAAACATCTCCTGGATATGCTTCACGACCCGGAGGACGACGAAGTAGCAAGGAAAGTTCACGGTATGCAGCAGCTTGTTTCGTTAAATCATCATAAATTACTAGTACATGCTTACCGTTATACATAAATTCTTCACCCATTGTTACGCCTGTATATGGAGCTAGGTAAAGAAGTGGAGCTGGTTGTGAAGCAGATGCAGTCACAACGATCGTGTAATCAAGTGCACCATGTTTACGAAGTGTTTCAACTGCGCCACGAACAGTAGATTCTTTTTGACCAATTGCTACGTATACGCAGATCATGTCTTGATCACGTTGGTTCAAAATTGTGTCGATTGCAACAGTCGTTTTACCTGTTTGACGGTCACCGATAATTAATTCACGTTGTCCACGCCCGATTGGAACTAGCGCATCAATTGCTTTAATTCCTGTTTGCAAAGGTTCATGAACCGATTTACGATCCATTACACCTGGTGCTTGGCCTTCAATTGGACGTGATTTCGTTGTATTGATCGGTCCTAATCCATCTACTGGCTCACCTAATGGATTCACGACGCGTCCTATCATTTCTTCTCCTACAGGAACTTCCATGATTCTACCTGTACGACGTACTTCGTCGCCTTCACGGATATCTGTATAAGGGCCGAGGATAACGATACCTACGTTATTTTCTTCTAGGTTCTGCGCCATACCCAGTACACCGGTTGAGAATTCGACAAGTTCCCCTGCCATAACATTGTCCAGTCCGTAAGCAAGGGCAATTCCGTCCCCAATTTTAATGACTGTACCAACATCATTTACTTCCATTTCAGCTTGATAATTTTCAATTTGCTTTTTTAGTAGCGCACTGATTTCTTCAGCTTTAATGCTCATGAATTTCACCCCTCATTTATCAAGTAGTTAATGTCCGTTCAAGACGGTCAAGTTTGCCTCGCAGGCTACCGTCAAAAATTCGATTTCCTATACGTATTTTCAAACCACCGAGTAAATTTGTATCCACGATGTTTTCAATATTTAAGGAACGCTTGCCAACCTTCGCCGCGAAAGATGCGGAAACAGCATGTGATTCCTCTGAAGATAGTGGGCGTGCAGAATAAACTAACGCATCTGCAATTCCGCTTTCTTCATTAGCTAAATTAATATAAGCCTCAGCAACATCAGTAATCTCATTTTGACGATGGGCATCAAGCAAAAGCATCAAAGTATTTTCAACGGTTGGAGAAACGGATGAAAATACATTTTGTAATACATTCTTTTTCTCATTTAAAGTTAATTTTGGCGATGATAACAATGTAAGGAATGAAGGGTTTTCTGTTAATACCTTCTTTAATGTTCGCATTTCCACAGTTAAGTCTTCAATGAGATTTTGCTCTTTCGCTAACATAAAAAGCGCTAAAGCGTAGCGTTCCGCGATAACATTTTGGCTCATCGCTATTCTCCCGCCTTTTGAATGTATTCATTGATCAATTTTTGTTGATCGTCTTCACTCAATTCTTTTTCAATTACTTTAGATGCAATCAATACAGATAATGAAGCTACTTGCTCACGCAACGCTACAATTGCCTGTTCTTTTTGCTCATTAATTTCTAAGCGTGCAGATTCTTTTAAACGATCCGCTTCTTGACGAGCAACCTGAATAATTTCTTCACGTTGAACTTCCCCATGCTCTTTAGAGTTTTCAATCATTGCTTGTGCTTCTATGCGAGCTTCTTTCAATAGGGCTTTTTGTTCTTCCAAGAATTGATTAGATTCAATGCGGCTTTTTTCCGCAGCACTAATTTCATTCGCTATATATTCTTCGCGTTTGATCATGATTCCCATTAAAGGTCCCCATGCAACTTTTTTCAGTATGAACAATAAAACAGCAAATGCTGCAACGGTATATAAAATATCTCCGCCATTAAATTTTTGTGTGGACTCAGTGACTCCAAGTACAAATTGGTTTGTTAGCACGTTTGCTTCACTCCTTTCGAAAATTCGGGCCCGCATATCGTACGGATCAGAACGGCGTGGGTCACAAAAGCTTTGCCACAGGATGTGACTTTGTTTGCTTTTGCTCCTTTAAGATCTTACTGGACTTACACACTTTTCACTCAATACATAAAGGAATGGCGAAGTTTCTCAGCTAGTGAGCTTCGCCATTTTCTCAGCGTCACCAACCCAAGCATAGATCGTCCGTGCTGTTTCCGCACCGAACATCGCCGCTTGAACCCGGACGAATTCATTTTATTATCTACCTTGAAGCATGAATGCAATAACCGCACCCATGATAGGAATCGCCTCGATGATACCTACACCAATAAACATTGTTGATTGAAGCATTCCACGCGCTTCTGGTTGACGTGCCATACCTTCAACTGTTTTAGAAACAACCATTCCGTTACCGATACCTGCTGCTAAAGCTGATAGACCAATTGCGATTGCTGCTGCGATTGCATACATTATAAATTTCCTCCTTGGTTTTAAAAAAATTATGTTTTCCGCTCTTTTTGAACGGGTATATATTAATGGTCAGAACTCACTTTATGCGAGATATAAACCATCGTTAACATTGTAAATATGAATGCTTGTAATGCTCCTACAAATATACTAAATCCTTGCCATACCATTAGTGGTACAAATCCACCAATTGCACCAAGCACGCTGACTCCTGCTAAAGATGCCAATAGTCCGATCAATACTTCACCTGCATACAAGTTACCGTATAGACGCAAACCAAGGCTGAGTGAGTTGGCTAGCTCTTCAATAATTTTAAAAGGAAACATAAATCCTACTGGTCTGAAATAATCGCGACCATATTCTTTTGCACCTTTCATCTTCACCCCGTAATAATGAGATAAGACCACGACCATGACGGATAGAGTCAACGTAACAACCGGATCGGCTGTCGGTGATTTCCACCATAGTTCATCATGAACATATAACGCAAAAGGTAATCCAAGCATGTTAGATACGAATATAAACATGAGCAACGTTATTCCAAGCAAATGGAAGTTACCACCTGTTCTCCAATCCATATTACTTTTAATAATACCTTTAACAAAATCCATGATCCATTCCATGACATTCTGCATTCCTGTTGGCTTCATCGCTAGTTTTCTAGTAGAAAGAACCGCAATTAGAATTACGATAATCGCTGAAACAGTAATCATTAATACATTCGATAAGTTAAACCAAAGCCCTGCTATTTCTACTAATGGTGCTCCATGTTCCAATCAAGTTCACCTCTCTTCCCGCTATTCCCGGGATTTGAAAATTTGTTGAACAACAAAATCTATCATAATAACAGCATAAACTGTCACTACTCCAATGATTACGCTAATCAGGTGAAATACATCCGGGAATTTCATCGCTACATACACTGCCACGATTGCTGCTACCATCCTCATTAGTGTGCCCAAGGAATAAACTCTTTTTCCCTCTGCTACTGCTTCCCCAAGACGGACTGTTCTTCTCATTAACAGCCAATGATTATAAAGGCTGACAGATGTCCCGAGGATTAAGCCCATAAATATAGATTTATAGTCCGTAAATCCCCATCCCAAAAAATAAATTGATAATAGGTACAGTATGTATTTACAGTGTCTGTAGAATAATTGTTGGAGTTCCGGCATGTCTTTTTAAGCTCCTGAAAAGAAATGTCGAACTTTGTGGAGCGCAGCTATAAAAAATTGCTGTGCTGTGAAGAAGTCCGATGAAAAACGGTGGGTTAAATGGTTCGTCTACATGCTTCTTTCAAATAAAAAGCCTGTGAGCGCTCAAGCTCATTAATAATAAAAAAAGCATAAAACTGGTGACCCATACCCTTTGTTAGCATACAATAGCACCTATTCATTGTCAATCCGTTTTCAGTTAAATCAAGGAAAGGTTTTCATTCATTTATTGTTTGTTCACAAAATCATCAAAATTCAATTAGTGTAGATTTTTCGACCGCATTTGACAGACAACTGTAGCAGGTGTCTCATTTCGGTTTATAATCGGCCTATTTCTTTAGTAAACATGCATTTAATCCACAAAATCCCCTAATAAATAAAAAGACGAAGATCAACTCTTCGTCTTTTTATTATTAAGCTCTGAATACCTCTGGCTTCTCTATACGTACGCCGAAATGGTACAAAATGGCATCCGCAATTCGCGAAGAAGCATTCCCATCACCATATGGATTGGCTGCTTGCGCCATCTTTTCATATTCTTCATTATTCGTTAATAACTCGGTTGCTAACGAATAAATTGTTTCTTCATCTGTTCCTGCAAGCTTTAATGTACCCGCTGCGATTCCCTCAGGTCGCTCGGTTGTATCACGAAGAACAAGTACCGGAACCGCTAGTGACGGCGCCTCTTCTTGGACCCCTCCTGAATCAGTGAGAATGATATGTGATCGATTGGCAAAATTATGGAAATCGATCACATCGAGGGGCTCGATTAAATGAATGCGATCATCGTTGCCAAGTACCTCTTCAGCAAGTTCACGAACGACTGGATTTAAATGAACAGGATACACAACTTGTACATTAGGCTGTTCGGTCACAATCCGTTTAATCGCACGGAACATATTTCTCATTGGCTCTCCTAAATTTTCACGACGATGCGCAGTCAATAGAATCAGCCGATCTGTTCCGATTTTGTCTAATACCTCATGACTGTAATTTTCTTTTACTGTCGTTTTCAAGGCATCAATCGCCGTGTTGCCCGTAATAAAAATTGTTTCAGCCTGCTTGTTTTCATCTAATAGATTTTGCGCAGATGAATCTGTAGGTGAAAAATGTAGATCCGCAATGACACCTGTTAGCTGACGATTTATCTCTTCAGGAAATGGTGAATACTTATTCCACGTTCGTAAGCCCGCTTCGACATGCCCCACTGGAATTTGATTATAAAAAGCTGCAAGACTCGCAATAAAAGTTGTGGAGGTATCACCGTGCACAAGCACGATGTCCGGTTCTGCTTCCTTCATAACGCGATCAAGCCCGTCCAACCCACGTGTAGTCACATCGATAAGCGTTTGCCTGTCTTTCATTATATTTAAATCATAGTCAGGTTCGATATTGAAAGTTTCCAAAACTTGGTCGAGCATTTGCCGATGTTGGGCCGTAACCGCCACAATCGGATCAAATTCATTTTGCCTTTTCTGCAGTTCAAGTACGAGCGGAGCCATCTTAACCGCTTCCGGTCTCGTCCCGAAAATAGACATCACCTTCACTCGCTTTTCCACTTAGAACATCTCTCCTGTCATTTCCGAGCTCGCATGATGTAAGTCACAACGACGTGGCGTTCTTGGGCCTACACGACGTAGGTCACAACGGCGTTGCCACACGACGTGGCGTTCTTGGGCCTATACGACGTAGGTCACAACGGCGTTGCCACACGACGTGGCGTTCTTAGCCGTTGTTCCTTATGTTGTTCCTTATGTTGTTCCTTATGTTGTTCCTTATTTTATCCCTTAATTCGTTCCTTATTTCGTTCCAAATAGACGATCGCCTGCATCGCCAAGACCTGGAACGATATAGCCTTTTTCGTCTAATTTTTCATCAAGTCCTGCAATGTACATGTCCACATCAGGATGTGCTTTTTGCATTGCTTCGACACCTTCAGGCGCTGCAATAAGACACATAAATTTAATGTGCTTAGCACCGCGTCTTTTTAACGCGTCGATTGCCGCAACTGCAGAACCGCCTGTTGCAAGCATTGGATCAACTACAATTAATTCTCTTTCTTCTACACCAGGTGGTAATTTAATATAATATTCAACTGGCAATAACGTTTCCGGATCTCTATATAAGCCAACATGACCTACTTTTGCAGCTGGAATTAAATTTAAGATTCCATCCACCATTCCAATACCTGCTCGTAAAATTGGTATGATACCTAGCTTTTTCCCTGAAATGACTTTTGACTTTGCTGTACTAACTGGCGTTTCCACCTCAACCTCTTCCAAAGACATTTCTCTTGTAATCTCAAACATCATCAACGCGGCAACTTCATCGACAAGTTCACGAAATTCTTTCGTTCCTGTGTTTTTATCCCTAATATACGTTATTTTATGTTGTATGAGAGGATGGTCGAACACATACACTTTGGCCATGGTATCTCTCCTTCGGTCTAGTTCATGCCGAAAATACGGACGCTTGTAAACTTAAGCTAGGAAAGTCAGCTTATTTACATTTACCCGCTATTAACGACTTGTCGTTGATTATTCTACAGAAAAGAAATGTAATCAGCAAGGAAAAACAAATGTGAAAAGTCGCTATTTGTGATTATGTTACATTTTTGATACTAAAACGATTAAATTCTGAATTGATTGATTCATTTTTAAGCAAAAGTCTTACATATTTAATGATCAATCATTGTGCGGTCCAAACAAGTGAATTTTGCGAATTGCCATTCCCGATAAAAAAAGCCAACCGTTTCACATATAGAAACGGCCGACTTATATTTTTTGCAGTATTCATTTCGGGAATTTCCATACCTAGTTTCGGCCATAAAACGTGGCGACCATAACCAATGTTCTATCAAATTACGATGAACAAGACACTTCGCTTTTCTGTTGGTATAAAGGAAATTTAGCTGTTAATGTTTCGATACGAACGCGCGCTTCGTCGAGTTTTGTTTCATCTTCACGATTTTTCAAAATGAATGCTATTAGAGACGCAATTTCATCCATTTCTTCTACTCCAAATCCTCTTGAAGTTACTGCTGGTGTACCGATTCGGATACCACTTGTCGTGAATGGACCTTCTGGATCGTACGGAATCGTATTTTTATTGACTGTAATTCCTACATCATCAAGTACTTTTTCTGCCACTTTTCCTGTTAATCCGAACGGACGAAGATCAAGCAATACTAAATGGTTGTCTGTTCCACCAGAAACGATATCGAATCCTTCTTTTTTCAAGGATTCACCTAAACGTTTTGCATTAGCGACAACATTTTCGATGTAAGTTTTATACTCAGGTGTCAAAGCCTCTTTGAACGCAATTGCCTTACCTGCAATAACGTGCATAAGTGGTCCACCTTGTAGGCCAGGGAATACAGCACTATCAATCTTTTTACCGAATTCTTCTTTACAAAGAACCATACCACCGCGTGGTCCACGCAATGTTTTATGTGTAGTAGTTGTAACGAAATGTGCATGTGGAACTGGGTTAGAGTGAAGTCCGACAGCAACAAGACCTGCGATATGAGCCATATCAACCATAAAGTAAGCGCCGACTTCATCTGCAATTTCACGGAATTTCTTAAAATCAATTTCACGTGAATATGCACTTGCGCCTGCTACAATTAATTTCGGTTTGTGCTCGAGCGCTTTTTGGCGAACATCTTCATAATCGATTCTTTGTTCTTCCGCGTCTACTCCGTAAGCAACGAAATTGTATTGCACACCACTAAAGTTAACAGGGCTCCCATGTGTCAAATGACCACCATGAGATAAGTTCATACCAAGCACTGTGTCTCCCGGTTTAAGCACAGTAAAATAAACTGCCATATTAGCTTGAGCACCGGAATGAGGTTGCACGTTGACATATTCCGCTCCGAAAATTTCTTTTGCCCGGTCGCGAGCTAGATCTTCGACAACATCCACAAATTCACAACCGCCATAATAGCGTCGTCCCGGATATCCTTCTGCATATTTGTTTGTCAAGACAGACCCTTGCGCTTCCATCACTGCCTCACTAACAAAGTTTTCGGATGCAATTAATTCAATTTTCGTACGTTGGCGTTTCAATTCGTTTTGAATCGCTTCATATACAAGTGGATCTTGTTGTGCAATTTTACTCATTTCGTTCCTCCTCATCAAATCGTCCATTTTTTTCGTATTTAAAAATTCTTTTTCATTTTACCATGAAAAGTCGCCTTTGCCAACGGAATTCAGCTTTTCCACAAGCAAAAGCTGAACAATATACTTATTTATCACATTGATCGTTCAGTTTTTCCTTTTCGTATATCGCTCTTGCTCCGCCAATTAGTTTCGGTCTAGTCATAGCAATTGTGATATGTGCGTTGCCAAGTACCTTTTGGTTTATGCGAATTGGAACTGCGACGCGCTTGATATGCATACCTATAAATGTATCGCCGATATCAATACCTGCGTCCGCTTGGATATGTTCTATTACTACAGGCTCCAAAAATTGGCTAAATGCATATGTCGCCATTGCCCCTCCAGCATTTCTAGATGGAATCACAGACACTTCTTCCCAATCTTTCTCATCAGCAACAGATCGTTCTATCACTAAAGCTCTATTCAGATGTTCACAGCATTGAAATGCGAGGTGAATTTGTTCCTTATCTGCATACTTCTTTAATTCCTCGAAAATGATTGTGGCCACTTCCATCGTCCCAGATGTACCAATTTTCTCACCCGCAACTTCTGAAGTTGAGCACCCAATAACAAGCACTCCGTTTGATTTGATCCGTAACTGTTCACTACATTCACGAACGATTGCTTGCATTTCTTCCCGCCATTTTTCCATAGGCAAAGCCAATATTTTCACCTCACCATCATTAAAGATAATTCGAAAATTTTAGAGTGTTGACTGACACCTTATTTTTCGTAATCGCTAATTTTTCCAATTCTTGTTTGGTGACGCCCGCCTTCAAACTCTGTTTCAAGCCAAGTTTTAGCAATTTCAAGCGCAAGTCCCGCACCGATTACACGTTCACCCATTGCTAGCACATTCGTATCATTGTGAAGTCTCGTCATTCGCGCACTGAAAACGTCATGTGTAAGCGCACAACGAATTCCTTTTACTTTATTGGCTGCAATACTCATACCAATGCCTGTTCCACAAATTAAAATTCCACGGTCAAATTCGCCTTTCGCTACTTTTTCAGCTACAGGTACTGCATAGTCGGGATAATCTACTGAACTTTCACAGTCACAACCAAAATCCTTATATTCTATACCCATTTCTTCTAATAGTTTTCTAATTTCTTCACGAATATGTATGCCTCCGTGATCTGATGCCAATGCCACTTTCATATCCACGCCTCCTTTTTATTTAAAAAATGGGGACAGGCCCCAAAGCTCCTGTCCCCATTATATATGGAATCGTGTGATCGTGTCTTTTAATATGCTAGCTTGTATCTTAAGTTGTTCAGAAAGGTCATCAATTTCTTCCATATCCTTTGCTTGTTCTATCGACTTTCTTGCGACCTCTTCGGCGCCCGCAGATGTTTCTTGCGCGATTGCTGCTACTTCCTGGGACTGGATAGACGTTTTTTGCACACTTGCCATTTGATTATCAACCAATTCAGAAATGCTTTGTACGGATGAAGCAACTTGGTGAATGGTAGCTGTAATTTCTTCAATAGCTTCATTCGTTTGCGTTCCTTTCAATGCTTCCGTGTTCGCCGTTTCAGCTTGATCTGACATTTGCACAACAACATTTTCCACTTCCGCTTGAATGTTTTGAATCAATCCGGAAATACCTTGCACTGCTGTCGCACTCTCATCCGCAAGTTTTCTGACTTCCTCTGCTACAACAGCAAAACCTTTTCCATGTTCTCCTGCTCTTGCTGCTTCAATGGAGGCATTTAATGCGAGTAAATTAGTTTGATTGGCAATATCGCCTACTAATTTAATAATCTGTTCGACTTCCTTTGCATGTTCTTCCAGTTTGCGAACCGTTTTTAAAGATGTCCGATTTTCTAGCGCAAGCCGTTCAATTCCATCCACAAGTGATTGGACTATTTGTTTGCTCGCCATTAGTTCATCTACCATCGCTATGGACACCTGCTCAGATGCCTTAGCCTTTTCTTGTACATCAAGTGCGATACCACTAATATCCTCCACAGATTCAGCGGTTGCTTGGATCGCAGCTGCCGAACTTTCCGCACCAGAAGAAATTTCACTCATTGTATGTGAGGCATTTTCAGACTTCTCTGCCGCCTGTTTAGATTTTTGAGAAATCGCAATGACGTTTTCATTTGTTTTATTAAAATTCTCATCGATATGATGAATCATTTCTCTAAGATTTCCAATCATGACGTTGAAGGCACGTCCAAGCGAGTTGATTTCATCATCGACATCTGTAACTTCGACATCTGTACCAATATCGCCTTCACCCGCTCGAACAACTGCTTGCTCCATACGTTGCAATGGCTTTGTGATCATACTCGCCGCTGCATAAGCTAGTATTCCCGACCATATGATACCTAATGACAGCGTTAAAATCACAAATGGTTGTTGGCTTATGTAATCAGTAACATACGGATAAACAAAATAAATAAATATCGCACTTGTAGAATAGGTAATGAGTGCAAGCAATGTCGTAAATATGACTAACCTTTTTTGCAATCCAAACTTATATTTCCTTTGTTTCATGCTCATCCAACCCTCTTGTAAAAATAATTATTCTGACATTTTTCCTATTAATTCTTTTAATTCTGTAAATGTTTCTCGGTATACTTCAAGACCTCCACCATACGGATCAAGCACATCAAGCTCTCCTTTATTATCATTTACATATTCTTTTAAAGTGAAAATTTTATCTGCTGCTCCTGGAAACCTATCCATCAATAGCGTTTTATGACCGGCTGTCATTGTGAGTACAAGCGTTGCCCATGTAAGGTGAGTCTCTTCTAATAGTTCAGATGAATGACTGATCTTCATATTATTTTCTTGTAAAACTTCGCGTGCATAATATGCAGCATTTGATCCTTTAGACGCAAATACCCCTGCAGATCTTGCCTTCTTATCATCGGACATTAGATGATTGAAAATAGCTTCTGCCATCGGGCTTCGGCACGTATTACCTGTACAAACAAATAAAATGTTCAATATCAAGACTCCTCCCTTTATCCCATTATAATACATTTAAACGTAGGTCAAAAGACTTATTATTTTTTTTCAAATAAAGTTGGATGATTTATGTACAAAAAAAGACAGCAGTATGAGCATTCACTACTATCCTTGTATATACTCCTATTCATAACGGTAACAATAACTTTAAACCAAAACCTATTAATATACAGCCCCCAAGTAGTTCGCTGTATATCCCTAGAAAGTGTTTAACCTTTCGTCCTATTACCAATCCACTCCATGTTAAAAATGAAGCGACAACTCCGAAGCAAATAACTGCTGCTGCAGCTCTAACTCCGAACATGCCGAGACTTATCCCCGCTGAAAAACTGTCGAGACTAATAATGAGCGAAAATACGATTAATCCCCAACCAATCGGTATTGGAATGGCACTTTCTCCTTTTCTAAAGCACATGATTAACATTTGTAAGCCGATGCAGATTAAAAGGAAACCACCAACATAACCACTAATTTTTCCAAATGTATCAGATAAAAAGTGCCCAGTAAGAATTCCGCACAAGGGTAGGATCACATGAAAAAGTCCGACTGTCAATCCTATGTAAAATATTTGCCGGATTCTAAGTTGGTATGTACCCATTCCTAGAGCAACCGAAAATGCATCCATTCCAACCGCAAAGGCCATAATCAACAGTGTTATTATTTTCGGAAGCATAACACATCTTCCCCTTTCCCCTTAGGACATGCCTTTAGGAAATATATGCAGGGAAATATTAGATTAGACTAAAATTGGATTGGAATCATTTTTCATCTATTTGTTTCAACCATTTATGTCCCGCCGCTTTTTCAAGACGATTCATAAGTGCAACACCTAACCCAGTAGCAGGAAATACTTCCGCAAAAATAAGATCAGGCTTTATTTCATCAAAAGAACGTAGTGTATCATACAGATGATGAGCAACCGTTTTTAAATCCTTTTTACTTCCACAAGCTAAAACAAAATCAGCATCATATAATGGTGCTGTTTCATTTGTAGCAAGAACACCTACCTTTTCCCCTTCTAGTCTTTTTCGATCGATTAATTCTTGCATCCATTTTCGATCGCCATCGACTAAATAAAGTGGGGCTGCAGGTGCATAATGCGTATACTTCATTCCAGGTGACTTTGGTTTTTCATCCCTGTTCGCTAGCGCTTGGTCCATCATAACTTTACCAATCACAGCTTCAATTTCCTCCTGCGATATACCACCTGGCCTCAGGATAACCGGAACTCCCCCTGAACAATCGATGACAGTGGATTCTACACCCACTCCAGTCATTCCACCATTAACTATTCCAGCAATGCGGCCATTTAAATCAGTACACACATGATCTGCCGTTGTCGGGCTTGGTTTACCAGATCGGTTTGCACTTGGAGCGGCAATCGGAATCCCTGCTGCAGTAATTAATTCCAGTGCAATTGGATGATTCGGCATGCGAACAGCTACTGTTTCAAGTCCAGCTGTTACAAGCTTAGAAACGGAGTTCTCTTTTTTTGGAAAAATAATCGTAAGTGGGCCAGGCCAAAATGCTTTTATTAACTGTTTTGCTTGATTAGAAATATGCTCTGTTAACTCTGTAAGCTGGGAAAAGGTAGATATGTGGACAATTAACGGATTATCCGCAGGCCTACCCTTCGCAGCGAAAATTTTAGCAATTGCCTCATCTGATTTAGCGTTGGCCCCAAGACCATAAACTGTTTCTGTCGGGAAAGCAATCACTTCATTATCGTTCAAAAACTGCGCAGCTTCTTTTATTTGTGGATAAGTGGATATGTTATCCTCATACTTATCCACAATCCATTGTATAGTTTTCATTATCAGTGCCTCGTTCCTACAACTTGTTAATAATTTTATTATATAAGATAAATACTATGTTTCTACAAATTTCACCATTAAATTTTTAAGATAGCTTGTGGATTCACTCATTACTTATACACATTTTGTGAATAACTTATGAAAACAGTGGATAACTTTTCGAGTTTATGTGTGTAACTTGGAAGCTTTCTCATTACTTTCGCACTCAAATGTGAATAGGTGGATGATTTTGTGGATATAGCAGAAAAATCCCTCCAATTGAGAGATTCGAGGCCAGTACGTTGTGGATTAAACAGAAGCCTACACGATGTAGGTCACACAGACGTTGCCAATAGGACGTGTCGTTCTTAGTCTGTGTTCTTTTATCTGTTCTTAGTCTGTGTTCCTTTATCCGCTCTCAGTCTGTGTTCATTACATATTAATCTGCATTCTTAGTTCGTGCTAATGCCGTTCCTACATTAGCACTCCACTTTGTGCACAACATGGAAATTTAGGGACTTGTTAAAAGATTTTATCGATTAAATCAAATAAGAAGAATCTTACTTCTACTTCTTGTTCATCATCCACCACAATTGGTTCCATTTGTTTTTCTGATTCTTTTTCTTCACGTTCAGCAGGATCTTTCTCCTTAACATCCGATTTATCCACATTTTCCATTTGATCTAATGCTTCTTTTTTTTCTTTTTTTTCTTCTTTTTCTTCTTTTTCTGCCTTTACTTCTTTGCTTGCTTTTTCATCTTTTTCTACTTTTTCTTCCTTTTCATCCGCTTCATCAAATCCAGGACCTACAGCTAAACCATTCGAAAAATCAAGAAAGCATAAGGGAGGAAATAGAACGCACCACCAATTCGCACCACTGCCTTCACCAAGTGTAATTAATATTGCTTCATATGTTCCTGCTGGATAAAGGTATTCCCCATACAATTTTGCCGGAAATTGTACATCTCCAAATTCTACGTTTACCGAATAATCTAGTCCCATTGATGCAAGTTCTTCTCTAGCAATCTCTTCAATTTCTTGCATTTGCGATGTGATCACAGTCCGCGCTGTATCAATAGACGTTAAATCCTGGACCCAGTTCGTAATTTCCACATTAACTGCATCTCGAATCGCCCGCTTCACTGCTTGATCTTGCTCATTATCACTATTCGCGAGTATTCGTAAGCGAATCGCTTCCTCCGGTATAATAAGTGATTCCTTGGCAGAAACAACTTCCTGCTTAGGAATAATGAAGCTAATCACAGACCCCAATACTAAAACTACTATATATAACAACGCAATATTTTTTTGATAGAACCCTTGATTCATATTTTTAAACATATCCGCCTGCCCCCTCTATACAAGGCAGTATGGACAGAGAAATATATTCTTATACAGAGGGAGGATATTTTATAGTAGAGTCAAAACGATTCGGTCTTTGCCATTAATATCGTTAAGGATTTCTGTTTGCCCGTGCGGAAAAGTATTGCGCATCAAGGACGCAACTGCCTCTCCTTGTCCCGCTCCGATTTCAAAGCCGATTAACGCTTTTACACTGACTATTTTGGGCAAATCACTTGCAAATCTTCGGTAAAAGTCTAGCCCATCAGTACCACCAAACAATGCAGTGTTTGGTTCAAACCCCCGAACAACCTTCGATAATTCCTGTTCTTCTATATTAGGGATATACGGCGGATTAGAAACAATAATATCGTATTTTTCACCAGATTCAATAAATGGTTGTAGCAAATCACCATGCTTAAATTCAATTTCCGCTCCAAGCGTAGCAGCATTTTTCTTCGCTGTCTCTAAAGCCTTTAAAGAAAGATCAGAAGCAGTAACGACGAGTTCCGGTTCTTCCAGTTTCAACGTCACAGCTATCGCGCCACTCCCAGTACCGATATCGATTGTTTTTAAACCATTTATATCTCCAAAATAAGATGTAACCTGATTAAGAACACCGACAATCAACTCTTCTGTTTCAGGCCGAGGAATAAGGACATCTTCATTTACTAAAAATTTCCGTCCAAAAAATTCTTCAAAGCCAATAATATGCTGAATCGGACGGCCTTCCACATGCTCTTCTACTACTGCTTTAAATCGTACCCAGTCGACGGTAGACAGTTCCATGCGTTGCTCAGCAAAAAACTGCGACCGAGTCATATTGACAATCCACATTAATAGCAATTCACCGGCATTTTCATCGCGATCATGCTCTCTTAATAAAGAAGAAGCCCATTTGAGGGCTTCAAACAGTTTTATTTGCTTCATTTTTATTCTTCCACACTCTCTAGCTTACTCGTTTGTTCTTCCATGACTAAAGCATCGATAAATTCATCCAGCTTACCTTCTAGAATTTGATCAAGTTTTTGAATAGTCAAGCCTATCCGGTGGTCTGTCACCCGATTTTGTGGAAAATTATACGTACGGATCCGCTCAGATCGATCTCCAGTACCTACAGCTGTTTTTCGGTTTGCATCATATTCCGCTTGTGCCTCTTGCTGGAATTTATCATACACCCGTGCACGCAATACTTTCATTGCTTTTTCTTTATTTTTGATTTGCGACTTTTCATCTTGACATGATACAACGACACCTGTAGGAATATGAGTCAAACGTACTGCAGACATTGTTGTATTTACACTTTGTCCACCTGGCCCACTTGACGCAAATGTATCCACACGAATATCATTATCATGAAGGTCAATCTCTACTTCCTGTGCTTCTGGTAGCACGGCAACAGTTGCTGTTGAAGTATGAATCCGGCCACCTGATTCCGTTTCAGGTACACGTTGTACACGATGTGCGCCATTTTCATATTTCAGTTTGGAAAAAGCACCATTTCCATTAATCATGAAAATGATTTCCTTATAGCCACCAATGCCAGTAGAATGCGTCTCAATGACATCTGTTTTCCAACCATGTGTTTCGGCAAATCGACTATACATACGGTATAAATCACCAGCAAATAAAGCTGCTTCATCACCACCTGCAGCTCCACGAATTTCCATGATCACGTTTTTATCATCATTGGGATCTTTCGGAACAAGTAAAATTTTCAAACGCGCTTCTAATGCTACTACTTGCTCTGCCAATTCATCGATCTCTTCTTTCACCATCTCACGCATGTCCGCATCCAATTTATCATCAAGCATTTCTTTTGCATCTTTATATTGTGATTGAACTTCTTTATATTCACGGTAAACTTCTACCGTTTCTGCAATGGCAGACTGCTCTTTCGAATAATCCCGCAGTTTCACCGCATTATTGACAATGTCTGGATCGCTTAAAAGTTCATTTAACTTATCATAGCGTTCTTCAACAGATTGTAACTTGTCATACATATTATTCACCTCTGTAAGTTTGCATCGTGCACTACTATATAGTATAACGTTCGATTATTTCAAAGCAAAGTTATTTTATTTTTATTTCCAGCGTTCCCCTATAAAGAGAAAAAACAAGTCGACCAATGGATAAGAATAGGAAAGGCAATGAGTTAGATGCAATATTGACTAAGAATGGATGAATGAGCATTGCTAAGTACAGATGAAAGAGCACTGACTAAGAACGCCTCGTCCTGTGGCAACGTCTGTGTAACTCACATCGTGTGGGCCTCAGTGGCAACTTCTGTGTAACTCACATCGTGTGGGCCTCAGTGGCAACTTCTGTGTAACTCACATCGTGTGGGCCCTCGTGTAGACCTAAAAACCAGCTCCCAATTAATTAGAGGCTGGTTTTTTAACATATTATTCTATTGTTTGGCATAAATCAGTATTTATTCCGGCTGGAACTTCATGATGATGGCGACATCTTGCCTCATATGCTTCAGCAGCTCCAACAAGGATGATTGGATCTCCATAGCATGCTGGTTTGCCATTAATGAGGCGCTGTGTCCTGCTAGCCGGTGATCCGCATACTGCACAGACAGCATGAAGCTTCGTCACTTGTTCCGCAATAGACATTAGTCTTGGCATCGGTCCAAATGGTTCGCCTCGAAAATCTTGGTCGAGGCCAGCAATAATCACTCTATGCCCACTGTCCGCAAGCTCCTGAGCAACCTCGATAATACCTTCGTCAAAAAATTGCGCTTCGTCAATTGCGACTACATCTATATCTCGAGGTACTTCTTGTGAAATTTTTGTTGATGTTGCTATAGGCTGCGCCATTACTGACGTACCATTATGCGATACAACCTCTGTAACACTATAGCGGTCATCTAATTTTGGTTTAAAAACCATGATGCTCTGCTTCGCGAATTGCGTTCGGCGCACTCGGCGGATTAATTCTTCCGACTTCCCAGAGAACATACTCCCGCAAATAACTTCAATCCAGCCCGATTGTTTCATCATATCCATCGCGACGGCCGCTCCTTTCTAATACTTCCTCCAAGTCGATTAGCGTTACTCCAGTTAACATCTATGTAGAAATTGTAAAGTTTCAGCAACCAACTCACAATCATCGAAAGACAATGGAGTGAACGTCCTAGTAAATCGATTAATGAACGGAAATTTCTTCTTTATAAATACTATTCCACAAATGCTTTTGCTACTATTTTAAGCCATTTTCCTGATTCTAGGCATAAAAAAAACAGGCAAGTATGCCTTGCCCGTTTTTTTAATTACTTTTTCATTACGCTTATTTAAGACCGTATTTTTTGTTGAAACGATCCACGCGTCCGTCAGCAGATGCGAATTTTTGACGCCCTGTGTAGAATGGGTGACATTCTGAACAAATTTCAACGCGTACGTTTTCTTTGACAGAACCACTTGCAAATTCGTTACCACATGCACATTTTACTGTAACTGTTTTATATTCCGGATGAATTCCTGCTTTCATTATCTTTCATCTCCTTATGCCCTGAATCATTTGCTGAAACAGAGTTATCTATAACGATGTGAAGCGAATTTCGCTTGCACATTCATCTTAAAAATTACATTTTAATTATAGCAAGTCCACACATGAATTGCAATGATTTCCGTTTATATTTTATACGGTCATGACAGAATTACAGCAGACTTTTCGTATTCGTCTTACCCTTCATTTCAGTCGCTAAAGTCGTAATAAACTCTTCGTTTGTCTTAGATTGTTTAAGTTTACGTATAAACTTTTCAGCAAAATCATGAGTATCAGACATTGCTTTACGGATTTTCCATAATTTTTCAAGCTGCTCCTTTGGCACAAGCAGTTCTTCTTTCCTTGTTCCTGAGCGACGAATATCGATAGCCGGAAAAATCCTTCTTTCCGCAAGGGCACGATCTAAATGCAGTTCCAAGTTTCCTGTCCCTTTAAACTCTTCATATATTACATCATCCATTCGGGATCCAGTATCAACAAGTGCCGTAGCTAAAATGGTTAAACTACCACCTTCTTCGATGTTTCGCGCCGCCCCAAAAAATCGCTTAGGACGGTGGAATGCGGCTGGGTCAATTCCCCCTGATAATGTACGGCCACTCGGTGGAATAACCAAGTTATATGCACGAGCCAATCTTGTTATACTATCCATTAAAATGACGACATCACGTTTATGTTCAACGAGGCGCATCGCACGCTCAAGCACAAGCTCCGCCACTTTAATATGGTTTTCAGGCACTTCATCAAATGTAGAACTAACTACTTCCGCATTCACAGAGCGTTCGATATCTGTTACTTCTTCTGGGCGCTCGTCGATTAACAATACGATAAGTTCGGCATCAGGATGATTCGTTGAAATCGAATTTGCGATCGATTTCAAAAGCATCGTTTTACCTGCCTTTGGAGGAGCAACAATCAAGCCACGCTGACCAAATCCCACGGGCGATACTAAATCCATGATTCTCGTAGATATATTATTCGGAGCTGTTTCCAAAGTAATTTGACGATCAGGATATAGCGGTGTTAAAGCTGGGAAGTGAACACGCTCTTTAGAGGTTTCAGGGTCATCGCCGTTAACTGCTTCTACATGTAATAAACCAAAATAACGTTCATTTTCCTTTGGTGGTCGTACTTTACCAGAAACTTTATCGCCATTACGTAAATCAAAACGGCGGATTTGTGATGCGGAAATATATATATCCTCGGAGCTTGCTGTATAATTAATCGGCCTTAAAAAGCCAAATCCTTCTGATTGGATAACCTCTAGAACGCCTTCCATGAAGAAAAATCCTTCTCGTTCTGCTCTCACCTTAAGGATTGCAAAAATCAGTTCTTTTTTTGTTAATTTGCTATAATAAGAAACTTTATATTCACGAGCTAGTTCATAAAGCTCTTTTAGTTTCATTTCTTCTAGTAAAGAAATTGTTAATTCAGCCATTTCGACACCACTCTTTATTATTATTCTTTTTTAAAAGAGTTTTCTTAAAGGATGTTCAAATAGTCACCAAATGATAAACGACGAATTTCTTCGTTGGCAATTAGGGACTTTTACTAAGGTTATAGGAGCCCTTGTTAAGTTAAAAAGGATTCTCTGTTTAGATCGCTCACGTCGTGTGCAAGTCCGATCCTCAAAACCTTCGCGCCTCGAACTGCTTGTTCCTAATTTGGCACCATTTTGAACAAACTATAATATTAAAACTCTTGTTGAGATCGTTTATAAATGAGGAATAAATTTTTGACAGTATTTCAGTTGAAGTATCAAGAAGCGGTTGTTATAAAAAGGAGCTCCATCCCATATATAAGTGTATATGAAAAATATGATTCTTGTAAAGGAGGGACTGTCCCCTTCAGACCACTCCTTCAAAAATAGTTATCTCAATACCATATTCGGCTTGATGTCCAAGCTGTGACGTCCTTCAATGAATCGTACTGTCCCAGATTTTGCCCGCATTACAACAGAATGCGTGGAACCATACGTCCCTTTAAATTGAACGCCTTTTAATAATTCACCATCCGTTACACCAGTAGCAGCAAATATAGCATCATCACCACGTACAAGGTCACTCATGCGGAGGATTTTATTCACATCAATTCCCATTTTTTTGCAACGTGCAACCTCGGCATCTGTTTGTGGAAGTAGCTTTCCTTGAATTTCACCACCAAGACACATGAGCGCCACAGCAGCGATAACTCCTTCAGGTGCTCCACCCGAACCGAATAAAATATCTACTCCTGTTTCATCAAATGCTGTATTAATAGCACCAGCTACATCTCCATCTGAAATCAACTTAATGCGAGCGCCAGCCTCACGTAATTCAGCAATGATCTGCGCATGTTTGGGCCTATCTAAAATCGTAGCAACGACATCTTGAATATCTTTGTTCTTTGCTTTTGCGACTGCTTTTAAATTATCAAGGACAGAAGCCTCGATGTCTATTTTCCCTACAGCTTCCGGACCGACTGCGATTTTATTCATATACATATCTGGTGCATGCAAAAGATTTCCATGATCAGCTATGGCAAGCACAGTTAATGCATTCCAACTTCCGGAAGCTACAATATTTGTTCCTTCCAATGGGTCCACTGCAACATCTACCCGTGGACCATATCCTGTCCCAAGCTTTTCCCCGATATAAAGCATAGGAGCTTCGTCCATTTCCCCCTCACCAATCACGACTGTTCCTTTCATGGGTATTGTGTCGAACACATCGCGCATGGCAGTAGTAGCCGCATCATCTGCCTCTTCCTTTTTTCCACGCCCCATCCAGCGGGCTGAAGATAGTGCTGCTGCTTCCGTAACTCTGACAAGCTCCATTGATAAACTTCTTTCCATCGGTTTCTCCCCCAATATCGAAAACTCGCGCTTCGATGAATTGAGCCACTCTGATGTATGGACAATTTGAAGTTAGACAGGACTCTTTTTATATTTATATCTATTTCAAATGTAAAATCAGTTTAATTGATTATGCAAATTCAAGAGCTTTTTAGCTGTTCCATTTCTTCTTCAGTCATTTTTTCACGCCAGATGGTTGCACCAAGCCCATTTAATTTATCAACCAATCCACTATAACCGCGGTCGATATGTTCGAGTCCAGTCACTTCTGTAATTCCTTCTGCAAGTAACCCAGCTATGACGAGGGCTGCTCCAGCTCGAAGATCAGACGCTTTTACTTTGGCACCTTGAAGCTGTGTAGGGCCATTAACAATCGCCGTACTACCTTCTACTTTAATATTAGCGTTCATTCTTCTAAGTTCGTCAATATGTTTAAAGCGGGCCGAATAAATCGTATCTGTAACAACAGAGGTACCTGCCGCTTTCGTTAAGAGGACAGTAAACGGTTGCTGTAAATCGGTTGGAAAGCCTGGATACACTAAAGTTTTCACATCAACTGCGCTTAAGCGTTCGCCTTTACCAATAAAAATTTGCTCATCACTAGTTTCTACTGAAACGCCTAGTTCCCTTAACTTAGCAATCACGGACTCCATATGAAGTGGGATAACGTTATCAATTAAAACGCCTTCTCCTGCAGCAGCAGCTAAAATCATAAACGTTCCTGCTTCAATTCGGTCAGGAATAATCGTGTGACGGCAGCCGTTTAATGAATCAACTCCATCAATCCGGATGACATCTGTTCCTGCCCCTTTAATCTTTGCCCCCATGTTTGTAAGGAGAGTGGAAACATCAATGATCTCAGGCTCTTTAGCAGCATTTTCAATAATGGTCCGCCCTTTTGCTCTAACAGCAGCGAGCATTATATTAATTGTTGCACCTACACTAACAACATCTAGATAAATTCGAGCACCGCGTAATTCATCAGCACGTAAATAAATAGCACCTTGTTCATTCGTTACTTTTGCACCTAAGGCTTCGAACCCTTTAATATGTTGATCAATTGGGCGAGGTCCCAAATGGCAGCCTCCTGGCAGACCGATAACCGCTTTTTTAAATCGGCCAAGCATGGCTCCCATTAGATAATAAGATGCACGCAATTTCTTCACCTTTCCGTTAGGAAGTGGCATGGAGACCATTCTGCTTGGATCAACTTCCATTTCCCCATTCTGAAAAGAAACATCTCCACCGATTTCCTCTAGCAGCGCTTGCAACGTATGAACATCTGAAATATCCGGAAGACCTTCTATCGTTACAGGCGACTCAGCCAAGATTGTGGCAGGTATCAAAGCAACTGCACTATTTTTTGCTCCACTCACTTTGATTGTCCCTTTTAACGGATATCCGCCTGCAATTTTAAGCTTTTCCATTTAAGACTTCCTTTCTTGCCTATTTGGATGAAAACTCCAAGTAAAGAACACTTTTGAAAAGGTACGGCATTTTACCAATTATTATATACGAAATTACTCGATACATGTAAATTTCTTGTAGATTTTTAATCATATTGTAAGGTTTTAATACTTTTATGGGGATTTATCGGGATTTCTATCCTTTGCTTCCCGTTAAATGAAGGGAAACCGCCCAAATATTATAGGGCGGTTCCTGTTCTTATAGGTTTACTTTTTTCACGTATTCTCGCAAAAATGTTTACCATTATTATTTCACTTTTTAAGCTTTGTTAGATGAACCAAATTCACGCATTTTCCCAATAACCGTTTCTTTAATTGCCTCACGAGCAGGTCCTAGGTATTTACGTGGATCATATTCTTCAGGCAAATCTGCTAATACTTCGCGTACACGTCTAGCAGAAGCAATTTGGTTCTCAGTATTAACATTAATTTTCGCAGTTCCAAGAGAAATGGCACGTTGAATATCTTTTGTTGGAATGCCTGTCCCACCATGAAGCACGAGTGGAATTCCTGTTAAGTTCATTACTTCTTCCATACGTCCGAAACCAAGGTTTGGTTCGCCTTTATATGGTCCGTGAACTGACCCAAGTGCAGGAGCAAAGCAGTCAACGCCTGTTTCGCGTACTAAACGGTCACATTCTTCAGGAATGGCATAAGATGCATCTGCTTCATCAACAGATAGGTCATCTTCTTGTCCACCAATTCGTCCAAGTTCCGCTTCAACCGAAACACCAAGCATATGAGCAAGCTCTACTACTTTTTGCGTTAGAGCAATATTCTCGTCAAGTGGGAAATGTGATCCGTCAATCATAACAGATGTAAAACCAGCATCTATCGCTTTCGCACAAGCTTCAAAACTAGAACCGTGGTCAAGATGGATAGCGACAGGAACCGTTGTCCCGTATTCTTCCATCAATGCTTCAACCATTTTAACAACAAACTTGAAGCCGCCCATATAACGTGCTGCACCTTCGGAAACTCCTAGAATTACTGGGGATTTTTCTTCTTCCGCTGCTTGCAGGATCGCTTGGGTAAACTCAAGGTTGTTCAAGTTGAACTGACCAACTGCATATTTTTCTTCTTTTGCTTTATTCAACATTTCAGTCATGGAAACTAAAGGCATTTATTTTTCCTCCTTCAAGATGGACTGCACAAAGATGTGCACTGCTATATCCTTCACCATTTCTGGTCATGGACCTTTTTCCTACTTATCATATCAAATTCATTCGAGCTTTACCAACATTGAAAACGAGTTTTTATGAAATTTAAAGGAAACGAGCATATCATGTTAAAATTAGCTATATACAGAAAGTTTTTGTCGTATATAGCGCAATTGTCGTACTATACAATTTCACAAGGTTGTTACCGCTCGCAAATACCAAGTAGTTTCTTTCTAAAACTATATTAAAAAAATGATTTCCAAAAAAATAAATATGCCCACTTTAAGAAAGTGTGCACATTTATTTTCGGCTAATTCAAGCAGAAACTTCTTTTTCTATGAATCAATTCTCATTGGTAAGTACTTTCGGACAGCTTCACGAATCTCCACAATATCAAATGGTTTTGGAAAGTGAGCTAATGCTCCTAATTCATTTGATGCATTAATCATCTCGAGCTCCCCGTATGCAGTCATGATGATTACTCGAATGTCGGGATCCTTTTGTTTCAGTCTTTTCAAAATTTCTAGTCCATCCATGCCCGGAATTTTCATATCGAGTAATACGAGGTCTGGTGCATTCTTTTCAGTGATGTCGAGTGCTTGAAATCCGTTTGCTGCTTGAAAAACCTGATAACCCTCTTTTAGTAAAATCTCGTTTAATAAAATTCGTATACCTAGCTGGTCATCGACGATTAAAATTTTCTCAGACATTGTCTTCCCCTCCGCTTATTACATTATAAAAAAGATTCTGACCTTTTGATAGCCAGAACATATATTTCATATGTAACCTATCTATAATTGTTACATTCAACATATTCATGTGTGTTTCCTTTAAAGGAATTACGACGTTTTCTGACAAACACGAAAATCTGTCCCTTTTTCATGTAAATAAGTGATAGGAATATGCTGTAGTTACAGATCAAAAAACATTTCCTTTTCTAGCTTCAATCCTAGTCTAATAGGTTTACGTGCCAAATGATTACGACTGTAACAGCTTGGTAGCGCCTTGCGCTTTTCTTAAATAGTAGCAAGGCTTATAATGGCAATATCGGATTGAAGGGAGAATTTCATATGTTAAAAATGTTTTCTACACAACTAACCGGGTTATTTAACCGGGTTTTTGATAAAGAGCAGTTTCAAATAGAAGATGGGGCCAGACTATTGGCACAAGCTCCTGTTGGAGAAGGACATATTTATATAAAAGGCTTCGATGAAATGGAAAGTGTTGCGTTTGAAGCATTATATGGGGCAGAACCCTTTGAACATGCAGTGAGATTGGAAGCCGGCATTTCTTTATCGACTGCTGACAGAGCAATTATTTTCACGAGATTTTCGACAGATAAGGAAGCAGTATCTCTCGGAGAACAACTAGCAGAAAAAAATATACCTTTCGTTGTCGTTTCTGGTCAGAAAAAGGAAGAGCATTCTCGCCTTAATGATCTTGCAGATGTTCATATTAATACGCAATTACTTAGGCCGCTATTACCAACTGAAGATGGGAGTCGTATCGGTTTTCCTTCATCCATGGTAGCTCTATATATCTACTTTGCTTTAAAGTTTACAATCGAAGAGATTATAGAAGAATATGAGTAATTATAAGAATTTCAATTAGTTTTTGGAAAAAAATAATTGCATTGGTTGAACTTTTTATATAAAAAAGCCTCCTCACAAACTGAGGAGGCTTTTTTCATATATTACGCTTTAGCATTTATTGCCGCTTCCACAAAGCTATTGAATAATGGCTGTGGACGTGTTGGGCGTGAAGTAAATTCCGGATGGAACTGACATGCTACGAACCATGGATGATCAGGTAGCTCGATAATTTCTACGTAACGACCGTCTGGGCTAACTCCTGAGAATATAAAGCCAGCCTTCTCCATTTCTTCCCGATATTTATTATTGAACTCGTAACGATGGCGATGACGTTCCTCCACCGTATCTACTTTATAAGCCTCGTAAGCTTTCGTACCTTCTTCAACCTTACACGGATAAAGTCCAAGTCTTAATGTTCCACCTAAATCTTCTATACCTTCTTGATCTGGTAAAAGATCAATAATCGGATGTGGTGTTGTCGGATTTATTTCGGATGAATGAGCCGTATCTAATCCAGCCACATTTCTTGCATATTCAACAGAAGCAAGTTGCATCCCTAAACAAATACCAAAGAATGGAACTTTATTTTCACGAGCATATTTGATTGCTGCTAATTTACCATCAACGCCTCTGTCCCCAAAACCACCTGGTACAAGAACGCCATCTACATCAGCAAGCTCAGCTGCAACATTTTCCTCAGTAATAAGCTCTGCATTTAACCATTTGACTTCTATATCAGAATCGAATGTGTACCCTGCATGTTTCAATGCTTCGACAACTGAAATATATGCATCTTGAAGTTCAACATATTTGCCTACTAAAGCTATTTTCGTTGTTCTCGTAAGTCCCTGAACTTTTTCTACGAGCTGCTTCCATTCAGTCATATCTGCATCACTACATACAAGCTTCAAATGATTACAAACGATTTGGTCAAGATGTTGGTCCTGCAATGAAAGTGGGATAGAATATAACGTGCTTGCATCTCCCGCTTCAATAACAGCCTCTTTATCTATATCACAAAACAAGGCAATTTTATCTTTCATATCTTGAGAAATTGGCATTTCTGTACGAACAACAATTACGTTAGGTTGAATTCCTAAGCTACGAAGTTCTTTTACGCTATGTTGGGTCGGTTTTGTTTTCATTTCACCCGCAGCCTTCAAATATGGAATAAGTGTACAGTGAATGTACATCACATTATCACGGCCAACATCATTTTTCATTTGGCGAATTGCTTCTAGGAATGGAAGGGATTCAATATCCCCAACTGTTCCACCTATTTCTGTAATAACTACGTCTGCTTGCGTTTTTTCAGCCGCACGATAAATACGATCTTTAATTTCATTTGTAATATGCGGAATAACTTGAACTGTACCGCCGTTATAATCACCGCGCCGTTCCTTTTTTAACACTTCAGAATAAACCTTACCTGTCGTTACATTACTGTATTTATTTAAATTAATATCAATAAAACGTTCGTAATGACCGAGATCAAGATCCGTTTCCGCGCCATCATCTGTCACAAACACTTCTCCATGTTGATAAGGACTCATTGTACCTGGGTCCACGTTAATGTATGGATCGAATTTTTGAATCGTTACGCTTAAGCCACGATTTTTTAACAGGCGCCCTAAAGATGCAGCCGTGATGCCTTTACCTAATGATGATACTACTCCACCGGTTACGAAAATATACTTTGACACAAATACTTCCTCCTTTATTGCATTACCCTATTTCTTTATTATGTTCCATTAATCCTATAAAAAATAAAAAACGCTCCCGCTACAAAAGTAAGGGAGCGTGACATATTATTTCTCTGTCCTTTTTCAAGGAGCCCAAATAAGATATTACATACTCGCGGAACGGAAGTCAAGAGGGATTATTGCTCTTCTTCCTCTTCCTCTTCTTCTTCGTCCTCGTCTTCTTCATCAATATCTAATTCTTCTACTTCTTCTTCAATCTCAAATTCATCGTCTACTAGATCTTCGTCTACTTCTGCTTCACGTAAAGCCTCTAAGCTTTCATCTTCTTCTTCTTCGTCTTCATCATCGTCATCAACCGACTCATCTTCATCTAGGTCATAATCATCTTCCAACTCTAGATCTTCATCATCGTCAATAACCGCTGCTTTTTTAGCTTTCTTCTTTTTCGGTTTAGCAGGGACTATCACTTCTTCATCAATTTGATCGAACGGGTACCATTCACGTAATCCCCAACGATTTTCACCAAGTGAGATAAATTGACCATCAATATTGATATCAGTATAAAATTGGAGCATTCGTTGACGAAGTTTTTTTTCTGGAATTTCCAGCAATCTCCCAATTTCAGCGACTAACTCATTAAATGGCATTGCTTCTCTTTTTTCCTCAAAAATATACGTCGCGACTTCAATAAAAGACATTTCACTACGTTGTTCTTTGGACAGCTGCTGCAATTTCAAAAATCGCACATCCTTTCATTCTTTATAATCAAAAGGCGGTTAAAAATAGCACAAGCGCCTTGCTTGTTAAAAACCATCTTCAACATTATAAACAAATTAGTTTCATTTATGCTACTGTTAACCGCCAATAATTATTTGATTTCTTCTGATCAGGCTTTTTCAGTCACATTTTCATCATTTTCAGACTTTGATTCAGGAGGCTTTCGACGCCCTAAATAAAAAAGCACAAAAGAGATAAGTAAGAATGGAATAGAACCGAGCGATTTCTGATATAAGAAAAAACTAGCAGCAACCACGAGAAAACTACTTATTAAAATAAGCGTTATTTTCATCTGTCCACATCCCGTCTTCAAGCGCTTTTCTTACATTGTAAACCGCATAACTAAAATTATCCACTAAAGAAAAACAGAATGCGCTCTCAGAGGCGCGAAGGTTGATCTTACTGTCTTTACAGATAAACTTATGACCTCGAGTCTCTCGCGTCTACAGCTAGACATAAAGGAACAAATCCCACGTTGTGTGGCAACGCCGTTATGACTCGCATTGAGAGCCTAAGTGGAATGTGCGCGACGTTGCGTTCTTAGTTAACAATCCTTTTATTCTGGCGGGATAAAGGAAACAGGAAGCCTGAAATGTGAAGTCCTTACTTACATATTGCGGCGATATTGTCCACCTACTTCGTAAAGGGCGTTTGTGATTTGTCCAAGACTCGCTACTTTTGTCGTTTCCATTAACTCTGCAAAAATATTACCACCGTTCACTGCTGTTTCTTTCAATCTCTGCAATGCATTGCCAACTTGAGCCCTGTTCCTGTCCTGAAATTCCCGTAAATGATCCATTTGCGTTTCTTTCTCTTCTTTTGTTGCTCGAGCGAGTTGGATGTCGTTTATGCTTGTTTCTGATGGCGGATTCGGATTTATATAGGTGTTCACGCCAACGATCGGGAGCGTCCCCGAATGCTTTAGCATTTCATAATACATAGATTCTTCTTGGATTTTGCCACGTTGGTACTGGGTTTCCATTGCACCTAAAACGCCTCCACGGTCATTCAATCGTTCAAATTCCTGCAACACAGCTTCCTCCACTAGGTCTGTTAGCTCTTCGATAATAAATGATCCTTGCAGCGGATTTTCATTTTTTGATAAACCATGTTCTTTTGTTATGATCATTTGAATCGCCATCGCCCGCCTCACAGACTCTTCGGTTGGCGTCGTAATTGCTTCGTCATAGGCATTTGTATGAAGTGAGTTACAATTATCCTGCAATGCCATTAAAGCTTGTAAGGTTGTACGGATATCATTAAAATCAATTTCTTGAGCATGAAGGGAGCGTCCTGATGTTTGTACATGATACTTTAACTTTTGACTCCGTTCATTTGCACCATATTTATCTCGCATTGTCGTTGCCCAAATTCTTCGTGCCACCCTGCCGATTACCGTATACTCTGGATCAAGCCCATTCGAAAAGAAAAATGATAAGTTAGGTGCGAAATCATCGATATCCATTTTGCGACTTAAATAATATTCTACATACGTAAAGCCGTTCGCGAGTGTGAAAGCGAGTTGGGAAATCGGATTAGCTCCCGCTTCCGCGATATGGTAACCAGATATAGATACAGAATAATAGTTATGGACTTGTTGATCGATAAAATATTGCTGAATATCCCCCATCATTCTCAACGCAAACTCCGTAGAGAAAATACATGTATTCTGACCTTGATCCTCCTTTAAAATATCAGCCTGTACTGTGCCACGTACTGTATTTAAAGAATGTGCCTTTATTTCAGCGTATTCTTCCAGCGTTAATTCCCTATTAAGCTCCGCCTTTTTCACTTTTATTTGCTGGTCAATCGCTGTATTCATGAACATCGCAAGAATAATTGGTGCTGGTCCATTGATTGTCATCGAAACAGACGTAGATGACGCACATAGACCGAATCCTGCATATAACTTTTCCATATCTTCCAGCGTACAAATGTTCACACCACTCTCGCCAACTTTTCCATAAATATCAGGCCGATAATCGGGATCCTCGCCATAAAGCGTAACCGAGTCAAATGCTGTGCTCAAACGTTTGGCTTCGTCATCCTTTGATAAGTAATGAAAACGCCGATTGGTCCGTTCAGGTGTTCCTTCACCGGCAAATTGGCGTTTCGGATCTTCGCCTTGCCGTTTAAAAGGAAACACACCTGCTGTAAACGGAAATGAACCTGGCACATTTTCTTTGTACACCCAATTCAGGATTTCACCATAATCCGCGTATTTTGGCAACGCGACTTTTGGAATCGAAAGACCGGACAAACTTTTAATTGTTAGCTTCGTCTCGATTTCACGGTCGCGAATCTTCGTTACGAACCGTTCCCCTGCATATTTTTCTTTCATTGCCTGCCATTCAGTGATGACTTTTTTTGCAGCTGGCAATAGCTTTTCTTCTGTTTTTATTTTCAAAGCGATCAATTCATCCACTATATTAGTAGCTGCCTCTTCCGCAGCTGTGATTGCACCTTCTAATTGGAATACCCTGCGTGCAATTTTCACTTGTTCTTCTGCCTGCTTGTGATAACGATGGACGGTATCAGCAATCTCCCTTAAATAATGCTGACGACTGTTCGGAATAATTACATCTTGTTTTTCTACCTTTTGATTTTTTGAAAAAGCAGTCGACCATTCTGTACCACATTTTTCATTTAATTTTTCAATCAAAGCTGCAAATAATGCGTTCGTACCCTGATCATTGAATTGACTTGCAATTGTTCCATAAACCGGCATGTCTTCAAGTTCTATATCAAAAAGCAAGCGACTGCGCTGATATTGCTTTTGCACCTGTCTCCTTGCATCCTCAGAGCCTTTGCGCTCAAATTTATTGATGACAATTAAATCCGCATAATCAATCATGTCAATTTTTTCAAGTTGTGATGGTGCTCCAAATTCGCTCGTCATTACATACATGGAGACATCACTAATTTCAGTAATCTCAGCGTCGCCTTGACCGATTCCACTCGTTTCCACAATGACAAGGTCAAATCCTGCTGCTTTGACAATATCGATCGCATCACGGGTAGCAAGTGATAATTCACTCCTAGATCCTCGTGTCGCTAAGCTCCTCATATACACACGTGGAGAGAAAATGGCGTTCATCCTAATCCGATCCCCTAATAATGCACCGCCAGATTTTTGCTTTGACGGATCAATGGACAAAATAGCCACTTTCTTTTCTGGTACTTCATTAATAAATCTCCGTATGAGTTCGTCCGTCAGCGAGCTTTTCCCCGCTCCACCAGTACCGGTTATCCCGAGTACTGGTGCAGATCCAACAAGCTTTTTTATCGTTGAAAAAAGATCAGAGTCATTCTCTGTTCCTACACGATTTTCTGCAATTGATATTAATTTAGCCACTATTTGTTGATCGCCATTTGTCAGATTTTCTAATCCAATTTTTAAGGGACCTGTTGAGACATCACATTGTTCAAGCATTAGATTGATCATGCCTTGGAGACCGTTTACTCGCCCATCATCTGGTGAAAAGATTCGCGCAATCCCATATTCATGTAGTTCCTTGATTTCCCGAGGGATGATAACGCCTCCTCCGCCCCCATATATTTGAATATGTGTAGCATCTTTTTCAGCAAGCAAATCATGCATATATTTAAAATACTCGATATGTCCACCTTGATAGGAAGATACCGCAATTCCCTGCACATCTTCTTGGATGGCCGCATTTACTATCTCTTCCACGGAACGATTATGCCCTAAATGAATGACTTCTGCACCACTAGCTTGTAAAATCCTCCGCATGATATTGATTGATGCATCATGCCCATCAAACAAACTAGATGCCGTGACAAAACGAACATGATGACGTGGTTTATATATTTCTAGAGCACTCATGCTACTCCCCCTATGCTTGGGCATGATAGCCGACCTTTATGGAGCAATCGTATTCATTATCATTTTGTTAACATTCGTGAAATGACGAGTCGTTGGATTTCTTGGGTGCCTTCGTAAATTTGGGTAATTTTTGCATCGCGCATAAATCGTTCTACAGGGTAGTCTTTTGTATAGCCATAGCCACCGAAAACCTGTACTGCCTCTGTCGTTACTTTCATCGCCGAGTCCCCAGCCATCAATTTAGACATAGCTGATTCCTTTCCATATGGAAGACCTGACGATTCGAGCCATGCTGCTTGGTATGTGAGGAGACGGGACGCTTCTATACTTGTCACCATGTCTGCTAGTTTAAAGGATATTCCTTGATTATCAGCGATCGGCTTCCCGAATTGTTTGCGTTCCTTTGCATAAGTGATTGATGCATCTAGCGCACCTTGTGCGATGCCAACTGCCTGTGCGGCTATACCGTTACGACCACCGTCCAGTGTCATCATGGCGATTTTAAATCCTTCTCCTACTTCTCCAAGCATGTTTTCAATAGGGACCTTACAATCTTCGAAAATAATTTCTGTTGTCGGTGAGGAACGGATGCCAAGTTTTTTCTCTTTTTTCCCTACAGAGAACCCAGCGAAATCTTTTTCAATGATAAACGCAGTCGTACTCCGTTTGTCACTCAGTTCTGTTAAAGCAAACACGATATAAATATCAGCAATGCCACCATTTGTAATAAATATTTTCGAACCATTAATAATATAATCTGCTCCATCAAGGCGTGCCGATGTTTTCATCGCCCCAGCATCTGATCCTGAAGCAGGTTCTGTTAGCCCATACGCGCCTATTTTTGAACCTTCAGCAAGAGGCCTTAAATACTTCTGTTTCTGTTCCTCGGTCCCAAACTTATAGAGCGGCCAGCTAGCAAGTGATGTGTGAGCGGAAAGAGTTACCCCAGTTGATGCGCAAACGCGAGATAACTCCTCTATAGCAATACAATATGCTAAATAATCACTGCCAATTCCACCATACTCTTCTGGCCAAGGAATACCTGTTAGGCCAAGTTCGGCCATTTTTTCGAATAACTCGATATCAAAGCGTTCCTTTTCATCTCTTTCTGCCGCAGTTGGCGCCACTTCCTTTTGGGCAAAATCACGAACCATCTTCCTAATCATTATGTGTTCTTCACTTAATTTAAAGTTCATGTAATTTAGCCCCCTTACTATTTTATAAGGTGCTTACTAATAACGATTCGTTGGATTTCGCTTGTGCCTTCGTATATTTCTGTAATTTTCGCGTCGCGGAAGTAACGTTCAACTGGGTAATCTTCTGTGTAGCCGTATCCTCCGAAAACTTGAATCGCTTCTGTAGCTACTTCTACCGCTGTTTTGGATGTGAATAGTTTGGCAATTGATGTTTCTTGTGCACAAGGAAGTCCACGCGCCCATAAATCAGCCGCCCGATATACGAGCAATCTAGCGCTCTCTACTGCAGTAGCCATATCTGCTAGCTTAAAGGCGATTCCTTGCTGCCTTGCTATCGATTTTCCAAATTGTTTGCGCTCTGCGGCGTAGTTTATTGCGGCTTCACATGCTGCTTCAGCAATTCCAAGCGCTTGTGCGGCGATGCCAATACGGCCGACATTCAGGTTAGCTAACGCAATTCTAAAGCCTTCTCCTTCCGAGCCTAGGAGGTTCCCTATAGGTATTTTCATATTTTCAAATGTTAGTTGAACAGTTCTCGATCCGTGAAGCCCCATTTTTTTCTCGTCTTTTCCAATTATCAATCCAGGAGCTGTTTTTTCCACGATAAAAGCGGAGATGCCCCGTTGCCCTTTGGCTGGTGCTGTTAACGCAAAAACAATATATATATCAGCTTCTCCGCCATTTGTAATAAAAGCTTTCGTACCATTTAACAGATAATGATCATCTTTTTTCACAGCTCGTGTTTTTAAATTAGCCGCATCTGAACCCGCTCCTGGCTCTGTTAGGCAAAAAGCACCTAGATATTGCCCGCTTGCAAGCTTTGTGACATACTTTTGTTTCTGTTCTTCCGTTCCAAAGTATAGAATTGGATTCGTCCCAACAGACGTATGCACAGATAATATAACACCGATCGTTGCACTTACTTTGGAGAGTTCTTGAATCGCTATAACGTAAGACATAAAGTCCATTTCTGCCCCATTATATTTTTCAGGTATAGGAATTCCCATCAGGCCGAGCTTAGCCATTTTATTTAATATCTCCCTTGGAAACTCTCCCGCTTCCATGCGATCAATAAACGGTACTATTTCTTTTTGCGCAAAATCACGAACCATTTTCCGCATCATTGTTTGTTCCTCTGTTAACTGAAGATTCATCGCTGTCCCCCCTAACTGTCTGACACCGCTAAAACTATTCAGTCATAAAAGTAAAATCCACGCCCGCTTTTTCTACCAAGCCAACCAGCCTTTACATATTTTCTTAAAAGCGGACATGGTCGATATTTATCATCGCCAAATCCTTCATGTAACGTCTCCATAATGTATAAACACGTATCAAGTCCGATGAAATCGGCAAGTTCAAGTGGTCCCATCGGATGATTCACACCTAGTTTTAACACCCTATCAACCGATTCCTTCGTTGCGACGCCTTCATATAAAGTGTATACAGCTTCATTGATCATTGGCATCAATATTCGATTAGATACGAATCCTGGAAAATCATTCACTTCAACTGGTGTTTTATTAAGATTCAGCGCCATTTCTTCAATATCCTGGTACACTCCATCGGCTGTGACAAGCCCGCGAATGATTTCAACTAACTTCATAGCGGGAACCGGATTCATAAAATGCATACCAATTACTTTTTCTGGTCTCGTTGTTGCCGCAGCAATTTCGGTGATTGGAAGAGATGAAGTATTCGTTGCTAAAATAGCATGCTCTGGTGCATATTTGTCTAATTCAGCAAAAATATTCTTTTTAATATCCATATTTTCTATTGCTGCTTCGATCACTACATCTGCATATTGTGCATGTTGTAAATCCGTAGATTTAAATAGTTGATCAAATATGAGTACTTTTTCTCCCTCGGTCATCCTTGCTCTGGCTACTTGACGGCTAAGACTTTTGGAAATACGATCGAATCCTTTATTGACCAAGGCTTCATCTATATCATTCACATACACCTTATAGCCAGACTGCGCACATATTTGAGCTATACCAGCGCCCATTTGTCCAGCACCGATCACCATTACTGTTTTAATATCCACAGGAATCCTCCTCTTTTTTTATTGTTTCGGGACTTCTATTAAGACAGCGTCGCCCTGTCCACCTCCGGAACAGATCGAAGCAATACCGAGACCACCACCCCGCCGCTTTAACTCGTATACGAGTGTCAAAATAATTCTTGCGCCACTTGCACCAATTGGATGCCCTAGTGCAACCGCACCGCCATTAACATTCACTTTTTCCTCATTAAGGTTGGCTATTTTATTACTAGTAAGCGCTACAGCGGCAAATGCTTCATTTATTTCAAAAAGATCGATCTGACCCAATGGCGTACCGGTTTTTTCTAGTAATTTATTAATAACAAGCCCTGGCGTCTGCGGGAAGTCTTTCGCTTCTACAGCAATCTCTGCATGGCCAAGAATATATGCTAGCGGTGTTTTCCCGTCTTGCTTCGCACGCACTTCACTCATCAGCACCAAAGCAGCCGCACCATCATTGACGCCGGGCGCATTTCCTGCAGTAATCGTACCCGCCTGCTCGAAAACGGGCGGAAGCTTCGCTAACTTTTCGATCGAAGTATCTTTTCTTGGCCCCTCATCTTCTTTTATTAAAACTGGGTCACCTTTACGCTGTGGTATTTCCACCGCAATAATTTCTTCGGAAAGTAAGCCGCTTTTGATTGCAGCTACTGCCCGTTTATGACTCCGCATCGCCCACTTATCTTGCGCCGCTCTCGTAATCTCGAATTCTTCCGCTGATATATTTCCATACGATCCCATATGAACACCGGAAAAAGAACACGTCAATCCATCATGGATCAATAAATCAATCATCGTCGCGTTGCCCATTTTATAACCCCATCGTGCTTTTGGCAGTATGTATGGTGCATTCGACATTGATTCCATCCCACCTGCCACAATTATATCTTCATCACCTGCACGAATAATTTGATCTGCCATCGTAATCGCTCGCATGCCTGAAGCACATACCTTATTTATCGTTTCCGTTTTCACTCCCCAAGGAATTCCCGCTACACGTGCAGCCTGTATCGAGGGGAGTTGACCTTGACCTCCTTGTAAAACGGTTCCCATCATCACTTCCTGTACCATTTCAGGTGGTACAGCCGCTCGATGTAAAGCCTCTTTTATCGCGAAGCCACCTAGCTGCGATGCAGTGAGTGAGCTAAGTACACCTCCATATTTTCCGAACGGCGTGCGCGCTCCCGCTACAATAACTGTTTTTACCATGTTTTTTCTCGCCTCCTTATATAAACCAGCTACACTTCATCGCATCACTTTTTACTATATTCCCGTCATCTAGACGAAATAATCCCAGCAGTACTCTAATAAAAAAAGGAAGATAAAGACGCTCCAAAATAATTTTGAGGCGTCTTTATTTAAGAGATAAGAAATTTTTAGAGTACAATTTTCAAAAAGTCATCTATTCTATGTCTTACTCATACTTACGTATAGGATGTACCAGGCCCACCTACGCCACTAGTCGTGACGATTTAGGGTGACAAGTGACCAGCAACTAGCAACTATCAAACTTCCGGATTCTCAACATCCGTTCCCTTACACGTCTAGCTATAGGACCCGCTCGAGGTTATAGGCCAAATCCCATCAAGAAAGGATCGTCTACTACCTCCGCCAGGTCCTGTGACAACTTAAGCACCCACTCATTCTGCGAGTGTAGTCTGTACGTTACTAAACGGACGCTTGTGCTTTTCTTATGTTTATGCAGATTGTTGATCCCCGCATACCGCTTTCTCGAGGAGTTCTGCGACATCGTATGTCTTAACTGTTTCTTCCATTTCTTTTGCCTTTGTACCATCTGAGAGCATGGTCAGACAATACGGACAACCTGAACTGATGACTGATGGTTCAACTGCAAGAGCCTGTTCCGTTCTCGCAACATTCACACGCTGACCAGTATCCTCCTCCATCCACATCAATCCCCCGCCAGCTCCACAGCACATACCGGTTTCCCGATTGCGTTCCATCTCTACAAGGGTCACACCTTGGATTGACTTAAGAATTTCCCGAGGTGGGTCATACACATCGTTATAGCGGCCGAGATAGCAAGAATCGTGAAAGGTTATTTTTTCTTCTACCACAAATTGTGGGATCAAGCGTCCTTCTTTTAAAAGCTGATCGAGCAGCTCCGTATGATGGAATACTTCTACTTCCAAACCAAAGTCAGGATATTCATTTTTAAAAATATTATATGCATGAGGATCGATCGTCACGATCCTTTTCACATCATTTTTCTCGAATTCAGTGATGTTTGCTGTTGCTAGCTCTTGAAATAAAAACTCATTTCCAAGGCGACGCGGCGTATCACCTGAATTTTTTTCTTTATTACCGAGAATCGCAAATTTCACACCGGCTTCATTAAGAAGTTTTGCAAATGATAGAGCAATTTTTTGACTGCGATTATCAAATGCACCCATCGAACCAACCCAAAAAAGATAATCAAAATCTTCGCCCACTTTTTTTAATTCTTTTACAGTTGGGACATAAACATCCTCACGAGCTTCACGCCAATTTTCTTTTTCCTTACGATTCAATCCCCATGGATTGCCTTGGCGTTCAATATTTTGCATAGCACGTTGAGCATCGGTATCCATTTTCCCTTCCGTTAAGACAAGATAGCGGCGCATATCTATAATTTGACTTACATGCTTATTCATTACTGGACACTGATCTTCACAATTACGACATGTCGTACATGCCCATATTTCCTCTTCCGTGATTACCTCTCCAATCATACTTGGATGATATTCTAAAGTCGCGGCAGCCTCAACCGTACCTTCCCCACCACTTGCTTTCGCTATCTGATTCGCCTTCGTGTTTGCAAATGCATATGTTGGAACCCATGGTTGTTTTTGCGTTACTGCGGCACCGTGATTTGTTAAATGATCCCGCAGCTTAATCATGAGATCCATTGGTGAAAGCATTTTTCCCGTACCTGTTGCCGGACACATATTCGTACATCTTCCACATTCCACACATGCATAAAGATCCAGTAATTGTAGATCAGTAAATTCTTCTATTTTTCCAACTCCATAGGTTTCAGATTCGTCTTCAAAATCTATCGCTTTTAACTTTCTTCCACCATCAAGTGGCTCAAAGTATGCATTTGCAGGTCCTGCAATTAAATGGGCATGCTTTGACTGTGGTACATACACTAGAAAGCTTAAAAGCAACAATAGATGTATCCACCAAGCAATGTAGAAAATAACGGCCGCTACACTTGGACTTAACCAACTAAATGCTGCAGCGATCCCAGCGGCAACAGGTTCGGTCCACGTGGATGGTTCATTATGCCAAATAAGTGACATCCCATTCCCGAGCAGAACCGTCAGCATTAAGCCACCAATAAACAACAATACAAGTCCAGCGTAAAATCCGCGTTTTAATCGAACAAGCTTTTCCACATAGCGACGATAAAACGCCCATACGACGGCGACAAGAATAACGAGTGTAACAATTTCTTGAAAAAATTTGAATCCGGAATAAAGCGGACCGAGTGGCAAATGTGAACCGGGCACAAGTCCTTTCCAAATGTAATCAATCGCACCAAACTGGACGAGAATAAATCCGTAAAAAAACATTACATGAATGGTGCCACTTTTTTTATCTTTCAGTAACTTTTTCTGTCCAAACACATTAACGCCTATTTTTTTAAGGCGCGCTTTCACATCGTTATCGAACACTTCTTTTTTCCCAAGTTTAATAAAGGTGATACGTGTCTTTACTACATAGATGAATAAAAAGATTGCGTAAGCGGTTACAGAGAGAAATGCAATCCAATTAATCCAGAATAATATATCCATCTTGCCAACCACTCCCTTCCCGTATAAAGAAATCTATTTATCTCTCAAATAACTTATTACTATCATTATATAATGAATGACCATTCAGTCAAGGAGGAATTAAAACGTAACTAACTATTTTGACTTCTATATTATAAAAAAGTTTATTCCCCGGCCTTTAGACGCATTTAAATAAAGATAGCACTACTATTGACTGCATTTAAGCTGATAACAGGACGTTTTTCACAATATTAATTAAGTAAATGAGCAGGGGCATAAAGTTTTCACCTTCCCAAGCTCCTTTTCACTTAGATAAAATTACCCTTAAATGAAGGTGTTTACCGGATTTTTTCCGATTTATAGAAGGGGGGATTGAAAAATGAAACACTCTTACAACAAGCAACAAGATCCGTTACAAACTAAACATCGCTTAACTTATGAAATGAAAAAGGTGATTAACAAAGATTCGACGAAAAGTTTACTTAGAGGTAAGCCCGAATGGTTCAAGTATCATAGAAAACGATTTATCGCTATATCTATTACAGTAGCCTTGTCTACTCCAGCGGTTTGGTCAATACCTGCAGCGGCTGCAACTGAGACGCCAGTATTAACTACAAGTAAAAAAACTAATTCAAATGAAAGTGCATCTTCCGCACAATTAATTGAAACAGAAGCGAGATCGATGGGCATTCCGCTATTCACTTTTGAAAATGGGGTACCAAAGAATTTTAAATTAAAAGGTGGCGGTCATCTTGAGGTGAACGAACTACATTCAAAGGATGGTACTCAGTCCCTTAAATGGGATTATGCAAGCAGTTCCACTCTAACAATCAAGGAGAAAATTGGTTATAGCCCATTTGTTCCAAATGATCGTGATCAATCAATTAGTACATTTGTTGTATGGGTTTATAATGAAAAACCGAAAGACGAATCCGTTACCTTTCAATTTGGAAGAGGAAATAAACCTGATAGTTGGTTCGAGATGAATCTCAATTTTAGTGGGTGGAGAACAGCTTGGGTATCGTTTGAACGTGATATGAAAGGATCTCCACATCCAGCTATGAATCGATTGATTATAAAAGCACCAAAGTCTGGAGAAGGGACTTTATATTTCGACTCCATGATGTTGTCTACTCCTGTAGACCCTCGACATCATACACCAGATTTACAAGTCCCATTCGTTAATCCAGGAGTGATGGAAGCTGCGAATGCTCACTGGCTCGGTCTGTTGCATTATTCTCAACAGACTCCCCCAGAATCATCGGAGGAAGTAACAGACACAGATATCAAGGCATTTCGAACAATTGAAGATAAATTTACGGAATTGGCTTTTAAACGAAAAAAGATAACTGATGCCCTTATAACCGATATTCGAACTCGTTATGAATCTTTTGAAATTGTACGTGACGATGAAGTGATACGTGGAAAATCACTATTCATGCCTCACTTCGATCAAATGCCGCAGCCTTTAAAGGAATCTTTCAAGGAATTGAATAATACAGCTGATCTTAGAGCTTTTACTGACTTCATGCAATTGGTGACGGATGCGTACCTTTCCACTGATGATATGGCTTTGAAGAATGAGCTGAAGTCTATGTATGTCGATTTATCCGATCATTTCGCCGATCAAGGATGGAATTACGGTAGTGCACAGGGAACAATGCACCATTTAGGCTATAACGTTCGTGGCTTTTATACTTCAACATTCTTGATGCGTGATGTTCTACGAGAGGCCAATCTTCTCGATCGTACGCAAAAAACGCTGTTATGGTTAAGCGGTGCAGGTAAAATGTATTTACCGTCAGAGCAGATCGAAGGTAATATTGATATTTTAAACACGACACTAAACGGCATGTTGGCCAGTATTTTGATACAGGAAGATACAAAGGATAAAGTTAGAGATTTTGAAAGCTTTTCTTCTTGGCTATCGCAAGGACTACGACCAGCCAATGGATTAGATCCTGCATTCAAGAAGGATGGATCTGCATATCATCACGCTAACCATTATCCAGCTTATGCGAATGATGCATTTAAAGGAGTTACTCCCATTATGTATGTGTTATCCGGCACCCATTTCAAGGTAGCAGAAGATGCGCATCAAACTTTGAAAAAAGCACTGCTCGCTATGCGGCTTTATTCTAATAAAACGGAGTGGTTGATTAGCATTTCAGGACGCCATCCTGATGGAAAAGCTGCTCTGGTTCTGCCACCATATCGTTATATGGCTTTGGCAGGATCCCCGGATGGAGAAGAAACGATTGATCGTGAAGTAGCTGCAGCCTATTTGCGGTTATCTGATAACGAGGATGCGACCGTTCGCCAGTTCAGGGCCTTGGGGATCGAAGCGGAACTAGCTCCGAATGGATTTTGGGCAATGAATTATGCCAATCTTGGATTGCATAGACGTGACGATTGGCTAGTTGGTGTCAAAGGATATAGCCGTTATTTATGGGGAAATGAAACTTATGAGAATGCAAACCTGTATGGTCGTTATATGTCTTATGGGCAAATGCAAATTATGGGGTATGACAATCACATGAACAGCGGTTATGTTCATGATGGCTGGGATTGGAACCGTTGGCCAGGTACTACTACAATTCACCTGCCATTTGAAAAGTTACGCTCCGATGTTCGGAATGTGGACCGTTTCAGCGGATTTGAGGAAATGCTTCTGTCTGATGAGACATTTTCGGGAAGCTTAAGTTTACAAGGAGATAATGGGATGTTTGCCATGAAGCTTCATGAACATCCTAAATATGATGGTACTCATCGCGCCCGAAAATCATACTTTTTCTTCGATAACCGAATTATATCATTAGGTTCAGACATAGAAAATATGAATAATGAGTATTCAACGGAGACGACACTTTTCCAAAATTATATGCCTGAAAAAACTGATCCGACATGGATGTCCACAGAAGACGCTATCACTGAATTTCCGTATGAAGATCGTCATGAACTTTCTCGTGACGCATGGCTCATCGACAATAAGGACAACGGTTATTATGTACCATCTGGACAGACAATCGCGATGAAGCGATCTGAGCAGCAGTCGAAACATCAGAAGGATGGGTCAGAAACAACAGGAAATTTTGCAACGGCTTGGATTGATCACGGAAAGGCTCCTAAAGATGGAATGTATCAATATGCTGTATTAGTTAAGACAAATACGGAAGAGATGAAAGACTTTGTGGATTCAATGGAGAGCCAAAACGCCGCTCCATACAATGTATTACAGCAGGACCGAACGGCACATGTCGTACACGACCACACGACTGGTATAACTGGTTATGCCTTATTCGAAGCAAGTGATGCTGTCGATCAAGGGATTGTCCGTGCAGTAGATACTCCGTCCATGGTGATGACTCGCAAAGATGGAAACCGAATTGTCCTGAGCGTAGTAGATCCCAATTTACGTTTATATGAAGGTATCGAGGATGATCAATATGACGAAAATGGTGTTCAAAAAGAAGTAAGTATATATTCCCGCAGTTGGCGACATGCAGAGAGTATTATGCGCCCGATGAAACTAACAATCGAAGGTGAATGGACAACGGTTTCTGCCGATGATCGGATTCGGATTCTATCCTCGGTAAACGGACAAACACAAATAGAATTTGACAGCAAGGACGCCGAACCTATAGAGCTTGTTTTAGAACCTAAACAATAATAAATGTACATTTTTAAAAGACACCTTTTATTTTGTGGTGTCTTTTAAACTATATACCAGCGTCTTTATCCATTTCATTTTCGTTTGACTTTATTATGGATATTAAGCTTTTGCCCTGCTATATCATGTGATTTCCAACTTATTCCCTATCCATTACTTGTATCTTTTCAAGTACACCTTCGCGTATCATCGTTCTGAGCTGCGATCCTTCAACACTTATCCCACTTTGTACAGCAGCAATCACAACTCCACCTTGATCACGTTCCACAGCTGACAGAGCGTTTGCCTCACCAACTGCAGAAATAGCTTGTATAAAAACGTCATCCGAAATTATTCCATTTATAAATACCCATGTATTTAATGCATCTATACTAGCACCTTTCGCAACAACTATAAACAGGGAGAAGCCATGCCCTTCATACGTGCCATAGAAGACATCTTTCTTACTAGCTGCTACCATTGCAATGGTTTCTTCTACAAATACTTTCTTCAAGGCTTCCGCTGAAAAAGCATTAACAAACCGATTTCTCCAACCAAATCCGCTTCCCACTAACGCAGAAGCCATTACTTTCATTGGTATTGGTGAACAGAGTTCTATTGCGTCTTCACTAATTGTTAGAAACTGCTCGTTAATGATAATTCGATCGCTATTTTGTTGTCCACTTACTTCTGGAAGTAAAACCACTTGCGGTTGGGGCACTTGTGGATGAAATTGCTCTACAACTTTTGTTTGATACACATCACGAATTCTATCCTCTTGTAAAACGATTTGAGGCTTACCAAGCACTTCAACCTCTCCACGATTCAAAAGCAGAAGCCTATCACAATATAATCCAGCTAGATTCAAATCATGGAAAATCGACACAACTGTTAGTCCTCGCTCCCGAGTCCAATTTTTCAATTGATCCATTAATTCCTTTTGATATGCCAGGTCTAAGTGATTTGTCGGTTCATCCAGCAAAAGAATTTCCGGCTGTTGAGCAAGCGCTTGGGCAAGAAAAACCCGCTGGCGTTCCCCACCTGATAGCTCTTGTAAAAGTTTGTTCTGAAACTTTTCTACTCCAGTGGCAGCCATTGCTTCATGAACTAATACTTCATCATCTGGATGCCTTGAGTGTAGCCAGCCACTTTGATGCGCATACCGGCCAAGTGAGACAGTTTCCTTTACTGTATAGGCGAAAACCTCAGAGGAGACTTGTGGTAAAACAGCGGCTACCCTTGCTAGCTCCTTGGCAGTATATGAGCTAATTTGCTGACCTTTTATAAAAACTTCCCCTTTTTCAGGTGTTAGCAATCCACTAATCATCTTTAATAACGTTGTCTTTCCACTACCATTCGGTCCAAGGATACCAAATAATTCGCCACTGTTAACTGTAAATGACACATCATTAAGCACACTATTTCCAGGATACCCCCCTGAAATATTTTTCACATTCAGCATGTCTTATCCTCTTCTTTCCACACGTCTTCTCACTAAAATTGCCGCAAAAGCAGGTGCACCGATTAATGCCGTAATCACACCAATTGGCAACTCGGCTGGCTGGATGATTGTCCGTGCCACCAGATCAGCTAAGATGAGAAATCCAGCGCCAACCACCAGCGACAAAGGTAATAATCGTTTATGATCGGGTCCCCAAATCATCCGTACTAAGTGTGGAATGACAAGGCCAACAAAGCCAATTGTCCCTGATACAGCCACAGCGGCACCTGTCAATAACGAACCAGCTGCAAGTACTGCGAGTTTTCGGCGTTCCACACTTACCCCAAGATGCTTCGCCCGCTCTTCTCCAAATGACATCGCGTTCAGTTCTCGGGCATTGATCATTAAAATAAACCCACCAATTAAAAAGAAAGGTAGAATAATCTGGATATAGCTCCACCCTCTCATCGATACACTACCCAATAGCCAGCCAATGATTTGGCGCAGCTCCTCACCAGAAAGTGCAATCATTAGCGAAAGTAATGCACCTAGAAAAGAACTAAAAATGATTCCCGTTAAAATAATTGTTTCCACTTTCATAGAAGGTTCGATGCTTTTAGCAAAAAATAATACGAGGAAAATAGTCAAGAAGGCAGCAGTTATACTAACAAGAGGCAATGTGAAAATCCCTACAAACTGTATACTGATTTGAAAAAACAGTACACAAACAGCACCTACAGAGGCTCCAGATGAAACGCCTAGCGTATATGGATCTGCGAGCGGATTACGAAGCAGCCCTTGGAAGGCTCCTCCTGCCATTGCAAGAGAAGCCCCAACTAGACCAGCCAGTAATACCCGTGGCAGGCGGATATTCATCACGATGGTCGCGTGCATCGAATCAATATGTTCGCTTAGCGGTAAATGGAAAACCTTTGCTCCAACAATAAATGCGATGTCTGTAAAAGGCACGCGGACCGCCCCAATTGAAATGCCTAAAAACATCGTAAATAGTAAAAACCCACCTGCAACTACATATGAAATTACCTGTTTATTTCCCGAAAACTTCTGGGTAAATGGCTTTTGCAAGCTCCTCTACTCCTTCGATAATCCGCGGTCCGGAACGACTTACAAGATCTTCATTTACTTCATATACTTGTTTTTCCTTCACAGCAGTCATATCCTGCCATCCTTTACGTTCCAGTACTAGTTCAGTTGCATTTTCCACACCATATGTCGTTATGATCACATCTGGATTTAGCACAAGCACTGCTTCTTCATTCATTTGAGGGTAACCGTCTTCTTTAACCGCATTTTGTGCATTGATTACTTTTAGCATTTCATTCATAAATGTATTTTGTCCCGATGCATACATTTCAGGTGCAGGGGATATTTCTACAAATACTGTTTTCTGGTCTTCTTCAGAAATAGACTCTGCTTGTTTTTTAATTGCAGCCAATTTTGCTTTCATGTCATCGATCAATTGATCAGATTCTTCCGACTTCCCTGTTGCTTTTGCAACCATCTCGATCGATTCATATACTGCCTCAAAACTTTGTGCATCATTAACCACCAGGACAGTTATCCCACTATCCTCCAGCTGTTTCAGCCCAGATTCCCACATAGAAACGGTTGAACCATGAGCAAGTACTACGTCAGGCTCTAATGAAATGATTTTTTCGATATTTAACTCCATACCTGCTACTTTTTCTATTTCATTAACTTCTTCGGGATAATTGTCAGATTCAGAAACCCCTACAACTGTATCACCTGCACCTAGGGCATAGACAATTTCCGTATTACTTGGCATAAGCGTAACAATCTTTTCTGGCTTTTTCTCAATCACTACATCTTTATTTGTTGCATCTTTGATCGTAACCGGAAAAGTCTCTACTGATGCGTTTTCTTGATCTGTTTGATCAGACACCGATTCATTATTGTTTTCAACTGGTGTTGGCTCAGCCTCATTTCCACATGCTGCTAAAAAAACGAGCATGAAGGCTATGAGCAGTGCATTTAATTTTTTCACGATTCTCTCCCCCTTTTTCATTTTACAAAAAATAAAAACATCCCCAACGAATGGAGATGTACGATTAATGGACAGCTTTTAATAAAGCATCTGCTAATCCACCTTCGCCCATCCTCGTAGGTTAATCTGGTGTAATGGCATCGGCAGGTCTCCTGACTCATGATCATCGTTTGCTGCTCCTTCCCGTACAATACGCACAGTGGATTATAATACAGCTCACTCCCATTTACAGTGGCGGGACCGCGTTGGATTTTAACCAACTTCCCTTTTGAGCTTTTACATAGATAGCGCAAATATGGACTTCCCATAAATCCTTTGCTATATATTAAAAAGCACCGATAACCGTTATATATTTTTATAAATACTACATCATTATACATGTATTTTTTATTTCTCACATCTTTTTTAAGCCATAATGGGAATAGTAATAATATATATACATGAGTCGGGAGTGATATAGATGGATTGGATTACAGGAATATGCTTACTGCTTGTATGCATTTTCTTATACCCTTATTTGGATTTTTCTCTCGGCAGATATATACATAGGAAACGAGAGACAAGACGACGTTATCCGCTTAGAAAAGGTCAGCTACAATTGATTACAAATGGTGCTGATTTATATAAAAATTATTTTGATGATCTTCGCAAATCAACATCTACCATACATATCCTTTTTTATATTGTAAAAGATGATCGCTTTAGTGCAGCTTTTTTTGATGTACTAAAAGAGCAGGCACAAAAAGGCGTGCAAGTTCGACTTCTCCTAGACTGGTTCGGCAGCAGAAATGTCCCTAAAAAATGGATTTCTGAAGCCCGCGATCTAGGGATCAAAATTGAATTTTGTCATAGGCCTCATTTTCCTTTTTACTTTTTCACGCTTCAACAAAGGAATCACCGAAAAATTACGATTATCGACGGTAAGATAGGATATTTAGGCGGTTACAATATTGGCAAAGAATATATTGACCTTGATCCAAAATTATCACCGTGGCGCGACTACCATATTCGAATTACCGGAGAAAGCGTTGCTGATATACAACAGGAATTCCTCATCGACTGGAAGCGCGCTACACATGCGGATGTTAATGCAGATCCCATATCTTTTTCCGACCAACCCGAAAATATGGAGCATTACCTATTTCCTTCAGAGGGGATAGATGTGGAAGAAAAACTTGTTCAATTAATGGAAAAGGCACAAAAGACAGTCATCATCGGCACACCTTATTTCGTACCACCAAAGAGGTTATTTACTGCTATCGAAGCTGCACTTACTAGAGGTGTTTCTGTATCCGTACTTGTTCCAGAAAAATCGGATCATCCAATTGTTAAAGAAGCTTCTTTTCGTTATTTAAAAAGAGTTCTTGCTGGTGGCGGAACGGTTTACCAGTTTCAACATGGATTTTTTCACGCAAAAGTAATTGTCATTGATGGACTTATCTGTGATATTGGCACAGCAAACTTCGATAGAAGAAGCATTCTGTTAAATCATGAAATTAATTGCTTTATATATGACCGCGCTTTTATTGCAGATGTTGAAGAAGCATTAGCTGAAGATATTCGCCACTCGACTAAACTAACTTTAGAAGGTTTAAAAAAAGTAAGAGGATTCGCACGAGTAAAAGCATGGATTGGTAAATTGGTCGAAGGATTATTATAGTTCAGCTTGTTTTTTTATTGAAACAATAGCCAAATATATAGGATCTCAGCAATTTGGCGACTTTTTTTCTGTTTATTGGACGCTCAGGGGATTTTACTGGCGACTCGCGGGATTTGCTGGCCACTCACGGGATTTGCTGGCCACTCTCCGGATTTACTGGCCACTCTCCGGATTTGCTGGCCACTCGCGGGATTTGCTGGCCACTCACGAGATTTGCTGGCCACTCGCGGGATTTGCTGGCCACTCACCGGATTTGCTGGCCACTCACGAGATTTGCTGGCCACTCACGAAATTTACTGGCCACTCACGAGATTTGCTGGCCACTCACGAGATTTACTGGCCACTCACGAGATTTACTAGTCAAGTCCAGACAATTGTGTAATTTAGTTTACAATGTTTTCTTTATGATATTTAGTTATAGTTGGCTATTTTATTTCATCAAGTGAAAAGGGGGTACCCCCTTTTCACTTGATGAAATTGTCATTTTATAAACTCTTTTTTCCGCTTCGTTCTCTGTTTTCATAATCCATTAGTATTGCACCGATAAGTCGAAATGCAGATTGATTATTCGGGAAGATACGTATGACTCTTTCTCTCCTGCGAACCTCCTGATTAAGCCTTTCAAGTGAATTTGTGCTCGCTAGATAACGATGATAACGAGAAGGCTGGTTGAGAAATTGAATGGCATCTTCGAAGCCATCCTCTAAAATTTCAATTGCTTTCTGGACCTTTGCTTCTTCTTCATATTTATCGACAAATTGCTCTTTATATTGGCGAGCTTCTTCTACTGAAATACTATTAAAGATGCGCCTCATGTCAGCGATTATTTGTTTTGATTCTTTTTTTGGCAATCGTTCAATGATATTCCGTTTAAAATGGACAGTGCAACGTTGCCAAGAAGTGCCTATGAATTCCCGCTGAATTGCTTTTTTCAGTCCTTCATGAGCGTCTGAAATAATAAGTTTTGGAGACTGAAGAGCACGTCCTTTCAGGTGTTGGAAGAACCCTTGCCATGCCTCAAAACTCTCAACATGATCGATTTTTAGTCCAATCACTTCACGTCTCTTGTTTTCATTTATCGCTGTAGCGATATAAACTGCCTTGGAAATCACTTTATTATGTTCCCGGACCTTGATATACATGGCATCTGCATAAACGTACGGATAGTACATGGTATTTAGAGGGCGGTTTGCCCACTCATTTACGATTGGATCTAGCTTTCCAGTAAGGGAAGATACGAACGATTTAGAGACGTTTTCTCCACACAGTTGTTGAACGACATTTGTGACTTTTCGAGTGGAAATCCCATTGACCACCATCTCTAACATCGACAATACAAAGGCCTGATCTACACGGGAAAACTTTTCAAACACGGAGGGAGAAAAGTGTCCCTCACGGGTTCTCGGGACTCGCAGTTGAACCCTTCCAATACTAAGGAGAAGCTCTCGCTCGTAGTAGCCATTTCGGTAATCAATGCGTTCGATCGAGCGCTCGTAGGCAGCTGCTTGGAGATAATCATCGCGTTCCTTCTCCATATATTCATTTAGGACAAGTACAATCGTGGATTTTACTACCGCTTCCAGGTTTGAATTTAGCACTGAGTCTTTTAAAATTTCAATATCTAGGTTAAAATTAAGTTGGGTCATCATCAATTCCTCCTCAATGTGATCGTGGTTGAAAACATTGTAACATGAGGTCTTGATGAGACCTTTTCTTTTTACACAATTATACGGACTCTATCGATTTACTGGCCACTCACGAGATTTGCTGGCCACTCACGAGATTTACTGGCCACTCACGAGATTTACTGGCCACTCACGAGATTTACTGGCCACTCACGAGATTTGCTGGCCACTCGCGGGATTTGCTGGCCACTCACGAGATTTGCTGGCCACTCACGAGATTTGCTGGCCACTCGTGGGATTTGCTGGCCACTCACCGGATTTACTGGCCACTCACGAGATTTGCTGGCCACTCGCGGGATTTGCTGGCCACTCACAAGATTTGCTGGCCACTCGCGGGATTTGCTGGCCACTCGCGGGATTTGCTGGCCACTCGCGGGATTTACTAGCCACTCGCGGGATTTGCTGGCCACTCGCGGGATTTGCTGGCCACTCGCGGGATTTACTAGCCACTCGCGGGATTTACTGGCCACTCGGAAAGTTTATTAGCGTTCAGGGATTTTCGCTAATTGATATTTCATATGCGCATTTTTTGACATAGGTAAAGCCGCTATTTTTAAATAGCGGCATGATGCTTCTTACATTTTCTCTGGTGCAGATACGCCAACTAGTGCCAATGCGTTTTTCAATGTGATTTGTACTGCTTTCACAAGTGCTAGTCGAGCTTTTGTTTCTTCTGGGTTGTCTTCGTTTAACACTTTTTCAGCATTGTAAAAGCTGTGGAATGTGGATGCAAGTTCAAAAATATAGTTTGTTACGCGATGTGGGATCCGTTTTTCCGCCGCGTCTGCGACAGCTTGTGGGAACTCTCCAAGTTTTTTCAGTAGTTCAACTGATTTTTCGCTAGCTAATACAGTAAGATCTATTTGTTCATCCATTGTAAAGCCTTTTTCCTGTGCCGAACGCAAAATACTGCAAATTCTCGCATGTGCATATTGCGAGTAATAGACCGGGTTTTCATTTGATTCCGACACAGCTAGATCAAGGTCAAAATCCATATGTGTGTCAGCACTTCTCATTGCAAAGAAGTAGCGAACAGCGTCAAGACCAACTTCTTCAATTAATTCACGCATCGTGACTGCTTTTCCAGTACGCTTGCTCATTTTCATTCTTTCGCCATCTTTATACAAGTTAACGAGTTGAATAATTTCTACTTCCAGACGATCACGCTCGTAACCAAGTGCTTCTATTGCCGCTTTCATCCGCGGAATATAGCCATGGTGATCTGCACCCCAAATATTAATCAATTTATCGAATCCACGGGCGATTTTATCTTGGTGGTAGGCAATATCAGGTGTTAAATATGTGTATGTGCCATCATTCTTAATTAACACACGATCTTTATCGTCACCAAATGTTGTCGAACGGAACCATGTAGCTCCACCTTCCTCATAAATATGACCTTGTTCACGCAGCATTTTTAACCCTACATCGATTTTCCCATTCTCATATAGTGATGTCTCTGAATACCAAACATCAAAAAGGACACGAAATTGTGCGAGGTCTGCTTTTAATTTCGCCATTTCATAGTCAAGTCCATAACGACGGAAAAACTCGAAGCGTTCTTTTTCTTCGACCTTTACATATTTATCACCAAATTCTTTAGCAAGTTTCTCGCCGATACCAATAATATCTTTACCTTGGTAGCCATCTTCCGGCATTTCCTTTTCAAGTCCCAATGCCTGATAGTAGCGTGCTTCCACAGAAAGTGCTAAGTTATGAATTTGATTTCCTGCATCATTAATATAATATTCGCGCGAGACCACATATCCCGCTTTTTCCAACACATTACAAAGTGAATCGCCGACTGCGGCACCACGAGCATGGCCTAGATGAAGATCGCCTGTCGGATTCGCTGATACGAATTCCACTTGAACTTTTAGACCATTTCCAGCATTAGAGCGACCATAATCATCGCCAGCTTTTAAAATTGCTGGAACAAGCTCCGTTAAATAGTTATTATTCATATAAAAATTAATAAACCCGGGTCCAGCTATTTCAATTTTTTCGATAAAAGCTTTTGAATTATCGATATTATCCTGTATCTGTTCTGCGATCATTCTTGGTGCTTTTTTCGCCACACGTGCGAGCTGCATCGCCATATTTGTTGAATAATCTCCATGCGCTTTATCCTTTGGTGTTTCCAAAATCACTTCGGGCATTTCTTCTAATGAAGCTAGCCCGGCCTTAACGGCTGCGTCACTAATAGCTATCTTTAATTCACTTTGCATTTTTTCAACTGCGTTCATTACGTCTCCTCCGTATATATAAATTCTAAATTATACTTTCCTACAAGCTGACCACCCGTAAGCAAATCGTATTCTAAAAGAAAGCGGCCGTGATTCTCATTTTGTTCAAATTGTAATTGATGTGTATGGACCGTCACTGCGAGCGAACCAATCCCACCATCATAGCTTCCCGGCAGTTTTTCGTTTAATCCGAAAGGCAGGCGCATTTTGATAGCTCCACCTCTTAAGATGAGCGCCTCTTCATTTCCCATCCTTACCGTCGTCCTGACTTTCCCGACTTCTTGAACTTCTTCATACATTAAATAAGTATGACCTTGTTTTTGAATCGTCGAACCTTCTACCCATAGCTCAAATGTTTCAATTTCTTGACCTGGATGACGGATTGTTGTTACAAGCCTAATTTTTGCTACCTTTTTTTTCTCTGTCACTTCCATGACTCCGCCCTCCTTTTATGTAAATTATAAAAATACAACTTTTTTAGGGAATATGCATTTATATTAAGTCTTTCTATGTTCAGTTTTGAGTTACATGATGGACTAGTATAGCCCGAGCCACAGAACGTAGCGAACTTAAAGATCGAACCATCTCCACATGCAATGAGGAGTGAGACCCCCGCTTTTCTTATTGTCTAGCTTCAGCACCCAGCGACTAGCAAATTCCAGGATGCTTCCTACGATATGTCAACATCGGTTCGCCTTTCATGTCTAGCTACAGGCGCAAGGGGCTCGAGGTCAAAAGCCAATCCGCCAAGAAGGTAAGGACTAACCTTCTCGCCGTTTTGTCTTATGCTTGTCGTTCCTGAACGAGCGCCTTCCGCTTTTCTTATTCAAATAATCTCTTTATTATAGCTCTCCCATCCATTCATTTCAACAAAGTATTCATCCATGCTAAGGCCAAAAGAAAAGCAGCAAAAGTAAATAATCATTTATTTGGTGAATAAAAAGTGGATTTTACTTTCATACTGATTAAAAAAGATTCATAGAATGCGGGAGGTGGATGGAATGGAAGCTGAGAAAGTTACGAGAAGAAGATGGCGGAACGCAAGATTGCTTACTTTTACCAGTATTTTGGCTTTGTTCGTTGTTGCCATTCTTCTATTTTCCTTTTATTTATACTTAAAAATACTCGGTCCACCTCCATTAGCTATTCCACAATCCAATTTATACTATGCAGAGGATGGATCGATCATTGGGGAAAGCAATAGTGGTCAAAAGCGCTATTGGGTTCCACTAGATGAGATCTCACCTAATACTGTACATGCAATGATTGCGATTGAAGATCGTACTTTTTATGATCATCATGGCTTTGATGTCAAGAGAATTGGTGCTGCGGTATTAGCAAATCTGAAAGCGATGAAGAAAGTGCAGGGTGCCAGTACAATCACTCAGCAGTATGCTCGTAATCTGTTTTTAACACTGGATAAAACGTGGAAAAGAAAGATCTCTGAAGCCTTTTATGCCATGCGCCTAGAAATCAATTACGATAAGGATGAAATATTAGAAGGTTATTTAAATACTATTTCTTATGGACATGGTGCCTATGGGATTGAAGCAGCTAGCCAATACTACTTCGGCAAAAGTGCGGGCGATCTATCGCTTGCGGAAGGTGCTTTGCTGGCTGGAATTCCAAAAGGACCCGGCATATATTCACCACTTATTTCCTTTGAAAAGGCTAAAAAAAGACAATTACTAATCTTAGATGCCATGAAGGAAACTGGTGTTATCTCTAAACAACAATTAAATACAGCGGCGGTGGAAAAGCTTACTTTCATTGGCAAACATCCACATCATCGGGCTGAGTCAGCACCTTACTTTTATGATGCCGTGAAAAAAGAGCTCCTTACTAAGGTCGGATTGGACGATCGTGTTGTGGCGCTAGGAGGTTTAAAGGTATTCACAACGCTTAACCCCCGCCAACAAGAAATTGCAGAGTCAATTGTGAAGGAAACGATAGCTGATTCCTCAGAGATTCAAGTTGGATTTGCTGCGATGGATCCACAATCGGGATTTGTCACAGCGATGATAGGCGGTCGTGATTATGATGAAAGTAATTTTAACCGAGCAACTCAAGCGATTCGACAACCCGGGTCAACCATCAAGCCGCTTCTTTATTATGCAGCACTAGAGCAAGGCTTTACGCCTTCTACTTTATTGCGAAGCGAGGCAACTACGTTTAAATTTAACGACAATCGTTCAGAATATGCTCCACATAATTTTAACAATCAATACGAAAACAGGGAAATTACTATGGCTCAAGCCTTGGCTGTTTCGGATAATATGTACGCTGTGAAAACTCATTTATTTATAGGGCAAACAACCCTAGTTCACACAATGAAAAAATTGGGAATAACAACGGATATCGCTCAAGTACCATCACTTGCACTTGGCAGTTCTGGCGTAAAAGTTACGGAATTATTAAATGCATATGGCATTTTCGCTAATGGCGGCAAGAAAATAGAACCTATTCTCATTCAAAAAGTGGAAGATTATCGGGGGAAAGTGATATATGAGGCAAAACAAAATCACGAACAAATATTAAAGCCTCAGCTTGCGTTTGTTATGAGTCATATGATGACAGGTATGTTTGATATGAAATTAAATGGCCATGCAACTGTAACAGGTGCTTCGATTTCTTCACAAATGAAGCGATTGTATGCTGGTAAATCTGGATCGACTAATTCAGATAGCTGGATGGCAGGCTATACACCTGGACTGGCAGCTACTGTATGGACAGGCTACGACAAAGGTTCGGAAATTACACTCTCAGCTGATAAATTATATGCAAAAAATATTTGGATTCAATTTATGGAGCGTGCGATCACAGGACAACCTGAAGGGCTCCATACATTTAAGCCCCCTTTAGGAGTAGAGCCGATTCCAATTGATCCTGTAACTGGAAAAATCGCTACACAATCATGTCCAACCTTCCGTCTCATGTACTTTGTAAAAGGCACCGAACCCGAGGAATTCTGTATCCATTAATAACCTTTATTACATCGTTTTTTGTCATATTTTCAACGCAAAAACCCGAGGTGTGCAGCCTCGGGCTTTTTCATCTAGCTTCAGTGCCTAACCCCTCGTAAGGACCGCGGGTGCAGGTTTACCTCGTTATTGCCACGAAACGTAACGCTATTGAGGCTCCATATCAGGGCTTGTCCTAAGCACTTTCACTTTGAATTGTCCTAGTTTGCTATGTGCAAACTATATTAAGTTTACTTTTTTTTAAGCTTTTCAGCAAGCTGGCTTTGTTCGTTTTTGGAAAATGTCATAGTTTGTTCATAATTTTGTTGATTATTATCATTTCTCTTCATTAAATTCTTCCTTAAACGTAGAATTTGAGCGTATCCACATTCCTTCATCATACTTTTTCAAAAAATCAGCAAGAATTTTGCGCGACTTTTCATCCATATTCTGAACAATGGTCTGGCCTTTCATCGCCTTATCTAGATGGTTGACATGCTCAGGCATCGATTTAAACCCTCTGCGTGCAGGTCGATTGATAAGTAATTCGCATGCCGTAACACCCGCATAATAAGGTCCTTCTGGTTTCCGATCAACAGCTACCCATATAACCCAGTATTGTTTTGTTCCTTCTTCAGGCAATTCAGAGCGATCCTTTAAATACTTTATTCCACGTTCCGTTTTACTTCGTGCATGCATCGCTTGTAGTTCGATCCAGGCCTCCCCTTCTTCAGGGTCTACCATTAATGGAGTTATATTTTCTAAATTAAGGGCGCCTATCCCAAATCCTTTATGTCCATCCGTTGGATCATTTTTAATGATATTAAATTCAAGCTTTCTTTTTCCTTGCTCCATCATACATTCCTCCAAACTAGTCTTTTATTATTTTTATAGAAACAACATAGCAAAAAAGTTATGTAGACTTTCGATAAAAAACGGGACGACATTATTTATGATTGGGTAGATTGTAAATCCCCCAAGTGGTGTAATAACAAGGATTAAAAAAACCAATGAACCATATTGCTCATATTGCGTCATTTTTGCCCTGATCGACGGAGAGACAAGATCTTCCACAATCCGATAACCATCTAAAGGTGGCAATGGTAACAAATTGAACACGAATAACAACACATTCATATAAACGAATAAATTGAAAAACTGCATGACTAGAGATGGTAATGTTGCTGCTGCTCCAGTGACAACTAACCCGTACATAATTCCTGTTCCAATAATCGCGAGTACAAAATTGCTAATGGGTCCCATCAAAGAAACAAGAATCCCACCTAGACGAGGATTTTTGAAATGATTCCGGTTAACTGGAACGGGACGTGCCCACCCAAAACCGACGATAAAAATCAATAGCGTTCCGATTGGATCAAGATGCTGCATCGGATTTAGCGTCAAGCGACCTTGTTTTTTCGCAGTCGGATCTCCTAATTTATTCGCAGTATAAGCATGTGCAAATTCATGCACAGTAAAAGCAATCAATAATACTCCCGCAATTAGCGGAATTTGTTCCAATGGAAACCTAAGAAATCGTTCCACACACCCAGCCCCTTCATTTTCAAAACTCTCTCTCCATATTATACAAAAAAACTAGCTCGTACTCATGTTTTGTATTCTTTTTCTTGCCCCTCTTCATAAAAAGGCATACACTTTTCATGATACTACATATTCGAGGAGGTAACGTAATATGCCATATGTAACAGTTAAAATGCTTGAAGGACGTAACGAAGAGCAGAAAAAGGCCCTTGTTGAAAAAGTTACAACCGCTGTCAGCGAAACAACAGGTGCTCCCGAAGATAAAATTGTTGTCTTTATCGAGGAAATGAGCAAAAACCATTACGCTGTAGGCGGTAAAAGATTGAGTGACGAGTAGAACTTTTACACACGCTCTAAGACAATCCCTCAAAAGACAGCTATCTCAGCGATTAATGCGAGACAGCTGTCTTTTTCAAATTCTCGATATATGCGTATGCTTCATTAATTTCTTCAATTGTATAGTGTTGCTTATTTTTCAATGTATGTACCTTTTGCACCACTTCATCTTTCGAATCTTCTTCAAAGTATAATACCGTTGAAACTAGCTCTAAAAAACGGGAGTTTTCCTTGTTCATCGTCGAGAAGCATTCTTGCAAATAAGGAATTTCCTGGTGATAGGAGTCCAAAAATTCCTTTCCACTTGCAGTTATCACATATCTATACTGATAATAGTTATCCTTTTTTTCTTTTGTTTCTTTGATGAAACCAAAATTACATAATTCTTCTACCCGCAATGTCAATTCCTCTGAATATGGTCCGTAAAAATGAAATTCAAATTTCTCTTGAAAAGGAAATTCCATTTTTTTTGCGATGTATATCATTTTCTGCAGTTTTTTTCGACCAATTATCTCTTCTGACATAGCAAATACATTCATTAATCGAAGGTGATCATTCAGCATGACAATTTTTCAACTCCTGCACAATATTTTTCAGCGAGGTAATCTCCATTTTTCTCTTAATGTTTTTTTAAGATGGAAGAGATTTGCTGTTTGATTTTTTGATGTTTCGATTTGTCCGAAAGAAGATCCTCAGGATAATATAATTTATGATCCGTACGCCGCTTGCCGGAAATAGCCTCCACAATGGCAGACTCTCTCGATAACTCCCGTACATCTCCATCTGGCATCAATAATTGAATCGGGAGACGTTCTTCCTCTTCTCCAGGCCGGTAAAAATCATAAGGCAAATCCGATGAAGAATCAACTGCCAAATAATAGTCAGGGTCAATCTCCGCTTCTCTAAACAATTGTTCCAAGCGCCCAAGCAATTTATATTGCTCTGCTGGATCAAATTCTACATATTTAAATAAATTCCGATTCATAAATCGGTGACATAAATCACGAAGAATAAAGTCCTCTTCTTCTTCCCACATTTGAAAATAATATAAAATAACAGATTCATCTAATTTTAAATAATCTGATAGCGTTACTTTTTTCTCAAATAGTGACACAAAATGAGATGGCTCATACTTAAAAGAATAAGAGTCTTCATACAAAGCTTTAGCACGTTGAAGAATTTTCGTCAAAATTACTTCCGCACTTCGCGTTACCGGATGAAAATACACTTGCCAGTACATTTGATAGCGACTCATAATGTAATCTTCTACAGCATGCATACCACTCGACTTGAAAACAACTTGATCCTCACGAGGTCTCATGACACGTAAAATCCGTTCCATATCAAAATGACCATAACTAACACCTGTAAAGTATGCATCCCGCTGCAAATAGTCCATCCTATCTGCATCAATCTGGCTAGAAATCAGGCTGACAACAAGCTTGTCATGATATGTTTTGCCAATTACCTCAGCTACTTTCTGTGGAAAATCAACATGTACCTTTTGCAAAACTGCGTTAACTTCCGTTTCACCAAGAATGATTTTTTTTGTAAATTGTTCGTGGTCAAGGTTATACACTTTTTCAAAAGAATGGGAGAATGGTCCATGTCCAAGATCATGTAAAAGAGCGGCACAAAGTGATAGTAGCCGTTCATCCTCATTCCATTCAGGACGCCCTTTAAACACATCGTCCACAATCCGTCTCACAATTTCATACACACCGAGTGAATGATTAAAACGGCTATGTTCTGCACCATGGAATGTTAAATACGTTGTTCCAAGCTGTTTTATTCGACGAAGACGCTGAAATTCTTTTGTTCCAATTAAATCCCAAATTACCTTATCTCTGATATGTACATAGCGATGAACAGGGTCTTTAAAGACTTTTTCCTCGCTTAATTTTAAGTTGGAATGTTCCACTGGCAACCCTCTTCCTATCTATCTTTTTTATTATATAGGTTTTGATTTTTTAAATAAAGTGTATCAGTATCTAGCAATTTTTTACCAATTTGGTATAAAAACTAATTACATTGTCCATCCTAACATTACAGGAAGATGGTTGAGCCATCAATAAAAAGTAAAAATGGGAGTTGATGAGTAATGAAAACACGTCAAGATGCGTGGACAGAGGTAAATGATTTATTATTAGCAGAAACAGTTTTGCGACATGTACGTGAAGGAAGTACACAGCTAAATGCTTTTGAGGAAGTGGGCGACAAATTAAACAGGACATCTGCGGCATGTGGATTCAGATGGAATGCGGTTGTTCGTCACCAATATGAAAAAGCGCTAGATTTAGCAAAGAAACAACGAAAACAGCGTCAACGGATGCTCGGTAAGGATCAAAGTGGAAAGAAAAAATTGCTTTACCAGCCGCCACATGCATTTATTAATGAAGCTTCTCCAGCAATATTAGCCATAGATGAAGACAATAGTAGTAGTAGTAGTATAGATCCGCAGGGGCAACAACCAGATATATATAATGAAGAATTTGGTGATGAAGAACAGGTTCTTCAATCTCTTCCATTCACTAACTATCTTTTACCTGCACCTACTCAATCAACGGGTGAGATTAATATGGAGAATATTATTACGTATTTGCAGGAAATGCAACATTCTGAACTTCATTCAGATATTTTAAGAAATGAGAATGCAAGATTAAAAAGGGAGAAAGCTGACTTACAAGCAGAAAACAAGACATTGCAAGAACAAGTGGGTAAATTGGAAGATAATTCGGTGACAATGCAAGAAGACTATGAGACATTAATGAAAATTTTAAACCGAGCAAGGAAACTTGTTTTATTTGAAGAAGACGACCGCCAATCAAGTTCTTTTAAAATGGATCGAAACGGTAATCTAGAAAAACTTGCTGAATAGAATAATTGAATTGCCCAAATCCAGTTCCTATTTATATAAAAAGCCGTGACAACTCTATGTCACGGCTTTTTAATGACCATTGGGCTGTTTCTTTTATCTAAGTTAGAATAAAGGATCGTCGTCTAATATCGCCACATCCTGTGGGCGCGTCGCTTAACAAGGCGCTTACGCTTTTCTCTGTCTAGCTTCAGCGCCTAGCGACTAGCAAACTTCGGGATCCTTCCTACGATAAGTCAACATCGAATTGCTGCGCTCTTCGTGTTTTCTTTATCTCGTCAGAATCCCTACAGTTTGCGCGTCGCTTAACAAGGCGCTTACGCTTTTCTATATATCTTTGTATTTTTTATTTCTTTCTATCATTCGTTCGTAGTATGCTTGGAACCATTGTAGTTCTTCGCCATGGAGATGGCTTGCGTACATTTTTCCGCTTACGTTTTTTAATGCATTTAAAAATCGAAGCATGACTGATTGTATTGTTAAATCGAGACCGTATAATTCCGACAATGATGCCATGACTTCGGGATGTACGTCTGGGAAGACAAACTTTGATGGAGCGTCATATTTAGCATGTCGATAAAAATCTCGAACAATTTCGGCACGTTCATAGCCACTCCCAGTTACACATAAATAAATTTGTACAGCAATGCCTTTTCTAATTCGCCGTTGCGAGATACCGGCGAACTTTTTCCCACCTATGCTTAAATCATAACTTCCTGGGCAATAGGAGCCGACAATTTCCTTTGCAACAATTTCTTTACCTAAATCTTGAAACATCAGCTTAATGAGACTCCACATAGAATCATAGCCTTTATTTATATCTATCCCTTTCTCTGTATCAGGGAAAATGAGCGATATATTTAAAACACCCTCATCAAGTGCTACTGCTAGGCCTCCTGAATTTCGAACAATCCATTCATAATTTAACCCATCTAAATACGCCAGTCCCTCTTGCAGTTCAGAGAGTTTCGTATCTTGGATGCCTAGAACTATTGTTTTCGGATGCACCCATGCCCGCGCTACAGCTGGTGAATAGCCGCGTCCCACTGACATGCAAAGTGTGTCATCAATAGCAAATGATTGAAGCGCGTGAAAATGAGGATTAAACCCAGATTGGTCAATTAATCGCCACTCATCCTGGCCTAATAATAAAATCCCTTCTGACATAAGTAATACTCCTTCGCAATGTAAAAAGCAGGCTAAGTTATTCGTCTAGCTTTAGCGACTAGCCAACTTCAGGATTCTTTTTAAGATAAATCAGCATCAGTTTACTTTTCAGTTTTAGCTATAGGCTCCTTTGCTCTTCGATAACCCTGCCCTATTCATTTGCTAGTTGGATTTAAACTGTTTCCAGTGATTGAACTGCTGTGATAAGTGCAAGCTTGTACACATCTTCTTCACTACAGCCACGGGATAAATCGTTAACTGGTGCATTTAGGCCTTGTAAAATAGGGCCAACTGCTTCGTATCCTCCCAAACGCTGAGCAATTTTATAACCGATATTTCCTGCTTCTAAGCTAGGGAATACAAACACATTTGCATCACCTTGAATGGGTGAATTTGGTGCTTTTTTCTGAGCAACAGAAGGCACAATTGCAGTGTCAAACTGGAATTCTCCATCAATAATCAATTCAGGTGCCATTTGCTGCGCTAACTTTAGCCCCTCTTCTACTCGTTTCGTTTCTTCAGAAACAGCAGATCCCTTTGTTGAAAAGCTAAGCATTGCCACCTTCGGTTCGATATCAAACATGTTTGCAGTTTTTGCACTCGCTACTGCAATTTCCGCTAAATCTTGACTATCTGGTGCAATATTAATCGCGCAGTCAGCAAATACGTATTTTTTATCGTCTTTCACCATGATGAAAACACCTGATGTTTTGCGAAGCCCTTGTTTCATTTTAACAATTTGCAGTGCAGGGCGTACTGTGTCTGCTGTAGAATGAACAGCTCCACTTACTAAACCATCAGCTTTGTTCATATAAACAAGCATCGTACCGAAGTAATTTTCATTAAGTAATAATTTACGGGCGTCTGCCTCTGTCGCTTTTCCTTTTCGACGTTCTACAAACGCATGAACCATTGCATCAATTTCTACATATTTTTCTGGATCATACATTTCTACTTTATCTAATGCTATATCGAGTTCCATTGCTTTCTTCTGTATCGTTTCGATATTACCTATTAAAACCGGAGTGATTAATCCCTCTGCTCCAAGTCGTCCTGCCGCACCAAGCACTCTTTCATCTAGTGCTTCTGGAAAAACAATTTTTCTATCTTGACTAGCTAGTTTTGCTTTTAAACTTTCAAATAAATCTGACATTATATTCTTCCTCCTTAACTTATTTCTAGTGTACCCGATTTTGTACTTTTTTCACATAAATGTGTTTGCTTCAAGTTTATATGGCTCTTTTAACTGATATACAATGATAAGTTTGTCTTAATCTTGTCTTTTTATTAACATTTCTGTTTGCGAAACATGAAGCTGGACAAACTGTGATATAGTTACTTTATAATGATTATGAATAGGGGTTGATCCAAATGAGTGAACCGGCACAAACACTAGATGGTTGGTATACACTGCAAGATTTTCGTACAATGGATTGGGCATCATGGAAGCTACTTTCTAGCGATGAGCGCCACGCTGCCATTCATGAATTTTCACAATATCTTGAAAAACTAAATGATGTACAAGACAGAAAAGAAGGCAGCCATGCCCTCTATTCGATTGTTGGACAAAAGGCTGATATTATGCTGATGATTTTACGCCCAACAATGGAAGAATTAAATGATCTTGAGAATGAATTTAATAAGCTTACGATTGCAGAATATACAATTCCGACGTATTCCTATGTATCTGTTGTTGAATTAAGTAATTATCTTGCAGGTAAATCGGATGAAGATCCATATCAAAATCCGCATGTTCGTGGACGTTTGTATCCGATTTTGCCAAAAGCAAAGCATGTATGCTTCTATCCGATGGATAAACGCCGCGAAGGTAATGACAACTGGTATATGCTATCTATGGAAGAGCGTAAAGATCTAATGTATAGCCATGGCATGATTGGCCGTCAATATGCTGGTAAAATTAAACAGCTCATTTGCGGTTCAGTTGGTTTTGATGACTGGGAATGGGGAGTCACACTTTTCTCTGACGACGTCCTTCAGTTCAAAAAAATCGTCTACGAAATGCGTTTTGATGAAGTAAGCGCTCGTTATGGCGAGTTCGGATCATTTTACGTCGGCAATCTATTAGAAGATATTACCAAATTTCTATATATAAAATAAAAAAGCGCAAGTGTCACAGATGCTGACATATAAACGCAAAAAGACCGAAACGGAAAATAGCGTTCGGTCTTTTTTGTATTTACTATTAACATGAATTGGAAGTTGGCATATCGCCACTCCTCCCTACATACATATGGAAGAGTACAAAGTTATTAATTATTTATTCATATCTTCGGATTTACCCATTTTAGATCCATTGAATAGGAGGGAATGTTTTGGCACAGCAATTTAATCCGAATACAGGTGGATTTTTTCCACAGGGCTCATATCAACCAGGGTCTTTTGGCCAGCAAAATCCTTACTATGGCGGAGTACCAGCTGGTCCCCCGCAACAGATGTCTGTACCATTTCCGACCAATGCTGCGACGCCAAGTGGCGGAATCAACGTTCCGGGGATGCTTCCAGTCGAAGAGTCGTACATTGAAAATATTCTCCGGCTGAATAAAGGGAAGCTGGTTAGTATTCATAGCACATTCGAACATAATAGCGAATGGAACGCAAAAATTTTCAAAGGTTTGATTGAAGCAGCCGGTAGGGATCATGTCATTCTTAGTGACCCTCAAACTGGAAAACGTTACTTAATTCCTATGATCTATGTAGATTTTGTCACATTTGATGAACCAATCGACTATGAATACCCATTTGGCTCCGGTCCATTGGCCAACTACCCACCGCGCTAATCAAAAGCACCAACCGGTTTATGTCGACTTTTATCGACCGAAACTGATTGGTGCTTTTTTTAACTATTAGTGCGTGTTCAAAAAGGTGCCGAATTAGAAACAAGAAGTTCGAGGCGAGAAGGTTTTGAGGATCAGAGCGTATGCTTTTAATACGTGAGAACCGGAAAAACCGAGCAACGAAGAAATTCGATGTTTATCATTTGGTGACTTTTTGAACGTCCTCTATTAGAGATGTTTGACTGTAAAAATAATCAATAATATCCACGAGATAAGGAAGGCAACGCCACCAAGTGGCGTAATCGCACCAAGTACTTTTATTCCCGACGTGCTTAAAACGTACAAGCTACCGGAAAATAAAATAATACCACCTAACATAAACCAACCAGACCATGATAACAATGAAGATGCTGATATATTTCTCGATAGTATCCCAATAGCAATTAGACCTAACGCGTGAAACATTTGATACATAACACCTGTTTTCCACACTTCCAAGTATTTAGGTTCTATCTTCCCTTCAAGTGCATGGGCACCAAACGCTCCTAAACCGACAGCCAGAAAGGCATTTATCGCACCAAAAATAATAAATAATTTCATGTATATTACCAGTCCTCTCTTTGCCTATTAAAAGTCAAACAATGAATTACCGTTAGCACCATCTTCTGTTTCTAATGGCTTTGAATTTGCGAGTGTAACCGGTTCATTGGCAACAGGTATCGCTGGTGAAACTAGAGGCTGCCTTAACGATAACGGCTCATGAGATGCCACGTTCTCCCCCTCTAAAATCACCTCTGCGAGTGCCTTAAGTGCATATATATGCGCTTTTACACGTATTTCATCCTTTGCTACCTTCGCCTCTTTTAATTCAAGCTCCATTTTTCCAAGAAGCGCTTCATACGAAATGTTCATTTATAACAACTCCCGTCGTCCCGTCAAATACATTCCTCAATCTTTTTTTCCTACAATTAACAGCATATGCATTTTGATTAAAAAAATCAAAGGTTAGCACACTTCACACTAACTCATTGCAAGAAATGGTTTCCTGAAATTATAGATTAGATATTTGCCAGTCAATTTGCTCCATTCCTAATTCTTGTAAAAACTCATTCGTTTTCGAAAACGGCTTGCTATCGAAAAAGCCTTTTCGGGCGGCAAACGGACTTGGATGTGGCGATTGAATAATTTTATGTTTACCCGTATTGATCAACTTGATCTTTTCCTGTGCAGGTCGTCCCCAAAGAATAAACACAACAGGTTGTTCTCGTTCGTTTATAAGAGAAATGACCTTATCAGTTAAGGTTTCCCAGCCCTTTCCCCGATGGGAGTGGGCTTCGCCTGCTCTTACTGTCAAAACTGTATTTAGCATCAACACACCTTGTTCTGCCCACTTTGTTAAGTAGCCATTATTCGGTGGTGTATATCCCAAATCATTTTCCATTTCTTTAAAGATATTTCTTAACGAAGGCGGTATCTTTACGTCGGGCTTTACAGAAAAACTAAGACCATGTGCCTGGCCATGGCCATGATATGGATCTTGCCCCAAAATGACGGCTTTTACATTTTTATAAGGTGTGTATTCTAGCGCATTAAAAATATCTTTTTGCTCCGGATAAATCACTTTTTCCTTATACTCATCTTTTAAAAAGGAAAGCAAGTTTATGTAATATGGCTTATCAAATTCCGCTTTAAGAAGAAGCTCCCAGTCAGTATTCAAAATTCCTATTTTCAATCTGATCATCCTTTCTTTGTTCTATACTATTCTTTACCCGTTCCAACTTTTTTTAAAATATGTATGTTTAAATCAAAATAAGAAAGGATATATAATAAGTATTGCATCATTAAAGATGCAGTGAAGCTAGTTTTGAAGGAGGACATTTTTCTATGAATACAGTAAAAGTTTGTGAAAACGGCGTACAAGCAACAAATATTATTGCAGAATTAACCGCTGAAGGCTATCAACACGATAACATTTATCTGTTTGCACATGGTGAAGAGCGCTCCAAAGATTTAACAGATGCCACGGATACCGGGGCAGTAGGTGTCGGCGAACAAGGAATACTCAATACAGTTAGCAATGTATTTCGAAAAAGAGGCGATGAACTTCGCGCTAAATTTGAAGCTGTCGGCTTAACGGAACAGGAAGCCGCAAAATATGAAGCAGTACTCGATGGTGGACAAGTAGTTATTGTTGCCACACATTAAAAATATAATTAAGTAGGATCCAGGGGGGGCTCCAAAAAGTCATATATTTGGCTTTTTAGGAGCCCCTCCTCCATTTTATCCCCATCGCAAAAAAAAGGCACTACCTGGTCATTGGACGCACTTCGATTTCCCTTCACTGCAAAAAAAGCAGGACGAAGGTAATTCGAACGTCTACCGATTTCCCCTCCCTGCGAAAAAAGCAGGACGAAGGTAATTCGAACGTCTACCGATTTCCCCTCCCTGCGAAAAAAGCAGGACGAAGGTAATTCGAACGCCTACCGATTTCCCCTCCCTGCGAAAAAAGCAGGACTAAAGTAAATCGAACGCCCCCCACTCCAATCAACTTACATTTTTTTAAAATCAGAACAAGATAAAAATCAGCAGAAAGCCGTTTTAACGACTTTCCTACTTATCGGACAGCTCCTTATATCATTCAGCAAATAATTTTCTTGATTTAATTGTCCATATGATCGACCCAATGCCAATCACAGCAATAATGGCCTCGACTATATAAATATTTTTTATGACGCCGGCTTGATACAATGCGGCAGGGAAATCGAATAGTGCATGAATCAAGATCGCATAAATCAAATATAAAACTTTGCGGTTTCTTATCGCATATAATACAAGAATAGAAAGCCCAAGATGTATCGCAATAGCACTTATTCTTTCTATTCCACCTAGTAGTACTAAAAAGACAGAACCGTTTGTAAGCTGATCTTTGATTGGTTCGAAGGCTTCAGCTGTTTGTCCATTAAGTAGTAGCGATTCGAATATACCTTTGTTAATCATAAAGGCAAAAACAAGCATCACAATGCTATTTATTCCAACAAGAAGAATCGCTTCGATTCCACCATGACCTATTCCAAATGCAAGTCCGTCTTTCCATCTACGAAACTTCTTCAATGCGAATTTCATTATAATAAATCTTCCAACTTCCTCAAAAATCCCAGCCATTAAGCCTCCATACAACATAAATAGCCAAGGGTTTTCAAAGAGTTTTTTCGTTATTTCATTTCCATAAAGAAAAAACTGTGGGCCATTCCTTCCAACACTTGAGCAAACAAGAAAAACGTCAGCATACCAAACAAGATTAATTTAACAGAAATACCTAATTTCTTTTTGAATATAACGAAAAGTACAATTGGCGTTCCAACTGCAATAATAAAAGAAATAATGATTGCTATAATCGTTGAATTGCTTACCATATTGTTCTCCTTCCTAACCTTTGTTCTCCATTAACAAACTAAGTTTTCTTCAAAGTCACTTTCTTCAGTCTAAAATAATCCATTTACACTCCCGGCTATTTTCCGATTACTTTGTATAATCCTTTCATCCCAGCAAAGTGTTGTATATTTTCCTAGCCTCAACCGGATTACTTGAACCGTGAATAAGTGCACGACCGTCTTTAAAAAATACTGCTCGTTTACCTTCTTTAAGAACAAATACCAATAAGGGATTGCTATCAACTTTATATCCAGCCATACGCCATTGATCTGCGAGTTTTTCCAATAACAGACCTTCGTTCCAATAATTATTACTATTCATGCCGATCTCCTCAGAATCTACCACCTTTCATCAAAGCCTTATTTTGTCCATCAGCTAAAATAGTCATTTCCAGCTAATTTACCCTCTATAACATATTTACTATTACCTAAATATCAGTTATTCTTTGTCTATTAGCAAATAGAATTGTGTGGTGATCCATGATGAGGAAAGTATCGGCAAGTTGTTTCGTATTTATCATCGTTATGAGTGTTTCCTTATGGATTCTAACCGGAAAATGGATGAGTGATGGCAAGCTACCAAAAGCAAATGGGAAAAATAAATTTGCAGTTATTCTTGGCGCAAAAGTAAACGGGGAAACTCCTTCTCTTTCTTTACAATTTCGGCTTGATGCTGCATTAAAGTATGCGAAAGAATATCCTAATATAAAGTTAATTTTATCAGGAGGTCAAGGCCCTGGGGAAAATATCACCGAGGCTGAAGCAATGAAAAGGTATTTAATCGAAAACGGCATATCAGAAGATCGATTGCTTCTAGAAGAACATTCTACCTCTACATATGAAAATATTCTCTTTTCAAAAAAGCTATTACCAGCTTCGATTAATACCATCACAATTATTACTAGTGATTTCCACTTATCAAGAGCTAGAATACTTGCCAGTACTCTTGGTCTGCAATCAGATGCAATCTCCGCAAAAACTCCGAGGGCAGTTGAGTTTAAATTAACCACTAGGGAGCGACTCGCTTTACTGAAAACATCCGTTTTCGGAAAATAATGACTAGCCTTATTATAGCAGAAAAGCGGACGAACATTGTACGAGAGTCCAAATCACTTTCCGCTTTTACGATTAAAGAGAGCAACTCGATAAGGAGAACTAAAGCTATGTTAACGATCATGCAACTAGAAAAAAGAACACAAAATAATATATTGTTTCCACCTATTGATTTAGAAATAAAAAAAGGTGAAACCATTGCGATTCATTGCAACGCCGAATTAGGTAATAAACTGATTCACATCATTATTGGAGATGTTCCTTCATCCGGCGGTGACATTCACCTTCAAAAAACAGCGCTGGATAAGCAGACTTTTTTTCTTCATATTGGTCTTTCCTTGCAAGCGGATGCTTTATATGAACGTTTGAGTCCTCATGCATACTTACATTTTTTCAAAAAATTATATGAGGTCCAGGTGGATGTAGACGAAATACTTGATAGGATTGGATTAACTGATAAGAAAATGATTCGCTCTGAAAAGCTAACATATTCTGAAAAAAAGCGGCTTCATCTCGGACGTACGATTTTACATAACCCTGAATTCATCATGATGGAAGATCCCGCCCAAAACCTTGATATGGAAAGTACAATTATTTTACATAGATTGATTGCTAGCTTAGAAGAACAAGGAAAAGCAATTTTGATCACTACAGGTAATTTAGAAAATGCCGTTTCTTTTACAAATCATGTTTATCGTTTAGATAATTCAGGATTAAAAAAGCTGGAATTAGCTGACGAAGATGAGGAGACGGTTATTGAAGAAGGCGACAAAAATACAAATAAACTTGTCCAGGAAGAGACGGAACTGGAAACGAGTATGCAAATTCGTTTCGATAAAATCCCAGCAAAAGTAGAGGATAAATTAATTTTATTTGACCCTACTGAAATTGACTTTATTGAAAGTAATAGCGGCGTTACAAATTTGCATGTAAAAGGCGAAACATTTCCTTGCACACTTACATTAAATTCGCTACATAATCGATTACAACCATTCGGATTTTTTCGCTGCCATCGTTCATACATTGTCAATTTACAAAAAGTTCGAGAAGTTATTACGTGGACTCGGAATAGCTACAGTCTAATTCTCGATGACCAGAAGAAAAGTTCCATCCCATTATCGAAAGGAAAGCTGGACGAATTAAAAAACATTATTGGCATTTAGGCCACACGATGTGGGTCACATAGACGTTGCAACAGGAGGCCTGCACGAAGTAGGTCACACAGACGTTGCCACAGGACGTGGCGTTCTTAGTCAGTGCTCTTTCAGTCAGTGCTCTTTCAATCCGTTCTTAGTTCTTAGTTATTATTCCTTATTCCTACCGACCATCCTAAGGTGATCTTTCTTTTCTTTGCTCCATTCACCCGGAAATATGCACCACTCAACCTCTGTTATACTCTTTTCAGCGTTGATCTAATGCGGTTTATACGTTTTCGCCATATGATTAAGTCAGAAAACAAAACTACATGCTGAAAACGAGTGAGGGAGTCGATATTGATGGAAAATATTATTGAAGTAAACCAATTGGTGAAATCTTTTAGCAATAAAACAGCATTAAAAAATGTTTCATTTGATGTGAAAAAAGGAGAAATTTTTGGATTTCTTGGACCAAGTGGTTCAGGGAAAACTACTACAATTAAGATTCTAACCTCCCAATTATTACATACGGCAGGCCATGTAAATATGTTCGGTGGACCCCTGTCAAAAAAGAAAACTCCTTCTATTATGCAAAGAATCGGTATCCTAACAGATAATAGTGGATTATATGACAGACTAACGGTATATGACAATCTTTTACTCTATTGCAACCTATACAGAATAACCGAGCAAAGAATTAGCAAAGTGTTGGAACAAGTTAATTTGGCGAGCAAAGCTAAAACTGTCGTCAAAGAACTTTCAAAAGGAATGAAGCAACGTGTCACTCTAGCTCGGGCAATAATCCATAAACCAGATCTACTCTTTTTAGACGAACCAACTTCTGCCCTTGATCCTGTCAATTCTAAACATATACACGAAGGCTTGCGTCAATTAAATAAAGAAGGAACAACTATCTTTCTAACAACGCATGACATGGTTGAAGCAGAAGCCCTATGTGATCGAGTTGCCTTTTTACATAACGGCGAAATCCAGGCGCTCGACACACCGCAAAACTTACGGTTACATTATGCCGATTCAGCAATTACCGTATTATTAAAGGACCGACGGACTGTTTCTATTGATAATAATGAAGCAGGAGCGGAAAAAATCTATCAATTTATTAAAAACGGTGACTTGCTTTCTATCCATTCCAACGAGCCGACATTAGGGGATATTTTCGTGAAATTGACTGGGAGGGTTTTACTATGACATTTTCATTAAAAAGAATGAACGCTATTTTTCAAAAAGATTGGAAAGACCTCTATAAGAATTCATATATTTTATTTACTTTAGCGATGCCATTAGCCTTCGCTGCTTTACTAGGGAGAATAGGTGAAGGTAGTTCCACCTTAAACTCGATGCCAATCACACTCGCGCTTGTCATTGCTGGTGTATTCGTACAAGCGGCAATGATCGCTGAGGAAAAGGAAAAGAATACATTAAGAGGTTTACTACTATCTCCTGCAAGTACAATCGAAATTTTTGTTGGTAAAAGCGCTTTGTCTGCAATCATGACCGTACTCGTGATTATTGGTTCCATTATTCTTAGCGATTATGAGGTAGTAAATATGCCATTATTCGCATTTGTTATTATAATCAATATTGTTTTCTATATATCTGTCGGAACAATCCTTGGGTTACTCTCTCGTACAGTAATGGAAACAAGTATTATCGGCATGCCTGTTATGACTGTGTTTGGATTAGTTCCTATGTTTGCCTCTATGATTGAAAATAAAACTCTCGTAAGAATGATCGACTTTCTTCCAAGTGAGCGCTTCGATGCTATCTGGATCGCCCTTGTTACTGGAAAAAGCTTTGGAGAGGTCGGTGTTCATGTTCTCATTCTTGCTATATGGGCTATCATTGCACTGATTGCCACATTCATTATTTATAGAAAGCAGCAATTTGATAAATAAAAGGCGTTTTATTGCAAAACTATAAAGATTTCTGTAAAAAATGAAATTACATTTAAAAAGCTTTATGCAAGTTTTCTTAGAACGGGAGGTACGAAAAAATTAGGACTAACGCAAAAGCATTTATCCCTATCGTTGCATTATTTTTATTAGCGATTACATTCATATTTGCTTCTACATCCTATTTTAATTATCAGGAAATCCAGTTGGCCAATGAGCGGTGCTTTGAAGTAGGAGGCAATCCCACGGTAGAGAGGGATTCCAATGATTATTCTTTTTCTTGCGAAGATAATTAGCAACTTTTAACATTGTCGCCAAAAAAGAGAGCAAGGTCTTCCACTGAATTTAGACCTTGCTCCTTTCTTAAACTGGTTTTCGATTAAAATAAAGTATGCCTCCGAACATAAAGGCGAGAAAGCTACCCATTACAACATAAAGTAATGTTTCGATCGGAATAAAAAAAAGGTTCTCAACTGCCCCATTACCACCGACTGATAGCATCGTCAAAAACGGCTGCACCCAAGGGTAAAATGGTCCGTATTTCTCAGAATTTGCGACGAGAATATTTGGCATAGTAAAAATCACATTAATAGCAAGTGGTGCTGCAAAGCTTGCCCATGCTGTTGACACCCAGAGCTGTAAAGCCGCAAGTGGTAGACATGCGATCAAACCTACAATAGCAATTTTGCATGCTACAGCAAATGGGAACACCTCACTAATCCCCTTTGCTGAACCAACAATATACCAAGCTGTAATAAATAAGAACTGAGTGATAGCTAGAAAAGTCATTACTATGGTACCTTTTGCCAAATAAACTTGCATCCTGGAAACTGGTAGGGCAAGAAGCTGCTTCCACCCTCCTCCTTGATGTTCATATCGGGACACAAATGCTGAAAATATACCTGTCAATAGCGGTAAAAATAATAATCCATGGACAAATAGCATCGCCGATAGAAGATGAAGCCACGCGAAGCCCTTTATATTAGGGTCAGCATTAAAAAAGCCAATCAGTGCCGCTAGTGCTGGACTAACGAAAAGTAGCAACCATATGTTTGATTTCCGGAACTTTAACCATTCCGATTGTATGATCCTCATAAACATGTTATTTCACATCCCGTTTCATAAAATCAATTGCTCCTAGCAAAAAGAGCAGCATCCCCATCCCGACACCTATTTGCACAAACATGATTGGTTCATATCCCTCAGAAAGTAGCAACGGGATATACATAGATAATAGCGCCAATAATATACCTGTTGTAAGTGGCAAAGACTGATTTTTCATCGTTATCGACAACCAGGTTTGCAATGCAAGAATCGGTAGAGCTGCAAACAGTGGATAAAAACTGTTTTTTGAAATGTCTTTAATTGGGATATCCATCCCGAACTTCAGAATCAAACCAAGAATAATCGTCCCAATCAATACGAGTAAACAGGAAATGGCAAGAAGAAGTAAATTCATTACAAACTTTGAAGTGAAAACTGAGAACTTTGTTACCGGAAGAGCCAGCACTTGTTTCCACGCATTTTGTTGATGCTCTACACTCGCTGTCATCGATGAAATGATGGCGATCCCTAGCATTAGTGTGAGTGGGAGCAGCATATTCACATTGATAAGCAAATCATTCCAAAGATCGTATTCAGGTCTGACAAGCCAGTCGTAACGTAAGCCATAATTGACCCCCTGTAGGCCAATGACACCAAACGGTCCAAGGAATACTAAAAACCAAATCCACTTTCTTTTCAACTTTAATAAGTCCGATTTAAGTATTCGCATGATCATAGGCTTGCTTCCTCTTTGGTCAATTCAAGGAAAATATCTTCGAGCGACATTTTCCGCTCTTCCACACGATGAATCGAAAAGTCTGCCTGAACTAATTCTGCTACCGTTCTAGCAATAAATGGATTATCCTGTTGTTCTAATAGCATTGCACCATTTTCCCATTCTGCTTTTATTCCTCTTGATAACAAGTATTTCCACGCCGCTTCTCCGTCGTTTGTCACAATCCGTATATGACTTTTTGCTCTTTGACGAAGTACATCAATGGAATCCTGAAAAATGAGTGCTCCTTTCGTAATAATGCCAACTTGTGTTGCCATATGGTCGATTTCACTTAATAAATGGCTCGAAACGACGACAGTAATGCCATGTTCTTTAGGCATCTTTTTAATCAACTCTCGTATCTCATGAATGCCGGCTGGATCGAGTCCGTTCGTCGGCTCATCTAAAATTAAAAGTTCCGGATTAGCAAGTAGGGAAGCTGCAATACCAAGCCTTTGCTTCATTCCTAGTGAAAATCCTTTCACTGGTCGATTTGCTTCCTCCGTAAGCCGTACGATATCCAACACTTCTTTAATCCGTGCTTTTGGCACATTCAATATGAGCCGTAAAGCCTCTAGGTTTTCTTTTGCTGTCAAATGACCGTAATAGGATGGCGATTCAACAAGGGAACCGACCTTTCGCAGGATCGCTAGTTTCTCCTTCGTTAGCTCTTTATTGAACATGCGGATTGATCCATGCGTTGGTCTCATTAGACCCAACAGCATCCGGATGGTTGTTGTTTTCCCCGCTCCGTTCGGTCCTAAAAATCCGTAAATTTCACCTTTTTGGATTTCCAAATTCACCCCATTTACTGCCTTGCGTCCTTTAAATCGTTTCGTTAAATTATTTGTCTGTACAATCGTTTCTTTCACTTTATTCACCTCACAACAATCGTATCGCTCCAAGGTTAAATATAGAGGTGGATGGAGTTTAAATTTTGGTTAAAAAAAGAACGAGGTATGAAACCCCGTTCAATTTTCTCCACTTATTTTAATGATTGTGCCGTCTCCATCTGTTTCCATTTCCCAATGCAGGTCCATTTCTTTCAGCATCAGAGAAATAATTGCCATGCCAATGCCCGCCCCTTTATTTTCCGACTCTTGTATAAAACCAGGCCCGTGGTCGATAATAAGCAACTTGAAGCCTTTTTCCGTTACCTCTCCTTTTATTCCGATATATCCTCCCACTTTCGCATGGCGTACTATATTTTGAAACACATTATCTAATACGCGTTCAAGCCAACTTGAATCCATCTGCCATCTGATATCGTCTTTTTCAGGTAAATTAATTTCCATGTCAAACCCTTCTCTTTCAAATGTAGGATACCAAGAAGCAGTAATGGTGCGCACTGCCCGAAAAATATAAAGCGATTCAGGCTTACTCGGATATTTTCCAGTCGAGAGCAATGTGTAGGATAATAAATTATCAATCAACTGTCCCAAATAGGCGATTTTATGATCAATCAATTGCAAGGATACGTGTCCTTGCTTGCTTAATGATTCTTTTTGCAATGTATAGAGATGACCCCTTAATGTTGTAAGCGGCGTTCTCAGATCATGAGATAGATTGGCGATTAACTGTCGGCGTAAGTGTTCTTCCTCTTGTTGAAGACCCCGGCTCTCTTTCAGCTTATCAATCATATTGTTAAAAGATTGTTCCAACTGTCCTATTTCATCCATTTTATTAATTTTGATTTGATTAGGAATGCCATCTGATTCATGTTGATCCATTGTTTTTCCTAATCTCATTAACCTTTTTCTCATTCGGTAAAATAAAAGCCATGATATGAAAATAAACAAAGCGAATAATAAAATCACCCCAGCATAAAAGAGATAATAATATCGATTCATCAAGCTATTTTCAGAGAGATCAAGCTCACTTCTTGGAATTTGAAACACAATAAAGCCTTTGTTGTTGTCTTCGCCAATAAAAGCTACCGAAGTAAATGGATCTCCGTCATAGCTTTTTTTCATAAAATCAACCGTATATGTCGCGCTCCAACTAGAAGGTATATCGTTTCGTTCAGGCAAAGAAAATTCCATATTTCCAACTGGATTAACCCAAAACAAAGACGATTCTGGATAGATTTTCTTTATTTGATCCAATCGTTTTTTTATCTCCTCAGGACTGGCGTTGGTCAATCCTTCCGCTTCTCTATGCCAAATTTTCTCCAGACTAACTCCATTAATTGATGCTGTTTCACTGTCTTTTTCAAATGAATACCAGACAATTGTAAATGTCGGGATAGCAATGGGAATAAATAGTAGCGCCGCAAGGATAAGTAGCAAATATCTTGCTACAAGCGAGTGACGAAATTTTGCAACTATTCCTTGTTTCATAGCCTTATCCGATATCCTAAACCGCGTATTGTTTCAATAATAGTCGGATTTGCTGGATCTTTCTCCACTTTTTCGCGTAAATAACGGATATGCACCATTAATGATTTATCTCCATCTATGTATGATTCTTTCCAAACGCCTTCATATAACTGCTCTTTCGTTAGTATCTGATTGGAATGCCTGAGCAGATACTGAAAAATTTGATGTTGCTTGCCTGTAAGAAATATTTCTTCTTTCTTTTCATGATTTACAATTCTATTTTCTACTGGATAAACTGTTATATGTCCCAACTCGACTTTTTCCGGAATATACCGTTGAGTTCTGCGAAGTAAAACATCAATTCTGGCTAATAGTTCTTCCGGATAAAATGGCTTTGTTAAATAATCATCTGCAAACTCAAGTCCTTGTAACCGATCCTCAACAGATGTGCGCGCTGATAACATTAAGATAGGCAATCCAGGCTCTGCCGTTTTCAATCTTCTTCCTACCGAGAAACCATCTAGTCCTGGGAGCATGACATCTAAAATAACTATATCAACTTCACTTACTTTTTCCACTGCCTTTTCTCCAGAAGCCAACCATAAAACATCATGCCCTTTTTCTTTTAATACATCTATGACCCAATTGCTAATTTCATGATCATCTTCTATATATAATATACTTGCCATATTTCCTCCCACCTTGCTTAATTCTGCCTTTTTTATAGTATATATCAATTTGCCATCTTCCTCAGCTTGTAAAGAGCCCCCTTTTTTATAAAGTTCGTTTAATTCAAACTAAAAAATGTAATGTTTTTAAAGCCTAAATACCCCCATTGATTAGCTAAAGTAGATTTATCCACTACGAGTGACTCATAACTGTGGATGAGTGGACTGTTTTTCAATGGGAGAGGATAATAATCCCCAATGATTGCTCATAACTGTGGATGAATTGGTTTTACTTCACTAAGATAGATAATAATCCCCAACTACGCTCTCATTTCTGTGGATGAATAGATTTTATTTCACTAAGATAGATAGTAATCCCCAACGAGGCAGGTATTACTGTGGATGAGTGGTGTGTAACATCATGCAAGTCTTTAATAACTGTATATTTACCATATATTCATTCAAATGAATAGCTAGGATTACGGCTAAAGCTATGAAATTTAGCTAGTAAATGTGAATCATAATAAGACAAACTTCATAGATTGAATAACTAGTCCAACATCCGTATAGTTCCCGAAATGTCTAATGTATGCCAAAATGAATAAAAAGCTGACAATGAAGCTGTCAGCCTTTTATTCACTATCTTTCTATTTCATTCATTTTTTCCGCTTTTTCTGTCCCATTGTGATCTTTTTCCACTTTTCCTTATCGGCGAGGGCAAGTTGCTTATCTTCTTTTCTATTCAAATAGGCTAATTCTTTTTGCAATTTGAGATAGCTTTCGTATCGATCCGAGTCCAATTTACCTTCATCTATCGCTTCTCCCACAGAACAGCCTGGTTCACCATGATGCTGACAATCTCTAAATTTGCAATGGGATGCTAGCTCTTCAATATCCGAAAATCCTTGGCTTAAACCTGTATCAGCTTCCCAAAGCTGCAACTCCCTCATGCCTGGAGTATCAATTAAAATACCACCTTGATCCAAGACAATAAGTTCGCGATGGGTTGTTGTATGCCTACCTTTATCATCATCTTCTCGAATTTCAGACGTTTTTAACGTTTCTATTCCGGTAAAGGCATTGACTAGTGTTGACTTTCCAACTCCAGATGATCCGAGCAGTGCGACCGTCCTTCCTTCTCCCATATATATAGCCAATGCTTCAAGACCTACTTTCTGCTCTGCACTGACAACATGAATCGGGACTCCGATAGCTACTGCCTCTGTTTCCCTAACCTTTTTATCTACATCATCACATAGATCGGCTTTGCTCAGTACAATGACCGGGTTCGCTCCACTCTCCCAAGTTGTTAATATATAGCGTTCAATTCTTCGAACATTAAAGTCCGAATTCAAAGCTGCTACAATAAAAACCGTATCGACATTCGTAGCAACAATTTGCTCTTCAGTAGTAACACCAGCGACTTTACGTGAGAATTTACTTTTACGCGGTAAAACTTTGTGTATCGTCGCTTTACCTTCTTCTCTCCTCAGCGTCATCAAGACCCAATCACCGACAGCTGGATAATCACCGCGTCCCGCAGCATGAAACCGAAGTTTCCCTGACACTTCAGCAAGAACTTCTCCATCCTCAGCCAAAACTCTATACATGCGTTTATGTTCTAATGCTACTCTTCCCGCTGTGTATCCCTCTTTTATATATATTTTACATTCATTTTCAAAAAAATGATCCCAACCTAATGTTTGTAAATTCATGTCCATCCTCCAATTAACTTTTTGCATGAAGAAAAGCTGCGGCCCCTGCAACAAAAAAATAACCGCCCTCTGCGGTTTTCAATTTGTGTTACAGGCATACTATCCCGTTCACTTATCAAACCATGAGCTACATATTTTTGCCCATGGAAATTGGAGTATTTAAAGAAGCATGAGAACATACTACTGCAAATGAACACCTTTTTCCACGGGCTTGATGAAATTAGTTTTATTGCTGATTACAATTGCCATAATACATTCCTCCCTTGGAACATCTAGTGTTTTTTTACATTTTCATTTTACAGTGTTACCGTTTACATGTAAAGCCTATTTTAACCACATCAAGATTACGCCCTACTACAAAACGCATAAGATTATATCATCATCTATCCGAACTTGTTATAGAAACTGAGTTGCCAACTTTTTTTAAAACCCCTCCCTTTCTTTTATAACAAGATTGTTATATTCTAAAACAAACAACAAAGCGCAAACTGGGAGGAAAGAACAATGACAATGAAAAAAACATTAACGCTTGCTGGATCTGATTCTAGTGGCGGAGCTGGTATACAAGCAGATTTAAAAACTTTTCAAGAAAATGGCGTATATGGAATGACTGCCCTCACTTCCATCGTAACGATGGACCCAGACAATGGCTGGAATCACGGCGTTTTTCCAATTGACGTTAGTATAGTAGAACAGCAATTAAATACAATCCTTTCAGTAGGTGTTGACGCAATGAAGACTGGAATGCTTGGTTCCGTCGATATCATTGAACTCGGCGCAAAAAAGATCGATGAACATCAGCTAAACAATATCGTCATTGACCCTGTCATGGTATGTAAAGGCGAAGACGAAGTACTTCAACCGGAAAATACAGAAGCAATGCGGGAATTGTTAGTACCGCGGGCAACAATCGTTACTCCCAACCTTTTTGAAGCATGGCAACTTGCAAAAACAGGTCCGATTAAAACAATTGACGATATGAAAGAAGCTGCAGCGAAAATTCATGATCTTGGTGCGAAAAATGTCGTTATCAAAGGTGGAATAGGCATAGAACATGATAAAGCAGTTGATCTTTTCTATGACGGAAAAGAATTCACCCTTCTGAAAAATCCTAAGCTTGATACAACATATAATCACGGTGCCGGTTGCACATTCGCAGCTGCCATTACAGCAAATCTCGCTAAAGGCAAATCAGTAAAAGACGCTGTTGCTGCCGCCAAAGAATTCGTGTCAGCTGCAATCGAACACGGCTGGAAGATGAATCAATACGTAGGACCAGTTATGCATGGTGCCTATACACAATTTGTCGGCAGTGCGAGAAACTAATCTTCTCTTGAAAATAATCCAGCCATTGGTGGCTGGATTATTTTTATTTTATTTCTAACATTTAAAATCCATGGCTTGTGGTGTGGGATTAATAATTGGGGTCATTTTTAAAAAGAAAGGATTAACGAAGTTTCATTTTCATGATTTCACGATCATGTTCAGTAATTTTTTGATCAAAATATCTGATGTCTATTTTTGTTACCATTTCGCTTTTGATTACTCTTATATCTTTACTATTGGCATCCACTTTGGATTGTAGTTGATTCCTCTTCATGGTTTATCAACATATCACTCATATAATTTAATAACTCCGTGTGACTTGTCAATATTTCACCCTGATTATTTACCGTAGCTTCAATCTTTTCTAACTTCACTTCCATCTTATCCATTCTAGCTTCCATCTTACTTTCCATCTTGTCCATTCTAACTTCCAGCTTACTTTCCATTTATTTTTTCCAAAATAAGATTTAACATTTCCTCCATCTATGTCCTCTCCTCTCTCATTATTACACTTATATTAACATATCCCAGACCAAATATTACTCCTTGGAAAATCTTATTTTTCGTATTCCATTCATTTTTTTAGTAAAATAAATATATTGCTCCATTAAGAAGGAGGTTTTAATTATGGAAGTTATTGTTATCGAGAAAGTTCAGCATATGATCAATCAATTCGCACGTGAAAATGTGTTTATCCATTTAGAAACAACAAATGGCGCCTACGCTTCACATCAAAATGAATCATTTTTTTCAGCTGGGGCATATATTCGTAATGCCGAGGTTTGCTATGAGCACGGAAAAATTATCGGGGACGGACCATATCGTGCCGGATTAAAGCTTCCCATTGGTTGGATTTATGCGGAAGGCCTTACTCATTTTGAAGTGGATGACTTAGGGAGACTCTTACTTGCCGGTCACGGAAATGATGGAAAATTAGCTGTTGCACTTGAAATTAGTAAAACACCTTTTGAATAAAAGATAGGGAGCTGACACCAATGGAAAAAGAGCGCCGCGTACTAGTTGTGTTTCCCCACCCTGATGATGAGGCTTTTGGGGTGTCAGGAACGATTGCTACTTATATCAAACAAGGAACTCCTGTTACATATGCCTGCTTGACGCTTGGGGAAATGGGGAGAAACCTTGGTAATCCGCCCTTTGCAACGAGAGAATCGCTGCCAAAAATTCGTAAAGCAGAACTTGAAGCAGCTGTAAAAGCAATGGGACTAACCGATTTACGTATGATGGGATATCGAGATAAAACACTTGAATTTGAAAATGATGAAAAGCTTGCGAATATGGTATTTCAATTAATTGATGAGCTAAATCCTTCACTCGTCATCTCTTTTTATCCAGGATATTCTGTTCATCCTGATCACGAAGCAACAGCAAGAGCAGTCGTCCGTGCTGTTCGCAGGCTACCAAAAGATAGTCGTCCAAAACTGCACTGCGTTGCTTTTTCAAATAATCATGAAGCGGAAATCGGACCAGCTGACATTGTTTATGACGTGAGCGATGCTTGGGAACAGAAATTTAATACATTAAAAGCACATATTTCTCAAACTGCTTGGATGCTTATTGAGTTAGAAGAACATATATCAGAAAAAAATCCAGATTTAATTGCTCGTTGGCAAAAAGAGCGTTTTTGGACATATGATTGGGAAAAAGATAAAGTTTTATAAGAAAACCTGAGGAAATTAACTTCTTTCCTCAGGTTTTTTTATCAATTTGACTCTTTTTTTCAGAAAAACATTTGGATTCGCTCTTTGAATTAATTGCACAAGTTTGATACTTAATTGCGCCACTCAATGTTAATTGCACCACTAGATAAAGACAGAAAAAACAGCCAGACTTACCAGGCTGTTTTCTTCGTTCCACTTATTTATTTGCAAGACCCTTTAAATAGTTAATACTTATTTCAATGCTTTCAAACGGAGTACGACGTGTCGCGTCCTGTTCAACAACAAACCATGCTACTCCGATTTCTTTTCCAATTTCTAATACTGCTTCAATATCAACGCCGCCCGTTCCAAGCTCCGCGAAAAATTGCTCTTCATCTAATGTCATATCTTTTAGGTGAATAAGTGGTGTACGATCTTGGTAGCGTTTAATCCACTCAACTGGATTTTCCCCAGCTTTTGTCAACCAGTATACATCTGGCTCCGCTTGCACATTATTTGCACTTGTATCATTAAAAATGGCTTCAAGAGCTGTTCTACCATCAGATAAACGCTCTAATTCAAAATCATGGTTATGATAGCAAAGTGTAATACCTTCTTGACGGCATGTTTCACCCGCTTCTTCTAAAAATGGAATAAGTGCTTGATAATCTTCTTCGCTTCGTTGATCTGGTAGTAAATATGGACAAACGATATACTCGCTTCCTAATACTTTCTGATCATCAATAACTCTAGTTAAATCGTTTTTCAAATCGTCCAATGGAACATGACTGGATGCCGCTTTAAGACCAAGTTCATCTAATAATGCTCTCACTTCTGTTACTGGTAAACCGCCATAGCCTGCAAATTCCACGCCATCAAAGCCAAGTTCTGCGACTTTTTTCAATGTACCTGCAAAATCTTTCTCACTTTCTTCACGTAAAGTAAACATCTGAACCGCTACTGGAATCGTTCTCATTTTTCTCCCTCTTCTCTATATTTATAATTAAAAGTTTATCTACATGTCATTGTACATGTTACCTCAATAAATTCCAATTCTCTACTCTTTTCATAGCTAATCTTAACGGAAGTTGCTTCACTAAGAATGAATGGATCCAATTTCCATAATGGTATACACACTTCAAAATTCGTATTCTTTTGTATATCAAACGTTTTATATGAAGTACTATTTCTTTTCTTATCTGAAATATGTACAGTCACTCCATCCGATGTGTCCGGATCTATTACTCTCATACTTAAGTAGTTAAATTTCTTCATATTTATCGGTTCTTCAAAAATTAATTCTATCATTCCTTCTGAAACCTTTTTCGATTTGATCTTTATCTTTTCTGTCATATCGGCAGAAGTATACTTTCCAATGCCATTTGTTTCTCCCATTAAACGGCGATGGTCTTGAACAAATAGATCATACAATGGTTTTGTCGTTTGACGGTCCATATGATACATCCCCATCGTTTGATAAAATTGGTTATGATTCACATACCAATCAAATACGGTCCAGTAATCAATTGCCGCAACATAACCATGCTCATTTATCATTCCTTGTGGTGTTACAGTTGCTTTTTCAATTAGAGCTAATTGAACATCCTCATAAATTTCCACTTGCTTTTGTATGTAACTCTTATCTGCATTACTCCATATGCCATATTCCGTATTTATAATCGGTTTATTTGGCCATCTTTGATGTGCCTTTTCTATAAAATCTCTTGTTCCTTCATAAGGTGTACTTCCATGGAAGACTCCGAAGTACATTGTCCACCCAGCAACATCCAATGGTTCCATCGATTCATCGTCGAACCCAGGTTGGTCAGCGGCAGCACTTTGGGTAATCAATCTACCATCATGATAAGTATTTCTCACTTCATTTACTAATCGTTCATTATATTTTTTTCGAAGCTTTACATCCTTTGATTCATTTTGGGTGCTCCACATTACGATAGATGGTCTATTAAAATTAGAGAAGATCATTTCTCGCCACATCTGATAGGAGATTTCCCTTTTTTCTTGTACTTCATAATGAGTGGTCTCAAATTGCCATAAAGGTATTTCGCTCATCGCTGTTAATCCTAATCGATCCAACATAATAAACGTATAAATATGATTTGGATAATGCGCCGTTCTAACCATATTAACAGATAAATCTGCTATTTGAAGGAAGTCACTTTTTATTCTTTCCCAAGAAGCCGTTCGCCCATAATCGGGCCATTCTTCATGTCTGGCAACCCCTGCTAAAAAAATTGGTTCTTCATTCAAGCATATATGTGCATTTTCCGTCTTAACGGTCCTAATACCAAATTGAGTATAGAAAGAATCAGTTTCAAAATCCTCATCCATAAGTAACATTTCCAACACATATAAATGTGGTTCCCTAATGCTCCAAAGATCCGGATTATTTACAACTACCTGATAAGTGACGGTCCTCGTTTCATTTGGAGATAATTCCAGAGTTCCTTCAGCAACACCTTCTACATCAGCCTTCTGCGTACAAATACATTTTGCATACGGATGTAACAACCAATTTTCACTCGTATAATCCGTTTCATATATGCTGCCTTTTAGTGACACAACTTTGGAGTAATTTGTGCGATTTTCAACTACTATTGTTATATCCACATCGCCTTTTGTATTCTTAGGAACGACATCAGCCCTTGCCACATGAACTCCGTAAGTAGCTTCCAAGAAAATATCTTGGAGAATTCCCGTGTAATTGAAAAAGTCATTATTTACTGCGGGCACTGTATCATATCTTGTCGTCCATGGCGGATTATCTACCCGGACTACAATCGTATTTTCACCTTTATGTATGAATGAAGTAACATCAAAAGCAAAAGGAGTGTATCCACCTTCATGGTAGCCTATATAGCTTCCATTGATCCAAAAGTCGCCTATATAGGATAAGCCTAAACACTTTAATGTGACTACTTTTTCATCCCATTTTTCGTCAAGGACGAAATTTCTTCTATACCAAACACCATCTTCATACGTTTCAGCACCATTTATTTCTTCTTTACCCGTCAGTTTGTTTTCTGGTAAAGGAATAGTATGATCTTCCCAGCTACTATCATCGAATGCAGCAGAAACAATTCCCCCTGCATGGTTTTCAGTTGCAGTAATCCAGTTTGCATCACGGATCATCATGGACCAATCATGATCCGCTTCAAATCTTTGTTTTTTCCATATTCCTGCAAGTGATGTCATTAGTCGATTTTGCGGCTCGAACGATGGATATGGAATCCCACTTTGAAAGGGAATAGATCCGCCATCCTTATTTTTCAATTGAAAAGTAGATTGTAAGCTTCCCGTCAATGAATCTATTTGTTGTTCATGTTTGTTTGTCATTTGTGCACCAACCTGACTTGAATGATGTGATGGAAGAGGACTAATCATATAGTCCACTTCCCCTTTTATTCCTTATTAATAACCAAGTTTTTTTGCATTTTCTTGCATTTTTTCGTTTCTTATCTCTACGATAGAATCAAATTTATTTTCGTCTAAGAATTTCTGATAATCTGCAATTACCTTTTCAAAACTCGCAGAATCTTTTGCTCTTAATACAGTTGCAAGCGTTGTAGCCCAAGTTGAGTTAATATTCGTTAAGCTACGCGCTTCAGAAGTTCCTTGATCTGGATCTATATTTTCCGTAATAAATTGCGGCTTTAATTTTCCTTCCGCCCACTCCATCATTTGAGAAATCGATTCGTTTGGTTCCACCACACCATTTTTGAGAGAAAAGCTATCATGCCCGAAGAACCAAAATTCTCCTATACGATATTTTTCCTTGAATTCATCTGGATTTTCATTTCTTAATGCTAGAACATCTGGCTTAAGTTCAGCCTTTCCATCCTCATTAAAATCAAATGTTTCTCCTTCGACACCGTATGATGTCAAATACTGACCATCATCACTTAGTAAATAAGTGAATAATTGCATTGCTTTTTGAGGATCCTTCGCATTTTTTGTAATATAAGTGACTGACCATCCTGAAATACCTGTTTGACTTAAGGTCGGGTCATTTCCTCCACTGTGCTTTGGCCCATCAATCGCAATATATTTTTGTGCAGGCTCTTTAGCTGTGTTTTTTTGCAGCGTACTAGATAACTGTGGTGTACCACTGACGAGCACCGTAGCATATTTACCACTTGCGACCTTTTCTTCAAAAATAGTGTTGTCATCAGAGAAGTTATCTTCACTGATAAAGCCACTTTTATATGCTTCATTAAACGTTTCTATCCAACTTAAATATTCTTCATCAAAGTTTCTATCGTACCATTTACCATCTTCTGTCGTAATCGGAATACCGAGATGATTTTGGAGCGTAGCACTTAAAGAACTTGCATTACCTTCAGATGTAAATCCTCTAAAGCCGAATGGAATAACATCTGGGAATTGCTTTTTAATTTTCTCCATAGCTGACAGAAATTCTTCTTGAGTTGACATACTTGGTTTGCCGATCGCTTCATAAATATCATTTCTAATTACAAATGCGTCGCCACCATTTACAAAGTCATTTTTATAATCATCATCTGTATTGGAAAAGCTTGGGTAACCATACGTATTCCCGTCAGCTAGTTGGTACCAATTAAAAGTTTGTTCTTTATATACATTATAAAAATAAGGGTCATATTTATCCGCAAGTTCATTTAAAGGAAGTGCCCATGTATCGGCTTTTAGTGCTGGGGATGTATTTCCGCCAAAAATCGTAATAATATCTGGCATGTCACCACCTGCAAAATACGTATTTAACTTTGCATCATCACCTGTTAAAAATTTGATGTCTAATTTAAGATCTTCTTTGAGCTTTTTTGTGATCGTATCATTACCATAATCTGTGTTAAACCATTCTGCGTTCACGTACCACTTTAGTTCGGTATTTTCTTTTGTGTCTGTTTTCCAAGCGGGAGAGTTCTCGTCAATCGTATATCTAGCTTCTTCTAATCCTTTTCCTCCAGTTTTAGAGCTACCATCTTTACCTGCACACCCTGCTAACAATAGAGAAAAAGCTACTAAAAAAACCATGCTTTTAGATATTACTGATTGGAATTTATTCTTCATCATTTTTCCTCCTTTAAGGGAATATTGCTCCAAAGTGTGACAATTTTATAATAATCACCTTCGTAGCCATTGTCTGTTTCGTTTATTACTCCTTAACAGCACCAATCATCATGCCTGATATGAAATATCTTTGTAAAAACGGATACACTAACACAATAGGAACAGTAGCAATTACAATAGTCGCTAGTTGAATGGACTGTGATGATGTAGGTATGACAACAGAATTAACACTTTGGATTGTTGCCGCCTGTTGCTGAACAATAATTTCATATAATTTCATTTGGATCGGATATAAGGCTTCATTACTTATATAAATTTTGGCAGTGATATAATCATTCCATTGAAAGACGCCGTTAAATAACGCAATCGTCGCTAATACTGGCATAGATAGCGGGAGAATAATTCGTAAAAATATTGTCCATACTCCCGCGCCGTCCATTTTCGCAGATTCTTCTAGCGAGTCAGGTATCTCACGGAAAAAGTTCATCATAATGATCATGTCATAATAACTGAACAGCGATGGGATAATATATACCCAGAAGTTGTCCAATAATCCTAGAGACCTCATTAATAAATAAGTTGGGATCATTCCCCCACTAAAAAACATGGTTCCGATTCCTAGAGCAGTATATATATTTCTTCCAAATAAATTATTTTTGCTCATTCCATATGCAACCATTGCGGTAAAAAACACATGGGTGAGTACACCAATTACTGTCTTTAGGACCGAGATGATGAATGCATTCCATATGGAAGCATCATTAAAAACCAATTTATAACTCTCCAACGAAAACTGCTCTGGCCATATTCTTGTGCCAGCATTTGAGAGCGTATCTGGACTACTAAAGGATTGTACGACAATATTCCAAATTGGATAAATAATAATCAGCGTAAACACACTTAAAATGAAAATATTCACTGTATTAAAAATTCTATTTTCTTTTATCGGCTTACTTTTAGCAATAACTGCCCTTTTAGTAACAGCTTCCATAGCGACCTCCTAAAAGATAGATCTATCATTAAATTTTTTAGTAAGCTTGTTTGTGATAAGCACAAGAATTAGCGAAATAATGGATATCCCTAAGCCAACTGCTGTTGCATAAGAGAAATCTCCTTGTGACAAACCAATTTTGTAAACATATGAATTGATCACTTCGGCTTTAGATGTATTTAAAGGATTCATTAGTACTAATGTTTGATCTAAATTGGAACCTAGAATACCTCCGACTGCCAAAATAAACATCAAGGAAATAATAAATTTCATTAATGGCAATGTGATATGCCAAATTTGTTGTAGCTTTGTAGCCCCGTCAATTTTGGCCGCTTCATAATAAGTTGGATCGATTCCTGCCATTGTTGCTAAATATATAATCGTGCCCCATCCTACTCCCTTCCACACGTCCGAAAGTACAGCTATCATCCAATAACTTTCGGCCTCAACTAAAAAGTTTCGAGGGCTGTCCAAGATACCAACGGTCATTAATACATTATTTAGGATTCCTGTTGTGGAAAGCCAGCTGATCAGCATCCCACCGACGACGATCCATGAGAGAAAATGTGGCAAATATGAAATAGTTTGAACGGTCCTCTTAAACCATCCATCTCTCATTTCAAAAATCATAATCGATAATATGATTGGCGCCGTAAATCCAATCAATAGTTTTAAAAAGCTAATTGCCAATGTGTTCACTACAGAGTCCCAAAAAAACTTGTCACCAAAGGCGATTTTAAAATTATCCCATCCTACCCATTGCGCTGAATCGATGGTATCCGTTACCGAAAAACTTTTAAATGCGATCGTTAATCCATAAATCGGTATGTATGCGAAAACAATCATAAAAATAATTCCTGGCAGAACCATCATCTGTAATGGGAGCTGTTTCTTAAACTCTTTTTTAAATGACCCATTCCTCATCGCAGTACCTCCTTTTTTAATAATAAAAACGTTTTTATTTTAGGCGAAACGCTTTCATTAAGAAGTTGAAAAGGATTCACTTCTTTAAAACGTTTTTATTAATCGTACATGAATTTCTAACTACGAGATTACCTTCTAGCTTATCAAGTTGTCCCTTCCCATTATCTTGTATAATACTTAATAATCTATCCACAGCTAGGATTCCTTGCCTCGCAATTGGATTATTCACTGTAGTGATGGAGGGATTAAAATATTCGCTAATTTCTATATCGTCAAAGCCAATGACACTAATATCTTCCGGTATCAAATAACCTTCCGAGTGTAAAGCTTTTATGCAGCCTATTGCACTTGAGTCATTTGCTGCAAAAAAGGCATCTGGTAAATCCTTATTACTATTAACAAAAGCTTTTACAGCATTATAGCTTGCTTCTTCTTCAAATGCCCCGAGAAGAAGATGATCCGCTGAAAATTCTAAGCCGGCATTTTTCAATGTATCTTGAAATCCTTGAAACCTTTCTACATCATCATATAAATGATCAAAACCTTTAATATAACCAATTTTCTTATGACCAAGATTGATGAGATATCGAGCAACAATTTGTCCGCCTTTATATGAATCAAAAACGACACTTGATATTGTTTTGCTTACTTTTTCCCTATCTAAAAATACAATCGGAATCTTTGCCTTTTCCAGTAATTCCTCATGCTTTTCTGAAATAGATTCATTTGAGATAATCGCCCCATCTACTCTTCTACCTAAAATATTGCTAAGTGCATTTCGATCATTCTTTGTAATAAATACATTCAATTCATAGCCATTTTTATCACACTCTTTATAGATTGCATCGGTGAGTGTACCAAAATAGGGACCTTTCATACTTGTAATAAAAAGACCAAGAACTTTCGTACTGTTTGATTTTAAATTTTTCCCGTTTAAATTTGGAATATAACTCATTTGTTTTGCCACATTGAGTATATGTTCTCTCGTATCAGGATGAAGCACATCAACGCCATTTAAAGCATTTGAAACGGTAGAAATCGAAACACCCGCTTCTCTTGCGACATCTTTTATGGTAACTTTATTATTAATTGTAATCTCCTTCCTTTGTATAAAAACGTTTTTATTTTCTATTTTTCATAAGAATACCATTACACCAATTTACTGTCAATATCTTTCTGTTCTAAGTAATCAATTTACTTATTTTCTAATATGATCAAAAATAAATGAATTACTCCGGAGGTTTTTGTATGGAAACAAGTGGACTCATCTATGGATTGTATCGCTTTTGTGTGTGGACAATGAAATTATTCGCTACAAATATATTATGGTTGCTATTTAATATACCGATCGCTTATTTAAGTTTTAATTTGATATTATCTAAAACACCACAACATCTACAAATAAATTTTATAACACTCGCTGCGTTGGCGCCGTTTATTTTCTTTCCAGCTACAACCGCTCTGTTTGGTGTCATCAGAAAATGGGTGACAGGAGAAAGCGATATCCCTTTGGTACGCTCCTTTGTAAAATATTATAAGGATAACTATATAAGAAGTATGACAATAGGATTCATTATTGTACCGCTTTGGGGCGTTCTCATCGTTGATTACTTTTATTTTTCTAATGCAAATTCACCATTATTTTACGTCTTTTTGCTGATTGGAATGTTTATGTTTGTATTTACGTTCCACCTGTTTTCCAATACAGTGCATGTTCATTTAAAATATTTTAACGCATTCAAAAATTCCATGTTGCTTACAATAGGTCGGCCGGTTCATACGATTGGAATTGCCGTGGCAAATGCAGGTATTCTTTATGTATGCTTTAACGTATTTCCACCCCTCATTCTACTAGGTATGGGAACACTAATAGCATTTACCTCATTTTATCTCTATTATAAAAGTCATAGTTATGACTAAATTTACATACTTATCAAAGATATATAATTAAGTCCGTAATAGGTCACTATTAGCATTTTATCATAGACTATAAGTTAAACATTATTGTTGGAGGCTCATTTATGAGAAACATAGACTTCCCATAAATGAGTCAACAGTATCATACGGCGTAGCCTTTCTATCAACTATCCTTCTCTGCTAATTCAGGTGGTAATATAAGCATGCTTTTCTTAAATTCATGCCCCGTCATAAGCTGACCTGAAGGTGTTCTGTACATGAGATGTTCTTCGGATAGCTCTGTCGGAGATGCCACGCCCGCTGCGGCAGCAAGGATGAACAATCCCTCTCGTAGTGAAATGACATAATTGGCAACTCGGTACATCTTTTCCTCTACAACAAGTGCTTTTTCCCGTTTTGGATCCGTTGTAGCTACTCCAACTGGGCATGTATTATTATGACAAACCTGCGCCATTATACATCCAACTGAAATCATCATGCCGCGGGCAGTGTTTACAAGATCTGCTCCAAGACAAAGTGCATAAGCAATCTTATCAGGTGTAACTAACTTTCCAGCTGCGATAATTTTCAACCTATCTCTAATTCCATACTTTTTCAACATTTCATCAAGTAAAGGTAAAGCGGAGAATAACGGCAAACCGGCTGCATCAGATAACTCCTGAAATGTCGCTCCTGTCCCACCCTCCGCTCCATCCACTGTAATAAAATCCGGGACTTTATCAAGCTCAGCCATTTCGTGTACAAATTGCTCTACTTCCGCTTTTGATCCTGCAACGATTTTTACTCCAACCGGTCTTCCGCCAACCTCTCTTAGTTCCTCCACAAAATGCATTAATGATTTCGTATTATTAAACTCTCGAAATCTATTCGGGCTATCAACTGTTTTCCACGGGGTTACATTACGGATCTCGGCAATTTCCGGAGTGACCTTTTCTCCAAGCACGTGTCCACCCCTTGTTTTCGCCCCTTGTGCAAGCTTCAATTCAAACGCTTTCACTTGCACCATTTCACTCTTTTTCTTAAACTGTTCCCATGAAAATTGGCCGTCTTCCGTCCGCACACCAAATAATCCCGGTCCAATTTGCATAATGATATCTACATTTCCACGTAAATGATGTTTGGAAATCCCGCCTTCTCCTGTATTCATCCATGTTCCACCTGCAAGTCCAAGTCCTTTTGACAGAGCAGAAACAGCATTCATTCCAAGCGATCCATAACTCATTGCAGATTGGCCAACCAGCCCTTTTACTTTGAACGGCTCCCTACAGGTATTCCTACCAAGGATCACTGCATCTTCCTCAGACAAAAGCTGCGGCTCGACAACCCGATCTTCTCGATGTTCTTTTCTGTTAAAAAGTCCCTCATGGTCAATTTCATATAGTTTTGTTTCCACCTTCGGTTCTTTGCCTATTCGTAGCTCCTCATGTAATAGAGGGAACATGGCATTACGTATGTAAAATCCCGGTTTTTCAAAGTCTCGTTCCGACCCAAAGGAGTGAATCCGATCATTATATTTTCCAGCTTTGACAACATTTTCGTATTGATGCCGCGAAAAAGGCTTCCCTTCACGATTATTAGTGAATAAGTATTGGCGTAATTCTGGTCCAATATTCTCCATCAAATAACGGATATTGCCTAACAGTGGATAATTCCTTAACACCGAATGCTCTTTCTGACGACCATCCAACACATAGATCCAAATGAAAAAAATAACTGGAATAAAAGTAATCAAACCAATCAAAATAATCATCATAATTGCAAATACCTCAGTCATATCCATATGTTTCACCTACCATTTCCCTTTTCTTTTCCTTTAGACATAAATTGTGGAATTCAAACATTTTTCAAACTAACTAAAAAGGTTAATTAGTCAACTATCCACGATGTATCTGTACCACAGGTACCATTTCAGTGAGGGCAAGGGGTTTCCGCGTTCATTTAAGGCTCTGTTCTTTTAAAGATATTATTAATATATTTATCTATACTGAATTACTAAAAAACGGAACTATATTCATTTTAAAATTTGAAGTAAGGAGTGTATTTATTCCGTTTGGAAATACTACAATCTGAGTTAAATCAATTAAAGGGGTTTGAAAGGGAGGTGGCAAAGATGGGAAAAAGCAAAAAAAATACTAGAGGAAAAGAAAGTTCTAGCAATAGGGGTAAGAAAGCTCCTAGTGTAACTCCTCAAGGTTATGGAGACACAGAATTCGCTGAAGAGCCAAAGTCCAAGCTAGAAAATGCAGCAAAAAAGAAAAATACTAAATAGATGTATTATATTACGTTCGCTAAAATAAACCTAGCCGCACTCCAATAGGGACGGCTAGGTTTGTGTTTTTGTACTATTATTTTTCCTCTAGTGCTCTCATGATAGCTTGAGCAACTCCGTCTTCATCATTCGTTGCTGTTACATATTTACTTGCATCTTTGATTGGTTGTTCAGCATTACCCATCGCAACGGAAAGTCCCGCGATTTTCAACATCGATAAGTCATTGTAATTGTCACCTAATGCCATCGTATCTGCAAGAGAGATGCCCTGTGCTTCCGTATATCTCTTTAATGCATTACCTTTTTTAGCGTCGTAATGCATGATTTCAAGGTTATTACGGCCTGAAGAAGTTACTTCAATTCCATCAATGGCTTCTAAACGTTTGCTTACTTCCATCAACAATTCTTCATCCATGGAAAAAGCAAGAAATTTATATACATGGCAATCTGCCGCTTCAAAAACGGAATTATAGTCATCAATCACTTCTATTAGCCTTTGTTCAAAGCGCTCATTAGCTGAAGATCTGATCTCATCTACATCTTGGGAAGGATTTGCTGTGTGGTAAATATCCACAATTGCTTGGATACCTTTTTCACGGTCTGTTGTATATGTTCCGCCTTGAGTATATAGCTCAAAGTACATATTAACTTCTTTAAAGACCTTCGTAACCGATTCTGATACAGGGCCGTCCAATCCAACTGAAAATTGTACATTTCCATTTTCATCACGAATTTCTCCGCCGTTTACACAAATTGCAGGACACTTTAATCCCGCTTGATCAAGCACGAAGCGAACTTCATTATATGCTCTCCCAGTTGCAACAAGGAAATCGACTCCTCTTTCCTGTGCAGCTTTAATAGCCTCAATCGTAACTTCACTTACTTGTTGGTTCGCATTCAATAATGTCCCGTCCATATCTGATGCAATACATTTAATCAATTTATTTTAGCTCCTTCTATTTCGGATATCGCCCACACATATTTATAAATAAGTCTAACTGAAAAAACGCCTTATTGCAAAGAAACGAATTATTTAAGGGGTTTGAATGATTTGCATTTGGGTATAAATGACTATAACTGAAAATGGGTATCGACATCACTTTCGGTTCATAAACTTGTGTGCTTTAATAGTAGTCATACTTAAAAATAAAAGAAGTATTTGGTTGGAAGGGGTTAACATGAGTAAAGGCAGTAAGACCGTTTATAACAATTCCGTTTTTTGGATCTCAGCTATTTTTATTACAATCGTTGTTTTATTTGGTGCAATTTGGCCGCGTAAATTTGAACAGGGTGCTTCCGCAGCATTCAATTTTACTACATACGCATTTGGTTGGTTTTATTTATTGGCAGTATTATTTTTTGTTTTATTATTGTTATTCCTTGCCGTTAGTAAGTTCGGCAGAATTAAGTTAGGGCCGGATGATTCAACACCTGATTATCCATTCTTCACATGGATTGGTATGCTGATGTCCTGTGGACTTGGCATTGGGCTGGTATTTTGGGGAGTCGCTGAGCCAATGAGTCATTTCTATACAAGTCCATTTCAAGGGACAGAGGATCTTTCTCGTCAAGCAGCTCGGACCGCCATGGGCTACTCTTTTTTCCATTGGGGGATGAGCCAGTGGGCCATATTTTCCGTTGTTGGACTTGCAGTTGGCTTTTTTCAATTTCGTAAAAACGAGAATGGATTAATTTCCACTACAATAAAGCCCCTTATTAAAAAGCGACGTAGCGCAGGCGCCATAAAAAAGATAATTGATACGCTAGCGGTTATTGCTACTGTTGTTGGCGTGGCCACTTCTCTTGGACTTGGGATTATGCAAATTAATGGCGGACTTACGACTGTATTTGGATTTAGTAATAATATTTCAACCCATCTTGGTATCGTCGTCGTGATGCTTATTTGTTATCTTTTATCTTCTATTACTGGGTTAGATAAAGGGATAAAGTGGCTTAGTAATATTAACCTCGCTTTAGTGTTTATTATTATGTTATACGTGTTTATTACTGGACCAACTGTCTTTATTCTTAATACATTTACGCAAGGACTTGGTGACTATGTCACGCATTTTATTGAATATAGTTTGCGCCTATCTCCTTATACTGGGGATACATGGATACGTGAGTGGACGATCTTTTATTGGGCTTGGACAATCTCTTGGTCCCCGTTCGTTGGGGCGTTTATCGGAAGGGTTTCACGTGGTAGAACTATTAGAGAATTCATCATGGGTGTATTGATTATTCCACCACTTATTTCATTATTATGGATTGCTGTATTTGGTGGTACAGCGCTTCATATGGATTTGTTTAAGGGAACAAATATCGCGGGTGATGTAAATAATGATGTCACATCTGCACTGTTCTCCACATTTAATGAATTACCGTTTAGTTATCCATTATCTATAATGGCCATTATTTTAATCTTTACTTTCTTAATCACTTCCGCAGATTCTGCTTCTTATATTCTCGGAAGTATGACGACAAATGGTATGCCAACCCCGCCTATTATTGTTCGTGTCATTTGGGGTGTACTGATCGCTGCAATTGCCGCTGTTTTAACAATCGCAAGTGGGTTAGAAGGACTGCAAACCGCCTCCCTTGTCGCAGCTTTACCATTTACGGTCATATTAGTGCTGATGTGTATATCCATCGTAAATGGCCTGCAAAAAGAACATCGCTTGATAAGAAAAAAGAAATAATTAAAAGGGTACAGACTTTGAGAGTCTGTACCCTTTGGCTGTCAAGAAAGTCTTAGCAGTCATTTATTCAAGTTAGTTCGCTCACGCCAACTTTATGACTGTTTGACTAGTTTAGGAAACACTTATACCTGTAATCCTAGTGAATAACTTCCATCACATCATCAACTGAGTTTTATTGGCCACTCGACTTCCGTTATAAGCCTTATGAGTTTACTGCCCACTAGGCTTCTGTTATAAGCCACTCATGGGATTTACTGGCCACTCAGCTTCCGTTATGAGCCACTCATAGGTTTTACTGGCCACTCAGCTTCTGTTATGAACCACTCATAGGTTTTACTGGCCACTCAGCTTCTGTTATGAGCCACTCATGGGATTTACTGGCCACTCAGCTTCCGTTATGAGCCACTCATAGGTTTTACTGGCCACTCAGCTTCCGTTATGAGCCACTCATAGGTTTTACTGGCCACTCAGCTTCCGTTATGAGCCACTCATAGGTTCTACTGGCCACTCAGCGAAAATTCCATCCATCTACGATTTTCCTATTGTTTCTGCACATACGCCCTAATCATGAAAAAGCTGATTTCATCGGGTAAAAGTTCTTTAATCGGTGTTAGTCTGGCCGTTCCAGCTTCGTTTGCAGCAGCTTCAATCAATGACTCGTATTCTGAAGGGATAAATGCACCCCAGTCTATCTCTTTTCCTTCGTCAGAGCATTTAATTAAATGACCTTCAATCGTTCTCTCAGCCACTTCTCTCTCTGCTGCTATTTCTGAAATAGATAAGCCTGTTTGTAACAATTGATAAGATATATGGTGACTTTGTTCTTTTCCGCTATTTGAGCTTGAGCGCTTTGTTCCACTTCCAGCGCGATTTATCGATATTGTTTGTTCAATACCATTTTCTTCACAATAGGAGTTAATCACATCTAGGAATCCCATCCCATATGCTTCCAATTTTCGTTCCCCGACACCCTTTATCTGTAGAAGATCTTGCTCAGTTCTTGGCAAGAAGGCACTCATTTCCCGTAATGTCACATCGGAGAAAATAATGTATGGAGGTACTTTTTCCGTTTCAGCAATCTCTTTTCTCAATGCACGTAATTTTTCAAATAGCGCATTGTCTTCCACAATTTGAGCGATACGAACTTTTTCCTTACGCAATACTGGTTCCGTTCCTCTGAGAACATTCCCGGACTTTTCCGTTAGCATTAAGACAGGATATGCACCATCAGTAGGCTTTAAATATCCTTCAGCAGTCAAAAAGTCAATAAACTCATTAACATCCTTTTGTGTCTTATCTTTCATAATTCCATATGTTGATATTTGATCAAGTCGAAACCCCTTAATCTTCTTATCACCAGAACCTGTGAGTACCTTCGTGATCATCGTTTTCCCAAATCGTTCATTCATGCGTCGAATACATGATAGAACCATTTGCGCTTCTAGCGTTGCGTCTACTTGCTCGCGATCATCCGTACAACTTCCGCATTTTCCGCATTCTGGTGCATTTTCTTCACCAAAATAATGAAGAATATATTGTTGTAAACATGATTCTGTATGACCATAAGCAACCATTTGTCTCAGCTTTGCATATTCATTTTCTTTACGACCTTCATCCATATCCGATTGCTCAATTAAAAAGGACTGAATATGCGTGTCCTGCGGAGAAAATAATAATATACATGCACTCTCTTCTCCATCACGACCTGCTCTCCCTGCTTCTTGATAATATGCTTCCATATTACGCGGGATATGATAATGGATAACAAATCGCACATTGGATTTATTTATACCCATGCCAAAAGCATTTGTCGCGACCATGATTGTAGTATTGTCATATAAAAATCTTTCTTGATACGTATTACGCTCTTTTTCTGATATTCCCGCATGATATTTCCCCGCTGCAAATCCTCTTGCTTCTAAAAAGTGATGAACACGATCTACTTCTTTTCTCGTTGCCGCATAGATGATCCCTGCCTGTCCTTTATTTTTATCTAGATAATCGAGCAAATAGCTGTCTCTGTCTTGGCCTTTTACAACTTGAAAATGCAAGTTTTCCCGCTCAAATCCAGTAATAACAGTATTTTGCTCATCAATATGCAGAACCTTACAAATATCATCACTCACATGCGGTGTCGCTGTAGCAGTCAATGCTAAAACAGTAGGTTTTGGCTGAATTCTACCAATTAATTGTTTAATATTTAAATAACTAGGTCTAAAATCGTGACCCCATTGTGAAATACAATGTGCTTCATCAATTGCGATAAGCGAAACATGAATTCCTTCAAGAAGGCGCAAAAATGACGGGGTTTCAAGTCTTTCCGGAGCAATATAAACAAGCTTATATTCACCATTGTAAATACCCGCAAGTCGCTGTTGCATTTCTTCTCCTGTAATCGCGCTATTAATATATGTTGATGGGATACCTGTTTTCTCCAAAGCATCCACTTGGTCTTTCATTAATGATATTAATGGGGATATAACAATCGTTACACCACGTAGCAGCATCGCAGGAACTTGGTAACAAACCGATTTCCCACCGCCCGTCGGCATAATACCGAGCGTATCTTTCCCATTCATAATTTTTTGAATAATATCTTCCTGCCCTTTTCGGAACTCGTCATAGCCGAAATGAGTATGTAGCAGGCCTTTTGCCTTTGTTAACAATGGACAAACCTCCTGTTAATCGATATATCTATTATAGCAAAAAAGAGGTGGCAGAAGACGAAAATCGGATTAGATTAAGAGATGAAATGAATACCGGAATAACCGCATAGGCCAAGACAATACTTTTTTGTTAACAAAAAGGGTTGTCCCATTGGCTAAGCCAAATACAGAACAACCTCAAAGTTGAATTCTAATACACTATTTATTTCCTGTTGCCCTCCACATATCAATTGACATTTGAGCGTGATAAGTCAAGTTACGCTTTGCTCTTGGGGATATGTTCGTTTGCTTTGTTTTGTGATCTATTTGCGAAATAAACTTTTCCATAAATTTGATCGCATTTTTTTCAGATCCTTTTTCCGCATGATGTATTACTTGTTTGAAACTATTATCTAATTGAGAAGCAAGCGGACCCGTTAATTCACCACTATCTTGATATTGATCCATCAGACTTCCTATTACAGTAAGCGCTGCTGGTGTACGCAAGGTAGGAATAGGCACCTTCCCCCAATCAATATCTGACGCAAAATAAAAGCTTGGATATGCAGGCTGGTTATAGGTAACATTCTGCCATGCAATTCCTGTTCTATACTGTGCATCATGCATAAGTGTATATAATTTGCGATCTGTTAATTCTGTACTCAAGTAAATACGAATTGCTGAGCTATCCTCTGTTCTAACGAGAAGTTCTTCTCTCCAGTCACCGTATATATCAGCAACTAAAGAAGGGTTGCCTTTTGTACCATTATTGGTTCTTGTTCCCGAAGCAGTTAACAATCTGCCTTTTTTCCAATCATCGATAGTAGTAGTTGCGTTGCCTGAACCCCCGACTATTTGTGTCGTCATATTTGCCGACCATTTAATATTCATGTTCGTACCAGGAGCATTCGTGCTGATCTGTTCACCATTAGCCGTCCATAATCCAACAGCCCATGTTTCTATACCGTGCTGATCAGGATCGACGTCTCCTACCATGCCACGACCAGTATCTTTTCCAGTGTAACCGCCGTATATAATCTCACCTGTTTTAGCATCACGTAAAGCATATCCATAAGGTGCCCATGGACCGCCTTCATGTACCATGAAAATTTCTAGACCAGGCCTATCGGGATCAATATCTGCTACATGTAATGCATCCCCATGACCAAGCCTTGCTACTGCCCCCGGATCTGCACTTTCTGGTGGCATGACATCCATCGAACTGTACAGTAAAGTTCCATCATTGTTGATGGTCGCTCCACCATAAATGATTTCTTGCTTCCCGTCGCCATCCACATCTGCAGTACTTAAGGAATGGGCACCTTGTGTCGTAAGTGTTGCAAATTCGGGATCTGTTCCATCTCTCCCATGAGGACCGTCGTTGAATGGATTGGTCATAGGGGTCCAACCACTGTCAACATGCCAAATTTCCTTGAGTTTCTTGCCATTCCAGCTATATGAAACAAGATTCGCTCTAGTGTAGTATCCTCTAGCAAATATCGCTGCAGGATTTTCACCATCAAGATAAGCAACACCAGCGAGAAAACGATCCACTCGGTTACCTGGTTCAATTCTTGACATGGCATAATCTCCCCACATGAGTCCATCATCATGTCGTCCAGGTTTATAATGAATCGTTTCAAGCTCCTTACCTGTAGCACCTTCAAAAACAGTCATATATTCGGGGCCGTCCAAAATAAAACCTTCAAATTTTCTTAATTCATTTCGACTACTCCTGCTTGGAGCATAATCATCGATAAAATAATCCGCCAATTGTTCAGCATTTTCTTTTGATAAAGGATATTTGTATTTATTTTCAATGCCAAAAGCTGACTCCAGCGTATTTGGCCAGTTTCCATTGACAACCTCATCATGCTTATGCCAACCCATGAACATCTTTACAATATGGTTATAATAATCATCTTTACTCATACGGTAATCATCTTCGTTACTATAACCTGCTTTTATATCCCCTTTTGGCATAGTAATATATTTTTCTGATGTAACGTTACCGTTTTTATCATAATTAATAATTTTTGTACCTGGTGCTGTCTTAAACATCATTTCAGCTTTTCCATCGCCATCAAAGTCGTATACTAAAAATTGAGTATAATGCGCACCTGCTCTAATATTTACACCCAAGTCAATTCTATATAACAACGTTCCATCAAATGTATAGCAATCAATATAAACATTTCCTGTATAACCAATTTGCGACACATCTTTGGAGTTTGATGGGTCCCATTTAACGAAATATTCGTATTGACCATCCCCATCGACATCTCCTACGCTCATATCATTAGCGGAATATGTGTATGCCTCACCAGCGGGCGTTATTCCGTCTTTCGGCTTTTGTAATGACAAATCATAATATTCATTTGCCCAAGGCTTGGCCGTTGCACTTTCATCTACTTCCTTTCCATTGATTACAGCTCTAACATGATACTCAGAGGCTGACGTTCCATCTTGATCTAGATAGTTTGTACTATCGCTGACAGTGGTGATCTGTTTTCCGTCACGATAAATATTAAAATCGGCACCTACCATGCCACCTTCTCCATAGCCAGTTACTTCATTCGCAGCCAATCTCCAGCTTAAAAATACACCTTCGGAAGTGGCTGTTGCTATCAATCCCCTATCCAAATACTCCATTTGCATACTTTTCACCTTACTTATGGGATCCTTAGTACTAGCTCCAGATGTTGCACCGAAACTTGTAAGAATTAAAGGTATGACCAAAGCCACAGACAATGCTTGTCTACCAAAAAAAGACTTTTTTAAGAACATTCCATACACCGTCCTTCATTTTATTAGATCAATGCTTTTTCTACACTCCCCTCTGTTGAAAACCCTTTCATTTAGTTGTATCACGGTTGGACTCCTTCCTAATTATAGATTGACTATTCAGTTATATGTGTTTGAAAAACAGTTGTAATCATATAAAAAACAGTGTTAATAACCAAGGAGATTCTTTGTTGGATCAATCCCTGCCGTCACATCCATGTACTTACTGAATTATGCGCTAAGACCACAGCGTCCTGCAGTAATGGTGATTGTATAGCCTCTACGAAATGATGGAAGCATACATCACTGAAAAAACCTTCTCAAAGTAGCAAGAAGGTCATTCTTATTTGCGTTCATTAGCAAGCTCGTGAATTTCACCATCCAGCTCAAACAAAATCACATCTAACTGGGACTGATTTGTCACTTCGCAATACATTCTTTCTAGCTCATTTTGATAACTCTTCGCTTCAGAAAGATATTTTTTACCAACATCCATAAACTTGCGATATTCCGCCTCTATTTTAGCAATTTCCGTTGCAAATGCTTCATCGGTCCCTGGGGTTACTGTTAACTCATACATATCAATTATTTCATCTCCTGGACTGGTTGGAAAATATTCATGTGGTTTCGTACTATCAAATACAGCCCATCCAAGCTCACGAACAAGCACCATATCGAGACTTTCTGGATCAAATCCACAATGGTATACTTCAAGATCATATCCACGTACCTTTGCTTCATGTACTAACTTTTTCAAAAATGTTGATTTCCCAGTACCTGCCCGACCTTTCAAGAAATACCTAGCTTCTAATCCATCCGTAATATTATCGACGAAATCAACTGGTCCCTCTGGAGTTGCCGCTCCAAGAAAACGGTGCATGATATGTGAATCTGTTTTTACATTCTTACTTTGTTTGAATAACTTCTCTATGAATTTGTTTGCTGTATTATTAGCTTTTTCAAAATCCATTTGCCCAATATATATTCGCTCCCAGTCATCATGCACACGCAATCCTTTTGCATACGATTGATAAGCACTGCTGAATGCCGTTTCCACTTGTTCGTTTAACCGATTAATTTCAACTATTTTCCCATCTAGATTGGCTGTGCGATATGCCTGATCTATATCCATCGTTTCCCAATGTGAGCCTACATAGTCCTTTCCAATCGATCGTGGCAGATCGCCATCCATAACTGCTACGCCAAGCTGGCGAATAATAAGTCCTTCCACATGTTGTGGGTCATCGGCGCGATGGATCACCTCCAAAGGATAGCCTTCCACAGCCCACTTTTGCAAAAGTTGTTCAATAATATAAGACTTTTCTTTGGAAGATTTTCCGGACAAAATAAAGACCCGTTCTAATTCCGCGAGATTCGAATCGTATAAACTATAAAATCCCTTTGCGGTATTGCCACCAGCAAAATATCTCAGTATATTACTGTTCATATCTTCACTCCTGTTTTTAAATGATTCCATTTAGCCTATGCAGTTATGCTTGGATGTGTCCATTACAGAGTTACGCTCAAAATATATACAATATTCTCCCCTAGCATATCCCATAATGTGCTAATATATATAGGTAGAATACAGGGGGTTAATAATGAACACTAAACATCGAAGCATCGGTCTATTCTTTATCATCGCCTTAATTATCGGGCTCGTCTTGTTTCGCCCCAAAATGATGGATGATAAAAAATTTGCCGCCGAACAGCCAGCAGTGGTGCCTACACTTTTTGTCCATGGCTATAAAGGTAGTGAGCGCTCTTTTTCCACTATGTTATCACGAATGTCGGATCAACAATGGGGCGAAAAAATGCTTGTCTGTCGCGTTAGTAAAAATGGACGAATTTCTTTAAAAGGAACGTTATCTGAGGAGAAAGATAATCCTTTCATTCAAGTGATATTTGAAAATAATCGTGCACGTATTAATGACCAAACTAAGTGGTTGCAAAATATAATGAAAATATTAAAGGACCGTTACAATGTTCACGAGATAAATCTAGTTGGGCATTCCATGGGTGGACTAGCTCTAACTAATTATCTAGAAACAGTAAATGGTCATGAATCATACCCTAAAACTTTGAAGCTAGTGACGATCGGAAGCCCCTTTAAAGGAATAGATCATGAGGATTATTTTGAACTTAATTACGGAGAAGCACTTAAGGATCTAAGAGTGGGTTCTATTGGATTAAGATTACTGATAGATAATAAAGAATCATTTCCCGCCAATATTAAAGTTCTATCTATAGTAGGTGTAATCTCCGATCCATCGACTGGGGACGGCCTTGTTTCCCAACAAAGTGCGTTAGGCAATCGCGATATCGTAAAACAAGATCAATTTAACGAAGTAACCATACATGACCAGAAAGCTACTCATTTCGGATTACATGAACATTTATATGTTGACCAATTGATAGCTGAATTTTTATGGGAGCAATGATAAACAGGTTAAGCGAATGATTAGCTCATCCGCCTAACCTGTTTTTTCAAGCTAAGCCCACTCCTTGGTCCCATCTTTTATAGTAATTTTTTCTAACATATGACTTGTCATCCTTGCCAAGTCATATGTAGCATCATAATTCCATTCTTCTCGAGCGGCAGAGTCATCAACTGAGTTTGGCCAACTGTCGGCTATCGCCTGACGAACTGGATCCACCGCATAATTCAGCACGAATTCTGGAAGATGCTTGCGGATTTCAGCCGCAATTTCCTCTGGATCAAAACTCATGGCGGTAATATTAAAGGCATTACGATGTTTCAACTTACTTGAATCCGCTTCCATCAAATCGATGATTGCCTTTAATGCATCTGGCATATACATCATATCCATATATGTTCCTTTATCAATAAAGGAAGTGTACTTTTCCTTTGCTACAGCACCGTAAAAAATCTCAACTGCATAGTCTGTCGTGCCTCCTCCTGGTGGGGCAACATATGAGATTAATCCAGGAAACCGAACACTTCGTGTATCGACACCGTATTTCGCATAATAATAATCACAAAGCAGTTCACCGGATACTTTATTCACACCATACATCGTGGTTGGCCGTTGAATGGTATCTTGCGGTGTCTTTTCTTTTGGGGTAGATGGACCAAATGCACCAATTGAACTTGGAGTAAAAAATTGTAATTCAAGCTCCCGTGCTGTTTCCAGTGCATTTACTAATCCACCCATATTCAAATTCCATGCAGCAAGTGCCTTCGCTTCAGCAGTTGCCGAAAGTAGCGCTGCTAAATGAATAATCGTATCAACTTGATATTTTTTGGCAAGTTCAAACATACGATTGCCCTCCGCCACATCCAACATTTCGAATGGTCCAGATAAAAATCCCTCACATCTGTATGTTCGAATATCTGTGGCTATTACATTTTCTGCTCCATATACATTACGTAACTTGACAATTAACTCTGCACCGATTTGACCTAAAGCACCGGTTACTAATATCTTTTTCATCGGACTTCCCCCTGTTGAAGATTCCGTCTATTATCATTCACAATAGAATTAAATGACTCCCATTTCTTTGCCTACCTTTTCATAAATTGCAATTGCATGATCAAGCATTTCTGTCGTATGAGCAGCTGTTGGCATATTACGAACACGCCCTGTCCCTTTTGGAACTGTTGGAAAAACAATTGATTTAGCATAGACACCTTCCTTATAAAGCTGTTTGCTGAATGCTTGTGTTGTTTTTTCATCGCCGATTATACATGGTGTAATCGGTGTTTCACTGTTACCAACATTAAAACCCAATGCTTTTAAGCCCTTTTTTAAATAATGACTATTTTCCCAAAGACGATCATGTAATTCAGTGCTCTCCATTAAAAGTTCAATTGCCTTCGTTGCAGCTGCAGCATCTGCTGGAGTGACTGCAGTGGAAAATAAGAATGGACGTGATCTAACTTTAAGCCAATCAATTAAATCCTTTCTCCCCGCTACATAGCCTCCGACAACGCCAATCGCTTTTGACAATGTTCCAATTTGAAAGTCGACCTTCTCTTGGAGACCGAAATGCTTCACCGTGCCTGTTCCTTTACCAAGTACACCGGATCCATGAGCATCATCCACATAGCTAATCAAGTCAAATTCTTCAGCAATCTCAATAATTTCGGGAAGTTTAGCAATATCTCCGTCCATAGAAAAAACGCCATCCGTAATGACCATGATTTTATTATATTGGTCGGAATCCCTTGCCTCTTTAGCCTTTTTTCGTAAATCATCCATATCTGAGTGATTTACACGAATGATCTTTGCTTTAGATAATCGGCATCCATCAATGATTGATGCATGATTTAATTCATCCGATAAAATGGCATCATTTTTATCCATTACTGCGGAAATAGCCGCCATATTACAATTAAATCCGGATTGGTAAGATATTACCGATTCTGTTCCTTTAAATTCTGCTAGCATTTCCTCAAGCTTAATGTGAGGTTCCAATGTACCATTAATCGTCCTGACTGCCCCCGCTCCGGCACCCCATTTGTCGATAGCATCAATCGCAGCTTTTTTTAGCCGCTCATCTGTTGCAAGGCCAAGATAGTTATTGGAAGATAAATTGATTTTACTTTTTCCATCTAAATTAATCATAGGACCATTTGCACTTTCAAGGGTATCTATTTCGTTATAAAGCCCCTGGTGTCGTAAATTAGCTAAGTTTTCTTCTAAAAAGCGCTCAAGAGTCTGACTGGACATGTCCATCCCTCCATTATGATATAAAAAATTGAACTAGACTTCTGCCTCGATTCTTATTGCTTTTGTATATTAATCGCCTCAAGCAAACAGTCCAATACAGGCTTCGATTTTCTACCTACTACTAAATGATCGCCATCTGTATAGCCTTCTTCTCGCGTTTTCAACTCACTAATTAATATATCTCTCCAGTATTTCAAACGTTCCTGGCTTTCCGCGTTACCCGCTAGGTTTACAAGCTCTGTTGGATCTTCTTGAAGATTAAATAATTGTTCCATGCCTGTTTGCGTAAACCAAATATACTTTTCCTTACCATCTGTTACATATTGATGTGAATATACTCCATATATATGCTCTCCGTGGAGATATTCACGCCATGCTCTTTCTCCCTTACAGAGTGGGATGACACTTTTTCCATCTACATTTTTTGGGGTATTAACTTCTGCAACGGCCAAACACGTTGGCATTATATCTCGAAGCTCTACCACTTGGTCTACTGTCTGGTTCCTCTTAATATTTAAATTATTTCCAGGGTCAGAAAGGATAAATGGAACTTTAGCACTCCCTTCGTATGGTAGTGCTTTCCTATAAAAGTGATGATCACCCAATAGTTCCCCGTGATCTGATACAAACATGATAATCGTATTATTCAATACGCCATGCTCCTTTAATGAAGACATGAATCTTCCAATTTGATAATCAATATGTGTAATAAGCGCATAGTATGCAGCTTGTGCTTTTTTGAAGCGGATTTTTGGAACCTTTCCTCTTAACACAGTCGGATCGAAGCCGCTTCGATCTCGATCCTCATACTCTGCCCACTCACCTACAGCTGGTTCTGGCAGATCCAAGTCCTTATACATCTCATAAAATGCTTGCGGAGGATCAAATGGTGGATGCGGCCTTACAAAAGACATTTTTAAAAAGAATGGTTTTGTTGTATCCCTTCTCCGTAGAAAATCAATTGACTCGGACACTACCCAGTTTGTAGGATGTAATGCTTCGGGTAAATGCCAAGGTCGCGCGACTGTGGATGCGTTGCAATCAAGACCGAGATCATTTAAATCGACTTGCACCCCCGCTTGTTGCTTTAACCATGGCAAATAATCGTCACCGCTATAATTGAATGATTCCGTTTCTGGCTGTTGGTGCTTGTATCGATTGTAAAATAGATAACCATCATGCAATACTACATGGTGAAATCCACATAAGTTTCTTGGTGGATAGACATGCATTTTCCCTACAGCTTGAGTATGATATCCGGCTTTCGTTAATTCTCCAGGTAATGTATGTGTATAATTCCATAGCACTTTGTCTTCGTACCCAACCCTGCCATTCGCAGCTTGCGACATCCCTGTTAATAAAGCCGCTCTTGCCGGGACACATGTGGGCGTTGCTGAATATGCATTTGAAAATAAAACACCATTTCGGGCTAATTGGTCAATATTAGGCGTATCAACAACTGGGTGGTCAAGTATGCTCATACAATCTCCACGCATTTGATCCACTACCATTAATACGATATTTGGCTTCATGTTTCTCCACTTTTCCTTCCTAGCTATACCAATAGTACTAGTCACTTGGAACACAAGATATTTAAGTTTTTCACAACTTCACTTCCTAGGCATGGTGTAAAAGACAACTGGTAAACAAATTCCCCTGATGCGTCATCAGAGGAATTTGTTCTTTCTTTAGTCCCGAAAATGGAGTTTTTCTATTATAGTCCCTCGATTAGCAATAGCCAACATGCAATGTAGAATTACTCCTTCGGGAGCCCTTAAATCGTTTATTTCGAGTTAACCCATTCACCCTCAATATCTTCTTCTTTTAATAGTTTATTAACATCAGTAATAACCTCTTCCCCGCCCTTGGATAAATACTCTTCAACGAACTTATCCCAGTCGGAAATTGATCTTTGCCCAACAACCATTTTAGATAGTTCATTTGTAGCAAATTCCGTTAATTTATCCATTTTTTCGTTGTAAGCAGTTGAATGTATCCGTCCTACCGGGTTAATATAGAAGTCTGAATCTAATAACATATCACTCATAATTTTATTAAATTCCTTCGCTTCTGGTTCTAAGGATTGCGCTTCATAATCCTTCATTGATTTTTCTCCCTCTTTCCAACCACCTTGTTTCTGGTTAAAATAAGCAAGAGGGGCATATTTACTAAATTCTTCTGTATTTTTTGCTACACCATCTTCCATTGTATAGCCTTTTCCTTCTCCACCCATTGTCCAATCAAAGTATTCATTATCTGGCGTTTGTTCTGCTGCCGGAACATATGTGGCCATATAATCCATCATTTCTAAGATCCGTTTCACCTTTTCTGGGTTATCTTTCAATTTTGCATTTAGCATCCAAATTCTGTAGTAACTGCTACCTCCAACAAAACCTTTTGAGCCATCTGGTGCCTCAAAAGGAGGAATAGCTGCGATTTCCGCTTCAGGAGCAGATTTCTTTAATGTAGATAAATCAAGACTCTGAGGTTGGGCTCCCTTTCCCGCACCTGGTTGTTCATACCAAATTCCTACTTTACCGGCGTTAAAATCTTTAAATACGTCATTATAAGGTTTTACTGACCAATCCTTATCAAGGGCACCTGCTTTATGCAATTCATTAAGGGCAGTAATTTTTTCTTTATTCCCTTCAGAAATATGGCCAGGAATTAACTGACCGTCTGCATTTTTATGGTACCAAGTACTGCTCCAGTATGTACCAAATGAAGGATCATATACCATTCCTTTAGCAAGACCTAAACCAACAGTATCATCCTTACCATTTCCATCTGGGTCTTGTGTTGCAAACGCAGTAGCTACTTCGATCAATTCCTCAAAATTCGTAGGTATCTCTAATCCTAGTTTATCTAACCAATCTTTTCGAATAACTGGTTTTTTCCCCCCGCTCGCAGGGAAATAAAGTGGAATCGCAAATTTATTGCCATCGACACTAACTGCATCCCATACAGAATCGGGAATAGCCTTAAATGTTTCATACTCGTTCAAATAATCATTTAGTGGCAAAAATGCACCTTGTTTGGCCCACTTAACAAAGTTTACACCTGCCCCCTCATCACCGATCACATCTGGAATATCTCCAGAAGCCATTTTAACAGCTAACTTATCTTCATATAAATCAAATGGAATGTATTGCGGTTTAAAGGAAATATTGAACTTTTCATTAATACTTTTTACCCCTTCATTCCCAGACTCAGGAACAGGCGTCTCCCATGTTCCATCAAACCATGTAATTTCCATCTCGCCATCTTTGCTAGATGAATTAGTTTTATCTTTCGATGAACAAGCACCGAGTATTCCTACTAAAAGAATAATAGATAATAAAGGTAATAATAAACGTTTCATCAGTATGCCCCCTCTAAATCTTCTCATTTAAAACCTTCAGAATGCCTCCTAAGTTCTATTCCTTTACAGATCCTAACATCACCCCTTTCGCAAAGTGTTTTTGCAGAAACGGATAAACAATTAAAATAGGTATAGTTGCGATTAAGATAGCTGCCATACCTATCGTTTCAGCTGGAGGTGGATTTGACATTCCCACTTGTGCTCCTGCATCAACAAGGTTTCCCTGATTTAATATAACAATCTGTCTAAGCACAACCTGAATGGTCCATTTTGCAGGGTCACTCAAATATAAAAGCGCCGTAAAATATGAGTTCCATATACCCACTGCATAAAACAAGCCAAATGCAGCCAATGCTGGTTTGGAAAGAGGCAGGATGATTTTCCCGAAAATTTGCAGATCATTTGCGCCATCTACAATGGCTGCTTCTGTTAAATCATCTGGTAAATTGACGAAAAATTGCCTCATAACGATTAAGTTAAATGAGCTAATAGCAGTTGGTATAATAAGCGCCCATAATGAATCCATTAATCCAGTCGCTTGTACAACCATATATGTAGGTATCATCCCCGCGCCAAATACAAAAGTAAATAGAACAAGGAATAAATATATTTTTTGACCGAGAATATTTCTTGATAGTGCATAACCCATCATTGCCGTTAATAATAAACTTACAAGTGTACCTACTACTGTTATAAAAATGGTTACTCCTAACGACCGCATGAATTCTTTTGATCCTAAAATGTATGCATAGGCATCCAATACCCATGTTTTTGGAAATAGAAGCAAATCACTTTGTACAAACTCTTCATATGTTGCAAATGAAACAGCGAACATATAATAGAAAGGAAATAACATTGCAAGGGCTATTAGAGCAAGAATTAGCATATTAAGTTTATCGACAATCTTTTCCGACTTCGTTTGTTTATTTAGCACTAGTGCACCCTCCTTTCTTAATAGACTCCTTCATCGCCAAATCTTTTCGCCAAACGATTCGCGCCAACGATTAATATGAAGCCAATTAATGATTTAAATAATCCAACTGCCGTGGCAAAACTGAAATCAGAGTTCTGAATCCCTTTGAAGTAAACGAAAGTATCAAGTACATTTCCAACTTCCATCGTAAATGGTGTTAACATTAAGTAAATTTGCTCAAAGCCAACGTCCAATACACTTCCTAGTCTGAGTATTAATAAGATAATAATTGTACTGCGAAGAGCTGGCAACGTAATATGCCAAATCTTCCGCCAGCGATTAGCACCATCGACATCTGCGGCTTCATACAATGTGGGGCTAATACCTGAGAGAGCAGCAAGAAAAATAATCGTTCCCCAACCAGATTCCTTCCAAATAACCTCTAAGACGATTAAAGGCATAAACCACTGAGGATCCTGCAAAAAGGCAATGGATTCCATGCCGAAAACGCTGCTAAGGAAACCATTTACAATCCCGTTTGATTTCAATAAGATTGTCGCAATCCCAACCACAACTACCCATGATAGGAAGTGAGGCAAATATACGATTGATTGAATGATTCGTTTATATGTACCGTTTCTGACCTCGTTTAACATGATGGCCAATATAATAGAAACTGGAAAGGCAAAGACAATTTGCAGAAAGGAGAGGTATAGGGTATTCCACAATACCCTAATGACCTCTTTGTCCTCAAAAATAGTTTTAAAATGTTTCAGCCCTACCCACTCACTATGAATAAATCCTTGAAAGGCACTAAAGTCTTGAAAAGCGATAATATTTCCCGCCATCGGAACATACCTGTAAACGATAAAATACAAGAGCCCTGGCAATAGTAATAAATAAAGATAACGTTCTTTCCAAAGTCTTGCTCCTATTTTTCTATTAGCTTTTACCGGTATTTTGGGTTGGTTTTGCAAATTTCCGACACTGGAGTTGTTTGTTTGTAAATCTTTCATTCTATCACTTCCTCTCAAACCTGTTTTCAGCTCATAACTGTGCTTTGACTGATATCTACCACCTTGCCACCCGCGCGAATAGATTCTGTCGCTGCACAGCCTACCGCTACACTCATTCTCCCTGCAAATGGAGTAGTTAACGGCTGCTTATTGTAAAGAACAAGATTGACAAAATCCTCTGTAATTTTCGGATCTGCTCCTCCATGACTACCTTCTTCTTTTTTAATGTCATATGTGACATCACTTAACTCATTCCACGAGTTGGACTTTCTCGTACGAACATATACTTTCCCTTCCAATTCTGAGTTTTCAATTCTCCCTTTTGTTCCAATAAACGTATAATTCCTTTGATAATCAGGCGTGAAGTGACATTGTAAATAAGATGCCTTTATGCCACCTTCAAGCTCCATCATCACCATATTATTATCTTCCACATCAATTTCTTCACGAAATGCGCATTGGGTTAAGGTATGTGGACTGTATTCAGTACAAGTATCTTTTAGATCACAAGTGGGGCATGTTAAATCATTAGGTTTATCTCCCCCAAAGAAGTCAAGACTACCAAATGCAGACACTTTTTTTGTGTATTTTCCAGTTATCCAGTGAATGACATCTAAGTCATGTGAACCTTTTTGCAATAACAGCGAGGTCGTATTTTTAGACGTACCATGCCAATCGTGATAATAAAAATATCCACCCCATCCAACAAAATGTCTAACCCAAACCGCTTTAATATCACCAATCACACCAGAATCAACGATACCTTTCATCGTTTGGTACATACTCATATAGCGCATATTAAACCCGACCATTAAATGTTTCCCGTAATTTTTAGATGCCTCGATAATTCGGTCGCATCCTTCTACAGTGATGGCAAGCGGTTTTTCACAGTAAACATGCTTACCCGCCTTCAATGCTGCAATCGCATGTTCCTCATGTAAATAGTCCGGAGATAAAACCGCGACCGCATCTACATCATCACGCTTTAATAACTCATGATAATCTTTCGTTGTAAAAGCATCCGGATTAACCGCTTTCAAAAACTTTTGTAACCTTTCCTCAGAAATATCTGCTGCCCCTACAACTACCGACTTACCTCCTGGGTTATGCCAATTCTTCGCAATTCCACTTCTTAATCCTGCTCCAATGATCCCTATTCTCACTGTTTCCATAGTTTTAACACTCCTATTTATTATTATATTTTTATATCTGGAAATATTATCACAATATTATCCAAACGTTTTCCTGACACTCATAGAAATATCATCGATAAAATTACTATTTTTCAGAAGACTCTCGTACAATAAGCTCGAATGGTAAGAGTATTTTTACGGGAATATTTAATTTACCTTCCACTTTATCTACAATTGTTTTAGCTGACAGTTCACCAATTTCATACTTTGGTATACCAATAGATGTAAGTGGTGGCGTGGAGTATTTTGCCATTTCAATATTATCAAAACCTATAAATGCAATATCGTCCGGCACTTTCATATTATTTTCAAATACAGCTCGCATTGCTGCGATGGCCATTAAATCACTCGCACAAAACATAGCGGTAGGTATTTCACATTGCTCTTTCAAAAGTTTTTTCATGCCTTCATAACTATTTTCTAAAAGCCATCCAGTATCTATAATCCAATTTTCTTTAAATTCAATTCCGGCCTCTTCTAGTGCGGTTAAATAACCCTGAAATCTTTTTTCTACTGCTAGATTTTCATTTCTTGGTCCGGCACCTCCACCAATAAAGCCTATTTTCTCATGTCCTTGCTTAATTAAATGTTCAACCGCCATTTTAGCGGCCTCTTTACGGTCATAGTCGATAATTGTAATTGTTTCCTCAGAATAATAAAAATCTAATCCCACTACTGGTAAATATTTTTTTAAAAACTTAAGAGTATTTTCATCGATTCTATCTACTAGAATAATTCCTTCAATACCTGATTCATGAATCATCTTAAGAAGTCTTGATTCATCCGCTAATTCATCCTTGTAAATATTAATTAAAGTATAGTTTAACTTATCAAGCGTTTCGTTTATACCAGAATAAATATTGGAGAAATAGGGGTTGAACTCAGCCGCTTTTGGATCAGCGACCCAGCCAATTTTCATTGTTCTTTTTTTGCTCTCAACAGAATTTTGGTTTGTTACTAAATTCCTTGCATTTAAATTAGGTATATACCCTAATTCCTTCACTGCATCCCATACCTTTTTCTTGGTTTCCTGATTAACATTCCTACTTCTATCATCTTTAATCACTCTTGAGACAGTAGAAATGGAGACACCAACCTTCTCTGCAATATCTTTTAATCTAATCAACTGAAAAACTCCACTAGGTGCATAATTACATTACTCCCTATCATAGTCGTCATTTTAATGTAAGGATTTAATTAACAGAAAATTATAAGTGATTAGAATATACCTCGGATAAACAGGCTTGTCAACCTTTTCTTTTAACTTCAAATAAGGAAGATTCTTAAGTTATTCACTTATACCAAAAGCCGAAGAATATCAGAAAAGGTAGCAGCATTAATCTGTGTCCTGGTCATTAGTGTAAATCACCAAAGCTTTCGGATTTCATGTGCAATTGATTGCGTAGGTTCTGCTAAAGTTTACATTTAAACAAAGAAGTGGCAACTCGAAAATGCCGCAAAAAACCGACAGTTCCCAGTTGCCATTGTTGTTAGGACTTTAACCAATCCAATGTAAATGTACCGAATTGAATGTCCATATTGTTCCAATTATCATAGTCATAGACTTTTTCAAACAAGACGCCAATTTCCCCATTTTTTAAGACTGTTAGGCATGAATAACCATAATGGCTGTCTTCAATCACTTTACTGAATGGCCATGTCTTTCCACCGTCTTCACTTAAACGGACTGTTCCTTTTTCTCTCTTTGTTTCATTATCCGGATTAGAGAATAAGACTCGTACTTTCCCATCCCCTTGGTCAGGATAAAGAATGACACTAGATTGACAGATTGGATCAACCAATGTCATATCAAACGTCACTTCACCCCATGTTTCTCCACCATCTGTACTAGTTGTAACGGCAGTTCTTTGAAGGCCGTAATGATTTCGCAAATAATATTTGAGTTCTCCCGTTGGAAGCTCTATTACTTGGGATTCCGTTAACATTTGCTTATGCTCTGATATTGTCTCAGCCGCTAGTGTTTCACCGTCCAGTTCCCTTCCATCATTCGGCGATTCACCGCGTTTCCAAGTGACACCATGGTCATCACTATAGATTAATGCACATGACATATGGCCAGTTTTATTTGAAAAGTAGATTGGAAATGCTAATCTCCCCGCCCTGTCTCCATGCTTCAACTGAATGCCACAACCAGGGCCAGATCCGATAAATCGCATCCACTCTTCTTTAACTAATGGGTTTAATTCACTTGGCTCTGACCATGTAAGCCCATCATCTTCACTTTGAATAATCTGTAAAAAGGACGTCCTAGCTTCTAGTAAACTTTCATTTGGATCAATACCCTTTTTGTAATATATATTTCCTTGTGCTTCGTCACCTTTGAATACATAGCCTTCTCTATCTACAGAATAATCTGTTGCGTTACCTTCAAAATCAGTAACTTTTCCATCATCCGATAACAAATATGTATTTCCTGCATCGTCAAATAGTTTTCGCTTTCCTTCTGTATCGAAACCGATCCCGGCCTCACTTGCCCACAAGCCTATTCCACCTGGTGTGTGCATATAAAGCATAAAAAGTGTACCAGTTTCCTCGTCTTCCAATAGAGAAGAATCAATCGCAGCTGCTCCGTCCAATCCTTCGCCGGCATATGCAACGAGCCTTTGAATTGGATTCCATGTCTTACCGTTGTCTTCACTACGTCTAATTGCAACTTCAATTTGGTTCGGATTATCTGTTTGATCGACTATCCTTGCATCAATTCCTGCAATAACAGTTCCCTTTCTTGTTGTAATCATTGATGGAATTCTATATGCTTTTGAACCTGCATAATCTGGATAAAAAAGTGCTTGCGTTTCAATGTTTGCCATTAATAAAAACTCCTCGCATTTGATTATTTGAATAGGTTAGACAATATTTTTGATTGATTCGGCATATTCATGGAGTTAAAATCAACGTTATCATATAAAATAAGGTTTTATTTTAAAATAGTTTGAAATGCATTTGCAAAATGAAAACCCATTATCTTATACCCCTCAGCATTAGGATGTAGATGATCAGGCAGAAAACGAGCATGTTCAGCCCCTAAAATATCTAGACCATTCAAATAGAAAATATGATTATCGCCATTTCTCCTGAAAATATTAACAACTTCTTCTACTTCTTCTCGCATCTGCTTCAGTGTAAAGCCAACGAGATTCTCTGTCTCTTCCCTATGGGCTCCAAATATAGAAGAACTCAATACAATTGGAATATTCTTTTGTTTTTCACGAATAATCTTAATAAAGCCGATCACCACTGCTTGAAACGTGCGATGATTGTAGGATTCCGCATTATAGGAATTGATTGAAGCATTTAAATGAATAAAATCTACCGGAGTATCTCTTATCATTCTGGCTGTCATTGGCTCATATTGGCATTCCCCGCTATAGCCCAAGCAAACCAGGTTTAGATCCAATTCTTTTGATGTAATCACGGGCCATGTTTGCGATGGGCTTTCCGCTGCATGACATTGAGTAATAGAGCTACCATAAGTGATCCATTTTTTTCTAGTATCAATAAACGGACTCCACTCAGCATTCTTATTAATCCACAACGACCGTAGTTCTAATTTATCACGTTGCGAAAGGTATATGTCTATCCTTTTACTTTGAGATGTAAGACCATTTACTTCTAAATAGGATTCATTAAAATTTACTATATCTGTTTCAAACAATTCATTATCAATTAAAACATCAAACTCCAAATCTACAGTGACTGGGGCGATTTCTAATTTAAATGTTTCCGTATTGCTAACAAAGGATATTCTTACACCTGCTGGCACTTCTGCCTGTCCGTTCAGTTGATTAGGAGTATAAAAATCCTTTTCCAAGTATCGAATTCTCCACGGTTTAATATACTCCTCTTTTTGTTCCAGAGAGATTGCTCCATGAATCAATTGATCGTTTAGATCTATTTTTTTCATCCTCTTAATCTCCAATCTTATTAGAGCAGATATATCTACCTATTGTCAGGAAGAGCAAAAAGGGTTGTTCCTAAGTGACCATTACACCTAGGAACAATCTCCCTTACATTATTCAGCATTTAATAAATCAGACACAAGTGGTGCTTTTTCTAACTCTTCAAGAGTCTGTTTACCACCATTATTCATCCAATTTTCAACATATTTATCCCATTCTTTATCAATATCTACTTCTCCAACAATTGCCTTCATTCTAAACTCGTCCACAATTGTAGTAAGCTGCCCGCCATAACGCTTTGAAATTTCTCTTCCATTTGTTTCATTTAACAGATCCGTTTTGTACGGACGGATTATCATTTTTTCTTTAATATCATCACGTGCATAAAAATCTTCTTTTAATTTCAACGTATGGCTAGACGTAAACCATTTAACTCTTTCTGTGCTATAAGTACGGAAGTTATATGCCCAGAATCCCGAATTACCCTCTTCTAGTGCAAATTCCGGACGCACTTTAAGTGCAGAGTTTTCAGGCTCTCCTTCCCAATCAGAATGGACACCAACCTCTCCATATAATGTCCATCTTGCTTCATCATTATGATTGATATAATCGTAGATTTGCAATATCCTTGTCAACTGTTCATCGGTAACATCTTTTGAGATATAGAAGGCATCAGCCAAATCCACTACAGGAAGGTAAGCGCCTACACCTTGTTGACCATCCGGACCTATCTCTGGAGCAGTTGCTAAAATCTTCGCATTAGAATCCGGGTTTTCCACAATATTTTGTGGAGCGCGTCCTCTTGCCCAGTCATCCATAGCAAGATATGCAGGCTGCGCAATATAGTACCCAATCTTCCCTTGCTTGTATTTTTCCCAGCTATTATTATTATCGAGTGTTGTAAACTCTGGATCAATTAATCCCATGTCATACCATTTTGCCATCAACTTTAAAAATTCTTTGTACTTTTCAGAAGTCTCCGCAGTCACTAATTTATCGTTTTCAAGTAGACTATAACCTGGTGAGATACCAAATGCTCCCATCAATGAAGCCGACCAATGGATCTGGTTATTGTAAGGTGAGATACCGTACGTATCATTTTTCCCATTACCATCTGGGTCATCAAAAGTAAACGCAACTAATATTTCTTCTAATTCTTCCAAGGTATAGGCTTCTTCTGTGAAGAAAATCTTTTCACGGCCACCATTTGGCCCAACTGGTTTTATTTCTCCCGGTGGTTTAATTCCCAAATTCTCCAACCAGTCCAGACGGAGTGTCGGTCCCCATGGTAGACCATCTACATTTTTATACTCTCCTATTAGTTGTAAATACTGATCTTCTGTACCCTCTTTTAGATTCATAATTGGACCTGGAGGAAGCGATTCTAACATTTTCATATAACGTGGAGCATATTTTTCCAACATTTCTTTCGGAATTGTTCTAGTTAAACCAGAATCAAATAATTCCTGTGATGTTTGTCCTCCTGTTGTGAATGCAAATGTATCTGGCAGATCACCTGAAGCAACCATTAAATTCACTTGGTCAGCATTCCAAGTATCTACTTTTACATTTTTAATTTTTACGTTAAATTGCTCTTCTAAACGTTTTTGAACATAGCTTCCTTCCTCAACTTTACCTCTCGTAAATGATCCGGAAAGTTCTAATGTAAGTTCTTCAGAAAAATCACCTGCATCTGGTAATACCGACACGTCCACTTTTTCTTCTACTTTTTTGCCAGCACTAGAGCTACAGCCTGCGATAACTAAGACCGATGCCAAGAATATCCCTAAAAAACAATGGTATATTTTCTTCATTTTTTTCTCCTCCTTATTATCCTTTTAGTGATCCAATCATAATACCTTTAATAAAGTATTTTTGTATAAACGGATATATCAAAACAATTGGCCCAATCGAAATCATCACGGTTGCTGCACGCACATTACTTAACAGCAAATTCTGACTTGATCCTCCTCCACCTCCAATGGCAGCTGCGTTGGTAGATTGTGATAAATCCATTGCAGTTAACATATCTCTTACAATCATTTGCAGAACCGTTTTTGCATCATCTTGAATATAAATCAATGCATGGAACCATTCATTCCAGTGAAACACTGCTGCCCATAAGGCAATCGTTGCAATAACAGGCTTCGATAATGGCAAGATGATTTTTGTTAGAATCGTAAAATAGCTAGCCCCATCCATGACTGCGGATTCTTCGATTCCTTTATCAATAGTCATGAAGTAGTTTCTCATAATAATGACGTAGAAAACATTGACAGCTGTAGGTAAAATCAAAGCCCATCTTGTATCCAATAATCCCAAGTTTTTAACTAATAGGTAATCCGGAATCATTCCACCAGAGAAAAACATGGCAATCAAGAAAAAGATTGTAATTGTGTTACGGTAAGGCAATTCCTTTTTCGATAAAGGATAAGCTGCCAACATAGTAAACACAACAATTAAAAATGTTCCTACTACAGTCCGAACAATCGTATTTACATACGCCCTCATTATTTCTCCATATCCGAACACATATTGATAGGCATCCGGTATCCATTTCTCAGGCCAAAGATTCATCCCAAGGCTAGATGCTTGGTTTGGATTTGAAAAAGATAAAACAAGCGTTTGCCAGAAGGGATACAGTACAGCAATTGAGAATAAGACAAACCCGATAATTAATACGCATTCAAATAACGAAAACCTTTTTTTACTAACCATGCTCTTTCACCCTTTCTACCAGATTCCATGCTCACTTCTTCTGCGGATGATCGCATTGGCACCCAATATGAAGATAACTCCAATGATGTTTTTAAATAAACCAACTGCAGTAGCGTAATCAAATTGAAATTGTTCCAAACCACTACGATACACATAAGTATCAATAATATCTGCCACTTCGTAGACAAGCGGATTATACAAGTTCAGGATTTGGTCGAAACCTGCATTCAGGATTCCCCCTAATCGAAGAATGAACATGATAGTCACCATCGGCATAATAGAAGGAAGTGTAATATGAATCATCTTTTTAAATCTGCTCGCTCCATCCATTTCTGCAGCTTCATAAAGTGCAGGATCAATAGAAGCAATCGAAGCTATATAAATAATTGCCCCGTATCCTATTTCCTTCCATATATCGGTTAGTACAATTGCAGGTATAAAGTAGAGCTTACTGGATAAAAAGTTTATCGGATTACCACCAAAAGCGGTGATAATATAGTTTATTATTCCTGTTTGTGGTGAAAACACCTCTATGACCATGGCTGATAAAATAACCCATGACATGAAATGAGGTAAGTACGAGATTGATTGTGTTACTTTCATAAATCTTTGACTCCGAATTTCATTGAGTAAGAGGGCAAAGATAATCGGTGCAGGAAATGAAATCAATATTTTCAAAAGACTGATAACGAGTGTATTCTTTAGTGCCCTAATAAACATGAAATCATCGAATAACCTAATAAAGTGTTCAAAGTTATTCCAAGGACTGTTCCAAATCCCTAAACCTGGTGAAAAATCTTTAAACGCGATAATAACACCATACATTGGTATGTAACTAAAAATAAATAACATAACCATAGGAAATAAAAGCATTATATACAGTAATTTCATTTTTTTCATTTGTTGCCAATTAGACTGTTTAGGACTTTTTACTTCTATAGATGGCTTCTTTGTAGCCATTGCTTCTGTTGCCATTATTTCACTTCCTTTCACGTTCGTAGAAGGTTCAATTACATTTTAAGAGTAAGATTTTATTGAACTCTCAATCTCTTCGTTAAGTTTTCTTAATTCTTCAAAATCCTCTTCTCTAACTGGTAATAACGGTAATCTTGGAGCTCCAGTTTCAATTCCTCTCAAGCTTAATATTGCTTTGGTAGCACCATATAATGAAGGATAACTTAATAGTCTTGTAATTATAGAATTAATCTTAGCCTGCAATAGTTGCGCTTCTTCGACCTCACCTTGTTTATAATAAGCATCAAGCTGGCAAAATAATTCAGGCATAACACCATATGTTCCACCTATTCCACCGTCCGCTCCCATAATTCTTCCACCTAAGTATTGCTCGTCCGGTCCGTTATAAACTAAGAACTCTTTTCCCGCATTTGCTTTAAATTGTTGGAGTTCGAATACGCTTTCACCAGACATTTTAATACCGATAACTTTATCTTGTGCAGCCATTTTCTTAAATAGAGTTTGTGTTAAATGAAAGCCTGTTGTTTGCGGGATATTGTAAATAATGAATGGCAATGAAGAACTATCGATCATTACCTGCCAATGCCTCTCTACCGAATCTTCAGATAATCGGTAATATATGGCCGGAACTGCCGATATGGCATCTGCCTTAACTTGTTCCGCATGAATCGCTAACTCCGCACTTTCTTTTGTCGAATTAGCACCGATATGAACAATAATTGTTAATTCATTTCCTACCTCTTCCATTACCGCTTCTAACACCTTTTTTCTTTCATCCACTGTTTGAAGGATGCCTTCTCCTGAACTTCCACCTACATATAATCCTTTCACACCAGTATTCACATAATAACGTGCTAGTTTCTTCACTCTTTTCTCACTTACTGCTCCCGTCTTATCGTAAGCAGAATACATTGCAATGAATACACCTTTAAACTTGTCCAAATCCCATGCTGTCATTATTGTCATCTCATTTCTATTTATGTATTATGTAACATTGTCATATTATGGTCCTACCAGATTACTAGAATAAATCATCCATCGTTATTCTTTAGTTGATGTTATATTTTTCATATTGTAATATGGTCTTACCAGTTAATTTAAATATTCTCATGACTTATACTTAAATTAACCGCTTTCATTAAATTTGTCAAGCCTTTTTAAATTTTGAAAAAGTGAGCTCGCACTCGTTTAGATAATAGTATACTATACTGGTAAAACCATCCATAAACATCCAATACATTAGGGGAGAAAATAATGCTAGAACGAAAACAAACTTTAGCCGAAATTGTTAGTGATCGAATTAAAACCTTCATTGCAGAAAATAATTGTCAACCCGGTGAGCGCCTACCTTCAGAGAAAGAAATAATTGACATGTTAGGTGTGAGCAGAACCATTGTGAGAGAGGCGTTAAAGACGTTGCAATCACAAGGGATCATAGAAATTAAACAAGGGATAGGGATTTTTGTAAAGGAAATAAAGCTACAAGGGTATTTTAAAAATATATCTCCTTTTTTAAAATTAGATAAATTAAAGTTTAAAGAACTAATAGATACACGGATTATTTTAGAATTGGGCGCGATTGAATTAGCTGTTGAACAGTATCATTTAGATAAAATAAAGCAAATGTCACACTGGAATAACCTCTTTCTTGAAAAGGTCAAGAATGGAGAGAAACCAAAGAACGAAGATTTATATTTTCATCGTTCTTTATTTGATGCTACCTGCAACGAGACTTATATTCAGCTATCTACTATTATCGCTGAATACTTTAATATGAACCAACTTGAACAAATCGTTGATTTTGAAGATTATATTTCTTCCTACGAGGAGCATAAATCAATTATTACATTGCTTATTAATAAGGAGACCGAGAAAGCAAAGCAAGCAATGAAGGTTCATTTACATCATCTATACGATATACTCCATGAATGGGAAGAGAATATTCCATCACGTAAATGATTGATTAGAACCACGGAAGATCAGGAGATTTCCGTGGTTCTTTGTTATTATCAAACTAAAGCGATGCTTTTTAAGAATGTAGAAATTGAGACAATTGTTGAGATAAGATTAACATTATTTGTTAATATGGTAAAATAAAAAGCAAGGTGGTCCTACCACGACTATTATTTTGTTCCCTTTCTATTATACATATCGATATTACATACTAATTTAAAAGCGGTGAATACAATGAAACCTATTGAAGATAAAGAAAGATATACATTAAGTAAAATAGTTAGCGATAATCTACGCAAGTATATTATGGAAAACAAGATGACTACAGGCGATAAACTTCCCTCTGAGAGAGATTTGGCAAGCATGCTTGAAGTGAGTCGAGTAATTATAAGAGAAGCACTAAGATCTTTGGAATCAACCGGGATTATTGTTATTAGACATGGAGAAGGAGCTTTTGTTAATACAGATGATTCAAGTATCATTTTCAATCATTTACTTTTTTTCTGGCAAATGAATAATGAAAAGATTGAGGAATTGTTTGAACTTAGACATCTCTTAGAAAAAACAGCAATTGAACAACTTATTGCCAATACCGAAGCTGAGCATTTGGAAAAACTTAATAATATTATTGATAGAATGAGCCACACAACTGACCCAAAATTATTTAAACAATTAGATATTGAATTCCATAGAGGTCTAATACAAGCTACTAACAATGAATTATTCTCACAGCTGACAGATATTATCGTTCAGTATTTTTCAAGTGTTCCACATTCACAAATGGACCAAGATAATAGAAATAAAACAGTATACGAACACAAAATGATATTAGAGGCTCTCAAAAATAAAAATAAAGAGCTTGCCCTTCAACTTTTAAGCGAGCATTTACAGTACTCCAAGAAATTTAAAATAAGCCATACGGAAAATTAGAAAAAGTACTTAGTTTAACACTTACAAAAAGCGGCTACTATTGATGATCTCAATGAGTGCCCCCAAAAAAGCAGCCTTTTTCTTCTACGAATTGGCTGCTTTTATATAGATCTATACTAGATTTTTACCGTTCAAATCAGAGGAGGGTGATTCAAGAATCAAGGAATTGGTCTAGTCTAGCAAACAGTAGATATTGAATCTATTCTGTCTACAGATGCCCGAATCTCAACCTGTTCAATATTCAAGAAAACTTTTTCCATTGTATCCGTCATAACTATAATAAAACGGATCTTTTATCTCTAGAAGCCATGAACGTAGTTTTCTATCCAGCTCTTCTGCAATTGGATGGTTTTTAAGCTCATTGTCTTGCTTAGGGTGAAGTTGGAATTTGTCATCTTTTAAATTATAAAGCAATCTTACTTGTTCTTCCCCCGGCACATAACCATTATGAATAACGTACGTATAGTTATGTGTCCGAACCGCTCTCCACCCATACGCTCGGTTATCTAATCCAGCTTCTCGGAAATTTTCAATTGCTTCCTTCCGACCTGGATATCCACAAATGTATGCAGCTTCAGGTCCATCACTTCTTTGATTGGTGATCAAATTTGATACATCAGTACCTTCTACCGAATTGGGAATTTCCAAATCAAGCAGACCAAGTAATGTCGGCATAATATCAACTGTATTTAGCAATACATTCGATTTCGCATATGGAATCTCCCTTGGCCAGCGAATAACAAAAGGCACACCAATAGATTCCTCATACCACACATGCTTCGCCATCAAGCCATGCGATCCCATCATCTCTCCATGATCAGAGGTCAATACAACAATCGTATCCTCTTCCAACTTCTCGTCTCTCAACAATTGCAGGATTCTCTCAAACTGATCATCAATACCCGATATTGCAGCAAAGTAATTAAGCTGATTTCTTTTTAACTCTTCCAAGCCTCCATCCACAGATTCACCAGTATGAACAATATATTTTGAGTCATGTACGTTTTCCCGTAAAGGTAAATCTTTTTCTTTATATAGCTCCCGGTATTTTTCTGGAACTTGTTCGAATGGGCTATGTGGAGGATTCCATGATATAAAAAGACCAAATGGCCTATCACTCTTCCTATCTTTTATAAAATCCAGCGCTCGATCTGTTTCATGCTCTACTGACCATTGATTTACTTTGACCTTCTCTGAGCTATCCTGCCAATAATGCGGGGAAAAATGATCATCCCAAGCCCCGTATGAATACCAATACTGAAATCCATGCCTTTTCGGTCCTGGAGGCGTATATGCGTCCCAGCCCATCGCCCCCGATTCAGGTTCATCCGTCACATTTAATTCCGGTAAATCAAGATGCCATTTCCCAATATAACCCGTTTCATACCCCGCTTTAGAAAGTACATCACTCACACATATTTCTTCTGGGCTTAGCATAAGGTCTGCACCCACTTTGCAATTCGTATACACCCCAGTGTTAATCGGATATTTGCCGGTAAGTAAGGAGCCTCGATGGGGCGAGCACAATGGAGAGACTGTGACTGCATCTGTTAAAACTGTACTTTCGCGGGAAAAAGAATCAATATTTGGCGTATGTACTGGGTCTTCGCCTTCATATCCTACTGCCTGACGGCGCCATTGATCTGCAAAAATATAAATGAGATTTGGTTGCTCTCTATTCCCCATTTTAGCCCCTCTCCTTTGCTTTATTTTTCTTTCGTTCATCATTTTATTCCTGTGTTTGCCACTCCCTCTATAAAGTGATCTTGGGCAAAGAAGTAAACAATGATCGTTGGTACAATAGCTGAAACAGCAGCTGCCATAAGCAGTGCGTATTCTGTGTTGTACTCAGTGATAAAGTGCTGGATTCCTAGCTGTAATGTGTATAAGTGATCTGATGTTAGATAAATCAACGGTCCAAGGAAGTCATTCCATGAGTGCATGAAAGAGAAAATGACCAGCGTGGCAATTGCCGGTTTTGATAACGGCATCATAATTTTCCAATAGATTCCGAACTCACTAAGGCCATCAATTCTCGCCGCTTCTAATAGTTCATCAGGAATGGATAAGAAAAATTGACGGAATAAGAATACACCAAACGGATTAAATGAACCAAGTAAGATCAATGCCCAATGGGTATTAACGAGTCCTATCTCCTTCATCAACATAAATTGCGGAATCATCATCACTTGATAAGGAATCATCATTGTTGCAACATATATGAAAAATAAACGATTGCTTTCTGGGAACTTAATTTTCGCAAAAGCATATCCTGCAAGCGAACTGTTGATAACAATCAAAATAGTTGTCAAGACAGCTATCTTCAACGTATTTAAGTAATAAAGATGGAATGGTACCTTTGTCCACACATCTTTATAGTTGCTCCAATGAAATGTTTCCGGGATCCATTTAATTGGAAATCCAAAAATTTCCGATTCTGCTTTTAACGAAGCTGATAGCATCCAGACAAATGGAAGAACCATCATCAATGAAACTAAAATAATCACCATATATTTAACTATTTTTTTTATCGGTACTTTTCGGACTTTTTGAGTAGATGTGTTACTTGAAGCTTTAGTTGCGATTTCCATTGAAAATGTCAGCTCCTTTCTGTTTTTATGATTATTTCCTGAGAATAACGATCAATCATTACCCCATTTTTTTTGGCCTTTAAATTGAAAAAATGCAAATAATAAAATGAGCATGAACAAGACATAAGCCATTGATGATGCGTACCCGTATTCAAATTGTTTGAAGGCCGTGTTATAAATGTCGTACACAAGCACGTGTGTAGATCTACCTGGTCCTCCGCCTGTCAGAATATAAATAAGATCAAATACTTTAAAGGAATTAATTACACCGATAATCGTTGTAAAAAAGACTATGGGAGAAAGCATCGGCAATGTAACATTGAAAAACTTAGAAACTGCACCTGCTCCATCCAAATCCGCAGCTTCGTAAAGATAGTTAGGAATACCTTGCAAACCTGCCAAAAATAGAATCATATAATAGCCGATAGAATGCCATATATACACGATTGAAACGGAAACTAACGCCCAACTGGGGGATGATAGCCAACCAGGGGGATTATCTATACCAAGTGTCATTAGAAATCCATTGATCGGTCCCATCGAGGGATTAAAAATGAGCTGCCACACAGCTGCAACCGCAATAGTTGCAGTTACATAAGGTAAAAACACTGCAGTTCGAAATACTTTTACAAATCGGATTCCTTTATTTAATGCAATAGCTATTAAAACGGACAATAATAAGGTAATTGGGACAGAAATTACTGTAAAAAGAATACTGTTAATAAATGAAATACGAAAGTTTTCATCAAAAAATAGATTTTTATAGTTTTCCAATCCAATAAACTCTATCTTTCCGAAGCCGTTCCAATCTGTAAAACTCATCACAAAGGAGGCTATAACAGGAATGAGTATAAATATTAAAAAGCCTAAAATGTTTGGCAAAAGGAATGTATAAGCAATCAGACGATTTCGTCTTACCACTTTTGATTTTGGCTTACTAATTTGCTTCATGGTGTTCAGTCCTTTCCATTAAAAAACCGGGCACTGCATATGGGATATACGGATCAACAGTGCCATATTTTACTTTTTACTTATCTTCATACTTGCTCGCCCATTCATTTTTTACACGTTTTGTAATGTTCTCGATTGCTTTATCAACAGATTGCTCGCCGATTATGGCTAGCTCACCTTCTTGTGTGAAAATTTGTCCGACGACAATATTTTTAACACCAAGTAGCATCGGATATTCAGGATATTCTTTCGTTTCTAGGAAGTAGTGAAGGTTTTCCGGTTTTTGCGATCCATCACCGAGGTAAGCTTTTTCAACATCCTCATTCATATATCCTGTCAAATATCCTTCAGAGGCAAATAGCTCGGCACCCTCTTTACCTGTCATGTATTGCATGAACGCAAATGCTTCTTTCGAATGCTTTGTATTTTTATTCATCATAATTGTTACTGGCAGCGCCAATGATGTGTTTTTCGCGACACCTTCAGGATGTGGAATTGGTACAACATCCCAGTCGAAGTCTATTGTTCCCTCTGCTTCCGCTTCGCGAAGTTGGGCAACATGCCAGTCCCCAATCAAGTTCATCGCAATATTCCCTTTTTGGAAAGCCGCATTGTAATGTGCTCCCGTTGTTACTTGTTCAGACCAACCCATGATTGACCCATCCTTTTCAAGGTCTATTCGTATTTGTAGCGCGTCTTTAAAAGGAGTCAAATCTTTATCGATAATGGAAGCACCAGCCTGAACAGCGCTCATATACCATGTCTGTGGCCATTGTTGTAGAAACGCGCCGTACACTTTTCTTTCTCCGCTCCCATTCGTCATTTCTTTCGCCAATTCACGGAATTCTTTCCACGTCATGTCATCACTAGGATAGTCTATACCTTTTTCATCAAATAAATCTTTATTATAATAAAGCATCCAGTTTGATTTTCTGTAAGGAAGACTCAATACTTCATTCTCCGACTTATACGTGTCATACATCGTTCCATATCCTGAAACATCCATTCCGCTTTCTTTAATATAATTGTCCAATGGTGCCAACAATCCCGTGTCAATCATATTATCCATTTGGCCAGTGAATAAATCGTATCCTTCTCCACTTGATAGCTGCATTCGAATTTTTTCATAGTATTGCTGTTGAGGAAAGGATTCAAATGTAATATCAATGTTAGGATTATTTTTCTTAAACTCTTCATATCCCCTTTCAAAGGTTTCTTGATCATCGGGAAAAACTGCCATTTTCAAGCTAATTTTTTCATTAGAATTTTCATTTGTATCTCCCGATCTTCCCTTTTCTGCACTGCCCTTTTTTGAACTGCCACCAGCGCAGCCCGCGAGCAAAACAAAGCAGACAAATAAAATTGCCAATATACTGAATCCCTTTTTCATGGAAATGATCCCCCTTAATTTTTGTGGTAAATTGTTGTATATTAAATGTAAGGGGTTTCAGTCGTAATAATAAGTAGAAAGTTTTATTCCCCCTTTAAGCGCATATTCAAACAGTCGCCGAATTAGAAACAAGAAGCTCGAGCGCGAAGGTTTAAGGATCGATCTTGCACACGATGTGCTTGACCTCTGTGTTGCTCACAGGACGGACTTGCACACGATGTCCTGACCTCTGTGTTGCTCACAGGACGGACTTGCACACGATGTCCTGACCTCTGTGTTGCTCACAGGACGGACTTGCACACGATGTCCTGACCTCTGTGTTGCTCACAGGACGGACTTGCACACGATGTCCTGACCTCTGTGTTGCTCACAGGACGGACTTGCACACGATGTGCTGACCTCTGTGTTGCTCACAGGACGTGAGCGTTCTTAACAGAGGTTCTTTTTAGTACAGTGGTTCCTTTAGTAGAGGTTCCTATCCAGATTCCTTTTACCTCATTGCCAAAGAAGAAAGTCGCCGTATATCATTTGATGATTTTTTGAAAACATTAGGAGTGACCATTATGATTTTCTTGTTTTTTGTATGTATCGTGCTTTTGATTTTTTTCATATATAAAAACTTAAGAAGTTCGTCTGTATTTTATTTAAGTACATTAACGATTGGCTGGATTTTGGCTTATACTTCTTTTACTCTCTACTTGTCGAAGTTCAATTACTATTTTAATATTGTTAATCAGTTTATTGATTTTAGTCCTGGTACGTGGAATAACCTCGTTCTACAAAACTTCCATGCGGATACATTAATTCGCCTCTTTAATTTCGGAATTGTTCTTTTTTATTTTTCCTTCTTAAGTTTCGCTATTTCTTTCGTAAGTACGCTGAAAATGAAAAGAAAGCAAGTCTATTTATATTTAATCTTAGGCGTTATCGGCATTATTCAATTTGTATATTACGATCCAAGTATTCATCTGATGCTTCAGGATTATGCGGTCGATACGGATAAGCTTCAAGAATACCAGTTATACAGCCATACTGGGGATATCATCTTTCAATCTATCAATTTCTTACACCTTATAGGAGGATTCGCTTTATTTTCCCATCATTTCGTTCTTTATTATAAGTTAAGATATATCCGCCATTACACGCTTTATAATGTCATCAGTCTTATTCCGCTAACATTCGTGCACTTGCTTATGTTTAATTGGGCTCCCATTAACTTTGTGAAGACTACGTTTAGCAGAAACTATACAAACTATATGCAGCCGCCAATCAATTTGTTTTTAGTTGAATATCGCTTTTTTCCCTTGATTGCTCTATTTGCAATCGGCATCATGATCTACAATGTATTTAAATATAAGTCGATTGAGGCGCATTATTCGAGCATTAATATTATTACAAAGAAAAAAATCGATACGGCTTCACTAGGAGTAAAAGCATTCACACATGCCATCAAAAACCATCTGCTTGCCATTCGTTCTGAAGCAGAATATTTACAGGAAAAGTTCGCTGATGATGAGGATGCATTATATAGCTTGAAATTGATGATAAACTCCTGTGAAACGTCCTTTCAAAGTATCGATGAAGCAAACCATAAGCTAAAACATATTACATTGAATATGAAGGCAGCTTCTTTGACCGTGCCGATTGAAAAAGCAATTGATCGTTTCCATACCAAATCCATGAACGCCACGATTCATTACAAACAACCGAGTCGAGACATCATGGTCTATATCGATGAAGAACATTTTCATGAGGCTATACATAATATTCTTAAAAATTCAGTGGAAGCTGTTGCACATCGCAAAGGAGATATTTGGATCAGTATTAAAGAGGTGGGTCAATGGGGGACTGTGACAATCGTGGATAACGGTACGGGCATCGCTGCTGAAAATGTGGATGAAATATTCACGCCTTTTTTTTCAACAAAACCAACCATTACTAATTGGGGAATCGGTCTTTCATTTTGTCATAAAGTGATTACGGCCCATGATGGGAAAATTGAAGTTACCAGCGAGAAAGGAAAATCAACTCAATTTGATATTTTATTACCTCTTTTTAAAAGGGTATAAAAAAAGCCCCCTTGGGTAGCTATTCCAAACGTCTTTATGATCTATCGTGCTTTTATTATACAAAAAAGGGGCTGCCCACCTAAATCGCCATTTATCTGACTTATGGAACAGCCCGCCTCGAATTCGTTATTACAATCCACCATTCTTCTTTAAGATTACTTCATTTTCAAACTGCCTTGGAAAGCTTGATCGTTAATTTCTATTGCTGGTTCCCTATCTTCTGCTTCACCTGTCCATACACGGACTGAAAGCTGCGACGATGATTTTGATATGATGTTCATTATCAACTGTACCGTATATATATTATTGTTTTTATCGAAAGCTTTTGCTTTTATTTCAGCATGATTTTTATCGAATCTGAGCAATTCGGCTTCCTTCAAATCTAAATGCAGCCCTTGAGGAGTAATATGAATACTGGCATTCCCAACTACTTTATTGTCTGCTCCAGTTGTCCATTTACTTTTAATATGCAATTTCTTTCCAGGCTCGATTTTTTTTGGAAGCACGACATGACCGTTTGCTTGGATTGTAATACCTGGCTTTATTGGTTCGGGACTGTCGCTAGTCATTTGAAGCTTAGCTGTGAACGATTCACCCTGGGCTTGATTCACATTTACTTCTAGTTTTATTAACTTATTGACTTGTTCTATTTTAATATTTTCATCTACTTCCAATACTTGGACCATTTGTCCATCAATATCGATGTCAATTACCCCTTTATTCTTCATCGTTGGGTCAGAAACAGCAATCTCAACAACTCCATCTTTCTCTTGGATTGTAACGGATGCTTTTTGATACACTGTGAGTGGTCCGACCGTTTGCTTTTCATCATTCCAGAAGTTTGCACCTGTAATATTTCCCTTGACGTCCTGTACAGCTTGAACAGCTGAATCGTTTCTTAAAATTTGAACATCAGGTTGTTTGACGTACTTCTCGATTTGCTTTTGGCTTTGTCCTGGAAGAAGAACATACGAATATGTGTCATTATCAGGATTGATGCCATGATCAAACCACATGGTTGCGTAGGATCTCTTTATGGAGTCAGCTGGTTCACCATAATTAATATCTTTCCAAGCGCCAGTACGTTCTTCTTTTTTAACTGTTAGTGCTTTTCCCTTTGGGAAATAATAGCCGATATCCGCGCCTTCAACATTCCCTTCAAGAAAAGCCCACTCGGCATCAATTATTTGCTCCTCGCCGCTTAAATCAGGTGCTTCACCATTAATAACAAGTTTATTAGAACCATCATCCCGAATCTTTCGATTTTCCACGATCGTTTCTATATTCCGTTCTTCGTCGCTATTAATGCCTGAGCCAAGCGCAACAATTTCATCATCGAACATAAACCAAGATTTTTTCGCAGTGAGTGAACTATTCCACCCTTTATAAGACATGCCGGTTGTTCCAAAGCGAGCGTTTAATGTTGAACCACCGACCCATGTTTCAGATGAAGTGTGTTCCCCACTTCCGTCCGCTCTTTTCATCGTATCGACTGTTGTTCCCGGCATCCGGTAAGGATCCACTGTCGGCCAAAACTCATTGCTGTATTGGCCTAAATCTGCATTGTATAAATACGTCATGCCGTCACCTGTATACCAGCCCTTACGATTTTCGTTGTTCATATCTTCATAGTTTTGAATGCGGTCTGAATACATACTGATTCCAAAAGCATAGCCTGGTTTTCTGTGGACTACACGGTCCATTGCTGCAAATGTCTTATGAAAGTCGAGATCTCCCCTTGCTGTTACTTGTTGGTTATCCAACAGCTGCTTTGCCAAGGTCATATCCCGGAAATTCCCTTCATTCTCAATATAATTTGAAAATGTATCTTCTTGCAGCCAGTATTTTGCCATTCGCTCGTATTTTTCAGCAAATGGTTCTGGTGCAAATTGTGCCATTCGTATTACACTTTTAATGATTGTATGACCTGCAATATGGTCCTGAAGGAAGCTCCTGGATATCGCTCTGCCTCTCACCATATCCATTAAAGCGCCTTTATACATAAAGAGCTCATAGGCATTTTCTATCCACTTATACACATTATTTACTTTAGGATCAGTAACGTCCCAAGTAGAATCGCTTAATAGATCTAGTAGTACAGTCAAGCCTTCGATTAAGACAATCCCGTATGACCCGTTATAGGCTATATTTTCATGTTGCACAAAGGAGCCATCTTTATAAAAACCGTCCCCTTCCGTGACATTTTCAAAGGTCTGACTAAGTGCATCACGTGCTGAAGCAATTTTATCTGCATCCTTCACTATGACCCCACGGACTCCTACTACTTTACTAACATCAATACGGTTCGCCCCAACGGCTTCGCGGTAATTTCCAGGAGTAGTTGCTCCAGATTTCGTCGGATCAGGCTGAAAATGATCCACAACTTTTAAATATCGATGTACGGTGTCTTTATCCATATAATCATATAAAAGAACCATGATATTATTTAATTCATTAGGTACACCAATTTCCCAATGCCACCAATTGCTGTACTGAACGATATTTTCGTTATATTGGTTTTGATATAACCACTCAAGTGCCGATAGAATATCCTGCAATAATGCCGGATTACGATAAAGTGATGAATGTTCATTAGCAAAAGCATGAGCCATTGCAGTTAGATTACGGTAATTGGCTCTTATGTCCGCGGAATCATCTTTACTGGAAAAATCAGTCCACAGATATGAACGGTTTTCATTTTTGACCATACTTTTCCACGTTTTCTCTGCTGTTTTTGTTTTGTTTTCAATGACCTCAACCATACGTTCATTCGTTGCATCAAAGTAGTCAAGACTTGTGATCTGACTTTCCCATTTTTTACGAAGTTGGTCATATTCGTCCTGCTCAGTATCTATCACAGTAATCTGGCTCTCACTTTTGATCCTTCCATCTTCTGTCTCGACCGTAATAGTAGCGGTTCCTGCAAAATGTGCTTCTACAATACCTTTTTGTACAGATGCTACTTCTTTATTTGAAGAACCCCAGATCAACTTTTCTGTATTCGCATTTTGGGGAGTAGTACTTGCATTTAGTAAACGGACTTGACCTGATTCCAATTTGAGTTCTTTAGGATGTAATTCAATCTCCTCAATAGCAGGGGCTTCTATCCCATCCTTCCCGACAACTTTTACAAGACTGCTAGCAGATAATCCATTATCTGTGGAAGCAGTAATTACAGCCTCACCTGCTCCAAGTCCAGTCACAGTGCCGTTTTCAACTGTGGCAACTGTTTCATCTGTAGATGACCAAGAAATGGCTGAACTAGTATCAACAGGATCCACCTGTACATTCAATAATGCTGTTTCTCCCTCTTTAAGGATCATTTCACTCTGTTCAATCCCGATCGATTGTGCGGGATTGATTAATTCTAATGAAACATCATCAAACATAGCTGTACCAGTTCCCGTTTCAAAAAAGAGCTGTACCCGAATGCTATCTGCATTAACTGGGATTTTCAATTCCATTTTGATCTGCGACCAATCATGAGTGCCTGTCAGTCGATTGGAATATAGCAAGTCAAGCTGCTGATTACCTTCATACAAAACAACTCTCATTCTTACACCTTGACTGCTAACAATATCCTCTGTTTTTACCCAAGTGCTAAGCGTATATGACTTCCCGCCTTCGACAGACACATCCTGTGAAACGGCTGCTCTACCATTATCAATAGCGGAAAATTTCAATCCGTAATCGCCTGTGTAGCTTGCATCATTTGATATCGACACAATAGGGCTTCCCATTGGTTTCCACACACTCCACTTTGAAACTCCTAATTGATCCCAACCTGTGTTTGCGATTTCAGTCTCTTCAAAGCTAGTGTTGAGTAATGGCTTTGATTCACTTGCACGCACACCATGCACATTTACTACCATTACCAGTAGTAAGGAAAGGCTACTAATAATAGATAAGCCCTTTTTCATCAACTGCTTCCTATTCATTGGTTTCTCTCCCCTATCCCTAAAGTTTTAGGGTTAATTATCATTTTCCTGCCTTTTTAAGCAACTTGGAATCATTCGATACAAAGTTCATCCACTATATATATCAGAATATACAGATAATTAAACTCACCATCTTTCTTTTCAAAAAGTAACATTAGTGTATAATAATTGTAAGGGGTTTCATCAATAAGGCTAAGTGGAAAATATTATCCCCCCATAAATAGACTTTATATATTCTTCTATTATAAATCCAATCTCTTATACTATATGTTTCATTATGTTTCAGCCACAGTGCAACTGAAAGAAGCAAAGGAAACGTCTCCAAAATTGTTTTTAAACAAGGTTAAAGGCGTGCGCATTCACAGTAGTAGCTTTTCAAAAACTACACGCAGACTTTCATTTTACATATGTATCTTTATGGATTAAAAGGTCATCAAATACTTTCATTAACAAAAGGGGGTGTAAACTGTACCACCCTGATATATGTGTTGGAGGGAATCTATTGGAAACTATTAGTATATTAATTGCAGATGATATGGAAGCCCACCGCAGGCGGCTTGAGAGGATTATAGGCAGTCAAGCAAAGCTAACGCTAACCGCTTCTGCCAAAAGTGGATATGAAGCAATTGCGTTTGCCGCAATCAAAAAACCTGACATTGTTTTAATGGATATCGAAATGGAAAGCCAAATGGCAGGGATTAAAGCAGCGGCAGAAATTCATAAAATCTTTCCGGATACCAAAATCATTATGTTAACTGTACATCATGATAATAATATCGTATTTGCAGCTTTTCAGTCAGGCATCATTGATTACTTAATAAAATCCGCTCCAAAAGAAGAAATTCTAGAAGCAATATATTCCGCTGCTAATAACCAATCCCCTATTCGCCCAATTATTGCAGGGAAAATTAGAGAAGAATTCGCTCGTATCAAAAAATCAGAAGATCATTTAACGGAATTTTTCAAAATCATTGCTACACTTACCCCATCAGAGCTAGAAGTATTAAAACTGCTTTGCAGTGGCTTAAAAAGAAGAGAAATTGCAAAAGAGCGTGCTGTAGAAATAGATACCGTAAAAAAACAGGTTACTAGTTTACTGAGGAAATTTGATAGGATAAGTACAAAAGAAATTGTGGAAGAAGTAAATGAGCTAAAACTATTCGATATGATTAAAGATATTTCATAACGAAATAAAACGAAGGAGCAGCAAAAAGCGCCCCTTCGTTATGTATTCTTAGCCTCCAAATCGTTTCTTTCTCAAGCTCAATTTAGGATAGAGCTTCTTCAATTGCTGTATTTATTTCTTCTCTTATGTTAAAAATATATGCACCTTCTTTAGGATACTCTGTAAATGTAATCTTTTCATTTTTTTCAATGATGTCCATTACATATTGTTTTCCTTTCAGTTCTTCCAGCCACTGAAACGCCCGTAGATCTTGCAATGCCTGATAAAAGACTCTTAAGCGGATAGATGGAATTGCTTCTCCATTTTCCCCTGGATAGACGAGGAACGGGTCACCAGATGGAAAACCTTTTTTAGCGTCAGTAACTAAGTAAGGATCAATCGGTTCAATGGAATATTGACTATTGTAAAAGTTATAACCCCAATGTAGGAACCCTTCTATGTCATATTTAAATAGTTGAGTAGCAATAATTCGGTTTCTGTAAGAAGGCATTGCCATGAATCGATTACTCACATCTTTGTTTTGTGAACAACAATAATAAGTCCATAAATTTGGTACATTATGATCGATGAATGGTTGAATATGGTCCGATGCTACTATTGGTTTCGTCACAATCCCCTTTTCGTAAAAGGAATAATTGCTTAAGGCATCAATAATAGTAAAGCCCTTAAGATAAGGCTCTGCCATTTCCTTGGCTTTTGAATATGTTTCAGTGTAATCTTCGTATGGTTCGTCAGAAATATGAAAATAAACATTTTCTTGCTCCCAATTTTCTTTTAGAAATGTAGTTAGAGATGGAAGAAAGGCATGTAAAAATACTCGATAGTCTTCACTATCTGCATGGACATCCCACCCGAATTTCCGTATTAGCTTTCCATCTTCCATAATCATAATTTTCGGGGTGAATTCTGCTCCCCACTGGGTGAATAGATGGGCAATTTCAATATACTTTATATTAGAACGCTTACAAATATCCAACCATTTTTTCAGTAGCGTAAAGTCAAAAATATATTCGTTATTTTCCAAAGATATTTGAACAAGTTGAACCGTTGTTCTCTCTCCACCAACTTTAGTATCTAATGGCGGTGTGAACACAGGGGTAAGAAGCATATTCATTCCATTTTCGCTAGCTATTCTAATAAAGTTCTCGATTATTCGCCAATGCTCTTCCGAAAACACTTCTACATGATAATAATCTGCCAAGCAATCTGCATGAAACCATTCTGTATGGATCAGTTTTTGCTCGGGAAGCTGATGTGGGATCACATGGATATTCAACGTTTCTTTAAAGAGAATTTGATCTTCCTCATTAATTACCTGAACCATGATCGGCTTCTCACCATTAGCAACATGGTCTGGCTGGATATCAATCCAAATTGCATTCCAACCATTTATCTCCAGTTCGATTGCCCCTTCGGAAACCGGCTCTAGTAGATCAGGAAATAATCCAGGAGTGATAGAAAGATAATTTTCATCATGCCGATCCTCGTATGCAGGTAAATCAGATGGGACACTTTTTACTTTGCTCAATGATTTTTTTACCGAATCGTCTGTTCTCACTTGAATCTTTACTTTTTGCTTCGCTTCATCGTTGCAACGATAAGCGAGTTGAAAAGAAAATTGTTCGTTTTGAAAAAGTGTTGCATGCTTTAGTGATAATTTTGCTGGTTCGTTTGTTGAAAATACCTTTTCTAACGAGTCTACTAGGTGAAATTCAATATTCTTCATCATTTCCCTCCATCTTTTCAAACTATGCATGCGCGACTCGCGGCATTGGCATTACTTCTTTGCCAAGCTCTGCCGACACATATTTCAACATTAGTTCCAGTTTTAAAGATTGATAATCTGGATTATGCCATAGATTGTTATATTCTTCTGGATCCGTTTGCAAATCAAATAAATCACCATATGTCTGATTATAATAAACCGTCAATTTATATCGATCATTCACATATGTCTTTTGGTGAATCGTCGTCGGTTCATGTCTAAATTCACATATGACATGATCCCTCACATACTCCTCTTCTCCACTCCACACTTGTGTTTGATCCATTCCGGTCATTTGAGTAGGAATGGAAATCCCAGCCATATTTAAAAATGTCGGCGCAAGATCAACAAGGCTTTGCATAGCTTTTGATACTCTTCCTGCTGGTACTTGCTCAGGGTAGCGGACGATAAAAGGAACCTTGATCAAATCCTCATAATGAAAACCGCCTTTATATTGAAGCCCATGTTGGCCAAAAAAATGCCCATGATCACTTGTAAATACGATAATTGTATTGTCAGCAATTCCAAGTTCATCAAGCTTATCGAGAATTTCTCCAATATATTTATCCATTAAGCTAATCATTCCATAATAAGTGGCCGTCAATTTTTTATGATCCTCTTCGCCTACATCTTTATGTGTGTGGTATCCATGAATGCCAAATCCAGTTTCTTGATAGGAAGAAAAATCCGGATTCTTTTCTTGTGTCATTTGAAAATGGGGCGGGTTTTGATCGTGCTCCCCTTCTTCCCCCCTTGGAATCGTTAACCGTTCAGGGTCATACATCGTATCCCACGGTTCTGGCACAAGATAAGGTGGATGAGGGTCAAAAAAGCTTGACCATAAAAAGAAGTTTTCATCATTTTGAACATACTGTTCTAGTAAAGAATTCGTCCGTTCTGCAATCCATGTATTATAATGATACTTTTCAGGGATGGCCCATTTATACTTTTCCTTGGGATCCATATTCCCTGTAGGTGCTAGAAAATAATCTCGCCAATTAGAACAACCCTTTTCTTCCATCCACAACGCATAATGTTGCCCTACTAAATGTTCATTCGTATGATTTCTTGCAAGTTCCACTTTTTCAAATCCATAAAAGGAATCATCAAACTTCTTCCAATACTCTAGATTACTTAACAATGGATACGATTCGATAGATGGATATTCTTCGGAATCCTTTGCTTGTTGAAAATGGGCCTTGCCGATCAATGCGGTTCGGTAATCATGTTCTTGGAATACTTCTCCAACTGTTAAGCGATCCTCTAATAACTTTGTTCCAAGTGTCCATGCACCATGCTGGCTTGGATAAGTACCTGTGATAATCGATGCTCTTGTTGGCGTACAGGTAGGATTAGGGCAATAAGCTCGATCAAACATCGTTCCTTCTTGGACCAATCGATCTAAATTCGGCGTTTTGATCTCTGGATTAAAAGCTCCGATCGTATGAAAATGCTGCTGGTCGCTCGTAATTAATAAAACATTGGGTTTCTTCATCAATAGCCACCTCTTTATTTTATCAGCTGATTGGCTGCAGCATATGCTCCGCATAAGGCAGCATCATTATGTAGTTGCGCCAACACGAGCTGCGTCGACTGCTTGTAAACATCCATCACTTTTTCATCGTATTTTTCCTGCATATCCTTTAAAAATATCTCACCTTGTTCGGTAATTCCACCGCCAATAATAATGATTTCAGGATTATATAAATGGGCAATATTGACGAGACCCGTCGCTAAATAGTCTAGGAAAATATGATATGCCTCAAGGGCCATTAGATCGTTTTTATGAACTAGATCCATAATCTCTTTCCCTCTTAATTCATGTCCGGAAAGGCTTTTATAAAATCGCACGAGAGCGGAGGTGGATGCGTATCTTTCTAAACAGCCTGCTCCACCACATGGACAGCTTTCACCGTTATGAACAATCGACATATGCCCCAGTTCCCCAGCTAAATTACCCGATCCCCTCATTAGCTTTCCATTAATAACCGATGCACCGCCTATCCCTGTACCAAGTGTGAGAAGCACAACCTCCTGCTTCCCGCGGGCTGCACCAAGCCACATTTCTCCAAGGCAGGCACTTCTGACGTCATTTTCAACGGCCACAGGCAGACCGGTCTTTGCTTCGAGAATATCAGCAATTCGCAGTCCTGAATAGCCTTTAATATTTGATGAAAAAAGCACTTTTCCTGCAGCATTGTCAACTAAACCACAAGAGGAAATACCAATGTTTTTGATTGAATAATGTTGCTTGAAAAATTGGAGTTTTTCATCAATCATTTCTGGAATACTCACTGCTGCATTTTCGAGAGGCGTTTCGATTTTCCCAGTTAAAAAAATATCCCCTTCTTCTGTAACTACACCGTATTTAATGAAGGTTCCACCGATATCAAAACAAGCACTATAGTTCATGTAAGTCACCCTCTACTTATTTCTTTTCTTGGAGCGCGCAAATTTTTATTTTTGGTAATAATTGCTTAACATTCTTTACTTGGACCGTTCCTGTCGTAGCTTCCATGGCATTCGCCATTCCACATGCACAGGCCCACCGTAAGCATTCATCTAAATCGTATTGCTGTTGCAGTGCATATGCCATTCCAGCAACCATACTATCCCCAGACCCAACTGGATTTACCGCTGTAATAGCAGGAATTTTCGCTTCCAATATAACTTCTTTACCAACTAGAACAGCACCACCTGCTCCCAAAGAAATGAGGACGTATTGGACTCCTTTAGAACAAATTGTTTTGGCAGCCTCCATCATTGATTCGAAAGATAGCTCCGATTCTCCCATATAATGACATAGCTCGGATTGATTCGGCTTAATCAAGAAAGGTTTCCCTTCGATCCCAAAGTCAAGAGATTTCCCACTTGTGTCCAGCAGAAATGGAATATTTTCTGCTCTAGCTAATTCTCCGATTTCGCGATAAAAATAAGAAGGTACTCCCATAGGTAAACTTCCAGAGGCAACAATTATCTTTGCCTCCCTTAAAATATGCGTCATTGTTGATCGGAATTTCTCTATTTCCTCTTCTGTCACAACAGGTCCTTTTTCCATTAATTCAGTCTGAGTGCCCTTCTCTTCATCGATCACCGCAAGACATGTCCTTGTTTCTTCTTTAATGCTTACAAATGAATGTTGAAGCCCTTGCTGATTTAACTGAGCTTGAACCCAGGCGCCACTTTCTCCACCTAAAAATCCAGTACAAAGTGGTTCACTACTAAGCGATTTCAAAACCCTTGATACGTTTAGTCCTTTCCCACCAGCAGTTTTATTACCATTTTCAACTCGATGGCCTTGGTCAATTTTAAAATCCGATACGCGATAGGAAACATCAATTGCTGGATTTAATGTTACTGTTACGATCATTTATAAGACCTACACTCTCTGTGCACTTTTGCACATCGCAATTTTATCTGCAACAACAAGCTTCAGTTCTCCAATAGCCTCTTTAAAATACTTTCTTGGATCATTTTCATCCGGATAATCGATAAAATGGTCCTTTAATCCTCCGACAAATGCATTTTTTAATTCGGTAGCAATATTCACTTTGCAAATCCCCATGTCTATTGTTTCTTGTACCAATGCATCTGGAAGTCCAGAACCTCCGTGAAGGACTAGCGGGATGTCAACGACCGCTCGGATCTCTTTTAATCTTTCCAAATCCAACTTTGGCTCACCTTTATATAAACCATGTGCAGTACCAATTGCTACTGCCAAAGAGTGGATTCCTGTTCGTTCAACAAATTCACTTGCTTGATCAGGATTCGTATAAATGGCATCTTTCTCATCCACGCTCATGTCATCCTCTATTCCACTCAAACGTCCCAATTCTGCCTCAACAAATACGCCATGTTTAGATGCGTAGTCAACAACTTCCTTCACAATTCTTATATTTTCTTCGAATGGGTGATGACTGGCATCGATCATGACAGATCCCACACCTGCGTCTATTAATCTTTTAATATCTTCGATGTTTTCGTGATGGTCTAAATGGACTTCAAAAGGAATATCAAATCTTTTTCGGGCTGCTTCCATAATGCCGATCAAAAATTCCTCGCCCATGTATTTAATCGTTCCTGGTGTTGCAGCAAGAAGTACCGGAGATCGCAGTTCTTCTGCCGTTTCAAGGACTGCCTTTGCTGTTTCCAAGTTATGAACATTAAAAGCTGGGACAGCATAATTTCCTATTTGTGCTGTTTGTAAAAGATTAGTTGTAGTAACCGTCATATTACTTTTCCTCCCCATATGGGTAAATTTGTACACCTTGAACGACACGATTTATTATTCCATCTGGAGATGGGTTATCTGGAGATATACCGCTATGCAATGATTTTTCAAAAGCAAATGATTGAGCAAAGATAACATAAGGGAATGCTAGGTACATATCATTTAAGTTTTCACTAGAAGAGATCTCGATGTGTGTATCACTATATTCCGCAACTTCTGGGTCAACATTTTCAGAAATTGCTACAAGTGGTCCCCTGTTCTTTTCAACAAACAACTCTTTCAACATATCAAGGTCATATTTTCGTGTATACGTATCATTCGACAAGAAAACAACAACCATTGTTTCCTGATCTAAAATTGATTTTGGTCCATGGCGGAAGCCTAATGGCGTGTCATACATCGTTGGGAATTTGCCACCTGTCAGTTCTAGGAACTTTAGAGAAGATTCACGAGCCAATCCCTCGAAAACGCCTGAACCCAAATAGACTAATTTTGAAATCTTCTCCTGAACAAGTCGGGGAATGATTTCCTTGCTTCTTTTCAACATTTCGTCCCCAGCATGCGCAATTTTCCCGACTACTTGTTCGAATGTAGCTTTGTTTTCGGCAAATAAATAAAGCGCTGACAACATCATTGTTGAATAACTACTCGTCATCGCTAAGCCTTTATCATTTGCTTCATCTGGTAATAATAGGACAAGTTGCTCCTCTGGCTCTCTTTCTCTTTTCGCTAAAGCGCCGCCACTGTTACAAGTAATGGTAATTTCATAAAAGTCTTTCACTAACTTTTCGGCTAGCTCAACTGCTGCGATACTTTCAGGACTGTTACCTGAGCGGGCAAAAGAAACAATGACAGTTGGAACGTCTGCATCTAAATAAGAATACGGAGCAGCTGTAAGATTAGTCGTAGAAATACACTCCGCTTCCCACCCTCTATTTCTAATTTCACAACGGACATAAGGATAAATCGTTTCTCCGATAAATGCACTTGTTCCTGCACCAGTAAAAATAACCCTTACTCTCGCATGTTTGTTTTCAATATTTTTTAAAAACGTGTCCATTGCCAATTTTTCTGCTGAAAATTGTTTAATTGCCTTCATCCATAAAGCAGGCTGTTGTTCAATTTCCCTAATTGTATGTGACTTTTCCATTTGATAATTCGCCATTTTCAATCATTCCTTTTCATGTTATGTCATCACTACCAGTTTATTAGCACGAAATGCTGATCATTCTTTCGTGCCGTTCAATTCTACTGAATACGTAAATTTATCGCCTCTTGCAATTGTGACAGTATACTCAATTACTGAATCATGCTCATACGTAATTCTTTCAATGAAAAGACTTGGTTCCCCTTTTTGAATATTCAGCTGATTCGCTTCACTTTCAGTTGTAGGAACTGCTTTAAATCTTTCATTCGCCTTCGTGATCATTACATGATACTTATCACGAAATAAGTTATACATAGGTATCTTCTCTAAATCTTCTTCCTTTAAATTAGGAAATCTACTAATCGGAGCGTAAGATGTCTCGTACATCATCGGTTCATCATCTGCATAGCGTAGCCTAGTGATTTTATAGAGTAAATCAGTCTCTGTAAGACCCATTTTTTTAGCTGTACTACTACCTGCATTGATTACTTCAAAGGCAAGCACTTTTGATGACGGTATTTTATTAATTTTACTCATTTCTTCTGTAAAACTATAAAACTTAACAAGGCTTTGCTCTATTACTTTTGGGGAAACAAAAGTACCTTTTCCATGCTGCTTGTAAATAAGTCTTTCTTTTTCAAGCTCCTGCATCGTTTGTCTAACAGTCGTACGGCTTACATTATACACTTCACATAATTCTCGCTCTGATGGTAGCTTGTCGTGCTCCTTTAATTCTCCAGATTCAATCTTTTCCAGAATAATGTCCATCAATTGATAATAAAGGGGCAAGCGGCTGTCTTTCTCAATCATGTTTATCTCCTTTAACACATTTCTTACTCCTAATTGTACAAAACTATTCCTAAAAACACATCTTTAATTTGCTTATAATTTTACCCCTCTTGTATCACTGTTACGTTGTCATTACCAGTTAGGTTAATTGTATCACTTGGTTAAATGATTTAAAAGGATTTATTATCTTATTCAAAACGTTTGAATTCATAAATCACCTTTTTAAAGTACTTTACAATGAATAAAGCATCATTGATTTATGAATTTCTGCTACCATGCTTAGTTACATTTATAACTTAAAACAAGTTCAGTATTATTATACTTTCACGCCATAAAAGACAGGTTGCCAAACCTGTCTTTTGCAAGCAATCCTCAGGTGGAGTGTCTAACTAAAAGCCAATCCGTGGAATCTCCTCAGCATGATCTGAATATGGCTTTTCAATTCCTGCAGCTACATCATATATTCTCTCATGTGCTTCGGTAATACCCTCCACAAAGTCTTTATAAGGTCTATGACAAATATCTACTACACCTATTTGGAAGTTCTCCCCATCAAAACGCCCTAATACAGCTTGATCATTTAAAGTGAAATAATGTGTACCAATGAGATCTGGCATTGCTGCTGCATTCTCAATATAGTACCGATAGGCTTTTGCTCTTTCAGCTTGAGTAGTTACTCCCTTTAATCCTGTTGATGGCAACCCTACATCTATTGCACCAAAGTGGAATTCTCCGATTAAAACGGGGAGTCCGGATTTTTTGCTGACATTCATAATATCCGCTTGATTCGGGGCCATCGAATAGTTATTTAATGTGAAGACATCAAAAAGTTTACTACCTTCAAAAATATTATCCGTTGAAATCCAGGCATATCTCATTCCAAGATTTAAATGGTGCTGATCTATCTCTTTTACAGCATCGCAAACTACTTTTGTATACTGATATACCAATTCTTTTGTAAAATTCTCTAAATCTAGTTTAGCTTGCTTTGAAAATGTGGATGGCTTTTTCATCGGGATGAGCAAATCCTCAAATTGATGTAGATTCATATTCCATGACTTATTAAATTGTTGAATATCATCCTTATACTTTTCTTTCATTTTGTTCATAAAAATATACTTTGATTCCAGGATCTCTTCTTTCTCCATTAATTCTTCAGCAAGATTTACATCTCCAGCGAAAGCCCAAAGGGGTTCGTTCGTTAAAAAATAGCCAATCATATATGGATCTTCCCTAAATTCCTCAAGTTGTTTAGCAAATTTCTTTGCTCCTGCGATGTATTCTTGGCTAAAAGCATCAGGAAAGTCTCTGAAAATAGTTTTTTTAGTACTTGGAAATCCACTTAATGGCAAGACATACGGAATATTTGCTTTTTTGATAAAATCCAATGAAGACCAGTTGCCAATTGTGTTAAATCTCCATTGCTTCATTCTATCCCTTGTCATTTCTATCCATGATTCTATATAGTCTTCTCCAAAAGCCCTGATTAAATTAGCTAAAGAAAAGTCTCCGTAATGTGAACCTTTTTCGTCCATATAATACATATCTTGAAATTCTTTTGTCTTGTCTGGAAGCCATTCATAAAACTTTTCTATTCCATCAAGTAGAGCTTGTACTTCAGGTCTAACGCAATCTAGTCCAGTACTCCAAAATGCATATCCTTCAGGATCAACTAACCACCATCGCTTCCCATCATGTTCAGTCCGAAAAAATCCAGTACCTTCAAACTGTTTATTTCTCCACCCACCGTATTTGCTCCAGTCTGTAGGAAACTCATTTTTTTGATTCAACTGTGATTGCAAATAAGTTAATAATTCTTCTTCTCCTTTTGTTTTCCCTTGCCAATCTTTTGTTTTGTTCTGACCATATGCGTCTACTAGTATCTGTTCAGGTAATAAATAATTCGGTTCTTCTGAATCAAGATACATTTCTTTTATCATGAAAGATTGGGATTGATGGCTACTACACGTTCCTATGGATATACGTGTAATCTCACTCTTATTTATTTTTGTTCCAGAAATAAGCGTTTTTAATTTTCCTGGTGTTCTAGACAAAAATACATTTTGTGCATCCAATGCAGATAAAGGAAATGCCACAATCACTTCCATCTGTGGAATTGTCCCAATATGTACTTGCAAACACTCGCCTTGAGCATTGTAAAATTTAATAATTAAAGGTACCAACCATTCGTTTTGTGTATCTATACTGCATACGAGAAATGCAGCATCGTGCCAATTTAATTCCTCAATTTTTGATAAAAAGACTTCTCCTCCGGCTTTTGAAAACTCGAACCTACTTTGCTCTAAACTTATGATTTGCTTCTTCATAATATCTCCCTATATAACATTCATTCTATTCATGATTGAAGTGTTTTTAATTATTACTTTTTAAGATATACCTTTCACTTTCCGCATGTACTTCTTTTCCTTCTGAATAAATACCAGGCCTTCTTAGCTGCCCAAACCCCGAAAGAGGTTCCTTTGTTGCATCTATGCTTGGGTCAACGTACTGATGAAACCATTTCTCCATTTCGTTTTTCAGCTTTTCAGTGATATCTGCATATTCACTTTTCCCATATACATTATTGTCTTCATTTGGATCTACTAGTAAATTGTAAAGCTCGTGGGGACCATATGGATATCTATGAATATATTTCCATTGCTTATTTCTAATCATCCGAACCGGTCCATATTCATCAAATACAACGATACTCTCATTTTGTTTTAGACTTTCACCTTTTAAGGCATGAACAAAACTATCCCCAGGGAGATGTTTATATTTCGATATATCGATCTGCAAATAATCTAATATTGTTGGAAAAAAATCATATTGACTTAGTAATTGATCAGAGACTTTGTTTTCTGGAAATTCCTTTGGATAGGAAACAATAAATGGAACTTTTATCGACGTATCAAACATATTCTGTGGAAAAGTCCCATTTCCTTTCCCCCAAATACCATGATGCCCCATATTCATACCATTATCTGATGTGAAAATGATGATCGTATCATCTATTAAGTCTTTCTCTTCTAGGTAGTTCATTAACCGTCCAACATTTTTATCCATCGCTGTAATAGAAGCATAGTAGCCTCTTAATAACTCTTTTCTTTTTTCCCCAGTTCCATGAGGTGCAGTATCTACTTGCCACGGATGAATAGGCAAATCCGGCAGTACGTTAAAATCATTATCTCTATACAAATCAATAAACTCTTTAGGATGATTATCCTCATCCCAAGGACTGTGAGGTGCAGTATAGTGGACACTTAAATAAAATGGCTCCTTTTCCGCACTCAATTCCTCCATAAAATCAATCGCCTTGTCGGTAATAACATCAGTAATATAATTATTTTCAAAATGGATCTTACCATCAAATACCATATCACCGTTATAATACCCGCAACCACCTCTTGCGATAGTAAACCACTTCGAATAGCCTTGCTGAGGGTGAACACTATCACCTAAATGCCATTTTCCAGAAAGTGCACAATTATAGCCGTTCTCAGACAGCACATCTGTATACGTTACTTGATCTTTTAAATACTCGATTGCCTTGTGTTCACTTGCAAATATAGGATTATCTTTTAGCTCAGGAAAAGCTTCCATATCAATATTTCCACCTCTAAGCCAATCTTGGATCCCATGTGCCGAAGGTATGTTGCCCGTCATCAGTGACGCCCTTGCTGGTGAACAAACTGGGGATGCACAAAAGAAATTTTCAAACTGAATGCCTTTGTTCGCTATTTTATCAATATTTGGCGTGTACAAATCACTAGTACCCGCACAGTTCAAAGCCCAAGCACCTTGATCATCAGTTAAAACAAATAAAATGTTCGGTTTTTTACTCATTGATAGACCACCTATCTTAATAATTTATTTAAAGTATATAAAAACTCACTTCGATATCCAACTAAAATGGGAGTTTGATATTTTCTTATTCTTTCACAGATCCGAGAACCAATCCTTTGACAAAGTATTTTTGTAGGAACGGATAGACCATTAGAATGGGTAGAGCACCAATAAATATTTGGGCTGATTTAGAAGTTCTTTCTGAAAGATTCTTTACTTCTTCTGGATCCACATTCATTTGTGATAGATCTTGTTGAACGATGATTGTTTGAAGAAAGGTAGACAATGGATATTTAGTAGCATCTGTCATATAAATAAGTCCATCAAACCATGAATTCCATTGTGTTACCATGGTAAATAATCCGATCGTTGCTAATGCTGGCATTGAGATTGGGAGATATACACTAAATAAAATTCTAAAATGCCCTGCACCATCCATAAAGGCTGCCTCTTCTAACGTTTTAGGTACCCCGGTTCTAAAGAAGTTCATTAACAAGATCATGTTGAATACATTGATGGCTGTTGGAAGTACTAGAGCCCAATATGAATTTATTAATCCTAATTTTTGAATTAATATGTATGATGGTATAAGTCCACCGTTGAATAGCATGATAAAGATAAAGAAAAAAACATATAATTTTCTTCCTTTAAAGTCATGATCGTCTTTTGACAAGGAATAAGCGGCAAAAACAATACAGATCATACTAACAAGTGTTCCTAAAACAGTACGATAAATCCCATTCCATAAGGAGCCAATAAAGCGGTCATTACCAAGTGTCTTCCCCCACGCATCAAATGTAAAATCAATTGGTATGAGAGAAACAAGGTTCGCATTTGCCGCCGCTGATCCACTAAATGAAATGGCAAGAATATGCACTAACGGAATAATACATACTATTCCTAATAACAATAAGAATGTATAGTTGAAAATAGTAAATATCGTATATGGCATACTTTTATAATGCATGATTTTCCCCCCCCCTTTAGAAAATACGATAGTTTGCATATTTATATGCAAGACGATAACCAGTTACAATTAGTATAAAGCCGATTACAGATTTAAATAATCCAACCGCAGTGGCGAAACTGAATTGGCCACCTAGTAATCCCATTCGATAAACATAAGTATCGATAATATCCCCTTTTTCATAGACAAGTGGATTATATAAGTTAAAGATTTGGTCGAAACCTGCATTTAATGTATTTCCTAATGCAAGGGTTGCAACTACAACGGTAATCGGTATCAGTGAAGGCAATGTAATATGTAAAACTTGCTGAAAACGGTTAGCTCCGTCAATCGTAGCTGCTTCATAAAGGTCTGGATTAATACCCGAAAGAGCTGCTAAAAAGATGACGGCTCCAAATCCAAAATCTTTCCATACGTCACTTATGATGACAGTAAATCTAAACCAGTCCCCATCACCTAGGAAAAATATCGGCTTCATACCAAATAATGAACCAAGTACATTATTTATAATTCCGCCATCGACGGACAGCATATCAAGCAAAATCCCTCCAAGAATGACCCATGATAAGAAGTGTGGCAAGTAAACAAAAGTCTGGATCGCCCGCTTGAAGAACATTTTTCGCACTTCATTTAATAACAGCGCAAATATAATCGGGATGATTAAATTAAAAAATATCTTTAACGATGAAATGATTAACGTATTCCAAATGACCTGTCTGGCATCATCAAATTCTATCATTTGCCTGAACTGTTCCAGACCAACCCATGTAGATTCAGAAAAACCTAAATAAGGTTTAAAATCCATAAAAGCCATGATCACACCTGGAAGTGGTGCATAGTTAAAAACAAGTGCCAATATTACCGCTGGTAGCATAAATACATGTAATGGCCACGTACGTTTTAAATTCCACTTCTGCTTTACTTTTATTTTTGTGTTCTTCTCAACTAAAACAGAAGGTTTTTGTGTTATCTTCACTTTTGATTCCATCGTTATTCACCTGTCCTTTCGAACTGTAAGCGTTTTCTATTCATATGCTAATTATAAATTCTACTTTACATATTGGACAGAGGATATTCTTAAGAATTATAAGAGTATTTTAATTACTTCTTGTCATATATTCCTATACTCTTGTGGGGTCATACCATAATAATTTCTAAATCTCCGAATAAAATAGGAAGGGTCACTGTATCCCAAAATAATGGAAATCTCATAAACTTTTTCATTTGTTTCTTTCAATAGATACCCAGCTCTCTCCATCCTTTTCCTATTTAAATACTCGCTGAAAACTTCTCCAGTTTCGATTTTATATACTTTAGATAAATAAGCTGGATGTAAGTATACATGTTCTGCAACAGATTGTAGTGAAATATCCGACCCAAGATGTTGTTCGACGTATTCTTGAACGTGTTCGATAACAGATTTATGATGACTATTAAGCTCTTCCTTAATACCCTTCCTTACTAGTTCGATAATTTCAAAGGTAATATTTCTTAACTCGCTTACATTTCCGTATTGAGCTTCATTAAACATTTTTCTGAAATTATCACCGATAATGTCAATCAAAAGTCGGCCATTTTTATGCGCAAGGTAAATAAATGAGTTGGAAATCATAAAATAAGCTTGCATAATAAATTCATTAGATCGATAACTATCTAGATTTAGCTGGGAGAAAATCTTGTCTATCTTAACTTCGATTAAATCCCATTGTCTTGCATCAAGCAAATGTATAAGCTGAGGATTTTCATATAAACAATGAAACGGCTTCACTTCCCCTACATGTTCATCTACAGGCATAAAAGTACTCATTAATTCTTCATAGGATTTCGCTTTATCTTGCTCCTGTCTTAACACTTCTCCAGCTCTTAATACCACATCGTATAACTCATCATCCATAGCAGGTTTAAGCAAGTAGTCGAACACCTCTAGCCGTATAGCTTGTTTTGCATACTCAAAATCAGCGTGCCCAGATAGTAAGATAGATTTCTTTTTACGTCCCACTCCAATTTTTTTAATAAATTCGATGCCTGACATATCAGGCATTTTTATGTCTGTAATGATTATATCTATCTTATGTTCTCTCATTATCTGTAGGGCTTTTTCTCCAGATGTTGCTTTATATACTTGATCTATATTTACGTTTTCCCAATCAAGAACGGATAACCCTTCAACAATGAACGGTTCATCATCTACTATCAGTAAATTGAATTTCATTAGTATTCTCCCCCCAGTATAAAACCACCTTCAATCCACCTAATTCAGATGTTGCAAATTCAAGACCAGCATTATTATTAAAGTGATACTTCAAGCGCTGATGTACATTCCACACTCCACAACCTGTATCATTGCTCATAGGAATTGAGATTCTTTCCATTAATTCTGCTATTCTTTCACTTGATAAGCCTTTTCCATTGTCCTCAATTATTATTTTATTTTTTCCACTAGTCTGAAAACCCGCAATAGAAATCTTCCCCTCTTTAAGGCTTGAATCAATCCCATGAACACATGCATTTTCCACGATAGGTTGAATCAACAAACGTGGGATAGTAATATCTAACATCTTATCAGGAACATTTATTACATAGGAAAGTCTTTGCATTCGTAGTACATGGATCTCTAAATAATTTTTTACAAAGTCCAGTTCCTCATGGATTGTAGAATATTTATTTTCTACTCTTGTCATATAACGATAGTATTTCCCAAGGTGTAAAGACATTGCTTCAACACCCTTATATTGTTTCAACTTAGCCATATTTTTCATAATAAATAGGCAATTATATAAAAAGTGTGGATTGATTTGTGATTGGAGTTGTTTAACATGTATATCCTGATAACGAATTTTTTCCTTATACACTTCTTCTATTAATGTTTCGATTTGTTTAGCCATCTCATTAAAGCTTGTCATCATGAAATCAAACTCATTATTATGTACAGGTTGTACCCTTACTGAATAATCTCCTTCTTTTACGCGATGAATCGCTTTAATCATATTTTGAAATGGGATTTGAATGTTTCTATATAGCAGTAAAGTCGCAGTTACACTTAAAAGCAGAAGTGCCACTACAAATGTATAAAATAAATTTCTGTTTTTTTTGACAGGCATCAACACTTCATCTAACGGTGTATAGTCAACAATTATCCAATCCAGTGTTCGTGATTTCATATAACTGATAAGATATTTATCTTTATCTACAGTAGCTGTAATGTTTCCGCTGTCTGATTGTAAACTTTTTGGAACTTGATGGATGATTTCTGTTATTAGTTGATTGTTAGCAGATGGTGAAACAATAATATTCTTTAATGGATCGTATATGAAGGGATCCCCGAAATTATCCAACTTTAATTGTTTTAAAAATTGCTCGATATTCTTCACAGGAATTCTTGCCTCTATTACTAAATCTGGCGACTGCCCCTTGAAAACACTAGTAATTGGATGAGTTAAATGTTTGATAAAATAAGAATGAAGATGATCATCTTCGCCACTTTCCCTATACTCCCAATCTCTAGTGATTACTTCTGGATTTTCCAGTTTGTCACTCGTTTTAAGTATCTCATTTGTATTTGGCGTATACACGGAAAAGTCATTCATCCATGAGCTTAAACCTTGATGAAAATACAATTTCTCTAAAATATCACGTTTAATTTCAAACGCTTCATAATTACTATAAATGTCTATATCCTTATATGCATTAATATTCGTATCACCACTTAAGGCTAACAATAGCATGGACATTTGATCAAAATTAGCGTCAATTTGATTTCGAACAATAGAGAGGCGGTTTAGATTTCGATCTTTCAGTTCTTCTTCAATTACTTGAATGCTAGTGTAATAAGAGTAACTATAAAATACAGTAATAGGGATAAGCAGCAGTAGCAATATGAAAATAATTTTAGTAAACAGTCTTTTCCACCATTTCATTGTATTTCCCCTCAATATATGATTTCACTCTATTACATTTGTCTACTGACAGCTGTATAGAAAAAAGTAAAAACCGAGCCCCTAGTTTCGTGACCCGGTTATCACACTTTATTGAACTGACTTATACCATTCGTTTACTTCCTCTGTTACTTTGTCCCCGCCAGAAGTTTTCCATTTATCAATAATCGTTTCAAACTCACTAATTGGTAGATCACCATAAATGATTTTATTAAATCCTTCATCTAGGATCTTATCAAGTGCCTGACCACGAGATTTCATTGTTGCTGTTGGAGCTCCAGTAAACATGCTTGGCATAGTAATATCTTTCTGATCCACTACAATCTTTGCTGCTTCGTATACTTCAGGTGTGTTATCAGCACTACGCTTGCGCACTTTTTCAAACGGTGTTTCTGCTTCTGCTCCATTTGCTAGTTTGTATAAAGTATCCATCGCCAATGATGGAATACGTGCAACATCAAAAGTTAAAGAATACTTCCCTGGATTTACTAAACCATCCGGTACTTCTGTAGATGGCTCTCCGTCCACCATTACATAATCGTAGCCCTCTGCAAATCCATATTCAAATTCACTACCAGCTTGCGGATTTGCAAAGTTTTCAAATAAATAATTCTGATAAACAAAGAAAGCTTTAATTGATTCTGGATCTGCTTCTTTGTTTATTAAGACAGCGCCATTATAATTAAATGTACCATGACGGCCCGCTTTTCCATCGGGACCTGTTGGAATTGAATAAGCTTTAAACTCCGCCCCTTCAACATTATTCTTCACATCACTTAATGGCCAACCAGCCATCCAGTGAGGACCTGCAATAATTCCTGCCCGCCCAGATGTAAACAATTCTGAAGCCTTTGTTTCATCCCATAATCCAGACTCTCTATGAATATATCCTTTTTCCATCCATTCATTTAATTTGGCAAGTCCTTCTTTTACTGCGGGATTTGTAGAACCGTGCTCGAGTTGTCCATCCTCTGTCTCATTCCATTGGTTCGGCATTGCTCCATAGGCTCCAAACACCCATCCAGCATCACTCATCCAAGCATTTAGATTATTCTTAAAACCAATTGTTAGACCGAAAGTATCCTTTTTACCATTTCCATCCGGATCTTCGTTAGCAAAGGCATCCATCACATTTTCCAAATCGTTTAATGTCTTTGGGGCTTCAAGATTTAGTTTTTTCATCCAATCTTCTCTAATAAATAAAACAGGATCTCCATTCATTGAATAATCAAGAATCGGGATTGCATACTTCTCCCCATCACGTATAAATGAATTCCATACAGTCGGGTCCTCATCCATCGCTTTTTTCCATGTATCGGACGCATACTTCTCGAATAATTCCCCAACTGGCATAAATCTTTTAGAATCAATTAGATCCTCTGTTACATTATCACGCAAAGCAATAAGATCTGGCATTTCCTCATTAGCAGAAAGAGCAAGTCTCATTTTTGTTGTAAAGGCATCTTGTGGACCGCTTGTTGTCCATAGATATTTAATATTCATATTAAATTTATCTTTTGCCCATTGTGTCATTACATTATCATCAATGGTTTCACCTTTTCTAAAATTTATATCTCCAGCAACATGTCTTACAGTTGTAAGTGTCACTTCTTCATCAAACTTCTCAGGTAATTCTCCCAGATTAGCGACTTTCTCACTGTCCTTCTTAGCATTCGATGAACTACCACTTTTACTACAAGCTAGAAGAGTAAAACTTAATATTAAAATTACAACTAGCATTGAATAAAACTTAAATTGTTTCTTCACTTATGTATCCCCCTAATTTATAATGAAAGCACTTACATAAAGCTTATATTAAAAGGATATTCAGTTATATAATAAGATTTTAATATTCATAGTACTTTCATTGTTATGACAAATCATTTTAACTTCGAATCCTAACAAAGCGATATACACTATTGACATCATGTTGTCACTACCAGGTGTTCCTCGTTGATTATAACACTTTTATTTTTAAAAAATAATAATGTTTCGTTCACCTAAGAAGAATAAAGTCATTAGAAAGTAAAAAACCCACACAATGTGGGTCCGTTTCCCTCAATTATTTTTACGGGCGCGCACGCCTTTTCTCATAAACTCGATCGCTTCTCTCGTTTCGTCAATATACGTGACTGCTTCTTCATATTGTTTGGATGCAACACACATAAAAATAATATCGATTGCTTGTAATTGAGCAATTCTCGATGATGTCGCACCACTTCTAAAAGCAGGTTCCCGCGTCGCCGAAGTGTATAGGCGAATATCCGCTTGTTCTGAGACAGGCGATGTTCCATACTTTGTTAGACTAATTGTTTTCGCCCCATGCCGATTAGCTAATTCTAAGATTTTCGCCACTTCAAATGTTTTTCCCGAAAAAGATATCCCAACTACGACATCTTCTTCTTTTGCATTTGCAACAATCGTTGCCGCCATATGCGCATCACTAAATGCAGTCGCATTTTTATTAATTCTTAAGAATTTCTGTTGCGCGTCTTGTGCAATAATACCTGAAGCGCCGACACCGAAAAAGTGGATCGACTTTGCCTTTTGGAGAACTTCAATTGCTTTGGTTAGCTCATCCGTGCTTATTAATTCCGACGTTTCTCGGATTGTTTGGATACTGTTGAATGTCATCTTTTCTATGATCGAGTATTTTGATTCATTCGGTTCAATATCCCGAAATCCTTGTGTTTGTGTCTTTTGTAAATCACCAGCAACCCTTAACTTTAATTCTTGGAAACCTTTTAAATCGAGCGATTTACATAATCTAATCACAGCAGCACTACTTGTCGAACTTTGCTTACCAAGTTCACTCGCTGTCATCGAAATCGCTTCTCGTGGATGTTTTAATATATATTCTGCAATTTTTCTTTCGGAAGGTGGTAGTGTTTCTACCATTTCAGAAATCATTACCAATCCGCCCATAGCAAATGCCATGAAACCTCACCTCACCCATTAACTGTTATTTTCATTACGTGAAATTGGCGTGTGATTTCAAATCCTGCCTTTTTATATAAATAACCGGCGGATGTCTTTTCTCCAGTCCATAAAAACCAAGCACCATGTAATCCTTCCGCACGCATGTTTTTCAAAGCTTCATATAATAAGACCTTCCCCAATCCTTTTCCTTGTTGAGACGGATCCACACCAAAAGGACCGAAGCGCTCAGGAATGCCCTCATATCCTCCGTATAAACAAAATCCTACTATATTCACTCCTTGCTTTACAATAAGAATACGATGTAAAGGGAGATTTCGCAAAATCCCTTCTCGGATCGCCCTCCCCCAGTCAGGGTTAAATTGGATACTTGCGAATGTGATTAATTCATATAAATCTTTATCCTCCACATTTACGAATGAATATCCTTCGATTTCTCGCTGCCTTTTTAATGACATTACTTCTTCCGGATAAGAATAGCCAATCAAATTGCGATGCATGGCTACAGGGGAATAGAGTTTCTCAAAGCCAATTTGATGGAGAAACTTCATTCCTTCCGGATACGCAGCTTCATCCAAACCAGGCAAAATATAATTAGGAGCATAAGAGGCAAAGAAGACCGATTTTCTTCCTTCTGCCTTTAAAAATTGCAATGCACTCATCATTAGTTTTTTACCGACGCTGTTTCCCCTTTCCTTTTTATCGACAAAGAAAAAGGGGATCCAGCCATTATCAGGTTCTAGATCCGCACCTACCATTGGTAATAATCTTCTCACAGCATAGACGCATCCTACTAATTTACCAGCTTTAAAAGCAAGTTGCATCCCAGATGGATCAAAATTGGCATCTAGCAATACAAGATTACGAAATCTGTCGGAGTTGATCGGGTCCAGTAATAACGAATCATTCCAAAGCCTTATAATTTCCCTTTCATCTCCAGATTGATAACAGCGAAATAAGATCAAACCCTCATCTCCTAATTATAAAGTAGATATGCTTTTTTATTCTCATTAAATATAGATAGTTCTTCATTACAGTTAGCTAAAAACTGCTTACTATTTCCAGATAATATTTGTTCTTTTAAAGCCTTCGTTCCAGCTAGCAAATCAAAGAATGATTTGTTTTTATCTTCATGTTGAACAAACTTAAACTGATTGGGATAAAGGGCAGCAATCGTTTCTAAAAGTACCAAGCCAGCTTCCAAGGAATGAAGAGATTTTCTCTCAACAACATGGAGCTGAACACCTTCACATACTTCATCCTTAAACTTTTGATACGTAGGGATGAACGAAACAGGTCTTGCTATAACCCCTTGTACATTTTTTTCGTTATAAACCTTTGCCAATCTATATCCTTCAATATATGGAGCACCAATATATTCAAACGGCCTTGTCGTTCCACGTCCTTCGGAAAGATTCGTTCCTTCCACAAGGCATGTACCTGGATATAAAATGCTCATATCCATTCCAGTCGAGTTCGGGGATGGTGGTACCCAGAATAATCCTGTTTCATCAAAGTACATCGATCGTTTCCAGCCAATCATCGGAACAACTGTCAGATCACAACGAATAGAAAACTCTTCGTTAAATAACAAAGCAAGTTCTCCAACTGTCATTCCGTGGCGATTTGGAATGGGATACAGTCCAACAAATGATCGAACGTCTTTCTCCACTAAATTCCCTTCTACCGCTTCACCAGAAATCGGATTAGGACGATCAAGTACGACGAATGCTTTTCCGAACTCTTTACAAGCTTCCATTACGTAAGCCATTGTATAAATATACGTATAATAGCGTGTGCCAATATCTTGTAAATCGAAAACGACAACATCTACATCATCAAGCATTTCCTTATTCGGTTTTCTTGTTTCACCATATAAACTGTAGACTGGAAGCTTTGTGTAAGGATCTTTAGAGGAGGCTACTATTTGACCTTCTTTTGCATCCCCACGAATCCCGTGTTCTGGCCCATAAAGTGCCGTCAATTGAATATCTGGATGCCCAAAGAATAAATCAATTGTTGGTACTAGCTGGCTATTTACGCCAGTCATATTCGTGACCAATCCGATTCTTTTCCCAATAAACTTTTCCACATATTTTTCTAAAAATACATCGAGACCAAGCTTCATCCATTTCACACCTTTCCATATCCTACATATTTTCTTAAGTAGTAGGTTGTTCTACCCCTTCAAATACGTTATCGTCCTTTTTCTCAAACTGTAAATTGGTTGTTGCGTTTAAAACGAAAACGGCCATCATTCCAATATAAAGCAGGAAGAAGCCAATTACAGAGATGCAAAGAAGGGCTGTCACCGACAGAATTTGAGTAAATAATCCAATTGTGTACCATGTATGTTTCATAAAATGCTTAATTGATTGATTCATTGCTTTAAAAGCTGTCAGATCCTTCTGCACTAAAAATGGGATAGCATAAACCTGTGTAGCTAGAAAAGTTAAACATAAATAGGTTTGAAAGACCGCAAAGATAAACACTAAATAACTGTTATTAATTGTTGCGTAATACCACCATTCTGAAATAGGAATGAGTACTGCCACACAATAAATGATCCCCATCAAACATGATCGTTTAAAGTAATAGAAGAAGTAGCGAGGAAATGATATTAGTTTGGCCTTATTTCTTTGTAAAACATGATTCATCACGGCATAAACCGCTACAGTTGCAGGGACAAATGTCAACGCTACAAACACAACCGCCCAATGAATTGGAAGCAAAAATACGACAGGAACGATAAACAATGACCAACCCACACTCACCCACATGACTGTTAACATATTCATAAAGATTTGATGTCCAGTTTTTTTAAGCAGTTTACTGATTGATAACATGATGTTCACCGTTCCTTTTTTTCTTGTGTATTTTTAAATATCAACAGATGCTTTGTCGATGAGTTCAATAAATTCTTTCTTGTGTATCTGGATTAAATAACTGCATTTTATTTAAGTTAAAATACAACTGCACAGGTTTAAATGCTTTTAATTTCGCATCCGCACTCACTCTACCCGTAATTTGGTCATCACCATTATCAAAGTAAATAAGTAGTTCCGCACCTAAATGTTCTACTACTTTTAAATTGGTCGTTAACACATTATTTTCTGGTAGATTGTTTAACAATTGAGTAGCCAGAATATCTTCAGGTCGAATACCGAATATGACTTCTTCACCATCATATTCCTTATACATCACAACTTTATCATCTGGGACAATAAATGTATGTGTAGCTGTATGCAATTTATTTCCATCCAATCGAGCCTTAATAAAGTTCATTGGAGGTGATCCAATAAATCCCGCTACAAACATATTGCTCGGATTTTCATACAAATCTTCTGGCGAAGCGATTTGTTGAATTTCTCCACCATTCATGACAACAATTCTCTGACCTAGTGTCATCGCTTCTACCTGGTCATGCGTTACATAAATAATCGTTGCACCAAGACGCTTATGAAGCTCCGATAATTCTACACGCATTTGCACACGGAGTTTGGCATCCAAATTACTTAGTGGCTCATCGAATAAAAATACACTCGGATTACGAACAATTGCCCTTCCTACTGCTATTCTTTGCTTCTGTCCTCCACTAAGTTCACGTGGTTTACGTTCTAATAAGTTTTCAATACTTAAAATAGATGCCGCCTCTTTAATTTTCGAATCTATTTCTGCTTTAGGCGTTTTTAAATTCTTTAAACCAAAGCCAAGATTCTCCCTAATCGTCATATGTGGATACAATGCGTAGTCTTGGAATACCATTGCGATATCTCGGTCTTTCGGATGTACTTTATTAACAAGTCGTTCCCCAATATATACATCCCCACTCGTTTGCCGCTCAAGACCAGCCACCATACGCAAGGACGTTGTTTTACCACAGCCTGATGGACCTACAAATACTAAAAACTCTTTATCTTTCACAGTAAAATTAGCGTCATTTACTGCTCGAACCTTACCTTTGTTTTCATCTTCAAATTCTTTTACAATATTTACAAATTTAACTTCTGCCATGAGTGTTCCTCCTACCCTTTAACAGCTCCGATTGTGATCCCGCGCAAGAAATACTTCTGTAACGCCAAGAAGACGATTATCATTGGTACCGCACTGCACACTGCTCCAGCCATCATTGCGCCGTAGTCTTGCATATTTTCAAATCTAAAACTTGTTAGTCCGACTTGCAACGTCCTCATACTATTTGTGTTTGTCACCAAAAATGGCCAGAAAAAGTTATTCCATTGTGCTACAAAAGTAAAAATTCCTAAAACAGCTAATCCCGGCTTTGAAATTGGCAAGATCACTTTCCAGAAGATCCCGAACTCACTACATGCATCAATCCTTCCAGCATCAATAAGAGAACTTGGAAGTGAACTCATGAATTGTTTCATTAAAAATATACTGCCTACACTGATCATCCCCGGTACAATTATTCCTATATAAGTATTTTCTAATTGGAACGTATTCACGACCAGTATGTATAAAGGAATAAGTGTAACTTGACCGGGAATCATCATTGACGCAAGCAAGGCCCAGAATATTCCATTACGTCCGGGAAATTTCAACTTGGAAAAGGCATAGCCTGCTAACGCTGCAAAAAACACGTTAATAATCGTACTAATCCCCGCAACGATTGTACTATTTAAGAACCAACGTCCAAGCCCACCTACTTCAAAAATCCGTCGGTATGCATCAAGAGTTGGTCTCGTTGGGAATAATTCTGGTGGTACAGCAGTGATCGCCGATGAATCCTTGAAAGATGAGCTAAGCATCCATAACAATGGAACAAATGTAAAGATAGCCCATAACCCTAGGAAAATATAAATAATGATCAAGCCGATTTTTTTTATTGTTTGTCTTTGTAAATCCTTTTTCTCATCGAGCTTGATCTGGTATTGAGTATCTGTTGCTGGTTTTAGCTCCATATCAATGCCCCCTAGTATTCTACGTCACTTGACATATATTTAAATTGTAAAACAGAGATCACAATGATAACGAAGCCAAGAATAAATGATTCTGCAGCAGCAAGTCCGAATTGATAGTACTCGAAAGCATGCTGATAGATTAAGTATGCAATCGTCGTCGTCGAGAAATTCGGTCCACCTTGTGTCATTACATATGTAGCTTCGAAAACTTGGAAAGATCCGATAATGCCTGTAATTAACATATACAGTGTTGTCGGTTTTAATAGTGGCCAGGTAATGTTTTTTAGTTTGGACCACCAGCTTGCTGCATCGATATCAGCAGCTTCATATAGTGATTTTGGTATTCCACCCATTGCCGCTAAATATAAGATTACCCCACTTCCATGTCCTCCAATATACGTCATAAGCATAATGGAGAATAGCGATGATTTAGAACTTGCGAGCCAGAGTTGCTGATCAAAGCCCATCCATCCCAATACGATATTCATGAGACCGGATTGAGTCGGATCGAACATCCACAACCAAATGAGTGACATCGTAATTCCTGATGTAACAGCAGGCAAATAAAAGGACGCTTTAAAAAATGTCTGCGAGCGCTTATTAATTGGAAAAATCATCATTGCTAAAAATAAAGTAATAACAATATTCACTGGAACAGTACCAAGTGTATAGATAGCTGTATTTTTCATAGACTTCCAAAAAATTTCATTACCCATTAAATATTTATAATTATCTAGTCCAATATATTTCGATTCAAGAATGCCATATTCCTGAAAACTCATGATAAAAGCCGTAATAAGAGGATAAACAGTAAAAACGAGAAACAAGAGGAAGGGCAAGGCAATAAACGCATAACACCATCCATAATCCTTCATCATTTGTTTAAAGTTATCCCATGACCTATTGCTTTGTTTCTTTTCTACAGTGGAGGCCATAGATTCATCTCCTTTTGACGAAATACCAATGAAGAAGAATGAGGCTCACGAATAAGTATCGAAACTTATTATGTAAAACAGCCTCATTTCATCTACTTTATTGCTGACATTCCCTTATTTTAAAACATCATCAGCTACTTTTGTCCATTGCTCAACTGCTTCTTCAGCTGAAAGCTCGCCTGCTAGGAATCCTTGAAACTTCGGTTTAATTCCGTCATTTAAAACCTTGGCTGATTTTTGTGCAAGCTCTGGATCAAGGATAGCTCCAGGAACAACATAATCTAATGTTCTTTGAATAAATTGTCCGTTATCTGTTTCAAGTTGAAGCAAATCGCTATACATTTCCTGCCCAGATTTTCTTGCAGGTGGAATAAACATTGTTGCAGCCGTTATACTCGATTTCGTACCAGTAATATGTTTCAATACCTTCGCAGCATTCTCTGTGTGCTCATCGCCTTTATAATTCTTTTGCTTAAAGAGCCACATTCCGCCACCACCGCCGGTTGCTACTTCCTTTTCACCTTCATTATGTGGGAATGGTAGCAAGACAAAATCAATTTTCTCGCCTTTCGTTTTTCCAGCATCAATTTCCGCATTGCGGTTATCGTTAAATCTTACTTGGTATGGACCTGTACGTCCGTAAATGCCTACTTCTTCAGCAGCAAACATATCAATTACCTTTTGTGAATCAATACCTGCTGTTTCTTTTGGCATTACATCTTTGTCCATCATTCCTTTAATGAAGTCCAGTGTTTCTACCGCCTTCTTATCATTCCAGTGGAACACACCATCTTCTGAAATTGTTTTTTCAACGCCATTATTTCTCATTAAATGAACAAATGTTTCCTCATCTTTACCTTGTGTAGCAAATCCATATACTTTTTTACCGGCTTTATTTTTTGTTTGTGATATTTTGTCAGCGATATCATAAAATTCTTTCCACGTCCAGCCGTCTTTCATGATTTTGTTAACATCTGCACCAGCTGCCTCCATCATCGCCCTATTGCCGCCCCATGTATGGATAGAAATCCATTGAGAAACAGCCCATAGTTTTCCATCACTAGAAAAGTTGTCTTTTGCGAATGGTTCAAGGTCTTCCAAGTCTTTATCGTCAAGATAATCATCTAATGGTACAGCAAGCCCTGTTTCAATATATTTTGGTTCCATAACAGAAAAGAAAATATCAGGTGGGTTTCCTGAATTCAGTGCAACGTCAAACTTTTTTGCACCTTCTGCCCATGATAAGATTTCATGTTTTACTTCTATTCCTGGATTATCTGCTTCTACTTCTTTTATAAGCTCAACAAGATGTTGTTCATAGCTCTTTTGGTCTGTTTCAGGATTTTCCTGATAATGCGGATAGGACCAAACCGTAATTACATCTTTCCCGCCCTTTTTCTTGCCTTTCCCATCTCCACCTGATTCTTTACTGCTACATCCCGCAAAAACTAATAATAAGGCAATCATCATAAACGCTAGTTTTTTCAAGTTTTTTCCCCCTTGATTATATGTTTAACGATAAAACAGCATGTTTTTCCCATTCACCCCCTTAAATCCCACTTCAACAGCAAGCGCTTACTCTCAAGGTAACTTGAATGAATTCGAAAATTTAAAGCTCCAATCCAGGGATGGTCACTCCTTTTCTTACATTTCCTCCTGTTGGGTATTTAAGAGTTTGGGCATATGTTGTTCGGTTTACACAACCTCTCACCGTTCCTAATGCTTGATAATAATCGTAATAACGGAAGGAAGAAGAATTCATAATGAACCAATATTGCGATAATGCTTCTAGATATGTATCAAACTCTTCGGAAACGTCGACATAAATGTCGGGAACATATTCCTCCATATCCTCCCAATTTTCACTATGTAAATAACCATAATAATGTGGTGCCAATCCCTCTAAGTTAAATCCTGGTAGACCCGCTTTTAACTGTGCTGCTTGAATAATTCTTGGACATAATGCATGGTCAGGGTGAATACTGTTCTCCCAATGAGTAATGACGAGATTAGGTCTTAATTCCCTCATAATCGTTGCGACTTTGGTTACGATTTCATCATCCAGTTTTAGCTCGGCATCTTTATAATCCAAAGTGATACTTTTTCCACCTAATATCTCGGCCACTTTTTCTGCTTCTTCCACTTTTTGTTGCCGATAGTCTTCTACCGAGACTCCTGGAGGATTTCCTTTTTCTCCTGCGGTTAAATGCAGGAAGGTTATCTCATGTCCTGCTTTTGCATATTTATGGGCAATTGCACCGGCCTGAATTTCTGCATCACCACAATGTGCACCAACAATCATAATATGAAATTTATTTTTCATATTCTATACACTTCCTTTAAAAGTAGGATCGGATCAAATTATGTAGCCTCGGTCTTAAACGTAAAATTGCTTGCTTGTTTGGGGCATGTACTCGATTTGTTAATAATATGACATGTAGTTGTATTTCAGGATCAAACCAAATACTCGTTCCTGTAAAACCTGTATGTCCATAAGAGTGTTCGGAAAATAAATCACCGCAAGACAATGCACCTGCACTTTTGATTTGCCAACCTAATCCTCTTGCCTCTTGATCAAATGAAGAGAAATTCCGTTTAGATAATTCCAACGCGCCTTTCGAGATAATGCTCTTACCTTTAAAAACACCATCATTTTCAATCATTGAAGTGAATTTAGCCAAATCTTGAATAGTTGAAAATATACCCGCATGTCCACTTATCCCACCCATTGCTTCCGCATTCTCATCATGAACGACTCCGTATTTAAAATCATTCAGTGTCTCACTATACTCCGTCGCTGCAAAGCGATCTTTACTAAACGGAAGATTAAAGCCTGTTTCCTGCATGCTTAAAGGATTAAAAATTTCATCTGACACATAATCACTAAATTGCTTCTCTGTGATCTTTTCAATTAGGAAGGATAATAATATGAATCCTAAATCACTATAAACTACCTTACTACCAATTGGAGAAACAAGCTTTTCAGCACAGATTCTGTCCGTAATTTGTTTCATGTTTAATGTATCCTTATAAAACGGACGATGCGCTGGCAAACCAGATGTATGTGTAAGTAGATGCTTGATGGTAATTTCTGCTTTACCATTTGCCTGAAATTCAGGAATAAAGTAGGCAACTTTATCATCTAGCCTAATTTCACCTTTATCTATTAGTTGTAAACAAGCAATCATTGTTGACACGATTTTCGTTAACGATGCAATATCAAAGATTGTATTATCATTTAAAGATATTTTCGTTGGTGTCAATGAGCGGTAGCCAATGGATGTTTCCAGTAACTTAACGCTTTGATGCGAAATGTAGATTGCTGCACCTGGTATATTTCCTTGATCTATCTCATTAGCGAGGAAACGACGAACATGGGTCTCCATCTTTGATTTGCTCCTTCCTAGCTATGGATATCGCTTTACGCACAAATCCTTCTGATTCCTCAATGGCTAATATTGCATCTTTATAGGAAACATCTGCTTCCAACATCACGATCGCAGGTTTCACCTTTAAATTTGTTTCTATTAATGCAGCCTCTGCCTCCTCATAAGTCTTATCCGTAATCGCCATCACCATATTTTTAGCGCGCTCAACCAGCTTCTTATTACTTGGATGCAAATCAACCATCAAATTTTCATACGCTTTACCTAGCTTGATCATCGAAACTGTCGTAAACATGTTCAAAACCAGCTTTTGTGCAGTTGCTGCTTTTAACCTCGTAGATCCTGTTAACACTTCTGGCCCGACGACTACTTCAATAGGATGATTTGCGAATTGGCTCATTTTTGCTTCACTATTACATGAAAGAGCTATCGTTGCTGCTCCAACTTTATTAGCATATTGTAATGCCCCTATTACATAAGGTGTTCGTCCGCTGGCCGCAATCCCAACTACGACATCACGATCCGTTAGTTCCTTTTCAAATAAATCTCTTTTTCCGCCTTCTATGTCGTCCTCTGCACCTTCAACAGCAACGAACATCGCACCATTTCCTCCTGCAATAAGCCCTTGAACCATCTCAGGTGGCGTATAGAATGTTGGTGGGCATTCCGCTGCATCTAGCACTCCAAGTCTGCCACTTGTTCCAGCCCCAACATAAAATAGTCGACCACTTTTTTTAAACGCTTGGTAAATGATATCAATTGCACCCGCTACCTCAGGTAAAACCGCATTCACGGCATTGATTACATTCCCATCTTCTTTGTTCATCAACGTAACCATTTCAACCGTCGAAAGCCGGTCAATATTTTTCGTTTCCTCATTTACTTGTTCTGTCGTTAACTTCGAAAGGTTGACTTTCATTTCCACACGCCTTCCTATACCATGGTGTCTAGTTTTAATTTGATGCTATTTTGTTTCCTAATTGTTTGCTATATTTTTGATACCCTTTCCACACTTGATAATCTAATTTCCCATAAAAATCAACTAGTCCCGTCCAATCAATCGCAATTCGCTTGATATTCCTAGTTCTTAAGAAATAAATACCTGCTTGTACTACCGCAAGTCCATAACCATTTCCACGCTCGTTTTGATCAATTCCTAGCGGACCAATCCCACCAAGCGGTTCAGCAAATATAGGTGCCCAATAAACGTTTTGCGCAATCATCGGTGATTCAGAGTCATTAATCCTACAAAATCCAATGATATTCCCATCTTTTTTTAACACAACAAATTCTCGTCCAGTTCCGCCTTTTTTAAAATAATGAATGGCTTCATACTCCCATCTACCCGGGAATACTCTGTGCAAGAATTGTAGGAAGACATCTTGTTCATCCTCCGTTAAAATAACCGCCTCCACCTCATCGATCTCCGGTTTTACAACTACGTCTGTGTGATCGTATTCCGCTATTAAGTCGTATTCATTAGGGCTGCATTTATAACCTTTTCGTTCAAACCACTTTGCACATTGTCCATATTCTGTTGGAATTCCCGGGAAGTAATGCCATGGATCTCTACCCAGTAAAATCTCTGAAGCACCATCCTTCTTTAAAGCGCTTTCAGCATGTTCTAATAAAAAAGTACCAATGCCTTGGTTTCGATACTTTGAACGAACGAGCAACACTTGAATCCATCCGATGTGTGAACCTATATTGAGAGGTAGCTCCTCTTGCCAGCGCTTACTTACAATAAAGCCAAGTAATTCATCATCTTCATTTATTGCCATTTGTGATCCTGGAAAAAAAACATTCTCATCTTGAACGCTATTCTGAATAAGTAGTTCTTCTCTCATCGGAAACTGTTCTGCTAATTCGTCATTCCAAATGGTTACTAATTCTTTTATTCTACTAATATCAATTTGAATAAGCTTCACTAATCGCTCTCCTTACTCTTATAAAGTAGTCAGATAATTACCTCTAATTGATATTATACATATATCTCCAGAAAAATGAAACAATAATTTATAAATTTTTTATTCTATTTGATTATTAATTTCAAACTTTCGTCTAAAATGAAAGTAATCTAAGAATAACTGGATCACATGCTATTTTTCTATTCTGAGCAGCAAAATTCTGTCCTCCTTAAAAAAGTTACCACGCCATTTTCCCCATAACGACTGAATGTTTAGCACCAGTTGCAGATGGAAGGTTATTTGGTGTTTTGTAATAACATTGATAACCTAACAAAGCAAAAACAATCGCCTCCTTTGCGTCAGATGGCATACCATAATCCTCTGTTCCTTTTACAGTGATTTTTTGAGGAAGGTGATTAGAAATCTGCTTCATGAGGGTATGATTATATCTCCCTCCACCACTAATTAAAACCTCAGCTATTTTTCCTTTTTCTACGAATTTAACAATCTCTTGAACAATAGTAATCGCAGTTAAATCAGTAATAGTTGCCATTTTATCGACATTGCTCACATGACTTTTTTCCGCCTCATCCCATAATATTTTTGCAAAGTCAGTACCAAACAATTCCCTACCTGTACTCTTCGGAGGCGAGAGTTTAAAATAATCATGCTGCAGTAATTGTTGTAACCAGCTTTTATTAACTTTACCTAAGGCTGCTAAAGAACCCTCCTTGTCATACAATTGGTTTCCGTCCGTTGCCCAGTTCGTAAATGCATCGATAAGCATATTTCCCGGACCGGTATCATAGGCAATAACTTCTGTTTCGGAACAATTCTCTGGAAGTACCGTTATATTCGCGATTCCACCGATATTTACAAGTACGCGGCCATACTTCTTTTCTTTAAAGAGTAAATAATCTGCATAGGGCACCAATGGCGCACCTTGCCCTCCAGCTGCCATATCACGTGGCCTAAAATCTCCAACAGTTATAATCCCTGTCCTTTCAGCAATAACGCTGATATCACCAATTTGCAGGGTGGATGCCACGTTATGACCAGCAATCGAAACCGAGTATGGCTGGTGGAAAATCGTCTGCCCATGTGAACTAATGAGTAAAATATCTTTTGGTGTTAACCCTGATTTTACGATGACATTTAATGCAGCTTCCGCAAATAATTTGCCCAGAAGAACATTCATGCCCGAGATATCTTGTAATCTCGATGTTTCAGGCACACATAGTTCTACTAATTTGTCCTTCATATCAGATGTAAATGGTAGTGATGAAAAACTAATGAGTTCTACACGAAGTGAATGGTCTTTTCCGGTTATTTTTACTAAAGCGGCATCAATTCCATCTAATGATGTACCTGACATCAGGCCTACTACATATTTACTTAAGTTATCTAACATCATCTACTCCTCTTTGAAATGCAGTCTGTTTCACTTTAATCTTTTCTGATAATTTACCCTTTCCATGGAAGCGATGGTTGCTGCCCCAATTGCCGGTGAAAGATCATTCATTATGAGGTCAAGCTTACCTGCGCTTTTTCGAAGTGTTGACTTAAACTGTGATTGAACATATGAGTTTTTTTCCAAAAGCGATCCTTTACATGCAATTTTTAAAGGTGAATCTAATTGTAGCTTTTTATATAACCATGCTGTCTGTTTAGCTAAATCACGTCCAGCATGATAAAAGTACTGTTTGGCAAACTCATTTCCTTTTTCCGCTTCTATAAAAACCTGGTAAGAAAGTGAAGCAATCTCACCTTTTGAAGCATTATAAATAAAGCCTTTTAACTCTGGTGCTTCTTTGATCCCAATTTCCTGTAAGATTGCTTGTGACAATTTCGAATATGGTAACCCACGATCAAACTCTTCCGTTATTTGCTGACAGACTTTGATGGCAATATCATATGAGCTACCTGAATCACCCAGTAAATGTCCCCATCCTCCGGAATATCCTTCATTTTCTCCATTCACACCATAAGAAATCGAACCTGTACCAGCAATCGTTAAAATCCCATTGGCTTCACCAAGTAGAGCATGATAGGCAAGCACTGCATCATTCACAAAAGTAACTGGTAAATCTGTATTTCCTTTAAAAAATTCAGAAAATCTCTCTCTATTCCCTGCTGCTTCAATCCCAGCAATTCCAGCGACTATCCTTTTGCAACTAATACCAAATTCACTTGATAGACAAGCGGAAACTGCTCCCCATACATTTGCTAACGCATCATCGAAATGAACATTAGGGTTACCAAATCCAGTTTCGATCTGGAAAACAATATTTTTTTGATCATCGATAATCAGTCCAGTCGTTTTTGTACCGCCTGCATCAATTCCAATGGTATAGTTCATACTTTTTTCCTCCTTTGCCTCTAGGTTCGCACTTATACAAAACTATATTTTATAAATACAATATTAAGAATAAAATAATATTTCATTTATACTATATTATGAAACCACTTACAAATCAATCACTTTGTAAAAGAAGTCTCTAACGTCCCGTTATATACTGTTTTTGTAAACAGCCTATTAAAGGTAAATAAACACATATTAATTTTAAAGAGATGTACAATTTCAACGGTAACTATTCACCATCATACAATTAGAAATTGTATTACTACTCATATTACTTTTCTGATTTCATAGACAGATTTCTTCTTGTTATTATTATAGTGCGTTTTACTTACATTTAGTGTAATTACTTTGTAAAAAATAGCAAATTTGTTGAATTATGAAAAACTATACCCTATTATCATGTAACAAAAGGTTCAGTCTAAAAGTCCCGCGAAGTAACAAACTACAACCTGCGAGAACACCGATTTTATTTACTAACCATTACCTGCATTCTCATATGACACTCCAAGTTAAGGTAAACATACTGTAAACTGCCATCCACTTTGAAAGACCTTCTACAATTCCGACTAAAAGATTGTATTAATAATACTTTATTCATCTCCTTGTAAGCGCTAATAAAGTTAATAACAATCCTAATTTTGAGTTACAGGTGTTCTATTAATATCCTGATATATATAACTACCGGTTACGTTCTAACTTATATGAGATACTGATCCGCATTTAAAAAATCGGTAAAGGCTAAGATCATAATCTATTAAACAAGAGGTGTATATTAAATGAAACGTTTTAGCTTTAAAAGTATAAAAATGAAAATTTTATTCGGCTTCTCTCTAGTTATTTTACTTGTTCTCCTATTAAGTACCTTTAACTTTTTCTCTATTAATAAGATGAATCAACAAGCAAAAACAATTGTAAATAAACAACTCCCACTGTTAATTGCAGATGAAAAGCTGGCTTTAAACTTGGCTCAAAGAATCGTTCTAGAACGTAGTTATCTTTTGTATGGAGACAGTGAATTTAAGGAAAAATTTATCGTGTTAACAGATGAGAGTAAGAATTATCAAGAAATGATTTTGAAGATGAGTAATGAAGAGGAAGTTCAAACCCTAATTAACCGTAACAACAAATGGGGAGAACTTGTTATAAATGATGTATTTAATGTATATGATCAAGGCTTCAAAGATTTAGCCATTGAAAAATCAGAATATATCCAACCAATTGCAAGTGACATTTTAGATAGTCTTGAAGAGATGGCAACATTTAGAGAAGTATCCATTGACGAAAATGGGAAAAGTAGTATTACAAGTGGAAAGACAACATTACTTGTAGGAATGGCAGTGTCCATTCTCGTTATACTTCTAGGTATATTAGCAGCACTTATTACATCTAGTTTGATTACCACTCCGATAAGAGCAGTTACAAAACGAATGGAATTAGTTGCGGATGGTGATCTTAGCCATAAACCATTGGAATCTAAAACAAAAGATGAAGTAGGTCAACTTGTAGCAGCTGTTAATGAAATGAGCCATAATACAAGAGAATTACTGAATAAAATCAATATCGTATCTGCAACAGTAAATAACCATAGTGAGGAACTAACTCAATCTACGAATGAGGTTCAGACTGGATCTGAACAAATAGCAATCACAATGCAGGAACTAGCAACTGGATCAGAAGCGCAAGCTAATAGTACGAATGAATTGTCTTCGATCATGGCAAATTTTATTTTAGAAATTCATGAAGCAAATGTAAATGGTGAACATATTCAGCAAACTTCCGATCAAGTAAATAAATTCACAGAAAAAGGTAGCCAATTAATAAAATTGTCAAAAGGCCAAATGTCTAAAATCGATCTTATCGTCCAGGAGGCCGTGCAAAAAGTACAAGGTTTAAATGCTCATTCTCAAGAAATCACAAAATTAATTTCCGTTATAAAAGATATTGCAGATCAAACAAATCTTTTAGCACTCAATGCAGCGATTGAAGCTGCAAGAGCTGGAGAACATGGCAAAGGATTTTCTGTTGTGGCGGCCGAGGTCAAAAAGCTTGCAGAGCAGGTATCTCTCTCATTATTAGAGATTACAGATATTGTAAATAACATCCAAAAGGAATCAAATATCGTATCAGACTCATTACTAAGCAACTATAAAGAAGTGGAACAAGGAACAAATCAAATCCAAGCTACTTCAGAGACATTCGAACATATACATATTGCATTAATCAAAATGGTTAGCAGTATCAATATCGTCATTGGAAATCTATCCAATATCTCGGATGAGAGTGAAGGGATCAATTCGGCCATTCAGGAAATAGCAGCAATTTCCGAAGAGGCTTCAGCAGGTGTAGAACAAACTTCTGCTACATCACAACAGGTAAGTAGTTCTATGGAAGAAGTAGCTGATCGTTCAGACGAGCTATCTACGTTAGCGGAACAGTTAAACGATTTAGTACGGAAATTTAAACTATCTTAGCAATCCGATAGTAAATTATATATGTGGAAACGAATTAGTATAAATATGAGCGGACAGGAAATCAGCTTTAGCCGCCTGTATTTGTGCGTCAGTGACTTGTTAGCTGCGCGAGTCATCAGTAAATAAATGCATGTGAGTGGCTCGTAAATGATGTGCGAGAGAACAATCAGAAAAAACGTGTTATTCCACTCGTTTTTTACCCTTTTTATTCCCGCATTTGCATAAAAAAAGGGTTAAAAAGGGGGCCTAGCTCCCTCAGGCTTTCGAGAAAGTACACAACCTTATATTCATTAAGGTACAATACTCGCCACTCGTGGAACACTTAACTAGCTGTACTCCATCTGAAATGGTTTTCTAATTATGAATCACATTACTAGCTATTGAATCACTTTCACCGTATTTTAAGCTATCCTATTGAATAAACTCTAGCCCTGCTCATTCAAATGAATGAATATGCGGTAATTACACATTTATCAGTGATTTTGCTTATGCCTTTGCGTGTAATTGGCCGATTAGCTTCTGTTATGAGCCACTTAGGAAATTTACTGGCCACCAGACTCTTTTATGAGCCACTCAGGGAATTTACTGACCACTCAGACTCTTTTATGGCCACTCAGCGAACTACTTGTAGGGAGTGATTGGGTTTATAAACTCAATTCTTGTTACATTTGGTATTTCAAATAAAAAACCCTCCCTCGAATTTGAACTTTTCGAAAAAGAGGGTTTCTTTACAAGCTGAAGGAGAATAGCACCCTTTTCTGTAACTAGTTAAATTCCGTCCGCCATCTCTTCTTTAAAACCAAACAAGTATGTGAATATGAAACCGAATACATAAGAAAGGAGCAGACCTAGGAAGTAAAATAAATATTTATTATCCGCAATCAATGGAATCAAAGAGACCCCTGATACACCAATTCCGAGTGCAGCCGTTTTCATCACTGCTTGAAATGCACCGCCTACAGCCGCTCCTAAACAAGCAGTGACAAATGGGCGGCCAAGTGGTAATGTTACCCCATATAGCAATGGTTCTCCAATTCCGAGGAAGCCAACTGGGAGACCACCTTTAATAATATTCCGTAGGCGTTTATTTTTCGTTTTAACGAAAATTGCAATTGCTGCACCAACTTGACCCGCACCTGCCATAGCCAAGATAGGAAGCAATGCTGTACTGTTAAATGTCTCAATTAGCTCTAAATGAATCGGTGTCAGACCATGGTGGAGGCCAACCATGACAAGTGGTAAGAAAAAGCCTGCGAGCAATGCACCTGCAAAAACCCCTCCAACATCTAGAATCATATTTAATCCTATAGTGATCCCGTCAGACAATAACCCAGCAACTGGGACAACCGCATAAAGGGAGAAAAAGCCAACAGCCAGCAAAGTTATTAAAGGAGTAAATATAATATCAACTGATCCAGGCATAAACGAGCGAACCCGCTTTTCTACGACCGTCATTAACCATGCTGCAAAAATAACTCCGAATAATCCTCCGCGCCCCACAACGAGTGGCTCTCCATAAATAACGATGTCAGCAAGTAATGGGTTAAACAAGAACGCCCCAGCGATCGCACCCAATACAGGTGTTCCACCAAATTCTTTTGCTGTATTCCAACCTACTAAGATAGCAAGATACGTAAAAATTCCACTTCCTAGTAAGAGTAGGATTTGCATCCATGTCGTACCAATACCATATTCAGCATTTTTTGCAAAGTTTGCCACACCGTTAATGATCCCTGATGCAACAAGTCCTGGAATTAGCGGAATAAAAATATTACCAATTTTACGGAGCAGTTGTTTAAACGGTGTCTTATTTTTTTCTTTTCTATCCATACGATCTAATGCAGCTTTTTCACTAAAAGTAAGATCGCCTGGCAGTGCTTCCTCGCCGATGGTCATCCCCGTTATACTACTCATTTCCGCAGCTACTTTATTGACGGTACCCGGTCCGACGACAATTTGCAGAGTTTCGTCTTCAATCACACCCATTACTCCATCTACCCTTTTCAAAGCGTCCATGCTAACTTTACTATCATCTTTCAATGCTAAACGCAAACGCGTCATACAATGAGAAATCTTTAGAATATTTTCTTTTCCACCAACATAATCTAAAATATCCTGAGCCAGTCTCTGATGTTTTTTCATTTTGATCCCCCATTAAAAAAATATTATATTGCCTTTCGGATAAAACCATCAGCTGAATCTAGCTTTTTTACTGCCTCATTATAAGAACACTTAAGTAGGATCATGACGATTGCAGTTTTAACTTGATATTGAGCATTTTCATAATATTCCTCAGCCATTGCGTAATCGACTTGGGTAGCATCCATAATGATTCTCTTGGCACGTTCAGCCAATTTTTGATTTGTCGCCTGTACATCAACCATTAAATTTTCATATATCTTTCCAATCCCGATCATTGATGCCGTTGAAATCATATTTAAAACAAGCTTTTGTGCTGTTCCAGCTTTTAATCTTGTGGAACCTGTTAACACTTCAGGTCCGGTTTCCACCTCAATAGCAATATCCGCGTACTTACTTATTGCTGCATCTTTATTGCAGGAAACTGCGGCCGTTTTCGCCCCAACCTCCCCTGCATATTGAAGCGCTCCAATCACATAAGGTGTTCTGCCGCTTGCCGCTATCCCAATGACAGTGTCTTTCTCTGTTAGGGAAATGGATTGAAGATCTTTCCTACCTAATTCGACATCATCCTCAGCTCCCTCCACAGCAACCGTGAACGCTTTCATACCACCTGCAATAAAGCCCTGGACCATTTCAGTTGAAACACCAAATGTCGGCACACATTCCACAGCATCGAGTATCCCAAGTCTTCCACTAGTTCCTGCACCTATATAAATTAAACGACCGCCTCGTTTGAAAGAATGAATAACATTTTGAATGACTTGATCAATACTTTCTATTTCTTTAGCAATAACAGCTGGAACGGTACTATCCTCCTTGTTCATTATTTGGAGAATTTCTTTTGTACTCATTTTATCTAAATGCATTGTCTTATTACTTCTTTTTTCTGTAGATAAGTTCTCTAACACAAAATCACCCTCACAAGCTTTATTTCTTGCCTTGATTGTAACTTCTTTAAAATTATATGTCAATCATACATATAAAATTACTAAAATATCATTTCAAAGATATAAAGTGAATCCGATACCCCATCTTAAGTTAAAAATGAAAAAAGTCGCCTATCTGCTTTTCAGCGTTAGATAGGCGACTCGAATCTATTTCTAAACATATTTTTAATGTTCAAGCTCATCCAATTGCTTATTCAATACTCGCAATTCTTCTTCCATCCCTGCCAATTGTTTTTCAAGTGGATGCAAATTACCTTTTACATACTCAAGCTTCTCCAAATCTTGCTGAAGCCTTACATAATCTGTTTTCAAATCGAGAATTTTATATTCAATTTCTTTTCTGCTCATTGTCTTCACCTCTTCATATTTCGTTCTTTGTTGGAAATCAAATAGGGTGTTTATCATTTGGACTTTTCGAACATCCTCTAAGAAGGAAAAGGAATTCCTGTAAAAAAACTACGCCGCTTTTTTAAACATCCTTTAGTAGATATTTGTTTTACTTCTTTAAATGAGTGATTAATCCGGCACCCGCACCAAGACCGGCTATCAGCATAGCTACCGCTATAGACACAAACGTATATAACGGCGCTGTCGAAGAGCCTGTTTGATCAAATAACATGCCAATAAAAATCGGACCAACTGCAGCTAAAAGATAGCCAAGTGATTGTGCCATTCCCGATAATGCAGATGCCTGATCACTACTAACCGTTCTTAATACAAAAAAGGTAAGAGCTAAACTGAATCCTGCGCCTTGCGCTATTCCTATTAGTAGAATCCAAAGTATCGTCAAACTCGCGTTCCCGTCTAAAACCAACCCTATAAAAGCTGTTATATACGTTAAAGCGATGACAATGACAATGCCCCTTTGGTTCTTCACTTTTGTAGCTAGGATAGGTGTAATAAATGAGAAAGGTAAGCCAAAGAGTTGTAAAAGAGATAACATCCATCCACTCGCCGTATCATTTAAACCCTGCTTCATTAGTATTTCAGGGAGCCAGGCGATCACGCAGTAAAATAGAAATGACTGTAATCCTATAAAAAAGGTTACATACCACGCTAGCTTTGATTGCAGTAGGGACGGAAGTGGGGGCGATAATTCGCTATCTGTTTGTAAGTTTTTGGCGCGTCTATACTTACGTACTTGTGGCAGCCAGATAACAAAGGCCGTAATGGCCAAACCAGCCCATACAAGAAGAGCATTTTTCCATCCAAATCCCATATTCACTGCAAGTGGAATACTAATCCCAGATGCAATTGCAGCAAATCCACCAAGCGATGCTGTATATAATCCTGTCATTAAACCGACCTTTGTAGGAAATCGTTGCTTTACAATACCAGGTAAAAGAACATTACAAATAGCAATACCAATGCCTGCAATCCCAGTACCAGCAAAAAGCATAAATGGAAAACCGAGAGAACGCAATACTATCCCAATAGTCAATAATATAAGGCCAAGTAAGATCGCTAGTTCATTACCGAGTCTTTGCCCAATTTTCGGTGCGAGAAATGATAATGCTGCAAAAGCAAGAAGCGGAAGGGTTGTGATTAAACCAGCTACACCATTGGAAAATTCCAAATCAGCTCGAATGAGACCGATCACCGGACCAACTGATGTGATGGCTGGTCGTAAATTGAAAGCAACAAATACAATGCCTATTATTAATAACGCTTGATTTGCTACTGTTTGTTTTGACTGTGCATGTATATCCTTATCCATCTGTTAACCTCATTCATGTTTTGTTTTTCTTAATAAGCTGATATATTGTATTTAAATCCTCTCTCATATACGATAACAGAAATTAATGCTTTTTACATGGAATGGAGCGAATTTACATGAAAGCAATTTTAGTCGATAACAATACAAAAAAATTACATATTGGCGAAACTGAGACACCATCCTTTTCAGAGAACGAACTCCTCATTCGAGTGAAAGCAACTGCATTAAATCGAGCAGATCTTTTACAAAAACGTGGATTATATCCTCCGCCTGTCGGTGCCTCCACTATTTTAGGTTTAGAAATGAGTGGGGTGATCGAAGAGGTCGGTGAACATGTTCGGGGATGGAAAAAAGGCGATCAAGTTTGCGCTCTACTTCCAGGGGGAGGATATGCTGAATATGTGGCTATTCCCGCAGATATGGCGATGCGAATGCCCAAAAATCTATCGTATGAAGAAGCTGCGTCCATACCTGAAGTTTTTTTGACTGCATACTTAAATTTATTTTGGCTCGGAAGATTGAAAAAAGATGAAACTGTGCTTATCCATGCCGGAGCGAGCGGTGTTGGGACAGCTGCTATCCAGTTAGCGAGAGAAGCTGGTGCAAAAGTAATCATAACTGCAGGATCTGCGGAAAAAAGAGAACTTTGCTTGTCCTATGGAGCAAGTATTGCGATCGATTATAAAGCGGGACCTTTTATATCCGCTGTTAATGCGGCGACAGAAGGAAAAGGAGTTCAGCTAATTCTTGATTTTATTGGCGCACCCTATTGGGAACAAAATATCGATTCCCTCGCTATGGATGGGAAATTAGTCCTCATTGGTGTGATGGGTGGATCAAAAGTTGATGGAGTTGACCTTGGGAAACTACTTTTTAAAAGGGGTCAAGTAATCGGCACCGCACTTCGTACCCAGCCTGTCGAGAAAAAAATTTCCTTAACGAGAGAATTCGCTGATGTAGCGCTCCCTACATTTGAAACTGAAACTTTAAGGCCAGTCATTGATTCTATTTGGAACTGGGATAAAGCGAATGAAGCCCACGATCATATGGAAAGAAATAAAAATGCTGGAAAAATCGTATTGCGTGTTAAATAATTTCCCTTTATCCACTAAATTATTTGCTGGGTTTCAGAAGGGTGATTACTTAAAAATCAACTGATTCATTGCACCACTTAGATTTCCAGTTAAGATATTTGGTATTGTGTCTACCATTATAATTTTGTGAGGAAACTTAATTATGATACTTTTGGACAATATATAATTAACGCTTTATGGGAGATGAGTGATGTGTATGGATATTATCTTTACTGTTTTGAAACGATTTTTTACTGATCGCTTCCACGACCAGTCCGCGCAAATGGCTTATTTTTTTATGTTGGCCATTTTCCCATTACTCATTTTTATTGTTTCTTTATTAAGTTATTTGCCAATTTATTCCGGAGATGTACTGGAAATCATCGAGCCGTTTGCCCCTGAAGGTAGTTACCAATTAATTAAAAATACATTAATCAATATTCTCGATCAAAAACGAACAAAGCTTATCTCCTTTAGTTTGATTGCAACTTTCTGGATTGCATCCATGGCTGTTCAGGCGCTAGTCAGAGCGATGAATGATGCCTATCGAATCATAAGAAAGGAACACTTTTTTTCCGCTCTTTTAAAAGATATGCTTTTGACTGCAGTCCTTATGGCTACTTTGGCCATTTCCCTCCTCGTTCCAATTAGTGAAGAAATAGCTCGCGTATTTCTTGCAGATTATCAACATATGCTACCTGGCTACTATCATTGGTGGATCATTGCAAAATGGGCAATTAGCTCGATTTATTTATTTATGTTTTTTATTTTATTATATAAATATGTTCCAAGCACAAAAATTAAACTTTTATCTATTTTTCCTGGTGCACTGTTCGCAACTGCTGGATGGCAGGCTGTTTCTGTTGGTTTTTCCTATTACGTTTCCCTCGCTGATTACTCACAGCTATATGGGCAGCTTGGAAGCATTGTCGTTCTGATGATTTGGTTTTACTTAACAGCTGCTGTGTTACTTACAGGTGCTTTAATCAACGCAGCATATATTGAAAAAAGTCAAAAAGATAAGTGAATTCGTTTCAGCAAGCTCAGGTGGAGTTCTAAAAATCTCTAAGGAAAGACTGGGATAAATAAAGAGGCTAGCTTAAGGAATCGTTGCTTTACGATTCTTAAGTTAGCCTCTTCTTTATTTTCATATAAACTAATTTCAACCTACTTCCTATACTTGTAGATTGCCTTTTGGCTGATTATATACATCTTCGTTAATTTCACCTGTTATTTTTCCTGTCAGTACGCCCGCAGTCATACTTCCACTTACATTCAGCGCTGTTCGACCCATATCAATTAGTGGTTCAACTGAAATAAGTAGTCCAACGATAGCGATTGGTAAATTCAATGAGGAAAGTACGATTAATGCAGCAAATGTGGCGCCACCACCAACACCAGCAACACCAAATGAACTAATTGCAACCATTACAATCAATGTAGCAATAAACGTAGGGTCAAGCGGGTCTACACCAGCCGACGGCGCAACCATGATTGCTAGCATCGCTGGGTATATTCCTGCGCAGCCATTTTGACCAATAGACAATCCGAATGAACCTGCAAAGTTTGCAATCCCTTCCGATACGCCAAACTCCTTATGTTGTGTTTTAATATTTAAAGGTAATGTCCCAGCACTTGATCGCGATGTAAATGCAAATGTAAGTGTAGGCATCGCTTTTCTTATATAAGTAATTGGATTTTGCCTTGCAATTGCTAATAATATAAGGTGGACGATAAACATTGCTATAAGGGCCACATACGACGCAATTACAAACTTACCAAGCTTAGCAATCGCTGAATAATCACTCGTTGCTGTTACCTTGGTCATTAGTGCCAAAACACCATATGGTGTGAGACGTAATATCAACGTTACGACACGCATGACAATCGTATAGATTGTATCAATGATTTTTGCAAAAAATTCCGCATGTTCAGGTTCTTTTCTTCGTACCCCTAGGTATGCGATCCCGATGATAGCAGCAAATATAACAACCGCAATTGTAGATGTAGGTCGTGCTCCCGTTAACTCCATAAAAGGATTTTGTGGAAATAAACTGATAATCTGTTGCGGGATGGTCATATTTTGTACATCCCCTGCAGTCTGTTCTAATTGTGTATTACGAGCCGTTTCAGCTGCACCTTCATTTAGCTCAATTCCTTCAAGCTGGAAACCGAGTGCAGTAATGATTCCAATTGAAGCTGAAATCGCGGTCGTACCAATTAGGATACCAATAACAAGTCCGCTGATCTTTCCTAGATTCTTCGTGAACTTCAGTTTTGTAAAAGCAGAAACAATTGAAATAAACACTAAAGGCATGACGATCATCTTCAGCAATGATACATAGCCACTTCCAATAATATTGAACCATTCAATCGATCCTGTTGTTACATCTGTATCCGTCCCATAGATAATATGAATAGCAAGACCATACAAAATGCCGATCCCTAACGCTGCAAATACACGTTTCGAAAAGGAAACATGCTTTTTTTGCATATAAAACAAACCTATTATCAGTAAAAGTAAAATAGCGATATTTATGATAATAAATAAAGTAGTCATATCAGTTCTCCCCTCAATGAATAAGTCTCTTTTCCAAAAATAAAATCTTAATCTGTATACTATAAGTCAAATAATCCAACTAGTCAAATCGGAATTGATTAGTTATCTAAAGTTACAACTAAAATGTAAATTTTAGCTTTTTGAACAGTATTCCCCTTCCTAAATTAAATACCCTTTAATCGCTCTCCTTCTTAAAAACGTTTATGCCATGAAAGTTTTTGTTTTGTAAAAAAGGGTAAGCTACTATAAAAGAAAGTATTTTTCTTTACCACTATCCTATGGAAGGAATCAGTATATTATGGGAAGATTATCAAAAATTATTCGCGTTACACTTAAATTAGCACCAGTCGTCTATCCGATTGCAAAAAAAATGTTAAACAATCGCAAATTAAATAAGTCAAAAAACCAAAATACAAATAATAAAGACAAAAAAAGGAATCCTTAATTTGCGGATTCCTTTTTGCAATAAAGTATAGGTTTTTAGGCTCCTCGCACGATGCAAATCATAACAGCGTTGCCACAAGACGTGGCGATCTTAACCGAAGATCCATTTTGTTTGTACGCCGCTGAACGGGTGCTTTCGTTTTTCGTGCTATACTTTAAACTTTCTAATAAGGTCATTTAGGTTTGCTGCGGCGGCTGAGAGTGACTCGGCGTTAGCGGAAATTTCTTGCATTGAACTAGTGGACTGTTCAGCGGAAGCAGCGGTTTCTTCAATTCCGGCAGATGTTTCTTCAGATATAGAAGCGATATTGGAAATAGAATCGTTCATTGAACCTGTACGACTAGCTATTTCTTCTAGATCTGATGATATCGTTTGAATTTGTCCAACCACTTGTCCAACTGCTTGACTAATTGATTCAAAGGCATCGCCTGTTGACTCAATCTGTTTGGTCCCAAGTTCAACTTGCTCAAAACTACCTTCCAACGAGCTTACAACATCGCCTGTTTCTTTTTGAATAGCTGATACGATTCCAGTGATATTGGATATGGAACTCGCTACTTGCTCAGCTAATTTTTTTACTTCTCCAGCAACAACTGCAAATCCTTTACCATGTTCTCCTGCCCGTGCCGCCTCAATTGCAGCATTCAATGCCAATAGATTAGTTTGCTCAGCAATATCGGAAATAACCTTTACTAGTTGAGATATCTCGGTTGAATGCCCCTCTAGTCTTTGCACCTTAGATACAGCTTCGTTCACATTTTTATCAATTACTTTCATTACAGATATAGAATCCCTCATTGCTTCATTGCCTTTTTCCGTCAATTCAAGTACTTCCACAGTCACCTCACTAGCTCTATGCCCATGTTCATTGGCATCGTGAATATTATCTGCTAATGCCATCATCGAATCAACCAATTCGGAAGTAGAGGAAGCTTGCCCTTCAGAAGCTAGTGCTAGTTCTTCCATTGTCGTCGCTACCTGTTCGCTTCCCGCATTTACCTCCAGCGATGAGTGACTTAGCTCTTCACTACGATTCGTAACCGATTGTGACACAGCTCCAATTTCAAGGACTATTGTTCTAATTTGTTGATTCATTTCATTTACAGCATGGATCAAAGTGCCCACTTCATCTTTTGACCTTGTTTTCAAGTCATCATTTGTTAAATCACCATCCGCTATTAACCTCATGCGATTTGCAACCCTAACAATCGGACGTGATAAAGAATTGGCCATGTAAAGGGCAACTCCGACACCTATTATAGCGATGGATACAGCAAGAATGGCAATAATCCATGTTGCCCTCATTCCACCTTTTATTACATTTTCTCCATTAATCGTAATATCCTTTGCTCTATTTTGAGCAAAGTCTTTGAATGATCCTCTTACCTGCATACCTACTGGTTCAACAATACTTTTAAAATTTGACCTGGCCATCTCTCTATTTTGATTTTCATAAGGAGAAAAAACTTGATTTTCCATCAACTTTTCCCATGCGCGTATTCTTTCAATCGCTTCCTCTGTTGCAACAGTTGGGAGGATTTTCAATAGCTTTGCTTCTAATTCTCTACTTTCTTCTGTAGCTGCTATGTACGAATTATGATATGCCTTCTGATTATATAAAAGAAAACCACGTACAAATGATGTTCGTTCAGAAATGTTAAGATTTATCTCATCGTAGAGAATCAGTAGTGGTAGGTCTTCTTTCACGACTTTTTCCGACTGTTTATTTGAAGATGTTGTAGAGATAAAACTAGCTACGCCCATTATTAACACTAAACCTATTACAAATAAAAAACCACTCAATATCTTCCCTTTTAAACTTTTCATTTACATCCCCCTATAAACTTCCTGCGTGATATTTAGTTTATTATTTCTTCATATTTATTATTGGAACAATTATATATTATAATTAGGTAAAATAACCCATGACTCAAGAACCGATTATACACTATATATAATGATTCCACAATTGACAATTTGTAGCGTCAATTGTCGTTTTAACCCCGAATGATAACGTAAGCATTGGCGAACAATGCCCTGCTCTAATATTTAATATTGTAGGTTTTCTAAAGGGGGTAAAAATAGATTCAAATATTTCTTCTTTTTTAAAACTTGCTTTACCCGTTACACAATCGGTCCACGTCCCTAATATGATTCCAACAGCGTCAGAAAATTTACAAGCATGGGCCAGTTGAGTGAGCATACGATCAATTTTATAAGGCTCTTCTCCAATGTCTTCAAGGAATAAAATTTTTCCACATGTATTGATTTCAAACGGAGTACCTAATGTACTCACCACAACACTTAAATTTCCGCCAGTTAGCATCCCTTGCGCAACTCCAGGAAAAAGGCAGCCGATCTTTTCTTCGGGAGGGTTATTTATTGGACCAAATGGCTTTCTCCCCAGTAACACCTGAAGTAAGAATTCCTTAGTAAAGTTATTTGCGGTTATTAAATCTGAAGCAGGCATGGGCCCATGAATTGTTGCAAGCTTACTTCTTTGTTGAAGTGCAATATGCAGAGCGGTTATGTCACTATATCCTACAAACATTTTAGGATTCCTAGTAATTAATTCGTAATCAAGTAAATGCAGAATCTGAAGAGTTCCATAACCACCTCGCAAACAAAAGATGGCAGCAATATGCGGATTGGCAAACATCCAATTTAGTTCTTGTGCCCTCATCGTTGCTGGACCAGCCAAGTAACCTCCGTAATTCTCGTAACACGTTGATCCAACTATGACTTGAAAGCCTAGCTCTTGTACGGCAAGAATGGACTGTGCTAATTGTTCCTTATCAACTGGTCCGGCTGGTGCTGTTAAACCGATTATGTCACCAAACTTTAACGTCCTGCCACAATTTAAATGCATGTCACTTCCTCCTTTGGATTCCATTATTATTATATTTAGGCAAATATTATAAAGAACATATCTGAATCCTCTATCGATCGCTATACACTCCCATTTCACAGATTATTTCCGAGGAAATACGACAATTAATTTTCTCCTACTTTTTATGAAAAGGTTAAGATAGAATAATTACTAGATTCCATTTTTAAAAACAGGAGCGATTTAATTGCCATTAATGACATCTAACCAATATGTAAGAAGCGTGAAGTTACTTCGTGAAAATATTCCTAACACAAATGAATATCCGTTTCATTTACCTGTTGTACATTCTCTTAATGAACTTGACTTTCACCCGCAAGTTACCTATTTGATCGGGGAAAATGGTATGGGCAAGTCGACATTGCTTGAAGCTATTGCAATTGCCGCTGGATTTAATCCCGAAGGCGGGACTTTCAATTTCAATTTTTCTACGCATGAATCCCATTCGGTATTGGGGGAATATTTGCGGCTTATTAAGGGAGTACAAAGACCTAAGGATGGTTTTTTTCTCCGTGCTGAGACATATTATAATGTTGCGACACATATCGAAGAGTTGGATAAGGAGCCTGGAGGGGGGCGGGTCATAGATCAATTCGGTGGTGTTTCTCTACATGAGCAATCACATGGGGAATCTTTCTTTGCGGCATTTTTAAATCGATTCCAAGGGAAAGGCCTTTATATTATGGATGAGCCTGAGGCAGCACTCTCACCATTGCGTCAGTTATCAATGTTATCAAGAATTCATGAACTTGTTCAGCAAGATTCTCAATTCATTATTGCCACTCATTCCCCAATATTGATGGCATATCCAAATGCACAGATTTATGAGTTCTCACCAGAAGGTATTCAGGAAAAAGCGCTAGAAGAGACACAACATTATTTACTTTTGAAGCAATTTTTCGATGATAAGGATAGGATCCTTCATCATTTATTTAAAGAATAAAATTATCAATGTGGATAATTTTTGATCCTTCTACTCACATAAAGAAAGCTACTAAGTTATAATGAGGTGTAACTGAAAAAAGTAGAAATAATAAACGATCGGAATGATATGAATGAATGGACAAAATCGAGAAAATGTAAAAGTTGGGTTAACAGTTGATATTGTATTAAAGCAAGATCAGCGTTCAGGTAAAACAACGAGAGGCATAGTAAAAGATCTTTTAACAAAATCTCCCTCTCACCCTCATGGTATTAAAGTAAGATTAGAAGATGGACAAGTAGGAAGAGTAAAACAAATCTCCCCTGAAAGCTGATTTACTTTCACTTCGCGAGATTACTCAAGAGGTTTATATTGGAGGCGAATGCACTGCACGATGCAGTCTAAAAAACGTCGACACAGGACATGCATTTTTAGACTTTATTCCTACATAAATATAGTCGATAACAAAAAAATGCAACCATTTTTCTTTACCTCACTTTCCTATACACATGTTATACTGAAAAAAAATAGAAAAGGAACGAGATTATGATACTTGGACTAACCATCATATTAATATTTGTTTTAATTTTACCGTTTACTGTTAAAATGGTCGAACGCAATTTGGAAGCATTCTTGTTTATTATGGGTCTTGCTGCAGCAGCGATTAGCCAGGTACTAACTGGAGCATTATTTACGAAAGCGTTAGTAGATCCTATCAATATTAGTTTGGCTGTACTAATCGCCGGACTTTTATTTAAATGGTTACAAGATCCGCTGGAAAAAGGAATACTTGGAATGAGTAAAGCGATACCATTCCGTTTGTTCATCGCGCTTGTTGTCATTATCCTCGGATTGATTTCTAGTATTATCACTGCCATCATCGCCGCCATTGCTCTTGTGGTTATTGTCAGTGTCTTACGACTTGATCGTAAATCTGAAGTTCGACTAGTCATTTTGGCATGTTTCTCGATCGGACTTGGTGCAGCTTTAACGCCAATTGGAGAGCCCTTATCGACAATTGCTGTTAGCAAATTAGATGAAAACTTCTTCTTTTTACTAAAATTAATTGGACCCGATGTTATTCCCGCTGTCATTATCTTTGCTGTACTTGCTGCTATATTTGTCAATCCGAAACAAAGTAAAGATGGATTGACTGCCCAACAGCAAACAGAAAATTATAAAGAGATTATCATTCGTTCGTTAAAAATTTATTTATTTGTAATGGGCTTAACATTGCTTGGTGCAGGTTTTGAACCATTTATTGAGGAATATTTACTAGGGCTAAGTCCGTTAGTATTATATTGGATTAACATGATTTCTGCTGTTTTAGACAATGCAACACTTGCTGCAGCCGAGATCAGCCCTATGATGGATGCACCAACTCTTAAGGCAATATTACTTGGACTACTTATCAGTGGAGGTATGCTCATTCCGGGAAATATTCCAAACATCATCGCTGCTGGAAAGCTTAATATTACAAGTCGCGAATGGGCACGTTTCGGTGTACCTGTCGGCTTGATCGCTATGGTTGCATATTTTATCGTGATCCTAATTTTCGGATAAAAATTTTTTAAGAACTCCTTTACTACACAGGATGATCATATCTGCTGTAAGCAGATATGATAAAAAACTTATTAAAAGGGAGCAACTGCTATGATAATTGAAGTTATCATCCAAAATGAATTAGAAGCAATTCAAGCCGAAGAGTATGGGGCAGATAGATTGGAGCTCGTATCTGCCATTAGTGAAGGCGGATTAACACCTAGTTATGGTACATTGAAAAGAGTGCTCCGCAGCACACAGCTACCTGTTCAGATCATGATTCGACCACATAGTTACGGTTTTCTTTATAATGATGCTGACTGGGAAGTAATGAAAGAAGACATTTCGCTTATTCGGGAACTTGGAGGAACAGGAATCGTCTTTGGCGCGTTGAACTCTGACAATACAGTGGACGAGCAATTGCTGGAAAATGTAATTAATCATGCACCTGATCTAGATATTACGTTCCATAGAGCGTTTGATGAGGTCGCATCATTGGAGACGGCGTATAAAACTCTAACTAACTATAAACAACATGTTAGAAGAATTCTTACCTCGGGTGGAAAAGCAAGCTGTGTAGATGCAACGAAGGAATTAAAGTGGCTAGTTGATCAATCGCGTTTAACAGAAGGTCCTGCAATTTTACCAGGCTCCGGTTTATCCCATGAGAACCTCGCAACCATACATCAAGTAGTTGGAGCTGGTGAATACCATTTCGGTTCAGGAGTAAGGCTAGACAAAGCATTTAACAATGAGCTATCTAAAATTTCTATGAATCAAATCCGCAATACTTTGGGATAAGCATTTAAAGCCGAGACACTCTCTCGGCTTTTGATACAACATATTATGTGTTGCTACACCTCAGACTTATCCGACTGACTCACATTGTCCCTATTTTCTCTATTTAGAGACTACTACTGCAAAGTCAGCTAACAGACGTGCACCATAGCCGGTTGCTGTTTTAGGATAGTAGCCCATAGCTTGACTTTTTGCCATGACCCCTGCCATGTCAACATGAAGCCATTTTGCTGTTTTTGGAACAAAACGACGCAAGAATAAGCCCGCTGTAATTGACCCAGCAGCTCCTAGGGAACTAATATTATTCATATCAGCATAATCGCTGTTTAAAGATGAATCATACTCATCAATAAGCGGCATTGGCCAAACATAATCTCCATTTTCTCCACCGATTTTTTTTAATGCTTCGGATTGTTCTTCATCACCAAAAACCCCTGCCATTTTTGATCCAAGTGCGTTACCGATTGCTCCAGTTAATGTGGCAATATCAACTATGTACTCGGCATTCCATTCACCTGCTCTAATGAGGCCATCCGCTAAAATGAGTCGTCCTTCTGCATCCGTATTACCAACTTGTACCGTTAATCCATTTTTATAGCGAATAACTTCAGAAGGTAATAAGGATTGATTATCCGGCATATTTTCTACGATTGGAATGAGTGCAACTACATTTACTTTCGCTTGTGACTCTACCAACAGCTTCATCGCGCCAGCAACAGCTGCGGAACCACCCATATCCATCCTCATATCACTTATATCACGACCGCTTTTCAAACTAATTCCACCCGTATCAAAAGTGACCCCTTTACCAACCAGTGCAACAAGTGGTTTTGTTTCATCCCCACGATACTCAATTTCAACAAATGCTGGTTCATACTTACTTCCCCGGCAGACTGACAATACACCATTCATTTCTAACTCCACTAATTTTGCATTGCGGTGGACATGAATAGTTGCATCTGTTCCTTCGAATGCTTCCTTCAACACATTTGGATATGTCTCAGGATTCAAGACATTGGGAGTCTCATTCATTAAATCTCGGGAAAATGCTACAGCTGCAGCGCGGATTTCACCTTTTGTTATAAATGATTGCATATCATCAAAACCCGCTAGCTTTAATTCTGTTTTGAATGGCTTTCCATCTGATTTATATTGTAAAAATTGATAGGTACCTAGCTCCCAACCTTCGACGAATGCACAAACTACTTCATCTATTTCTAGATTGACACACCCATCCTCTAAAACAGCCCGTTCTATTTTAGCCTTTTCAACCCCCCTACGACTTAAATCTCTGGCAATAGCTCCGGCAATATTTCTTACTTGTTCGTATGTATCTTCTTTTAATCGTTCGACCACCACATATATACTACCATCCATTAATATTGTAGTGAATCCACCCCCGCCATTTTTAATAAATGGCTTTAATTGTTCGTTCTTTTCCATTCGCACATCGTTGTTAAATATAATACTAGTCATTTTAACTCCTCCTTTTACTCTGTATTACCTATTCGCTACATATTCAAAAAAACCTGTTTTTGTTCAGCAACTGAATTCTGTTATAATTAATGCATTAGATAGACAAGACAGGAGCAGAGTTAAATGACCACAGAAACAATTATTACAATTAAAGATAAATATAAGAAAAACTACCAACAAGGTTATCCTTTAATTGAAAAAGAAGCTATTTCAAATATAAAAACTTTAACATCCGAAGGTATTATTATCAGCTTGATAGACGATCAAGGAAATTTTCTTGGAAAAGGATATTTCGGCAAACAAAATAAAGGCTATGGTTGGATATTGAGTAGCAATAAGCACGAGACGATTAACCGTGCCTTTTTCACCCATAAAATCTCTACAGCGATTAAAGCAAGGGATGTTTTTTTCAATAACAAAGAAACAACTGCTTTTCGTGTTTTTAATGGAGAAGGTGACGGAATCGGTGGATTAACAATTGACTATTTCGCAGGCGCTTATCTCATTACTTGGTATAGCCAAGGAATTTATGCGTTTAAAGAGGATATCCTTTTTGCATTGGAACAAGCAGTCCAATATCAAGCTATTTATGAGAAAAAACGCTTTTCTAATACAGGTCAATATATGGAAGATGATGATTTTGTAAAAGGCGAACGCATTGAATTTCCTATTATCGTCAAAGAAAATGGCGTAAATTTCGCGATTTACTTAAATGACGGGGCGATGGTTGGTGTTTTCCTCGATCAACGTGATGTGCGTAAAGCAATAATGGATCGATATGCTAAGAACAGAACGGTGTTAAATACTTTTTCCTATACTGGGGCATTTTCGATATTTGCTGCGTTAGGTGGTGCTAGTAAAACAACAAGCGTAGATTTGGCAAACCGAAGCAAGGGGCGTACAATCGAGCATTTCCAGATCAATGCAATCGATGATGAAAAACACGCCATTATTGTAGAAGATGTTTTCCAATACTTCAAATACGCCGTCCGGAAGCAATTAAAATTTGATACTGTCATTCTTGACCCACCTAGTTTTGCTCGTTCAAAAAAAGTAACATTCAGTGTAGCTAAGGATTACAAGAATCTATTGAAAGAAGCGATCGTCATCACAGAAAGAAATGGGATAATCATCGCTTCAACTAATAGCACAGCTTTTGGTATGAAAAAATTTAAAGGATTCATTCAGACTGCTTTTAAAGAATTAGGCAGCACATACCAAATCCTAGAGGAGTTTTCACTCCCCAATGATTTTAAAACTACGAGAGACTTTCCAGAAGGAAATTATTTAAAGGTCGTCATTATTAAAGCCAATACAACTGATTAATGTGAAAATGAAGCAATTGCAGCTTTAGCTAGCCCGTTTACTACTGCATCATCCATTGGTGGGTTATGAAGTCCTGCTCTGACATCCCGATACATTCGCTCCAACGGGAGTGTTTTGGACAGACTTCCCCCGCCAACAATGCGCATGGCTATATCTACAATGGTAAGGGCAGAATTGGTTGCAACATATTTCGCAAGACCTAACTCCGACTTTAAATGAAGGCGTTCTTCAGGATTTTGATCCCAACGGTCAGCAACAGAGTATAACAGCATTCTTGCTGTTTTCAACTCCACTTCCATTTTACCGATTTTTTCTTGAATATGTGGCACCTCAGAAATAGGCCCAGGCAAACTGTTCGGGCGATAATTATTCGCAAATTGAATGGCATAGTCTCTTGCTGCATGTGCGATTCCAATATAGCATGCTGGTATATGCAACATCCACCCTAGGTCTTGCTGAATATGTTTATTACTGCCTACTTCATCCACGCCTATTAACGAGCTTTCAGACACTTCCACTTGCTCTAAAATAACATCATGACTTCCCGTTGCACGCATCCCGAGCGTATTCCATGTTTCTTCAATATGTACACGGTCAGACTTCTTAACTAAAAATCTACCAATTTTCTTTTCCCCTACAATACTTGCCGTAACAATAAAGTAATTTAGTATGGGACTTAATGTACTGAATGTTTTTCTTCCTGTAATTAACCAACCGCTTGCCGTTTTTTCAGCTGTTGTTCCCGGCATTCCGCCTCTTGTAGGACTTCCAGTTGCTGGTTCACTAGCAAAACTATTTAACATTTCTCCATTTCCGACAATTTCCCAGCACATCTTTTCAAAAAGCGATTCCGGCCAGCTACGGGATTCACGAAGACTAAGTATAAAACCGATATGCCATCCAAGTCCAAGTGCTGTTGATCCGTCCCCTTTCGCCAATTGTTCCAATATTAATACCATTTCATATAGGGAAGCCCCATCGCCGCCATATTCATTCGGAACTGTTACTTTTATGAGACCCGCTTCTTTAATATCTTGAAAGTTCTCAAATGGAAAGGCAGCCTTTTCATCATAGCGGCTTGCCCGTGGTGCGATTTTTTCAGCTAATTTAGCTGCCAGTGCAACATAGTTAGCTTCGTGCTCATTTCTAATAAAATAATCGTTATATGCCATACTATTTACCCCTCTTTCACATTGGAACACTTGCATTTATTTTACGTTCTCTGTAATTAAAAGGCAAACATTGGGATTATATAGCAATGGCATTAATCTATCAACAAAGAACACAATTTTCACTGCGAAAAGTCATGTGTTTTTGCATATATTTTATTATTCACACTTATGAAGCGATCCCTTTATTTTAAGATTAGAATATTTTTTGCATAAATTTTATAATAAAATCATTTCGGTTTCATCGCTTTACCTTCCAATTCTACCAACAGCATTCTCATTAAGTATAATCACCTTATTTTCTTTCATCGATTCAAAGCAAGCATCCATTACTTTCATAGTGTCTAATACTTCGCGTCCTGATGCTAATGGTTCCCTATTTTCAAAGATGGAATCTACGAATTCCTCCAGTTGCCAGGTGAAATTGTAAATGGATGAATTGTGCTCCTTTACTTTTTCCGAATTTAAATAAAGTTCATATTCATCCTTTAGATGGAGCATTCCATTTGTACCGATGATGTATCGCTCATAAATGCTATTTTGTGTAGACCAAATTCTCTTTCCAGAAAGACCTTCTTCATCAGTTGGATGTGCTCCCGCATTAAATGACATAAGTACATTGGCCATCCGTCCATCACTAAATTTAAGCGAGATTGAGCACTCATCTTCTCCATCCCAATTCGAATTATTGGTATATCCTTGGGTATAAACGGTTTGTGGTAATTCTCCATAGGCCCATATGATGTAATCTAAAATATGGCTTCCCCATAAAGGAATAATAAATCCACCTATTTGAGATTTATCCTTCCACCATTCAGTCGCTGGTTGGTGCATTTGGGCTAAAAGTAATGCATTGATGTTAATGACCTTACCAATCTCTTTTGCACGAATACGTTTAATTGAATCCATTACTGGTTCAAAAAAACGGCGACTTTGACCAACCATTAAAGTTACATTATTCCTCTCCGCCACCTCTACCATTTGGCACGCTTCTTCTTCATTCATTGCCATTGGCTTTTCAATTAGAACATGCTTGCCGGATTCTAAGGCTTTAATCGTATAAGAAGCATGTAAATCATGGGGTAGTAAAAGCAAGAAAGCATCGATGTTGGAATCCTCACAAGCCTCTTCAAAAGAAGTGTACACCTTAACTTTCTCCCATTTCTTTGCTTCATTTTTAGACTTTTCTTCGTCCCGTGAAACAAGGGCTGTTAATTCAATTTTTTCACTAAGTGCTTTAACAGCCGGAAGATGTGACTTGGAAACACGTCCTAGCCCAACTACTGCTAACCTTAATTTATTTGACATAGTTTTCTCCTTTCTTTGTATCTTATAATTTAATGATTTTCTTGTTTGCCTTACTTATTAGACTCCTTAAATATTTTAGATCTGATTCAATCTGAGCTAAGATTTGTTCTTGATCTCGATTCATATAATATCCATGTAATCCTAATGGGCCTTCATATCCGATTTTATCTAAATGGGAGACAATTTCTTTCCAGTTGACAGCCCCATCAGGAAGTGGTGCCCATAGACCTTCCCATTTGCCGTCATTTCTTGTAATAATGGCATTTTTCACACCCACGAAGGATAGATATTCCCTAGCAACCTCAAATGTTACTTCTGGAAGTTCTCTCCCTTCCTGTGCAACCTGATTTCCAGGATCAGCATAAAATCCTACATATTTAGGGTCAAATCCATTTAATACCATTGCCATTCCACTGGCAGATGCATACAAAGAACCACCATGCTGTTGAAAAAAACCACGGACACTATATTTTCTGCCTAGCTCTTCGAACCCAGCTATCCTTCTGCGTACTCTATCAAAATTTTCTTGATAACTCTTGTTTCTATCATATTGTTGAAGACCAAGCCTCATTTGCTTAATTCCGCATTCTGCACTAGCTTCATAGATTCTTTTCGTAATATTAGAATCTGGATCGGTCATGTCGTGTTCAATCATCGGAACACTTAATCCTACCATCTCAAATTGTTCTACGATTTCTTTTAATTTTGCTGGTGTCACTTCGTCAGGGGCTAGTGGATAACCATCACGTATTAAAAAATCAACACCGTCAAGTTGTAATGGTGCTAATTTTGCAGCCATTTGCTCTAGACTATTCCCTACTAAAAATTTGGTCATTACATAGATAGGTAGTTCTGTCATTACAATCCCTCCGTTGTGTTTTCATTTAGTTGAAGCAAGTCATTTAATCATTTAAACTGCGGGTATATTTTAACCAAATCTTCCGTTTTCGTTTGACCTGATTTACTATCACATTTAACAATAGAAGAAAATAACATCAATACCTGATGACACTCTACTCCATTATCCCTTAGATTAGTTTCCGTATTTTTCCCTATATCCTATATTCATTTCTTCAATTATTTTTTGATAGTTATCATCTGATTTTAGTTCATTCACAAATCTATCCCAGGCTTCAATTGGTTCTTTTCCCATTATCACCTTTACCTTCAGATCTTCAATTTTCTTTTCAAATTCAGTTCCATATTTATTATATGTTTCAGAGATTATACCTATCGATAGATTAGAAAGACTAACCTTCGATCTTTCATCAATGATCCCCTTATTTCTTTCAAATATTTCTTTCGGCATCCCTGTACGGTAAGCCCATAAATATGGATCACTCCTTTCAAAAATTTTACCAAAAGAAGCTTGGGCTACACTATCTTTAAGCGCTTGTTCAGTTGCGGTTTTGAATCCATTTTCATCAACTGTAAAATGAATTTCCTCAAGACCATAACATGCTAGCTCAAATCCCTCTTCAGACGCCCCATAATCCATTAGCTCAAGAATTCTTTTCATTTTGTCTTCAGGGACTGTCTTTGGAATCGCATAAACGAATGAATAGCCTTTTGATTGTCCGACATATTTTTCGCCTTCATCATTCATCAACCAGCTCAACGGCAAAAAGTCAGCTTTCGGATCAATCTTTTCTGCTTCCATCGTCGATCTATAAATTCCTTCTACGGTATCACTAGAAACACCGGCTATACCACCCTTGGCTAAATCTTCTGATTGAGATTGTTGCATTACAGCAAAGTCCTTAGGCATCAGGCCCTCATCATATACCTTTTGCAACCAAATTAAAGCATTTTTTGTACCAGGTTCTAAAGTAGCGTCTATTAACTCTCCATCAGCTAATTTCCACTTGCCATTACTATTAGTAAATGTATCGTACACCCAAGCAAAACCACGTGCAGAGTAGCCAATGGTATCGTCTTTACCATTTCCATCTGGATCATCGTTCGTAAAAGATTTCAAAACCTCAAACAAATCATCCATGCTCTCAGGTACGTCCATTTCAAGATTATCTAACCAGTCTTTTCTTACTGCGGGAAGGGATGATGCTCCTTCTAAAGGACGAACAGAAGGAATAACATAATTCTTCCCATCTACACTAGTTGCTTTCCAAGTTTGCTCAGGGTACTCCATTAAATTAGGGTAATCCTGAATATATGGTGTTAAATCCCAAAACACTCCCTTTTTGACTAGCTCTTGAAAGTTTGGGTGCGTTACATCAGGAAGTTTCATCAAGTCAGGGATGTTACCGGAAGCAAGCGTAACACTAATTTTTTCATCAAACGTATTGGGGGAAGTCCAAAGGATATCAAGCTCTGTATTTGTGCGTTTTTCGAACTCCTTTGTAATCGGGTTATCCTTCGTAGGCGGTTCAGCTGTATGGTATTCTGTTAAAATTGAAATCTTATATTTTTTCTCTTTGTCCTCACCTTCCTTACTACTTTTGTTGGAACATGCGGATAAAACTAGCATCAATGCAAGTAAGCCAATGAACAAATAAATAGGCAACTTATACAATTGAATTTGTGATTTCATCTCCAAAATTTTGACCTCCCTATTTTGATTTGAAATGTCACATTCTTACTTTACCATTACTTCTTCGTATTTAATTCCTATTTATCACCTCTAAAAATGCATAATAAAAATATTGGATATTGTAATTCCTTGTTATATCTAGTAACACTGGGTTCCCTGAAAAAGTCTAAACTGCTCATTAATAGACATAAACCTTATCCTTTCACAGAACCAAGCATGACCCCTTTCGCAAAATGTTTTTGTAAGAAGGGATAAACAAATAATATTGGTAGAGTAGCTATAACAACAGCTGCCATTTTTAATGTTTGAGTAGGGATATTCTGCTCACTTAACATTTCAACAGCATTTGATCCACCACCACTTGCGGTCGATGATTCAATTAACATATTCCTCAACAACACTTGTAATGGCCATTTTCCTGGATCGTTGATGTATAATACGGCATGGAAAAATGTATTCCAGTACGAAACCGCATAAAACAGACCAAATGCAGCCATTGCTGGTAGAGCTAAAGGGATCATAATCCTAAAGAAAACACCAAGGTCATTACACCCATCCATCAAAGCAGATTCTTCAAGTTCGAGAGGAATGTTATCAAAAAAACTTTTCATTAAAATGACATACCAGCCACTTGTAAGCACCGGTAATATTAAGGACCAAATACTATCGAGTAATCCTAAATCACGAACGAGTAAATAAGGTGGAATCATCCCCGGACTGAACAAAATTGTAAATAAAATTAATATCATAATAACCTTACGCCCTATAATCCTCTTTCGGGATAACGCATAAGCCATAGCAGATGTAAGTATTAAACTTAAGGCTGTTCCAACAACCGAAAGAAAGGTGCTTACACCTAATGCACTTAAAAAGCTACCTGATGATAACAGGTATTGATAAGCAGCAGTAGACCATCTCTCTGGAAATAAAATGAAACCTTGTTTTTGTACATATTCTAACGGATCAGTAAAAGAGACAACAAAGACATAATAGATAGGAAATAAAGTCGCTATTCCAATAATGGCCAATAAGCCTATGATAAAAATATCTAGTGAATGTTCTTTTAATCTAGCATTCATTCATCTTCACCTCTGTATAAATTTATCTTAATAGACCCCTTCTTCTCCAAACCTTTTAGCCATACTATTAGCGGCGACTACTAAAATTAAACCAACGATGGATTTAAATAATCCAATAGCGGTGCTATAACTAAACTGACCACCTATAATACCGATTCGGTACGTATACGTATCAAATACATCAGCCACTTCTGAAACAGCTCCGTTCATCATAAGAAATACTTGTTCAAAACCGACATCCATTATATTACCGAGTCTTAAGATGAACAATATAATTATGACACCCCTAATTGCTGGTAGTGTAATATGCCAGGCTTGCCTTAATCGAGATGCGCCATCGATTTTAGCCGCTTCATACAGTTCTGAGTTAACTCCAGCGATAGCTGCCAAGAATATGATCGTTCCCCATCCTGCATCTTTCCAAATACTTTGTGCCGTCAATAAATACCAGAAAGTACTAGAGTTTGTCAAAAAATCATATTCACTTAATCCTATGATTACAAACAAATTATTTACTATTCCCGTCTGTGACAAAAGTAAGAAACTAATACCGGCTATAATGACCCATGATAGAAAATGAGGAAGGTATATTACCGATTGAATAACCCTTTTATAACTATTACTTCGAAGTTCATTTAAGAGTAGAGCGAGTATAACAGGCATTGGAAAAAAGAATGTGAGATTTAATAAATTAATCATCATTGTATTTCGAAATAACATATAAAAGTCGTCCGTTGTGAAGAAACGTTTAAAATGGTCCAATCCTACCCAGGCGCTACCAAGCACACCATCGTAAGGGGAATAATCCTGAAAGGAAATGATAATTCCCCACATCGGTATGTATTTAAACAAGATAAAGAAAATCAGACCTGGTGCTAGCAACAAGTATAGATACCTATCTCGTTTAAACTTTGGCCAAAAACTAGAAGAACGAGTCTGCTCTTTTGTCTTTATCTTTTCTACCTGGTAACTAGCCTTAGTTTTCAACTTTTACTCCCCCTCTATTATTTAATTAAATTTTTAAAGTGATTACTAGATTACCTTCGCCGCCTTTAATATCATTCTTCTACGGTGCTTATAGCAACTGTGGACCATCTACCTTTAAAAGATTTTTTTCTTGGCCAAAAAGGTTTTACTAGATAACCATTTCTTAGGGATATCCTCCTACTTTTTACGTGTTCCCAGATATAATAAAACGCTATCATTTTTTTATAAAACGGTAATCGATTATCTCACGCCAATACCTTCCACATTTCTTCATTTACAACATATTTAGTAGATCCGCCATTAAAGTCGGTAATAATATCTTTAACAACTTCCTCCATCAAAGCCAAGTGGCCTTCTTTCGTATCGCCGGCTATGTGTGGTGATAGTAAAACATTATCTAAAAAGCGTAGAGGATGATCGATACTTAATGGTTCTTTAGAAAATACATCAAGCGCCGCTAAAAATCGGCCAGTCTTTAAATTTTCAACTAAGGCCTGCTCATCAAGCACAGTTCCTCGAGATGAGTTAATAAATATCGCTCCATTAGGAATAAGACGTAGTAAATCCCGATTTAGCATATTTTCAGTTGCAGGTAATGCTGGTGCATGTACAGAAATGATGTGACATTGCATAACCTCTTCTAGCGATGCCTTTTCAACACCCAAACGATTTGACGCTTCATCACTAAGGTACGGATCAAATAGAAGAATTTTCACATCGAATGGAGCAAGAAGCTTAATAAATGCTCTAGCTGTTGAACTAGCCGATACAATCCCTACAGTTGCACCTGTTAATTCACGTCCCCTTAAACCAATCTTCCATTCCCCTTGACGGATAGCAGCATCGAACCTCGGCAATTGTCTAATTAACGTCAGCAAAGCGGTGAGACAATATTCGCCAACAGAATGAGCAATACGAGGCGCTGCGGAAAACACTTTAATATTTCGTTCAAAGACAGCCTGCGGTACACGTCCCTTTACTGTTCCGGCAGCATGAGCGATCACACGTAGGTGTGGAGCTATATCCAACATTTCGTCTGTTATTTTTGGCGAGCCCCAACTCGTTAGAACAACTTCTGCGTCATTTATGATTTCGTAAAGTTCTACTTCTGTATATTCACGCCCTAAATCATTCCATACAGGATCAAAATGCTTGTTCAACAGACGGTAACATTCTTTAGAACAGACATCATCCAATCGGTCCTTTGCCGGCAATACAATTGTTTTTAACTTCATTTATAAGCCCCCCAAATCTTTCTTTTCATTGACTTCACAATCAATCATTACATGAACCGTATCACCTTTATGTTCATTTCGTAGTTTAAATGCGGAAGCAACATCAGCAAGTGGAAGTCTATGTGTAATCATTTCGCTTGTGTTGACAAGTCCGTCTAATACTAACCGCAAACCTTCCTCGAAATATCGGCGGTTGTCAATATCTCTTTTTGGCTCTGTGGATAATATATCTAACCTTTTTTTATGAATTTTAAAAAAGTCAATCGGTTTTTGGCTGGTTCCGATACAGCCGTACATGACTATTTTCCCGTTTTGCGCAGTCGCATCAATTGCATCAATCATACCGTCACCTTCGAGCAAGCATGGAATGACGACATCAAAACCGTCCGGAAAATCATCACCTAAAATATCCATCGTCCTAATATTTGGTGAAGGTATTTTATATGTGTGTGTCGCACCATATTTCTTAGCTAGCTCAAGCTTTTCATCAAACAGGTCCGTAACTACAAGATTACGCGGACTAAATAAACTAATTACTTGCGTCATAACTAGGCCGCTTACTCCCTGACCCATGATTAAAACACTTTTGTTAGGTGAAATCTCTCCAAGTTCCGCAGCATGGAGTATACCTGGCAACACCTCAATCAAAGATCCCTCAATCAATGGAAAATCTTTCGGAAGAACTTTAATCGAGAATGGCGAACAACACACATACTCTGCAAATGCTCCCCATACATACCTTAAAGAAACATGGTCTCCTACCTTAATACCACCTACGTTTTTTCCTACTTTATCGATCACACCGGCAACTTCATGCCCAAGACGAGTTGGATAAGAGATAAACTCCGGCTCTCTGGCACCCCGAAACACTTCAACATCACTGCCGCAAATACCAACCCACTTTACTTTGACCCTTACTTCCCCTTCAGCTGGCTCTGGAATACGCGCTCTCCTTATCGATATTTTTCCGACCTGATCAACAACCGCACACATTTGTGTTCCAGGTCCATCACTATTTACTAACTCTAATGGCGGAACTGTCATTTTTCTTACCATCCATAATCCTCTCCCTATATTAAAGATCAAAGCTAAATCGACCGAATACTTTAAATTATATAATAAGTAGTAACGTAACTTTTGTCAATAACTAAATTAAGTGTCATCATCAAATAGGAGGAGCTTATAATATCATTTCGCAAACACATTTGAGAACGAAAGACCATATATTCAAATCACAGAATTCACCTATAAAACTAGCATTGATATGGATCATGCAGTCAATATATTTCCTTGTTACACACAATAATATAACAATGGTGGTTCTTTGCCTGTTTTAAATTTTCTGTTATAATGATTTGACTACGCTTAATACTTTTGCGTAAAAATAAACTAATACAACAAGCGAAATTATTCACATAAAGGAGCGAAATAATGCTAAACATTAATAACATTGGGAAACAAAAAGGGAGCAAAGAGAGTATTATTCAAGCTCTAAGGCTAAATGGCCCTGTTTCTCGAATTGAGCTCGCGGAACTTACCGGTTTAAGCAGAGCAACTATTTCGATTGCAGCTGCAGAATTAATAGATTCTAATCTAGTTAAGGAAACAGAATTACGTCAGTCTACAGGAGGAAGACCCGCAATAGCATTGCAATTGGCTCCTAACACTAAGGCTATTCTAGGTGCTGAATTCGGCAATCAAGAGTGGACACTTGGTGCCTTCGATTTATTAGGGAACGTTTTACAAAAGGCGAATATTCCGGTGACTGATAATTCACCTGAAACTGTTGCAAATACTTTAATAAATAACATTGATACATTCGTCCAAAATCTTAATATCAGTCCGGTTGAACTTCTCGGCTTGGGACTGCCAGGTTTAGTTGATTCTAAACAAGGTATCATTCATAGCGCTTCAGACATAGGTTGGTATAACGTTGATATAGGTAAGAAGATTAGCGAGGAAATAGGCTGGCCAACTGTTTTAATGAACCGTCATCGAGCTCAAGGACTTTCTGAATGCCGATATGGGGCTGGTCAAAATTTTAATCAAGTCATATATATTGGTATTGGTACGGGAATTGCTGCAGGATTATTTCATAATCGAAATTTTATATCCGGCGCTATTGGTGGAGCTGGGGAGCTGGGGCATATTACAATCGAACCGAATGGACCTTTATGCCCGTGCGGAAATCGTGGCTGTCTTCAATTACTTGCGACTGGTCCTGCCATGGAAAAGGAAGCGAGAATGTTGCTTCGTAGCGGTACAAACTCACTTATTTATTCCGATCCTTCATACGATTTACAACTTCTTAAGGCAGAGGATATATACATTGCAGCAGATAATAATGATGAATTGTCGCTCCAGGTTGTCCAAAAAGCTGCCACTTATTTAGGTATTGCTATGGCCAATCTTGTGAACATCCTAAATCCGGAAGCTATTATCTTGGGGGGCTCAATCCCGAGAAACTGTGACAATTATGTAAAAACGGCTGTAAAGGTGATGAAGCAACGCGCTATGGGTCCTCTAACAGCCAACATATTAGTTACTAATGCCTCATTTTCAGAAATCGGTGGAGCTTTAGGTGCGGCAAACTTTGCATTTGACAAACTTATATCCTCTCCGCTGTTTAATAGTACTAATCTGTGAGGTTATTGGTTAAACAGCGGAAAGCAAGAAGAAGCTAGGGCTTGACTATTAAATTTATAGCACAATACGACAAATATTGAAACGTGGAATTTCAAAAAGGAACTGGGTAAAAGACCATTTCCTTTTCTACCTATCTTTATTTTATACTCGGATCAACTAGGACGTTTACGTTTATTTCTATTTAAAAATATTGGCGATTGAATCAAACAACTTTTTGAAGAAATTAGAGACACTATCCCAAAATCCCTCGTCGCCAATAACGTCTTCCATCTTTTTCTTAATATCTTTTGTAATACCTTCAAGCTGCTGTTTCACATTTCCAAAATCTATATTAAGTGAACGCATTTTTTCAAACAAATCAATAAGTAACTGCCGATCCGTTTCACTTAGTTCAATATTCATTTTATTTAATTGTTCCTCAACAATTTGCTCCACTTCTTCCCTTGTAACAGGGTTCTGTTCCGCAATCATCTTTTTAATCTCAGTTAAAAGCTCCCCAACTTTTTCATCATCAAGGCCCTCTTTTTCGGCAAGATCCGTAGCAAGGTCAAGCTCTTCATTCGCTACACCCATCCGGTCTTTATCAAGCATTTCTCCTCGGCTTTCATATGCTTTATAAATTCCAACAAGAGCAGAGTGTCCGCTAACCTTCATAGGTGACGCCACTTCGACATTCGCATTTTCTATTCCCGCAGTTAATAAAGCATTGGCGTACATTTCTTCTGTTACTTCAGTAATATTTTCTGGATTGACCCTCGTAATAACAAGGCCATTCCCTTTTTCCTTCAATGTGATCTTTGCAGATGAAAACATACGTGAGTTTGGACTTCCATCTATGAGCCGCGCAAGGTCCTTCGCTGTAACTATTATCTCTTCAACATTTGCTTGATCTTTAATTTTAAGTAGCTTTCTTACTTCTTCTTTTTGTGCTTCTGTCAAAGTCTCTCCATATACGACGATTGGTAAGCCAAATTTTTCGTTAATACTTTCTTCTGCCGCGGCTTGTCCTCCTCCTTGTAAAAGAAGGCCTAAGCCTAATATAACCAATAGCAATAGCTTGCCTAATTGTTTAAACATCATCTTGCTCCCTTCAGCACTCCAATAAGAATATCTGCTCACATAATTTAACTATGCAACGCTTTGTTTAGGAGGCAATTCTTTCAAATAGTTGATAGCTTCTTGTATTGTTTTTACAGGTACAATCTTGACCTCATACCCATTTTTCTTTGCTTCATCTAGTACATCTTTTTCATTTGTATCCGTTATGTGTACATCTGCTGGACAGAAAAAAACGTCAATCCCTGCTTTATCAACGGCCGTTATTTTTTCCCGTATTCCTCCAATTTGACCCACATTTCCAACCATATCAATTGTTCCAGTTCCTGCAATTTCGTACCCCTTGGTTAAATCGCCTATCTTTAACTGATTGTATACTTCTAAAGAAAACATTAAGCCAGCAGAAGGTCCTCCAATATCGGCCGCATTTATTTTTACGCTCCTTGCTGTTTCAATTAAGAACTGGTCCTCTAGGACAATACCGACTCCCACTTTATTTTCACTATTTTGAAGTGGAATGAGTGCTATGTCTGCACTCTTTTCAACCCCATCACGAGTAAACGTAAGCGTCACTTTTTCTTCTGCCTTTTTATCACCAAGAAATGCAAGGAAATCCTCCATTTGATTAATCGGCTCGCCATCCACCTTACGAATAATATCTCCCACTTCTATTTTTCCTTTTGCATCAGATGTTCCCAGCACAGTGCTTACAAATAGACCATTTGGCTTCACTTGAACTTCTTCTCCAGCAGCCCGAAGGCCCGCAACCAATGCATTTTGTTGCGAAGAGGTCATCATGTGCTCAAGCATCCTGTCATATTCTTTGTCTGTGAAATCACCTTTTACTTCTACTATACTTCGCATATCTGTGTGCGGAGCCAATAACCCATATGCTAAATAGTATATATTACTAGCTTTCATTGAAAGGACAGTCGTTAAATAGAGATTCCCATCAGATTTCTTTTCTCCACCCTCCACCGTTACTTTTGATGCAAGCTCTTCAACAGAACCTGGCTGAAAAAGATAATATGGAGTCGGAATGAAAAATGAAATAAGGATTAGAATAGTAATAGTTCCTAGAACTTTTTTTGTTTTTATTTTTGAAAAAAAAGTATTCATAATTTGTCCTTTCTTTTTCCAATATCTAAATAGCGGATTGTGTTGAATACTATACTTCATATAGACGAATTTAAAAATAATAAGTTTCACTTTTGAGCAAGACGTTTCCGCTTTTCTTTTTAGTTTAACATTTTTGATTTGTATTCAGCAAAATTGCCTTTGGATTTTTACAAGTTATGATTTGTCGTTACAATAAGGCAGAAAAATTATGCGATATAAATATATAGAAAGAAGATTGATTCTTATGCAAAAACGACTTTTATTTATTTTTATGCTGAGTACATTTGTTGTAAGTACTGTAGAACTAATTATTACTGGGATTCGGAGTTAAATGTGAGTAAATCATTATCAGGTAGCCATAACGATTTATGCATGTTCTTTAACAATAGTAGCGCAAGTTTTAGCCGTTAAAACAGCAAAGCTAGAACGAAAAAAGGCTCTTTTAATATCCTTAGCAATCTATACTTGTAGGAATATTGTTTCCGCAGTTAGTTCCTCTTATTCCATGCTTGCAGGTGTTCGCGTTACCACAGGACTGGCGGTCGCTTTATTTATTGTGTCGTGTTATCTAACTAAGGAGAATTTAGGACTCGTCTATATGGGATATAGTCGGCGATATTAATATGTCTTGTCTTAATCATCTCTTCCTACCTGAAACAGAGGGCGCTGCCTTGAAGGCGCAACCCTTTTAACAGTTACAGCTGTATGGTTAGCTGCTCATTATGTTGTATATTCTTATATTAGCCCAATGATGACAGATAACGATTATTCATTAGCAACTGTTAGCTTTATACTATTGCTTACAGCGGTTCCTGGTACGCTAAGGTACTTGGAAGTCGGAGGTAGTTTGTCTGAGTATGACTCCATAGGCCCGCGGAGTACACTGTGGAAAGCTGCGGCTTTTTATGATAGCTTTGCTGTTATACGTGCATCTTCTTTACCATATATACTTTTATTCAGTATTGTCGTTTTTATTAGGAACTTCGTTCAATGCTCTACTAATCCATTCAAAGAATGCTGACTTTCATTAAATTTAACTATCAGAATCGGGCTCGGTGCCTTAATTGGTGGTGTGATTATTCATCATAGCGGCTTACATTATTCACTTTTACAGCAGCTACAATGGCCGTCATACCATTGGTATTAATAAGAAAAATCCATGCTTCGCCACAGTAGTTAGACGAAGCATGGACCTTTATGCACTTTGGTTAGCTTTTGTTCCATTCCACCATCGGATCATTAACACCTGGATCAAGCGGCATATGAATCATCTCAATCGATCGCTCTTCCTTTGGTAAAGCAAGTTCTGTATAGATCATCCCGGAAGTGCCAAGCCCAACTGCTTTTGCATTTTCGAGTGACCCACAGTAAAAGACTTTATTTATTCCTGACATATATATGGCGGCCATACACATTGGGCATGGCTCCCCACTTGCATACATTGTATATCCACTCAAGTCTAGCGTCTGCAACTCAGTTTGTACTTTGCGTATAGCAATGAGCTCCGCATGACCACTTACATCAAATGTACGATGAAGCTCATTCACACCTTCTGCTACTACTGTTTTATCTTTGACAAGCACTGCTCCAAATGGCTGACCGCCTTCTTTTACATTATTTAAAGCGAGTTCTACTGCTTTTTTCATGAATTGATCCAAATCGAACCCCTCCTGAAAATTATTATAAAACAATTAATTTTTCTAATGCCAATGGCTCAATATACACGCCATCTTTGTATGCTCTCATATTCCCACCAGAAATCTCATCAATTAGCGTAATTTTCTTTTCTTCACCTACACGGCCAAACTCTAACTTAATATCGAATAGCTCTATGCCTTTTTCGGCTAGTTGTTCCCGTACAATACCACTAATTTTCACAGTTAAATCCTTCATTTCCTCATATTCTGCAAGCGTCAAAATACCAAGCATGTCCAACGCGTCTGCACTGATCGGTGGGTCCTGACGGTCATCATCTTTCAGCGTCACTTCTACAAACCCATCTAGACCTTGACCCTCCCGCACGTACATACCATATCTTCGCAAGAAGCTGCCAACTGCTTTATAACGGCAGATTACCTCTAATCCTTTACCGAACATTTTTGCCGGTTGCACAATCATTTCTGCCTTTTCAATATCCGCATCCACATAATGAGTCGGAAGACCCTTTGCTTGTAAAATTTCAAAGAAATACTTCGTTAATCTTAGCCCCGCTTTTCCGGCACCTTCCATTTGCAAGCCGACTGTATTTGCTCCAGGATCAAAGACCCCGTCTTCACCAGTCACATCGTCTTTGAACTTCAATAAATAGTTTCCATCCTCAAGCGAAAATACATTTTTTGTTTTTCCTTGATAAATTAAATCCATTTGGCATTCCTTCTCCCCTGCAGAAATTTGAACATATACTGATTATAACAAAAAAAGTGGAACACTACCCACTACTCGGAAAAATCATATAGAATTACTTTTAAAGACAGTAATAATACATTTATCAATTTCTCTGAAAGGAAGTTTTTCCATGCAACTAGATATATTTCATAAAAAGATATATGACACATTTGATTATCTCCATGCCAATCCTGAAATTAGTTGGAAAGAGCACAACACAACAGAATTTATAAAAGATCAGCTTGAAAAAGCAGGCTGTATTGTCCAAACTTTTAAAGATTGTACGGGAGTAATCGGAGACTTTGGTACCGGCTCTGAAGAAACCCCAGTCATTGCGATACGTGCTGATATGGACGCACTTTGGCAGGAAGTGAATGGCACATATAAGGCTAATCATTCCTGTGGTCATGATGCACATATGACAATGGTACTTGGTGTCCTTTGGAAGCTAGCGGCTGATCCAGCAATCAAAGAAAAAGTTTCCGTTCGGTTTATTTTTCAACCTGCTGAGGAAGTCGGGAAAGGAGCAATTGCATTAACAGAAATGGGAGTTGTCGAAGGTGTCGACTATTTATTTGGCATTCATTTACGTCCAAGCGCAGAGACATCAAATGGCTTTGCTGCCCCCTCTATTATCCATGGTGCAACTGGTGCGATTGAATGTGAAATTATTGGAGAAGATGCTCATGGAGCAAGGCCGCATTTAACAAGTAACGCGATTGAGATCGGGATGCATATTGTCAATCTACTTAATACCATTCACCTGAATCCGACTGTGCCTCACTCTATAAAAGTAACAAAATTTCATTCTGGTGGAAAAAACACAAATATTATTCCAGGCCAAGCTTCTCTCTCCTTTGATTTGCGTGCGCAAACAAATAAACATATGAAACTGCTACAAAAAAAAGTGTACAATATTCTTGAAACAACACAACAGCTGTTCGACTCGAAAATAATCATTACAAATGATTACGCTCTTGCGGCTGCGGAAGTAGATCTAGATGCAGAGGAAATTGCTAGGCAAGCGATTGTGAATGTATTAGGTGAGAGGTTTATAGTTCCACCACTCCTTACCCCTGGCGGCGATGATTTTCACTTCTATACCATCAAAAGACCATCTCTAAAAGCAACGATGATTGGCCTAGGTTGTGATTTGAAACCCGGCCTTCATCACCCTAATATGGCTTTTGACAAGCAGGCACTCTTCAATGGTATTAATATCCTTACAGAAATAATTTTATTAACAAGTCTGAAGAAATTAGTTTAAAATATTCTTACTTTCATCAATACCACTGTCTACTGATGGCGGTATACTACTAGACCTTTAAATAATAGTCATCAACATTAAGGAGAATTTTTTATGATCGCAGGCTTGTTTAGCTTTATATAAGAATGAGATCAAAAAACACTAAAGACCACGATAAATCTTATTCTTGGTCTATATACAGCAAAAAAAGAAGCCGGAAAAGGATGAAGTATATCCCTAATCGGCTTCTTTTTTTATCTATTAGTATTTTCTAGTAATACGAACATAAGTCGTAAAATTGTTATTATTTATATATTGTTTAATTTTATTATGTATGGGCCTTTATTCTAATGATCGCAAATTTATCAATATATGCGCTCTAATCAACGGACTGAATTCACATTAATTAAATTTGGAGCGGGTGAAGGGAATCGAACCCTCATCATCAGCTTGGAAGGCTGAGGTTTTACCACTAAACTACACCCGCATTGCAATATTTTTTATGGGGCGACTAGTGGGGATCGAACCCACGATGTCGGAGCCACAATCCGATGCGTTAGCCATTTCGCCATAGCCGCCACGTATTTCACATCAAATATTAAATGGTGGCTCAGGACGGAATCGAACCGCCGACACAAGGATTTTCAGTCCTTTGCTCTACCGACTGAGCTACTGAGCCACTATGTATATTCCAAAAATGGCGGTCCCGACGGGAATCGAACCCGCGATCTCCTGCGTGACAGGCAGGCATGTTAACCGCTACACCACGGGACCTTTAAATTATTGGTTGCGGGGACAGGATTTGAACCTGTGACCTTCGGGTTATGAGCCCGACGAGCTACCGAACTGCTCCACCCCGCGACGATAAAGATAATAAATAAACTATGGAGGAGGAAGAGGGATTCGAACCCCCGCGAGATTTGACTCCCCTGTCGGTTTTCAAGACCGATCCCTTCAGCCAGACTTGGGTATTCCTCCGTATAAATGGACCCTGTAGGACTCGAACCTACGACCGGACGGTTATGAGCCGTCAGCTCTAACCAGCTGAGCTAAGGGTCCACTATACTACTAACATTAAAATATTCATTCTCGATAGCGGCGGAGGGAGTCGAACCCACGACCTCACGGGTATGAACCGTACGCTCTAGCCAGCTGAGCTACACCGCCATTTTCAAATAATATGATGAGCCATGCAGGATTCGAACCTGCGACCCTCTGATTAAAAGTCAGATGCTCTACCAACTGAGCTAATGGCTCAAAAATGCAAGAATACATGGTGGAGGATGACGGGATCGAACCGCCGACCCTCTGCTTGTAAGGCAGATGCTCTCCCAGCTGAGCTAATCCTCCATTTTAAAAGAATGATAATCCGCATATTTCTGCGTCAGTTTCATTCGGGCATACAATCACTTTCTTGAATTACCTGCTGCTTCTAATCCTTTAAATAAAATGGTGACCCGTACGGGATTCGAACCCGTGATACCGCCGTGAAAGGGCGGTGTCTTAACCGCTTGACCAACGGGCCCTATTCAAATGACATCAGTAAAACAAGAAAAAGAATAGCCCCTAAATGGGGCCTTGTGCCTGGCAACGTCCTGCTCTTGCAGGGGGAAACCCCCAACTACCATCGGCGCTGAAGAGCTTAACTACCGTGTTCGAGATGGGAACGGGTGTGACCTCTTCGCTATCGCCACCAGACTTGCACACGGATGTGCTGACTTCTGTGTTGCCACATGACGTGGCGATCTTAACAGAAGATCATTGAAAAGAACTTTTCATTCTTTCAAAACCAGATAAATGAGAAGGTAAACGTGTGAAACATCTTTTGAATCTAGCTCCAGCGCCCAGCCCCTCGAGGTCGCAAGCCATCTTGCTGTGGTGGCTAAAAATCTGCCTCCTCGCAATCTGTCTTGCGCTTGTCGGGGCTACCCGGGCGCTTCCGTTTTTTACTTTAGATTAAGTCCTCGATCGATTAGTATCCGTCAGCTCCATGTGTCACCACACTTCCACGCCGGACCTATCAACCTGATCATCTTTCAGGGATCTTACTAGCTTGCGCTATGGGAAATCTCATCTTGAGGGGGGCTTCATGCTTAGATGCTTTCAGCACTTATCCCTGCCGCACATAGCTACCCAGCGATGCTCCTGGCGGAACAACTGGTACACCAGCGGTGCGTCCATCCCGGTCCTCTCGTACTAAGGACAGCTCCTCTCAAATTTCCTGCGCCCACGACGGATAGGGACCGAACTGTCTCACGACGTTCTGAACCCAGCTCGCGTACCGCTTTAATGGGCGAACAGCCCAACCCTTGGGACCGACTACAGCCCCAGGATGCGATGAGCCGACATCGAGGTGCCAAACCTCCCCGTCGATGTGAACTCTTGGGGGAGATAAGCCTGTTATCCCCGGGGTAGCTTTTATCCGTTGAGCGATGGCCCTTCCATGCGGAACCACCGGATCACTAAGCCCGACTTTCGTCCCTGCTCGACTTGTAGGTCTCGCAGTCAAGCTCCCTTGTGCCTTTACACTCTGCGAATGATTTCCAACCATTCTGAGGGAACCTTTGGGCGCCTCCGTTACTCTTTAGGAGGCGACCGCCCCAGTCAAACTGCCTGCCAGACACTGTCTCCCAGCCGGATCACGGCTGCGGGTTAGAATGTCAGTACAGCAAGGGTAGTATCCCACCAGTGCCTCCACCGAAGCTAGCGCTCCGGTTTCTACGGCTCCTACCTATCCTGTACAAGCTGCACCAACATTCAATATCAGGCTGCAGTAAAGCTCCACGGGGTCTTTCCGTCCTGTCGCGGGTAACCTGCATCTTCACAGGTACTATAATTTCACCGAGTCTCTCGTTGAGACAGTGCCCAGATCGTTGCGCCTTTCGTGCGGGTCGGAACTTACCCGACAAGGAATTTCGCTACCTTAGGACCGTTATAGTTACGGCCGCCGTTTACTGGGGCTTCAATTCGCACCTTCGACCGAAGTCTAAGCGCTCCTCTTAACCTTCCAGCACCGGGCAGGCGTCAGCCCCTATACTTCGCCTTGCGGCTTCGCAGAGACCTGTGTTTTTGCTAAACAGTCGCCTGGGCCTATTCACTGCGGCTCATCTGGGCTATTCACCCAAATGAGCACCCCTTCTCCCGAAGTTACGGGGTGATTTTGCCGAGTTCCTTAACGAGAGTTCTCTCGATCACCTTAGGATTCTCTCCTCGCCTACCTGTGTCGGTTTGCGGTACGGGCACCTATTTCCTCGCTAGAGGCTTTTCTTGGCAGTGTGGAATCAGGAACTTCGGTACTAAATTTCCCTCGCCATCACAGCTCAGCCTTAGAGTGAAGGATTTACCTCCACTCCAGCCTACCTGCTTGGACGCGCATATCCAGCAGCGCGCTTACCTTATCCTCCTGCGTCCCCCCATTACTCAAACGGAAATAAGGTGGTACAGGAATATCAACCTGTTATCCATCGCCTACGCCTTTCGGCCTCGGCTTAGGCCCCGACTAACCCTGAGCGGACGAGCCTTCCTCAGGAAACCTTGGGCATTCGGTGGAAGGGATTCTCACCCTTCTTTCGCTACTCATACCGGCATTCTCACTTCTAAGCGCTCCACTAGTCCTTCCGGTCTAGCTTCACAGCCCTTAGAACGCTCTCCTACCATTGACACCAGAGGTGTCAATCCGCAGCTTCGGTGATACGTTTAGCCCCGGTACATTTTCGGCGCAGAGTCACTCGACCAGTGAGCTATTACGCACTCTTTAAATGATGGCTGCTTCTGAGCCAACATCCTGGTTGTCTAAGCAACTCCACATCCTTTTCCACTTAACGTATACTTTGGGACCTTAGCTGGCGGTCTGGGTTGTTTCCCTCTCGACTACGGATCTTATCACTCGCAGTCTGACTCCCATGGATAAGTCTTTGGCATTCGGAGTTTGTCTGAATTCGGTAACCCGTTGAGGGCCCCTAGTCCAAACAGTGCTCTACCTCCAAGACTCTAACCATGAGGCTAGCCCTAAAGCTATTTCGGAGAGAACCAGCTATCTCCAGGTTCGATTGGAATTTCACCGCTACCCACACCTCATCCCCGCACTTTTCAACGTACGTGGGTTCGGGCCTCCAGTAAGTGTTACCTTACCTTCACCCTGGACATGGGTAGATCACCTGGTTTCGGGTCTACGACCTCATACTTATTCGCCCTATTCAGACTCGCTTTCGCTGCGGCTCCGTCTCTTCAACTTAACCTTGCATGAAATCGTAACTCGCCGGTTCATTCTACAAAAGGCACGCCATCACGCATTAACGCGCTCTGACTACTTGTAGGCACATGGTTTCAGGATCTATTTCACTCCCCTTCCGGGGTGCTTTTCACCTTTCCCTCACGGTACTGGTTCACTATCGGTCACTAGGGAGTATTTAGCCTTGGGAGATGGTCCTCCCAGATTCCGACGGGATTTCTCGTGTCCCGCCGTACTCAGGATCCACTCTGGAGGGAACGAAGTTTCGATTACAGGGCTGTTACCTTCTCTGGCGGGCCTTTCCAGGCCTCTTCGTCTACCCCGTTCCTTTGTAACTCCGTATAGAGTGTCCTACAACCCCAAGAGGCAAGCCTCTTGGTTTGGGCTTTTCCCGTTTCGCTCGCCGCTACTCAGGGAATCGATGTTTCTTTCTCTTCCTCCGGGTACTTAGATGTTTCAGTTCCCCGGGTCTGCCTTCTATTTCCTATGTATTCAGAAATAGATACTACTCCATTACGAGCAGTGGGTTTCCCCATTCGGAAATCTTCGGATATAACGCTTGCTTACAGCTCCCCGAAGCATATCGGTGTTAGTCCCGTCCTTCATCGGCTCCTAGTGCCAAGGCATCCACCATGCGCCCTTTCTAACTTAATCATTTGGCCGAAAATAAGCGGCACATATCTTCGTCAGCTTCCCTCACTCCCATCCTCACGTATTGCATACGCTACGGTGGTCGCTCAGTCGCTTCCTCGAACTGCTTGCTTCTTTTCACCCAATATTTAAAAAGGTCATACATACTTACGGATACAATCCATAAGGTGATGTTTCTCGGTTTATTGCTTCTCATTTTATCTGGTTTTCAAAGAACGAATAATAAGAGAGTTTAACCTCTCAAAACTGAACGAAACAAAAACGTCTGTTTATGTTGGCACCGCGGCCAACAGTTTCCTTAGAAAGGAGGTGATCCAGCCGCACCTTCCGATACGGCTACCTTGTTACGACTTCACCCCAATCATCTGTCCCACCTTCGGCGGCTGGCTCCCGTAAGGGTTACCCCACCGACTTCGGGTGTTACAAACTCTCGTGGTGTGACGGGCGGTGTGTACAAGGCCCGGGAACGTATTCACCGTGGCATGCTGATCCACGATTACTAGCGATTCCGGCTTCATGCAGGCGAGTTGCAGCCTGCAATCCGAACTGAGAATGGTTTTATGGGATTAGCTAAACCTCGCGGTCTTGCAACCCTTTGTACCATCCATTGTAGCACGTGTGTAGCCCAGGTCATAAGGGGCATGATGATTTGACGTCATCCCCACCTTCCTCCGGTTTGTCACCGGCAGTCACCTTAGAGTGCCCAACTGAATGCTGGCAACTAAGATTAAGGGTTGCGCTCGTTGCGGGACTTAACCCAACATCTCACGACACGAGCTGACGACAACCATGCACCACCTGTCACTCTGTCCCCCGAAGGGGAAATCCCTATCTCTAGGGTGGTCAGAGGATGTCAAGACCTGGTAAGGTTCTTCGCGTTGCTTCGAATTAAACCACATGCTCCACCGCTTGTGCGGGCCCCCGTCAATTCCTTTGAGTTTCAGCCTTGCGGCCGTACTCCCCAGGCGGAGTGCTTAATGCGTTAACTGCAGCACTAAAGGGCGGAAACCCTCTAACACTTAGCACTCATCGTTTACGGCGTGGACTACCAGGGTATCTAATCCTGTTTGCTCCCCACGCTTTCGCGCCTCAGCGTCAGTTACAGACCAAAGAGCCGCCTTCGCCACTGGTGTTCCTCCACATCTCTACGCATTTCACCGCTACACGTGGAATTCCGCTCTTCTCTTCTGCACTCAAGTCCCCCAGTTTCCAATGACCTTCCACGGTTGAGCCGTGGGCTTTCACATCAGACTTAAAGGACCGCCTGCGCGCGCTTTACGCCCAATAATTCCGGACAACGCTTGCCACCTACGTATTACCGCGGCTGCTGGCACGTAGTTAGCCGTGGCTTTCTGGTCAGGTACCGTCAAGGTACCGGCAGTTACTCCGATACTTGTTCTTCCCTGACAACAGAGTTTTACGATCCGAAAACCTTCATCACTCACGCGGCGTTGCTCCGTCAGACTTTCGTCCATTGCGGAAGATTCCCTACTGCTGCCTCCCGTAGGAGTCTGGGCCGTGTCTCAGTCCCAGTGTGGCCGATCACCCTCTCAGGTCGGCTACGCATCGTTGCCTTGGTGAGCCGTTATCTCACCAACTAGCTAATGCGCCGCGGGCCCATCTGTAAGTGATAGCCGAAGCCATCTTTCAACCTTCCTCCATGAGAAGAAAGAAATTATCCGGTATTAGCTCCGGTTTCCCGAAGTTATCCCAGTCTTACAGGCAGGTTGCCCACGTGTTACTCACCCGTCCGCCGCTAACTTCCGGGAGCAAGCTCCCTTCCATTCGCTCGACTTGCATGTATTAGGCACGCCGCCAGCGTTCGTCCTGAGCCAGGATCAAACTCTCGTTAAAGTGTTTGTAGCTCATTTGCTGGTCTTACATGTATTACTTTTTGACGTTTCTGTTTTGTTTAGTTTTCAAAGAACTTTTTAGGACAGAAGACTATCTTACCATCTCGTCTCTACTATGTCAAATACTTTTTTCAGCTGATTATCTTTCCTCAGCAGCAACTGATTAACTTACATCAGCGACAGTTATTAATATTACTCTATTAAATTACATAAGTCAACACATATTGTAAAAAAAAGAAGCTAATATATTTATTGCGTAAAATTGCGATTAAGTCACTAAGGATTATACGCTATTAAAAATAATTGCATATTATATGAAGTAACACGTCAAATATTCGTAGTGAGCGAAAATACACAGCGATGAAAAACCAAATATATTCTAGACCCAGTAACCTCAGATTCTAGAACATTATGGATTTACAATATTAGATTAGATTCTAATTACGATGTTCGAAGGTACATTCACTAAAAATCTTTTATGTAAGATAGCAGCGAGTTAATTTATTATTTAAAGATAAAATAGTTCTGACATAATTCTACTTGCCGCCAAGGTCAGTGCTATCCAGAAAAAATAATCATATCTCGATCTTTATAAACCACATTGGTTTAATACTCGGCCGAGGTTGAGTTTACATTAATTACAGACAGGTATATGTTAGTGCATTCCAATGTTTATGTGTGGTTTATTCTATAAGTAGTCTCATTTGATATATAAATTATGAGCATGTATATTGTTCAGCTGACACTTTTTCACAAAAAACTTAGACAAGTTTTTTTGTAAGCATTTTTTGTTGTTATTCCAGTTATTTTCTCTTTCAACCCTATAATTCATTGCTATAATTAATTCATTATTGTACTCTACAAAAGGAAGTACGATTTTTCAATCAATTAGAAGGAGGACATTATGATTTTCAAAGAGCAATATGAAGCCATCAAAAATATTGGTACATCTATCTTCAATAATCCAGAGCTTGGTTATAAAGAAGATAAAACAAAAAGAACTGTTTCTGATTTTCTCACAAGCGTGAACCCTGAAATAGAGTTAGAAGAGTTTAGTACGACTGGCCTGAAAACCTCCTTAGGTAAATCCAAAAAATTTAACATCGCCTTCATCGCAGAGCTTGATGCAGTTTATGCTCCTTCCCACTGGTGTTCTGATAAAGATACTGGCGCTGCGCATAATTGCGGACATTATACACAAGTAGCCATTGCGCTAGCTTTGTATAAATACCTCTATGAATCCGAAGCATACAAAAAGTATGATTTTCAAATTACTTTTATTTTTATTCCCGCGGAAGAATATTTAGATTTAACTTATCGCGATCAGTTAATGAAGGAGAACAAAATATCCTATTATGGCGGAAAGCCAGAAGCCATGAAATTAGGCGTTTTTGATGATATCGATATCGGCATTTGTGTCCATGCAATGGGTGGAGAATTTCCTGAACGAACAATTGAAGTCAACTGCGATCTAGCTGGATTTTTGTATAAAAAATACACTTTTCAAGGCAAAGCAACACATGCTGGATTTGATCCTTTCTCTTCAAAAAATGCATATAGCATGTCCACTTTATTCAATGTCGCATTAGGCCTTTCCCGTCAACAGTTAAAAGACGATGAAATGGTTAGATTAAATCCAATTGTAATGGATTCGGACATGTCTACAAATGTGATTCCAAATCAAATTACAGTAGGATCCGACTTACGAACACAATCGGTCACTTATATGAAGGAAGTTGCTTTAAAAATGGATGATGCAGCTAAAGGCAGTGCCATGGCTCTCCAAGGAGAAGTCTCACTGCATACACAGATGGGGTACCTACCCTTTGTTCAAAATCGCTATTTATCAGAATTCGTTAAAGAAGCATTTAATAAAAATGAAGAAATCACAAATATTTTAAATGAAAATGCCATTAGCGCTGCTGGCGACATCGGAGACCTTTCATTTATGATTCCTTGCATTCAAATTGGTTATAGTGGTTTTACCGGAACGATACATGGTGATGATTTTAAAGATATCGATCCTGAGTATATTTATGAAACTTTCCCTAGATTTTTAGCTTCTGTTTTAGCGCAATTGAACGGAAATATTGATCCGTCTAAACTTTATAGAAGATCATATTCAGAATATGAAAAGTTGATCCAATCAATCATCGAATAACTTAATAGGAGACATGAACATGAAAGCAAACTTTTTATATTTACTCGTTTTCTCATTAATCATTATCACTACTGCTGAATTCATTGGTTTTCAACTGATTACAATCGGTTCAGTGAATATTGGTATACTACCGCTGGTATTCGCTATTCTACTTACGATGTTCCTAGGCTTCCAAGTCTTTCGAAAAGGAATATTAAAAAAGGTTTTTAGTAAAGGGAATATTGGATTTGCAAATAAATATTTATTATTTCTTATGCTACCTTTAATGGCAAGATACGGTGCTGATGTGGCTCCTCATATTAAAGAAATCTTGAAAATCGGCTGGGTGTTCCTTTTACAGGAGGTCGGAAATTTAGGTACTGTTTTAATTGGACTTCCAATCGCTATTTTAATCGGCCTAAGACGTGAAGCAATTGGCGCGACACTCGGAATAGGCAGGGAAGGTGAACTTGCATATATTTCTGAAAAATACACACTCGATTCCAGTGAAGGTAGAGGGGTACTCTCTCTTTATATTATCGGAACACTTTTCGGCGCTATTTTCTTCAGTATTTTCGCACCGTTATTATTAGACTTAGGCTTCAGAGTCGAGGCATTAGCAATGGCATCCGGAGTAGGATCTGCAAGCATGATGACAGCCGCATCTGCCACTTTAGTCGCTCGACTACCAGAGATGGGAAGTACAATTACTGCCTATGCAGCTGCCAGTCAGCTACTAACAAGTTTTTTAGGAACATTCACGATGGTGTTTTTAGCAGTGCCACTTCAGAAGTTTATGTATAACTTAATGGTTAGGGATGGTAAATAATGGACAAGGGATTAAATAAATATATTAAATATGCACTCGTATTATTACTCAGCTTAGGGCTTATCTTATTCACACAGCAAATCAAATTAATTAAAAATCCTGACTCTACTCCGATTACTTGGTTGACGATGTATGGAATGGCATTACTATGGCTCTTTTCCTTCATCGGCATCTTAATATCAGATTTAGTAAAGAAAGTACCCGTGAAGATCCTTCAAAGTTTCCCAATCTTAGGATGGGTATCAATTGTTTCTCTTATTTTTTGTTTGATTTCAGAATCATTTGTCAAAGCGATCGGAGCGGTAGATTTCCTTTCAATCACGACGCCAATTTTGACCTATGCTGGAATTTCTGTAGCAGATCGTTTAGTCGATCTTCGAAAAATATCCTGGAAAATTGCGATTGTAGCAGTGTTCGTTTTCATGGGCACATATCTCGGAAGTGCCGTTCTCGCACAATTCGGACTTTATATTACAGGAAGTTAACCCATATGTAAAACGAGGTTGATTAAGATCTACTTCGTATCTTTACAAGAATAAATATGTTCTAACTGGATAACTTAAAACGACAAATAACAAGCATTATTGTCCTCATCGGTCAACAACGCTTGTTATCCAATTATATATAATTAACATAAAATGTATGAAGTAAATTTATCACTATTGATATTCCGTTAACGTCTGGAAAAAATCCTTCAGAAATTCATAAAACAATAATTCTGTAGGCATAAGTTCCCGGTCTCTTGGAATGATCACTCCAACAGTACGAGTGACATTAGTTTCCAAAATTGATGCTTTCACTGTTGCTCTCGGCAAACTGTCAATAAGCGTGATTTCAGGTAGCATTGTTACACCGAGCCCTGCAGAGACAAGACCTTTAATTGCGTCAATATCTTTTCCTTCAAATGATACATCAGGAACGAATCCATGTTGCTGGCAAGCCTGGATTACTACATCACGTAGAATATAACCTTTTGGCGACAAGATAAATGGGTCATTTCGTAAATCATCTAATGCAATAGAGCGTTTGCTTGCAAGTGGGTGACTTGAATACAAAAGCGCAACAAGCTTTTCTACAAATAGAATTTCACTTTGCACCCGACGCTCCTGCATCGGAAGAGGTCCCATTAGCGCCATATCAATTTCACCTTTTATAACAGAATCGATTAAACGATAATAGGAATCTTGATGTAGCTGAAATTTCACGTCTGGATGTTTTTTTCGAAAAGTAGAGATAACAGTTGGCAATAGATGCGCAGCTAAGCTACTAGGGAAGCCGATCCTCACAGTGCCTTTTTCAGGATCTAAACATTCGTTTATTTCTCTTTTTGCTTGCTCTATTACATCCATAGCCTGTTGCATTTTTTCTAAAAACATTTTGCCAATTGGAGTTAAGCGAATATTTCTGCCTTCCCTGATAAACAGATCGACGCCAAGCTCGGCTTCCAAATTAACGATTTGCCGGCTAACAGCCGATTGCGCTACATGTAAAGCATCCGCTGCACCTGTCATATGTTCGCGTTTTGCTACCTCTATAAAATATTGGATTTGTCTTAGTTCCAAAAATCTCACCCTCTTCCGGACCAATCTAATTATAGCATGAATCTTATCTCAATTTCATATTGCTTAGATTGATTGCAAAAGATAAAATATTTACAAGAAGTTTTTTATGTGCGATTGGAAATTTATGTATGCACTCTTGTGGAGAGTAGCGGAAAAGGAGTGTAAAATATGGCGATGGTGATAAATATGAAAAATGAAAAAATGCAAGCAGCCCGTGCTTATATCGACGATGTATATGATACGGTAGTTAACCGAAATCCAAATGAGTATGAATTTCTTCAAGCTGTAAAAGAAATCTTCCACTCACTTATTCCTGTTTTCGCAAGAAATCCTCATTATATAGAAAATGGTATTTTGGAAAGAATGGTTGAACCTGAACGACTGATCTCATTTCGCGTACCATGGGTGGATGATCAAGGTAAAGTGCAAGTAAACCGTGGTTTCCGCGTGCAATTCAATAGCGCGATCGGACCTTATAAGGGAGGATTAAGATTTCATCCTTCTGTAAATGCTAGCATTATCAAATTCTTAGGTTTTGAACAAATATTTAAAAATGCATTAACTGGTCAAGCGATTGGTGGCGGTAAAGGTGGAGCTGACTTTGACCCTAAAGGAAAATCGAATGCAGAAGTGATGCGTTTTACTCAAAGCTTTATGACGGAATTAAGTAAGTATATTGGTTCAGATGTCGATGTACCAGCTGGAGATATCGGAGTTGGCGCACGAGAAATTGGTTATATGTTTGGCCAATACAAAAGATTACGCGGGAATTTTGATCCTGGCGTGTTTACTGGCAAAGGCGTAAACTACGGTGGTAGTCTTGCACGAACAGAAGCAACAGGCTATGGCACGGTCTATTTTGTCGAGGAAATGCTTAGAGACCAAGGACTTTCTTTCACCGGAAGTACCGTCGTTGTTTCCGGCTCAGGTAATGTATCCACTTATGCTATTGAAAAAGCCCAGGAGTTCGGCGCAAACGTTGTTGCTTGTAGTGACTCAAATGGCTATATATACGATAAATACGGCATTGACCTTGATACGATAAAAAGACTGAAAGAAGTAGACAGATGTAGAATCAGTGAATATGTAAAAGAACGACCTCACGCGAAGTACGTGGAAGGTAGTAACGGCATCTGGACCATCCCTTGTGATATCGCTCTACCATGCGCTACACAAAATGAGATTGATGAGCACTCCGCTAGAATACTCGTAGCAAACAAAGTGAAAGCAATTGGCGAAGGAGCGAATATGCCATCTACGCTTGAAGCTGTTGAAGTCTTTCATGACAGTGATGTTCTTTTTGGACCTGGAAAAGCAGCAAATGCTGGCGGTGTAGCCGTTTCCGCTTTAGAAATGGCGCAAAACAGCTCACGCGTTGCTTGGACATTCGAAGAGGTTGATGACAAACTGAAGCTGATCATGTCAGATATTTATAATAACAGCATGAAGGCAGCTGAAGAATACGGTCAACCTGGCAATCTTGTTACTGGCGCAAATATCGCTGGCTTTACAAAAGTTGCTGACGCGATGCTCATGCACGGTATTATTTAAGATATGTAAAAAAGACGATCCCTTCACTTTCGTGAAAGGATCGTCTTTTTATGTATGTAATCACATCAACACCAGTGAAATAACGATAGACACTTTGTATTCTTTAGACAAAAAAAGCGTAGATGAGAAAATCTCATCTACGCTTTTTAATGTTAATTATAATTTAACAACGTTAGCTGCTTGGTCGCCGCGGTTGCCTTGAGTGATTTCAAAGCTTACTTTTTGACCTTCTTCAAGTGATTTGAAGCCGTCTCCAGTGATTGCTGAGAAATGTACGAATACGTCTTCTCCGCCTTCAACTTCGATGAAACCGAAACCTTTGTCTGCGTTAAACCATTTTACTGTACCTTGATTCATTATGAAAAACCTCCAGAAATTTGTTACTTAATAGCGATGTAAAACAAAAATTCACATGCTTTCTCGGTTATACCATCAAAATATAATCCGAGAAAACATGTGAATTATAAGATTTAGTACTTATTAAGTGTATATAGAGCATACCATGACCAGAAGTAGAATGCAAATTCTTTTTAAAGATAACCCATATACCATGTTTTTATCTACGAATATATTAACAAAGACTCACAATACTCGCCTTCTTATTACGTTAAACTAACAGATCCTCCCTATTCAATTGCACGAAATCGACTTCAAAACCCATATCCTCTAGCATCCGCTTGTCGGAAAAACTTTCCTGTCCTTCCGTCGTTAAGTAATCCCCAATAAATATTGAATTTGCCGGATAAAGTCCAAATGGTTGCAAACTACGCAAATTGACTTCACGTCCTCCTGAAATTCGAATTTCCTTCGTAGGGTTGATCAAACGAAATAAGCATAAAACTTTTAAGCAATAGCGCGGATTCAGTTCGTTTGTTCCTGCAAGCGGCGTACCATCTACTGCATGCAAGAAGTTTACGGGAATCGAATCTGCATCCAAAACCTTCAAACTCCGCGCCATATCAATCACATCTTCCATTGATTCCTTCATTCCAATAATAACTCCTGAACATGGAGAGATTCCGGAATCTTTGACATGGCCAATTGTTGAAACACGCTCGTCGTATGTATGTGAAGTTGTAATATTTTCATGATGTTTGCTTGAGGTGTTGATGTTGTGATTATAACGATCAACACCCGCCTTCTTCAATCGTAAGGCTTGTTCTGGCTTCAAAATACCAAGACAAGCGCAAACAGTCATTTCCTTATGTAATAATTTAATTTCTTTTACTGAATCCACAACGATGTCCATTTCTCGATTTACGGGACCTCGTCCGCTCGCTACTATACAGTATGTACCTGCATTTAATCGTGCTGCCTTACTCGCACCAGCAACAATTTCATCCTTTTTCATCATTGCATATTTCTCAATCGGTGCTTTTGAAATAATGGACTGTGCGCAATATCCACAATTCTCAGGACAAAGACCTGATTTCGTGTTAATAATCATATTAAGCTTTACTTTATTACCATAAAAGTGTTTTCGAATTTTGTATGCTGCATGTAATAGCAGCAAAATTTCATCGTCCGGGCACTTGAGAATTGCAAGCGCCTGTTCATCGGTAATCTCTCCACCGGCAAGTACCTGATTAGCTATATCCATATATCGATTCACTTCGATCACTCCTTACCTAGACCTTTTGACAATTTTCCGCATACGATGGGCAAATACCCCTGCTAAAATGGCTAAAATCACGTCTTTAGGGAATGGGACCGCCATCCATATCCATGCTACTTTATATGAAAAAGCCTCTGGTGCGGAAAACCATAGCTTGTAAGCTGCATACATCCAGTTCGTTCCAAACAAATAACTCACTATTGTGCCTATTAGAGCTGCAATCACGTAAGTATGTAGTTTATTATTTTTCTCAATGATCTTCCCAGTTATATAAGCGGTAATAATAAATGAAATTATAAATCCAAAAGTTGGGTTTAATAACGATCCAATTCCACCGCTGAATTTCGCAAAAACCGGCGCTCCAACAAGGCCAATAAACGCATACACGGACATTGAAATTGCTCCAAGTCTACTTCCTAAAAATGCTCCCGCCAATACTGCAAAGAATGGCTGTAAAGTAATTGGTACTCCTCCAACTACCATAAATGGAACAAAAGAGGTAATATTCGCTCCTATCATCATTAACGCTGCGAACATACTCACATACACCATTTCTAGTGTTCCTAGCTTGTTTTTTGTTCTTACTGCCATTTCACTCATCGTTCCACCTCGAATTTTTAGTATATTAAGATCATAATAGATAGGCTGATTATATGTCAACCATAAAATAAAAATGGTTAACATATAGTTTTTTTGTAACGAAAACATTTCTCAAGGTACTAAACTATTGAATGCACGGTTCGGAAAGGAGGTTATCATGAGCGAGCTTGAGGAGCTGTATAAAGAAATTCAACCAAAGATTTATGCATTTTTCTATGTAAAAACATTTGATTCTGAGGCCGCAGAAGATTTAACACATGACGTGTTTTATGAAGCGCTAAAAGGATTTCATTCATTTTCAGAAAAATCCTCTATGCAAACATGGATCTTTTCCATAGCACAGAACTTATTAAAGAAATTCTATCGTTCCAAAAGATATATACGCAATTTGGAAAATATACTTGCCGAAAATAAAGATAATATCACTATTACTCCTGAAGATTTATACATCATGAAAGAAGGTAATCGGGCTCTTACTAAACAAATAAGCCAACTAGATAACCTCTCTAAGGAAATCGCGACTTTACGTATTTATGGCGAATTATCATTTAAAGAAATTGGTGATTTACTGAATAAAAGCGAGAATTACGCAAGGGTAACATTTCATCGCACAAAATTGAAACTTCAGAGGGAAATGAGGGTGAAAGATGAATAAAGACTGCTTTATCGCTGAAGACTTGCTGCCTTTACACAATGAAGGCTTGCTCCAAGAGGAAACAGCTGAATGGCTAGAGTCACACTTAAAAAGCTGTCCAAAATGCAATGAACTTGCTCAACATTCGAAAGAACCAGTTGAAAAGGAGACGATCACCTCTACTGTTAACCACGATAAAATGATGGGGAAAATCAAATTAAAATTAACTATTTACCAAATTATCTTTGTTAGCATATCATTTTTCTTTGCCATTAAAACATCACTTTTAAATGACAGCTTCGGCTTTATTTTATCGTATACTGTCTTAGGATTAATCACCTATTTATTTTACAAAAACTTTTTAATTGTCACTGCAATTGCATTCCTACCTGTTTTCTTTTGGGAAATCATCCAATCAACAGCAGGAGACATTTCGCTGTTACTAGGGCTCACTAGCGCGGCTTTTCTTGCCATTTTACATCTCATATTCGCACTTATGGGATGTTTCATCGGCTTACTGATTTTAAAACTTAAGGAGAGAGGTTGATGAGCATGAAAAAGAAAAAATGGCTATATACGATTTTACTTATCATCTTAATTGTACCGATATTATTTTTTTACCAGGCATTTAACGGAAATCCTGTTTCAAAAATAGCAGCAAAAAATTCATTACAAGGCTATCTAACTAGACAATATCCTCATAAGGAATATCGCATGCTTAATCAGTTTTATGATTTTAAAATTGGTGGTTATACTTTTGAAGTTGTGCAAATAGGAGATGAGCAACAAGAAAAATATGAATTTCAAGTAACTGGATTTTTTAAACCAACAATCACTTTTGATGGCATCTATTACGCTAATCTTGATGAGCCACTTATGGAGAAATTATCGAGAGAGGCAGTAGACGAATTAAAATCTGTGTTCCATGATAATGGGATTCAAATTGTCGACATGTATGTACAGCTTGAAATTTCACAAGGTAAATACACCGGCAATACTATATGGTCAAAAGGGTTACAATTAGAAAAACCAATGTATATTCACCTTACTATCGATGTAACAAATATGAACAAAAAAGATGTTCTAGCCGCTGTAAAGTCGATTCAACAAACGCTCGATTCTGAGAATTACCAATATAGTAGAGTTAGTTTCAATGGTAATATAATCGATAAATCCACCATTGGTAAGAATTATAACGGATATGTCAAATACCATATTGGGTTTGACAAAGGTGCCAATATTGAATTAAGTGATATCGAAACAGAAAAACAGTAAGCAAAATTGGCAAAAAGCTAAGAGAAATATCTCTGAGCTTTTTGCGAGATGTGAATTTTCTCTGGATAAAAAGATATTACAATGCTCTTTTTACTCCTAGGAATATCTAGTGATTAAGCAACTCCTTATCGTCCTTCACTATCCCACATGAAACACGTTTAACGATCCGTGTCGGAACAAGTATGTTACGCTTCATCATATGGGGATTTTCTATTAAATCAATAAGTGTTTTTGCTGCTTCAAAACCTAGTTGAAATGGGTGGATATCCACTGTTGTTAGCGGTGGACTCGATAGTTCGGACAGTAGTGAATACATAAATGTTGTCAATGAAAAATCATCCGGAACGCGAAGTCCTCTTTCATAAAGGGCTGATAAAATACTCATTGCCATCAATTCATCTGTAGTCAGGATCGCTGTCGGACAATCTTCCATTGCTAACAAATCATTTACCACTTTTTCCCCACTTTGCTTCGCAATATCCATCCGAAAAATTGACTTCTTATGGATGCCTGAAAGGGTTAACGCTTCCGTATATCCCTGTTCGCGGTCTTTATGTACTTCAAACTTTGGATCCCCACCAACATAAGCTATATGGCGGTGACCATGGGAAATTAAATGTTCTGTCATATCGCGCGCCGCTTTGACATTATCATTATCGACAAACATCACTTGATCAATTTGAGTAGTCGGTTTGCCGATCATAACAAAGGGGAATTGCCTTTGAAGAAGACGTTGCAGTATTGGATCATCATCTTCGGAATATAGCATGATGATCCCATCAACATTTTGCCCCGCGACCATCTTCACTACATCTTGAAAAATCTCCTCTTTTGTTTCACCTGTCGTCATTAATATGCTGTATTCACGGTCGTGAAGTAGATCCCCCATACCCTTTAACGCTTCAGGGAAAAACGGATCATATAGAGAATGCCTTGACGACTCCTTCATAACAATTCCGATTGTTCTCGTAGAGCGTTTAACAAGGTTTCTTGCAAGTAAGTTTGGATGGTAACCTAATTCATCCATCACTTTCCGAACCTTTTCTTTTGTATTCTGTGATATTTTTGGGCTATTAGCGATTACTCGAGAAACAGTTGAAGGCGCTACTCCCGCTTTTCTCGCGACATCTTTAATCGTTACATTCATCACCACTCCCCCCTCCTACTATTTATACAGACTCTCGGCATTCACCAAGCCGGATGGTACAAGATTTTCTTGTGCCATTTTTTCGTGTCTCCTCCTACGTTCACTTTTTATTAGTAGAATTACCCATTCTGTATTGAATAAATAACCTACATAAAAGGTGTACGCCTTCCACCGTTGATTTCCGTTCCAGGCGGACGCGTTCAGGGGGGCAGCCGCCTCAGGCCAACAGGATGTTGGTCATGAAGCCGTTGCCACACGATGTGGGGACTTTAGGCTTCGTTCCGTAATAGCGTCTTGCGGGGTCTCACCTGCCACGCTGATCCCCCAGGAGTCGCCCCCTTCCACTCCAATCAACGGAGATATTCTTTTGCTTATGGTAGGGCGACTGTTCATACCTTGTTCTTTTACAAGCTATGGATTACAGACCTATTGTATCTTATGTCGTGGCTCCAGAGTTCTTATTCGAATAGAGATCCTGAGCCTCGAGACCCAGCTTCCATGATTCGTTCCTACCTTCTGCTTCTCTTAGCTAAAAGCCAGCCCTTAGTATCACAGAATGGGTGGATGAATTACACCGGGTGCCTTTCTATGCCATCATGAGTGGCTTTGAACCTAGAGATGTTCCCATTATAGGGACTTTCTACGACTTCTTTCACCGTCTTTTGGGAAGGGAAGATGCCGATATTGAATTTCTGGATCACTATCAGATTGAGCCTTTCATCGATTTAAATGTCCGAACCAAGAATTATTTTAGCACGGAAAGTGATATACAAATCTCTCCCGTTCAAACAAAAGGGAAAAAGTAGATTATCACTTGGGATCTGGGAGGCATCGGTCTACAAAAATGCGGTACATAAGGACATATACCATCACGATGTGCCAACACATTGACGCTTGGTATGCTCATCAAAAAGATGAACGATCGTTTCTTAGTCATATTTTCTCTTCCATGGCTAAATCTTTTTTAAGGCTCTTTTCTAAAGGTTTGTTGCTTTTAAAACAAAATCTGTTGAAGGTTGATTAGAGCGAAAGTGCGAGACTCCTGGTCGGCTAAAGACGGCCACGTCCTGTCCGTCGCGGGATCAGCGGGACAGATGAGACCCCACAGGCGTTTACGCCGAGGAGGCTCTAAGAAAAGCGAAAGCGCCTTGATCAGCCCCGACAAGCATAAGACAGATTGCGTAGTGGCTTGCCTTTCAGCCACGTAGAAATATGACTTATGACCTCGAGGGGCTAGGGGCTATAGCTAGACAAACCGCCTGCCCCGCGGAAAGCGAGCAACTGTAGCGGAAATCAACCACGCACTACTTTATAAAGCAACAATGTTTTCAAAAACAGCCTTTTTTAAAAAATATGTGAACTTCTTTGGCATCTCTCTTTTTGAAAAGACTTGAAAACGAATACCAAATATTCAATAAAGCTTAGTTCCCAGTAGATTTTTCGGCAGATTTACGCCTCGAAATTCTGAGAGTCTATTTATTTTACTTCACCGCTCCATCCGATACACCTTTAATAATTTGCTTTTGGGCGATGAAATAACCAATAATGACAGGAATAATAGAGATGGTCAGCCCAGCAAGCGCCAAATGCCACTGTTTTGTATACTGTCCGAAGAATAAAAATAGTTTTAACGGTATCGTATCTGTTCCTTCCCCACTAATCACAAGCGAAGGAAGTAAGTAATCATTCCAAATCCAAATAACATTCAATATTCCAACTGTAATCGAAATAGGTTTTAATAGCGGAAAAATAATGTACCAAAATACTTGTAGTCGATTACAACCATCAATTGTCGCCGCTTCATCCAATGATTTTGGAATTCCTTTTAAAGCACCGTGATAAAGGAAAATTGACAAACTGGAACCAAAACCAAGATACATAAAAATCAATCCGTATATATTCAACATATCCGCCTTACCAAATAAAGAAACAAGCGGGATCATTACTGATTGGAACGGAATAAGCATCGCTGCGACAAACAGAAAGAATATAATATTGCTTAATTTACTACCATTACGGGATAATGCATACGCTGCAAGCGCTGAGAAAATGAGAATAGCCGCAACGCTAAGTAATGTAATAAGAACGGAGTTCATAAATGTTTGTAAAAAACTCAATTCCTCAAATGCTTGCTTAAAATTCGCAAACGTCCATTCGGCCGGAAATTTTAACGTATCTGCAAAAATTTCTCGTTTCGTTTTAAATGCATTGACAATCATCAAATAAAAAGGTGAGATCCATAATAGCGCAAGAACGATGCCGATAATTTCAAGTGTGTATCGTTTCCCCCTATTTTGCATTACATCTCAACCTCCCTTTTTTTGTTAATATATACTTGCGTTAATGCGATAATGGCGACAAGTATAAAGAAAATCACTGCCTTTGCCTGCGCGGCGGCCATTTGGTTCATTTGGAATGCCGTATTGACAATATCCATTGCCACCATCTTTGTTGAGTTAAACGGACCACCGTTAGTTAGTGATAAGTTTTGATCATAAATTTTAAAGGCATTAGACAATGTTAAAAACAAGCTAACCGTAAACGCTGGTGCCACAAGTGGAAATGTAATGTTACGGAACCTTTGAAATGCATTCGCACCGTCAATTTTTGCTGCCTCCAATAACTCTTGTGGAACATTTTCAAGATAAGCGATATAAATAATCATAATGTAGCCTGCCATTTGCCATGACATTAAAATGACCATTCCCCAGAAACCAGTATTGGTATCTGCTAACCATCCCTGAAGCCATTCAATTCCAGTCAAGCGACCGATCGAATCAAACACTTTCGTGAAAATAAACTGCCATATAAATCCAAGTATTAGTCCACCAATCAAGTTCGGCATAAAGAATATAGTACGAAGCATGTTCTTCGATTTAATATACGATGTAACGAGCATGGCTAGTCCAAGCCCAACAATATTGATCACAATAACAGATGCAATGGAAAATTTAAAAGTAAACCATAGCGAATTTAAAAATTCCTGATCACTAAATATATCTATATAGTTCTTCAAACCAATAAAATCTGGACTATTTACACCATCCCAGCTTGTGAAGGAATAATAAAAACCATTTAGGAGAGGAATTACTACTACAATAGCAAGTGCAATAATCACCGGGGCGAGAAAGAGCCAAAACATAATATCCTTATTTCTCACTTTATTTCAACCTCTTTTCTAGATAAATTATTTAAGAAAAAAGATAACAGCAAGAATAAGCCTGTTATCTTTTCTTTTTCCTGTCATTTATTCACGTGATTTAGCCCATTCATCTTGGGTTTTTTGTATTGTTTCTTCCCATGTTGCTTTATCTGATAAGTACTTTTGAAGCTCGGCACCAAGAACATTTTCACCCCATCCGATCGGATAGCTTTGGAATACCCATCCTGTTGTTTGACCTTTTTCCGCATATTCATAAATTTCTTTTGAAAGTGGGTCTGAGATTTTTTCTGTATCATAGCCTTCATAAGCTGGGATAAACTTAAACTCTGTTAAAGAAGCTTCTTTCCCTTCTTCAGATGTGTACATCCAATCTAGGAATTCACCAGCAGCTTTTTGTACTTCTTCATCCACCTTTTTGTTCACAGCCCAGAAATTAGGCACGCCAACCGGCATGTTCATTTCTCCATTTAATGGAATTGGCATAATGCCAATTCCCGATTCTGCAAGTTCTGGATCCATTTCTTCTACTGTTGGATAAACCCAGTTACCTTGCTGGATAATCGCTACACGCTCTGTGGAGAATAACTCTTCCACTTGCTGTGAGTAGTCTAGACTCATAACTGGCTGAACCGAATATTCATTTTGTAAATCGATATATTGTTTAAATGCATCAGAATTTGAAAATGCAACCTCTTTCGCTTCATACGCTTTCAGTACATCATTATCAAAGTCAGAAGCAAGGAAGACACTAGCCGCATGGTTCCCTGTTACCCATTTCTCCTTAGCCGGAAATGCGAAAACTGCATCAAGCTTTAATTCTTCTTTCTTTCCATCAATCGTTTCCACCGCTTTAATTAAATCTTCCATTGATGTAATCGATTCGGGATCTACACCCGCTTCTTTAAAAATATCTTTATTATAAATCAAGCCATATCCTTCTTGGTTATAAGGAAGACCTAGTACTTGTCCATCTTCTTCCACACCAGCAAGTGTTCCTTCCAGCGCGCTTTTTGCTGCTTCCGTCTCACTTAAATCAGCAAGGCGATCTCTGTATTGTTGGATATCTACGATACCATTAATATTAAAAATTGCCGGTTCATCGCCTGAAGCAAACTTAGCTTTTAACGCAGAAGCATAATCATTTCCGCCGCCAACTGTTTGAATATTCACTTTCACATCTGGATTTACTTCTTCATATTGTTTAGCTAGTTCTTCAAATTGCTTTTTAAACTCCACTTTAAACTGGAATACATCGACTGTTACTTTTTTTCCTGAATCAGCTGAATCATTTTCTTTTTCGCCTGTTGAACAACCGGCAAGTACAAGAAATAGTGCAGCAAGTAGGAACAATACTTTTCTATTAAACACGATATCTACCCCTTTATCATTTTATGTAATCCGGGAAACCGCTTTCAATTTATAAAGCTAGTATAGCACCCTCTTTTCGAAGAAGTCAACACTTTTAGTGAAACCGTTTGCCTAATGATAAATCATTGATATATATAGGTATATCCATGCTCATGATCCTAAATATCTCATAACAATGGCAGAATTTGGTCACACGATTGCATTGAGTTTCCTCTTTAACTATCAAAAAAAGTGAGAAATGGAAACACTATTTAGAGAGTAATACTGTTGATAGTAAATAAAGAAACAGCACTTCTATAAAAAACAAAAAGAGGTATTTACATTATCTTTATAAAAAAAAGTGCCCCTCAACGGGGACACTTTTTTAGTTATTTCTTAAAAACTTTACACACACGACTTCTGGAACATCAACTTCTGAATCCAACTTCGTGAGTTTTCCTGTTTCTTGATCTCTTGCGAACAATACTAAATTTCCTGTATGTTGGTTCGAAGCAACAATGAATGCTCCACTTGGATCCAAAACAAAATCACGCGGCCATTCTCCACCAGTTGGTGTATTTTCAATATGTGTCAGTTCACCAGTCTCCTCGTTCACACTGAAAACCGCAATGCTATTATGACCACGGTTTCCAGCATATACAAACCTACCGTCGGAAGAAATATGTATTGCACTTGCATCATTCGTTCCGCTAAAATCTTCCGGAATTGCACGGATATATTGTTTTTCTGCAAAACTACCTTGATTAGTGTCATAATCCAGAACAACTACTTCCGAAGTCAACTCTGTCAGTAGATAAGCAATTTTCCCATAAGGGTGGAAAGCAATATGGCGTGGACCACTGCCCGCTTTTACGTTGAGTGTATTTACTTTTACAAGTTTATCATTAGCTACTTTATATGTTACAAGCTCATCTATACCTAGGTCTGCTACTACCACATATTTCCCATCTGGAGTAGTTGCCGTGTAATGGACATGTGGTTTTTCCTGGCGCTCATGTGGCCCCTTACCCGCATGTTGCACAATAGATTGAGCCGAGTTCACAGCGCCATTTTCAGCAATCCGATACAGCTCGACTGTCCCCTCATGATAATTTCCTGTTACAAGCTCATTTTGAAGTGTATCAAGATGACATGGTGGTGCACCTTCTTGTACGTGACTACCAACTAATATCAAATCACCTGTCTCTGCGTTAATGGAATAGGCAGCCACACCACCAGACTTTTCCTCTTGGGCAACTGAATATAAATATCGATTATCATCACTCATTGTTAAATAGGTAGGACTGCCAACCTGGGCAGCTACTTTTACATTCCCGAGCTTTCCTGTTTCTGCGTCAAGCGTAAACGAGTAAATTCCCTTGCTACTTTCACGTGTATACGTACCTGCATATCCTATGTACTTTTTCCCCATCAATATCTCCCCTTTCAAAATTTTCTACCATTATTATACCATCACTGTCACATAACGCGAAAAAAGCCACCCTAAAATCAGTGTAGTACCGATTTAAAGGCAGCCTTTTTTATTTGTGTTATTTATATACTTTCATACGCGCGTCTATATCATTAAATTGTTTTTCCCCAGGTGCTGCTGTTGGTTTGCCAAATGGCATTTGAGCTAATAGCGTCCAGTCTGCTGGAATGTCCCAGATTTTTTGTACTGCTTCGTCAATTATTGGTTGGTAATGTTGCAATGAAGCCCCGAACCCCTCTACTTCCAATGCTGTCCATACAATATATTGAAGCATGCCCGATGATTGAAGGGAATACTCAGGAAATTTATCTGCATATAAAGCAAATTGTTCTTGTAAACCTTTCACCACTTTTTGATCTTCAAAAAATAGTACTGTTCCATAACCATTGCGAAAGCTTTCCATTTTTTCAGCAGTCGGTTGGAAACTTTCAGCTGGAACAATTTCCTTCAATGCTGCTTCAGTGATATTCCAAAGTTTATCATGGTTTTCCCCTAATAAAACAACGACTCTTCCACTTTGTGAATTAAATGCTGATGGTGCATGTTTCACTGCATGCTCGATAACTTCTTCAATTCTTTCATTTGATACGACACTTTCCTTACTAATTCCATATAATGAACGTCTTTCTTCTACCGCTGTATAAAAGTCCTGTTTTGTATTAATCATATTCATTCTCCTCTAGTCGTTAATTTGATCGAAATACCTGATGGATCTTTTATGATTAGATTACCATCCTTTTTAGTAAAAGATGCGTTTATTTTTTCTAACCTACCAATTGTTTCACTCAATGCTTTTTCGTCTGGTAATATGATCGTGAACCTTTTTAACCCAGCACTATTTTCAGCTGGTGCAGGTGCTCCGGCACTATTCCATATGTTCAGCCCAATATGGTGATGATACCCATCCTTGGCGACAAAAAGTGCCTGGCTACCATATTTTAACATCAGATCAAACCCTAGGGCATCACAATAAAATTCTCTTGTTTTTACTAACTCAGATACTTGTAAATGAATATGACCAATGATGGTATCTTTAGGCATTCCTGTCCAACCTTGTTCCGTTCCATCCTTCAATACATCCGCTACATCAAGTGCTTCGGTCGTCATATGCACCTGATCACCGTCCCACTTCCATGTATCCGGCGCTCTATCAATATAAATTTCAATCCCATTTCCTTCAGGGTCATTTAAGTAAAGCGCCTCACTTACATGATGGTCAGAAGCCCCTTGTAACTGTGTGCTTGTATGAATAAAATGATGTATAATATTAGCTAAATCTGAACGATTCGGCAATAAAAGGGCTATATGGTATAAGCCCGTTGTCCGTTGACGTGGATTCACATCTTTCACCTGTTCAAGCGTCAAAAGTGTTGTTTTTCCATCAACTGTTAGGGATGCAAAGCTATTTGTTTGTTCGAGCACTTGAAATCCAAGAACATCTATATAAAACGCAAGCGTGCGCTCTAAACTTTCTACAATAAGCTCAACATTGCCAATGACAGAATATGGTGGAGTAATTGATTTTTTCAATATGGAATCTCCTTTCTAAATTAAATTACTTACTTCATGTAACTAACTATATATTAGTTATGTTATAATTTCAAGTAAGTTATATACAAAACAATAGTTAGGTAAATAATACAACAAGTGTTATAATTTAATGAGTGAGGTGAACAACATGAATACATTTGTGTGTCCAAAATTTGAGAAGGCAATGAGTATACTTGGCCAGCGCTGGACTGGGTTAATTATTCATCAACTACTCAACGGCCCTCAGCGTTTTTGCACAGTAGAAGGTGCAATGCCCATTAGCGCCCGAGTTCTATCAGAAAGATTGAAGGACTTGGAACATGAAGGCATTGTCAATCGAAAGGTATATCCGGAAACACCAGTCCGAATTGAATATTCTTTAACAGATAAAGGCTTAGCTTTACATCCTCTCATTAAAGAAATTGAAATTTGGGCCGAAAATTGGCTCGATGTCGATAAAAAAGAATCCATTAATCCTTAATGCCGACTGCTCTTAACGAGACAGCCGGCTTTCTTTATTTTCTCTGTAGATATACGTTATTATGTACATAGTATTAAAATAGGAGGTTTTTTAAAAATGAAGAATGAAATCATTCAAAGATTTGTATCATACGTGAAAATAAATACACAATCAGATGAAAATAATCCTGTTTGCCCTTCAACGAAAGGCCAATTAATGCTTGCTAATAACCTCGTTGAGGAATTAAGAAAAATCGGGATGAAAGATGTATCTGTTGATGAAAACGGATACGTGATGGCGACACTTCCAGCTAACACAGAAAAAAAAGTACCTGTAATTGGATTTCTGGCTCATGTCGACACGGCTACTGATTTTACAGGGGATGGAGTTAATCCGCAAATCGTGGAAAATTATAACGGTGAAGCCCTAACTCTAAATAACGACATTATTTTATCACCGGCAGACTTTCCATCACTTAGCAATTATAAAGGGCAAACAATCATCACGACCGATGGGACAACATTGCTCGGTGCAGATAATAAAGCAGGAATCGCTGAAATTATGACAGCAATGGCGTATTTGATACAGCACCCAGAAATAAAACATGGGAAAGTTAGAATCGCTTTTACTCCAGACGAAGAAATAGGAAGAGGCCCACATAAATTTGATGTTGGCGCATTTGGTGCAAATTTTGCCTATACAATAGATGGCGGTCCACTTGGCGAATTGCAATATGAAAGCTTTAATGCCGCTGGTGTGAAGTTAACCTTTAAAGGCACCAATATCCATCCAGGAACAGCAAAAGGCACAATGGTCAATGCTGCTAAAATAGCAATGGAGTTTAACAGTCGTCTTCCCATTGGAGAATCCCCTGAATTAACAGAAGGTTACGAAGGATTTTATCACTTACTTGCTTTTAATGGAGATGTAGAGGTGACTAAATTAACTTATATTATTCGGGATTTCGATCGTGATCAATTTGAGGCACGTAAAACAAATGTGAAAAAAATTGTTAATGAACTTCGTGAGCAATATGGTCATGAACGCATTGTACTTGAAATGACAGACCAATATTACAATATGGGAGAAAAAATTACGCCTGTCATTGAAATCGTTGACATTGCTTCTGATGCGATGAAACGATTAGACATCAAACCCCTAATTTCGCCAATTCGCGGAGGTACCGATGGCTCGCAATTGTCCTATTTAGGACTCCCGACTCCAAATATTTTTACTGGTGGGGAAAACTTCCACGGTCCATACGAGTTTATTTCCGTTGAAAGTATGGAAAAAGCAGTGAAAGTGATCGTAGAGATAGTAAACTTGTTTGAAGATAGGGCCTAACCGAGAAAGACGAGAGCTTACTGATGGCACATGACAATTTACCGGCCGCTCCGTCGGGTTTACTGGCCACTCATGACAGCTTACTGGCCGCTCGACCGATTTATTGGCCACTCATGATAGTTTACTGGCCGCTCGACCGATTTATTGGCCACTCGTCGGATTTATTGGCCACTCATGATAGTTTACTGGCCGCTCGTCGGGTTTATTAACCACTCATAACAGCTTACTGGCCACTCATGCATTTTATGAGCCGCTCGCTATATTTACTAATATCCATCAATACAAAGTCGTTAATCATATCAAGCAGACCTAAGTTTTTTAGGTTTGCTTATTTATTATTGCAAAATTTAACATACGCACTGTCTCTCCAAATATTATTGCAAAATTCAACATTTACAGTATAATTATTCTTACAACTTAGAAGAAGGAGTGAATACACGTGAGAACATTAGAAAGAATTAGTCAGTTTGCAGGTAATACATTTGCTGTATGGGTATTGTTGTTTGCTGCTCTGGCCTTTTTTATTCCAGGAGGCTTTACATGGATTTCTCCTTACATTTCGATATTGCTTGGAATTATTATGTTCGGAATGGGGATGACTCTCTCTTTAGATGATTTTAAGGAAGTATTTAAACACCCTAAAAAAGTGGCCATTGGTGTTGTTGCACAATTTACGATTATGCCGCTTATCGCTTTTGGACTCGCTATAGCATTTAAGCTGCCGCCTGAAGTCGCTGCAGGTGTAATCTTAGTTGGTTGCTGCCCTGGCGGTACTTCATCAAACGTCATGACTTTTTTGGCGAAAGGAAATATTGCTTTATCCGTGGCCATCACCTCCGTTACTACTTTATTGGCACCATTTGTAACGCCTGCATTAATCCTATTGCTAGCTAGTAAATGGCTTCCAGTTTCGGCAGGAGACATGTTTATATCAATCGTAAAAATTGTACTCATTCCTATTATTCTTGGTCTTTTTATCAAAATGCTTTTCCGTAAACAAGTAGAACAAAGCGTAAAAGCCTTGCCTCTAGTATCTGTTGTGGCGATTGTTGCCATCGTAGCGGCGGTTGTTAGTGGGAATCAGCAAAAAATTGCGGAAACAGGATTACTGATCTTACTTGTCGTTATTTTGCATAATTCACTTGGCTACTTGCTAGGTTATTTCTTTGCTCGCTTATTAAAGCTAGATTATGCTGACCAGAAAGCCGTTTCCATTGAGGTTGGCATGCAAAACTCCGGACTTGGTGCATCATTGGCTGCAGCCCACTTTTCACCGCTAGCTGCCGTTCCAAGCGCCATTTTTAGTGTCTGGCACAATATATCCGGATCCCTACTTGCCACTTGGTGGAGTAAAAAGGCTGAAAAGAATGGAAAAAGTCGCTGAAGATTGTTCTCATCTGAATTCCTTCATTCTATCTATGTAAAACAGTAATAAGTATTGACTTTCATATCCGTACCTGCAATAATACATTAGACAAATGAATCAGATTGCCTTTAAACCAGTCCCGTGAGGCTGCCAAGGTTACATGCGTAATTTACTTGCGCGTGATTTTTGCATAACGATGATTATAACATCCGATTATTATGCACCTTGCCAGTTATTGGGCGAGGTGTTTTTTGCTGCCCAATGACTAGATCTGATCTCTTGAATATTAAAATATAAGGAGAGATATCGGATGAAACAAAGAGAAATTAAAGTAGATGAACGCTTACCATTATTACAGAGCCTACCACTTAGCTTTCAACATTTGTTCGCTATGTTCGGCTCGACAGTATTAGTACCACTTATGTTTAATGTGAATCCCGCAACAATACTACTTATGAATGGGATTGGAACGCTACTATATATTTTTATTACAAAAGGGAAGATTCCCGCTTACCTCGGCTCAAGCTTTGCTTTTATTTCACCTGTGTTTGCAGTATTAGGAAACTATACAGGTGGAGATGGTTATAGCTATGTACTAGGTGGGTTTCTAGCAGTTGGAATTGTGCTTGTCATCGTCGGTTTAATAATAAAAGCAGTTGGCACGGCATGGATCGACATTATTTTCCCACCAGCAGCTATGGGTGCGATCGTTGCAGTTATTGGGCTTGAGCTTGTTCCTGTTGCAGCCGGTATGGCTGACTTAGTAAAGCCCTCTGATGCATCGGCAGATTGGGTAGCAGATCCAAAGAATATCATCGTCGCATTATTAACACTCGGAATTACGATCATTTGTTGGGTAACCATGAGAGGTTTCCTAAAAATTATCCCGATTTTACTAGGAATCATCTCCGGGTATATTATTGCTACTTTCTTCGGTTTGGTTAATTACACTGCTGTCAAAGAAGCAGCGTGGATTTCCTTGCCAACGTATTACCAAATGAAATTCAGCATATCTGATATTCTCATCATCTTACCGGCTGCACTCGTCTTAGTACCAGAACATATCGGGCATTTGATTGTAACAGGCAATATCGTAAAAAAAGATCTTATTAAAGACCCAGGACTAGACCGCTCCATGATGGGTAACGGAATTTCAACAATACTCTCTAGTTTTTTCGGAGCAACACCTAATACAACATATGGTGAAAATATCGGTGTTTTGGCCATTTCTCGTGTATATTCTACTTGGATTATCGGCGGAGCAGCAGTCATTGCAATCATTCTCTCTTTCTGCGGCAAATTAGCTGCACTCATTTCTTCCATCCCAACTCCAGTGATGGGTGGTATCTCGCTGCTTTTATTCGGAATCATTGCAGCAAGTGGAATCCGGATGCTTGTAGAGGCCAAAGTGGATTATAACATTTCGCAAAACCTAATATTGACTTGCGTTGTACTTGCAATCGGAATTAGCGGTGCAACCATTCATATCGGCTCTGTTGAATTTAAAGGAATGGGTCTCGCAACAATTGTTGCAATACTGTTAAGCCTATTCTTCAAACTATTAGATGTGTTAAAGCTATCAAATGAAAATTGATCAATCATCCATAGTAATATTGAAAGGTCCCAATTATGGGGCCTTTTTGTTTGCTAATTTTCTACCTTTGCAGACTTTCCCAATAAAAATGAAGGATTTCCCTAGCAGCTTCCTGAGGGTCTTGAAATAATCCACTATCATTAGAAAGATTTTGATTGCCCATTCTTAAAAGCGATATATAAGCATGTGCGGCAAATGTAGTATTTACTTTACGGATTTCCTCTTTTTTAATCGCTTTTTCTAATTCAAGTTCAAGCACTTGAAAAATCTTTTTTTCTGCTTCCTTCATGTTTTGAATTTGTTGGGCATTTAACACTTGATGACTTTCTCTTAAAAAGGTGTTTAAATCAATCGTTGTAGTAGCCTGTAAATGCGCTTCTGCTAGGATCAAAAGTCGTTCATGCAACGGAGTATTCTCTGTCAGTATCTGCACTGTTCGTTCATGTACTCGCTTCATCATTGCTAACATAGCAGCAGTAAAAAGTTCCGCTTTTGTAGAATAGTAGTAATATACAGTCGCTTTCGTTACATTGCATGCTATAGCTACTTCTTCCACTGGTACTTTTTGAAATCCCTTTCGCAAAAACAATCCACCAGCTACAGCTAATATCAATTCATCTGTTGGTTGTTCCAGCCCACTGCTTTTCGGTCTACCAAGCGAGCGACCTATATTTTTATATTCCACATCAATCGAGCTCCTAGTTTAATTTTGAAGTAATTATATCATAAAATAAATAATACAATTGATTAATTAACTATCTAGTATATATAATTAAATTGTACTTAATTTAGGGAGTGAAGCCAGTGAAAAGGGGAATAACAATATTCTTAGGAGGTATAATTGGAAAAAGGGGCAGGTGGATAACCCTTGGCATATGGATTGTTTTAGTACTATTGCTGACGGTCCTTTGGCCAAGTATACAAAGCACAAAAAGTAATACTGTAGAAATGCTTCCAGAGAAAGCGATGTCAGTTCAAGCGGCAGAACTAGTAAAAGAAGAGTTTTCAGATGAAGCCGGCTTGCCGCTCTTGCTTGTATGGCATAGAGAAGAAGGGCTGACGGAGAATGATGCCACACATATTATAACCTTATATAAACAACTTGCTGAAAAGCCGTTAGAGCAGCAAACATTTTTGCCGCCTTTACATCAAGCCCCGACACAAGCACTATTATCAAGCGCTTCAGAGAACGGTTCAACAATCGTAACGCCAATATTTTTAAATGATAAGGCAGAATCTGACCTTATTGAAAAGGATATTGATGCTCTAAAAACAGCGGTTACAAAAATAGCTGGTGAAGATCCCTTTTCAAATAAAATAGGTGACGAAGACTTACTTCTAAGAGTAACCGGTCCGGCTGGTATTTCCACGGATGCAGTAGCCTTGTTCAGTGAAGCTGATGTAAAACTATTAGTCGCAACTGTACTGCTCGTGCTTATTTTATTAATCGTTCTGTATCGTTCACCAATTTTAGCCATTGTTCCTCTCATTGGAGTAGGCTTTGCATATGCGCTAATTTCACCAATTCTTGGTGTGATGGCAGATAAAGGATGGATCGTTGTTGATTCCCAAGCTATATCAATTATGACAGTATTACTTTTTGGTGCCGGTACAGATTATTGTCTGTTTTTAGTTTCCAGATACAGAGATCATCTTCTTATGGAAGATAACCCCCTAAAGGCTTTAAAGGGTTCTCTCACAGATTCTGGCGGTGCCATTATGATTAGTGCCCTGACAACTGCATTTGGCCTATTGACCCTACTTCTTGCCATGTACGGATCCTATCATACATTTGCCGTACCATTTAGCTTGGCTATTTTCATCATGGGCGTGGCTGCACTTACATTACTGCCAGCATTGCTCTCCATCTTTGGTAGGATTTCTTTCTTTCCATTTATACCACGGACAGAATCCATGTCTCTCGAGCTTGAAAAAAGAAAAGGTAGACCTGTGCGCAGACAAAAGAGCCATGGAAAGTTCAACGTCTGGCTTGGTTCATTTGTAACTAAAAAGCCATGGACCATTATTTGTGCGACGTTAATTTTACTCGGTGGATTAGCGGCCTTTTCTCCAAAAATTCATTACACATATGATCTTTTGAGTTCATTTCCGGAAGACATGCCTTCAAGAGAGGGATTTGAATTAATAAACGATAATTTTTCTGCAGGGAATTTAGCCCCTATGCAGATCATTGTAGATACGGAAGGAAAAGCAATAAAGTTGCAAGAAAAACTTTCGGACTTGAAAATCGTCAAATCTATTAGCGAACCTCGAAAAGGATCTAATAATAGTAATTTATTATTGTATGAACTCATCTTAACTGAAAATCCTTATGCAGCCGATACGCTTAATCATATTCCAACGATAAAAGAAGATATAACAGAAAGCCTTACAAAAGCGGGAATTTCTTCGGCAGATAAACATTTCTGGATTGGAGGAGAAACAGCTAGTTTATATGATACAAAATTAACCACCGACAGAGATCGTAATATTGTTGTACCAGCAGTCATAATTATTATCGCTCTATTATTGCTTGTTTATTTACGCTCCATTGTAGCAATGGTTTATTTATTACTGACAGTCTTGCTTTCCTACTTTTCAGCGCTTGGTGCCGGTTGGCTGCTCATCCATTACGGATTGGGTGTAGAGGCAATGCAAGGCCTTATTCCACTTTACACCTTTGTTTTCATCGTAGCACTCGGAGAAGATTATAATATCTTTATGGTGTCGAGTATTTGGAAAAAGCGGCGAAGTAAACCGCTCCAAGTTGCAATTGCAGATGGCGTGACAGAAACAAGTAGCGTTATCACGTCGGCAGGATTAATTTTAGCGGGAACATTCGCTGTGCTAGCAACGCTTCCAATACAAGTACTTGTTCAGTTCGGAATCGTAACGGCTATTGGGATCTTACTTGATACGTTTATTGTGAGACCATTATTAGTTCCAGCAATTACGTCTGTACTTGGTAAATACGCTTTTTGGCCAGGGAAATTAGAAAAACGTAAAGGACATGGTAAATGACAGTTTGTTAGCCCAGTAGTCGCGTGCAATATTATTCCAAAGACCCACCTTTAGAAGATGTCAAAAAGGCCCTTTTACTAGCAAGAGGGCCTTTTTGCATCCATTAAAAATGAACGGATATATCTTCAACTAATCTTGTATACTTCTTATATATTTCTTGGTAAACATGATGATTTTCTTCATTTGGAGTAATTGCATTACCCAGGTTCACACTATGCTTTATCTCTTCAAATGAATTTACCTTACCAATCGCAACTAAGGCCGTCCACGCGGCTCCCCATGCAGAGCTATGATGAGTTTCTGCCACATATACCTCTTTGCCAAAAATATCCGCTAGCATTTGTAACCATATTGGCGACCTTGCAAGACCACCATTCACGTAAATAGTCTCTGATTTTCCCGCTAATCTTTCAAGTGCTTGCTCAATTTGGTACAAGTTGAACGTAATTCCCTCCAACACTGCACGTATGAAATGTTCCTGTTTATGTGTAATTGATACACCAGAAAAATTTCCAGTAGCCTGCTGATTCCAAATTGGCGCTCTTTCTCCGTTAATATACGGTAAGAAAATCATTCCTTCCGCACCAGGAGCTACCTCTTCAGCTTCAACAAGAAATTCTTCATAACTGCCCGGATAGTTTACTAATTCTTTTAACCATTGTAGCGCAATACCACCATTATTTGTCGCACCACCGATAATAGAATAGTCCTCTGAAAAGGCATAGCAAAATGTCTCCCGTTTATCATTTATGCGGAATCCATTTGCAAACTGTCTCACAGCCCCACTCGTACCGACTGTGATCGCAACTTCACCCGGAGAAATCGCACCAATACCCAAATTAGCAAGCTGACCGTCGGCCGATCCTATAGCCACTGGCGTCTCAGGCAAAATCCCCATTTCCTCTGCAAGATCATTATTCAATCCCGATAAAATTTCTGTTGGTGGAACAATATCTGATAATTGTTTTTTCTTAACATTCACAAGTGCCAATGCTTTTTCGTCCCATTGTAATGTCTCAGCATTCATGAGGCCACTTGCAGCAGCTATCGAATAGTCGGCAACCTTCTTACCAAACCATTTCATGAGGATATACTCTTTCACAGACATGAAATATTGAGCATTACGATACGGCTCATAATTTGTTTCTTTCATCCAAAGTAATTTCACTAATGGGGACATAGGATGAATAGGCACACCCGTCCGTTGGAAAAGCTCTTCCCCCTCTGCCTCTAGGAGTTTTTCAGCTTGTCCACTACTTCTACCGTCAGACCAAATAAGTGCACGCGATAATACTTCCCCCTTACCAGCCACGCAAATTAATGAGTGCATGGCACAAGAAAATCCCATCCCAACAATTTCTTCCTTTGGAACATTAGCTTTATCCATTACCATTCTAATTGCATGAACAGCGGCACGTTCAAGCTCATCTGGATCTTGCTCTGCCCAGCCTTGTTGTGGATGATATGTTTTAATCAGCTGTTCTGCCTCCGCTCTTACCTTGCCATCCATATCAAAAACAACAGCTTTGGCACTGGTAGTCCCAATATCAAGTCCAACTACAAACTTATGCGACATGAAGCTCCCCCTTTCCGGTGCAGGGCACCACCCGAATTTTGTGATTTTATATTGTCATTGAGCCAAATCCACCGTCCACACGTATCAAAGTCCCTGTAACAAAGCTTGACGCAGCATCAGATGCAAGCCAAACCGTCGCTCCTTGTAATTCGTCTGGTTCACCAAAGCGGTTCATTGGCGTATGGTTCATAATCGATTCAATTCGATCTTCGCTTAAAATTTTTCGGTTTTGTTCTGCTGGGAAAAAGCCAGGAATAATAGCATTTACTCTAATTCCATTAGGAGCAAATTCACGCGCCAAGAACTGTGTCACACTATTAACACCTGCTTTTGAAACTGAATATGTAAATACTCTAGACAATGGCGTTGTAGAAGAAACAGATGAGATATTAATAATACTTCCTTTTCTACCTTGCTCAATCATTTTTTTAGCAAATATTTGACATGTAATGACAATTCCTTTTAAGTTTACATCCATAATGTCATCCCATTCATCCATATCTAAATCAAAGAAAGGTGTCGGGCTATTTTTACCCGGTGCATTTAAAATTATATCCCAGCCACCTGACCAGCCTTCAATGTTTTCAGCCAATTGCTCTAGTGATTCTCGCGTACCGACATCTGCCTGAAATGCCATCGCTTCTCCACCCTTGGCTATAATTTCCTTCACTACTTCCTCTGCTTTTTCCAGATTACGTCCAACTATAGCAACCTTTGCACCATGCTCCGCAAGACCTAATGCCATCGATGATCCCAATACGCCATTACCGCCGATTGCTACGGCTGTTTTTCCCGTTAAATCAAATAGTTTACTCATCTCTATCTCCCTTTATCTAAAAAGTTATTTTATATTCTCTTTTTGATCAAATACTAATTCATACAAATCCGATATTTGCTCCATCTCGGAATGTTGTTTTACATGTTCCAATAATGCTTCTGATACTTCTATTTCACTAATTTCCAAAGTGTTTTTTATTCGTACCATTTTCACTTTAGTAAAATCAAGAATATTACATGTTTTAATCGCAGCTTGGAGAGCCATTCGATCATTTGCCAAAGTCGTAGCAATTTTAGTCGGAGCCACAACTGTAGATGTAAGGCCATTCGCATAAGTTGTTTCTAAATCCATTTTGTCAACAAGTCGCTGTGTCGTAAAATCGGCGGTTCCTACACCATTTGCATTTCCTTCTGTCTCTGGAGTAAGATCAAGTACAACCATTTTATTTACTTCAGGACCACCATGGGCATATGGAGTTGGGTAACGCCCTGTGATATTCGGATCCATGCCATCTCCACTAATATTTTTTCCGATTTCATCAATGATAAGCACATCCAACTGCTCAAAAAGAAGCTTCGGCAAGGATTTCTTTGCTTGTTCCTGGAGTTTAGTTTCTTTTTCTTCAACCTCATCGGCCATTAATACTTCGACTTCTACTACTTTATCAAATGCATTTTCAACCGTTGCCACACCAAATAAAAATGGTTTTTTCTCCATAATCATTTTCGCCATCTTCGGGACGTTTTCAGCCATATACTTAAACCCTAATTGATGGCATGCTTCCGCACCTTTTTGTTTGCCAAGTCCAATACTAATCATTTTCATTATTCCACTTTCAACCCTACCACGAAAAGCAGTATGTGGCTTCACTCGATTAATAACAACAATTCCATCAGCTTCAGATGCATACTTATCTAAATAAACCGGAAGACCATTTGGAAGCTCTCCTAGCTTTACAACTTCCATTGAAGAGCGAATTTCACACCCTGCACTTTCTTCAGTCACACCTAAATGTTCAAGAACGGCAATTTGCCCCTTGCCAGTAGCACCGCCATGGCTGCCCATACTTGGTACAATAAAAGGAGTAGCGCCCATTTCTTTTAAAAATTTCACTGTCGTTGCCGTTATTTCTGGCAGGCGGTCTATCCCTCTGCTTCCAACGGCGAGTGCAATTTCCATGCCTGGACGAATTAATGCTTGAATATGAGGGGTATTTAACTTTTCGTTCAGCACCTTATCCAATTGTTCGATTTTCCGATCGTCAAATCGTTGCTTTACCTTTGTCATTTTTGGGATAGGAATATCTTTTAATAATTCTTGAAGAATATTCATGAGTTTCCATCGCTCCTTTTTCATTCTTCTATTTTTATATAGTATTACTTTTTTCCATCTTATAACAAACTATCATAAATGTAACCCTTTTCATGAAAAACACTATAAATTTGTTGACCAAACAAATAATTAAAGATAGAATAACATTACATTGCAATTTCGTCAATCAAAAAGTAGATAATAATATGGTATTATTTAATAAATAGATGTGCTTAACAATTTGAAGGACTATTTATAAACTATGGGGTGGAGCTAGATGATTACCGGTGATGCAGCTTATATAAAAAAGTTAAATCGAGGTTTAATTTTAAGTACGATTATTGAACATAATGGCATTTCTCGCGCAAATTTATCGAAAGTAACAGGATTAAATAAAGCTACTATTTCTGTACAGGTTGCTGATTTACTTGAGGAAGAATTACTGATAGAAGGGCAACAAGAACATACAAATTTAGGAAGACGCCCAATTATTCTTACTTTAAATAAAACAGTTGGATACGCATTAGGAATTGATCTTGATAAGGACCAAATCATTTTTACCCTTTCCGACTTGCTGGGCTATCCTATACAAACTGAAACAGTAGCCCTTCACACTACTGACTACCAGCAAATACTTGATTTGCTGGTAGAGCATATACACATTTTTAAAACTAAATGTAGTGATAGTACCTACGGGATCATTGGGATTGTAATTGGGATTCATGGAATTGTTTCTAATGAAGAGGAAATTTATTTTATCCCTCAGCTAAACTGGCGAGAAAAAAGTTTAAAGGCAGATTTAGAAAAGAGTATAGCCGCTCCAATCTATATTGAAAACAATGCGAATTTATCTGCATTTGCAGAAAGAGTATATAAGTATAACCAGAGCAATCACTTACTCAGCATAACGATGCAAAGTGGGATTGGACTCGGCGTCATGATGAATGGCGAGCTACTCAAGGGGTATCATGGTTATGCTGGAGAAATGGGTCATATGATTGTTGTTCCTGACGGATTAGCATGTAACTGCGGCAATCGTGGTTGTTGGGAACAATATGCCTCAGAATCAAATTTTTTCAGGCAACTCAAAGCAAAGAAAGGTAGAGAAAATTTAACCTATCATGATTTTAAAGCATTAGTAGAATCAGGAGATCCGATTACATGTGAACTAATGGACAATTTCATTAAATATGTCGCAGTTGGTATGAATAATGTCATTAATTTATATAATCCCGAAATCATTATTCTTAACTGTGAGCTATTACATCTATATCCAAATGCAATTAAAAATATTAAAAGCAAACTTACTTCAACGATAAGTCATTACAGTAATTTGCACGTCTCTGTTCTCGGAAAGCAAGCTTGTGTCATGGGAGCATGCGTTTTCGCCATTAAAAGCTTCTTAGAAATATCGAATTTAAGCTTAGAAATCACAGAGGAAACAATGGCGCAATCAGGCGATTATTTGTTTTCTTAAAATACTAGACAGCTATATAAAAAATAGAGGCTGGGACATAACTAGCTTCCAAATAGTGAGAAAGGTGAAATTGAGCGCGCTCAATTTCACCTTTCTCTTTTATCGTTTGTTATTTATGTTCGAACCAATGTGTTGACCGTGAATTTTCGTAAATTCACGGCCATTAACGCTAGGCCCATTTCATTTTCGACCTTCGATTTTCCGCGAACTGAAAATCGAGTGAAACACAAATTAGCCTTCAAGAATCCAAAAACTGGTTCTACATCGATTTTGCGTCGACGGTAAATAGAATTCGTTTTTTCTTCTGAAAGCTTCGCTCTCACATATTCTTTTTGTTGTTCCCATTTCTTGTTCACCATTATCTTTCGATGATTTCCTTCTTTTGCTTTCGTACATAATGAACGGAATGGGCAATCTGAACAGTCTTCACACTCATAGATTTTAAATTCTCGCTCGAAACCTGACTTATCTGTACGAACAGAATGATATTTAAAGACAACGCGCTGTTGATTAGGGCAAGTATAGGTATCTTTCTCTTCATCGTAAAGCCAGTTAACTGAATTGAATTCGTTTTGTTTATATTTTTTATTTTGTTCTTTCAAATACATGTTATACGTAATTAACGCTTCTCGTTTACGATTTGAAAGAATATCATCATAATTTTGTTCACTACCATATCCTGCGTCCGCGACAATGTACTTCGGTAATGGAAGATAATGTTGCTCGATTTCATCTAGGAATGGAATTAATGTACGTGTGTCTGTTGGATTCGAAAATAAACTATAGGCAAGTGTATATTGACCTTCGGTCGAAATTTGTACATTATAACCAGGTTTCAATTGACCATTTTTCATATAATCATCTTTCATACGCATGAACGTCGCATCATGATCTGTTTTCGAATAACTATTACGCGTGCCAAAGATTTCAAAATGTCGTTCATATTTCTGTTTACGAACGATGTAATCCAGTAACTGTTTGCGGACCTGTTTTGGGAACTTCCGTTCACTCCTTAACGTTTTTCTTTCTGTATTGTCTGAAGATGCTTCAATCTTTTTGTCATAGTCGTTAATGACATCGTCTGCTTTTTGAACTATGCGGGCGAGTTCCTCAAGGGTTAATTCTTCTTCGCTTTCACGCTCAATTTCGGGTAAAATCTCTTTCTCAAGTAGCTCATTGTAGAGTTGATTTGATTTTTCAATTAATCCCTGATGATATTTCTCAATTGATTTTTTCCAGACAAATGTAAATTTATTCGCATTCGCTTCAATTTTTGTACCATCAATAAAAATTGCTTCTTGGTCAATAAGCTTTTCTTGGACTAACTGACAGCGAAATTGTACAAAGCATTGACGAATTAATTCTTTAACTTCAGGTTGCACACGAAAGCGATTAATTGTACGATAGCTCGGTTCGTATCCTTGTGCGAGCCACATCATGCGAATACTGTCTTTTAAAAGTGCTTCAATTTTACGACCCGAAAATACAGATTGAGTGTAGCCACATAAGATGATTTTAAGCATCATGCGGGGGTGATAGGCAGGACATCCCTCATTTCGAAGAAATGGTTCAAAGGCTTCCTGCGGGATGCTTTCAACTAAACAGTGAATGTGGAAGGCAATATCGTTATTTTGCAAATTTACTTCTAAATCTAAAGGTAAAACTAATTGATTCATGTTATAATTTTTAAACATAAGGATCCTACTTTCTGATTGGATTTAGTGTGGTAACTTAATTTTATCAGAAGTAGGCCTTTTTTTATTAAAAAAATAATTAAAGCCGGAGAAATTTTACTCATCGTAAAATTTCTCCGGCTTTTTCGTTTCAGAGGTAGGTTTTGTCCCAGCCTCTATTCCTACTTTGGTATGAAGGTATAAGTTTTTGCATTTCAGCTGAAAGTTTCAATAAGTTTAATCTATGTCTAGCTACAGGCGCCTTCCGCTAGTCTTTATTCCATCCACTCTGTATGGAATGTTCCTTCTTTATCAATGCGGTTATATGTGTGTGCACCGAAGTAATCACGCTGAGCTTGCAACAGATTCGCTGGTAATGTTTCTGTGCGATAGCTGTCATAATAAGCTGCAGCACTTGCGAAACATGGAACGGCAATTCCTCTTTCCACAGCAATAGAAACTACTTTTCTTAGTGCTTGCTGATAGCTTTCAACGATTTCTTTAAAATATGGATCAAGCAATAGGTTAGCTAGCGCCGGATCTTTGTCGTATGCTTCTTTGATTTTTTGCAAGAATTGCGCACGGATAATACATCCTCCGCGGAAAATCATGGCGATATCGCCATACTGTAAATCCCAGTTATATTCTTCTGATGCTGCACGCATTTGCGCAAATCCTTGAGCATATGAACAAATTTTGCTCATGTATAATGCTTTGCGAATTGCTTCGATTAACTCGTCTTTATCCCCATCATAAGCTGTCACTTCAGGACCTCTTAATAATTTACTTGCTGCAACACGCTCATCTTTCATTGCTGAAATGAAGCGAGCAAAAACGGATTCAGTAACCAATGGAAGTGGCACACCTAGATCAAGCGCATTTTGACTTGTCCATTTACCTGTCCCTTTTTGACCAGCTGTGTCTAGAATGACATCAACTAAAGGTTTACCAGTTTCTTCATCGGTTTTTGTAAAAATATCAGCAGTGATCTCGATTAAATAGCTATCAAGCTCGCCTTTATTCCATTCCGCAAATACTTTATGCAACTCTTCAGCATTAAGGCCTAGAATATTTTTCATCATAAAATAAGCTTCACAAATCAATTGCATATCGCCATATTCAATACCATTATGCACCATTTTCACATAATGACCGGCTCCATCTGGACCAATATATGTAGTACATGCTTCTCCGTCTACTTTTGCAGCGATTGCTTCAAAAATAGGAGCAACAAGTTCGTACGCTTCCTTTTGTCCACCAGGCATGATTGAAGGACCAGTTAGAGCACCTTCCTCTCCACCTGACACACCAGTTCCAATAAAATGAAGACCTGCTTCACTTAATTCTTTGTTACGACGAATTGTATCAGGGAAGAATGTATTTCCACCATCAATGAGAATATCGCCCTTTTCTAAATACGGTTTTAGTGATTCAATTGTTGCATCCGTTGGCGCACCGGCTTGTACCATAAGTAAAATTTTACGTGGCTTTTCTAACGAGTTAACAAATTCCTCAATTGAATACGAAGCAACTACATTTTTACCTTTTGCTTCATTTTGCATCATATCCTCTGTTCTATGAGAAGAGCGGTTATAAACTGATACAGAATAACCTCTACTTTCAATATTCATAGCCAGGTTTTTACCCATTACTGCTAATCCGACAACACCAATTTGCTGTTTCGACACTATTAGTTCCTCCTCATGGCTTTAATAAGCTTTTATTATAAATAGTTTTAACTACGGGCAATGTTTCATCCCGTCTAATTTATCATATAATTATTTTATCATACATTCTCTTTACTACGTTAACAAGTTGAGCGAAATAACTCTATATAGTTTGTATAGAAAACAAACTATTAATACTTTTAGTATATCAGCTTTTATTATTTTCGTCGACAAATGATTATAGGCCAAGTTGTATTGTCAACTTAGCCCAGCTTTTTACATTATTGTTGTAGGATTATTATTCATTATCGATTGACTTTTACCCTGTTTATTCTCAACTACTACACAAGCAGAAGCGTCACCTATTATGTTTACAGATGTTCTAAGCATATCTAGCACTCGATCAATACCAGCGATTAATGCAATCCCTTCAAGCGGAAGATTCACTGCGGTTAATACCATTGTCAGCATAATCAAACCCGCTCCTGGTACCCCCGCCGCACCGATCGAGGCGAGCGTTCCCATTATTGCAACGATCATAATTTGAGCAAAGCTTAATGATTCACCAAAGTATTGAGCGATAAACATAACCGCAATCCCCATGTAGATAGCTGTACCATCCATATTTATCGTAGCACCAAGGGGTAAAACAAAGCTACTTGTTTCTTTTGAAACCTTGAGATTTTCTTGCACATTTTTCATTGTAACTGGTAATGTTCCCGAACTACTACATGTTGCAAATGCCACAGCGGCCGCTGGAAATATTCCTTTTAAAAATATAGTAGGGCTCATTTTTCCAAGTGTTTTAACAGCTAAAGTATATACCACAGCCACGTGAATAATGACCGCTACAAGCATCGCTATAATAACTTTAATTAACGGGAGTAAAACAGATATTCCATATATGCCAACAATAGGAGCCAATAGGCCAAAAATGCCTAGCGGAACAAGTTTCATAATCATCCCTGTTATTTTATACATCACTTCCGCAAGACCTTCAAAAAAGTACTGCACTGGCTTACCTTTTTCACCAACAAGTGTAATTCCAATTCCAATAAAGATCGCAAAGAAGATTATCTGCAAGATCGCTCCAGTCGTTAAAGCTTCAATCGGATTGGTTGGAATTATATTTAATAATGTATCAATGACACCAACAGACTCGACAACTTCTGCAGATCCCGCTTCTAATACAATATCTGTCCCCGTACCCGGTGAAAAAACAAATCCAGCTAGTAACCCAATGATGATCGCTGCTAAACTCGTAGCAAGAAAATACAATACTGTTTTCCCACCAATACTACCTAGTTTTTTTATACTTCCAGCACCTGTCACACCTACGATGATGGTAGATAAAATTAATGGAACAATGATGAATTTAATTAGACGTAAAAATAAATCTCCCAGTGGCTGAACAACAGTCGCTTTTTCACCAAAAATTGCTCCAGTAATAACCGCAAGAATAAAGGCAATGAGAATTTGAAGCATAAAGTTCTTCTTCATAAAAAATCCTCCCTTTCCTGTATGTTAGTACCTCACCCTCTCTATTAACGCCTCACATATGTTGTTGTTTCACGTTAACAATGATCATGCGAAGTTGATTTAATAGATTCGCCAATATTTAACGTGGGTACATCAAATTCTACAGTGTCTGGATATATTAGTCCTGATCCTGTGTTTAATACTACAACCTTATCATTCTCTTTTATCCAGCCTGATTTACGAAGCCTACGCGCTGCTAAAAACGCTGCCGCACCTTCCGGACAAATAAATGTACCTTCTTTTTGAGCAATATTCCTTTGTTCACTGATAATTTCTTGATCATTTACTGAGATTGCACAGCCATTTGTTTCATAAAGCGCTTCAAGAACGAGAAAATCACCTGAAGCTTTTGGTACATTAATACCGAATGCAATTGTTTCAGAGTCAGGCCAAAACTCTGATTCAGATTTACCTTCTTCCCAAGCTTTTACGATGGGTGCACAACCATCAGCTTGCACCGCAACAAGCCGCGGCATTTGCTCCTTAGCTAACCAACCAAGCTCATGAAGTTCTTTCAGTGCTTTGTAAATACCTATTAACCCTACTCCGCCACCAGTTGGATATAGAATTACTTCAGGTAATTCCCAGTTAAATTGTTCAGCAAGCTCCAGTCCCATTGTCTTTTTACCTTCAATTCGATAAGGCTCTCTCAATGTAGAAGCATCAAATAAACCAAATTTATTTACAGCTTCTGCCACAATTTCACCTGCATCACTAATTAAACCATTAACTAAATACACATTCGCTCCTGATACTGCACATTCATTGCGCGTAATGATCGGAGCATTAACTGGCATAACAATTGTTGTAGTAATCCCCGCTCTCGTCGCATACAGTGACCACGCTGCACCTGCATTACCATTTGTTGGCATAGCCAGTTCTTTTACACCAAGTTCCTTCGCCTTAGAAATCCCGACTGCCGCACCTCGCGCTTTAAAAGTTCCAGTTGGCATTATCCCTTCATCTTTCATATACAAATGTTCCAGTCCCATATCAACAGCCATTTTATTCATCGGGATGATGGGCGTCATTCCTTCTCCCATAGAAACGATATTTTCCTTCCTTTGAATAGGTAAAAGTTCATGATAGCGCCAAAGGTCATTCTGTCTTCCCTTTATTTTTTGAGAATCTAGCTCCATCGCTAATGTCGTTAAATCATATTTTACAAGTAATGGAGCACCACAAGTACAAACTTGTTGTATTACAATTATTTCGTACGTCAATGAACATTTCGGACAATATAAATGAGTAGCATAACTGTATTTCATATTTAATTGTCCTCCTTTGTCATACTATATGACAAGCGCCTATCACCTTATCACAATTTCCAGTTATTCAGACAATTAATATTTAAGAAGACACGAATAAGCTCACCGCATATTGTGAAGCGCAACTAGAAAGACTAGCCCGATTGGGTAACCAGTCTAGCGGTACGTAAAATCGCTTGGATGATAGAATGCTACCAAATTGAACTGTCGGGACGGGATAAGTTTTTTAAAGTATATCTGTAAAATTTATACTTTCTACACCTTTCAACAAAAAAATGCACTGCATCAAGTATTTTCATACTCAATCCAGTGCCCCCTTATTTCTAGTTATTTATGATACTACTTCTTCTGAAGGAACTTCTAAACCAAGCCCTTGAGCAATTCGCGTTCCATATTCTGGATCTGCTTTATAGAAGTGACTGATTTGACGAAGTTTAATTTCCTCTATTTCAACAGACTTCATTGCGTTCACAATATTATCGACTAAACGTGTACGCTCTTCCTTAGATAGTAATCGATACAAATCCCCAGCTTGTGTATAATGATCGTCTTGATCATATGCTACACTTCCCGTAACCCCAGAAACAACTAGTTCATGTTGCTTGTTCTCAGGGGTTTCTGTAGGTCCTCCAAAGCTGTTTGGTTCATAATAGACAGATGATCCACCATTATTATCAAACCGCATTGCTCCATCACGTTGATAGTTATTTACTTCATTTTTCGCGCGATTAATCGGAAGCATTTGATGATTCGCACCAACACGGTAGCGATGTGCATCATGGTAAGCAAACAAACGACCTTGAAGCATCTTGTCTGGTGATACATCAATCCCCGGCACTAGTGTTCCTGGCGAAAATGTTGCTTGTTCTACTTCTGCAAAATAGTTTTCAGGATTACGATTCAATACCATACGTCCCACTTCAATTAATGGATAATCCTTTTGCGACCATACTTTCGTTACGTCAAATGGATCAAAACGATACGTATCAGCATCTTCAAGTGGCATAATCTGCACACATAGTTTCCATGCTGGAAAATCACCATTTGCAATCGCATTGAATAGATCCTCTGTATGATAATCAGGATTCTCTCCCGCTATTTTAGCAGCTAGATCTACATCAAGGTTTTTAACACCTTGTTCTGTTTTAAAGTGATATTTCACCCATACCCCTTCACCTTCCGCATTCACCCATTTGAATGTATGACTTCCAAAACCATGCATATGTCGTAATGTAGCTGGAATACCACGATCAGACATCAAAGTTGTTACTTGATGTAATGATTCAGGTGACAGTGACCAGAAATCCCATACTGCTGTTGGATTTTTTAAATGTGTTTGGGGATCTCTTTTTTGTGTATGAATAAAGTCAGGAAATTTAATCGCATCGCGAATAAAGAATACAGGTGTATTATTTCCGACCAGATCATAATTTCCTTCCTCCGTATAAAATTTCACAGAAAACCCGCGCGGGTCACGAACAGTATCTGATGAACCTAGTTCACCTGCTACTGTTGAAAAACGAATAAACATCGGTGTACGCTTACCCACTTCAGATAAGAAATTTGCTTTCGTATATTTTGATAAATCGTTTGTTACTTCAAAATATCCGTGCGCACCTGCACCTTTTGCATGAACGACACGCTCAGGAATACGTTCACGGTTAAAATGCGCAAGTTTCTCAAGCAAATGAACATCTTGAATGAGTGTTGGTCCACGAGAACCGGCTGTAACAGAGTTTTGATTGTCGCCAACTGGTGCTCCCCAGCTAGTAGTAAGATTTTTATTGTAATTACTCAAATGAATTCCACCTCTTATGTAATAATTATTATAAATTAGATATTACCAAATAAGATAATTAATTTCAAGTGAAAAAGACTATTTAATTATAATTATTATAATTAAATAGTCTTTTTCTACTCAAATAGCGCTTTTATTATCATTTGTCTCTACTAATTCTCAACACGATTCATTTCAATCTGTATTTCTTTGCTATATGCTTCATATTTTTGCCATGGCTCATAACCAAGTTTTCCATAAAACTCGATATAAACAGTCCAATCAATCACAATAGAATGAATCCCTCTATTTCTCAAAAAGTGGACACCAGCTTCCACAATGGCCAAGCCATATCCTTTTCCACGAATACTTGAATCAACTCCTAGTGGCCCTAGTCCACCTAATGGCGTATTAAATAATGGGGACCAGTAAACGTTCTGGGCGATAAACGGAGAGTGTATATCATTGACCCTACAAAAACCAAGGATTTCACCTTTGCTTTTTAGAACTACAAACTCCCTACCTGTGCCACCTTTTTTAAAATACTGAATTGCTTCATATTCCCAACGTCCTGGAAAAGTACGATGCATAAAGTCAATGAACGCTTCCTTTTCGTCCATCTTCAACATCATAAATTCTATATCCTCCTTGTCAGGCATTGAACTTTCGACCTCATCCTCATAGTGGGAAATTAAATCATAGACTTGAATATTATGTTTATAACCACGCTTTTCAAACCATCTGATTGTTTTATCAAATCCACTCGGTAACCCGGGGAAATAGTGCCAGGGATCACTTCCTAATGTAATTTTAACAGCTCCATCCGCTTTTAATGCAGTCTCTGCCTTTTTAAGTAAAGCTGATCCAATACCTTTTCCCCTATATTCAGAGTCGACTAGAAGTACTTGAATCCAACCCGTTTCTGTATTCATCTCCACTTCCAAATCTTCCTGCCAGCGTTTACTAATAACGAATCCAATTACTTCATCACTTTCATTTAACGCAATACCAGAGCCAGATGCATGCACATTATTATCATCCAGGCTATTTTGCTTAAACAATTCCTCTCTCATTGGAAATTGCTTACCAATCTCTTTGTTCCAAAGATTCACTAAATCTATTATTCTTCCTTGATCAAGCGGTGAAATGTTCATAATACTCTCCCCTAACTCTTCTTTTAACTTTCAACATGTATTGAAGAAAAAGAAACCTTTAAAAGCGCTTACATGTATATTATACATATATTGCTTACATTAGGGGAATTTATGGTAGGATATCTAGCCAAATTTTCACTGCTGTAGCTAAAATTAGACCTGCTAACATCATTTTTAGCAATTTTGTATTCATCTTTTTTCCAATTTTAGCTCCGATGGGCGCTGCTATGATACTAGCAATAACCATTACGAGTGCTGGATAGTAATCCACTTGACCCGTGAGTAATTTCCCTGCGGTAGAACCTATCGACGAAATGAATGTAATTGCGAGTGATGATGCAATAGTCATTCTTGTTGGGATTTTCAAAACGACTAGCATAATCGGTACCAGCAAAAACGCACCCGCAGCACCAACAATGCCTGCTCCAACTCCTACAATCAAAGCCATTACTGCAGCAGTCCATTTATTAAAAACAACTTGATCGAGCGGAATATCGTCAATTCCTTTATTAGGAATGAACATCATAATGGCCGCTAGCAATGCCAAAATACCATATATAAGATTGATACCATTCTCAGACATTACATTTGATCCGAATCCCCCGATCAAGCTCCCAATTAAGATAGCTGTCCCCATATAAATGATTAATGCTTTATTTAAATAAGCACCCTTTCTATATGCCCAAACTCCACCAATCGTAGCAAACAATACTTGGATAGCACTGATTCCAGCCACTTCATGGGCACTGAATGCTGCTAATCCGAATAAAGGAGGAATAAATAACAACAGTGGATATTTAATAATCGATCCCCCTATACCAAGCATCCCCGAAATTAAAGATCCGACAAAGCCAATTAAAAAAATAACAATAATAAAGGTCATGTCCATACAGCAAATTCCTTTCAATATAGGTATACCTGCATAATACAGGTTACACAGGCTGATAAGGACCGCAGGCCTAGTCCGGGTTCACGCAACTCTTCCCAGCCAATGTTTCTTTGTTTCTTTCACTGAATGTATTTCCATATTTCCAAATCCGCGCAAGGCGACTATGATTTCTTCTTATCTCTAACTTTGACACACAGGATCTACTAGTCACAGGACGCGACGTATAAGATACGGCCTTCTGCTAGTGGACATCTATAGAGCTTCCGCTAACTTTAACTTACTGCGCAACGGTTTGGTCCGATTTCCATTTCCCGTTGTTCTTCATTATCAGGATTAATTTTCCCCATATTTGTTTTGCGAATTTCTTGATAAGCATTCGGTTGTGGAGGTAAGTTTTCTGTTACTAGCTTTCTAAATGCTTGCTCATCCTCGATGTTTAATCCATGATTGTTCGTAAATAGTTCACCTAGTTTTTTTGAAACACTCCCATTTTTATTTAATTCTTCGATTTGCGTGAAATGTGCTGGAAGGACAAGCAGTTCGTCCGATAAATTTTTATAGCGTATATAAAGAGATTCACGCAAATCGCTAACCCAGTCTTCCGCTTTTCCAGCTAAGTCAGGACGTCCAATAGAATCAATAAATAATATATCTCCAGTCATGAGATATGTGTCATCTATTATGAAGGAGGTGGAACCAATCGTATGTCCCGGTGAATAAAGCGCGTTTATATTAATTGAAGAATTTCCAACCGTTACATTTAACCCATTATTTAAAGGCATATAGTCAAACGTGACATCTTCTGCATCTTTCGATGGAAGCCAGTATGTTCCCTCTGTTTTTTCCACGATTTTTCTTCCTCCTGAAATATGATCTGCATGAAGATGCGTGTCAAACGCATGAGTGATTCTCACGTCCATTTGTTCCGCAAAATCTAAATACGTATCAATCATCCGTGAAGCATCAATGACCGCAGCTTCTCCGTTTGAAACGACCATATAGGAAAGACACCCTTTGCCGATGCGCACAAATTGATACAACGATCCACCGTTTTTTAGATCTCCAATTTTTACAGACTCTAAATGTTCACTCCATGCTTTCATGCCACCTTCAAGATAAAAAACATTTATTAATCCTTTATCAACAAGCATATCTGCTACCATTATAGAGGAACCCTCTTTTGCACAAATGACAAGAATATCATGGTCAGACGGAATTTGATTTAATATCACTTCTACTCCATCCAATAAATCAAAATATGGTACATTCAAATATTTAAAGTTTTTCCCTTCAACTTTCCAATCTCGGAATGCATCTTCATTTCGAACATCCAAAATAAATAACTTCTCCTCATTAAAAACCTTTTTCGTTAAAACCTTCGCATTCATTGCTTGCACAGCCATTTATTTCTCCTCCTGTTCAGACCAAGCACCCATGCCTGGAACAACGTTTTTTACATTAACAAACCCATTCTCCACTAATTTTTGCGCAGCCATATCGCTGCGATTGCCCGTTCGACAAATGACATAAATCTCATCTTCTTTATTTAAATCATGAAGGCGATTTTCTAACTCTCCTAATGGAATGGAAAGCGCACCTTCTAGATGGTTAAATGCATATTCTGCCTCTTCCCTGACATCAACTATGACTGCACTTCCATCGTTCATCATGTTTTTAAGTTCTTCATTACTAACAATATGTGGGTATGTCTTTTCAACAGCTTCTTCACTTGTTGATTTTCTAACATAATGTTTAAGAACTACGCCTTCTTCCCTTGTCCCTAAATAATGGTGCCCTAAACGCTCAGACCATGCTTTTAAGTCAGCAGTCGAGCCTTTATCTGTTGCTAAAATTGCCAGTATTTGACCTGCTTCCATTTCACTTATCACTTTTTTGGTCTTTACAATTGGCATTGGACAAGCAAGCCCTTTGGCGTCTAAAATTTTGTCTGTCTTAATTGAATTCATTGATCTTCCTCCAATTTACCCATAGGGGTATTATTTCGTTTAAAAAAAATTACTCTATTTCTCCTTGCCATTCAAGCATTCCACCGACCATATTTACCACTTGATAACCACGGCTTTCTAATAATTGAACAGCGCTACCGCTTCTACCTCCTGATCGACATACAACAATGTATTCCTTGCTTTTATTCAAATCTTGCAGACGGAATTCCAACAACCCAAGAGGAATATGAATGACACCTGGAATTTTCCCCTTCGCTACTTCTTCCGCCTCACGTACATCAAGTATATTTATTAGTTTTTTACTTTCCAACATTACTTTCACTTCATCAACGGTATATTGTTTCATATTATCTTCTACCTCCATGCACTTACTCCGCCTTTTACATTCAATATTTTACTAAATCCTTGTTTTTTTAATATTTTACCCGCCTTGAGACTCCTCATGCCGCTTTGACAAATGACGATCACATACTCATCTTTAGATAATTGACTTACTTGCCGCGAAAGTTCGTGTAAAGGAATGTTTTTAAAATGCGGAATATGATATTGATTAAACTCTCCTAAAGTACGAACATCGATAAATTGGTTGTTATTATCTTTTAATTTAATTTTCAAATCCTGTATCGTAATATTTCTAACACCCTTAACAGGCAGAAATCTTTTTATTAATAAAAACAAGATCACTGCGAAAAGCACATCGGTTATAAAAACCAAAGATAATCTCCTCCATTGATAAGTAACATCACATACATTTATTAAATAAACAGATTCACATTGCCCTCTTCCGCATCAGCTAAATATGCCCCTACTCCCGCATATTCGATCTCTTCCAGTAATTCTTCTTTTTGTAGTCCAAGTAAATCCATTGTCATCGTACAGGCAACCAGTTTTATATCTTGATCTTGTGCCATTTCAATCAACTGGGGTAATGGCATAACATTATGTTTTTTCATTACATCTTTAATTATTTTTGGACCAAATCCAGCAAATTGCATGTTCGATAAGCCCATTCTATCCGCACCACGCGGCATTATTTTCCCAAACATTTTTTCCATAAAGTTTTTCTTTACAGGTACATGCTCATCTTTTCGTAATGCGTTTAACCCCCAAAATGTGTGAAAAATCGTTACTTCATGATCGTATGCTGCTGCCCCATTAGCAATAATATAAGCAGCCATCGCTTTATCATAATCACCACTAAATAAAATAATCGTTGTTCTTTTTTTCACCGTCATTGTATCTCTCCTTAATTATTACCCATACGGGATGGGGTATTATAAAATGTTAAAAAAATTACTTTTTCTTAATTAAAAATGTTAGGATCCCATTATTATCTTCCTTTGTTTTTAAAAGCTCATGATCCTTTGAGGCTGTCCAAGCTGTTAAATCAGCTTTTGCACCTTTATCTGTCGCGATTACTTCTAATATTTGACCAGATTTCATTTCGTCCATTGCCTTTTTTGTTCTTACAATTGGAAGTGGGCACGCTAAACCTTTTGCATCTAATACTTTATCTATCTTCATGATTACATTCCTCCAAATATTTTATACCATTACCCCTATGGGTATAATAATAAACAAAATAAAAGAGAGTGTCAACTCCTTTATTTTTATCTGCTTTTAACGAGCAAATCGACTGCTTCTTTAACAAGGTCAGCTGTATTATGTTCTCCATTTTCCTTAGACTGGTTTACACACTCCACAAGATTCGAACTAACCACAACTCCAATTGTTCGATCAATTGCGGTTCTAGCAGCAGATAGCTGTGTAATTACGTCCCTACAATTCTTTTCTTCTTCCATCATTTTTAAAATCCCACGAAGCTGCCCCTCAATACGCTTTACCCGATTTTTCATTTGATTATCGTACTCCATCGTGACACCTCCTCTTTATTGTTATTATCCATATAATATACCCCTATAGGTATGTTGTCAACTATCTTTTTTGATTTATTTCCAGGTCTAATCATTAATCCTCAAATTAATACAAGAAAAGAACCCATTAGAGCGCCAATTAATACAACAAGCCAAGGTGCAAGCTTCCAATACGTTAGCAAGCCAAATAATGCCAATGCCGCAGAAAAGTCTACTGTAGTTTTTATCGTACTCGTCCAAATTGGATCGTACAATGCTGCAAGCAAAATACCTACAACAGCAGCATTGATTGCTGTCAAAGCTGCTTGAAACCGCGGGCGCCTACGAATCACATTTAAGAATGGCAGTGAACCGATTACAAGTAAAAATGCTGGCAAAAAGATGGCGATTGTTGTGAGTATGGCCACACTTATACCACCAATCATCGTACCTAAATAGCTCGCAAATGTAAACAACGGCCCTGGAACTGCCTGCGCGACACCATAACCAGCTAAAAATTCACTAGCATCAAGCCATCCCGTCGGTACGAGTTCCCGTTCCAATAATGGCAAGACAACATGTCCACCTCCAAATACTAGAGATCCCGAACGATAAAACGCATCGAATAAGGTAATAAAATGGTTATCAACGAACTGTCTTAATAAAGGGAGACCGAGCAATAATATAAAAAAGATTGTAAAAGCCGCCACACCTGTTTTTTTACTAATAGATACATTCATTTCTCGAACATCCGGAAACGATTGTTTCTTGTAGAGAAACACACCAATGATTCCCGCAACCATAATGATTGCAATTTGCACGAATGCCGAAGGCCATAACAACGTGGCCATTGCTGCCAAAATTGCAAGGGTCACCCTTGGCTTATCAGGTGCTAATTTTTGCCCCATACCAAACACAGCCTGTGCAACCACTGCAACAGCTACAAGTTTCAACCCATGAATCCAACCAGCATCAGCCAAATCAACATGTTGAAACAGTAACGCAAATAAAATAAGCACAAGTATGGACGGAAGGGTGAATCCTATAAAAGAAAGGATTCCACCTAACATTCCTCCCCTTAAAACACCAATCGCGATGCCTACTTGACTACTCGCTGGTCCAGGCAAGAATTGACATAACGCAATGATATCAGCGTATGTTTTATCATCAAGCCATTTCCTTTTATCTATGTATTCACTTTTAAAGTAACCTAGGTGTGCGACAGGTCCGCCGAATGATGTTAAGCCCAATTTTGTTGAAACCCGCAAAATTTCTAATAAAGAATGCTTATTTTGTCTCAATCTCATACCCCTCCCCCACTTGAATATTTTTTTCTTAATTTCTATATTATCTGATTTCCTCCCTTATTGAAATTTTTTACTCTAATACCCACAAACCCTATATATAATTTGAAATAGAAACGTTTCCATTTCTCATTGACTCTTCAATTGAAAGCATTTATAATCCAGATATAAAAGTAAATCGAAACGTTTCGATTCAGTTACAATTAGAGCAATATTTTACACACCTCAGCTCCTCTCAAAGCTATTGAATATAATACAAAATTAAAGTGAATGTACATATAGTTTAAAATTGTTCTTTCAAGCTTAGAATAAATTATAGAAAAGTGAATTGCCAGAATGGAGAGAACACAATGGTAAGCATTAAAGATATTGCAAAAAAAGCAGGTGTATCGATCTCAACTGTCTCATATGCACTGAACGGCAGTCCAAAAGTGACAGAGGAAACGAGCGCAAAAATACTTGCGATTGCAAAAGATCTTAACTATGTACCAAATGCAGCAGCAAGAACACTAAAAAAGCGAAAAACAAAAATTATCGGGGCCTTTTTAGCTGATTACGGCGGTTCTTTCTTTGGTGAATTACTCCATGGTATGCGAAGAACTTTAAACAAACAAGGATATGATTTAATTGTATGTACAGGCCTGGAATCCCAACGTTTTTTACCAGAGGGAATCATTGATGGAGCAATAGTATTGGATTCTAATTTTATTGATGAAGACCTAAACAATTATGCAAATCGAGGCCATAAAATCGTGGTGCTTGATCGAGAAATTGACCATTCGAATATTGAACGCGTACTGCTTGATAACAAGTTGGGAGCGGAAATTGCTGTCAATTTTCTAATAAAAAAAGGTCATGAACATATCATTGTTCTAACGGGCCCCTCGAATTCCTATGACTCTATTCAAAGACTACAAGCTGTACGGCAGGTCTTTAAACAACATCCTTCTATTCATCTCACAATTATCCAAGGGGACTTTGATAAACCTTCAGGAGAGCGAGCTGCACAGCAAATCACTGAGAACTATACAGAACCTGTCGCCGTTTTTAGCTTTAATGATGAAATGGCGATTGGAATGTATAACTTCTTAGAAGACACCGATTATATTATCGGGAAACATATTCACATTATTGGTTTTGATGACGTGGAAGTCTCTCATTATACACGACCACGGCTTTCCACCATTCATTATTCAAAGGAAAAATGGGGTGAAAAGGCTGCCGAGCAATTAATTCATTTAATTAACAAGGAAAAGTCTGAATCCCAGAGGATTACAGTTGAATTGCTGGAAGGGGATTCAGTGAAAGAACGCAAATAGAAGATTGAGGAGGGTATTTCAAAATTTACTAGAGATACCTTCATGTTTTTTTAACATCGATTTCCTTACTAGCTAACCAAAACCAACCAATAAAAGACGGAGAAAATCATTATTGAATACTCCGTCTTTCTTTCCTAGATTTCCATACTCAAAACGAACTTTACAAATGGACAGCGTATGACTCCTTTAAAGCCTGCAAACCATATTTGGAGACTTCTAATGGGCCCTGCCCTTGGTAATCCTCTATAAATAATTCTAAGGACAGATATCCGGAATAATGAATATCATGTAGCATTTGTGCAATCTCATAGGAAGGAGCGATACCTTCGCCTGGAAATACTCGATCGCTGTCATCCAATTCTTCTCTTTCTGGGATTTCCGGATAATCATTGATATGAAAAATCCCGATTTGTTCTCCCCGTAGTGCTTTTAATCCAGAAAAGTCACTGCCGCCGACATACATATGAAAAGGATCAATCAACATTTTAGTATTGGTAATGGAACATACTTCAAGCATGTGATGAGCATCGGCTAATGTTGAAAGCTTCTCTGCCTTCCCCCAAAATTCAAGGATTGGCTCAACCCCAACTTCTCGGCCTATGATAACCAATTGCTCAAAATAACCCGCCATCTCTTCCAACTTCACTATCCCAACATCTCCAAATGGAGGAGCAGCTATCAATTTGCAACCTAATGAAGCAAGTAGCTCCATCTCGTTTTTAGCCTGTTTAAAAGCTTTCTCCCTTATAGACGCATCAGCATCTGCCCATTTAAAAAAAGCGATGGCATTGATAAATTCTATGTTAGATCGACTTAGTTCTGATTTTAAATCCTTTACTGTTCCACCTTCCGCAAGATAGGCGTCGATATCTTTCATCCAAAGCTCTATCCCTTCATACCCGGCTTCTGCCGCAATCCTCACTTGTTGGATAACATCCAATTTGAAAGGAAATAATGTCGATGTGTTAAGTGCTACCTTAAATGGAAACAATTTTATCACCATTCTCTCCAGTAATTATTATCACCGTGTTACTGATAGGATGCGTCCTTCTTTGTGACTTTGCAAAGCCAACTCGATTAGACGAATATTCATCCGCGCTTCTTCAGGCTTAACCTCCAGATCTGATAGCCCATTTATATGGTCAAAAACGTTCTGATAATAATCTTGGTAGGCACCTGGTACCGTTTCTATCGTTCCTGTCATACGCAAATCTCCAATGGAAGTATCAATATTTCCCCACAACTGCTTCGGTTCCTTGCCCCAAGCATGAAATGTTGCTGGAGTCCCACCTTCAATAAGTGCTTGTTCTTGAGGATCAAGACCATACTTAATGAATGAGCCCTTGTCTCCATGTAGGATATAACGAGGGCCATGATTTTGTACAAATCGAGATGACTTTACCGATACTTTCAATTTGCTATCATAACCGAGGGTTACGTCAAAATAATCATGTGAAAGTCCATCTTCCCGTTGAATCTGAATATCAGCAAAAATGGTTTTTGGGATACCAAATAGACAAACAACCTGATCCAATAGATGCACACCGAGGTCGTATAGCACTCCCGTACCTTGACCTTCCTTATCGCGCCAATTGTTAGATACTTTTGGATTAAATCCATGCCAGTGAATTTCACACTCCATTACTTCTCCAATAAGCCCCTTCCTTACAATTTCACGTATCGTTTGGAAGTCCCCATCCCATCGCCTATTGTGAAATACACTTAGGACCAGCCCTTTTTTATTGGCCAGTTCAATTAATTCATCAGCTTCTTCCACTGTAGACGTAAATGGTTTCTCTACAACCACATGCTTACCTGCGGACAGTGCATCATGGACAAATGCGTAATGATCCGTACTTGGCGTAGTAACCACGATTAGGTCGATATTAGGATCATCATATAATTCCTTAGCGCTACGAACTATTTCTACCCATGGATACCTCAGCTTTGACTGTTCACTACTTCGTTCCACCACTTTTTTCAACTTCAAGCCAGATAGAGATGTAATGACAGGCGCGTGAAAAACCCTCCCAGCAAATCCATAACCAATTAGACCTACTTGAAGCTCTGAGTTCAACTAGATCACACCCATTTCCCGTAAATTTGTATAACTCGTTTCAATACAATCAAATACGTCACGGCGGCATAGATCCTGTTCCACAACAAGCCATTCTGTTCCTACATCTTCTGCCACTTGAATGATTTCACGAAAATCCAGTATTCCTTCCCCTACTTCTGCAAAAAATTGTTCCTCATCTGCTTCCATATCTTTCACATGTAACAAAGGGCAGCGATTCTTAAGTTTCCGCAAGTATTCGGCAGGATTTTCTCCGCCTTTTTGCACCCAATATGTATCTAGTTCCAGCTTCACTAGATCTGGATTTGTTTCGTCTAGTAAAATATCAAGAGCATACTGATCATCAAATTTTGTAAACTCCCAATCATGATTATGATATAGGAATTGTATTCCTTGTGCTTTTGTGTCAGCTCCAATCTGATTGAAAAGCCTCGCTGACTTTAAAACATCTTCCTTTGTATCAAATCTGTGAGATAACACGATGTATTTTCCACCCATTTCCTTCACAAAATCTGTCACTGTAGACAAATCATTCGTTAGTTGTTCCACGCTCGAGTGGCAACTAATAACCTGCAATTCCATTTCAGCGAATCTACTTTTCATTTCTTCCACCGTTATTCCTTTCGGGGGCATGCCAACTTCAACACCTCGATATCCAATGTCGGCTACTCGTTGAAAGGAACCAAAAAAATCCTTATCTAGTTCTTCACGGATTGTATAAGGCTGCAAAGCAATTGGAAATTTCACAGTAAATTCACGTCCTTTTTTATTTTTTTAATAGCTTTAAGAGCTTTCCGAAAGAAGTCTCCCTCTTCAATCGTGTGAAGGGCATAGCCCAATGATAAGGGGGTGATGAATTTCGGTTAGGCTTTAGCCTAAAGGCTATGAACAAATTGCCAATTGTTGTTAGGAGAAATGAGTTCACACTCTCGTAGATTCACTTGTTTGTAGACTTTATTAAGCTTTTTGATGTATACATCATCTATTGTTTTGACGTAAGCCATACTTGTGCCTGTAAAACCCGTGATAAAGCCCACTTTTCATGCACTCGCACATGGTCATTAAGATAAAATCCTTTGAGTTGCTTGACGTTCTTTCCATTTCGCTTGCTTGTCACATTCTTGTTCTTACGATCTTTTCTTGCAGTCGCTTCATGCAAGGATCGTTTCTTTTTTCGAAATTGCTTGATTTTGAAACTACTTTTCTCATCGTTCTCAATAGATGGAATACAACTGATCGCTATGGATCATTCGCATGACTTTTCTCTAATCCAAGTTCTATCCGTCTTGGTGTCGTGATGGAACCATAGGTGATATTCGCTTCTGGATATTTCGTGGACACTCGCTTTCGGAACACATTCATGAATGTCCCTTCTTTGTAGCGTGGAAGCTTCTTTCCTTCTGTCATCCATTTCCAAAGAATTTTTCCTTTTTGGTGATTCTCATGCGTATGACAATCGGTACAAACCGTAATCAAGTTATCCGTTCGGTCTGTTCCACCATGTGAACGATAGACAATGTGGTGGGTGTTCAAAAGGCCACCATTTTTCTTACACACTTGGCAAGTATAGGTGTCTCTTGCAAACACGAAATACCGCACATCAAGATAACAATTATGTTTGTCCTTTTTGATAATCTACGCCCTGAATGTCTGGGTTGATCATTTTATGTGGACGAATTTCCCTACTTCAATGATTAGATTTGGTGTTGATACAAATGAACAAAACCTGTCTATCCAAAAAAACGTGTTATCTACTCGACTGCAAATACTTGGCGGTAGCCAGCCTTCTTCTCGTTTGCGGTTGGAAAACCTTGCTTGACGATACCGTGTCTTTCGATTTCTCCTTGAACGTCTGTATATACGTCTCAGTATCTAGTAAGCTCTTTATATCTTGGCGTAATTCGATCTCACCTTTGGCAAGCACGTTTTCATGTGATGTGATTGCTATACCAACATGTTTGGCACCTAAATCAACACCAACGTTGACCACTTGTTGATATCCACTTCTGCCATAAAATAATTTGATTGTAAACGGTTTGTAAGAAACAACCATTGCTTTCTTTTGTTTTAGCAATATTCTTGCTTTTCTTGGTTTGCATGGCATAAGTGCATCACCATGTTGATTTTGTACGAACACTAACATCAAGTGTTCCTCCTTTCTAGGAGTTGTTACCCTTCGCCAATGTTGATAAGACTTTGCGGTTTATACCGCCAAAATCAGGTTGACCGCTCCTCCCCATTCAAAGCTATTACAGAGCCTGCACAGAGCAACGAACTAGGGTATCATCCGAGGGTGTGATAACCAAACCAACGTAGTTTGTGAAAAACTTAGGCTAGACAGCTAAAGGCTTTTTCAAGCCCCCACTTCAATCAGACCGAAAGGCCGATAAGTGGCGGGTAGTTGACTGATCTAGCTGATTATACTTTAATCCAAGTGGTAGCGGGGTTGGTTGCTTACAAGGTGCTGTTACTAGGACGTGTCGATCCGTTTTTGATGATTCAAGTATGGCGTGCGAAATATCAAGCACATGCCTTGCTAATTCTCCGCTAGCCCTATGTGGTCTCACAGTTACAATCGCAGTCGCCATATCAGCAATTCCAAGTCCTCTGCTATCTTCTAAATAACCGTGTGAGTATGGAAATTCTTTTTCTTCACCATTCGATAAACTTACCTTGACCGTTCCACCGAAGAAATTCGGATCTTGGATAGAAAGAATACCTTCTGTCCCATATACTTCCATTTTGGGGGCGTATCCAAAACTTTCCTTAGCCGCGAGAAGGTGAGCTGTTGGGCCACTTTCAAAGTCAATAATTGCAGTCACATTCATTGGTGCTGTAACCGGAATCGTTTGACCATAATGAGGAGATTTCATATTTTTAACATGAAGTTCTTTATGAACTTGTCCAATAGACCCAGAAACCCTTCGCGCAGGTCCAAGTAAATGAACCATAGCCGTTAGCCAGTAGGGGGCCATGTCGAATAAAGGATCCCAACCGAAATCCATAAATGAATGTATATTTGGATGCATGTCATTCCACGCTGGGCCCATTAAAATCGATCCACTTGCTGCATAGACTGTTCCAATCCATCCGTCATCAATAATTTTGCGGGATGTTTGCAGCTGGCCGCCAAGAAATGTATCCGGCGCACTCCCTACCATCAATCCTTTTTCCTTTGCGAGTGCCAGTACTCGATCAGCATCTTCAAGCGACAAAGCGAAAGGTTTTTCTGTGTATACATGCTTCCCCGCTTCTAATATTTTCATATTCACTTCTGTATGTGCCTGTGGAGAGGTTAAATTGACAACAATTTCAACTTCTGGATCCGCTAATAATTCATCTACTGTGAATACATTTGCAATACCAAACTGTTCCGCTCTTTTTCTGGCCATTTCAGGAAAAACATCAGCAACTGCTACTACTTCTAAGATGTCAAACGTTTCCGTACAATTCTTTAAATAAATCTCACTAATATGTCCACAACCTATAAAGCCAACTTTTACTTTTCTCATAAAATCACCCTTATTTACTAGATTGATAAACTAACTGTTTGTTTTTAGTAATCCCATCACTTCTGTTAATCTCATCAGCTGTAAGGAAAAGGTGGGGTAGAAAAACTTATACTACATCGAATCGTTTCGATTTACATTATATCAATATGGGAATCCGCTTTCAATCACTTTATAGAAAATTTTGTATTTTTACATAAATCGTGAAATTTCACTTTATTTATATAAAAATAGAAGTGACATCTCATTTTTTATCTTACATGGGAGGTCACTTCTATTTTACTATGCACGCGAATTTAAATTTCGCAAAACATTATATCCAAAACAGTAAATGCCAATAACTGTGATAACACCACCAATCGTTGCTATTGGGAAAAACACTGGACTCACATCTAAAATGGCTAAGGCAATACCTATCATCATAATCGGTAAGCCCAGATTGTGTAGCCAGAAATGAGCCTTTGCAGCTGAGGTCTTAGCAAGTTTAGGGAATAATATATATAAAATACCTGCAATTGCAAGTGACATCCAACCAAGTAAATTAACATGTACATGCACAGTAGCTAAGCTAAATACATGAAAAATAGACATATACAGCCCAAAAGAGATTCCGATCAAAAAATACACCACGGAAATTTTTATTAATTTTCGGCCCATACTATCCCCCCTTATATTCTTCACGTTCTAATATATGATGGTGGAATAGTTTGTATGTTTATTAAGGAAAAGATTCTTCTATCGGTGGAGTTATTGGGAAAAATGCGTATGTCTGTATATGATCAATCCATACTTTCGCATTTCTCCCATTCGGATCGGATATCCATAAATCCCCTTCATCCTCGGTAATGACATTTTTTCTTAACCAAGTTACTTTATTTATGGATGGTAAAAACATCGGCTGATAATCTCCTTTGCCTTCAGGAGGTGAGGTTATTTTCATTTGCATTTTCCCGCTTAATTTCACATCGTATAAAGCCGGTTTAGGGCGTTTCTTGAAATCATTATTCCATTCACCTTCCTTTACCCTTGAAACAATAAGAGAAGTATCATTCACCCATGTAAAGCCTATTTCTGCATAATTTGCGGGTGTAAGATTTAATGTATGATACGCAGGGAGTTCCGTTACTTTCAGATCCTTATTTTTAAAGCCAAAAACAATCCTACCCCCACCAGCAATATAACCCAATATATTTTTATCATATGCCCATTTTGGATTTTCTAAATGTAAAATCACTTCATCTATTACTTCAAAATCTTTTCCGTCTACAGTAATCACACAGAGCAAATCGCTATCCATTGACCAAGACGCAGTTGGAGAGACAATAAAGGATATCCAATTTACGGTAGGTGAAAAGGCAAATGAGCTTGCGTTAATGGATAATATGTTTACTTTTTACTTTCCCGTTGCTAATTTCTTTAGGTATGACAAATAACCTTTCTACATTCTTGGTTAAGTCCGTACTATTTTGATACCCTCCCTCTATTGAAACGGTGTATAGGATTGGATTTGTCCAACCATCGGGACGAAGTATTGCACTGGAAGAAACAATAAAACTTTTCCCATTCGGATGCCATTCATAACTATCTACCCCAGATGCAATATTATAAAATGTTTGTAAATCAGATATATTTAATATTCCACCTTGCTCGAACGCGATGATATTTTCGATTGGAGACCATTTTGGATTGCGTCCATCATAGAAAATTTTATGATGCTGTTTTGTTTCCAGATCATAGACCCACAATTCGTTTTGAGTTTCTAGATTGGAGATCTTCTGGCGCAAACATGACAACATTCATATTCCCAACATACTGACTTAATTTTTGTTGCTCAATATGATTAAATCTTGCCTTTTTTTTTGCATCCGGTGCTGGTACTTCTTTTTGATACAGAAACATTTTTCCGTCATGGGACCATTGTGGAGGATTAGGATAAGTGGCTTTCTGCTCTATCAGTTTTACTTCTGTATCATCTATTCTCGTCCATAAATATCCATCCCTAATAAAGGCAACTTTTACATTAGAAGCCTTTGACTCAGCACGGATAATCATCGAAGGAGAAAACAGAAAATAAATAATAAGGATACAAAACAACTTATTCAACATTAAATCATCTCTTAAATAGTATCTTCCTTAACGGAAAAAATATTTGAGAGGGAATGGTTATCTGACGCGCTATTGAAGCGCACCACCAACATCATATTGATTTAGATCTATATCTAGTTTTTCTCCCAATGCGATTTTTGCAAGTTCACAGCCAAGATAAGGGCCCATAGTAAGACCAGAGGCGCCTAACCCATTGGCAACCAAAATATTTTGATAGTTAGGAAGTGGACCGATAACAGGCAGGAATCCAGGCGTAAATGGTCGAAATCCTACTCTCGTTTCAATGTAAGTACTATCTGATAAACCCGGAGCAAACTGCAATGCTTTTTGAAAAACTTCCTGCATCCCACCCATTGTCGTACGTAAGTCGAATCCAGTATTATCTTCATGTGTTGCACCCGCAACAATTTTCCCATCATTAAATGGCACGATATATTGGTTACCCGGTGGCATGACGACCGGCCATTCTTTTGTATCTAAATCAGATAATTGTAAATGAACAATCTGGGCCTTTTGAAAGTTGACTTGAAAAGTGATACCCATTGGTTGTAGAAGTTGTTGTGCCCATGCACCACTTGTTACGATTACAGTATTGGCTGAATAGCTTTCCTCTGAGGTTTTTACCCCTATAACCTTATTTCCACTGAATAATAAACTTGCATCGCCCCTTACGATTGAAGCGCCATGTCGTTTTGCTGATCTTAGTAAGCTATCTCGAAGGGCCCTCCCGTCCACACGTGCAGCACCACTTATATGAACGGATCCATATCCATCATCAAGTGGAGGGAATAACGCGCTTGTCTCTGATGGCGTGAGTACCTGAATCTGCCCCATTTCCGGAGCATCTTCCATTCGTAACAGTGCGCGCTTCTCCATCTCAAGAAGTTTTTTGCCATCCGTATGGATACTGATCGCGCCTACACGTGCATATCCCGTGTTCGTTTCGCCTTCTTTTTCAAGACCCCTAATAAGTCCCGGATAAAAACGGGCACCATTTTTAGCAAGTGTATACCAGGCTTGATTACGCCTTTGCGATACCCAAGGACACACAATACCTGCAGCTGCATCTGTAGCTTGACCTTGGTCCTTTCGGTCGATGACAGTAACATCCGCGCCTGCTTTTGCCAAATGATAGGCTGTTGATGCACCAAGTATTCCAGTACCGATTACGATTATTTTTTCCATTATTAACACCCTTTTCTTTTCGCACCTCAAATATTACCGATTTCTCCATTTCAAGTCTAGTTATCTTATCCTATATTTACCGTTAAACATACAAAAAGACAGCTGACAAAATGTATGTCAGCTGCCCTGAATATATCTATTAAAAAATTACTTACACCCACCACATTTCAGCAGGTTGTTCTTTAATTAACACTGATTGTAGATTGCTTACTGCACGTTGAAAGCCTTCCTCTACAGACATTAATGGGTCTTCGTGCTCAATGCTGACAACATAATCGTATCCATATGTGCGTAGCGCACTCATCATATCAGACCATTCTTTCACGTCATGTCCGCAGCCAACTGAACGAAACATCCAAGCTCGAGTTTTCAACTCGCCATATGGCTGCATGTCTGTTAGACCGTACATATTGACATTGTCTTGATCAATATACGTATCTTTCGCGTGAAAATGGTGAATGGCATTTTCTTTACCAAGGATTTTAATTGCGGCAACTGGATCAATCCCTTGCCACCACATATGACTTGGATCTAAGTTCGCTCCAATAGCCTCGCATGTTAGGTCTCGTAGCTTTAACATTGTATGTGGTGTATGTACAAGGAATCCACCATGTAATTCAAGGCCAACTTTTACATTTCTATCTTGGGCAAATTGTCCCCACTCTTTCCAATATGGAACAAGTTTTTCTTCCCATTGCCAGTTTAGAATATCGCCATATTCATTCGGCCATGGTGTAACAGGCCAGTTTGGATGCTTTGCTCCTTCATGGTCCCCAGGTGTTCCTGAAAAAGTATTTACAACAGGTACATTCATCATTTCAGCTAACTTTACAGTTTTGACAAATGTTTCATGACACGTTTTCGCAAACGCCTTATCAGGAGTTAAAGCATTTCCGTGACAGCTGAATGCACTAATCGTTAATCCTCTTGATTCTATTTGTTTCATATATTCCTTACGTTTTGTTTCACTTTCCAACAGTCCATCTAAATCACAATGAGCGTTTCCAGGATAATTACCAGTGCCAATCTCTACTGAGTTCAACCCTGCTGCTTGGACATGGTCAAGCATTTCTTCAAAAGACTTTTCTGCAAATAATACCGTAAAAACTCCTAGTTTCATTTGTTCATCACCGATCCTTTTTATTTTATATTCTAGTTTCTATATCTCAAAGCTGACCAACCTCAAAACAACGTTCCTTTCTGAACTAGTTCACACTAAATCCTAAGGATTGTTAGGGTATTTACATTTCCCAAGTTAAAATTATTGTATTGGAACAATTCGTTTTGTTTTACTTGATTCAAGTGCGGCTAGCACAACATTTAATGACTTCATACCTTCTTCACCATTAACTGGAGTGTCTGTGTCATTCAAAATACTTTCCACGAATAAATCAATTACATGAGAACTATTTTGTCCGCCTTCATCGTTGGATTGAATTTTACCAAGATCCAACTTCTCTACTTCTCCATCGCTATACTGAATGATTAAAGAATAGTCTGGATCGTCTTCAAGTCTTAATACAGCTTTTTCACCATAAATAATCGTAGAGTTGTCCTCTTTTACAAACGCCCAGCTTGCTGCAAGCGTTCCAATAATGCCGCTCTCAGATTTCAATACGCAAATCGCATTGTCATCCACTGTGCTATCTTCTTTTGCACCGGACTCAACAAAGGCACCAACTTCAACAAACTCTTCACCAAGTATATAACGCATTAAATCTGTCTTGTGTACACCAAGGTCCCCCATTGCGCCAATAAAAGCCTCTTCTTTTCTAAAAAACCAACTTTCTTTACCGTCTATACTCCATCCTTCTGGACCAGGATGTCCAAATGCAGTTCGGAAGCCAAAGATTTTACCAATTTCACCTTTTGCAATAAGTTCTTTAGCTTTACTATGTGAAGGAACGAAACGTTGGTTATGTCCAATCATGAGTTTCTTGTCATTTTTCTTCGCCGCTTCAATCATTGATAATGCTTCTTCTTTAGATGTAGCCATTGGCTTTTCACAAAGAACATGTTTACCAGCATTTAATGCAGCTACACTCATTTGGGCATGCAAGTAATTTGGTGTACAAACGGAAACAACATCAATATCCGCTTCGGAAAGCATTTTTTCATAATCTGTATAAGCTTTTGCACCTAATTTTTTAGCAGTTGCCTCTACACGTTCTTCAAGAATGTCACAAACAGCAATAATTTCTACGTTTTCATTTGCTACATATTCAGGAAAATGACGATATTTCGAAATACTTCCACAACCAATAATACCTACCTTTAATTTTTTCACAAAAGTTTCCTCCATATCAACTAACTTTTCAAAGCTTACCTTCCTTTTAGGTATATATCGCCTCTTAATTTTATTACTTTATCTCCTCAAGTGGCTTAGCATTTCCATATACAGGTCGTTTACGATCAACCGGCTTTGCCCACTGTACAGCATTCGTAATAACGCGCTGAATATCCTTATTGTAATAGGTAGGATACGTTTCATGACCAGGACGGAAGTAGAAAATCTTCCCGTTTCCACGACGATATGTGCATCCGCTTCGGAATACTTCTCCACCTTCAAACCAGCTTACAAATAATAGTTCATTAGGAGCAGGAATATCAAAATGCTCTCCGTACATTTCTTCCTTTTCAAGTTCTATGTACTCGCCGATTCCTTCAGCAATTGGATGGCTCGGATCAAGGACCCAAATACGTTCCTTCTCATCCGCTTCTCTCCATTTTAAATCGCATGAAGTACCCATAAGTTTTTTGAAAATCTTTGAAAAGTGGCCTGAGTGAAGAACGATCAATCCCATTCCATCTAATACTCTTTGCTGTACTTTATTTACTATCTCATCGGCTACTTCATGATGAGCCATATGGCCCCACCATATAAGTACATCGGTTTCATTCAATACTTCCTCCGTCAAGCCATGTTCTGGCTCGTCCAGTGTTGCCGTTTTTACATCGACTCCAGCTTCTTGCAGAAATGTAGCAATCGCTTGGTGGATACCTTTTGGATACACTTCCTGCACTAGTGGATTCGTTTGTTCATGTCGATTTTCATTCCAAACCGTTACTTTCGTCATTAATAATTCCTCCCCATTTATCTTTTTTGACTCAAAAGCCAAGAATAGAATTCCGGATTATTATAGGTTTCTGTCCAAGAATCATGATTAACCTCAGGATATACGGTAAATTTCACATTACCTCCAACCATTCGAAGCGCTTCCACCATTGCTTCACTTTCTTCAATCGGTACAACTTCATCCTTATCCCCATGAAAAGCCCAAACTGGAACATTTTTTAGTTGTTCTAACTGCTCCGTGGAACCGCCACCACAAATTGGCGCTATAGCTGCAAATTTCTCAGGGTATCTTCTAGCAATCTCCCAAGTACCGTACCCTCCCATACTTAAACCGGTTACATATATCCTCTCTATATCCACTCGATATTTATTAATCAAATCATCAAGTAATGCGATGATGGATTCTAAATGTAATATCCAATTCGAGTATCTTGCAATGCCAAGCGGACATTGCGGAGAAACAAGAATAAATGGGAAATTCTGTTCTTCGGCAAGCTTTGGCAGCCCATGTACTTTCACTGCATTTAAATCGGAACCACGCTCCCCCATTCCATGCAAAAATAGAACAAGTGGATAGTTGCTATCAGGCTTCTGATTATAATCAACTGGCATAGATAATAAATATTTCAGATTCATTGCTTTTTTAACTTCGACATCTTTTTGAAAAGAACAGGACTGTTGCGTTATATGAATGCCCTCCTTTTTGTTCAATACTTTCTATGCAAACGTATAGCACAAGTATAAAAAAAACAATCGAAACGTTTCTATTTAGAATATAACATCTTTCTATTCAATTGAAAACCATTCTTCCAAACTTTCATTTATTTATTTTTTCCTATACTTTTAAGAGGATGTTCAAAAAGTCACCAAATGATAAACTGCGAATTTCTTCGTTACTCGTTTTTTCCAGTTCTCACGTATTAAAAGCATACGCTTTTATCCTCAAAACCTTCGCGCCTCCCTCGAACTTCTTGTTTCTAATTTGGCACCTTTTTGAACACGCATTTTAACAAATTATTAATTGGTATGTAGGTATCTTATTTAATGAGCGGGCGTGAAGCAATGTTCCCGCCCTTCCTATAAAAGTTACTTTTAAACTGGCTTAAATCCTTCTTCTCTTAAATAACTTTCTGCCTGTTTCAGTGATTCAAAACTTTCTTCCAAGTTAAGCCCCATATAAATATTCCAAAGCATATCTTCATGCATGAGTATTAGTGTCTGCCCATCGCTATTGCCCCACTTTTGTTCAGTCACCATTTCTGTCTGCTGAACCTCTATCTCTTTCCCTTCAGCAAGGTACTTAATGGAGTCAGTAATGATCGTTCTCAACTCTTCTTCTGATACCTCTCTAATATTAACAAGACCTCTGGAATCTGTATCATATTTCTCAAGATCACCAACATACACAAACCCATTTCCATTTGGATGAAGATAATGTACTACAATTGTTTTATCAAATAAGCTTTCAGCAAAATGGTAGTTTAACCGTTTCATCGATACCTCTTTACGTATTAACTGTGGGAATGTTTCGATGATCGCTTGTTTTTGTTCGAACGAAAGCATGTAATAACGCCTCTTTTCTAATAATATTCCTTACAATTAGTATAACACGCAACAACTACAACAACACTACGAGACAACGGACGTGAAGGAAACAGATTAGTTTGAGATAATAGACAAAGTATCGGAGGGATGGTTGTAATGACACAATTAAAAAAATTAAACACTTTAAATGAATGGAAAGATGTATTGAGTGATTCTAATGAAAAGCCAGTTCTTGTTTTCAAACACAGCACTACATGCCCAATAAGCGCTTCAGCATATGATGAATATAAATCATATGAAACTGATCTCGATAAATACATTGTAGCAGTAATCGAAAGCAGGCCCGTATCAAATGAGATCGCAAACGACCTAGGAATTACCCATCAATCACCACAAGTTCTCCTCCTTCAAAAGGAACAGCCATTATGGAACGCTTCACATTGGAAGATTACTGGACAGGCATTGGGGAATGCGGTTAAAGAACATATAACTGAATAGAAAGATATGCAGAGAGCTTCTATCGTTTCACAAACGTTAGAGGCCTTTTTTAATGTTTAATTTTCGATTTTTAACACGATACTGCTTCCATATGATAAAATTCACTGTTTATTATCATCGTACTTATTGACTTTTATTTTTCCTTGGGTGTAAAATGTTTCCCAATGGAAACTTTTAATATATCTTGCATATTATCGTAAGAAGCAACTTTTTTTAGATTGAATTCAACGAGCAAGAGGAGTAAATACAAAAATGACTGATAACTTAATTATGGCATTTAGCCTTACTTTGTTGGCCGGACTTGCTACAGGGATCGGCAGTGTTGTTGCGATGTTCACATCCACTACAAATACAAAATTCCTCTCATGGTCACTTGGCTTTTCTGCGGGAGTGATGATCTATGTTTCAATGATTGAAATTTTTGTAAAAGCAAAAGACGCCTTAACAACTGCACTCGGTAATGAAACAGGTAACTGGGCCACAATAGGTGGCTTCTTTGGTGGCATGCTTTTAATCGCCTTCATCGACAAATTTGTTCCAAATCAAGGAAACCCACATGAAATAAAAAAAGTAGAAGAAATGAAAGGAAATAATGTTCACGATGCTGAATTGCTAAAGATGGGAACTTTCACCGCATTAGCGATTGCTATTCACAATTTTCCCGAGGGAATCGCCACGTTCACAGCAGCTTTACAAGATCCTGCTCTTGGAGTAGCAATCGCAATCGCAATTGCCATTCATAATATTCCTGAGGGTATTGCTGTAGCTGTACCCATCTATTTTGCAACTGGGAGTAAGAAAAAGGCATTTAAACTTTCATTTTTATCAGGACTTTCAGAGCCCGTTGGCGCGATTATTGCCTTTCTAATTTTGATGCCTTTTTTAAACGACGTCGTATTTGGAATTATATTTGCATCTGTTGCCGGTATAATGGTTTTCATCTCACTTGATGGACTCTTGCCAGCAGCAAAAAAGTATGATGAAGCACACACATCCATTTATGGATTAATCAGCGGAATGGTGGTTATGGCCATCAGTCTAATACTCGTTATTTAAAAAGAAAAGCCGAAAATGAACTATCCTATATCTAGAAAAGGGATTCCCGATTAGGATGGAATCCCTTTTTATTTGACAGGCAGATTCTTCTTTCTCCTTTTAGACATTTTCCTTTTTTGATAAAAGTATACAAACGGTAACAACGCGACTAATGAAATTGGTAGAGCATATTTTTCAAAATCTGTTGTAATAATACCATTCACAACTAAGCACATCAAAAAAATATATATCGCATTCCCAATTACCGTTGCTCCTAAATAATGAAACATTCTAATCGAACTTGCGCCACCTGCAATATTAATAAAACTAGAAGGGACAAACGGAATCAGCCTCGCATACAGCATAAATAAAAAACCATTACTTTCAATTTTTTCCTTGATACCTTTATTTATTCGCTCACCCAAAATTGACTGAAGCCAATATCGATATAAGATAAACGCAACGACGCTACCTATAATACTTGTCACCAAGCTCCAGAAATAACCATGTATAAAGCCAAATAATAAAATATTAACAGCTACGATCAAAATTAAAGGGACAAGCGTAAATAAATTCTGAACCATCATCAACACGAAAGTAATCAGTACTGTTATATGTTGCTCCTCACCCAAAAACGCTTCGATCTCATCCATATCTGCAGTCTTCAAGATCGAGAACCACTCAGTATTAAATGCCCAGATTACGAGTAAAGCGATAGCTAGAAAAGAAATCACTCTTAATAGTATTTTTATCATTATCCCTCCAAGGAGACAGAACTATTTATTTAATAATAAAAAAAGCAAGCAGGATAGCAATAAACAATATGCAATGGATTGCTTATTGACGATTTTACAAAAGCTTCAATTTCCCTCATGCTATAGTTAAATTATAACAAGAAAAGAGGGATGGATAAATGAATAATACTACCACCATCGATAATATTATTAATGATACGAGAAAAAAATTTGGTTTAAGCAACTATCATCTATATAGAACTCATTTCTTCAAAAAAAGCAATGTTTATAATGAGGTAAGGTATACATATAGTATGGAATGGTTTCCGAATGATGTATCACAAATAGCAGATGAGGATACTAATCCCACTGGAACGGCTTGCATCGAGTATGATTTGCATAATCACTCATATGAATCTGTTATCTTTGTCGGCGGAGTTTCTTATGCAGAGGGAATAATATATAAAAATAATCTCAAAGACGTCACCCATTGGATCGAAGTAGAAACAGGATTGAGAAATGAGCAGGACTTCCATCTACAAAAAATAGACGAGCAGACCTTTTATTTTCAGGGAAGTATAAATGGGATTCCTTTTTCACCATCCAGTACTATCGAGATAAGAGTAGATCAAAATGATAAGCTAACCCTTTTCTCGATTTATGGTGACTTTCCTAATAAAGACCTAGTTATCGAAGATAATTTCACATTGACAATCGATGCTGTCGAGCAGATAGCAAAAACACAGCTAAAATTATTAGAATTTCCCACGGACGAAGACAAACAACTGCTTCCAATTTATGGGGTAGAGGAAATATATATTGCCAACAAAGAAAGCAAAACATTAGATTTTCAGCTTGATGAACGTTCACGACTATTGATAGATAAAACCTTAAACTGGGAGACTCCTCTCGATAAACCTTTTATGAGAAAACAATTGGAATTCGGTTCGGAAGTGACAATGGAACAAGCCTTTTCTAAGGAATTTGATATAGATAGTCACCCTATTACCGAATCAATCCAGGCACAATGCATTATCGTTGTAAGGGACTTTTTACGCCAAGTTTATCCCAGCGAATCAGGGAAATGGACTCTAAAATCACTACATCGTAATAACGGATATATAGATGCTGTCTTAAAATTGCAAGTGCAGAATGATTACAAAATTTTTCAAAGGAAAATAATCGTTATGATTAATGGAGCCACTTTGGATGCTGTAAATTATATAGATAATGAGTCTTTTCTTGAAATATATCAAGACTTTACAGCCATTGAACCAACAGTGGAACATCACATTGCATATGAGGAACTCAAGCCATTCATTACTTTAACACCGGTCTATGTTTATGATCTCCATCAAGAGAAATATATACTTTGCGGAAAATTAGATTGCGAATACGGTGTCCATGCTGCCACGAAAGAAATCATTGCGCTAAGAGACATTTAGGGGGAGAAGCCTTTCGTCCCCCCCAAGCTGTATTATTTAAAGTTAAAAGCCTTCATACCGCGAACTTTCATTTCCACACGAAACAGTCCCCCTGCATGAGGCTGATTTTTTAATTCTTCCTCGTTTAAGCCTTGTCTTGCGGTGGTAATATATAACTCATTCAAATCCTTACCACCAAACGTACAAGAAGTAACATTACTGCAAGGTACGCTAACTTCATCTATCTGCTCACCTGTTAGTGGGTTCCAACAAGATACTTTCCAGCCGCCATAATGAGCAATCCAAAGCATTCCTTCTTCATCGATCGTCATACCATCCGGAGCGCCTTCTCCATTAGGAATAGTGATTACATACTCTCGAAATGTAATCTCACTTGTTTGTATATTAAAATCATATGCAGCAACCTTTTTCGTCGGCGTATCAATGTAATACATGATATCATTTGTAGCATTCCAGGCAATCCCATTAGAAATAGTGACAGGTGCGACTTTTTCCTTTACATGACCATCGGGATAAACACAGTATAAAGCGCCTTCATTTTCACTCCCTTCAACATCCATCGTCCCTGCCCAAAGTCTGCCACTAGCGTCACATTTTCCATCATTAAATCTAATGTCTGGGTTATCATTAGGACTTGCAACCAAAGTCAATTCCTCTGAAATCAAGTTAAATCTATATACCCCGCTATGCATCGCCAATACTACCTTTTCTTTGTTTATTGGCACAACTGTAGTTACATATTCGTTAAATGACCACGTTTGGAGGTGCTCCGTTTTAACATCATAGCTTTGCATAGTTTTCCCGTTAATATCGACCCACATGAAACGTTGATGTTCACTGTCCCATGTTGGACCCTCTCCAAGCATATGCTTCATATCCATCCAAATCTGAGCTTCCATTTCAAACCTCCTGTTTATCGATACTTTATTTTTCAGCTTCCTGTACGGCTTTGATCCAAGTTTGAGCCATTAATAAATCTCCACCAGAAGTCATATGTACACCATCTGTTGTTAATTTAAATCCTGATTTGTGTCGCAAATAAGTTTTAAAAGCTTGATGAGTCGGCACTACTATCGCCTTGTATTCTACGGCTAAGCGATGAACAGCCTCTATATACGGTATAAGCAGGAGGTTCCCTTTAGAATCAAGGTCCTCTTCAATAACCGTAGGCTCCATTAATATGATGCCTGTTTTCATTTCTGCCGATAGTTTAGATAGTAACTCCGAATAAATCTGCTCGTATTTCTCTGGATAAATCTGTTCAAGATGTGGATTATCAAGCTGTCTCCAGACATCGTTAATGCCAATCGAAATAGAAACCCAGTCAGGTTGAAGATCGATTACATCTTCTTGCCATCTAGCTGCCAAATGATCAACTCTATCGCCACCAATTCCTTTATTCAGAAATTGTAGATTTGCTTCTGGTTCTGTAATGGAGTAATAATCACGGATTAGCCGCACATAACCATGCCCCATTTTCTCAGGATCTTCTCTTCTCCCAGCATCTGTAATGCTATCACCAATCAAAACTATTTTATCGTCATTGTTGAAGTTCAATATAATATCCCCCTAAAAATATTCATATAAAAATGTAAACAAATACCCTTTCTTAGCATTTGATTCCCCTGGTATGATACTTACTCATAGTAAACTTTTTCACCACACCCTTTACATTAAGATTTTACATAATAGTATTGTATCGCAATCCACCTGGTATTGTTATACTTTTCTGATTATAACAAACAAAAAAACGACCGAATTATCTTCAGTCGTTACGATTTACCTTATTCTTCATCGAGTAAATCATCTGCTAGATTGACAGCATGATCGCCAATCCGTTCCAGATTGCTAACAATATCTACATAGATAATACCTGCGGTTCCAGAACATTGATTTTCATTCAATCTTTTTATATGCTTTTTGCGGAGATCACGCTCCATTTTATCAATCAACTTCTCATTTTCTAATACTGCTTTCGCTTGTTCAACATCATTTGTCTCAATCGTTTTGATTGATTGTCTAATAGTTGAAGTCGTCAGGTCAAACATTTCATCTAGATCAGCCATTGCTGAGTCAGAAAATTTAACCTTACTATTTATTTGGTGATCCACAAGTTCCATGATATTTTCCATATGATCTCCAATACGCTCAAGATCCATCACTGTATTCATAAGTGTGTGATGTTGCTTAATATCCTGATCTGATAAGGAATGATATGAAATTTGGACCATATATTCAGTAATTTTCTTATCCAGATTATTAAGTGCGTCTTCGATTTGTGGAATTAGTTCACGATGTTTTTTACTTTGTGTTTTATAATAATGGCCAGCTTCCACAATCCCTTGTTCTGCAAGCTCCGCCATTCTTATCACTTCTTTTTTGGCTTGTCCAAGCGCTACAGAAGGTGATTGACGAATAAACTGTTCCCCAAGGTGAACTGGTTTATGTTCAATTGTTCTTTCCTCACCTGGTACTAGCTTCGTTACAATCCAAGCCAATCCAGCAATAAATGGGAATTGAATAATTGTATTGGATATATTAAACGTCCCGTGTGCAAAAGCAAGCGTCATTTTAGGATTTAGCCCTAGAGAAGCTTGAAAATATTCGATTAGAGCAGTGAAAGGTACTAAAAGAATTAAAACTAGAATTGTCCCAATCACGTTAAACATAACATGTGTTAATGCAGCGCGCTTTGCAGCAATTGAAGCACCGATCGAAGCCAATACAGCTGTTATCGTTGTTCCAATATTATCGCCGAATAAAACCGGCAATGCAGCATGTAAGTTGATTGCACCTTGATCGAACAATGTTTGTAGCAATCCTATCGCAGCTGAAGAACTTTGAATGATAACTGTTAAAATAACTCCGATTAATACTCCTAATAATGGATTATCACTCATGCTAACTGTTAAATCAGTAAACATTTTAGCGTCTTGAAGTGGCTCCATTCCATCGCCCATTAATTTGAGACCAAAAAACAAAGCTCCAAAGCCAAAGAAAACTTGCCCAAAATTATTTACTTTATGATTTTTAAAGAAGAAGATTAGGAAAGCTCCTAATGCAATGATTGGTAGCGAGTACTCGGATATATTAATACCGATAATAAACGCGGTTGTTGTTGTACCAATATTTGCGCCCATAATGACGCCTATCGCTTGCCTTAAAGTCATGAAACCTGCCGTTACTAAACCGATGGTCAAAACGGTTGTTCCAGAACTGGTTTGTAGCAAGGTAGTGACAACGATACCAGTTAAAACTCCCATGATCGGTTTTGTCGTGAATCTATCTAATAGATCTCTGAGTCCATCTCCTGCAACTTTTTGAAGCCCATCTCCCATGGATTTAATTCCATACAAGAAGATCCCCAAACCACCAACAAACGTAAATATCACTGTCTGCAAATCCATCTCTTCATTCCTTTTCATCGTATTCGCTTATATTTCCGCAAACTTCATACCCTTATTCATATTAATGAAAGATTAGACAATTGTAAACAATAAGTTACCCTCTGTTAAACTAAGGAAAAAAGGCTATAGTAAAGGAGATACAGGTAAGCGATTACATAAAATTGAATGAATGCGATTTGATATAACGAAGGACCTTCTTCGATGAATTTCGACTCAGATTGATGTATGGTTATTTGTTAGTACCTATATGACAGGAGGAATAAGAATGAGATTACAAAATAAAAAAGTAATTGCGCTTATCGAAGACGAATTCGAGGACTTGGAACTTTGGTATCCTATCTTAAGACTTCAAGAAGAAGGCGCAGAAGTTCATTTAGTAGGAAAAGAAGCCCACAAAAAGTATATAGGTAAATATGGCGTCCCTGCACAATCTGACTATTCTTTCTCAGAAATACGCGCAGAAGATTATGATGCGATACTTGTCCCTGGTGGCTGGGCACCAGATAAATTAAGAAGATATGAAGAAGTGCTAGAATTTGTCCGTGTGATGGATAAAGCAAAAAAGCCAATTGGTCAAATTTGTCATGCAGGTTGGGTGCTTATTTCCGCTAAAATCCTCTCTGGTAAAAAAGTAACGAGCACTCCCGGCATCAAAGATGATATGACAAACGCTGGTGCAATGTGGAGTGATGAAGCAGTTGTTGTCGATGGGCATTTAATCTCTAGCCGTCGCCCACCTGATTTACCTCCATACGTTAAGGCCTTCGCTGATATATTAGCTGAACAATAGCATAGTCAAAAAGCGGCCGAACATATTAATTGTTCAGCCGCACTTTTTATTTACTTATTCATCCGCGATAGAAAGTCATCCAAAAGATCATTAGATGTTTCTTCTACTGAATCATCTTCTATTGATGTAGAATGTTCTTCTCTTGCTTTATTCCAATCAAAGTTCATCATATCATCTTCAAAACCATCTTGAGTGCTCTCAAAATCCTGTTCGTCATGACTTTTATTAGTTATTACCTGATCCTCTTCTGGATATTCATTTTCACTCTCTTGAAGAAATAATGCCTCGTCAATATCCAAGGAGTTGCTGTTTAAAGTTGCTAAAACAGACGTCGCACGCAACGGATCAGCTAATAAGTGGTGGATTATGTTTCCTATCAATGCTTCAGAATGAGTATGTTTAAGCCAATTTCTTTGTTCTTTCGTTAATTGCTTTGGAAGTGGGATCGTAATAGTTTCTCTTTCGCTCGATAGAGAGTTATTCACTCCTTCGACAACAAACTCAGCAATTTTACTAGAAAAGTTTCTTCTCTCTGTCTCTTTTAATCTTTGCAACTTCATTAATATATGATCTGGCATGTCAGAAGGCAGACGAAATGTAATCGCCTGTCCTCTCTGTATCCCGGTCGTCCCCTTTTTCATCATGGAATCATCCTATTAATTTTTCACCGTTTTTCTTTCTGGCTCTTTAACTATCATTTCTTTTTTGTTTTTTCTTGAAAAATCAGAGATTAATTTATAATAAGCATTAGCCATCATCCAAATACTCTCTTTTTCATCTTCGAAAAATTCAATATTGTATCCATCTAAACTATTATTTAATGCCTTAATATAATCTTTTAAAACCATCGATCCGCCACCAACAAAATAGCAGATTTCTGTTTGTGAGTTTTTCTGCCAGATATTACGTAAATGACGATATTCCTTCTTCGCTAGCTCAAGAAGAATTCTGTCCGTTATATCATGAACACTTGTCCGACTTCCTTTTACCATAATATGATTTCTATTATTATTTTTCGTAATAATTTCTACCACATCTCTACGGCTATCTAATTCGACACCATGCTTTGATCTGATTTCTTCTCTGATCGCTTCTAATGATTCTGATACTCCTAAGTTAAATCCTTGCGCTTTATCATCGTCCACATTCCGGTTTTTAATAACCGCAATATCCGTTGATAACCCACCAATGTCTTGAATAAGTATTCTTTTATCAATTAAGTCTTTATTAATAATATTCAAGTCATTATCCATTACAAGATTAATAAAAGCAGCGAATCCTTCAGGGTATACCTTTACTTCATCAAATTTAATATTCACTTTTAAACCTTGATATTGAGGAGTCACTAAAAACTCAACTTGATGAACCGATCCTAAAAGCTGGGAGCGATAGCCAACATCTTTTCCTTCTTTCACCTCACGAAGGGGCAAACCAGTTCCAAGTGTGTAATTTGCATCAATAACATTATTTGTTTTTTGGAATACTTTTGAATTTTTTTCATTAACAGCATCAAGCGCCAACGAAGCAAATAGCATAACCAGCGTTTGATCCTCTTCTGATTTACTGCTCCCCGGATCTAATTCAGTTGAATTATCACTCTTCGTAGCTAAATTACCAACACGATAAATCACATTATTCTCTTTTAAGGCTGGAGAGTGAACCCTAATATGAATCCCATCTAATGGTGATTTTGCATCTAATTCTTCAATTCCTATAACTGGTCTATCTTCTCTATCTCTTGCAATGACATTCGGTATGTATAGCTCAGAATCTAATTTCCCAAAAAGCGCCTTTATCGAATCGTTACCAACATCAATCGCTGCAATTCTTGAATTGCCCATTAAACCACCCTTTTCTATAATTAATTGAAAATCACTATAATATTAACAATAAAGGAAATGTATACATACGTCAATTACGCACATAAAGAAAACAAATACGTACACATGTTTACTTTAGTGTATACACGTATACATATCAGCGTACACCTTGATACCGTTGATTGCGTACAGTTTTGTATACAAGTTTACACTTATGAACACACAATGAAAACATATTGTTTACTTGTACACATAATTGCAAACATCAAAAATAAAAAAAAAAAAAAAAGAAACAACTAATATGGAAATTAATTGTTTCTTGCGTGTTTGAATTTCTGAACCTCATCCTCCGTTAGATTCCTCCATTGACCAAGTTCCAATCCTTTAAGAGTAATATGTGCTACACGAACCCGTTGCAACTTATATACCTGGTAATCAAATTGAGTGCACATTCTGCGAATTTGCCTATTTAAACCTTGAGATAGCGTAATTTTAAAACTACGATTATTTAATTGTAGAACCTTACACTTTTTAGTCGTAGTATATTCATTTTTAACAGGATTGTATATTTCCACTCCATCGGACATGCCTTCAATAAAAGACGGAGTAATCTCTTTATTTACCATTACAATATAATCTTTTTCATGGTTATTTTCTTCTCGTAAAATTTCATTGACAATATTTCCATCACTTGTTAGTAGAATCAACCCTTCCGACTCTTTATCAAGTCTGCCAATCGGAAATATTCGCTGATCGTGATTGATAAAATCAACAATATTTCCATCGATATGTTGTTCTGTAGTGCTAGTTATACCTGGTGGCTTATTTAAGGCAATATACACTTCTTCCTCTTTCTTTTGCACTAATACCTTCCCATCTACTTCAACCACATCTCTATCATCTACCGCTAGTCCTAATGTAGCTACTTCTCCATTGACTACTACCTTCCCTTGTGCAATTAAATCATCTGCCTTTCTACGCGAACAAAGCCCTGTCGAACTAATAAATTTATTTAATCTCATATACATGCTCCTCTGATGATCGCTTTTTCAATGCAAATAATATTGCAATCATTCTTGTGATGGGATAATTATCTTATAGTGTAAAAATAGCAAACATCGCAACATAGAACAAACATTAACCTCCCCTACCCTTTTCCTTAGTAAACGAAAGACAGATTGTTGGACGCGGCATTATAAAAGCCGTATCCTTCTCGTATAGATATACCTTTAAGGAGGAAAAAGGATGAGTTTAACTCAAACAAGGCTTTTCCACGATATTCCATTATCCGTTCTAGATTTAGCCCCTATCATTGAGGGAAGCAATGCAGAACAGTCATTTATAAATAGTGTCGAATTAGCACAATACACCGAGAATTTAGGCTTTAATCGTTACTGGCTTGCCGAACACCATAATATGCCCGGTATAGCGAGCTCTGCAACATCGGTACTCATTGGACATATTGCCGGTGCAACAAAGAGGATTCGTGTTGGAGCAGGTGGAGTCATGCTACCCAACCATGCTACCCTAGTCATCGCAGAGCAGTTTGGGACACTAGAAGCTCTATATCCTGGACGGATTGATCTTGGTCTTGGCCGTGCTCCAGGAAGTGATCAGGCGACCGCACATGCATTACGAAGAACTTTAAGTAGAGGTGCGGAAGAATTTCCACAGCAATTGGAAGAACTTCAAGCATACTTTAAGTACAATCCTTCTGCTCGTGTACGTGCTATCCCCGGAGAAGGACTTGAAATACCGATATGGCTTCTTGGCTCAAGCGGCTTTAGCGCCCAGCTTGCAGCGCAAAAAGGCTTACCATTTTCCTTTGCAAGTCATTTTGCACCGGATTATACATTGCCTGCACTTGAGCTTTATCGCGATAACTTTCAACCATCAGATGCTTTCAAGAAGCCATACGCAATGGTAGGCGTCAATGTAATTGCTGCAGATACAGATGAAAAAGCACGTTGGCTAGCAACCTCACAACAACAACAATTTTTAAGCTTAGTCAGAGGGCAGCCAACGAAACTAAAACCACCTGTTGATCATATCAATGATGTCTCAAGCGAGCTTGAGCGCTCATCTATCGGAAGAACGCTCGATCCACGCTCAACCATTGTCGGTAATCCCGAAACCGTTAGACAGGGACTCAAACGCTTCTTAGATGAAACGAAAGCAGATGAAATCATCATCAACTCGCAAATCTTCCATCAAGAAGACCGTCTAAGATCATATGAAATCATTTCAGAGATGATGGAGTAAACCCAAGCGATGGCTAGCATCACAAAATTTTAATACAAAAACCAAAAGCTCTCACAAAAATCCTGTGGGGGCTTTTGGCTTTTCTGATGCTCACCTTGACAGACAATAGCACACTTAGACTGATTTAATAACCTAGTACCCTTTTTCACTTAAAGTTAAAAATTTCATTGTAGGTTCTGACCCTTGTATAGTTTCCAACTGTAGGCTAATTTCAATTTACCAAATAGTTAAAATAGTTGAAGATACTATAAATAAGATGGCTTAGTTTCAAACGAAATGGAAGCAACCTTCATTAAAATTAAGGCGGAAAAGCTTCCGGAGAAGAAAGGAATTAAACCGGGCACTGACTTAAATAACAATCCAATCACTGCTACCCCTAGAATCATAAGAAAAGTTTGTATGGGTCTTCCGAGGGCAATGATAAAGGAAGATTTTAAATACTCGAGCGTTCTTAGTTGGTAATGAACATATATAGGGAAAATATATATCAAGCAAGCAGCATATATAAAGACAACAAGTAAAACAAAGATACCAGCTATATTTAATAGAGGATTATGAGAAGATATAAAAAATCTTACATCAATAAATAACAAAAGACCGATCAAAAAGAATAGGACTCCAATAATATTTATCTGCTTAAAATCACTCTTAAATTGCTGATGGAATGTTTTCCACAATGGGATTTCCGTCTCACCTATTAGCCATTTTCGAATGATATAAAACATGGCTGAAGTAGCTGGAAAGAGACTGAAAATAAGTAGTCCCAGTACACTGTAGAGAAGCCAAAGTAAATTCACTAATGCTAGTTTCATTGCCCATTCACTCAACTGGTATAATTTCCCAATTTTCATCATTTCTTATCTCCTCTTAATAGAAAAAACAGAAAGCCATTAAAAATAGCTTTCTGGCTCTTTTTCCTTTATTTCATATAGCGTTCATAAGCAGCTTCCTGTATTTTCATGTATTCTTCTAAGCCCATTTTTTCGACGTTTTTAACATATTTGTCCCATTCATTAAATGGTGCATCTCCCACGATAAACTTAGCTTCCATTTCATTGATATAAGCATCCATGTCAGCACCTTGAGATTGCAAATACGATGTTTCTTCATCCGTATAGTTAAACGTATTCCAAATCTCATCAATTACATGTTTTTCTGCCTTTTTCCCAGTTTCAATGGAGTTGGGAAGAGTTTCAGACCCTTTAAACCATTGCTCTTTAACATATCCTGGATAACTTCCTCCAAGCCACGTGAAGTATTTTGCTAAAGCCTGGTCTTGCGAAAGTCCATTTGGATTATCCGTAATTTCCTTAGTGAATTGTAATGATCCATCTGAAGCTTTCTCGTATGTTTTTCCTTCTTCGCCCATGAAATAGAACAAGGCTCCCTCTTCGCTATAGAAGTGATCCATCCATCTCACAGTCGCTTCTGGATTTTTATTTTTATCTGTGATTACAAAAGCTCCAACATGAACCATCGGCACTTTTACATGACTGTATAATTGATCGCCATGAGGTCCTTCCAATGCACCTAGTCCTATGAACCCATCATCATTGAATAACATAGTTGGGTTTGGCAACATGGATGCACCAAGCCTATTATCGATGCCTTTAGCATATTGCTGATTGCTGTCCTGAGTAAAAATCTCCTGATCGATCAATCCTTCTTTATAAAGAGTGTGCACATATTCAAGCACTTCTTTATACTTATCATTCGTTCGGAAGAATCGAAGTTCATTTGTATCTGGATTAATATCAACAAATCTATGGCCCAATCCTCTTGTTCCTAATCCCCAAGCGCCTTTAAGTTGGTCAATCAATGCACCGGTTCCTACACCACTATATGGTATTTCATCTGCTTTGCCATTACCATTTAAATCCGTGTCCTTTACAGCTTTTAAAAACTGGTAAAACTCTTCTGTCGTTTCAGGTTCTTTCATATCTAAATGATCTAGCCATTCCTGTTTTAGCCATATTGGCGTTCCTATCAACATTGGTAAAAATGATGGATCATAGAAAGATGGAAATGAGTAGATGTTTCCGTCAGGCATCGTCAATCCTTTTCTCATATCAGGATTTTCATCCAATAATTTTTTAAAATTTGGTGCATATTTATTAATCAGGTCATTTAACGGGATAAAAACTCCTTGTTTCCCATACTTTGAAAGGTCTGCTGCAGTTACCCTTGCGGAGTAAAATGCATCCGGATAATCATTGCTCGCAAGGACAAGATTTCTTTTTTCCGTAAGACTTTCAAATGGAACTAACTCAAAGTTTACATTGACTCCTGTTTTCTTTGCATACTTATTCCAAACAAGCGTTTCTTCAAATTTATCAGTATTAATCGTTGATTTTCCCGTAAAGAATGTCAGATCAATTGGTTCTTTAACTATCGGGAGACCCGTTTCATTGAAATTATCTTTTGCTACTGTCTTCGCTTCCGTACTCTGTTTTGCATCATCCTTTATAGAACCACAAGCACTCAAAACTAGGAGCATCAATGCAATTATAGCAACTAGAATTCGTTTCATTTACATAACCCCTCTCCCTTTTATATTAACTATGTAATGACAAAAATCTTTTATAGATTCAAAGGCATCCCTCCTCATAATAACGCTGTTAAATTCATCAACCTTTTAAAGCACCAATCATCACGCCTTTTACAAAATACCTTTGTAAAAATGGATAAAGAATCAACATAGGCAAGCTTGCTACCACTACTACCGCATATTTCAACCCCTCTATTTGCATTAGATAACGAGAGACTATTTCATCACTCATTTGTGCCATATTAGACATATCATCCTTAATAAGCATGTCTCTCAAAAATAATTGCAATGGGAATTTGTTCTGATCTGTTAAGTAAATTAATGCGTCAAAAAATGCATTCCAATGTCCGACTCCATAAAATAACACCATAACAGCGATAATCGGCTTTGATAATGGAAGCAATATTCTGAACAAATATTGCATATTTGAACAACCGTCCATTTCAGCAGACTCTCGAAGTTCGTCAGGAATACCTTGAAAAAATGTCCTAATAATAATAACGTTATAAACGGAAACTGCACCAGGTATTAACACAGACCAAATTGTATTTAACATACCTAAATTTTTAACTAATAAGTATGTAGGGATCATTCCACCGCTAAAAAACATCGTAAATACTATTATCATCGTAATGAAATTTTTCCCCTTAAAGTCTTTTCGGGATAATGGAAAAGCAATCATGATAGAAAGCACCAAATTGATCACTACACCAAGTAATGTATATATAACCGTATTCCGATAACCTATTAGAATTTGACTATTTTGAAATACCTTCTTATAGGAGTCGAACGTTATATCTTTCGGTAATAACCAAACCTCCCCTTTTAATATGGCAGTGGGGTCACTAATCGAAGCGCTAAAAACGTAAACAAGCGGATAGATCATTAATATAGATAAGATAGCTAATACTACGTAAATTACGGATCCAAATAATCTGTCCCCTATACTCTCCTTAATCATTTCATCTCTCCTATCTTTATTACCAAAGACTTGTTGAGCTTGTTCTTTTAGCAAAGTAGTTGACCATCAATAGCACTATAAAATTAGTTAAAGATTCAAATAACCCGATCGCAGCAGAATAATCATATTGTGCTCCTAATATTCCAGATCGATATACGTGGGTGGCAATGACGTCGGAAGCTTCCATATTCAACTGGTTCTGCATTAAAAATACTTTTTCAAAACCTACGCTTAAAATATCACCGGATTGCAAAATGAGCAGAATAATGATCGTCGGTAGGATTGTTGGCAAATTTACATACCATATTCTTTGTAATCTACTTGCCCCATCTATTTTTGCCGCATCATGAAGTTGAGGATCAACAGCAGAAAGTGCAGCTAAATAAATAATAGAACTCCATCCCATCTGTTGCCATACACCAGAAAATACGTAGATAGATTTAAACCATTTCGATTCTGTCATAAAATGAACAGGTTCTCCGCCAAACAAAATAATTACTTGATTAACAATTCCATTAGTTGGTGATAAAAATAAAAACAGCATACCCACTAATACAATGACAGAGAGAAAATGCGGAGCATATGTAACGGTTTGAATAAAGCTTTTGTGTGATTTATTACGTATCTCATTAATTAGTAGCGCTAGTATGATGGGAATTGGAAAACCGACAACTAGCTGATAAATGCCGATACCTAGCGTATTTTGAATCAATCTCCAAAAATAATGGCTATTGAAAAAGCGGATAAAGTGCTCTGTTCCCACCCAAGGGCTACCACCTATCCCTTTTGTTGCAATAAACTCCTTAAAGGCAATCTGCAAACCATACATTGGGATGTACTTAAAGACTAAAAAATAAACTAGTACAGGAATGACTAATAAATAGAGGACTAAATTCTTTCTGATTGATTTACGGAATTTACTGATCTTATCATTAGAATTACTTTCTATCTTTAAAGATCTATCGACATATACACTTGCTTTTTCCAATCTATCATTCACCTGCTTTCTTTCTGTACCTCATAAATAATATAACAACCAATAGTAAAGCTTTTATTAACGCTTTGTTTAAGTTATGTAAATTTTCATATTCATTAAAATAGTAAAAAGAAATGCCCCTGAGTTAAGTTTCACTCAGGACATTTCTTTCCTATTCAATACATATCTTTGTCTTTCCCCTAATATTATTGCAATTTTTGAGTAAAATAACATGGGCAACGAAATTTACTTTGTTGCAAATCATCTTCTGGAGGGTGCTACCACATGGACAAAAAGCCAACGAAAGCAAAGAACAAGCAATCAAGCCAACCTGAACCTTTAAGTGGCTCTCATAAGGTAAAAAATCAAAATCACTCTAGACAAAAGAAGAACAGCAGCCACGATATGTAGATTGGTCTGCTGAAAGTCAATATTCTTCTGGTATATAGCTCCCAATCAAAAGTAAACAGAAAGTCCGAGAGCAGATGGATATTTGCTCTCGGACCATAAAGAAAGTGTCAACTTGTTATGCTATTTATCAATGGTTTCAATCAATTCACCTTTTACAGCAATTCGATCTGATCCCGATACCGTGCATGTAATCATAGTGATTTCATTTTTGTCTTGATGGTCATCTAGAATTTCTACTTTAGAAGGATCTATTTCTTTAGAACTCGTGACTTCGTATACAAATAATTGATTACCAGCATGTAAATATACCTTTTCACCAACATTTACTTTGGGTAAACGGCTAAAAAGTCTTTTATCTCGATATCCTCTGTGTCCTGCAATTGTAAAATTTCCACTTCCAGGAACTTGATACTTTTTTATCTGTGTTAACGCGATATTTAAGTTTTTTTCTGTCGTCTCGCCTAAAATTTTTTGCTTTAATTCTATAGATGGAATCTCAAGCTCTAGTACTCCCTTTACCTGCTCTTCAGTAAAAGAAAGATTGTCTATCTCCGAAAGAAAGACCTGTTCTTCTTCAGATTCAGAAATTAGAGAGAGGGCATTCTCTAAAGCCCTCAACTCTTTTCCTTGTTGCCATTCGTGATAAAGAGGAATCGAGATTAGGGTCAATCCCGCAAGCGAAAACACAATACCAATCATTAACTTTGCATTTTTCATAGAATCTTCCCATCCCTCACTTTATTCCACGTTCTTTTTTCGACGGAAGATTAATATTCCACCCGCAGATAGCAACAAGAATCCTGCAATCATCATATACATAAACTGCTCTTCCCCAGTTTGTGGAAGTTTGTCTCCAGAATTATCTTGTTTATTTCCTTTATCAGGTTTAACTTCGCCACCTGGCTTAACAACTTCTTCACTAGGTTCTGTTGGTTCTGTTGGTTCTGTTGGCTCTGTTGGCTTAGCTGGGTCTAAGATATTGGTAATATTATAGCCTTCTATAATAGATGTATAACCAGCTACAGGTTGTTCTCTGACTGTGTACGAGTAAGCTACACCGTTCTCATCAAACTCCGCTAAATCCTCAAAGCTGTAAGTCCAATCTGTTTTAGCCGTCACTTCAACTGTCTTGATTACATTATCATTTTGTAAAAGGTCGACTTTGATCATTTCCGGACGATAGTTTGAGTTATCGTCTTTCCATGTTTTTGTTCCTTCTACTGATGTTATACCAACACGGACGTTGGTAAGGTTAAATCCATCAACTTTTGTTTCATAACCTGATACTTTTTCTTCTTCAATAGTGTATTTATATGCTATACCGGCTTCGTCATATTTGGATAAATCTCCAAAGCTATATGACCATTTATCTTCTTTTGTAATTTCTTGCGTGGCTACTATATCACCATTTTGTAATAGGTTTACCTTAATCATTTCGGGACGGTCACTTGCGCTACCGTCTTTCCATGTTTTAGTGCCTTCTATTGATGTCGTACCAACACGAACGTTGGTAATATTGAAGCCTTCAACAGTTGCGGCATATCCCTCTATAGCCTGTTCTTTCACTTCATAGTTGTATGCGACGCCTTCGTCGTCATACTTTGGCAAATCTGAGAAGAAATATTCCCAGTCTGCTTTGGCGTTAACTTCTTTAGTGTTAACACCCTCACCATCGCGTAAAAGGTCGACTTTAATCATTTCCGGACGGTCATTTGCGTTATCATCTTTCCATGTTTTAGTGCCTTCTACTGATGTCGTACCAACACGAACGTTGGTAATATTGAAGCCTTCAACAGTTGCGGCATATCCCTCTATAGCCTGTTCTTTCACTTCATAGTTGTATGCAACGCCTTCACCATCATACTTAGGCAAGTCCGAGAAAACATACCTCCAGTCTGCTTTGGCGTAAACTTCTTTAGTGTCAACAACTTCACCATCGCGCAAAAGGTCGACTTTAATCATTTCCGGGCGATCTTTTGAGTTATTGTCTTTCCATGTTTTCTTTCCTTCTACTGATGTTTTGTCAACACGGACGTTGGTAAGGTCGAAGCCCTCAATTTTTGTGATGTAACCTTCTACTTTGTCTTCTTCGACAGTGTATTTATATGCAACACCATCACTATCATAAGCTTCTAAATCTTTAAACTCATATATCCAATCGTTTTCTGCTTTAACTTCTACGTCCTTGAATGTTTCCCCATTTCTTAGAAGTTGAACATCAATTGATGTTGGACGATCTTTAGCATTATCATCTTTCCAACCTTTTGTTACTATAACTGATATTTTTGCGGATTTAGTATTTGTAATATTAAACCCATTAACTTCTGATTTATATCCTGGAACTCCTTGCTCTTTCACAGTGTATTTGTACGCTATACCATCTTCGTCATACTTGGCTAAGTCTTTGAAGATATACGACCATTTTCCTGCTGATGTAGCTTCCTTCGTACCTGCTACAACACCATTTTGTAATAGGTTTACCTTAATTATTTCGGGACGATCACTTGCATCATCATCTTTCCATGCTTTTGTTCCTTCTACTAATGTTGTACCAACACGGACATTGGTAAGGTTAAAGCCATCAACTTTTGTATCATAACCTGATACTTTTTCTTCCTCTATAGTATATTTATACACTACACCGTCATCATCATATTTGGCTAAATTTTTAAAGCTATATGACCATTTATCTTCCTTTGTAACTTTTTTCGTTGTTTCTACAACACCATTTTGTAAAAGCTTTACCTTAATTATTTCGGGACGGTCACCAGCGTTATCATCTTTCCACGTTTTAGTGCCTTCTACTGATGTCGTACCAACACGGACATTGGTAAGATTAAAGCCTTCAACTTTTGTATCATAACCTGATACTTTTTCTTCTTCGATAGTGTATTTATATGCTACACCATCTTCGTCATATTTAAATAGATCTTTAAAGCTATATGACCATTTATCTTCTTTTGTAACATTGTTCGTAGCTACTATGACACCGTTTTGTAAAAGGTTTACCTTAATCATTTCCGGACGGTCACTTGCGCTACCATCTTTCCATGTTTTAACTCCTTCTACTAAAGTTGTACCAATACGAACATTGGTAATATTGAAGCCTTCGACAGTTGTTTCATATCCCTCGACAGCCTGTTCTTTCACTTCATAATTGTATGGTACACCTTCATCGTCATACTTTGGCAAGTCTGAGAAAAAATACTTCCAGTCTGCTTTGGCTTTAACATCTTTAGTATCAACAATTTCACCATTGCGTAAAAGGTCAACTTTGATCATTTCCGGACGATCATTTGAGTTATCGTCTTTCCATGTTTTTGTTCCTTCTACTGATGTTGTACCAACACGGACGTTGATAAGGTTGAAGCCTTCAATTTTTGTGTCATAACCTGATACTTTTTCTTCTTCAATAGTGTATTTATACGCTACACCGTCTTCGTCATACTCGGCTAAATCTTTAAAGCTATATGACCATTTATCTTCTTTTGTAACTTCTTTCGTTGCTGCTATAATACCATTTTGTAATAGGATTACCTTAATCACTTCAGGACGGTCAATTGCGTTACCATCTTTCCATGTTTTTGTTCCTTCTACTGATGTTGTACCAACGCGAACGTTGGTAATATTAAAGTCATTAACTTTTGTTTCATAACCTACTACTTTTTCTTCTTCGACAGTGTATTTATATACTACACCATTTTCGTCGTAAGCTTCTAAGTCTGTAAATTCGTGTTTCCAATCATTTTCAGCTATTACCTTTGCTTCTTTAAATGATTCACCATTTCTTAAAAGGTTCACTTGGATGGAATCTGGACGATTTGTTGCATTATCGTCTTTCCAACCTTTTGTTACTATCAATGATATTTGATCAGATTTGATATTGGTAATATCAAAACCATCAACTTTTGACTTATACCCTGGGACACCTTGCTCTTTTACCGTGTATTCGTATGCTACGCCGTTTTCGTCATATTTATACAAGTCTGTAAAACTATATGACCAATTATCTTCCTTAACTTCTACTGTTCTATCTACAACGCCATTTTTTAGTAGATTCACTTTGATCATTTCCGGACGATCTGTTGCATTATCGTCTTTCCATGTTTTCGTGCCTTCTACTGTTGTTGTACCAACACGAACGTTCGTAATGTTGAAACCATTAACAGTTGAATTATATCCATCAATCGCCTGTTCTTTCACAGCGTAATTGTAGGCGACACCTTCGACATCATACTTCTGCAAATCTGTAAACAGGTACTTCCATTCCATTTCAGCTGTAACTTCTTCCGTGTCAACTATGCTACCATTTTGCAATAGGTCTATTTTAATCATTTCTGGACGATCTTTTGCATTATCGTCTTTCCATGTTTTCGAGCCTTCTACTGATGTTGTTCCAACACGAACGTTGGTAATATTAAAGCCTTTTACCGTTGACTCATATCCCTCGACAACATGTTCTTTCACTTCATAATTATAAGCGAGACCTTCCTCATCATACTTCTGCAAATCTGCGAACACGTACTTCCAGTCCGTTTCCGCAGTGACATCTCTAGTATCAACTACCTTGCCATTCTGCAATAGGTCTACTTTGATCTTTTCTGGACGATCTGTTGCATTTTCGTCCTTCCATTTTTTCGTGCCCTCCACTGATGTCGTACCAGTACGAACATTGGTAATATCGAAATCGTCTACAGTTGAATTATATCCATCAACTGCATGTTCTTTCACTGCGTAATTGTAGGCCACACCTTCATCATCATACTTCTGCCAGTCTGTGAATAGGTACTTCCACTCTGTTTCCTTTGTAACTTCTCTAGTGTCAACTACTTTACCATTTTGTAATAGGTCCACTTTGATCATTTCTGGACGATCTGTTGCATTTTCGTCCTTCCATTTTTTCGTGCCTTCTACTGATGTTTTGCCAACTCGTAGATTGGTAATATCGAAACCATCAATTTTTGTTTCATAACCTGCTACTTCTACTTCTTCGATTGTGTATTCATACGTTACACCTTCGTCATCGTAAGCTTCTAAGTCTGTAAACTTATATGTCCACTCATTCTCAGCTGTTACTTTTGCTTCTTTGAATGGATCACCATTTCTTAAAAGGTTTACTTGAATGGAATCTGGGCGATCTGTTGCATTATCATCTTTCCAGCCTTTTGTTACGATAACTGATATTTGCTCAGATTTGATATTGGTAATATTGAACCCATCAACTTCTGATTTATACCCTGGAACACCTTGCTCTTTCACCGTGTATTCGTACGCTACGCCGTCTTCGTCATATTTAGCTAAATCTTGAAAGCTATATGACCAATTATCTGCTTCGGTAACTTCTTGCGTTGCTGCTACGACACCATTTTTAAGTAGGTTCACCTCAATCATTTCCGGACGATTTTTTGCATTATCGTCTTTCCATGTTTTAGTTCCTGCTACTGATGTTATACCTGCACGAACGTTGGTAATATTAAAACCGTCGACAGATGAGTCATACCCTTCCACTTCTTTTTCTTTTACAGTATAGATATACTCTTTACTTTCATCGTCGTATTCATCTAATGCTACAAAACTATACGTCCATTCATTTGCAGCTGTAACCTCTACTTCTTTTATTTTTTTACCATTTTGAAGTAGTTCTACAACGATTGACTGTGGACGTTCTGAAGAATCCTCATCTTTCCACTCTTTCTTACCTTCTATTATCATCTTTGTTTTCGTGTTCTTTTTAGTGACCGTTATTTTCTCCGTTTGTTTTTCTTTAATAGTGAAAGGAATTGGTGTTTTATCTAGTTCATAACCAAGCCTGGATTTTGTTTCAACAAATTGATAGTCACCTGGTTTCAATTCATCTTTGTAAATGATTCCTTTATCGTTGGTAGATAGTGTTTCTATATTTACCCAATTATCGTCAACTTTTTGTTGTAGCTTGAACTCTACACCTTCTAGCTTTTTGTCTGGGTTTTCGCTATTTATTTTCTCTAGCTCGACAGCATGGATTATTTTCTTATTTTCGATTATTACTGAGTTACCATCTTTGCTACCCTCGGTAAGCTCCTTATCAATTGTTATTTTCTTTTCATCTGCTATACCGCCAACATAGCCATCTGGCGCTCTTGTTTCTTTCAAAATATAGTCACCGAATATAAGGTTTTTAAATGTTACTGTACCATCTGCTTCTGTTGTCAGCGTCTTGACTGCAATCTTACCTGAACTATCAAACAGTGTGAATTCAGCTCCCGCAAGTGTTACATCTGAGTCCGCCGCATCGACTTTCGTTACTTGAAGTTGACCTACGCGACCATCAATACCACCACCTGCACCTGTTAATTTCACTTGGTGTTTATGCTCTGTCCCTGTCTCTTCATTGGTAATTTGTTCGCCTGTAAGTGAAGCGTTGTTATTAACGAATTGATTATTTCCCGCCATAATAAACGTGTCATATTCTAAAATATATGGGCGATCAATATCGTTTTCAAATGCCAATTCAAAATATTCGTTGCCATCTTCGTCTTCTTTAAATTCTAATGTGTAATCTTTACCCTCGACTAATTTGTCCTCAGCATTTTTCACAATACTTCCATTTGTTTCAACAGTCGTTCCGTACAGCTCAAATGACTCTAATAATATAAGCTGATTTGAACTTGGTTTGTCTGTTACTACGACATTGGATATTGTCGATTGCGTCGGATTAATAAACACTTTCCAATTGAGTACTCTTGGATTATCTTCATTTTGCTTTGCTTCTTTACCTGTATATTTTCCACCGTTATCCCCAACAGAAACAGTTGTCTTTAAATCTGTTAGATGGGTTTCTCCATCTTTTAACGTTGCTGTATTGTTATAAGATTTAGTAATCAATTGATCTTTAAGATCTGTTTTATAAACAATGACATAGGGTTCGCTTATTTTTCCAAGTGTTACTTTAAATCCTGGTTCATTAGTTGGTCCTACAATTGAGTCCACCTCATAATCGTCGTCAATCTTTAATGCTTCGTCTTCCTTTTTCCAATTACCATTTGAATCTATCGTCATTTTATATACTTCGATTGAGCTTAAATCGAAGTTTTGCTTGCCTAAGATGATATCTTCAACAATCGCATTTCCAATTTCTTTGGAAGTATAGTTTACACCAATCTCCCAAGTGATTTCTTTTGTAACAGCGTTGTATGAACCGCCTTTGGAACCATTGTGTTGTGTGTAATTATTTGGTGTAAATGTAGCTTCTTTTTCCATTTCTTTTAATTCAGTTCCATTTTCCGGAATCCATGTAAGTTTGGCACCATTTGTAAAAGATGTCTTGCCATCTTCTATTTCATTAAAATCAAATGATGTCGTGTATTCGATGTAAATCCTTTTAGTAACTGGTTCTAATTTATTTGTAAAATCAAACTTAATCTCACCAGTAGTCTCGTCATAACTATAAACATATTTATCTTCTGGTAGGGAGTCCCCACCATGTGTGATCGTATAACTATCAAGTGTCAATCCTTTTGGTAATGTATCCGTTAAAACAACATTTTTCATGACTTTATTATCGCCATTAATTGAAATGCCCCATTTAGTTGTTTTAGCGCCATAATCAGTTTGGTCGTTATAATGATATTTATGGAAAGCTTCTTGCCCTATCCATTTACCAGATTCTTTGCTATGCTCATTACCGTCTGTAACTTCGTTTGTAAAATCTGTATCCTTAATGATTCGATCTATAACCTTAGTTTGATACGTTATTTTATATGCTTTATTTATACCTCCATTAAACTGAAGCTTAAATCCATTTGTTTCATCTGTGACTTTGAAGTCAGTAAAATTAGTACCCTCACCAACTTCTTGACCTGTGTTAGGATCAATCTCTATTTCTTTAATTTTAACACTGCCATCAACGAACTCATGACCTTCACCAAATGTATCAATTAAATAAGCACCATTCTTTGCGATTGCTTTTTCATTATAATTATATTTTACTTCCCACGTAATCATTTGTGTCTCTGGGTTATACTCACCGGAGCTTTTCTCTAAAGGCTCTCCTCGACTGAATGAAACTTCAGCTTTTGCAGGTAGATCTACGATGTTATCTCCTGTAAGCGTTGCTGTGTTTTCATATCCCGTGCCATCTTCATCCGTAATCTTCGTTTCAAAAACGACACGATAAGCAGAATCAAGAGTGCCGAAATTCAACGGGAACGCTGTACCAAAGGAATGATCTGTTAACTCATTTCCAGCTACAACAGTACCATCTAGCTGCACATCGAGTGGATAGATTTTAATCGAACCAGCGACAAACTCTTGATTGTCTCCAAGTGGATCAAGAAGTTGCGCATTTTCAATACTTGTTAAATTCTTATTAAAGTCAACTTCCCACGTAATTGTTTCCGCGTTGTACTTTTTATTCGGCGTGCCTCTTTTATCAATTGGGGATCCAACTTTCGGTTCAAAACTTACATCAAAATCAATTGTTAGACCTTCATCAATTGGAAATTTAATCGTTTGATTTGTACTACCACCTAAGTCTTCCTTGATTTCCGTCCAAAAACTCAAATACCCTTGAACATCAGAATTATTCTCAATTTCCTCATTGAAGGTCATTGTAACAGTTCCATCTGGTAATAATTCAAATGACCCAAATTTTGTCCCGAGTGAGTTGACAAGATCCCCACCGGCCTTATTATGAACTTTAAATACGTCAGGAAGTTTAAAAGTAAAAGTTGATCCTGCTGTATATCCATGATTATCTGGAAGTGCAAATTCATATTTTATTTCAAGATCCAAAGCTGGTTCAACACTTGGAGATGGCATTGGATTAGGGAGATCTCCACCACCTGGTAGAGTTAGCTCTACATTCGTAAGTATATTCTCCTTAATTTCAACCCCATCTGTGCTTGCTAGGCCGACACTTGACCCAGCTTTCAGATCTTTACTATCTTGTTCCTGACTTAGTTCTTCACTCTCTATTTCTTCTGTTTTCTCGCCTTCTTCTACTACTGTATCCTGTTCAACATCTTCTGTTTCCTCAGTGTTTTCCACTACTGTCTCTTCTTCAACATCCCCTGACTCCTCAGGTTCTTCTACTGATGTTCCTTCTTCAGCTTCTACTTCAAAAATAACATCGATAACTCGTGCTGCTCCATTATTGGTAAATGTAAGAGCTGCTGTTTTACTATCCTTAATTACTTCCTTATCGAAAGTAACTGGAATAATTAAGGATCCGTTTGCATCCACAAGGCTTTCTGTTTCTTCATTTACAATCGCTGTAACAATGCCATCCCCAGCAACTTCGTATGACCCTATTTCTAAGTCATTCAGTGCTGTTAATACACCACTTTCCTCCTTAGAAACTTTCAATTCCGATGGAAGTTTAAAAGAGTGTATATCTCCTTCTCCCACATTTTCAGCTGTAAGTGCCCAGTCTAACTTTATATGTATGATTGATTCTGGACTAATCTGCTTTGCAAAATCGATTAGTTTACTTGCTTCATCCGTTAAGGACACATTAGTAAAAATGCTTTTTTCTGGATTGCTTACTGCCTGTACTTGTGCTGGTAGTCCAATACTAGTAAAAATAGTATTGGATATTAGTACAAAAATAAAGGCAATGATACTGATCTTTTTCCCCATTAATATTTTCCTCCTTTTTAGCTTTGACTCTTTCAACGTGTTAAGTAATAATGTAGTTTCCTATCTATGAAATAGCCCTGATAAGTTGATTTGTTTGATGTAAATCATCTTATATACAATAGCAAAATAGCTCTGAACAAAATCTGAACATCTGCATTGATTAAACAATAATCATTTGTATAGAGACTTAGTGGGATAAATAAGACAAATTTTGTATGCAATCTTAGAAAATTGAAAAAAGACTACTAGACACCTCATTTAATAGGCGTCTAATAGTCTTTTTTAGAAGGTTTTATTCATTTAAGTATCTATGATAAAGTTCTGTCATTTCTCTAGGTACATCAAGCCCTAAATCATCTAACCATTGCTTCTTGAATACATGAAAAAGAGCGATCATTTTTTGGACACTTTTTGTCTTTCCATAATGATCCATAAGTAAGTAAATATACTTTTCTTCATAAGATTCCATCTCAATCATTTTTTCTAAACAGATTTCAACAAAATAGGATTGTTCTATATCATCTTTGGCACTTAATACATAATCCTCCAAGTACTTCGAAAATGATCTTTTAATATTTTGTTGTTCATGTAAAGCCCAACTGTAACCCTCGGCTTCCAAAAAGTCACCTACATATAAATGAAGAATCTTTTCGATATTTGTCCCTGTTTTTTCGGAAAGCTTCATTATGTTTTCCAATTCTAATAGATCGCTCTCCACAGTGATATTCAAAACATATTGTTCATTCATGAAGGAAATAGGATTCAAAATACCAATTTCTTTCAGGATCTTTCGCAATTGATAAACCGTTGTATGAATTAATGTATTTGAATTACCTGCAGGCACGTCTGACCATAATTCTTCCATTAATCGATGTTTATGAACGCCCTCTTCTTTAGAGTGCCATAGATAAACGAATAATTCTTTTACTTTCTTTGTGCGCCATTTTACTATATTCTTTTCAGTATCATATAACTGAAAGCCTCCCATTGTCTTAGCGAATAAACATTTTTCTTTAGCGACTTCCAACACTTTATTTTTTTGATATAGCTGAACTTTTTCTTGCAGCTTTGCAATTGACTTTTCTAACCTTTCCATCCTTACTGGTTTCAACAAATAATCAATCGCGTTTACTTCAAATGCTTCTAGTGCAAATTGTGGATGTGCAGTAACAAAGATAACTTCCAAATCATTAAATTTCGTCATCAATCTCTCTGCAAATTCAAGCCCATGGATTGATCCCATCTCCATATCTAGAAATACAACATCGATATTAAGTCTTTCTATTTCTTCAAACGCCCTATATGGATCAGTATACTTATCAATTATTTCCACATCTTTTATTTTCTTTAATTGTATTTCCAGTACTTCTAATGCCAATTGCTCGTCATCAATTAATATAACCCTCATTATGTTTCACCTCCGGCAAGATGATCGTTACTTTCGTCCCTTTCCCTTCATCACTCTCTAATGAAAACTTTGCTTTTTTCATTAATTTTAATTTTTTAAAGGTATTCGTAAAACCAATTCCGTCGTTTTTCTCATTAAGCAGCTCCACTTTTTTATCTTTCGGTATACCAATACCATCATCTTTAACCACAATTTTAACGCCTACGGTATCCTTTTGAATGGATATCCATAAGGATCCACCTGACCTTCTCTTTGCAATCCCATGTTGAACAGCATTCTCTACAAGTGGCTGAATCGTCATTGACGGTAGCATTGCATATGCACTTTCATCAATATCGTAATAAACCGTTAGCCTGTCCCGATACCGCATTTGTTCAATTGATAAATAGGACTTCACTAATTCCATTTCTTTCTTTATTGAAATAAGAGAATTATGATTATAGAAATCCAATTTGGCCCTAAAATAGATAGAAAGATGCTCTAATGCTTCACGTGCTTTATCTACATCTCCATAACTTAATCCAATAATTGTATTAAGTGTATTGTATAAAAAATGTGGAGTAATTTGCGCATAGAAATAGCTCAATTCATCATGAACAGCATCTTGTGCAGACTTTTTGATGGCTAATAAGGACTCTACCCTTGTTTTTAATTGTTCCGTTTGGATAGGCTTGTGTAAAAAGTCATTCGCTCCTACGTCAAAATATAGCGATAAGTCTGTTAATTTCCCTGCCGCAGTTAAGATAATAATCGGTAATTCAACTGAGTGATAATCTTTTCGCACAATTTTACATACCTCGTAACCCGATATTTTAGACATCGCCAAATCTATAATCATCATATCTATCGTTTCATTGTTTAAAACTTTTATCGCTTCTTCTCCATTATCCACTGCGATGACTGTGTAATTTAGGGAAGTAACTAAATCCATCTGTTCTTTTAGGCTCACATGTTCATCATTAACAACTAAAATAGTATATTTATAGTCCCCTACAACCTTCATAGGTAAATTCATATTAAGGATATCACCAAAAAAAATGTTTTCTTTTTCTTCTACTAGTACGTCGTGCATCTGACTCTCATTCGCTAATGGTATTGCAAGAGTAAAACAAGAACCTTTTCCAAACTCAGAGGTTACCCAAATCCTACCACCTAATGCTTCAACTAATTGTTTAGCAATTGAAAGACCTAATCCAAGACCTTTTGACTCTCCTTTAAAATTGCCCTCCACCTGATAAAATGATGTGAAAATGAGAGCTAAATGCTCTTCGTCCATACCAACTCCAGTATCAGAAATGGAAATATGCAATTCTTCATCATCAACTTCCGCCGAGATAATAATTTCACCTTGTTTTGTGAATTTAATCGCATTATACATTAAATTGAATACGATTTGTTTCAGCTGTTGCTCATCAACATAGACAAGTGGCAGGTCGTTTGAGACTGTGTTGATCACCTTCACAGCTTCTGATGGTGGTATTAAATAATTCACTTCCGCCAAAACCTCTTCAATTACTTTTATATTTAAAATTTTTGGATAAATATTCATTTGTCCTTGCTTAATTTTTGAGGCATGCAGCAAATCTTCGGCAATAGTGACTAAACGTTTCCCTAGATTATGAATAAAGACAACATTTTCTTGTTGCTTTAATCGTAACGGACCGTTATTTCCTTCCATTAACGACTTAGAAAGATTTAAAATACCATGTAAAGGCGTCCGAAGTTCATGAGCTGTTTTTAATAAAAACTCATCTTTCAGGTGGTCATATGTAAGTAAATCTTTTGAGAGCTGATCTACTTGTTTATATGCGAATTGAAATCGGTAGCCCATTAATAAAGAAAGGTTCATTATCATCACTAAAAACAAAAATACAGGCATTTTTCCAAATGCAATTTCAAATAGAAAATCAAGACCTAATAGTAATCCGTAGCAACAAAATGTTGTAACGATAATTAATATATATTCAGACCCTTCTGTTCTATTAATAAATGCTTTTATTAATAGAATGAGGACATAGATTAACACGACACTTAATATTAAAACGATCATCGTTAGCTTGAATGACATTGATACATCACTAAGTAAAGTTTCACTCATATTAGGAATTCCATATAACGACACTTGTATCGCTAATAAGCTACTTAATAGGCGAATAACCTTTTTATTTGCATATGCTTCAAACAGTTTATATATAAACATTAAAAAGAAAAATACGGAAGAATGAATAAGGAACATTTGTAGGTCCGTCATAGCTATTATTCCGATGTTCGGGAAAACCAAACTGAATATCCGTTCATTCAAAGTCGATAAATATACCGACTGAAGTAAACAGAATAAACTAAAATACAATTGGTATACATCACTTTTTCGCTGAAAAAAGGTCAGAAAATAATAAATTCCAAACAGTAAATAACCAGAAATGAGCAAGGTATCTAACGCTCTATTCCAATCTCTTTGCCACATGATTTGATCAAATGTTCCAAATTCAAGTGAATGAATAATTCCACCAGTAGGATAGTAATAATTCGCAACGTGAACGACTATTTCAATTTCACTCTCAGCACTCCCGCCCATCCCGATATACTTTTCATCACTAGAGCGAAAATCCGTCAAATTTTTCGAAGGCACCCCACTTGCTCCGACCTCTTCACTATTTATAAATAAACGACTTGCATGGCGAATTGTATTTTTTTCGATTCCATATGTATCTTGTTGTGGTACTTGGATTACTAAACGGTACGTCCCGATCCCATAAACAGTATCATCATCTGAAAGATAACTGTCCCATGAGCCAGGGACGTCAACAACTTTTCGTTTCTGACTATATTTAGTAAACACATTTTTATTTTTCTGTGGGAAAATCAACTCACCAGAGTAGAATTCCCACTCCCCATTTAATTTTAAAATACCCTTTTTTTCGAAATCCCAAGCATACAGATCTAATTTTCCTTTTTCCGCATTTGGTGCACCCTTTTCCGATCCAACCATCAAATGGAATGAACTAAAAAGAGTAATTAAAAAAATTCCTATTGATAGAATGATTGCAATAATTCTTCTCATAGGCACCCCTTAATACATTTCTTTACTAAAAATATATCATTTCCAAAGCTTGTAAGTAACTACACTATGAATCGTATGCCTACTAACATTATACTCCAATGCAAGTTGACGTATCGATACCGCCTCTTCATTACTATATCGGTCTCGAATCTTTTTTACATCTGCTGCTGTTAAATGAGTACGACTCATATTTGTTTTAGGAATTACAGGATGATCTTTTTTTAAGTTATTAATTGTATCTCCTAATAGCGTTTGTTTGATTTTTGCTCTAGTCTCATCCGTTCGTTTCACACCAGTTTTAGCTTCAGATAACTTGAGCTTATGCTCATCTGAAAGTGTTCTCCCTTTCATAGCTAGACTTATTTTTTCGTTTTTAGTAGGTTTCTTTTCCATCTAGTAACTTTCCTTTCTATAATAAAAAAGAATTATCATTGTTTATCTGAAGACGAAATAACTCTAGATTCGGAAGAAATTGATGAAGTAGTTGCCGGTACCATAATTAGGTTATATTTAATGAATTTAAACTCCGAATGATATAGTAATTATGTCATAGGTACATACTACCATTATCTACTTATTATTAAAACTTGTTTTTTCATTTGAAAATTCCTCTAACAACTAACTTTGGTCATTCCCTTGCGATCTAAAATGCTTTTTGATTGTTATTCGTTTTAGCTAAATCCTACTCCACGGCACTATATACATTTTGCCGTTCTTAAGGCATTGAAAATTCAGATAATTAAAGAGTCATAACGGTATTCTAGAATGTGATCCTTTAAAATTTTTATCGACAAATATTCCCTCTTCTAAATGATTTAAGTAAATATATTATACTTCGCCTAGTATATCCTAACTATCTGAACGTATTCTGAACAAAAGTGCATACCCGTTCTTTCCATTTTTCGGTAAGAAAGTAGTCCGCTTGTTTTATATAAGCATCTTTAAAAACATGGTATTCTTGGCAATGATACTAATATATAGCATAATTTACCTATTGTTTCACTTCGCTATTCCCAAGGTAATTGCTTTATTTATGGCATTTGAGCCCTATTACTAATTATAAATGAACCAATTGACATTTTTTTTGCAATTTATTTACTATTCTAAAGAAATTTATTTTACGCATTTATTTAGCATACAGCGTTTAAAAGGTTATAATGTAAATGATCATTTTTTATTAATTAATAAAAAATAGACTAATTGCTATATCAGAATAATTAAAGGAGATTTTTTTCATGTCTGAAGTAAATAAACAGAAAATTGTAGAAAGTGTTCCTCAAAAGGGCTTTTTTGGACATCCAAAGGGATTGTTTACACTTTTCTTCACTGAGTTTTGGGAGAGATTTTCGTATTACGGAATGAGAGCTATCCTTGTTTTCTATATGTATTATGAAGTATCAAAAGGCGGTCTAGGACTTGAAGAGCATACTGCTCTTGCCATTATGTCTATTTATGGATCACTAGTGTATATGTCCGGTATTATTGGTGGCTGGTTAGCTGACAGGATATTTGGAACTTCTCATGCAGTATTTTACGGTGGAATTTTGATCATGCTTGGTCATATTGCGTTAGCAATACCCGGAAGCGTATCTCTGTTCTTTGTTTCTATGGTACTAATTGTTCTTGGTACAGGCCTACTGAAACCTAATGTTTCTAGTATGGTTGGAGATATATACAGTGAATCAGATAATCGCCGTGATGCTGGATTCAGTATTTTCTATATGGGTATTAACCTCGGTGGATTTCTTTCGCCTTTAATTGTCGGAGAAGTCGGAATGAAATATGATTTCCATTTAGGCTTTGGTATTGCTGCAGTCGGAATGTTTTTCGGTCTATTAGTTTTTCTTTTTACGAAGAAAAAGAATCTTGGTCTTGCAGGAACATATATAGCAAATCCGCTATCACCAACTGAAAAGAAAAAAGTATTCACTATTATAGGTCTTGCTTTCGCTCTAATCGCTATTATAATTGCCGTTAGCATTCCATTAGGTCTACTTACAATCAAATCTTTTATTACAATAGTAGGAATTCTTGGTTTCCTTATTCCGACGATCTATTTCGTTGTTATGTATCGCAGTCCAAAAACAAACGATGTGGAACGTTCGCGAATTATCGCTTTTATTCCATTATTTCTGGCTTCCGTTATGTTTTGGTCGATCCAAGAACAAGGATCAACCATTCTTGCCAGTTATGCGGATAAACGTACGCAATTAGAATTTTTAGGCTTTCATATTTCACCAGCTTGGTTCCAATCTTTAAATCCTTTATTTATCATCACTTTAGCACCAGTCTTTGCTTGGTTATGGGTAAAATTAGGTAAACGCCAGCCTTCTATACCTCAAAAGTTTTCGTTGGGGTTATTATTCGCCGGCATATCATTTTTAGTTATTCTATTACCAGCATACTTCGGTGGCGAAAATTCATTGGTAAACCCGTTATGGCTCGTGCTTAGTTACTTTATTGTCGTTATAGGCGAATTATGCCTTTCACCAGTAGGATTATCTGCAACTACAAAATTGGCACCCGCTGCTTTCTCGGCCCAAACAATGAGTTTGTGGTTCTTATCTAATGCAGCTGCCCAAGGATTAAATGCTCAACTTGTTAAATTTTACACACCTGAAACCGAAATGCTTTATTTTGGAATTATTGGTGGAACAGCAATTATACTTAGTGTTCTGCTTTTCTTAGTGACTCCTATCATACAACGTTATATGAAGGGCGTACGCTAATCTAGGCATGATTAAAGACGGGAGATATACATTCTCTCGTCTTTTCGCTTTTATAACGACTATACCATGTTTGTTGTATTTTTCACCGCGATATCAACCTTAGGTTCTGGTACAAAAGCAAGAATAATAATGCCAATAATAAACAGAATAATTAAACTGAACACACCATAAGAAGAGTGGCCAGTCATTTGCGCAGTTACACCAACTAATAATGGCCCCATGATGGAAGCAAACTTTCCAAAAATATTATAGAAGCCAAAAAACTCATTAGACTTTTCCTTAGGAACAAGTTTAGCAAAATAAGATCGACTTAGCGCTTGAATGCCACCCTGAGATGTCCCTACAAGCATAGCTAATATCCAAAAGTCCAATGTTGTCTTTAAGAAGAATGCATAAATACATACAATAATATAAACAAAGATTCCAACATACAACATTTTTTTCCCTGTATACTTTTCCGCCAATTTCCCATATATAATTGCACACGGAGCGGCGACCACCTGTGTTGCAAATAAGATGATCAAAAGGTTTGTGGAAGTAATGCCTAAATCAGATCCATACGCAGTAGACATCGAAATAATTGTTCCAACGCCATCAATATAAAAGAAATAAGCGAGTAAGAATAAAAAGAGTGCCCGGTACTTTCGAATATCTTTAAATGTTTGACCTAGACGCTTAAAGCTATTTATAATCGGTTTAGGTTCACGCTCAATATAATAGATCTGATGAACATTTTTAAATAGCGGAATCGTGAACAATCCCCACCATATAGCGGTAATAAGAAAGGCAATCTGACTTGCTCTTGTAACAGAGACGGGAATCGACTCACTTTGCGCCAAGATGATAATCGCAATACTGATAATGAACGGGATCGTACTACCAATATAGCCCAAACCATAGCCTCGTGCCGAAACTCGATTCATTCGTTCCTCTGACGTCACATCAACGATAAACGCATCGTAAAATACGTTAGCTCCCCAAAATCCTACTGCCGACAATGTGTAACATATTAATAAAAGCAACCACTTATCACTAGGTACAAATGCCAGAATCGCGGTGGCGAGAATACCAACCGTAAAAAAGACAATAAAAAATTTCTTTTTTAATCCTCGATAATCAGCTATTGTCCCTAATATCGGCCCAATCATCGCTAAAATAAATGTCGCAATAGCAATCGTATAGCCTAAATACGCAGTAGAGTTTGCTCCACTAATTCCCGCATTCGTAGCAGCTGCTTTATAAAAGAGTGGAAACACTGCTGTTGTAATAATGATTGAATAAGCGGAGTTAGCCCAATCATATAGCATCCAGCTATTTTCTGTTTTCGTATAACGCTTCATCTTTAGCCCCCCAATACACTATATTTATTAATTGTACAGGAAAACTAGTCTCAATAATTCAAAAAGTCTAAACTTTACATCGTTAATATTTCTTTTACAATTCTTCCATCTGTGACACCAAGGTCTAAACCGAGTAACATAGCAAATGTCGGTCCTTCATCGATAAGATGCATGGCAGGAAGGATTGTATTTTCACGTATTCCTTTTCCAGTTGCCATCAAAATTGTGGTATAGTTTTCTTTTTCAGGAGAATAGCCGTGGCAGGCATGCGTATATCGCTTCGCTTGCACATCTTCCTCCGTAATCCTATCAATAAATGCCCCTTCCAGCCCTTCTGTAAAATAATAGCCTCGTTGAGCTTCGATCATAAAAGCCGAGCTACCATCTGCACCCTTTACGCCTGCTTCTTCACCAGTCAATACCTTTTCAATGCCATTTTTTTTATCCTCGAAAAGGTCTCTTAAAGTTTCTGCAACGATCTTCTTTGTCTTGTCATCTTTTACATAAATATATGCGGACCCATCGCAGCTATTGCAATATGCCTTCCAATCGATTACTTTCCCTCTTTTATTAACATTAATTAGACCTTGCTCACGAAATAGGACATTCAGCTTGACCGCCTTCGATTCATTGAGTGCACTATGATCTCCTATCGCAATAATAGTTGCATTTTCGTAGATACCACCCTCTTTTAACGCTTCGATAATTCGCCCAAGCCGAATATCATGTCGGTGAATTGCCGCATGAGCTTCTGTCGAGGAAAAACCATGTAAATGGCGTTGCGTATCAAGATCAGTAAAATGAACAAGCATTAAGTTCGGTTTCTTCGTTTGAATCGTATGAACAGTAGATTCCAAGACAAATTCATCTAGTTCTGGCTGGTTGAGCCTTTTTCGAATATGTCCGAAACGACGATTCATGTCTAACTGATAAAGGACACTTCCATTCAGTAATGAGACAGGAATTTGATGTTGCCAAGGACGGTTGGCAAAAATTTCGGGCATATGGTAATCAATTTTCCCCTTTGCTGTCACAGGCCATAATAAAGCAGCTGTTGTCATTCCTGCCTTTTTCGCTTCATCATATAATGTGGTACCCTTTATATAACGGCGATGCCAATACCAATCGGGAGACTGTTCTCCTGGTTGTAGAAAAGTGTTATTGATTACGCCATGCCGATTTGGATAATTACCCGTCACGATGGTAGCGTGACAGGGATATGTAACAGATGGATAAATCGTCTCCACATTGTTACAAAAAGATGCTTTTTGCAAAAACTCCTGAAAATGCGGAAGCTCCTTTAACATGGAGAAATCCAATGAAGAGAGGCAATCAAATGAGATAACAATTAAATGATCTGTAAGTCGAGTCATCACAACCTCCGATATTTGTATTATGAAGTTTTCTACAAAACGGATAGACATCCTTTATTTACTTTTCAAGTAAGACTCTTTTAGATTGTCTTGGAAATGTAAAACGCCAGCCTATTATCGTCGTTATTAGTAAAATAACTACATATACATATATTCCATAATTGATTATTGTAGCTAATACATGAATTCCAGCAAACAGGCCAGTTATTAACATGAGAATAATCATAATAGCTGTATTTGAATCCTGAGCAAATTCAAAGGATCGAGAAAAAGGATATGTCTCAATATTGATTAATCGATAGGTAAGAAGTACCTGCACTACCCCTGCCAATAGGACAGCGAGAAGATCCGGAAGAATTCCCATCGAAAAAATCCAAATAAATAAAATACTAAGTAGAAGATAAATAGGTAAATACATTTTTACGAGAAATGCTTTCATTGTGCCACTGTAGACAGAGGATGTCTCTTCAATCGGAGCAGCCCGATAGATCCAACTCCCTTTGTAATTTCCAGAAAACTTTAGCATATGCACAATTGCTGGAATCATCAAATTACAAAAGTAAATAACGAAGAACATTTTACTGCCAGCAAGTCCTGAGAACGAATTCGTTCTCCATTCATTAAATAAAAAGATAAAAGGAAATATAATCGCAAAGCCTAGTGTCGGATAAACCTTCAACTTAAACTCTCTTTCTCGTTTCATCATGAGTGATGCAAACTGAAAAAATACTCTTTCTTCTTTGTTCCTGCATACTATTTTTGCACATAAAGCATCAAGGCCATTTATGCTCCTTTTTTTGCTCGTATCACTTAATAATTTTTGCAAATTGCGCTCAAAAGACGGCATCAATCGGGAATAAATCATAATAGATATAATCGGAATACATAATGCTAGGATCGATAAACCAATAATATAGTTAGAGACATTATGATTCATTAACAATTCGAATGGTGCGCCATACCAAAAAGCTGGTATGAATACATTCCACCAACTAAAAGAATATGTGAAGTCTAGATCGACGAACTCAAAAGATCTTGCAAGGACCTGATAACCAATCAAGATACTAATAGATAATATAATCTGCACATAATTTATAATATCCTTTAGACGTTCACCATTAAAAAAGCGCAAGATAAATAAGTAGATTAATGCGGTCAGCACAACAGTAAACAGGGAAATCAAAACCAGCTCAAATAAAAACAAAAGAGAAAATAAAATCCCTTTACTAAAAAGGCTGACTACTAATGGTATAGCTGCGAACGCACCCGTTAATAGGGACATATATATGACGATGTGAAAAAACTTTGCGGCCCCGATTGTTCTCCGGCTAATTGGCTTCGAATTCAAAATATTTTTATCCCGTACATCCAACAGCACTGAAGAGAAGTCAGATATCATCGATGTCATGAGAATAAACATGACCATTCCAAATACGAGGCTCATTTGAAATATGTAGTTGTTTCCCATAAGAATAAATGGAATTAAAATAAGACCATAAAACGCATATAAACCTAACGACTTTAGAAAATGATTTCCTTCCTTTTTCTTTGACCCATTAAAAATGGTTGGTACCCTTCTCTGATCCATCGTCAACTTTGTTTGCAAAATTTTTCTCATCACAGCATAATCTATTCCAAACCTTATAAATAAACCTTTAAAAGTATCCAACACTTTCAGTGATTGCAAATCATTCATTGGCACATCCCTCTCTGACAGTGGCAACAATGTTTTCAGCAATACTTTTATGCTCATCAAAACCTGTCAACTGATTAAATATCTCCTCAAGTGTCCCTTCTTTACTTCGTTCTTTTAACTCCTCAAAGCTTCCATCCGCAACTATCCTTCCCTCTACAAGTAAGATAATTCGGCTACTGATTTTTTCCACTACATCCATGATGTGCGACGAGTAAAAAATTGTTTTTCCTTGTGCAGCGAGCTGTGCCAGAAGTTCTTTAATAATCATCACACTATTTGCATCTAATCCACTTAATGGTTCATCTAGAAATAATAAATCTGGATCATGCAGTAAACTCGAGATAATTAAAACCTTTTGTTTCATTCCTTTCGAAAAAGAGGATAGTCTGGCATGGAAAACGTCAGCTAATCCAAATTCCTGCATTAGTTTAATTGCCTTTTGCTCCGCTTTCTCTTGTGACAGTCCAAATAACTCACCAATAAATGTTAAATACTCACTAGCAGTAAGATTATCATAAGCTTCCGCATTCTCAGGAACATAGCCAATTTTACTTTTATATGTATGATCCCCACTTGCAATATCCCAGCCGAAGATTTCAACCTTTCCTTGATAACCTTCAACTAATCCAAGCATGACTTTCACTGTTGTGCTCTTTCCCGCACCATTTGGGCCGATATAACCGATAATTTGCCCTTTAAAAACTTCCAAATCGATCCCATTTAACACTTGTTTCCCACCATAACTCATCGTTAAATTGGTCAGCGATAACACTTTTTCCCTTGTCGCATTCATTACGGTCACCTCTATAAGTAATATTGCTATTATTCTAACATTATATTTTACTGTGTGGGGTTCATTCCTTAACATATATTGGATATTTAGTAATTATCCATAAAAAAAGCGCCCTATAAAGTAGTCTTATAAAGGATCTACTCCATAGGGCAATTTTTTAACTAACGATAGCTATTTTACATGTAATTTGTGAATTACAAAAGGCTCGGCAATGAATACGGAGCCACTCGCATGTTGCTGAGTGGCTCGTTAATAAACACTCATTGTTACAGCTCACAGATAATCTCTTAGACTATCGTAATAATACTTATACGTCCATTACGCGGTTGATGACCATTTTTTCTAATTCGGTAACCTCATGATTATCTCTTTCTCTTGGTCTCTGAATGGTGATATTCAAATCCATTGCAATGTTGCCTTCTTCCAATAAAAGGACTCGGTCAGCAAGGGCTATTGCTTCTGCCACATCATGCGTCACTAGGAAAGCCGTAAACTGTTGTTCTTCCCATAGGCTTGAAATCAATTGATGCATTTCTAGTCTTGTAAAAGCATCAAGTGCCCCTAAAGGTTCATCCAATAATAATAGTTTTGGTTTACTAATTAATGCTCTCGCCAAGGAAACCCTTTGTTTCTGCCCCCCTGATAAAACATGCGGCCATTCATTCTCTCTACCTTTTAACCCGACTTGTTCTAGCATGTCAGCTGCCAGTCTTTTCATTTCCGCTTTACCTTTCACCCCATCGACCTTAGCCAATCCCAGTTGAACATTTTCGATAACAGTTAGCCATGGTAAAAGCCTTGAATCCTGAAACATTACGCGTACTTCGGGATTTATTCCTTGGGTGACTTGCCGATCCAACTTAATTTCACCTGTAGTAGGTTTGTCTAAACCGGCTAATAAGCGTAGGAATGTGCTTTTTCCGCAGCCACTTCTACCAACAATCGATAAAAACTCCCCTTTTTGCACAGATAAATCAAGTTGCTTGAGCACATTTACTTCCCCAAATGACTTTGAAATTCCTGTTACATGGAGACCATCCTTTTGTGCTTCCATGTGTTTCACCTCATCGTTTAGCTTTATTTCTGTTTAGCATAACTTGGATGCCATTTAAGTGTTTTTTCCTCAATTAATTTTGCTAAAACATCGGCTAATTTCCCTAATAATGCGTAAATAATAATACTTAAAATAATCACATCTGTTTTCATAAATTCACGGGCATTCATAGCCATATAGCCGATACCGGAATCAGATGCAATCGTTTCCGCTACGATTAGCGTTAACCACATCAACCCTAAGGAATATCGCAAACCAACGAAAATAGACGGGAGCGCCCCTGGTAAAATGATTTTATTGAAGAGTTCTAATGGACTAAGTCCATACACTCTCCCCATTTCTATCAATCCTCGGTCCACTGTGCGGATTCCGTGATACGTATTTACGTATATAGGAAAAAAAACACCTAAGGAAACAAGAAAGATCTTCGCTGTTTCACCAATACCAAACCAAATAATCACTAGTGGTATCAAAGCTAAGTGAGGCACATTTCGGATCATCTGAATCGTCGAATCAAAAAACCTTCCCGCAAATGGAAATAATCCATTCATTAGCCCTAAAATAAACCCAATTCCTCCACCAATCAATAAACCAATCAGCGCCCGGTATGTACTTATACCCATATGATAATAAAGGTCACCAGATTTAAATAATTCTATTGCTGTCAATATAATCGCTGTTGGTGGTGGAAATAACCTTGATGAAATAACTTCATTAGAAGAGCATACTTGCCAAATAAGTAAAAGCACTACTGGAACAACCCACGGTATGATTCCTTCTAACTTAAAAATCTTATTATTCTTCATTTCATTCACCTATTCTAGATTATCTGGAAACCAAGCAGGATCTTCAGTAACCATGTCAGATACTGAAATCTCAGCTTCTATTAATTTTTCTTGTAAAAATATATCGGCTATGTCTTGTTGTTCGGCTACAACTGATTCAGTGATTTTTTGCACGCCATATGTTCTGCGCTCTACTGTTCTTTCAATTGCTTCCAATGGAATACCTAATGAGTCCGCAAGCATTTTAGCTAGTTCTGGTTTATTTTCATTTGCCCATTGGTCTGCTTTCTCCAATTCTTCAAGAATTGTCTTTATTACGTCGCTATTTTTTGTTGAATACTCATCCGAAGCAAAGTAATATGTTCGGTTATTTGTAAATCCTTCGCCATCAAATAGAATCCTCGGACTAATATCATTTTCTAATACAGCAAGGAATGGATCCCAAAAGCCCAACGCATCGACTCGTTCAGATTCAAATGCTGCTCTTCCTTCTGATGCATCTTTTACATAAGCAAAATTAACATCATCTGAAGTGAGGCCTTCCTTTTGCAAGGCTTTCATTAATAGATAGTGAGAATTCCAGCCCTTTCCGATGGAAACCTTTTTCCCTTTCAAATCAGCTGCTGTTTTTATATCGGAATCCCCATGGACGATAATCGCAAGACCCTCAGGATTAGGATGCTCCGATGCAATATAAACTAACGGCATACCTGCCGCTTGAGCGAAAACTGCGTTCGCATCTGCTGCATGACCAAAATCAATATTATTTGTATTTAACGCTTCAAGTAATGCTCCACCTGTAGCGAGTTCCACCCATTCGATTGAAATGTTTTCTTCTTTTAACTTTTCATCTAAATAGCCTAAACTTTTAAGAATATGTAATGTATTCCCTTTTTGAAAACCTATTTTCACCTTTTCTGTAGAATCTGTTGAGGCAGAGTTGGCCTCTGATGAAGTTCCTTTTGGATCATTATTACATCCAGCAAGGACAAAGATGATCGATATCCCTATAAAAATGGACAACCAAGCCTTTTTCATTATTATTTCCCCCTTGAAACAATTAATAAAATCATAATACCATAATTCCAATCCTAATACTATGTTTTATTTTTTACTACATTAAGGATTCTTTCACTTGATTGAATACTTCAAAATACTGGGTCAAATAGGAACCCCACCTTTACTATGTCTATGTATCTTATTAACAATGGGATTTTTTCAAATATCATTACCATTCTAAAATAAACCCCCTCGCTAAAATATAGCGAAGGGATTTATTTCTTTCATATGCCATGATCTCTTTCAACAATCTATATCGCTTGCTGCGCGTTTACAACATTCATTTGTAACTCGTAATAAAATCCTTTTTTCTCCATTAAAATATCATGATTGCCGCGCTCGTAAATCTCTCCGTCTTTAATAACAAGAATTACGTCCGCCTCCCGAATTGTACTGAGTCTGTGAGCGATGACAAAGCTAGTGCGCCCAGCCATTAATGTTTTCATTGCTTCTTGAATTTGACTCTCTGTTCTTGTATCAATGCTACTTGTCGCTTCATCCAGAATTAGTATATCAGGATCTGCTAATATTGCTCGAGCAATCGTTATAAGCTGGCGCTGACCATGACTTAGATTCCCCCCATCTGCTGATAACTCTGATGTGTATCCATTCGGGAGCTTGCGAATAAAGCCATCGGCATTCGCCATTTTCGCTGCTGCAATTACTTCGATATCTGTTGCATCTAGCCTTCCATAACGAATATTTTCCATGACGGAGTCGCTAAATAAAAAAGCATCCTGCAATACAATCCCAATACGCCTCCTCAAGCTGTTACGATCCCACACTTTTATATCTTTACCATCTATCTTAATACTGCCTTCTTCAATATCGTAAAAACGAGTTAATAAATTAACAATTGTCGTTTTACCTGCACCTGTTGGTCCTACAAGCGCGATATGTTGTCCTTTGTCAGCTGTAAAGGAGACATTTTTCAAAACAGGCCCATCTTCTTTTGTATAAGAGAAGGTAACATTTTCAAATTGAATACTACTTTGAATATATGGATGTGACGGACGCTCTTCATCATCATCTTCCTCCACTTCATCCATCACTTCAAATATTCGTTCCGCGCCAGCAATGGCTGATTGTAATAAATTAAATTGGCTCGCTAGCTCGTTAATTGGTCGGCTGAATTGGCGCGAGTAATTAAGAAACGCAACAACAATTCCAATTGTGACAACCTCGCGTAAAGCCATCCAACCACCAATCCCCGCTATAAGAGCAAAGCTTAAATTGTTTATAAAGTTCATGGAAGGACCCATAATACCAGCAAAAATTTGCGCTTTTTTCGTCACATCGCGAAGCGCCCAATTTTTTTCTTGGAATTGCTCAAGTGTCTTCGCTTCTCTACGATATACCTTGATGACTTTCTGACCCGTGACCGTTTCTTCTATAAAACCATTTAAAGAACCAAGCTCTTTTTGTTGATTACTGAAAAATTTCCGCGTATATGATGCCACTTTTTTCGTAGTTAAAATAACAAGCGGGATGATCACCATACTAACGAGCGTTAACCATACATCCATGACGAGCATGAAAATAATGACTCCAACTAATGTCAAGACACTATTAATAAATTGCGCCATACTTTGATTTAGTGTATTCGAGACTGTTTCCATGTCATTCGTGGTTCGACTCATAAGCTCACCATGAGGTGTTTTATCAAAATAGGGAATTGGCAGTCTCTGAATTTTATCAAATAATTCCTTACGCATATCACGTACCGTATGTTGCGATACCGAAGCCATGACATGCATTTGCAGCCAAGAAAAAACAGAACTTGCAATATAAACACCAAGTAACACAAGACATACTGTAACAAGACCATCATAATCACGAGGAACAATGTAACGATCAATGGACATCCCAATTAAATATGGTCCCGTTAACATAAGCACTGCACTAATAGCTGTGAAAATAGTAACTGCAATTAATCCCGTTTTTTGCTTACGTAAATAATTCCAAAGTCTGTACAATGTCTCTTTTGTATTTTTCGCTTTCACAACAGGGCCTGTCGGTATATGGCGTCCTGGACGAATGCTAGGGGTAGGAGCGTTACCATGATTTTGTTTTTCTGCCTTATTAACCATGTAATACCTCCTCCCTCTTCTGCTGTGAAGCGTAAATGTCTTGATATATCTTACTTTCAGCAAGTAATTCTGGATGATTTCCTTCCGCAGCAATTTTTCCATTTTCCATCACAATAATATGATCCGCGTCCACAACAGATGAAATCCGTTGCGCAATAAAAATACATGTTGAGTTGCTCCATTCTGTTTTTAAAGCTTTCTGAATGGCCGTTTCTGTTTTTACATCGACAGCACTTGTACTATCATCTAGTATTAACACGGCAGGCCTAAGTAATAACGCACGTGCAATTGCAATTCTTTGTTTTTGACCACCAGATAAATTAACGCCACGTTGGCCAAGATTTGTCTCATATCCATTCTGCATATTACTAATGAATTCATGTGCATTGGCCGCCTTTGCTGCCGCTTCCACCTCTTCACGAGTAGCAGCTGATTTTCCAAAACTAATATTCTCATAGATTGTGCCACTAAATAAAATAGTTTCTTGTAATACGTAGCCAATTTGTTTTCGCAATTCATCAAACGGGATATCTAATACGTTTTTCCCGTCGATCGACACGGTTCCCCCTGTCGCTTCATAAAGCCCAGGAATTAGTTGAATAAGCGTTGATTTTCCCGCTCCAGCTGCTCCTAAAATCGCCAGTGTTTGCCCCGGCTTTGCTTCAAAGCTAATCGCATCCAGTATCAATGCTTGATCCTTATCATACGTAAAAGAAACATGATTAAATTCAATATGGCCTTGCACATTTTTTAATGGTTCAGCTGATAATATTTGCTTTTCTGCCTCTATCGTAAGTAGTTCATTGACACGATTTGCTGAAGCTTTCGCACGCGAAACAGCCATCATCAGCATGCCTGCCATTAAAAGGGAAAATAATACTTGGGTTACATAATTAATAAAAGCAACAAGCTCGCCAACTGGTAAATTCCCCGCCCATGTTTGCCCCGCACCAAACCAAAGAACAGCAACAATTGTCACATTCATAATGAGCATCATCACTGGCATATTCAACGCCATAATTCGAAATGCTTTGACTGCGAACTCCGTATAATTCGTATTTTGCTCTCGAAACTTCTTTCGTTCAAAATCACCGCGGACAAATGCCTTCACAAGGCGCATCCCGCGTAAATTCTCCTGTAACACGTTATTTACACCATCTAGTTTTTCTTGCACCTTTGAAAATAAAGGAAATGCAAAACGGATGAGTAAAAATAAAACAACGAATAGAAGGGGAATAGATGCAGCTAAAATAAGCGCCAATTTCGGACTGATCATAATCGCCATAATAAGACTTCCAACCGTCAGTAAAGGAGCACGAACAAAAATCTTCAATACCATTTCTACGAAAAGCTGAAGTTGCGTAACATCATTCGTTAACCTTGTAACGAGCTGACCACCAGAAAAGCGATCAAGCTGTTTAAAAGCAAAGCTTTGCACACGGCTATATAAATCTTCACGTAAATCTGCCGCGAAATAAACAGATGCATAACTTGCAAAAATCGTACAACCAACACCCCCAAGTAAACCAATAAATGCGACGAGTAGCATCCAGGCACCTGTTGACTGAACGAGTGATAGGTCCCTTTTCATGACGCCTTCATCTATAATACTCGCCATTAATCGTGGCTGTAATAAATCCATACAAACCTCCAACACCATAAAGAGTGGGGCAAGCAGGACAAAAAGCCAATGTGGTTTTAGATAGCGGATGAGCTTACTCAACCATATCCCCCCTATACCGAGCGTAAGTAATTTCTCTATAAATAGATCAACCTATATCCAATTAAAACTCTTTGTGTCACATCGTGGCTGACTCAACATCCCATTTTCTAATTCTGAGCTATATACCTTCTTGTAGCCTTGTCTAAAACAACCTTTAATCTATTTACCTCTTGTGAAATGTTTACAATTCCGGGATCTTTTACCCCATTATAGGGATCAGTTGCATAGCCAACTGCATTCATCTTCCATATTTCTGTTTCTATTGCATCTCCTAAATGACTATCATTCCGAGAAATATATCTGACCTTTACAGCATCTCTAATCCCTTCCTTCATTCTTTCAAAACGCACGGAACTTCTTGCACCTGGGTATATTAGGAAGGCATCTCCAGACTCCCAAGTTTTAAAATCTGTTGTTTCAAATGGATTCTTTACAAAAGAGTCGAAGGCCCACCTTAAATAGCCATCTGCTTTGTGTCGCATCGTGTCCCATATTACCCATACGCCCTCCACCGGGATGGACCTGATAAAGCTATTTGGGTAATGTCCCACACAATTATAAATCGTTGTCAATAGCCCGAGCTCTCTTCTTCGTTTAGATACATTGATTAATTCCTTACTATCATGTTGTATATGGTATAGTCCTACTGAAATATGATGGATTCTATCTAGTTGTGGATCATTTAGACTGTTGTAGTTCATAGCAGCTGAAATCTTTAGCCTACCATTAGACACTTCTTCAATTAAATCAACTGCCTTTCCCAAATCAGCTAATGGTCTTTCATCATTTGCCATATAAGTTTTATCCAACCAACCCTTTTCATCAAGATGAGGTACAAACGCTTCTAAAAAGGCACGCCACATTTCAGCCCATTTCGGATGATTTACATCAATCTTTTCTATTACATCATTCTTTTTAGCTTCATCATAATATGTAATTTTACTTGCCCAAGAAACCATGCTGTATGCATCAATCTGCTTGTCAATACCTATATCCATCATAAACTTTACCCACATGTCGAAAATTGAAAAATCAAAGTCAAATGTGCCATCAACTTTCCGCACCCACTTCACCATACTGTGATACGGATCATACGTTTGCGAATCCCATGGGTCAGTGGTCACTGTAGTAGTGATTGACTTTTGGCCAGCTGCAGCTAGCATTTCATAATGTGGCCTCATTACATCGAAATGCTTTTGTGACCATAGCTGATCCTCAGGAATATGATTGATTCTTGCAACTGCAAATGGATTCTGCCATAAATCAAGGAAATACGTCCAATCCTTTACTTCAGGTAAAGTAATATCCAGTACTTCTAATTGTATAGTAAAAATCACTTCATCACCCGAAGCTGTATTCACGCTCATTTCCCCAGTGTAGTGACCTGCAACAGCATCTCGCGGAATATCGATGGATACCCAAATAGGCTGCACACTGGTCTCATCCATGTTTATCGGATAGCTGGAAAAAAGAATATCCGGTATAATTTCCTGTGGATTTCCTTGAGAGGGATTCCCTCTTCCCGCTCTGGTTGTTTGAATAAAATTTGCTTTTATACTGGAAGCTTTTATTTTATGATTATAGCTATCTACTAAATCCCCTACGGAAAGGGAAACGCCCTCTTTACCTTCATCGTTCGTCCATAATACAAACTGGGCGCTTGCACGATCACCTTTCCACGCATTCCCTTCCCATGTCACCGCTTTCATTTCTATAACTTCATTAAAATCTACACGCTTATAGTCTTCCTTGTAGGTGTTTTCTTTTACATAATGTGTATCAGTTGTTCCGACAGCGCCTTTTAGAGACGTATTCTTCATTTATTCTTCCTCCTTCATTTCATTAAAATCGCTCCATCGTAATTGGCTAATCCAATATTAACAGCATTCTATGCTAAAAAACAATCCTCTTCCATTTTATCATCAATTCTATTAATTTTATTTTTTCACACTTGACAGAAATAATAAAGAGCTGTAGAGTAATAGCTAATTCAAAACTACATATAATTATTTCTTATCCAGAGAGGTGTAGGGACTGGCCCATTGATACCTCAGCAACAGACTTTTATGTACTGTGCTAATTCCAGAAGCGTAATGCTTGAAGATAAGAAGAGCCGATAGCATAATGCCAAAACCTCTTCTTTTTTCCAAGAAGAGGTTTTTTATTATATCAAAAAAATTAAAATGGAGAGAAGGAATGTAACAATGACAACTACAACTTTAACGAAAGCACCATTCAGAGCGGATCACGTCGGAAGTTTATTACGTCCAGATAATTTGCACAAAGCAAGAAAAGACTTTAAAGAAGGTGCAATTACCGCCGAACAATTACGTGAAGTGGAAACGCAAGAAATTAAACGGATCGTTGATAAGCAAATTGAAGTTGGCTTAGAACTTGTAACAGATGGTGAGTTTAGACGCCGATTTTGGCATACTGACTTTCTCGAGCACTTAAATGGAATAGAAGGTTATATTCCCGAATTAGGATATGTTTTTAACGGAAATGAAGAAACAGAAAGATATAATGTCCGAAACGTTGGAAAGATTTCATTCAATCCTGATCACCCACATGTTAAGGATTTTATTGAATTCAATGAAATTGTTGCTGGTCGTGCCGTTGCCAAACAAACCATTCCAAGCCCTAACCAATTATTTAATGTGGGTATAAGGGATGAAAACATCTATCCCGACATTGAAGAATATGCAGACGATGTTATTCAAGCTTATCGTGATGCGATTAAAGCTTTCTACAATGCAGGCGTCCGTTATTTACAACTAGATGATGTTTATATTGCAGGGCTTTCCTCTCCAGATATTCCTTTTAATGATGGCAAATATACAAGAGAATACTTAATTGATTTAGCTCTCAAAGTAGCAAACAGTGTATTGGAAGGAAAACCAGAAGATTTAGTGGTCACAACCCATCTATGCCGTGGAAACTATCGCTCCAACTGGGCATTTCAAGGTAGCTATGGACTGATCGCCCCTACTTTATTTGCAAAAGAAAAAGTAAATGGCTTTTTCCTAGAATATGATGATGAGCGCTCAGGTGACTTTAAACCATTGGACCATATTCCAAATGGTGGGGCACAAGTTGTTTTAGGCGTAGTCACCTCTAAATATGGAAAATTAGAAGACAAAGAAGTAATTAAAGCACGCATTAAAGAAGCGGCACAATATGTACCATTAGAGCAATTATGCTTAAGCCCACAATGCGGATTCGCTTCCACACATCATGGTAATAAACTAACGGAAGATCAGCAATGGGAAAAGCTGAGGTTTATTGTTGAAATTGCTGAGGATGTCTGGGGAAAATAATCCATCTATTTTATAAAGTTTGTTCAAAAGAGGTTAGGAGTGAAAGATTCCCAACCTCTTTTTTCCTTTTCCTCATATAGCAACACAAAGATTGGTGCCCATTTATACTCAAGAATTTATCCCATTGTTAATGTTACTGGTCCAATTAAGCCTGATGGTAAACTCACTTCGTCCTTACAATTGGCCTTAGAATTTGTCACCACTATTTTTATCGAGTTATTACCTTTTCTTAATAAATTTGCGAATTCAAAAGTATAAGGAGCCCACATTTTCACACCAATTTCTTGATCATTTATCCAAACCTGGGCTATTTCATGGACTTCTCCTAAGTCTAGGATCGCACTAGTAGTATAGGTTTCCGGGCATGTAAAGGTTTGTTCATACATTAGCGCACCTGAGAAGTGTTCCATCCCATCCCAGTGAGTCCATGATTCAAGAGTGACTTTATCCAATGTCGAACCTTCCAAACTGATTTTCCAGTCATCTCTTACAATAATAGATTGCTTATTTCTTATTGGTAAAGAATCTTGATGTAATGGCTCTTCGTTTGGATTGAAATGGATAATAATACTTTCCCGACGCTGCAGTTGCAAAGATACAATCGTATTAATTTCTTGGCTCTGTATTGGAACATCTTCTATAGTGCCTTTCCATGGGTCCCATTTCTGAACAGACCCTACACCTTTCATTTGTAGCTTCCCGCCAAAGTTTGTTTCTCCCTCATTAATTAGTAAATAAAAAGTTTTATTCTCCTTTTCGACTTTGCTAATTCGAATGTTTTTACAAGCAGGAACCAGCATCGTCTCTCTGCCAATTTCATCCTCCAAATTTTCACATATACTATGCATTGATGTAAGTTTAGCACCTGCTATTTCATTTTCCGAAAGAACAAAAACCGATACACCTTTTTCAATGAAATTTTCTAAAAGCAGCATTGTTTTACTATTAAACCTTGAAATATCCTCTATTAAAATCGCATGGTACACTTGTTTCTCTATACACAGTTTTCCTTCATCAATAACAATAGTATGCAAAAGGGACTCTTCTAAGTAATTAAATTCTATCTGATTTTCGTATAAAGGCTTGACTATTTTCCATGGTAAAAAGTCTTCCTCACATAAAACAGCTATCTGTGCTTGATTCACACTATCAGTCATTAACCAACTTAAGCGCTTAATATATGTAGAAAACTGTTTATAATAAGGCCACCAAATATTATTCGCACCCACATCTGGAGGACGCTCGTGACTCCTTGATCTTCCTTCAATTGAATAATAGAAAGCATGTGGTGAAATTAAGTTGACACCTCGAACAAATAGCCAGTCAAAATACCATTTCATATCACCACCAGATAAATTCCAACCATTTCCTTGCCCACAAACACCAAGAACCTCATTTAAATTACGTCGTCTACCTCGGTGTCTCGCCGCATCTGCCGAGCATTTTCCAGCTGTAGAATGATGACCTACCAATCCTTTTTCATCCTCTGGTGCAACCCAACGCCAAACGACATCCTGTCCTGGTATTTGAAAATAATCTAGTAACCCAATGTCATCACTTGCAGCTGGATGCCCGGTTAATGAAATATGATGCTCCTCACACCATATACTTAAAGGTCTATAATAGGCCTCCGCCAAGCGTTTATTCACAGCCTTTTGATAATTTTTTCGAATGACTGCCGTTTCGTTGCCAATATCAAACCATAAAGCCAGTAGGTCCGTTTCACGATTTCCTTGCTTAAGATAATAGGACAGAAATCCATTTGTCCATGGTTTTAGACTTCTAGATGCACCACGTCCAAGCATGTCAGGTTCATCGGTAAAAAACGCCTGAATGGTTGATCCAAAATAACTCGCCAATATCGCATAATAGCGCTCATGCGTCAGTTGAATAAACCTTTGGACTGCTAATGGATTAAGTAGATCCGCAGAGGCTGGAGCATGCTCTTCTCTATCATCTTCTCCATAATGGAGCCCTCTGATTGTTCCTTTCGTATACGTCTCAACCAAACAGATAATCGACCAGTTGCCTTCCAATGGCGATGAATACTGAATTTTACCATCAATCAAATGTAACCGCTTTATACTTTCTTTAACAAGTTGACTATCCGATCGTTTTTCAACTGCTTGAACGGATATAAGCTTTTCTCCATCATCCAATGGAATAGAAATACTTGTTATACCATGACAAGGGTACTCGACCATTTTTAGTCCACGGCTGGCGTACTCAGGATGATCTTTTACAACCATTCCTTTCGCAGATCCTGAAGGATACATGGCCTCATCATATAAAATAACTGTCATACCAAGCTTTTTTGCCTCTTTAACAGCGGTTAATACAAATTCCATATACGTATCAGATAAATATTCAATATCCTTTGGAACCCCTAATCTTGGATGTAACACAAATCCATTGACACCTTTTTCATAGAAATCGTGAATTTGTCTCTTAATTTCCTCGTGAGTAAACCTATCATTCCAAAACCAAAAAGGAATAGGCGAAAATTCATCCGATGGTTTTAAAAACTCCTCCGCTACTTTGCTCATCATGTCATCCTTTCACATAATCCATTTACCACATTTTCTGATGTTAGCTTTTTAATAAATGAAGTGTTTACGAGCATGTCATTAACGAGGGAAATTACTAAATATGTTTCCCCTTTAAATTGGTTTCCTCTTTCAGTTTCAAAGTTTCTATCAATCTCTTTTATTTAAATTTATTAATCCTTCTACTTGAACTGCCTGTCCTGTCTGTAATGAAATATTTCCAGCCACCCCAGTTAGAATGGACATTGCCCCATCTATATGTGAAGCTGCTCTGTGAAATTTATCCTCTTGCGGTTTATCAAACAAATCACGTAATAACAGCGGATCTCCTCCACCATGTCCGCCTTCCCCTTCAATTACTCCTACTTCGTACGGGCTTCCGAACATCGGCAAAACAGTAATTGACCTATCTTGAATTGCTCCTTCATCTGCCTTATCTCCACCGGAGTTAATATATGATTGCTCCCTAATGCGAACTTCAATCCTTCCTTTACTTCCATTAAAGGCAACGATATATCCTTCCCATGGTAAATATGCATTTAAGGAATAGGTTAGCACTGCTTTATTTTGATAAGTGACATTTACCGCGAGAGTATCCTCAATACTGATTCCATCGCCAAATACACTTTGATCCCGCTGATAGCCGTCATCTTTTTCCGCATCTAAGTACATTGCCTTTAAGTGGGCATTATCCTCTAAATGAATTGCAAATGGATCTGACTTTGCCATTTCACTTCCATGTGCACGTTGGTAAAAGTCAGTTATCCCTCTAGATTCCGCATTCTCCCTACCATAAAAGCGTAATCCACCTGCAGCATAAACGGTTTTAGGAGTTGTTCCTAACCAAAAATTTACTAGATCAAAATGGTGCGTCGATTTATGGACAAGTAGCCCCCCACTATTTACCTTATTACGGTGCCATCTCCGAAAATAATCTGCCCCATGCTGGGTATCAAGTGCCCATTCAAAATGAACTGAGTACACTTCACCAATCGTATCTGTCATAATTAATTCACGAATTTTCGTATTATGTGGAGCATAGCGATAATTGAAAGCGACACGAACATTTTTACCTGTCTTATTTACGGTATCAATAATTTCCTGACATTTTTCCGCATCAGTTGTCATTGGTTTTTCCGTAATCACATCACATCCTAACTCCAATGCACGAATAATATAATGGTGATGCGTTCTATCAACCGTCGTAACAATGACCACATCTGGCTTCTCCGTTGCAATCATTTCCTCAAAACGGTCAGATTGATATAATGCAACAGAATTGTACCCATACTTACTTTGTAATAACTCATTTGCATATTGTAATCGTGTCTCATTGATATCACAAAAGGCAACTAGCTCACTCGTTTCTTGAAAATCTGTAACAAGATTTCCGTAAAAAAATTCTGCTCTTCCACCCGTTCCAACTAGTACATACCTCTTTTTTGATTGATCCTTTTCATGTTTCATTAAAGCACACTCCTTTCTATAATAAAGCATACTCCTTTCATTCCTTTCCAACAATGAAACATTTTTAGAAAAGCTATAATTACTTTAAAACACTTTTAGCAATATCTTGCTAAAATAATACTTTTTTGTTTTTAGAGTAATAAAGTCCTTTGATTATATGCAATTTCAAACAATTTTCTTCCTCATTATTTCTCTAAACTGGCTTGGGGTAACGCCTTCACTTTTCTTAAAAATACGATTAAAATAACTATGTTTATAACCTATGCTCTCCGCTATATAATTAATTTTCATATCTGTATCAATTAATAAGTCTTTTGCTTTCTCTAGACGGATACTCGTTAAATAATCAATAAAGTTCCAGCCTGTTATCTCTTTAAACACCTTACTTAGTATTGAAGGGCTCATTTTGATATGATCTGCACAGTAATCTAATGAGATATCTTTCATATATTCCTCACGCATGATAATAACCACCTTTTCAACGAGAAGCCTCGCTCTCTGATCCTGTTTCAGAGACAACTCCCTTATAATAGGAATAATGATTTTAGATTGGAACCATTGACTAATCCTTTCGGTGTCCCTTATTTGGTAAAGTTGCCCATATAGATTCGCCCCATCCTTAACAAACTCCTCCATTAATCCAGATTGTAATACAATATGTAAAATACTGCCCAGTAGTTGAAGGCTCCCTTGCTTCAACATTGCCTCACTTAGGTTCTTTTGCGATAAAGAGAAAACAAAATCCTCTACTAATTTTACCGCAAGTGCTTCATTTCTAAGCCGAATGGCATGTGTAATTTCCTTTTCTAAATCAAACGGATAATCCAATGTATCATGATTACTCATTAAGTAATCCATTTTTTCAATATCTATTATTTGATTTTTTTCTTGTAGATTGCGAAAACCTAATGAATTTTTTGTTTCCTCAAATAATGCATGTACGCGTTTAATCGAATCCGTTATTCTACTGATACTTATCGATACATCCATAATCCCAATACTATTAATAAACTTAATAATTTCCTCACTAAACTCAGTTACAAGTTTGTCAATGTTTTCGCGTGTTTCAAAATTCGAATAAGTGACTAAAAGTCCGAGGGAAAGATCATGAAAGTTTATAAGCTCCGCCTCTAAGTTGGACCTTTGAACTAATTCCTCAATGATATTAGCTGCTAAAAAGGTAGCCAACCCCTCATCACCATCCGAAAACTTTCCTTCTTTTTTATTAAGACCGAACAATTGAATAAAGAGCACTTGGTATTTTTTATTTTCTACATTCCAGCCATAATGCAACATTCGCGCTTGTAAATCCTTATCTTGATAGGAATATAAATAACCTTGAAGCAGTTGTAAAAGAAAACCTTCTCTTAAATGCGGTAACTGCTGTTTCAAATGTTTTTGTAACGTTTCACTATTATTTGAGAGGGTATTCCATTTGGATTCAATTAATTCGAACTCGTTTTCGACTTTAATCATTGTATTTCCATTTACCTTCTTGATCAGTTTATCAATTGGGGAATAAAGCTGACGTGAAGCAATAAAGGATAGAATAATAGCACTAATAAAAATAACAAAACTTAAGATAATAAATAGTTTAGAAATAAAAACAACGGGTGCAGTAATAGCCGTCAAGGGTGCAGCAGATACATAATACCATTTCTCATTTAGTCGATTAAATTCTGCGTAAGTTACAGTATAACTTTGATTCTCCCATTCAAATTGGAAAGGTGCTGCTGGATCATTTGTCTGTTTATCAATCTCAGAAAAAATGGCTTTTTGCATCGCAGTTGGTCCTACTTGTTCCTTATCTCCAAACAACCAATGGTTTTCATTCCTAAAAAGAAATACAGATCCCCCTTCGTATGGGGACGTAATTAGATCAGCAAGTTTAGCTTTGTTCAAATAGACAATTAAAGAACCATATGCTTGATTAGAACCTCCGGGTAACATATGAGTTAAATATAAAGATGAATCTCTGCTTTCATTGCGATTTTCTATACTTGAGAGCGACTGCTTCCAAGAGATGTTCCTTTCATTTAACAAAAGCTGATTGTAACTGCCGCTGGGGTCATTTTCTTCTAAAAAAGTATAGCCAGTTTTTGAAAACACCACCTCATTAGGTTTTTGCAAAAATAATTGAATTCGTTCAATTAACGGATTTGATCCTTCCATAATTAGTAGATTTCTATAAATGTTATGTACTTCTTTATAATGATAAACTACATCTATATCTTCATAGCTTGAATTAAAATTTGAATCAAATGCCCAATGAGATAATAAGCGTTCGAGATATGAAAACTGATCCTCAATCGTTTTGATTTTGTTAAAAACGTAATTATTATGTACACTCTGAAGCTCAGTCTCCATCTGCATCTTACTTATGAAAAATAAAATAAATCCAAATACGATTCCTGGGAGACTAGTTATAATGAGGAAGGTAAGCAAATTTTTACGATAGTGACCCGATTGAAAGATAAGAATACGAGAGATCGGCTTGAATAGCTCCCCTTTCAACAGCAACACACCCCTTTTGAGAAAACGATTACAAATAGTGTATCACATTTTTTCACTATTCTGTAAAATATAAAAAGGTGCAAGCTCATGCTTATAATGTATGTGCTGATCTAGAGAAACAAAAAAAGGCATAACGATCGATCTTTTTATATTCAGATCCCAGCAGTCCTTGAAAAAGACTGTTGGGATCTTTGTACTTACAATTGCTTTACCTGTTTGTGAACGATTCATTGATTTCTTCTGTCAATGCTTTCATTTGTGAGTCCTTTTCTAATTTTTCTACAAACCGATCCCATGATTCAATAGGTTCTCTACCAAGAATAATTTTTGTTTTTATATCTTGAAGACTTTTTCTTAATTCAGGTAAATATATCACACCTGTATCAGAGTAAAGTCCTAAACTAAAGTTAGCAACACTTGTTTTTTCACGCTCATCTTGGATTTCCTTATACGATTCTTTAACCTCTTCTGGGAACGTTTCCTTTACAGAGCTCGCATATGGGTCAGAAACATATACAATTTGATTATAGTCTCCCACTGCATCAGAAAGCATTTTATCGGTATTGATAACAATTTCACCATTTTCTACCTGGTGATGAACCCCTTCAATACCATGACGATGCAATTCAAATGTATCCTTTTCCATCCAACGATCCATCATTGCTAATATTTTTTTCATCTTCTCTTCAGGTACACTTTTAGAAATAGCATTTGCTCCTGCAAAACCTGAACCTTTCGGGTTGAAACCATTTATATTTGTTAATGGCAATAGATTCATAAAGTCGAAGTCTGGATCTATTTGTGCAATCTGATCATAATATTCTTGCATACCACCAGCCTTTTCATTTAGGATTCCTCCTTTTCCAGATTTAAACATATCCTTTACCTGACTTACCTGTAAGGAAGCAAAATCTTCTGGAATTAACCCATCAGTATAAGCTCTAGCTAAAAATTCAAGTGCATCACGTATTTCCGGAAGAAAAGCAACGTGCACTAATTTACCATTCTCATCTTTCCACTCACCATTAACGCCCGTAAACATGGATTCAAAGAGACCCATCCCACCCATATCCTCGGGATTTACATAACCGAGAAAACCGTAAGTATCATCTTTACCGTTCTTATCTGGATCTTGAGTAGTGAATGCCTCCATCACCATATATAGTTCATCGGATGTAGTTGGTACTTCTAATCCAACATTATCTAACCAATCTTTACGCAAAATAAAAAACGTTTCTCCTTCAGTAGGCCTTGGGCGTGGAATCCCATAATTAGCACCATCGATTTTAGTTAATTCCCAGGCAATATCTGCAATTCCTTCTTTTAAGTTTGGATAGTCATCAATATAAGGGCTAACATCCCAAAAAGCACCTTGTTCTGCTGCCTTTTTAAATACAGGATTAAACGGATCAGGAACTAACATAAGATCTGGAAGGCTGCCAGAAGCTAGCATTACATTAAATCGATCAGGGTAGTTATTAGCTGAAACCCATTCAATATTCAGCTTCGTATTCGTTGCCTTTTCAATTTCTTGTTGTACTTGATTATTTGTAGAAGGTGGCGTTGGACTAAAAAAGTGACTCATGACTCGAACCTCAGTTGGGCTTCCATCATCTGACTTATTAACTGTGCCCTTAGTATATGTACTTCCTCCATTACCACTACATCCTGATAAAACTAATATAAATAGTAAAGCAACCACTAAAGATTTTTTCTTATTCATCATGTTCCCTCCCAATAAGTTTTGATAAAAATCTAATAAAGGATTACTCTTTGATCGATCCAATCATCACTCCTTTAGCAAAGTGTTTTTGTAAGAAAGGATAAACCATAATAATCGGTACAATCGCGATAATAACAGCAGCCATTTTTAGCGTTTCACTTGGCGGTGGTTGGATAAGTGGATCAACATCACCAAGACTACTACTCGAAGAATCTATTAATATGTTTTGTAGTAAGACCTGAATCGGCCATTTACTTGAATCATTTAAATAGAGTAATGCATTAAAATACTGATTCCAATAAGCTACTGCAAAAAATAATCCAAATGCCGCGATTGATGGTAAGGATAAAGGAAGAATAATTCGAATCCAGGCAGTGATTTCATTACAACCATCTATGGTAGCTGCTTCAACTAAGGTCTCTGGAATACTATCATAAAAACCTTTCATCAATATAACAAACCAGCCATTGGATAAAGACACGAGAATCACAGACCAGAGACTATTAATAAGCCCTAATTCTTTTACAAGTAAATAATTCGGAATGATCCCTGGACTAAATAATATCGTAAAAAGAACTAACATTAATATGAACTTCCTACCTTTAAATTTTCTTCTAGACAAGGCATATGCCAATGAGGAGGTAATAACCAAACTACATAACGTACCTATAATTGCTAAAAAGGCACTAACTCCTAAAGATTGTATAAATGCATCCGTCGAAAGTAAATATCGATATGATGCGAGCGACCAGTTTTCCGGGAACAAAATAATTGATTTTTGTAGGTACTCCGTCGGATCTGTAAATGACACAACAAAAACATAATAAATCGGGAACAGCGCTATAAGTGCTACTACACCTAAAAAGACAATATTCGAAACATCAAAAATGCGCGATCCTATATTAGTTTTCAACATGATCCCTCCTTTCCTAATAAATGCCCTCTTCTCCAAACTTCTTTGCCATTCGATTGGCAATTACAACTAAAACTAGCCCAACTATCGATTTGAATAGACCTATTGCAGTACTATAACTAAATTGTCCCTGTTGAATACCAACGCGGTAGACATAAGTATCAAACACTTCAGCAACATTTGAGACGGCACCATTATACATAAGGAAAACCTGTTCAAATCCAACTTCCATAATATCGCCCATACGCAAAATCAAAAGGATAATAATTACGTTCCGTATGGCAGGTAATGTAACATGCCACATTTGTTTAAACCGATTAGCTCCATCGATTTTTGCTGCTTCATATAGTTCTGAATTAACCCCTGCAATCGCAGCCAAAAAGATAATTGTTCCCCAACCGGCATCTTTCCAAATAGATTGAGAGGTCAATAGTAACCAAAAAACATTTGGATTCGTTAAAAAATCAAATTTTGCAAAACCAAAAAATTCAAGTAATTGATTAATAATTCCCTCTGAGCGTGAAAACATCAAAAACGTTAAACTAGCAATGATCACCCACGACAAAAAGTGAGGTAAATAAATAATTGATTGAATAGTCCTCTTATACACTATATGACGCAGTTCATTTAATAAAATTGCAAATATTATTGGTAAAGGAAATGATAATACTAAGCTTAAAAGACTAATCGCTAACGTATTGCGGAATATAATCCAAAAATCGGGGTTCGAAAAAAGCCGTTTAAAATGCTCCAGTCCAACCCAAGGACTATCACTTAATCCTAAAAAAGGAGAATAATCCTGAAAAGAAATAACAATTCCCCACATTGGTAGATATTTAAATATTAAAAAATAGATCAAACCAGGAAGTGCTAATATATATAGATATTTGTCCTTTTTTATTTGATTTAGTATCTTTAACATTCTACCTTTAATGCCGATGTATGCGTTGTCATTAAATAGATCCGTAGCTCTAATCATCTTTTTCATTATGACAAATTCACCTTCTTTTCAATAGATTAATGACATTCACAGAAATGAAAGCCGTCTGTATTCACCTCCCGATTCAAATTGTATTACTTTATGATTTTAAACTTATAGAAATTAAAAGTTGCCTGCAATTGTACTATTTTAATTTCAAGAAAAATTCTATAGTACTTTTTTAATTCTCTTCTCTTTTTTTAATCTAAAGTTACCAAGATCCTTATATAGCAAGTGTTTGAATTAATCCTAAGTACAATTAAATTTTTTGCTGGAATCCAAGAGAATAGTATTTGCTTCATATGATTTCATAAAATTATTCACTACTAGCCGATCCATAAAAAATATACTTGGTATCCGACTATGTGAAAAAGTTCAGCTAGATTTTCTCATCATCAAGATAGCTTATTAACTCAAGAGATTCATACAGTTAAGAAAGGGAAATAATAAAGATAGGGACTTTACTGGAGGTTCCAAATTAACGTAGACAGCGGTATTCCAGAATGCTGGAATACCGCTGTCTTTAACTTTAAATTATGAAATAAGTTATAGAGAAAATATTGACATTGCCTAACTTTTGGAAAATGCTTCCCAATCATTATTAAAAAATCAGCTTCAAAACACGGAGAAACCCGTGGTTTCTCTCATTACATAATAATAGATTCATTCAGTAGTTGTTTAACCAATTCTTTATTCCGCTGTTTAAAGAGGTCATTATGTGAGGAAACCATTCCTACTCGTTGCGCGTCCGGTTGGATAAATTGTTTTGCTTTGTTTACAGCGTTGGCTGCATCTTGGAAAGCGCCAGCTATTAAATGTAATTTTCCTTCGTGATTAAGAATATCTCCCGCAGCGTAAAGTCCATCTATGGAAGATTCGCTCGAAGCGTTGCCAGCAATATAATAATTATTTGCTTTTGCAATGTTTAACCCGCTATTTTCAAGTAATGTTGTATCACGCTCGTAGCCATGATTTATAATTACTTCATCAATTGGTAGATATGATACCTCATCTGTTTCACGATTTGTCAGTTCCACTCTTTCAATTACTTCATGATTAGCACTAGCGATTAGTTTTGTAATCGACGTATTCAAGAAACACGCAGCAGAACTATTCATTAATTGCGTTACTTGCGCTTCATGCCCTGCTAAAACATCTTTTCTATATGTTAAATATACACTTTTCGCGATCGGTTTTAGTTCATTTGCCCAATCGATCGCAGAATTCCCGCCACCCGAAATGATTACAGTTTTATCTTTAAAATGTTTTAACGACTTCACTGTGTAATGTAAATTAGAAACTTCAAATCTCTCCGCACCTTCTATCTCTAGCTTTTGCGGATTTAAAATCCCACCACCAACAGCAACAATAACTGTTTTTGAAAAATGGTGTTGACCAGAGGTTGCCCTTAACACAAAAATACCTTCTTCATTACGTGTGATTGATTCTATCTTTTCATTCAAAACTACTTCAGGATTAAAAGTTAATCCTTGCTCGACTAGCTGTTCAATTAATTTGGCACCTGTAATAGGTGTCTGCCCTCCAATATCCCAAATCATTTTCTCTGGGTATACATGAATTTTCCCTCCTAATTGTGGTTGATACTCAATAAGCTTTGTTTTCATTTCTCGCAGCCCACTATAAAAACTGGAGTAAAGACCTGCTGGTCCGCCTCCAATCACAGTCATATCATATAATTCTTGCTGGTCCATTTCTGTCACCCCTCGGTAATTTATCGAAATTAAATGATCATTCTCAGTATGAATAACTATTGACAACAGATAAATACGCTATTATAGTAATCATTATACCGAAAATGATAATCATTCTCAATTATTTTATCAATCTTTTTTTTTAATGGAGGTGCAACTATGGTTCGCCTATACACAGATAACCTAAATATCAGCTATGGAGAACGCTTAATTGTGAAAGATCTCAGCGTGCAAATTCCAGATAAAAAGATCACAACAATTGTCGGATCGAATGGTTGTGGAAAATCAACACTGTTGAAGGCGATCACTCGTATTATTTCTCATCAATCTGGAACGGTCGTGTTAGATGGGGAAAACATCTCAAAGGAAAACACAAAAATTCCACAAGCTCCGGAAAGCGCAAGTGGGTTAACAGTCGGAGAGTTAGTATCCTATGGTCGTTTTCCATATCAAAATGGCTTTGGGCGCTTGACGAAAAAAGATTATGAAGTTATAGGCTGGGCCCTTGAAGTGACAGGAACAACAGAATTTAAATTTCGTCCTGTAGACGCACTATCAGGTGGTCAACGTGTGTGGATTGCGATGGCACTTGCACAAGAAACTGAAATTATCTTCCTTGATGAACCAACAACCTATTTAGATATGGCACATCAATTAGAGGTTTTAGAACTGTTGCAAAAGTTAAATGTGGAACAGGAACGGACAATTATCATGGTCCTCCATGACTTAAATCAAGCTGCTCGTTTTGCTGACTATATCATCGCTTTAAAAGATGGGGAAATTGTGAAATTCGGAAATTGTGAAGAAGTAGTAAATCATGCTGTGCTGAAAAAAGTATTTCAGATTGATGCGGAAATCGAGATCCCCGAATAAATAAACCAATGTGTATCACATACAATTTAATAAAAGGAGAACAAAAAAGTGAAGAAATTATTGATCCCATTCCTCTTGCTGCTAGTGCTAGTTATTAGTGGATGTGCTAGCAAGAAAACTGAAAATGAGAACAGTTCCAAACTAGATGAAAATAAATCAGATACCGTCACATACGAATCTGAAAATGGGCCGATCGAAGTTCCTGCTGACCCACAACGCGTTGTCGTCCTTTCTACATTTGCAGGTAATATCATGGCTTTAGATGTAAATCTTGTAGGTGTAGATGCTTGGTCTAAAATGAATCCGCGTTTTGAGGCTGAATTAACAAATGTGGAAGAGGTAACAGATGAAAGTTTAGAGAAAATTATTGAGTTGGAGCCAGATTTAATCATTGGTTTATCCACTATAAACAATGTAGATAAATTAAACGAAATCGCTCCTACTGTAACATTTACATATGGAAAAGTAGATTATTTAACACAACACTTAGAAATAGGAAAGCTTTTAAATAAAGAAAAAGAAGCTCAAGCTTGGATTGATAACTTCAAACAACGAGCACAAGTAGCCGGTGAAGATATTAAAGCTAAAATTGGTGCGGACACAACTGTTTCCGTCATCGAAAACTTTGACAAACAGCTTTATGTATTCGGTGATAATTGGGGACGTGGTACGGAAATTCTTTACCAAGAAATGAAGTTAGCAATGCCTGAAAAAGTAAAAGAAATGGCTTTAAAAGATGGCTACTATGCCTTATCAGTAGAAGTTCTTCCTGAGTATGCTGGTGATTATGTCATATTTAGTAAAAATCCAGATACTGATAATTCATTTCAAGAAACAGATACGTACAAAAACATTTCAGCTGTAAAAAACAATCAGGTCTTTGAAGTAAATGCGAAAGAGTTCTATTTTAATGATCCAATCACGTTAGATTTCCAATTAGAATTTTTTACTGAAAGCTTTCTAGGTAAATAATCTACAAGAAGGTGTTCTTCTTTTATACTAAAAAAAGAAAAGTTGAGAAGCTAATGACGAAAGAAAACAAACGTTTTATGCCATTTATCTACAAACTAATTGCAGGTATTCTTACTTTGGTAAGTATGTTTTTTATTGCTATGGTACTTGGGGCAGCAGATACTTCCTTTAAAGAAGTATGGTTATCTTTTACCTCTCATACTTCAGGAGATAAAATTTCTATGATCCGTGAAATTCGCTTACCCCGTGAATTGGCGGGTGCCTTCGTTGGAGCTGCTCTAGCGGTTTCCGGTGCCATTATGCAAGGTATGACAAGAAACCCACTTGCCGATCCAGGTTTGCTCGGGTTAACTGCTGGTGCAAATGCAGCACTTGCTATTACTATTGCATTTATCCCAACCACGAATTATTTCGGTATCATGATTGCTTGTTTTATCGGAGCAGCCATCGGAGCAATGATGGTATTCGGTATTGGCGCAATGAAAAAAGGCGGTTTTTCACCGCTTCGACTAATACTAGCTGGTGCTGCCGTTTCAGCATTCCTTTTCGCCATCGCAGAAGGAATTGGTATTTACTTTAAAATATCAAAAGATGTATCGATGTGGACCGCTGGAGGATTGATTGGAACTTCTTGGAGCCAGCTTCAAGTCATCGTTCCATTTATTACGATAGGGATATTTATTTCTATTTTTCTCTCCAAGCAACTTACCATTCTAAGTTTAAGTGAAGAGGTTGGTGTTGGATTAGGTCAAAAGACAACCCAATTAAAAGTTATTCTGTTCATTGTCACTACTCTACTTGCCGGTGCGTCTGTTGCACTTGTTGGTAATATGGCATTTATCGGATTAATGATTCCCCATGTTGTTCGGGCTATCGTTGGTACTGATTATCGTTTTATCATACCAATGTCAGGAATATTGGGAGCCATATTTATGCTTTTAGCCGATACAATCGGCCGTATAATCAACTCTCCATATGAAACACCTGTAGCAGCCATTGTTGCGATGATGGGATTACCTTTCTTCCTGTTAATCGTTCGTAAAGGAGGCAAAGCGTTCTCATGATTCAAGCGAATTTAATAAAGAAACAGCGATTGATTTTATGCATTTTATTCTTACTTATTATCGTTACAATCATTATAGGCATGGGAATTGGATACTCCTCTATAGCTTATGATAGGCTGTTTCCAACACTTTTCGGTCAAGGGACATTTAAAGAGGAATTCGTTTTCTTTTCTGTTCGATTACCACGAATAATCATAACATTATTAGCCGGAATGGCACTTGCTTTATCTGGTGCCATTTTACAAGGGATAACGAGAAATGACCTAGCAGATCCCGGAATAATAGGGATCAACTCTGGGGCAGGTGTGGCGATTGCTATTTTCTTTTTATTTTTCCCAATCAAAGCTGGGGCATTTGTTTATTTGCTCCCCCTTGTTGCTTTTATAGGTGCTTTTATCACTGCATGCCTCATATATTTATTTTCATATAACAGAAATGTAGGTCTCCAACCGGTAAGACTAGTGCTAGTTGGGATCGGATTTTCAATGGCTCTTTCTGGGGCAATGATTATCCTTATTTCATCCGCTGAACGTGCTAAAGTAGATTTTATCGCCAAATGGTTAGCCGGGAATATATGGGGTTCTGATTGGCCGTTTATTTGGGCGGTACTTCCATGGCTGATGATACTTATCCCATTTACTTTATACAAAGCGAATCGATTAAACCTGCTTGGACTTAGTGAACCTGTGGCGATCGGCGTTGGTGTATCGATTGAAAAGGAACGGATCGTATTGCTTATAACAGCTGTAGCACTAGCAGCTTCCGCCGTTTCTGTCACAGGAGGAATTGCATTTATCGGGCTAATGTCTCCTCATATTGCAAAAGCATTAGTAGGTCCTAGAAATCAATTATTTATCCCCGTAGCCATATTAATTGGAGGTTGGTTATTATTACTAGCCGATACAATTGGGCGTAATTTAATTGACCCTGATGGCATTCCAGCAGGGATAATGGTTGCTTTAATTGGTGCACCGTATTTCATGTATTTACTATTGAAAAAATAATAGATTTGTATGCATAAAAAAACAAGAACCATTTGGGGTTCTTCACCCCCACTAAATTTATAGAATCTGTCATCTCTTATGCTTAGATGTGAGCCCCCTCTTCCATCTAGGCATAAGAGATGACATGATTCTGAGAGTTACCAATAAAAATATATGCATACTATTCCTTCTTTCACATCCCTCTATGAGTATGGCTCTTACTCTTTTTCTATTCTTTTTGATTTCTAAAATAGTGTAGAAAGTCGCTCGGAAGGGATTTCGTGTATCTTTTGAACACTTTAATAAAATATCTATAGTTGCTAAAACCAACATCTAGAGCAACCGTTGATATCTTATCATCTCCCACACTGATAATCTCGATTGCCTTTTGAATACGATAACGATTTAAAAGTTCGTTGAATGTATAGGTTGTACTTTCTTTAATCTTATTATTTATGTACGTTGCACTCATTTCGAGTCTATCTACCAAATCATCCATACTAATTTTTTGGGGGTAGTTTTCCTGGATATATTCGATTATTTGTTTTACATGTATAGATTTATGATTTGTCGCATTCAAGACATCTAAATTTAGTACGTTTAACTTATCAAGTGTAGCAACTTTATTTTGTATTAGTTGATATTGTTTTATTAAAGTAACCGATTCTTTTGCACTTTCTACCGCTTCAAATAGTTCAGCATGGTTGACAGGTTTTAATAAATACTCGGTCACTTTAAACTCTATCGCTCTTTTAGCATAAGCAAAGTCTTCGTAACCAGACAGGATAATCGTGCTAAAAATATGTTTTCCGTTATTATCCTCCAACAACTCTATGCCAGTTTTTAACGGCATGTTTATATCGAGTAATACGATGTCTGGTGAAAGCTCCGCTATTTTTTCAAGACCTTCTACCCCGTTGCCCGCTTCACCTACTACAACACAATCCAAACTGAGCCAGTCCACCATATATTTCAAACCATCACGGATCATATCTTCATCTTCTACAATTAAGACTTTATACATCCACATCGGCTCCTCTGTTATATGGTATTTTTATATCCACCCTAGTTTCTTTGCCATTTACGCTGTCAATCGATAATCCATAACCTTCACCATATTGAAGAGCAATTCTTCGATGGGTATTATATAGGCCTATTCCATCATCCCCATTAATCCTTTCTGCGACAAGAAGTTGTATTCTAATTTCATGGATTTTTTCTGCGTCGATCCCGCCTCCATTATCAATCACTGTAAATATGATTTCATCTTCTATTATCTTACCTCTGATCGTAATATGAAGATCCATTCGCTTGCTATATCCATACTTGATAGCATTTTCAATTAATGGCTGCAATAGTAATTTCGGGACGAGTATTTTCTTTATCTCAGCATCCACATTAATATTATATTCGAGGCGACCATTAAATCTATATTTATGTAATTTCAGGTAATCAATAATATAATCTAAATCTTTTTCAAATGGAACATTTTTCACGTCATTATTAATGCTATAACGTAATAAACGAGATAATGAGAAGATAATCTCTTGGGCTTTTTCTATATTGACATACATCGTATATCTCAATGTTTCTAATACATTAAATATAAAGTGTGGATTAAATTGGCTTTGAAGCAGTTTTATTTCATTGATTCTTCTAATATTAGATAACTCTTTATTTTTTGAAATTAATTCATTTAAATGATCCAACATCGAATTATATTGGTTTGCAAGAACTTCAAATTCATCTCCAGTATTAATTTTCACATAGGATTTCATATCACCCTTTTCCAAACGTGAAACCGCAGTAACTAACTTTTCAATGGATTGAACATTTTTCGTTGACATTTTCTCCGCTAAATTTCGCAGTAAAAAATACAACATACCACTAGTTACTAAAATGAATATAATATATAGAACAATAATTAGACTTCCATTTTTAACATTTTTCAATGTATAGATAGTAAATAATTCATTTGATGTTTGAATTCTTTTCATAAAATAAATCTCATCTATTATTTTGAAACGTGAATTTGCAATTCTTTCGGGACTGAATTTGTTCATTAGCCCTTTCACGATGCTGTTTGTCGAAATAATAATATGATCATATTTATCTGTAATAACAACAATATCCGCTTTTTCTCCAAAGATAAGACGCTGTAAATCCTCTTCATAAAGCTGATAAATCAAATATCCAATAATATGACCGTCTTCTTTTACAGCTTTTCCAAAATTGAAAACTGTTGTTTTCCCGTGAGTATATTGCATTTGTTTAGCCTCTAATAAGAGATTATCAGGACTTTTTTTTATGCTTGGAATGATCTCGTGTAAAATCTCATTATCTAATTCACTCTTTGAGACTGAAGAAGATGCCAAAAGAACATTTCGGTTATCCACCAAGTGAAAGACACTTTTAATATCTTGACGATTATTAAAGTTATAAAATTCCTCATAAACAAGATGATTATTACGTTTTGTATTTATATTATCAATAACGGTCGGTAACGCTGACATGCGTTCGATCTCTTTTTCGTATATCTTATATATTTTCATCATTTCATTTTCAACATTATTTGCTGATTTATTTGCATCATGAACGACCTTTATTTTAAAAATAAATACCGTAAACAAACAAAATAAAATCATAATCACCAAAATAGGGATGACCGTATACTTTAAAAAAAGAGATTTTGTCGATTCTTTAAAATTTCCTTTTTTAGTTTCCAGCATACAATCACCCCTTTTTTACTCATAGTATTTTTTATTGAGTATCTTAATTATACTATGGAAAGAGAGAGTATTTAACTTTAAAATTAGATAGCAACTTCCTTCTTCCCTGTCAGTTTAAAGAAAAGCAGCAATGAAATTATGGTAATTACCATTAGTATCGTTGATAATGCAGCCGCTATTCCATAGTTACCTCTGATAACCTCCGTGTAAACAGCGATTGTCATTGTTTTCGTTCTTGCTGTGTATAATATAATAGATGTACTTAACTCACTAATAATTGTAACCCAGCTTAGGATCGCCCCTGAAATAACCCCTGGTAACATCATTGGTAAGGTGATTTTGAAAAATGTTTTTATGTTCGATGCTCCCAAGCTTGCGGCTGCTTCTTCCACACTAGGACTGATTTGATGAACGATTGCAGCACTAGAACGTATCGTATAAGGTAGCCTTCGAATCACAAATGAGATTATTATTATTGCTGCAGTTCCACTTAACAAGAATGGTTTACTATTAAATGCGAGTAACAAAGCAATACCCATTACAGAACCTGGGACAATATATGGGATCATTGAAATAATATCCAACCCGTTTGTGGCAGCATTTCTTCTTCTAACAGTGACATACCCTATGAGAATCGCAATTAATACAACGAAAAATAGGGCAATTAAACCAAGTATAAATGTATTATAAATTGCGTCACCTACACGACTAAATGCCATTCTAAAACTATCTAATGAATATCCTTTTACAAAAATACGTCCTGATGTTTTTAAAAAGGCAGTATACACAACATAAAGCTGCGGTAAAAATGCAAATGCCAGGAATCCATAAACATATATGTGTGCAAAAATATTTTTTAATCCTTTTTCCTGTTTCTCTTTAATTGGGCGTAACGCACTCATTGAAAATGATTGTTTATTAGAGATATATTTTTGTAAAAGGAAAATAGTTAACGCAATAATGATGACAATGACACTAATTGCCGCAGCAAATCCATCATTACCGCCCATTTCGCTAATAAATTCATTGAAAATAAGAACAGGTAACGTCTGGAATCCTTCACCGATTAACATAGGCGTTCCAAAGTCTGCCAAAGCTCTCATAAACACCATTAATGCACCAGCTAGCAATGTTGGAATAATCAGTGGCATAACAACCTTCATCATCTTTTTGATACCCGTGTATCCCATGCTCTCGGCAGCTTCTAGTAGTGAGCTATCAATACTTTTAAAGGCCCCCATTAAGAACATATAAACCAATGGAGTCAATTGTAATGTAAGTACGACTAAAATTCCTGTAAATCCATAAATATCTGGTGTGTTAATCCGGAAAATATCACTCATAAAATTCGTTACAACACCATTTCTTCCTAATAATAAAATCCAAGAGTATGCGCCAATAAACGGCGGGGCCATGGAAGAAATAAGAATAATGATTTGTATATATATTTTTCCCTTCATTTTGAATGTAGTCATAATATACGCAAGTGGGGTCGCAATAAATACGGCTGCAATGGTTACGGCTATTGTCACTTTAAAACTATTAAAAAGTGCACCATAATAATACTTTTTACCAAAGAATTGGAAAAAATATTCTAGCGATAATTTGCCTTCTTCTCCACCTGTAAAGCTCTCCTTCAGCAATGCAATCAAGGGGAAAACAAGTACGAGGGCATATAGCACAATTATTCCTAAAGTAATATACGACCATATATCTCTTCTTTTATTCCAATTAGACGCCATTGGTAACACCCTCTATAAGGTTAATTTCACTCTCATAATCAAATATATTAATTTTTTCTCTTTGCACTCGAAGCCTTACTTTCGTTCCGGGTTCAATCGCTTCCCCAATCGTTGACTCCTGGATTACTTCTACTTTTTCTCCATTATTCAACTCAACAAAATAATGATTGTTTAAACCTAAAAACACATTATCTAAAACTTTCGCTTCAATGCCTTCTTCATGATCTTTATCTAGCATAAATTCTTCTGGACGTACGGAAAGCTTCACAGGCACACTACCTTTATCTTTCGGTATCACTATATTCGTAACATCTACAGAATAGTTTTCATCAAACACTAACGTATACTTTCCATTTTTAATATCGATATTTCTTTCCATAATATTTGTACGACCAATAAAACTTGCGACGAATGTATTTACTGGTCGTTGATAAATTGTTTGTGGCGTACCAAGCTGTTGAATAGTACCTAAATTCATTACTGCAATCCGATCAGAAACAGCCATTGCTTCTTCCTGATCATGTGTAACATAAACAGTTGTTATCCCAACTTTCCTCTGAATATCCTTAATTGCATTACGCATATCTACTCGTAATTTCGCATCTAGGTTAGAAAGGGGCTCATCCATTAATAATACGCTTGGTTGGATTACAATCGCACGGGCCAATGCTACCCTTTGCTGTTGACCACCAGATAAGTTTTCTGGTAAACGATCTGCAAATTGTTTTATTTGAACGATATCCAACATCTCTGAAACTCTTTTTTCAATAACCTCTTTAGCTAATTTTCTATTTCCAAGACCAAAAGCTACATTTTTCTTAACAGTTAAATGTGGAAATATCGCATAATTTTGAAAAACCATCCCGATATTTCGATGTTGTGGAGGGATATGATTGATAACTTTATCACCAAAAGATATTTCCCCTCCTTCAATACTATTGAATCCAGCAACCATCCTTAATAAAGTAGTTTTACCACAACCCGAAGGTCCAAGCAGGGTGAAAAATTCACCCTGCTTGATATCAAAAGATAGTCCTGGAATAACTGTGACGTCGTTGTATTTTTTTACAACATTTTTAAAATTGATTGAAATACTCACGGCTACCCCTCTTTCCTTTGTTCTTATTGTGCACTTGTAAAAACATCAATGTATTGTTCAACAAGTTGATCTCTGTTGTCTTTTACATAATCCTCATCTTCTAAGATAATATTAATATCTTCAAGCGGAGTCATATGTTCGCCAAGTTTTACATCTTTTCTTAAAGGTCTATTTGTAAGCTTCGTTCCGAAAGCATCTTGTGCATCCTTAGAGATAATAAAGTCAACAAACTTTTTTGCATTATCCAGATTTTTAGCACCTTTGACAATTTCTACTCCCGCATCTAAAAATACAGAACCCTCTTTTGGATAGACAATTTTAACTGGAGCTCCATCTCTCACATAGCTTGCTGACGGATCTTCATACGTTAAACCAACAACATATTCACCATCTGCCACACCTTTATGAACAGCACCTGAACCACTTGTAACTTTACCATCTAAATTTTTTATAAGTGCTGTTACATAATCCCAGCCTTTATCGGCTGTATAGTCGCCACCCATTGCCAATAGCATATTCGTTAATTGTGCAAAAGCGGAGCTAGAGCTTGCTGGATCCGCAGAAGCAATTTTACCTTTAAGTTCTGGATTTAATAAATCCTCATATCCTTCAACTTTTATATCTCCAATTAAATCTGTGTTTACCAAAATCACACTGCCATCCGCAATATATGGTGTTAAAAATCCTTCGGTATTTTTGTGATCGTCTAGCATATCATCATTGTTTTTTGATACATACCTTTCAAATAATTCCGGATAACCTAAAGCCTGTGCTTTACTACCACCAAACATGACATCTGCATATGGATTTTCCGTCTCTGAGGAGATTCGTTTAATCAATTCCCCTGTACCTGCAGAAATAAGTTCTACTTTGATTCCTGTTTCTTTCTCAAACATTGGAATAATCGTATTTACGATATCCTCACTGTTAGGAGAATAAATAACTAACTTGTCTTCACTAGCACTTTCTTTACCTCCACAAGCTACTAAGAATAAGGTTAGACCTAATATCATTACTAAACTAAATACTTTTCTCATTGTAAATCCCCCCATTTTTATAATTGAATGCCTATATGTCAATTATATTCTGACGGAAAACGTTTACAATAGTACTTTTAAACACAATTGTCTACTTTTGAAAACTAACGATGAAAGGGTATGTGGTCAAGTCGGAGATAATCGTGGAGAATAAAAAATGGCGATGATAAAACATGTAACACCCGCCCCCTAATTATAAATCAAAAATAATATGGGGGACAGGCATTAGAAGTCTATATATTAACCCTCTGCAGAAAATGACTCGTAAAACACTGTATCTTTTCTATTTAGCATTTTTTTCTCTTTAGGATTCTCTGCAGGAAAACCTAGACCTAATATAGCAACAATTCGTCTGTCTGGCGGAATGTTAAGTGCTTCCCGTGCATATGTCTCACGAATGCATGATTCTTTCTCATCTTCTGAATGATATATGGCACCAAATCCAAGACCAACACCCAGATCTGTTGCAGCCAGCCAAATAAAGCCTGAAGCAATAGATGCATCTTGAAGCCAGTATTTACTAATATCTGGCCGACCAGTAATAACTATTGCCGCTTGTGCGGTGGACATCCATTTCATAAATGGCGTCGTTTTTCCCAAATGATTTAGCATTTCACTGTTTTCGACAATAATAAATTCTCGAGAAAGTAAATTATTCCCGGAAGGTGCGTTGTATGCAGCATCAACAATTTCTTCCAAAACCTCTTTAGAATATCCGCTTCTCTTGAAAACTAGTAATCTCACGTCTCAATTGAATAGCTTCATAAACAGACAAATGAATCCCTCCTTTGGTACACTTTAATTATACCCGAATACTAGGAATTAAATGAGGATTTTACATCATATTTCTGATTGTCAGTATATTCGAGGCTTTTTAGTGATGCATATTATTGTAGAAGGAATAGATTAAATAGGCGTTTATCATAGGATGAAACTTAACTCTTTGGTAGGAGATACAATTGCCTATTCATCGCCCTAATATGAATAGCTGTCATATTAGGGCTTTTAAGTAATTGACAACTTTCTTGTCTAGATATGTTCTGTGACGGCTATTGTGTAACAAAGGTACCTTAGCCGTAATGGATTTTTCTTTTTTTCTTATTGTCTAGCTCTAGGCACTAGGACGGTGCCTGGAGCTAGATGGCTTACTGTGTTTCCTTTTATCATATCAGAATACTTCTAGTTTGTACGTCGGCCAAACAGACGCCCTACGCTTATCTTATTTCATTACCGAATCAATTGTGATCCATACATCACGTTTCTTTAATGCCTTTTTTCCCGCCTCGATTAGTGCCATAATCTCCAAGGTTTCATCTTTCGGTACAGGAGATTCCCCTGTTTCAAAGAAATGTAGGATTACATCTATTAATCTTGGAAACATATCAGAACATGCCGGTATCCATATTCCTTCTCCATTGTTTAATTGTAAGTTCATTTGAAATGGCATGTGCTGCATCTGAGAAAACGATGCTTGACGGCCATCCTCATATTCAATCATCAATAATCTACTATGATTTGCTGACAAACTTTTCATTCGTTTCGCCCCGATACCCATCTGAGAAGTAATCAATTCATATTGATGAACCGAATAATTCTCATACGTACCAGGCCCTGTTGTTGAAACATATTCTAGCGCCTCATGACTAACCTCATTATTCGGATAGTCTGACAGTTCTTTTGCAAAACGTAACGCAGAACTCGAAAATAACGGGGTGTCATGCTTATCGGCTAGCTCGAACATCCGTATTCCGAAGCCAAATCCGGAGAGAAAGTCTTATCTATATAGACCGGTTTTCCCGACATAAGCGGGAGACGCGCAAGTCGCTCATGGTGTTCAGGATGATCGGGGGAGAGGACCATAATACAGTCTGATTTCTCTACAAGCTGTTCGATTGAAGAAAGAGCCTGAACCTGGTTTTGACTACACCAACTTGCTGTATCTAAGCTATTTGGATTTGGTTGATCAACCTCTGCCCATGCATAGACCACATCATAATTTCGCTGAGCCGCCTTGGCGTTCTCCTTGATCCATGCAGGATAATTATTCGCATGCCATTCATCGAGGTAATAATCAATGAACCCTATTCTCTTCATAACTCGACTTCTTTACCTCTTTCAGCAGATGTATAAATAGCTTCCATCACTTCGGAAGTGACTATCACATTGTCGATATTCGATCTGCCTTTTTTCTGCTTCGTCAACGATTGAATAAATCCATTCACTTCCTCATAGAACATATCTGCTGTCGAGTAAGATGGCGTTGTTTCATATAGAGTTCCATTTTTTGCAGAATACACTTTGAAGTTACCTCCATATTGAAGCTTAACCCCAGCCTTATCTCCAATAAATTCTATAAACATAGCCGATTCTCCAATATTTTGTGCCCACGCCCCGTTTAGACTAATCGTTGGTCCTGTCGTCCGTACCAGACCCGTAACGAAGTCCTCTACATCATAGGTTCCATCATAGTCAGGTGGACCGGCCCACATGTCAGTGTATGTATAATCTTTCATATCCTTTGCCAATTCACTATGAACGGCACCAGACACTGTCAAAACTTCCGGTTGATTTAAACTGTAAAAAATCAAATCAAGAAAGTGGACACCCCAGTCAATCAATACCCCGCCACCTGCTTTTTCCTTGGTTGTAAACGGTCCTCCAAGTCCAGGGATCGAGCGGTGTGAACGGAAAGAACAATATACATGATAAACCTTGCCAAGCTCGCCATCATCAATCATTTGTTTGATCTTATTGACCGCTGTATTATATCGGTTGACAACGCCAATATTGAGAATCCTGTCGTTTCGATCTGCAGCCGCTTTCATTTCATTAACTTCCTTCATATTCATCGCAGCCGGCTTCTCACAGAGCACATGTTTCCCAGCATTCAAGCACTCAATCGCGATTGGAGCATGTGTATCATTTGGTGTACAAATGGATACCGCCACAATTTCCTCGTCTTGCAGTACCTTTCTGAAATCTGCCTCTGTATAAGGGACACCATACGTTTCCGCTTTCTCGATTGCACGTTCTTGCTTTATATCCACAAGATACTTAATTTCTGTTAAAGGATTGTCCACGTAAGATTTAATATGACTACTAGAAATTGTTCCACAACCAATAACTGCTACTTTTACTTTTGTCATTTTAAATTTACCTCCAATATGTTGTTTGGTATTTATCCTTAAAATATAGATAATTCTAAAAGCAAAACACGCAAAACTTTATGTACATTTTAAATATATTATTCTCTATATTATATGTACTTCCTCTTTTTGTAAAGACGGAATTCGGACAATTTAGAACCTTCTTAACAACCCTATTGCTATAAAAAATTGTCAAAACTGCAGGATTTATCACCTATAACTAACAGAGCCTGGCATCTCAAGTTTCTGGAAGGTCTTGCAGATTGTATTGACGTTCATGGTCATTGTTCCGTCACTCATGACTGCATTTTCCATGTTGCTACATTTGAAATTGCTGGGAGAAAAAAAGGCGGAAGTGGATTATTTGACTGGTTTCCTCAACTGCCGTGGAAAGATGTTCGCTTCACATCGATTTTTATTGCTATGTTATTTTTCATTCCTGGTGGAGCAGGCGGGATTATCAATGCAAGCTTTCAGTTGAATGAACTTGTGCATAATACGCTTTGGATTGTTGGACATTTCCATATTACAGTCGGAACCCCAGTAGCGATGACTTTCATGGGAATCTCATTTTGGCTTGTTCCTTATTTGTCAGGTAGGAGGTTTACAAAATCTCTACAGAAACTTGCATTCATTCAAATTCTTACTTGGCCCATTGGTATGCTGCTAATGTCTGCACAGCACATTTTAGGACTGCTTGGGGCGCCGCGCAGAACAGCATATGCAGGATATAACGGGCATCCGTCTGCACTGGAATGGTTTGAAGGACTTTTAGCCAATCATGTCACGATGGCTGTTGAGGGAACAATCTTATTCTTCTCTGCGATGCTCTTAATCTATATCATAATTAATCTTATGTTTTTTGCTCCAAAAGCAACATTGCCAGGAAGTTGAAGCATTTCCAATTGCGGAAAGTGATACATCGCATACACCGAAGTTTTTGGAAAACTGGTGGCCTTTGGATTGGCCTTGCAGTCGCCCTTATTGCCATGGCATATGCAATCCCACTAAACGATATGATTCAACATTCGTCCCCTGGTTCGCGCGGGTTTATCACTCGGTAGGAGATGATGAATATGTTCTTAGCTATTTTAGCAATGTTAATAGTGATTACCGTTGAAATTAATACACTTGATTATGATTGAAACAATAGAAAGTCGGAAATCAAGTATATGAAGTCCGACTTTCTGTTACTTTTTAGAGTTTCAAAAGCTCACTATCAATGGTTCCATAATAATCCTTTTCCTTAAATCTTTTTCTGTCACCAACAATATAGAACTCCTTTTTTGCTCTTGTTACAGCAACATTGATCAAATTGGGCTTTGAACAAGACCATTGGGCGGCACCATCGGATTGATCATCTGTTCCACAAATAAAGTATACGATATTCGCTTCTTTGCCCTGGAAAGTATGCACGGTACCAATTGACTTTTTCACCCAATCTTCCACTGTCTTTTTATTAAATCCGGCCCCTATCAAACTCTTTTTAACTATTTTCATTGTTTCGTTTTTCACAGCCGAAAATGGCGTGATAATATAAACATTTGGAAGTTTTCCGGCTGATGATTTCCCCCAATATTCTACCATTTTTTTCGCCACATATTCTCCTTGCTCAGCTACATATTGATCTTTTTTCGTTTTTCCTTTGATATCAAACCAGTCACCTTTACCGGCCCCATCTTCAGCGTTCACCATTTTGGAGTTATAGGCTATCTTATTAGCGATATTAAACATTAGATTCATACATCTTCTATGTACCCACAGTGGCGTGCCAATCCATTCTTTCTCTTTATACATTCCATATGAGTTTGCATGGTCAGCTAAAACCTGAACAGAAGCTGATAATCCAACAAACTTTTCATCTACATCGAATTGTTTTCTAATATCAGACAATATTGTTTGGTCTGTAGTTACTACCGGCTCAATTTGGATCGGATCTCCAACAGCTACTACACGATTTGCTCTCCATATCGCACCAACAGCTTGTTGTGGACTAGCCTGGCCTGCTTCATCTATAAATAAATAACCAATACTATCCTTTCCTATTCCTTTAAACATTGAACCGAGGCTGGCAAAGGTAGTACTTGTAACCGGCGTAATTAGATGAATCGTTTGCCACATATGATCAAGTAGATGTAAGTTTTCTTTAATATTCATATCTACTGATTTTCGATTCACTAATATACTTAACATAGATTTAAGCGGCTTATGATTAATTGCATTAAAGATTTTATGTATATTTAACGCTTTAATAAATAATAATCCTCTTTCGAACAATAAATCATCTGTTAACCAAGGTGTATTTTTTTGACGTTGATCATAATTCTCTTTAGCCCAATATTGTTCATTAGGTAATGTAATGTTCTGCTGTTGATACTTATCAAGGCTTTTCTCATATAATTTTAAATCACCAATAATCAATGCTAGTTGATTATTTCTTTCCTTAGCATCACTAACCAGTCTATCTTTCTCTTTCGCTAATCTTTCTATTTCTTCAATAATATGGAGTTTTTCCCCTTTGAGTTCTACCTTTTTAGGGCTTTCCTTACCAATCAATCTTCTTAAAATAGATTCCTTAGGAAGTAACTCTAACTTTTTATCTACAGTGTTTTTATCTACCTGTAATGATTCTATCTTAAGCTGTAATTCTTCGGTTGATTTTTTGATTGATTCCATTATATCTTCCAAGTCCGCTTTTTCAGTAAACTTGTTTTGACAATTATAAAAGTCATCATGGAATTTCTGTAAATCATCTTTCTTTCTATTAATTTTTGTAAGTAAATCATTAAATTCTTTTACCGCATTCTCCCAAGCATCAGAATCTAATGATTGATTATATTCTTCAAGTTCTTTAATGAAAGGAACATTACCGATATTTGCTTTCGATGTAAAAAGGGACCAAGCATAGTTATCAATGTTTGGGCCTCTGCCAAGTGCAGCGGAGAAAAGCCCCCAGTTTTCGTTTTCATTTATCTCCTTACCATTATTCTTTAACAATGATGACGCTTTACTAAATAAATTTAAAGATTCCATCTCTACTTTATAGCTATTTTCATACTCTTTATATGTATCTTCGGGATCTATTTCCCTAATAATTTGATCTCTCTCTGGTAACTCTTTCGATATATTTTCTACGGCTCCATTATTACTAGATGCAACAACAATCGAGTGATTTTGAAGTTTCTCATCCAAATGATAGCTTGTATAAGGAAATCCATTTAGGTTGATTTTCCCTACAGCTTCAAACGCTTTAGTTGGATCAGCAAATGTCGTCATTTGAACAGCTCTATTTACTACAATATTAGCAATAGCATCTTTTAATAAAGTTGTTTTACCTGTACCAGGAGGACCATTTACAGAATTAATTGGTTGATCATTATTTACAATTTGATTAACAGCTACTTGTTGCATTAACGATAATCGAAATTTAATAGGTGATGGCCATCTAGCAATAGGAAGATTTTTAGGTTGTAACACATCCTCCAGATACGCTTTGTTTTCATCGATATCTATTTTCTTATCCGTCCCTTTGATAAATTGCTCAAGTGATCGATTATAACTTTTTTCTGTGAGAATTGTTTCGATATCTTTTATGTAAAAACTAGTGAAATTCATACTTTCTTCTTGTTTATCTTTCCATATGTTTACTTCAACGTATGGCTGACGATCCCCGCCTAATAAAATTAAATACTCACCTAGACATAGCTTAAATTCTGCATAACTAGAATCGTTTACGCCATTTAAAAACAGACGGTTTGCTTCCTCACTTAACTTTTCAATTAAAAAATGGTACTTTTCGCTTAGATTTTTATAATCGATAGAACCGCCTTTTTCCATCTGAGATAAAACATAGATTACCTGCGGAATAAATAAAGAGTCTTTTATATACTGACCCTCTTTATCAACCTTGTACGAACATCCAAAAAGACGCGACATATCCTTATTAATGATTTCGTCCTCAATTTGATAATAGGATCTAAAGATCTGTAACATTTCATATTTTCGATGAATATGTGAATACACTGTAAACTCAATATTATTCTTATATTTCTCTTCAACACCTATTTCTTCAATATTTTCCCACGGTAGTTTATCAGTATCTAAAGGACCTATTTTAGGGATCTTTTTATTGTCTTTTAAAAATTTCTTCTCCATTGTATCTGTCAATTTAGGTAGTTCACTTGGTGTTAAAGTCTCTAACAAATGCCAGGACTGTAAAGCCTTTTCCACTAACATCTATGATCTCTCCCTCATAAAAATCCCTTATATTACGTTATTGTAATTAGTTTCCTATTACTTATAGTACCAAAATATAGAGTGTTCCGATAATAACTTGATAATGTAGCGATTCTCAAATCATTTCGTTCACCATTTCTATTCATTATAGGTTATTGTATTAGTGTAGATAAAATTGAGGGAGGCTTTTACGCATGAAATATAATCAAATTAAAAACACTGATTTAAACGTGTCTAATATTGTCATGGGGAATATGCGGTTACCACAGCTTTCAGTATCTGAAATTGAACGTTTAATTCGCTCGGCGATGGAAGAGGGCATTAACTTCTTTGATCATGCTGATATTTATGGTGGCGGACAGTGTGAAGAGTTATTTGCTGAGGCCATTCAAATGAATGCGAGTATCAGAGATAAAATGATTTTGCAAAGTAAATGTGGGATTAATAGTAAAGGAAACTATTTTGATTTCTCAAAAGAACATATTCTTTCATCTGTCGATGGAATTTTAAAGCGCTTAAATACAGAATATCTGGATATTTTACTACTCCATCGTCCAGATCCATTAATGGAACCTGAAGAAGTCGCAGAGGCATTTGATGAATTACATAACAGTGGAAAAGTAAGGTATTTTGGGGTATCGAACCAGAATCCGGCTCAGATTGAACTACTACAAAAGTATAATTCACATAAATTAGTAGTTAACCAGTTACAGTTAAGCATTGCACACACACCAATAATTGACTCAGGTATTGCCTTGAATATGAATATTGACCAATCTATTAACCGAGACAGTAGCATTTTGGAATATTGCCGTCTGAATGATATTACTATTCAAGCATGGTCACCATACCAAAATGGTTTCTTCAAAGGCCCGTTCCTTGGTGATGTCGAGAACTTCCCTGAGTTGAATGAAGTGATTGATAGTATTGCTGATAAATATGAAGTGACGAACACAGCAATCGCTACTGCATGGATTACTCGCCATCCTGCCAATATCCAAGTCGTGCTTGGAACAACGAATGCACAGCGATTGAAAGATGCTTGTAAGGGATCTGAAATCGCTTTGACGAGAGAAGAATGGTATCAAATTTATAAAGCTGCAGGGAATATCGTACCGTAAAATAGGCGGTATATGTGCCTTGTTAACATTTCTAGGGGGGCTAAAAAGTCATATAATTGGCTTTTTAGGGGCCCCTCTTAATTTTATTCTCATCGCGAAAAAGGCACGACCTGGTCATGGGACGCACTTCGATGTCCCCTCACTGCGAAAAAAGCAGGACTAGGGTAAATCGAACGTCTACCGATTTACCCTTACTGCAAAAAGAGCAGGACTAAGGTAAATCGAACGTCTACTGATTTCCCCTTACTGCAAAAAGAGCAGGACTAAGGTAAATCGAACGTCTACTGATTTCCCCTTACTGCAAAAAGAGCAGGACTAAGGTAAATCGAACGTCTACTGATTTCCCCTTACTCCAATCAACTTACATTTTATAAATTAGAGCAAGATGAAAAATCAACAGAAAGCCGTTTTACCGATTCTCCTGCTTATCGGACAGCTACTTTTTTATATTAACTATAAATATTTTTCATTAGTGGATAAAGCTTTAAATAGCGTTCATATGCATGATCGTATGTATCTTCTGTTTCCTTATTAGGAATATATCTATCTGCTTGATTACTTAATATGAATGTATGAACAAACTCAGAATATGACTTTACCCATCCTAAATGGAGAAAAGCAGATGATGCAGCACCATATGCCGGTAAAAGTTCCGTATTTCCAGGAACCCTTACCTCTTTTTGTGTAACATCTGCCAGTATTTGGCACCATACTTTGCTTTGTGCGCCTCCGCCAATGAGTGTAATGTTTCCATTTTCCTCATTCATTAGCATTTCCATGATTTGACGAAGTGATAGGCTGATACCTTCTAAAACCGCCCTAAGGAAATCTGGTGTTCTTGTGCTCGGTCCAATCCCCCAGAAAGCTCCTTTTGCTTCATTATCTATAACTGGACTACGCTCGCCATACATATATGGCAAACAGAGCAGACCATTTGCACCTGGCTCAGTTTCCATGACACATGCCTCATACAAGTCATAGTTTTCTTGGGCCAAAAAAGAGTGCATTGCCCAGCGATGAACATTCCCGACGTTAAGTAATGGTGCAATAGCGATATTAAGATTAGGGACCATATGTGCCAATGTAAAGATACCTGAAGGTTTTATAGTTGGATCAGCTGTAGGAACAGCCACCCAACCAGTTGTCCCCAAATACAAATAACAGTCTCCTTCGTTAATGGCACCTGCCCCAATCGTACTAGCACCCGCATCCCCAGATCCGCAAAGGACTGGCGTACCTTCAACAAACCCTGTTAGCTGTGATGCATAAGCTGAAACATTCCCGATAGATTTATCCGGTGCGGTTAATTGCGGTAGGTTTATATGATGAATACCAACCGTTTGCAAAAGATCGGGCTCCCACTGGCGTGTTTTCAGATTCATTAGTCCAGTAGTGGCACTTGTAATGTAATCCGATACAATTGCTCCTGTAAGTTTATAGAGAATATAATCTTTAGCACTAAAAACCACAGACCGTTGCTGCTTCCCAAACTCTAGGTCATTTTTCTGCATCCAAAGTAATTTTGCAAATGGGGTTGATGCTGCAATTTTATTTCCCGTTATCTTTTCCAGTTCAGGCAATTGTTCACGAATAATCTCTGCTTCGGCAGAAGCACGAGTATCCGAGTACAGAATTGCGCGTGTCGTTACTTGATTATCATTAATGATTATTACATCTTCCATTTGTCCACTAAAAGAAATGGCTTGGATATCTTCCGCCCGAATTCCTTGATCATTAAACCACTTATTCGTTATTATCTGGATTACTTTCCACCATTCCTCGGGGTTTTGTTCTAATTCACCATTTTCTCCAAAATTCGTATTAAGATTAATAGTATGCTCTGCAATATTTTGTCCTTCTCGCGTTAGCAGACATCCTTTAATTGCGGTCGTCCCCAAATCAAAAGCAGCGACACACTGCATAACTATTCCTCCTCGTGCAATATTTTTACTTTTGCCAACTCCTTGATGAACTCTGAAAGATGTTGCATATTTTGATCTTCAATGATCCGGACGATTTCGCTTCCGACTACAACACCTTCAAACCCGCTTTCAATTACTTCTTTTGCTAACTGGAGGTTTTTAACACCAAACCCGCCCATTAATACCGCATCAGTCAAGGTACGAATTTTATTATAAAAAAGTGGGAGTCCACTAAAATCAGGTGTTGCAGATCCAGTTTTCCCTTGATATAGCTGGCAATAAATAATATCAGCCTCTGCAATAGCCAATTTAAGATCTCCATTCGACATTGTATTGTTAATAACAGGAATAACAGATACATTTTGTTTTTGTAACTTTTGACGAAGTTGAAACATTTCCTGCAATGGAAGATCTGGAATAATTAGTCCATCGATCAAATTATCTCCTACCAACTTATTGTAAAGACCTGAAGCGATAATATCAGTATAATAACCCATGATCCATATCGGAGCAGGTACTTCATTTCTCAATGTTTTCAGAAAAGCCCTTATCTGCTCAACCTCACGAAAATGAGGATACGTCCTTGCATGACAACGTTTGATGACATCCCCTTCCATAAATGGATTCGGGCTTGGGATGCCAATTTCGACAGCATCGATACCTGATTTTACTGCCTCTTTAATGTATTGGACCGTTTCATTTGGCGTCGGATCTCCTCCAACGAAGTATCCTGTCAAAAATGGTACTTTCTTAGACTTCACTTGATGTATAATCTTCTGATGTTCTGCAATCATGCTTGTTCACGACCTAACTTCTGAATGATCAAAGCGAAAATAATAATGATTCCTGTAATTACATCTTGCATAAATGTAGGTATCTCAAGGATTGTTAAACCATTCGCCATAATACCGAGAATCGCAGCTCCAAACAGTGTACCAACTATGTTCGGGACACCACTTTTCATAACAGTCATGCCTAGAAATACAGCTGCATATGCATTAAGGAAGAAACCATTCCCACCTGTAGGATGTGCAGATCCTAATCTGGATGCTAGTAAAGCACCCGTCAATGCGGCAAGCATTCCACATAATGCAAAAGCAAGTGTTTTATATTTCTTAATTGGAATACCTGATACTTGTGAAGCGCGCATATTTCCTCCGATTGCATAAAAGCGCCTTCCTACTGCCATCTGGGACATGATAAACCAAAAAATAATAACAATAATAATCATAATAATCGATAAAAGCGGGATCTTTGCAATGCTCGTTTGTCCAATATATTTAAATCCATCAGGAATATTTTCAAAAATCGTAGCTCCACCTGTTAACCAAAACGTGAAACCACCGATAATCGTTCCCATTGCAAGTGTAGTGACAAACGATAACACATTAAATCTTGTAATAATTCCACCATTGATTAAACCGACGACGAAACCGACGACAACAGGAATTAATAGACATAAAATAATTGGTACACCTTCTGTTGCAAGCTTTGCGGAAATAACTCCACCCAAGCTCGCCATAGAACCAATGGATAGATCAAACTCGGTTACTGACATGACCAAAGTTGCACCAATTGCAATGATCACAAGAAATGAAATTTGCCTTGTGATATTGATCATATTATCAAAAGTAGCAAAGGATGATGGGCTCATTATGCTAAATATAATCACGATGAGGATTCCCGCTATAATTGTTCCATAAGCACTAATTAAACTTTTATAAGAAAATGAATGATTAGTTTTTTCAGTTTGTATATTCATAGCTGAGCTACCTCCTTTTGAAAACTGTAGCAAATATCCAATATATCGTTGGGCTGTAAGTTTATATTCGGTAAGTCTGCAACGGTTTTCCCTTCACTGAAGACAATGATTCGATCACTTATCTCCAAAATCTCATGCAAATCTGAGGAAACATATAGAACCCCTTTACCCTCTATAGCCTGTTCACGTAGAAAATTATGGATATCGTTACGTGTCATAATGTCGACCGCTTGAGTTGGTTCATCACAAATATAAATATCAGGGTTCGACAGTAATGCCTTGGCAAAAACAACCTTCTGTTGATTTCCACCACTTAGTTCAGCGATCGTCTGTTTTGAATCTACTGCTTTCACTTGAAATCGTTTCATTTCTTGATTTACACGCTTTTGCTCATCTTTTTTTTGCAATACACCATTTCTCGTAAACTGGTTAATAATTGGTAATGTCATATTTTCTGTAATTGTATTTTGCATAATAAGGGCATCATCATGTCGATTTTCAGGAATCAGAACCATTCCACTCTGTATCGAGTTACCCGGAGTCGGATTCTCCACCTTTTGTTGTTGGAAAAAGATGGTGCCATCTTTCATTTTCCGAAGCCCATAGATGGCTTCCATTGTTTCAGTTCTACCCGCTCCCGCTAGGCCATACACCCCGAGGATTTCTCCTGCCTTCAATTCAAAGTTTGCACTTTTCACCGTTTGATCAACAGTACTCAAATTCTCAATTTTAAGGACTGTTTCTCCTGTTGATGCATGATGCGTAATATCTGAAGCCGCCTTTGCCTGACCGTCAGTCATGTAATGGACAAGTTTTTCAATTGACAAATCCTCACGCTCGAGCGTCTTCATCCATTTTCCTCCCATAAGCACTGATACTCGATTAGATAAACGAATAACCTCTTCCAACCGATGGGATATATATATAATTGCGACACCTTCATCTCGCAAACGTTCGATAAATGTAAACAATAGCTCTGATTCCTTATCTGTTAAAGAGGCAGTTGGCTCGTCAAGAATAAGTAGCTTCGAATCATGCATCATTGCTCGGGCAATTTCTAGCATTGTCCGCTCAGACGGAGTCATGTTTGAAGCAGGAACTTTAAGGGGAAAGTTCATTCCCCATCTTTCAAGTAATTCCTTTGCTTCGTTCATCATTTTATTCCAATCGATACCCAATCCAAAAGCTTTATTTGGATAGGGTATACTCAAATATAAATTTTCAATTCCTGTGAAATAGGGAATCAGCTGGCGATCTTGGTGAATGACATTAATCCCTAATTGTTGTGCTTCTTTTGGGCTGTTCACTTGGACTTCCTGCCCATTCCAAATCAATCTTCCATCTGTTGGCTCGTACACGCCGGTCAATACTTTAATAAGTGTCGACTTACCCGCACCATTTTCGCCTACGAGTGCATGTACCTCGCCTGGTTCAATCGTTAGCGTAATTCCATCTAATGCTGTATTAACACCGAAGCTTTTTGTAAGATTTTCAATTTGAAGTAATGTCATATAGACCCCGCCTTTTTCGATATGATTACTTTCCTTCGATTAATTCTGCCGGAGCATACATTTCAGTACTATCTACGTCTCCTCCACTAAACACCTTGTCTATTTGCCCGATTACAAGGGCTGCCATTCCTACAAAGTTTTGTTTTACAGTCGCCTTAATAGGAGATCCCTCTTCAATCATTTCAATGGCCTGGCTATTTCCATCAATACCTGTAACAATGATGTTTTCTCTCCCAGCAGCTGTAATGGCTTGAGCAGCACCAATCGCCGGCTCGTCCCATCCTGCCCAAACTGCTGTAATTGCGTTCTCTCCCTTATTTGCAAGCAAAAGGTTTTCCATATGCTGACGTGCACTTTCAATCGGACCTGGAACTTTGATTTCTTGTTCAGTAATCACATTGATCCCGGGATGGCTTCTTAAGATTTCATCCAATACTTCCGTTCGTTCCAATACTCCAGGGTGAGGGCGATGTGACAATACGATTATATTCCCTTCTTCCCCAATCTGTTCAATTAAGTGTTCAGTAATCATTTTAGACATCTCTGAATTATCGCTTGTCGCGTTCATTTTCATTCCTTCAATAAAGCTTGCATCACTTCCGAAAACAGGGATACCTTTATCCTTTGCCATTTGTATCTGAGACTTTACTTGATTCGGATCTGTGCTGACAATAACAATAGCGTCCACCTGTGAAGAAATAACATCCTCCATGCGGGAAGCTAATGCTCCTACATCACCATTCGTATCAATAATATTTGATGTCCAACCCTTATCTTTAGAAAGGATCTCCAATTCATCAACCATTTGTTTTGTTGTTACAGATGATAAAAATGGTGTTAGAATAGCGATCTTCTTACTTTCTTTCACTTCTTTTTCTACTCCACTTTCTTTTTCCGTCTTTCCACAAGCACTTATGACGAGTAAAAGCATGATTAAACTAAATATCGTTACTAATTTTTTCATTAAAAATTCCCCCATTTTTTATTCTGTTTTTCCTAAAAGTTCGTGTTCAAAAAGGTACCAAATTAGAAACAAGAAGTTGGAGGCGAGAAGATTTTGAGGATCGGGACTTGCACAAGACGTGCTGGCCTCTGTGTTGCGCACAGGAAGTGAGCGGTCTTAACAGAGGATCCTTTTCTTAGAAGTACCTAATTGCCCACGAAGAAATTCGCCGTTTATCATTTGGTGACTTTTTGAACATCCTCTAAAAGTGCTTTAGCAGTTTTCGTATCAGTAACTAATATATCTATCCATCCACCACTTAAAGTAGCTTTTATACTAGTTATCTTTCCTTCACCACTAGCGACTGCAATAACAATAGGCACCATTTTCAAATCGTTTCCCGAAATCCCAATCATTCGGTCGGAAAATGCCGTTGATAGCTGCGTTCCATTCTTATCAAGAAATATTGTACCTATACTTGCTACAACACCCTCCCTTTTTAGAGCCTCAATTTCCTCTTCCTTCATGTTCGTGGACTTCACATGTGTTGCTTCTTTTGAGATCTCACCCACTCCGATTAAGGCTACATCTAGCTGCCGATATCGATTCAGCAATTCAGCAATCTCAGGCTCCCTCAATAACGTATCCTTCGTTCCTGCTGAAGTAACAACTGCGGGAGCGTGCAAAATCGAGTAACTTCCTTTTGTGCTTTTTGCAATAATGGATGCGTTTGTATTTGCATGCCAGTTAAGCCCTTCCGATCCCCATCCACCTACCAATGGTACGTAATAGAGATTTTTTTTCTGCGGATCTTTCACTTCCCGCGCTAAGGATGTAATTGATTTTCCTGCCATTACACCTACTGTATCTCCACTTTTTATAACGTTTTCAAAAACAGTAGAAGCAGCTTTAGCAATCAAAACATCTGTCATTACTTCTTCCATAGCAGGTACGTTCACTACAATGGCATCTCGTAATTTGAAACATTTTATTAATTCTTCCTCAAGGGCAGACTCGTCACTAAGGGGATTTCTGATTTTAATCTCGACTATTCCTTCGGATTTAGCAGATGAAATCATTCGGCTCACTTGAGAACGAGATATTCCATATTTACTCGCTATCTCTTGCTGGTTTAAGCCCTCCATAAAATATTGCTGACTGACTTTCACTATTAGTCTAAGACGCTCATTATCCACTGAATCCCCCCTTGCTGGGTTACGTGCACGTTTGTTCAACGTTGAATTAATGTTTATTTCATATTTTCAATTTACACTGAAATTATTTTAATGTCAATAAAAACATAGACTTTATTCCTAGGAAAATAGGTGGTAAAAGTAGAATAGCATACAACCAAACCGCTCATTTTCGAGAAGAATTTATACTTAAATAGAAATAAAAAACGAGACATCCCAGAGCACCTAAGATGTTTCGTTTTATTTTTATTACTTTAGTACTATACTTTGTGTAATTAAACCCTTATGGAAGCTCATAGTATCCATCATAAACAGCATTTGCCTCTTCCTTAGATACCCGTTTATAATATTGGCCGTCAGGAAACTTTACCATATCTTTATTAGATACATCATACTTTGTTGAACCTTCTTCGAATGACAGTTCAATTTCCGTACTACTTAAATGACTAATATTGATTATTTTAGTATTTGTGATATGGTCTGAATTAGCTAAGGCACATGCCGCCAATTCAGCAGTAATATGACAAGCCATTGTACCGTTAAGCCAATACCCACCAAGGGCCCCTATATCCTTTGAGGCCGCTTTTTTCTCCTCAGCTGCTTTTAGTTCAGCGGCCTTTTTCTCAGCTTCTGCCTTTAGTTGGGCTGCTTTTCTTTCTAACTCGGCTTGCTTTTCTTTTTCAATCTTTGCTTCTGCAACCGCCTTTTCCTTAGCTATAACCACTTCACCTTTGAAGGTTTCTACATTTTTTTTCATTTCAGTATGAAGTGGGTGGCTTAAATCCTGCTGTAATAGTGTTTCAAGTGTCTGAATGGACTCGTCATACGCTTGCTCGTTTAATTTCTTCTTTGCATCTTCAAAACTAGCTAAATATTCGCTTTCCTTGGATTTTAATGCTTGAATTTTTTCCCGCATTAGTTGAGCTTGTTCTACTAACAGATCAGACCCTTCCTCGACCTTGATCACTTTACCTAAAAGTTTCGATGCGTTATCTATATTACCATCTGTTAATTCCCTATCTGCTTCTTGGATTTGTTGTGTTTGCTCTAATAATATACTTGCTTGAGCATCATCCGGCCTTTCTTCTAATGCCATTTCAAAGAAACCTTCTGCTTTAGCAAATTCCTCTTTTTCAATTCGCTCCAGTCCTTTTGCCATCATCTGTTCATATGCCTCATTACTTTGCGAACAGCCTATTAGTGCTAATGATAAACCTAGTATTATACTAATAAATTTAAATTGCTTTTTCATCCAATTAATCTCTCCTCATATCTTTATAGATATATCGGTATTTTATCGGAAAGCATACCGAGATATCTCCCCTTTCAGTGACAACTTTCACTACTAAATTCATACCACAATCTCGGCAAATAGAAAAGCCCCATTGCATTATGCAAGGGGAAGGGGTCTGATATTGCATCTATTATCTAGATATCATTGTTAACACTGTATCTAAGAGAACATTTACTCCTTTTTCACAATCCTCCCAAGTCGTACATTCTTCCTCACAATGGCTCTTTCCGTTTATACTGGGAATAAACACCATCGCTGTGGGTAGCATATTTGCCATGAATTGAGCATCATGCCCAGCACCACTTACCATTCTTTTATTGGAGTATCCTAATGACTCTGCGGATTGCTCTAACTGTTGACAAATTGCTTCGTCGAACCAAACTGTATCACGGCCCCAAAGTTTCGTAACCCTTACCTCACAGCCATCTTTTAAGGAAAATCGGGGAAGACCCTGAATAATTTCTTCTACTTCGACGATGACCTCTGGATTTTTATGCCTGGCCTCCAAGGAAAAAATAACTTTATTCGGAATCACTGTATGGATGCTCGGAGATGCATTGATCCTACCGATCGTGTACACTAAATCACTCTCTAAGGAGCCTAATCTATTACGTATTTCAGTTATTACGTTATTCGCCGCAAATAGCGCATCTTTTCTCATATTCATTGGTGTCGTACCCGCATGATTAGATTCACCTAATATTTCAAGCTCATAACAAACCATTCCAACAACACATTCCACAATACCAATTGAAAGGGATTCCTTTTCAAGGATTGGCCCTTGTTCTATATGCAACTCTATTAATGCTATACCTTCTTGTAAACGATTCGCTTCTTTACCCATGTATCCGCTAGCATTCAGTGCTTGCCCAAATGTTATTCCCTCTGAATCTACTTTGTTCATCATAACATCCTTCTCAAATTTACCTGAGATTACACCCGATGCCATCATGGAAGGCTCAAATCGAGCACCCTCCTCATTTGTAAAATTGACAATCGTAATTGGTATGGAGGGTTTAATACGATGGTCGACCAATGTTCTAACCACCTCTAGACCAGCTAATACACCCAATACTCCATCAAATCGTCCACCCTTTTTTACTGTATCTAGATGCGAACCAATTATAATTGGAGGTTTGCTTTCTGTACCTTCAAGCGTTGCATACATACATCCCATATCATCCATCTTGACAATTAAACCAAGTTCTTCACAACAAGAACTAAAATAATCTCTAACTAAACGATCTTCTTCCGATAGGGACAATCGGGTGACACCATTATTTTCTGTACGTCCGAAATCAGCAAATCGCTCAACCTCATCCTTCAATCTTTCCCCATTGATCAATACCTTTTGCCTTTGCATCTTAACACTCCTTTTTAAATATTCAATATATTCTAAAGGGCATAACATCTTTTTTGTTAATCAATGCAATTTTATCTTCGAAAAGAAGCCAATTAATAAACGACGAATTTCTTCTTTGCTGATTTTTTCTAATTTGGCACATTTTTGAACACGCACTTCTAATTGGTCTAGTTATAAGAAAAGCACAACAGGTATTTCCCACTAAATAATGTATACGCAGAACTTGGAAGCATTAATCCAAACTTTATCTTCTTTATTCATATAATCATGGGTTAAAACAATTATATACCATTTCCTTTCTCTGTCATTGGACAAAACATAAAATCAAACACATATTTTTATGGATAGTTTGTATGATTGATACTTGTATCGAGCTACTCTCATATTCCTGAATACATGACTTTACCTTTAAGTGCGTGTTCCGCTTGAAATTCATACTCGCTGACGATCCAAAATCTCTTTTAGTACAACAGCCTGATTGTGTTTTTTATCCTTTGCCCCATAAACTAACGTCACATGTTTTCTATGATCAATCACAAGTTTTTTTAACTCTTTCAATTGATCCTTTTTCTCTTCCTCCGATCGTAGCTCTTCTTTATATCTACTTTTGAACTTATCGAATTTATCTGGATCATGATCGAACCACTTACGTAATTGTTCAGAGGGCGCCACTGTTTTCATCCAATGTTCAATATTTAACATTTCTTTTGAAATGCCTCTTGGCCATACTCTGTCAACAAGTACCCGCACACCGTCATCGCTCGAAACTCCTTCATAGGCACGCTTCATTTTTACTGGCATTAGAAGCCACTTCCTTTCTTCTATTTCCATGGCGTATAAACATCTTTTCCCTCATTCATCGTAATCATAAACTAAGTGGATTGATATTAGTCGATTTTGGATTTTGGTAATACATAAAAGCAATCCTATTTTGAAGGATAATTTACCCACTTATAATAAATAATAATACAAGCTCCTTAAAAATTCCGATATCAATGCAGGACTATATGAAGTTAGTCTCTTCTTTTTAGTTATGCTGAATTTTAAAGATCATTCATTAAAGCATTATTTCTATGATAAATGCAGAACTTTTTAGAAAAGTGCAGATTTTTAAAGGCAGAAAGCAAGACATACCCAATTATGAGGGTTGATACATGCTGTATTACTTTGATATATTAATTAATAGCAAAATAGGATTGTGAATAAATACACAATAATAGGAGTTGATAAGTATGCGGTCTGTCCATGATACAGATCACAGTATGGATGAGGGGAAGGATGATTATTCATTAGATAGGGTACCACGACAACATAGGAATATGGGATGGTTAAGCATAACCAATATTACATTTGGTATAGCAACAGCCATTTTCTATTTTCAAATGGGAAGTGTGATGGCGCTTCAATTCGGAGCAATTAATGCTATTATATCAGCCATTTACGCAATCATTGTAGCCGGAATACTGGGAACATTCATTGCTTACTTTTCGGCAAAGTCAGGTATGAATGTAAATTTATTATCCAGAGGTGGAGGATTTGGTTATATTGGTGCATCATTAACCTCGTTCATTTATGCAACAAACTTTATTATGTATTGTGCGTTTGAAGGCTTAATATTAGTTTCTGCCGTCCACGCGTTTTTCCCCACTATACCAGAATGGGTATTAATTATTTTCTTCGGAACAATTGTGATTCCTTTAAATTGGTTTGGTATAAAACAACTCGATAAATTACAAAAATGGTCTTTACCGCTCTTCGGTATTTTTTTAGTAGCGGCAATCGTTATGTCCACATATAAAACATCTGTCTACGAAGGAAGCTTTTGGACGTATATGCCTGAAGGCGTACAAGTAGGAGGAACAGCTTTACTGATGTGTATAGGAATGCATCATGGTATTATGGGTCTAACAGCTCTTCTTGCTTCTGATTATTCCCGTTTCCTTAAACCAAAAGATATCAGAATAGGCTCCGTGGCCATTGGGTTTATTCCGCAAATTTTCTGTTTTGGAATCATGGGCGGTCTTGGTATATGGTTTGGCGTTCGTTTAGGTGAACCGAATCCAGGCGTTTATATTGTCCTACTCCTAGGCATTTGGGGGGCATTATTTACTATGTTAACGCAAATTAGAATTAATGTGACAAATATATATAGCGGTTCCTTATCACTGGCAAGCTTTTTTGAAAATGTTTTCAAATTTAAGCCGAGCAGACGTTTCTGGGTTGTTATAACCGGCGTATCCGCAATGGTATTAATGCTAGGCGGCATCGTAGATCATTTAGATACTGCAATGACATTCCAAGGGGTATTTTTATTGACTTGGGCAGCAATATTAGTCAGCGATGCTTTGATCGTCAAGAAATTATTGAAAATTGGTCCTCGTTATTATGAAGCTAGGCAGGAGTATTTGTATAAATGGAATCCCGTTGGAGTAGCATCCTTGCTTATAGCAAGTGGTTTGGGTACGATAGCTGCATTAGGGTATATGGGAACTTTCTTACAAAGTACTGCGGCATTTTTCGCTGCGATTCTAGCAGCATTACTCACAGTTATTCTGGCTATTTTCACGAAAGGTAAATATTATCTCAAAAGTGAACCTAATGACATTCCAGAAGAAGACTTTATTGCATAAGCGTTCTCGATTATTAATATTACTTTTCGCTAATCAAGAGCCTACCGCCTAATATTTTATTCCGTCCGGTGCGTTTCTAAAAGTTGTGATTCACATTACAGTTGGCTTCACACGCTTTGCGTTCAACTGAAAGTTTTTTCTATAAGTAAAAGACGAGAGAAGCGCCTCTCGTCTTTTTATCTTTAATACTTTATTACCACCATTTTCAAACAAAAACAAAAAACCTCGATTAACTGTCGCGCCAAGTTTCTTATATCTCTAATGACTTAGATGATTATCTCCGCTTGGCTCTGAAATTTCAGTTAGGGCTGCTTGCGCTTGCTCATCTGTTAATTGGCGTACTGCAAAATCTCCGAGTGCTACTATTCCCAATAATTTTCCTTCTTCCACTACAGGTAACCTACGGATTTGATGCTTCGCCATTAGCTCAGTCGCTTCTCGGGTATCTATTTCGGGTTTAATTGAAATTAAATTACTACTCATTATTTCTTCTACTTTTGAAGATGGTGGCTTTTTTTCAGCAATACAGCGAAGAACGATGTCACGATCCGTGATCATACCGACTAACCGTTCATTATCAATAATCGGTATCGATCCGACATTTTCTTCTTTCATTTTAACAGCTACTTCAAAAATATTATCTAATAAAGAACATACTTCTACTTCTGTAGACATTAAATCACGAACTTGTGTCATGTATTTGCCTCCTACTAATAGTACTTGAGGATTACGCAGGACGTTCCCCCATAATGTATGTTGCCTTCTTAGTATTAAATTATACAATGAATAGCCAGCTTGGTTTTTCATAAAAAACCGGTTAGGACGTGTCCCAAACCGGCTAATTATTCCTTCCATAAAACTTGTTAGTTTAACTTTCAGTCTCTACCTGTATCAGCATAAACTCAGTAACATCAACAATTCCTCGATTAGAAATACGGATTTCTGGTATAACTGGTAAGGCAATTAATGAAAAGGTCATAAATGGCGCATTTAATGGACAGCCAATATCTTTCCACGCTTCTTCAAGCTGTTGCACTTCTTTTACTACCGTTTCTAATGGCTGATCTGACATAAGACCTGCAATTGGCATGCTGACTCTAGCAAGCACCTTTTGATCTTCAACGACAATCATACCGCCGCCCATTTTGGCAAGTTCATTCGCCGCAAATGCCATATCTTCCTTATTCGTACCCATTACAAGTAAATTATGGCTATCATGAGCTACTGTTGAAGCAACAGCTCCTTTTTTCAACTGAAAGCCATGTGCATATGCGAGTGAAATCTGTCCTGAGGCATGATGACGATCAATACATGCAAGTTGAATGATATCTTTTTCGACATCAGGTCGGATGACCCCGTCTACAATTTTTAATATAGCGGTCATTTTTTCCGTTCGCGCACTGTTTTCAATAATTTTGATCACATTTACACCTGTCTTAGCCTGTTTAGATTCACTATGTAATAAAAAATCTTCAGGCTTAAGAGTGGACTTTAAATGAATAGAATTTCTCACATGTTCAGGGTAAATAAATTCAGGGAATGGTTTCACGATCTTTTCATTTTCAAAAATCACTTCCCCGTCCGTCACGACTGTTGATGGCTCTACTTTATTTAGGTCTTCCATCAGTAAAATATCTGCATATTTCCCAGGTGCAATTGCTCCTAGATCTTGATCTAATTTAAAATAACGAGCCACATTAATAGTAGCCATTTGGATCGCTGTGACAGGGTCAACGCCTTCTTCAATTGCTCTACGAACAACGTGATTTAAATGTCCCTTTTCTATGAGCGTTTGCGGATACACATCATCTGTCACTAAACTAATATTATCTGTGTTTACCTTATCCTCTGTCACAATTTTAATCACTTCTTTTACATCATGCCACGCGGAACCTTCACGGATCATTAGGTGCATACCTAATCGCACCTTTTCTAAACCTTGTTCCCTTGTAACCGTTTCATGATCGGAAGTCACCCCAGAAGCGATATAAGCTTGAAGCAAATGATTATCTTCATCAGGAAAATGACCGGTTACCGCTTTATTCACCTTCATCGTTTCCTCAATTTCCCCACTCATAGTAGGGTCTCCGTACACAACCCCAGGAAAGTTCATCACTTCACCTAGTCCAGCGACATTATCCCATTGTAAACCTGCTTTTATATCCTCAACACCTAATGATGCCCCTGCATCTTCCATATCTGTAGTCGCGGGAACACAGGAAGGAAAGGTTGTATATACTTTTAACGGGAGCTGTTGCCCCTCTTCATGCATTAACTGCACACCTTCCACGCCGAAGACATTTGCAATTTCATGTGGATCCATGAAAATTCCTGTTGTCCCTTTTGCGATTGCTGCCTTCGCAAATTGAGTCACAGAAAGCATTGTACTTTCCACATGCATATGTGCATCAAGAAAGCCTGGTACTAAATATTGATTATTCGCATCAATGATTTCTGTGTGATCTCCAATGGTATGATCAGCATTCCCAACATAGGCAATTCTACCTTCACTGATCGAAATATCCATATGTTTTAATAACTCTCCGGAGAAAACATTGACCAAAGTTCCATTTTTAATAACTAAATCGGCTTTCTCAACGCCTCTAGCAACCTTAGATAAGCGCTGACTCACTTCATAAAGCTTTTTTCTTTTGTTAGTAATCCGCATGTTTGATACTCCTTCTTGTTTAACTATAAAAATGGGGAATGCCCATTTTATTATGTGCATTCCCTATATTTGGTTTCCCAGAATTCTTATAAATTAATTCTACTATACAGCCCATCCAAGATATGCAACGAAAATCACAAATAAAATGTACATGACAGGGTGTATTTCTTTATACTTCCCTTTAAACACCATTGTTAAAGGATATAAAACAAAACCTAGTGCAATCCCTGTTGAAATACTATATGTTAAAGGCATTGCAATAACTGTGAAGAAGGCAGGAATTGCATTTTCAAATTCATCCCACTTAATTCCTGATAATGCAGATGCCATCAACACACCAACAATAATTAATGCGGGTGCGGTTACTGCTGGTGTGACAACACTTAATAAAGGTGAAAAGAATAATGCAACGATGAATAACCCTGCTGTAACGACAGAAGTAAATCCTGATCTACCACCAGCTGCAACGCCCGCGGATGATTCTACAAACGAAGTAGTTGTGGATGTTCCCAAAACAGCTCCAACCATTGTACCTACTGAATCAGCTGCTAAAGCTTTTCCAGCCCTTGGTAATTTCCCATCCTTTATCAAACCAGCTTGTCTAGCGACTGCCATTAACGTTCCTGCAGCATCAAAGAAGTTAACAAACAATAAAGTGAAAATGACAACTAACATTTCGGGAGTAAATAGATCACCAATATGGCCAAATAATTTTCCAAAAGTTGGTTCAAGACTCGGAACCGGTGCGATAATTCCAGATGGCAACGGGATTAAATTAAATATAATACCCACCATCGATGTAATAATCATTGCGTAAAAGATTCCGCCTTGGAAGCCCCTTATCATAAAAAATGCCGTTACAATTATACCTAAAAAAGCGAGCAATGTTGACGGTGCCGTAATATCACCTAATGCCACTATTGTCGTTCCAGGTGCTGCTTCCACAACGATTCCAGCATTTTGTAAACCAAGAAATGTAATAAACAAACCAATACCTGCGCCTACTGCAAGCTTTAACTGTTCAGGGATCGCGTTGATAATAGTTTCACGTACCTTTGTTAACGTTAAGATAAAGAAAATAACCCCAGACATAAATGTTCCTGCTAATGCTGTTTCCCACGGTATTCCCATTCCTAATACCACTGTAAAGGCAAAGAATGCATTTATTCCCATTCCAGGTGCGAGTGCAAGTGGATAGTTGGCCCAAATCCCCATCACTAAACAACCAATAGCTGATGCCAGTCCTGTTGCTACAAATACGGCCCCTTCGTCCATTCCAGCTGCACTTAAAACCGAAGTATTCACAAACAAAATATAAGCCATTGCAAGGAAAGTAGTTAAACCTGCAACAGATTCTTGACGATAGTTCGTATCTAATTCTTTAAACTTAAAATAACGTTGCATACATTTTCCTCCTAAAATTCGAATAAAAGACAAAAAACCTGAGCTACAGTCCACTCAGGTTACAATCCACATTTAAAAACGTCGGAAAATGATGGTTAACAATGATAAAAAATAATGCCAATAAAAATCAATGTCATTTCCAATCGTTCTTCATGTAGTCGGGTAATTAGTGGTTACCTGGTAGAGACGCTTGAGCCATATTCCCAAGCATATACATTCGAATAAAATTTTATTTAATTGTTTTCTACTTTATATTAATAGCATAAAAGACCCATAAAAGTCAATAAAACACGAATATTTTTATATATTTATTATTTAACGTTCGTATGTAGCCTGAATAACATCCTTACATAGTGCGTTAGACATTACTATTGATCAAATAATATTGTGGCTCATTTGCAAGAAACCATCGATCCTTACAACTTTCTCTACTATGTTGATCGTTGCTCTGGCTTTATAAAACTCATCATTGGCCCATCGGTAATACTAAGATAATAAACATAATTGCAGGTCATTTAATTATAACAGTTAAGAAGATATAATGCCTAAAAAAGTAGCGAACAGTGACTCACCATTCGCTAAAAAGCCAATCTAGTTCTACTTCAATTTATTCAATTAATTTTATAAACAAACTTGTATTTTATGTTTTTTGTTTTCCTTCCCTACAACTAACATATTTATCGATCAAGTCGAGTAGTGCGGATCCGATCTGTCTCTAGTTGATCGATCTGTAATGTATCCGGGTTAATTATAACGCCATAATCCTTTAAAGCGGAATCAATTGAAACAAACTCATTTAATACGTCACTAAGAACTGCTTCCGGCTCCCGTTCAAAAGGATTCCCCCAACCGCCTCCACCGGCCCTGTGAAATTGAATAATACCACCTGGCGGCATTTTCACTTCAAATGCTGTTTCTTCAACTACTGACGCTTCTGCTGTGCCGAAATTCATGACAACACTGTTCCCTGGTGCATCATGACCAGTACAATATCCTTTTGTGGTATTACGAACACCTGCCATCATCACGCTCGTTTTGCTTTCCTGCATATGTTGAATTTGCACATCCAAACCCGGTGTGCCCCGCCAGCGACCAATACCCGTAAAATCACTTGTATATTCATGTTTTAGTACACGGCTCGGATATTGAATCTCATTCATTTCAATTGAAGGAAGAATAACTCCAGTCATAACGGGTGGATATAATCCCCAACCATCCGTTTCGTAGGCGGCTCCCGCACCACCTGTATATCCGTAAAAGTTTAAATTTACCCAAGGTTTTCCGTCATCATATTTTCCATGGGAATAGGCAAGCGGTAATTTATGGACATTCCCCCCCACACGAGTTGGAGCACAATGTGATATCGCTAGTAAAACACTTTCCGCTATTTCCGCGCCTACACAAGCAGTCGAATGTCCACACGGAGCCGGGAGCCGAGGATTCACGACAGTACCTAATGGAGCTGTGACACTAACTGGATTCATATAACCTTCATTGATAGGGATATCCTCATCACAACAAGTAGAAATCGCAACAAATGCAAATGATGTTGTATTGGATATGGGGCTATTAATAAATCCCTGTACTTGTGGAGAAGAGCCTGTAAAATCGATGTCCAAATTGCTCCCTTTAACCGTTACAGTTGCACGTACTTTTATGTCCTTGTTACCTTGAAAATCATGATCTGCATAGGTTTCTCCAACATACGTGCCATCTTGCCAACTTGATATTTCATCTCGCACACGTTTTTCCGTATACTCAATTCTATTATCAATTGCTTTTATCACTTTTTCAGCACTATATTTATCAAGCATACTTTGAATCCGATTTGCCGCAAGTTTGCAAGCACCAATCATTGCATTTAAATCTCCCTCTAGCCAATGAGAAAGACGATTATTTGCTACCAACATATCAAATACGTCTTTGCGTTTCTCACCACGTTCATAAATCTTTATAGGAGGGATGCGAAGGCCGTCATGCCATATATCTTTTGAACGCGGATTATACCCGCCGGCCACAGGCCCACCATTATCCCCCATATGACTTCGAACGGCGGGTAATAGGACAGGTTTTCGATTGTGAAAAACAGGCATGACAATGGTCCAATCTAAACTATGTGACCCGCCATGGTATGGATCATTTACTAAAAGAATGTCCCCTGGATGTAAGTCATAGCGGAAAGCATCCAATAAATGGTCTACTGCTCCGACAACCGCATATAAATGCAATGTGCACCCAGGTGCCTGCGCGACCAATCGGGATTTTTTTCCTGATAGATCAAAGATACCTGTTGTAAAATCATGTGCTTCATTAAAAAGAGGTGAGCGAGCTGTCCTTGTTACAGTAACACTCATCTCCCTAGCTACAGCATCAAGGGATCCTCCTACAACCTGTGAAAGTATGACATCTTGATTGATCATAATTGAGTTCCCTCCCCAGAGTATTTAAAGACAAGCTGTTCTCCACTTTTAACAACCTCACCGGTAGTACTCTGGAGATAGTTCTTATTCTGTTCTCCTTGTTTAGATAAAGAACCATACGTTTCTTCTTCACTGTATGGGAGCAAAAGATTGAAAAAAACGTCCTCTGATTGATTAATTATAGACACTCTCATCTCATTTTCATTTTCTATCCATTCCCTAGAAAACATTTTAAAGCCGTGATAGAATTCAAGTTCTTCAGCTGATACTAGCATTTTTTGCCCATATAATCCTGGCGGTCCCCAACCTGTTGAGGTAACTGGGAAGCCTGGCACAAGAACCAAAGCCTTTGTTTCCGGTCTCTCTCCAAGCGGGGGATAGAAAATAGCTTGAGGACCAATCCCAAATATTGGCGGGAAGTCCTGTGTCGAAACTTTTCCTTTTTTCAACGCTCTAAATATTGCCTCGGATATAAAGTGTCCAGTTATGCTAGGTGATAAAGCAGTCGAAGCTGGAAAATCCGGATCTACGATGGACCCTTTTTTTGTTTTCACAATAAACGGCTCAAGCGTCCCCTCATTGATGGCAATTTCATCTGCTAAATTTGCTAGAAATGGCCACACAGCAAAAGCTTTAGTAGTTGAAATAGGGGAATTGATTGGTTTATTTGACTGATTGGAAGAACCGGTGAAATCAACTCTCATTTGATTCTCTGTTCTATTAATGATTACCTCAATGAAAACCTTTTCCCCTTCTACTATTTCAAATTCCACAGTAGATTTCATGTCACAAATAGGAATTTGACTCAAGTGATGGATGACTTTCTTTTTATTGTATTGAAACATACTTTCTATTGATTGATATAATGTATGCTGACCATAATTACTCAATAGTTTTTTTATTTGTTCCTGTGCTCCTTGCAAACAGGAGTACATCGCATCTAAATCCGCTTTAAATGAGGTCGGAACACGGCTATTTGCTAATAAAAATCGTAAAACGTCCATTTGCAGAAGGCCCTGCTTATAGAGTTTAATCGGCGTGATCCTAATGCTTTCTTGCCAAACTTCAAACGCTTCCGGATGAAAACCACCAGGATATTCTCCAGCAAGATCCATCATCTGTGCTCGGATAACTGGAAAAAGAACAAGTTCTCCTTCATGGAATAAGGGAGCAACCATTGTCAGTGTTTGTCCCTTTGTACCCCCACTATACGGATCTGCCACTAATAAAATATCACCATCCGCAACATCAAAGGAGAAATAATCGAATAGATTTTCCACACTATCTTTTAGAGCAAATAAATGCTCAGGTTCATACTGATTTTGAACGGCTACTTTTAAATCATTAGTAAATAATCCTGTAGCGAATGCTCGATCTTGTGAAAGTAGAGGAGAACGCGAAATACGTTCTAAACGATCTCCCATCTCTCTACAAATTGATTGAAGCTTATTATAAAGAATTTGTGCTTGAATCATGGAGTTTCACCTCTTTGCCGTTGTTCGGCAGCATGTTTTACCTCAATTACACAATTACGGTATGAATCGATTAAAGCTTCATGTCCTGGATAAACAACAATGGTCGTACCCCATTGCTCGATAATTGCAGGACCAACGATTAAATTGCCTGGCTGAAGCAATGAGCCATCATAAATAGGCGTGGTAACTGGATCAATGTCGAAGTACATTTCTCGCTCCCCTGAATTAGCCTCTACAGGATCCTCTTGTTGAAAAGGTTCTTCCTGTAGCTTTAGCTGTTCGCGTACCCCTACTAAATCCAATCGTAAATTTAATACTTCAATCTCATGCCCGGGATCCTTATGAGCAAACAGCCTTTCATGGAGTTCATGAAAATCGGCAATGGTAGCATCTAGGTTTAACTCTGTAATTCGACGTGTTCTTGATTTAACGGGCACAGTTACCTCATGAACTTCCCCTGCATAACGCATATCAATAAAGCGACGTGTTTCAAATTGACTCGTAACTGATTGTCCACCTAATTTTCCCCGAGCAGTTGCCTCCATTTGTTCAAAATCGGTATTAACAGCATCAAGATCAATCGTATGTATGCTATCAAAACGGGTGCGAAGCTCTGTCACCTTCAAATTCGCAGCAACATCACCAAGTGCACAAAAAACCGGTGCAAGGGATGGGACAATCACGGTGTTGATACCAAGATCCTCCGCTTGTTTTCCAGCCTGAATAGCGGCTGCACCACCTACGGCCAGCAGTGCAAAATTACGTGGATCATGACCTTGTTGTGTAGTCACATATTGTACGGCATTTGACATGTCACTATTAACAATCTGTGAAATAGCCAAAGCAGCTTCTACTGTAGAAATACCAAGTGGCTCCGCAATATACGTTCTTATTGCTTGCTCCGCTAATGACCTACTAAGTTTCATTTCTCCGCCAAGGAAGTTATCTGGATTTATATACCCTAAAAAAACATTTACATCCGTAACAGTTGGCTCTGCACCACCTCTGCCATAACATGCTGGTCCTGGGTTCGAACCTGCACTTTTTGGTCCTACTCGCAAAGCACCTCCTGTATCAATCCAAGCAATACTCCCTCCCCCGGATCCAATTGTATGGATATCCATCATAGGTAATGCAACTCGGTAACGACTGATCCAATTTTCCGTTGTAATAGCTGGTTGGAGTTTTTCAATAACGGAAACATCATAACTAGTTCCGCCCATATCTACCGTAATCAAATTTTCATACCCTGATTTTTGCCCGATAAAAGATGCAGCAGTAACACCACCGGCAGGCCCAGAAAGGAGAGCGCCTGCTGCAAATTTACTGCTTTGAATAACATTTTGTACACCACCATTAGATTGCATAACAAATAATTCACCAGCAAATCCATATTCACGAAGACGTTGATCCAAATGATTCAAATACTTTTGCATAACAGGTCCTGTAAACGCGTTAACAATCGTTGTACTTACTCGTTCAAACTCCCGAATTTGCGGTAATACCTCATAAGAGAGTGTCACAAATACATCAGGTGCTTCTTCTTCTATAATTTCGCGAACTCTTTTTTCATGATTGGAGTTAATAAAGCTGAATAAGAAGCACACAGCAATTGCTTCTATTCCCTCTTTAACTAACTGTCGAACAGCCTGTCGTACTGCCGTTTCATCTAATGACTTCACGATATTTCCTTCGTGGTCTAATCTTTCCGGAATACCTATTCGATATCTCCTAGGAACAATTTGGTGTGGGGCTTGCAAACGTGGTGAAAAAACACTTTCTTTGTAAGCCCTTCGAAACTCAATTTCATCACGGAATCCCTCTGTTGTAAGTAATCCAACTTTTGCACCGTTATATTCTAATAGAGTATTGGTTGCTACAGTTGTACCATGGACAACTAAAGGACTATTAGATAAGATCTCTTCTACTTTTATACCGATAATATCAGATAATTTTTTTATTCCATTGATTACCCCGTCTGACTGATCAGATGTTGAAGGTGTTTTAGTGGTATACATACTCCCTGAATTATCCATTGCTACCAGGTCAGTAAAAGTCCCACCGACATCAATTCCAAATACCCAATTACTTCGATTTTTTTCCATAATTCATTCCTCGTTTCATATCCATTTTTAGAAGCCTGATGATTCTTCTCTCACTTCTCCTATTTCAAATGGGAATTTTAATTTATTGAAAATAAATGCAAGGAAGGTATAAATCAAGAATGCAAGAATAGTTGAGTTAATTGGACCAATTCCAAAACCAATCCTAGAAGCCAAGTAGCCTCCTAAAATAACTGAAAAGATCGCGACATAATTCACTTTTGAATACTTTGTACCAGGGCCGAATTGATACGCCCTTTTTCTTATTTTAGGACCTACTATCCAATGGTCCGCGATCATTATACCTGCAATAGGTGGTACATATAATCCTAAAAAGTTTAAAAAAGGAACGAACATGTTTTGAATCCCCATTAAGGCGATGAATATGCCCATGACACCCATGATGACAACAATTACCTTTTTAGGGAATTTCACTACATTCCGCAATCCAAGTGAACCAGTATAAAGATTATTGTCATTCGTAGTCCACTGAGCAAAGACTAAAATTAATAAAGCAAAGAATCCCATTCCTAGCTTACTCATCGCAGCCGGAATATTTGGGGTTGACCCAATTGACGGTACTTGCGCAGCAATCGCCATAGCTGCACCTGCAACGATGCAAAATAGACCACCGAGAAAATAACCAATGGAAGAACTCATTCCTCCCGATAATGCAGTCTTCCCATATCTCGTCACATCTGGAAACACAACTGCTCCCATAGCAGCATTTCCTACTACTATTGTAATACCAGCAAAAACGGTCATTGGGTTACCAGCTGGTTCATATGTTAAGAGAGCATTCCAGCTGCCTGAATACTCAACTGCTTTAAGGATTCCCCATACAGATAAAATCGTGACTAACGGAAGTGCAATAAAACTTAATGCAGCAAGGCCTCGATATCCAATAAATGCAGTAAGCATCATTAAGATACCTCCCCAAACAATGGCTACCTCCTGATTTGCCAGCCAAGCATTAGGGAACATCTCAGCAATCGTAGTTCCAAAAAAAGCAACTTGCCAACCAAACCAACCAATTCCCATCGTTACCGCTAATACAACTCCGAATAGTCCTGCACCGTAGCGACCAAAGGCTTGGCGAGCAAGTACTGTTGTCGAAATTCCATACTTTCCACCCATCCATCCTTGAAAAAACCCGTAAATGCCTAATATTAGCATTCCAAAGATCCCTGCAAGGAGCGCGCTGTTAAAATTCAACCCTTCTATAAGGGCTCCACCTGTCACGATCGTCGATAAGGAAATAATCCAAGCTGCGCTCGTAACAGCAATATTTAAAGATGATTTTCTATTTTCTAAAGGCACGGATGTGATGGCATAGTCATCTGTATTATAAGCGGATGAATCCTTGGATAGATTTGTTTCTAATTCCATCTTTCATTTCTCCTTTATTTAACGGTTTGTATGGATTATAAGTCCCTTTTTCAGGGTATTTCCAATCGTACAAGCCCTTTCCGCGGATACGATGAGCTTTTTCTTATATTCATCTGATAAATGCTTTGGAAGTGTTATATTTACCATACATTTTTCAACTCGAGATGGGCCATCACTAGCTTTGGTTGCATCGACTTTGACTGAAAATTCATCATCTCCCACATCTATTTCATCTCTTTCAAACATTTTTTGAAGTGAAATAGAAATACATAATCCTAATGAACTCTCCAATAATTCAAGTGGAGAAAGTCCCTTTGAATCAGGATTATAGCTTCCTTCTACCTGAAATCCAGCTGCATTATAAACGTCAAAGCTTCCATTTATTTTTTTAATGATTGTCATATGTGCCCTCCTTTTGCCCATATAGGCCAAAAAATTCAAATTGGACCATTTCACGTGTGACTTCCTCTACAGAAAGTGTTGGGGTATGATCCACATCAAATGATGGTCCAAATAGCCATTTCGTGATCGTTCCGATGACAAGGCTAGTCAACATATTTGCCTTGAGATCGACCATATTACTAGTCTCCAGCATCCCCAGTGCAATTGCTCTATCAATATTCTGTTTGAAGGCATTTTCGATACTCGTGAATGTACCCACAATTGCATTCCTTATCAATAAATCAGCACCTAGTCCTTTAATTAAAAGAAAAATCATTAAACTCTTGTTTTCTTTGGCAAAATAAAAGATCTTTTTCATAAAGTTACTTGAGGATTCGATCATATCTTGAGTAGAGCCGAATTGTTGGCGGTACCCTTGATGAACTGCATCCAATAAATTTTCTTTTCCTTTTTCAACAATCTCCAAAGCAATTTCTTCCTTGCTTTTAAAATGCCAATAAAATGTACCTTGAGCCACCCCTGCCTGTTTCACAATGTCAGAAACTTTGGTTTGGTGATAACCTTTTGTGGCAAACAGTTCTAAAGCAATATATAAGAGTTCTTCTCTTCGATCTTGATTTCCCAATCAGTCATTGCCCCTCTCCTTTGATTGACAAGTCAGTCAGTTTATAATTAAATAATCTGATATGTTTAATAGGATTAATATACAATATTATTTCAAATTGTCAATACATTGTGGTAAATTATTTATCTTCTATTCTAGAGATTCCGTTACAAGTAATATTAATAAGATGCCGATATTAAAAAGAACATGGTAATTTTCATTGTGAAAATCCATGTTCTTTTCCCCATGCAATTATGGGAGTCAACTATTATCTTTTATTGCGCAATGAAGTAAAAAAGCATTTTCCAATCTCTTTCGGGATGCTTGGAATCCATTTAATATAGGAGACCATACATTATTAAGTAACTTCCCCATTTGCTTTATAGCACTTTCTTGGGGATCATTCCGTGTCAGGATTAGAATCATCCTCCGCAAGTCGTTGCATAAATTCTTCTGCGGCGCTGTATCCTTGCTGCTTGAGATTCCAGTTATTTGCTGCTGCTTCAATTAATCCTACAACATCACGGCCAGGTTGAAGCTGAATCTCAATGTGAGGAATCTGCACACCCATATACTCCGTAAATCTGGATTCAAGTTCCAATTCATTGTTTAAGGAGTTTTTTTGCCATTTTGTCAATTCAATATCTAATGCTATTCGCGTCTCATCTTGAAAAGCCATATTCCCGTATACACGGACAACGTTCATTAACCCAATACTCCGCATGGCAAGAAATTCTTTATTTTTCTCATTATGGGTACCAAGAATTGTTTGGGGGCTGAGCTTTTTCAACACAACGATATCATCGGCTACCAATCGATGGCCCCGACCAATCAACCTGTGTGCTGTTTCACTTTTGCCCACACCCGAATGGCCACGTAGTAAAATACCCATGCCAAATACATTGAGGCAAACTCCATGTACTGCGGTTTCTGGTGCCAGTGCCTTTGTCATATAAGTATCCAGTTTCGCAATAAATTCAGAAGTAGGTTCATTAGTACGTAACAAAGGAATCCCTTCTTGTGAACAATATTGTGTTAAATATGTTAGGCCCTCTTGCCCAGTTGTAACGATAAAACAAGGAGGGTGATATTTTACGATATTTCCTATCCGTAGCTTGCGTTCATCATGCGTTAGCTCATGCAAATAATAAATTTCCTTTTGACCGAGGATCTGAACTCGATTCATCGGAAAAAAGTCAAAATAGCCTATGAATTCTAATCCGGGACGATGTGTCCTCGATCTTGTAATAGTCCGATGTAACTGATCTTCCCCGGCTAACACCTCTAGTGAAAATTGACGGGCCAAACTTTCAATCGTTATTGATTTCACATCCATTATATCTCCACCTTTATGACATTCTAGTTTTGATACCGTTTGATAATATTTATTTCTTCTAATTCTTGTATAGGGAAAAGCAATTTATAAAAATACCGATCATCCCATATCCATTATAAATATGTATATATCGACGCTATTAGTGTTTGTCCCTTTATTCAAGTGATATATAAACGATTCGATTATAATTATCTCTAACGAAGACAGATGGAATATATCCCCATTAAATTACATTAATTTTTATGTTGATTATAACATCAAAGATGTATACTCTTTCAGTTTTTTTAAAAGATATTTCCAATTACTATGCTCGAATTGTCTTTTCTAGTTTAGAAACAACCTTAGTTCCGTAAAATTCAGAACTAAGGTTAAATAAGTAATTTATATACCAGCTTAAAGATATGTTTAACTATCACTCCAAAGTAGTTTGCCTTTACATTTGTTTCCTGCTGTTTAACCATAAATAAAATACATTACATCATAAAAATAGGTAATCATAATTTTTCTACCATCGAGAAAACTATAGAAGTAAGAAATAAAAGGGAGTGATTAAGCATGAGTCGTGGTAAAGGTTTTAAGCATAAAGAAAAAGGTCATCCAGGAAACTTCCCAAAAGATAGCGTAAGTGAGGAAAAGGAGCATAGTCGTCAATTTGAACAAAGCGAAGACATTGTTACACATGAAGCTTTTAAAAATAGGGTAAAAAAAGACGAAATGCCTTAAATTAATAAAAATTGAGTATTATTTCATCAAACATTTTATGACAATGAAGTTGCTTCTCAGCTTCATTGTCATAAAATCATTTGCAGCCCGACCGACCTAAAACCTAAAAGCTTGACCTTATTATTACTCGGAAGCTCTTTGTGTTCCTGTGACATTCCAGCATCAACGCTTCTTATGCTGTCAATGTATGCTGCTAATGAAAACTTTTAGTCAAGTTCTTGATACTCTAACTGATATCTCCCACCGTCAGCAACTTCTGAATGATACAAAGCCTTAAGTGCAAAGTTTTTCTCAAGGTCATGTTCTTCCATCAACTCTTTTAACCGTATTTGCAATTCTTTATTTTCCTTGATCAGTTGTCTCATCTGTGATTTCATGTACTTCATAAGATATCTAACTCCTTTCAGATACCGAATCTATGCTCTAAGTATATCATGAATCATATTGTTTACGATTGACCTGTTTTAAACAAGTAGAAAAAATGACTGTCGAGCTTTCTCGTCAGTCTAATGGTTCGGACCATCTCTCGGTCCCCACCTTTTTAGTTTGAATTAACTGGGCGGGGATTCACTTTGCTAGAATTACCCACTTCCTTCTCTGTCTCCGGCATTTTATTGGATGTACGCAGCGGAATTTCTCTTAAGAAAAAAGTAAGTAGTAAAGCGACTACAACCAATGCTGCACCTGCAAGGAAAACAGTGGTTAGTGATGCGCTTAATGCGTCACGAAGTGTATCTATCATTTGCGTCACGACCGGCTGCAAGTCCGCCGGGAGCGTCTCTTTCAACTGTTCCATCTTAGGCTGATCAAGCAGCATTTGTGGATCTTGGAATGCAGCTAATTGTTCCGCTGTTTTCGGATCAAGTTGCGCGACATTCGCTCCATCCCCAGATACTGCAGCCTTCATATTTTTGACTAAGCGAGACTGCATGATCGTCCCCATGATGGCAATTCCAATCGTCCCCCCTAAATTACGGAACAATTGAGAGGATGCCGTTACAACACCAAGTTGTGCGGGACTGACTGCATTTTGCACCGTTAGTGTGAATACTGGCATCCCAATACCAAGTCCGGCCCCAAATACGATCATCGCAACGACTGCAAGCCATACACTATTCATAAATGCCATGATGAGCATACCAGCAACCATTATTGGCATTCCGATGAGAGCAAATCGTTTGTATTTTCCCGTTTTGCTGATTAGCCTACCGATTACAGCACTAAAGATAACCATGACGACTGACATCGGCATTGTTACATAGCCTGAATATGTTGGTGAAATCCCTTCTACGCCTTGTACGAAGAACGGAAGATAAATAAGCGCTCCCATCATACCGGCATTCATAATAAACCCAATGCTATTCGATATCGTTACAATATCATTACGGAACAACGATAATGGGAGTACTGGACTTGTTGCTTTTCTCTCTACGAATACAAAGGTAATGATAAAAACAATCGTTGCTGCAAATAAGCCAATTATTTCAAAAGATCCCCAATCATATTTCGTTCCCGCCCATGAAAAGCCTAGAAGTAAAGCAATAATCGCTAAACTAAGAAAAAGCATACCTAGATAATCGATTTTTTCCGCTGCTTTGCGTTCGACTTTTGGGAAAAGCTTAAGAATCAATACGAATGCAACAATACCTAACGGTAAGAAGATCCAGAACAACCATTTCCAGTCCATATTGTCCACCAACCAGCCTCCAAGCGGTGGTCCAAGAACGCTGGAGAAACCGAAGACAGCCATCATTAGACCGGTCCATTTCCCACGTTCACGAGGTGAGAATAAATCCCCAACAGCTGTAAATGCGGATGCCATAATAATACCTGCCCCGACACCTTGTATTCCGCGATATATGATCAATTGATATATATCATTAGAAAAACCACTTAGAAATGCACCAACCATGAAAAAGCCAATACCGGCAAGAATAAACGGTTTACGTCCATATATGTCAGACAGCTTACCAACGAGCACCGTTGCAATCGTTGACGTAAGCATATAAATTGTAATAACCCATGTGTAAAGCTCCATTCCACCGAGAATTGCAATAATTCGCGGCATTGCAGTGCTCACAATGGTTTGATTAATGGCTGAAAAGAACATCGCTACCATAATCGCAATCATAATTGTTACTTTTTTCTTTTGTGTCAAATCTCCCAAGTTCTACACTCCTTTTTTCTATGTCTTTACTTTTCGGAACCTACCAATTTTTCCAACAACTCTGTAAACAAAAGAATTTCTTCTTGTTCTAGTCGAGATAAGTACGTTTTTAAGATTTCATTTCTTCCCTGAATCGCCTTTTCTAATGCTTCTTTCCCTAAGGGAGTCATTTCAACAAGCACGGATCTGCGATCAACAGTACCATGGGTCCGTTTGACATAACCAGCCCCTTCCAGTCGATCAATCATCACTGTAATGGCGCTAGGTTTTACTTCCATCATTTCCGCAAGATGCGAGATCTTACATTGCCCATATTTGCTAAGAGCGTACAACATAAACGTCTGTGGTCTAGTAATTTCGGATTCAAACGTATTTTGAACATCAGATTCCATATTCCGCTTGAATAATTGAAGCGCAATTTGAACTCGATTCACCAGAGAATCCATTTCGTTCTCCTCCTTAAGTAGGTATTTCAAAAAACTAAATGTTAGGTGGATTAAATATTAAACAGTTTAACTAAATTTGTCAATAACTTTTTTAAAACAAAAAAAAGACCACAACTAATAAACAGAAGGGTCTTGAGTGTAATATTGACAAAAGAAATATGGTCGTTATACTTTATTTTATGTATTGACCTCATTCTAATAATCGATGTCATATTATTTAGATCATTAATATTTCTCTAATGTCCTCTTCGTTAAAAGTAGCTGTGGTATTCTCTTCAGAATCAATTACCTCTTCAATTAGGTGCCTCTTCTTTTCTTGCAATTCATTCATTTTTTCTTCAATTGTACCGCGGGCAACAAGTTTGATGACCTGTACATCGTTTGTCTGACCCATGCGATATGCACGGTCAGTTGCTTGCTCCTCAACTGCTGGATTCCACCAAATGTCGTATAGAATAACGGTATCTGCACCCGTCAGATTAAGACCTGTACCTCCTGCTTTTAAAGAAATGAGGAATAAATCATGTTCACCTGCATTAAACCGATTACAGATTTTCACTCGTTCTGCCGATGGGGTTTGCCCATCAAGGTAGAAAAAGGATCTCCCTTGAATAGCTAATTCTCTACTGATAAGTCCAAGCATTTTTGTAAATTGTGAGAAAATCAATACCCTTCTTCCTGAAAGCTTAGATTCCTCTAAAATTTGCAGCAGCTGTTCAAACTTCCCCGAACTACCTTTATAGCCATCCACAAACAAGGCAGGGTGACAACAAATCTGACGTAATCGGGTCAAACCCGCCAAAATCTTGATACGATTTTTCCGAAGTGTATCTTTATCGAGATGTTTCAATGTATCGTGTCTGAGCTTAGCCAAATAGGCAGCGTAAAGTTTCTTTTGGTCAGGAAGCAACTCCGCCGATTCCAGCAATTTGATTTTTTCAGGAAGTTCCGCAAGTACATCCTTTTTCAACCTCCGAAGCAAGAATGGACGAATCCTTCGAGCGATCGTTTTCCTTGGAAGATTACTATATTCCTTAAACCCTTTAAATAACTCTGGAAAAACGACTCGAAATATAGACCAAAGTTCCTCCAACGAATTCTCTATCGGTGTACCAGTAAGTGCAAAGCGATTATCTGCTTGAATTTTCTGCACCGCTTTCGCTGTTTGTGTCACAGGATTTTTAAATGCCTGTGCCTCATCAAAATAAACAGTGTGAAAAAATTGTTTCCCATACCAGCTTATATCACTGCGCAATAACGGATAGGAGGTAATAAGAACATCGATGTCCACAATATCCTTTTGTATATTGGACCGTTCCATTTTATTACCATCAACGACAACCGCTTGTATATTCGGAGAAAACTTCATGATTTCATTTAGCCAGTTATACGTCAAGGATGATGGGCAAACAATTAGGACTGGTTGCTTCCTTTTACGGATATTGGGTAATTCAGATAAAATAAACGTGATACTTTGCAGTGTTTTTCCCAGTCCCATATCATCTGCAAGAATCCCACCGAACCCGTAGTGGGCAAGTATTTTCATCCATTTGTAACCATCCTTTTGGTAGTCTCGTAATATCAATTCCAAGTTTTTTGGTGTTTCAAACTCCAAGTTTCCGGGACTATGGATACTTTCCAAAAACTGAAGAAATGATTCTTCCAATGTGAATGCATCGCGATCATCGGAGGATTCAAGAAGCTGTAGACCTCGAACAAGCGGTAATTTCAAACCATTTTCTAAATCTTCATGCTGGTCTGGAAGTACATCCAAGAAGCGTTTCACTTCTTCAAATTCCCTAGTCTCCAATGAGAGAATTGATCCATTCCCAAGTCGATAGTACTTCCGTTTTTCTTCTAGCGCCAATAGCACTTCTCGAATGTTTTTTTCGGGAATACCATCAATCTCAAATTTGAATTCTAGCCAGTTGGTCCTTTCCTTTTTCATCTTCACCCTGATCCGAGGCCGATTATTTCCTTTGACTATCCTAGTTTTCACAGCTGTAGTTGCATATATTTGTACAAGCTTCTGAAGTTTCGGAACGACATAATATAAAAACTCATATTCCAACTCTTCATTATGTAAAAAATATCCGCCGTCCGTCTTAGCAAATAAACTCTCCTCTATTAGACGCAGGATCTCCTCTTCCTTATCTACATCCCTTATGAAGGAACGGTTTGCCTGGGAAGTCTTAGTAGGTTCCAATGGATTAATCATGATATTTTCATAATGAAACTCAATCCCGACAAGCAGCCGGTTTTTCACACGATCCAAGTAAACTTTGGCGATTAACGGAGTTTTAACTAGCTGTTTATATAAACTTCCCGATATTTCTACATTACCTAACTTTTTTAAGCCTGGCACAACTTTTTCCATGAATAAACTAGCTTGCCCTTGAGGTATCGAAATTTCACTTGTTCCTGAAGCGTCAAGCAACCTTTTTAAGTCAGAGAGGCGTTTATAGTCTTCGCTCTTCAGTTTTATTAGTTTTCCTTCAGATAAGATAGAGCTATATGAATCCAACATAACCATTAGACTTAGCCCTTCAATTTTCAGTTGATAATCTTTTTCTTCGGATTCAGAAAAGTCAAACTGTAAAGAAAGCCGTTCGTTCGATAAACGGAGACCAGTATATGTATGCCCACCGTATTCCAATTTCACCAATGGTGCTCTTTCAAGTATAGGAAGGATCCTATCCCAGGTAGATGGAGGAATGAGTAGAATATGCTGATTGTGTATATAAGCCGATTTATCTGGCAACCCGTCAATATACACTTTTTCATCATGGATAAGTTGGATAAGTTGCTGAATCAAAGCATCTGTTTCCTTTTGAAAGCAATGAAGGTTTGGGTCATACGTGAATAACTGAGAAATGCAGCTAGGACGCCCATCTTTCACATGCCCAAGGAAATCCCTAATATTTTGCACAGTAGTCGGACCGATCTTTACTTTTATCCCGATCATATGTTGGTCATTTCCAACAGTAACGGATTTACACGTAAACTCCGCATCAAGCACTTGCCTATTTTCAAAGTGAAGCTGATGGCCGGTTGATCGGACAGGATGGTCATTAAATAGGGTCAGCAAACCTTCCGTCAGAACATGATTCGTTGGGGAATCAGATTGAATTTCGTTTCGACTAATTGTTCCTTGACGCTGAAGTCCGTAAATCGATAATAATACGGCTGCAATATGCTGACAATCCATTTGAAAGGTAGCCAGCTTAGGGCAGTTGCATTTCGTGAGTAAACCACGACTCTCATCCTTTTTAATCGTAACTTGGAAATCTTCCATTCCAGCAACCGTTGCTTCACAACTATCAGGACCATAATTTTCAAATGTTACTTTATTAGCACGGTAAAAAGCGTCTCCTCTTTTGAAGGAGACTATACCGCACATTTCTTTAATTAACCTTTGGTTTAATTTTATATCCAATGCCTCGCTCCTTCATCAAGATGTTTTGCTTGTTTTATCAATGCCTTTTTGCGTTTTAAGCAGAAAAAACCTAAAGGGAATTTACCCATCCTTCAGGTTTCTTTACGTTCATTAATCAAGTGAATCCCTAGCTGATTTCCCAATGCTTCAGCTTGTGAAACATGTTCACTACCTGTGATTACTCCATCTTCATTGAAGTACGGGAGCGGAGCCTTTTATAAAAAATCACTAAGTATATCAATCATTGATTTTTTTCGTTTTTTCTTTGGATAGTGTTTTGAATCATAGTCTTTTCTGTAGTCATCTTTTCGGTAATCTCGGTCATCCCGATAGTCTTGGTTATAAGATTGATCGGATCTTTCAGAATATCTTTGATCCTCGCGTAAACCTTCCGTAATTTTCTCAAGCTCTCCCCGATCTAACCAAACTCCTTTGCAATTTGGACAAATATCAATGAGAACATCATCCTTCTCTACCTCGCGCATACGGACTTCATCACAAACTGGACAATTCATTTCTTCACCCTCTTATTTTCTCTTTTTTTATTATTTGTACTAGCTTCATTTAAATTTTATAGCCTATGCCAGAAGCTCCGTTTTATTTATGGCTGTTCATGGTTATCACTACATTAAGTAATGACCGCGATTCACTAACAGGTTCTCCATGTTTTTTTCGTATTAAACTTTCGTTTATACTTACTCCCATAGTAAATGATTTGATAAACAAATAATATAGAAATTGATTTTTCCAAAAGATATTATAGACAATTTATGACTACTCACTATTCAAATCACATATACATTAAACCATTAATTCACCTGATTGCTTTGCATCCTGGCGTTGCTCCTTAATGAGAAGTCCACCAATCAAACCAATCATTGAGAATATGACCGGAATAATAAAACCATAGTGATATCCAACACTATCTGGAGAAGCTTGAAAATGGTCTAGTACTTTTCCAAATATGCTTGGTAATAAAACGGCACTTAAAAACCCTCCCGTATTGGCAAATCCCGAGACAACACCAACTTCTTTTATATCAAAAGATTGGCGAACTATCGCAAACGTTAATGCACTTGCTCCATTCCCGTAACCAATAATCAAGAAAAGTATAATCAGCATAAAGTACGGAGGCTTTCCACTAAATAATAGCAATGCAACCCAACTCAAAAAGATAATCATATGAACAACAACATATGGTCGTTTAAATGATTCTAAACGGCTTGCAATCCAACTTGTAAGAGGTGCACCTACGATTGCACCAACAAGACCAATCATAATGAGCTGACTCGCATCCGATCGCGTCATTCCATACACATGCATCCCATATGGTACTGCCCAAGAACCAATAAATCCTACATATGTACCGACAAGACCAAAATGACAAAAGAATGTTGCCCACGCTTGACGACTAGAAAATATACGGCGTAACATTACTAACGTCTTTTCTCGTACTCGATCTTTTTTAGCAGGAGTTGTATTGGAATCGTTTTTCATCAATTGTTTTGGCTTTTTAACGAGTACAACATAAAGAAGTAACCCGCAAAGACATAACAACAATCCTATTATAAAAAATGGTGTTCTCCAACCCGATAAAGTAATCCATGCTGAAAAAGGAACGGTCGCCATCAAGAAGCCAAAACTACCGGTCATTCCAGCTATACCAAGTAAACCAATAAATTCTTTCACTTTAAACCATTGACTTAATATTAAAACCACACTGACCCAAATGGTCGCATCTCCCATTCCTACCATTAATCTAGCGAGGAACAGAACAATTTCATTAGGTGCAAGACTATAAATTAAAGTACCTATACCATTTAGCAATGCCCCCACTATAAGAAAAAGGTTGGGGCCAAAACGATCAGTCAAAATTCCAATTGGAATTTGTAAACAAGCATATGCTAAAAATTGAATACTTGTTAGTAACCCAATTGTAGAAGCTGTGAGTTTGAAATCCTTCATCAATTGATCTGAAATTAATCCTGGTGCTGTTCTCTGACTCACAATTAAAAAATACGTAAACAATACGGCTGCAAAAACAACCCATCTATATTTGCTATTTTGTTTCTCCACTGGTCACTACTCCTGTTGTAATCTTTTATTCTCTTCACATTATACTCCTAATTTTCCATCGTGAATTTACTATTTAAATTGGAAGCACTTTCGTCTCAAAGAAAAAGTGTCAGTTCCTAAAAAATAGGATCTGACACTTTTCGCTTCCATTAACTTTTTCCAAAAGTTAGATTGTATTAGTAAAACAAATCTTCACGTTAAGCAATTCTTTTAACTGAAGCATAGTATTTCTGTTCTTTCTCCGTGTCAAATCGACCTTCCCACTTAGACATAACAACTGTAGCTAAAGCATTACCTACTACATTAACAACTGTCCTCGCCATATCTAGAATTCGGTCGATTCCAGCAATGAATGCAAGTCCTTCAAGTGGAATACCTACCGTTCCTAAAGTAGCCAATAGAACAACGAAGGAAACTCCTGGTACACCAGCAATCCCTTTTGATGTAACCATTAATACCAACATCAATGTAATTTGTTCTATAATACTTAAATCAATCCCATACATCTGAGCAATGAAAATTGCTGCAAGTGCTTGATATAGTGTAGATCCGTCCAAGTTAAATGAATAGCCAGTTGGGATGACAAAGGAAACAATATCTTTCGGACATCCAAATCGCTCCATTTTTTGCATCACTTTTGGCAATACTGTCTCGGAACTTGATGTGGAATAAGCTAAAATAAGCTCGTCTTTCAGCACTTTAATAATGTGGAAAATATTTATGCCACAGATCTTCGCAATTATCCCAAGCACGACAACAATAAAAAAGGCCATCGTTGCATATACGAGAATCATTAACTTTCCAAGTGGGATTAATGATTCCAATCCAAACTTAGATACTGTTACTCCAATTAAAGCAAATACACCGAATGGAGCAAATTTCATGATAAGATTTGTTACCCAGAACATAGCATCCGCAGTACCTTGGAAAAAAGCAAGTACTGGTTTTCCTCTTTCGCCAACCGCCGCAACTCCTAAACCGAATAAGACGGAAAAGAAGATGATAGCCAGCATATCACCTGCTGCCATTGATTCGATAATATTGCTCGGAATAATATTAACGATAATATCCATAAATCCATTATTTTGCACTTCTTCTGTTGTTTGAATATATTGATCAATATTACCTTTAGTCAAGGTAGAAATGTCCAAACCAACACCAGGCTTGAAAATATTTGCTGATAGCAAACCAACAAGAATAGCAATTGTTGTAACAATTTCAAAATAAAGCAGCGTTTTCCCGCCTAGTTTACCCAATTGTTTTATATCACCCGTACCAGCAACACCGACAATTAAAGTAGAAATGATAATTGGGACAACTATCATTTTAATCATATTTAAAAACATTGTACCGATCGGTTGTAAATATTTTTCTACGCCAGGATTTCCGAAGAAAATCGCGCCGATAATAATTCCCAAAATTAACCCGATTAGAATTTGATAAGCCAAAGTAAACTTAAACTTTTTCTTCATCAATAAGTCACCTCTTTCCATCTATTGAAAACGCATTCTTTACAGAAATAAGCTTTCTCAATATTTTAAAGGCAACTTATTGAATCCTACAAAATCCGACATTTTATTCTTTGTTTTTTCTTGGAAAAGGATAATAATACAGGATAAATCGATTATCAGTAAGTTACAGCATATCTAAGACCGAATGTATTTATCTTCTGTTTCAAGATACAGCACTTGAAGGAACTTCTTACTATTAATTTTTACTTTAGTTGGCCCATTACTTCCTTCCTTTATATGCTTCATTTGATTTCTTATTTCTTGAAAGTCAAAAAAACGGGGCGCGTAATATTCAAACTCAGGATTTGCGTAATCAATTGTTCCCAGTGACGCTAAATTATTGACTGCTGTAAGTATTGTTCTTCGGATACGCTGTTCCATTGCTTTACATTCCTTTTTAATATTTACATTTTTCGCTACCGTCTTACGAGCAACTTCCTCATATAAATCTTTTAAAGGAGGCAATGGGGCAACTCTTTCACTGCATTCCATAAGGACTTCCATGATCGATACGATATCATCGCTTCCTACTTCTCCAATAATCCCCATATCATTTAATATCGACAAAACGATTTCCTTTACACTTCTCTGTCTGTGCGTCATTTTAGTTGGTTCCATGTGTGCTAGTGATTCACGGATCTCCATTAAAGAATTCTTCAGACGAAACTGTTCTGCTGTTTTTTTTAACACACTATACACTTCCACACGATTAATGGGCTTATGAATAAAAAATTCTACACCCTTTTCATAAGCCTCTCCGACCATTTCTTTATTCACAATTTGCGAAATCATAATAAATTGTCCGCTAAATCCTTCTGTTCTCAAATGCGCTACAGTTTCAATTCCATCTAGTTCTGGCATTAATAAATCTATCAAGACAACGTCAGGATAGGTGGAAAGAATTAGTGAGAGGGACTTCACTCCGCTTTCTGCCTCACCAATTACCACCCCGAGTTCGCCCTCTGTTATGATTTTTTCCAGCATTTTACGGCTAGCTGTATCATCATCTACAATAAAATATCGCAGCTTTGTTCAACTCTCTTTCTAATATTTTTCGTTGGTATGTTCATGTGGAAGATAGTCCCTTCCTTTGGTAGCTCTATTTGGATTTCCCCTTCTAACATTTGAATTATTTCTTGTACATGTGAGAGGCCGATCCCCGTTGCGGCAACACCGCGGTCGTTAAACTTCGTTGTATATCCAGGTTCAAAAATGATCGATGCATCTTCCTTAGGAATGCCCTTGCCTGAATCTTTTATAATAATGCGCGTCTGCTCGGATTCCTCAAATACCGTCAGATTGATATTACCTCTATTTATAATAGACTCGACTGCATTAGCAGTAAGATTATTTAATAATGCAAGGAGCGGAATATGTAGATCGGTTTCGAAGTCAATGGACGAGGTTAATTGAAAGTTAATATTTTTCTCTAACAGTTCGCTATATTTTTCATTTGCAGTAACTACGAGGTTTAGCACGTCCGAAAGTAAGAGATTCGCGTCTTTTTTTTGTTCGGTTATTTTAGTAAGTCCTGACAAAATTCGTTGCGAATCCTTTTTTACTTCGTGTATTTCTTGTGCGATAAGTAGTGCTTGTACACTTAGTTCCTCAAGATTTTTCATTTTTAATGTTCGATATAAATCATGGCTAGATGCAGTAACTTTTTCTATATGATTCATGGATTTCTGTAAATATAACGTTTCAGCATATAATTCTGAACCAAACCCAAGCATCTCTTGCATTTGTTTCTTTTGCTCTGAAACAGTGATCGAACTAAATAACCCTACTACAAAATAGCTTCGAAGTAATGCCACCCCGCTTAATAATGCCCATTCCCGAAAGCCTAGGTTTGTGTGGTTTAATAACCAATAACGTGTAAGGTGCTCAGCGCCGTTTCCGACAATTTCTAGTCCTGTGGCCCATGCCCCTAAAAGAAGCGGGGATGTCTTATATTTTTCAATTCGTATGACTTTTAATCCGAGTGCAAATGAAAAATAGAATAAAAAAGCAGGTAAATGAGTTTTTAAGCTGATCGATATAGATACTTCACCAAGCACTATATCCCCAAATAGACGAAAACAAACGACTATTATACCTGTAACAAGCCCGGTTCGTACAAGTGATGCTGGGCGGCGAATTAGAATTAGCAGGAAGAAAGTAATGCTTCCTAAGCCGAAACGAAAATCCTCGCCATTGAAAGGAACTACTTTAAATTCACTAGCAATGGCGGTCAATAAGGCTGTAAGAAACAGTAATATTCCATCGGATCTCTTAAACCTTTCATTAAAAGCTGTATGTTTTCTAAACATTGATATCTCCTGTGTCATAATGAGTAACATATGTGCTTAATCATAGCAAATGAACGTATTGTCTATACACTATTCTAAGTTGTTTGAGGTGAAATATCCATTTCAGCAAGGTAGACTTTTGATTGTCAAACTCTTTAAATTTTTAAAAACTGGAACCTGCTGTGGAAACCAGAATATAAATAGTTAATCAATAATTGATCTTCCTAAAAAAAAGAGAATAAACACGATGTATATGTTCAGTTATTTCACATGTAGATTTCATTCCTTTTGCCTATCTAATGAAGCGTTAATACAATACAAAAAGGCTTAATCAGTGATTGCTTGAGATCCTGCAAAAACAAATAAAATCTCAATACTAAACTCGAGGAACAACACGAAGTTAATTGTGCAGCACAAAATAAGTCAATCGAAATTAAATTATAAGGAGCAACATTTGAGTTAGAAGTCATCGAAGAGGACACGATACAGCTACTTTCCAAGATATATATAAAGTAAAATGTTGTAAAAAGCCAAAGGTTCGTCTTGAAGCCCTATGAGACAAGGGGATTCAAACGAGCACATTACATCATTTACCCATGCCATATTCGAGTGCATAACAAAACCTAAGAAAGCAGCTGGTCCATTCTTAAGTCCAAGTATATATATTTTATAGAATCTGAATTTATTGATTGATTTACAACCTAGTCACCATGTACCAATATATTCTATTGTTTTGGCTGCAGTTTCTGTACCCAACTCTAGGCATTTGTTAATTGGGAGGCCTTTCAATATTCCAAAAATAAAGCCAGATATAAAAGAATCCCCAGCTCCCATGGTATCCACTACATTAACTTCAACCACGCCACATTGATAATATTGTTCACCATCATAGGCAAGCGAACCATTTTCACCTAAGGTTGCCACTGCAATTTTAGAACCAATATTTTTAATATCTTTTAAAAATTGACGGATAAAGGCATCATCCTTCGTATAAGAGAAGAAAGAATAGTCAACAAACGGTGGTAATGTTTTTACTAGACTATGATTTAATTGATCTGAGAAATCAAAGGAAGTATGCAACCCCATCTCTTTAATAAGTGGATAATATCCTTCAACATGCCCCCAAATCCCGGAATGTACGAGTTGATGTGTTTCAATGAAGTCGAGTTCTTCTTGTGTTAAGGAGAAGGCAGCCATTACGCCTTCATTGTACCCTACAAAACTACGGTCATTTTTCACTAATTCAACATAGGTAACGGCAGTTTTTCCTTCCTTCTTGGAAAGGTGAGTGGTATTCACACCCTTATCTTGGATTGCTTTGCTCATTTTATCACCGTATTGATCGGAACCAACCCAGCCAATATAAGCGGAATCGGCACCTAGTCCCTTTAAATAGACAGCTACATTAACAGGATTACCTCCAGGGTAGATCTTCCCGCTTGCTTGATAGACATCCATACAGTTATCTCCGACTGTTACAATCTCCATCCTTTTACCCCTTCTTTCTTATTCTTTTATGATGTATTTAAAAAGATGAGCACTACGATGTTAGTGCTCATGCTCATTAACTATTTTAATATTCCATTTTTCGATAGTATCTTCTAAGATCTAATGAGTGGTTTCTTTCTCGCTCTAGATGGACACTAATCCGACTTAGGACGGACCAGTTAATACTAATAGCAAAATACTTTCTGAATTCGTCGCTAATGCCTTCCATTTTAAATTCTTTCGTATCAATAACCGTAAGTTTTTTTGTGATTTTCTCAGCAAATCTCTCGACACGGTCCGTTAGTGGTCTAGTTTCGTCTTCACCTTTTAAAAGAATAACACTTGTATCTTCGACAACAAGCTCAAGTGTACCATGGAAAAACTCAGCAGCATGAATCGATTTTGTTCGTATCCATTGCATTTCCTCTAGGATACACATTGCATATGAATAAGTATTTCCCCATAGGTTACCAGAACCAACCATCATGTGATAGTCTGTATCTTTATGTTTAATAGCAAATTCTTCTGCCTTCTTGTCAAAAGCTTTAACTGCACTTAGAATCGCTTTTGGGAGTAAAGCAACTTCCTTCGTGAATTGCCCATATTGGGGAAATTCATTGTTGTTATACATGAACCGGAAAGCGACCATATACAAAAGCATAAAGAATGTATCAAAGGAATGTTCTTCAGAACCTGTAGTGATACAGTAGTCGACAACTTGTGTTAACAGGGTATTTGGCTTCGCAACTAAAGCAATGGTTGTGGCTCCTCTTTCTTTACAAAATTCTGCAGCCGCAACCGTTTCTTTTGTTGTACCTGATACAGATGTAAAGATACAAACTGAGTCCTCGCTAAAACGCTTATTATTCATTACAATGAATTCAGCTGCAATCTCCGCATGGACTTCAATAGTAGAATTAGACTTTAAAATGTATTCATAAGGATACATCATGGCAATGGTTCCACCAGCGCCGATAAGAAAAATATTACTGTAGCCCCTTTTTGAGATCCTATCAACAATATCTTCAATTTCACCCCTAAAAGCAAGACCCTCTTTTTCTACAAATTTAAGAAATAATTCTTCATTAAATTTTAACATGTAGTTTTCCTCCCCTAAGTGGACAAACTAATTGTTATGTTTTGTATCATGAACAAATATTAAAATACAATGATATGAGAAAGGTGTAGGATATACTGAGCGGTATTTGAATAAATACGCTACCAATCGTTATTACTTGCGAGCGTCCCTATGGGAGGAGATAGCTTAACCTTCCATTGTATACATTAACAATTTCATGTTTATCCAGTTTGTTTGACCTTCGATTTAGTCATATTCCGCTGGGCCATGATCAAATTATAATAGATTCCTTGTTTTTGCATCAATTCCTGATGGGTACCGACCTCAGCGATTTCACCTTTATCTAGGACAAGAAGTCTATCAGCATTCCTTAATGTAGACAGCCTGTGTGCGATGGCTATGGTCGTGCGATTTTTCATAATACGCTGTAATGCTTCCTGGATAGCTGTTTCGGTATCAATATCAAGGGAGGCAGTCGCTTCGTCCAAAATTAAGATGCGCGGATTATGGAGTACAGCGCGAGCGATCGTCACTCGTTGTCGCTCTCCCCCTGACAAATTATTGCCGTTTTCTTCTAATCTAGTATCATATCCATCAGGCAGGCGGATAATAAATTCATGTGCATTTGCAATTTTTGCCGCTTGAATAACTTCCTCCATCGTTGCCTCAGGCTTAGAATAACGGATATTTTCCATGATTGAACCTCTAAACAGTAATGTTTCTTGAAGTACAACACCTATTTGCGAACGGAGCTCTTCCTGTTTGATCGTTCTTATGTCCATATCATCTATTAATATTTGCCCTTCGTTTACATCATAGAAGCGGGAAACCAGATTAATAAGCGTTGACTTCCCTGAACCAGAATGCCCTACAAGTCCAATCATTTCTCCCGGTTTTATCTCAAAATCAATATGTTTTAAAACGGGTTCATAAGATTTATACCCAAAAGTTACATCATTAAATTGGATATGGCCATGGATAGAATGCTTTACAGATGTTTCCTTATCGAAAATCTCTGGTTCTTCATCGATGACGGAAAAAATTCGGTCAATAGCGATTACTGCATTGGCAATCCACCGCGGCATATTCATTAGCCATGCAAGAGGTCCAAAAATCATACTTGCATATCCTGTAAACTGGACGAGTTCACCTAGGTTCAATTCACCCTTCAGAATCATATGACCCCCAACTAAAAACACAAAGTAAGTTCCAATTTGAAGTAAATAAGTTGAAATAGGTGTTACGATGCTGTATATTTTTTCTGATCGGAAAGTAGCTGCCGCGTATTCGGTATTATATTGTCGAAACCGTTTTATTTCACGTTCTTCTTTGCCAAACGTTTTTACCACCCTAATTCCACTAAGTACGTCATGTAGATAGGAATTTGCCTTATCAAATATCACCCACTGCCTGCGGAATAGTCTTTTAACAACAACTCTCCAAATCGTAAATTGTAAATATGCTACAAACGGCGCTGGTAATAGTACAATTAATGCCAACCGCCAATCCGTGATTAATAAAAGGACCGTCACCGATATAAGCATGATCAATTGATAAATTGCCGTTGTAAAGACCTCTTGGATGAGACGTCTGATTCTATTCGTATCTGACGTGACTCGGTTCATAAGGTCGCCCGCTTTTTGGGATGTCAAAAAGCCAAGCGAAAGGCTTTGAATTTTATCATAGACCAATTTTCGTAGATCAGCTGCAATAACAGAACTCACAGTGGCCATAACCCTACCCTTTGCTACATTTAGAAGTTCCCCAGCAATAAGCGCAAACAGGATACCTCCAATTGCAATAAAAAACATGTTCAAACTTGGGCTTTGTCCTTCCGGCGGCTGAAGCGATGAGTTTACAAGTATCCTATGGAAATAAGGTCCTGATAAAGCAACCGCAGAAGTAATAAATAAAATAAGTAATCCTAGTGCGAGCATCCTCCAATGAGACTTGGATACGCTGAACAGCCTTTTTAAAACCGCCGTTTTATTCATACATTTAGCACAAGATCTCGTACCATGAAGAAGTCTTTCACCACAATTCGAACAAAACTGTTCTTCTTCATCATTGTAGATGCGAATCTCACTATTTGTTGCCATGTAGTTCAATATTTGTGCTATATAAGTAAATCGTGCCACATGCTCCATTGAGATCCTAACAATGATCCGTTTACCAAGTTCTTCTGAAGATTCAAGAATGGCGTTACCAATTAGCGGAACAACTTTATAGTCATTCGCTTCCGAAATAATACAACTTTCTTGTACCTCTCCATCTTGAACATAGGCCCACTTTTCGTTACCAATCACAAAGTATCCTAAGGTTCTTCGTCCTGCTAGGGACAAATCGGCAGGTACACAATAACGGATAGTTTCCCCTATAACTTGCTGAACAGCTAACCTATCTAGTTTTGAAAGTTCATAGTTTAAGTTCATAACAGCCTTCCTTTTTTTATTGGGATAAGGGGGACAGTTCCCTTGTCCCATATACCCGGCTGGGACGAGGTTCCTGTCCCCCGTCCCGCGCTTTTCTTATTATCTAGCTCCGGCGCCTATCGACTAGCAAGCCGTTTCCATTTTTCTCATGTCATGCACATCTCTACCATCTTATATTCCTTATCACTCAAAGCGCCTAAATCTTCAATAATAAAGCGGTTCCCATCTATATCGGTAATTAAAACCTTACTGGCTGTAACTCCTGTTACATTTCCTCTGCCCATTCGGACAGTGAAACGGCAGTTCCCTGCACTCGTTTCCGTCTCCCAATAAGAATAACCGAATTCCTCTTGTATTTTAATTACATTTGTAATTTCAGGAGCAAAGTATCTCAGTTTTATATGCTCCTCTAGCAAGCTTATAACACCACTCGGGAATTCATCCAGTGTTTTTATGATGCCAATTTCTTTATTCTCTCTTGTTCTAACAGAAATAAAAATTCTTTTATTCATATGCGGGAACGAGCAATGTAAATACACAGCAGGATGGATTTCTCCATCTACGTGAACCGAAAGCATATGTCCTTCTGTCTCCAAAAACACCGTATTACTTTCCGTCAAGTAATTAATTTTTGCTGCTTCGGATAGATCAGTTCTACCTTCGACTAATTCATGAGTACTAAGGTTCATATCCTGCTTCGACATTTAAATCACCTCTTTCATCTTTAAAGCTTCTTCGTGTTTTTTCACCATGCCGGCGTACATTGCATCTTTATTCATTAGCTCTTCATGTGTTCCAGCTTCTATTACCTTCCCATCTTCCATGACATATAAATAGTCAGCATTCCGCAATGTCGATAACCTATGTGCAATTGCAATAGTTGTTCTTCCCTTTGCTAGTGATTCCAGTGCTTCTTGGATTTGTAGTTCTGTTTCAGTATCTAGTGAAGCCGTAGCCTCATCCAATATTAAAATCTTTGGATCATGCAAAATAGCTCTAGCAATAGAGATGCGTTGCTTTTCACCACCTGAAAGGCTATATCCTCCAGTGCCTACCGCCGTATCATAGCCTTCTGGAAGATTCTCGATAAAGTCATGAGCATTTGCGACTTTAGCCGCATATATAATATCATCTAGTGAACAATCGGGGTTAGCATAAGCAATATTTTCAGCAATTGTTCCCATAAATACATAAACCTCCTGAGAAACAATCCCAATATGTTTCCGTAGCGTGTGGGTGGATAAATCTTTTACATTTATACCATCCAGCTTTATGTCTCCTTCATTTACCTCATAAAGCCTTGAAATTAAGTTCACAAGTGTGGATTTACCTGCTCCCGAAGGTCCCACAACCCCAATCATTTGACCAGGTTTTGCAACCAACGTTACATCCTGTAAAATCAGCTTATTAGGCTCATAACAGAAGCTGACATTTGAAATCGCTATATCCCCTGTAAGCTTCTCCAAATGAAGTGCATCTTCTTTTTCTGTAATATCAGGGACAGCATCTTGAATCTCAAAGGTACGCTGTGCAGCTGACATACAGTAAGACCACCAGCCAGCAATGTCATTCATAAATTGAATCGGACCAAATAGCATGTAGATATAAGTAATGAAGGTCATAATTTGCCCAAACGTTAAATCTCCCCCCATCACTCTCCAGCCACCAAAGGCCCAAATCAAAACTCCTCCAATCTGAGTTAACATATTGATGATTGGAAAAATGGTACTATTCATCTTATTCAGTCGCATTTCAGCATCGGAAAAAGAAACATTGGCCTTTTGAAAGCGATCCATCTCAACTTTTTCTTTACCAAATGCCTTCACGATTCTTGCACTTCTTACTGTATCACTGATAATAGAGTTCATAGCACTAGCCTTCTTATGCCTTCTCCATGACATTCGCCATAGTTTTGGAAAAACCCAGCGGATTAATAAAACTACAAATGGCAGCGGAATCAAACAAACGAGTGTAAGTTTCCAATCCATCACAAGTAGTATGACTGTAATTCCGATTATATTCATTGCATTTACAACAAAATAGGGAATACCATCAACAAAGAAAAACTGAAGCTCATTCGCATCATCATTAACTCTTGTCATCAATTGTCCTGTTTGCTTTTTTTGGAAAAATGATAAAGACAACCGCTGCATGGAAGTAAAAATACTTGCCTTTAAATCGAAGACAATGTTCGCTGCCATTCGGGCATTAATAACGCCAAATAATATTCCGAAACCCAATGACAACGTCCGAAAGATGATGATTAACAAAATTACCAGACCAATTTTCCCCGCAAATGTACCGGTCCCTCCTAGTGCTTGGTCAAAAAATACAGTACCCTGTAAATATGGGATTACGAGCCCCGTTGCTGAATTTAGTAACATAAATAAAATAATTAAGAAAATAGATACTTTATGATTTCCTGTAAATCCTAACAACCTTGTAAATATTGCGCCCTTCTTTAGGCATTTTGGACATACCTGCCTACCCTCTTCAGGATAAATCATCCCACATTTCGGACAAGTATTTTTACTTGTGTCGTCCTCTTCAGTCATGTCAGCGGTTTCATTGTTTATTAGTTTAGTAAGGGTAGACACAAACTTAGCAACATCAGCCATATATCCATTTGTAACAGCCCCAATAACCCTTTCCTCTGGTGCTTTTATGACAATCATTCCAGAGGCAACCAGGTTAACCGTGTAAGCACTTTCAATTTTGGTAATTTCAAGGGTTTCCACATTTAATTTGTCTGTGTCAATTAAATTAGGTTCCTTATTTTTCTTATCTACTGAACGAAATCCTTTAAAGACCTTTTCCTTTGCTTTACTATGGTCATTTGATAATCGATATAGTGAATTCTTCGTAAGAATCAAATATGTATCGACAAAATCACCATCAATGCCTCGATCACAGATTATCCAATAAATAATATCTTCTTCTTCCAATAGATCTTTTTGCGACAATAAGCGTATTAGTTCTTTAGGTAATTTCTTCATATCCTTTTCAATTATGCACCTCTCATGATTACTATTCTATTTTGAAAACAGGTTAACTTCTGTATGTAATAAGATTGACATCTTGGAAGTTCATTTTAATTCATTCAATGGATTTCAAAAATTCAGTAAATCGTCCCACCTAAAAATAGCACATGCCCCTGCCGAAGTAAAACTGTTTATACCGAATACTTCAAATTTTTTTAATCGACAAAAGGAGTGGGGGATGCTTTTATACAAAAGCTGTTGAAACAAGATACAACTGAATTAGTGTTGAACGAAATTAATACTATTATCGCGTTAAAGATGAACTGATTATTATGAAAAAAATCGTAGGAATTTGTGCATGTTCAATGGGAATAGCTTCACACTATAACTACTCCCATACTAGGCGCACAATAAAAGTGTCCTTCAGTTTTGAGTGACACTGTAAAATTAATGAACAGAAATATATTACACCTGTTTGTTTTCTATGATCTCAACAAACTTTGTTGAAGCTGGTGATAGAGGTACACTTTTTAAAAAGCACACTCCTATACTTCTTTTAGGTATCTCTTCTTTTATCTGCACCTCATATAATAGCCCTTTATTTAAATATTCTTGGGAAAATTCTCTCGTCACACATGCTATTCCTAAATTTATTTTGGCAAATTCCAATAATAAATCATATGAGCCTAATTCAAACTCTGGGGAAACTTTTATTCCTTTAGATATCATATAGTTCTCTACATACTTTCTGGAATTCGATTTCGGTTCCAGTAATATTAATGGCAGATTTATTATTTCTTCAAGGCTTAATGGGTAGGATAATATATGCTTATATTTTTCCCCACATACAAAAATATCATGGATATCAATACATGGTCTTAATTCTAATGTTGGATCATCAAGCGGAAAATTACAAATAGCAATATCGACTTCTCCTGATTTTAAGATAGAACAGATCTCTAATGTTGTACCATTTACAATTCTAAATTTAATATTAGGATATTTATTATGGAAAGTTTCTAAATATGGAAGTAAAAAATACCTAGAAATCGTATCGCCAACACCTATCGTTAGTTCGCCTGTCGTTAAATTCTTAAACTCGAGAATCTTTTCTTCTCCAGCATCAATTAAATTAATTGCCGAATTCACATATTCAAATAAAAGACTTCCCTCATTTGTAAAAGTGACCCCTTTAGGTGTTCTATTGAAAAGACGTGTATCTAATTCTCTTTCTAATTGCATGATTGCTTGGCTAACGGCCGGTTGTGTCATATAAAGCCCTTTTGCTGCCTTAGAAAAACTTTCACTTTTCCCTACTTTACAAAATACTTTATATAAATCTAATTTACTTACCATATAAGCACCTCTTATACCTATCATTCGATATAGTCATTTTACTTATACCATCAAACTAATGTATATTACAAGTAGGTAATAACTTAACTTTAATAGTTATAAGGAGCGATCATATGGAACGAATAGTCGGAACAGTCGTTAGGGGTCTTCGTTGCCCAATCGTCAATCAAGGGGACAATATTGAAGAAATCGTTGTAGATAGCGTGCTAACAGCTTCAGAAGTTGAAGGTTTTAAAATTAATGATAAAGATATCGTTACTGTAACAGAATCAATTGTTGCTCGTGCGCAAGGTAATTATGCTACTATCGATCATATCGCTAAAGATGTTCATTCGAAATTTGGAGAAGATACTGTTGGCGTCATATTCCCAATTTTAAGTCGTAATCGTTTCTCAAACTGTCTCCGTGGTATTGCCAAAGGAGCCAAGAAAATTATTTTAATGCTTAGCTATCCAGCAGATGAAGTTGGCAATCACTTAGTCGATATAGATACACTTGATGACAAGGGAGTAAACCCTTGGACAGATGTTTTAACAGAAAAACAATTTCGCAATCATTTTGGATATAAAAAACATCCTTTTACTGGTGTTGATTATATTGAATACTATAAATCGATAATTAATGAATATGGAATTGAATGTGAAGTTATATTCTCCAATAACCCAAAAACGATTTTGGATTATACAAAAAGCGTTCTTACTTGCGATGTTCATACTAGATTTAGAACGAAGAAGATATTGAAGGCAAATGGCGGGGAGAAAGTTTATGGTCTCGATAATATCTTATCGGAATCCATTGATGGCAGCGGAAATAATGAAGATTATGGTCTTCTAGGATCAAATAAATCAACAGAAGATGGCGTGAAGCTTTTCCCACGTAATTGCCAACCTACCGTTGATAACATCCAGCATATACTTAAAGAGAAAACTGGAAAAGATGTAGAAGTCATGATTTATGGCGATGGAGCATTCAAAGATCCAGTAGGTAAGATCTGGGAGCTCGCTGATCCAGTTGTATCACCAGCTTACACAGCGGGACTTGATGGTACACCTAATGAAGTAAAGTTAAAATATCTTGCTGATAACAACTTTGCTGACTTAAGAGGCGATGAACTGAAACAGGCAATATCCCTATTCATTAATAATAAAGACGCTGACCTTGTAGGCTCAATGGAAGCCCAAGGGACAACACCTAGAAAACTTACTGATCTTATCGGTTCCCTATCCGATTTAACTTCAGGAAGCGGAGATAAAGGTACACCGATTGTCTTTATCCAAGGGTATTTTGACAACTTCACGAAGTAAAATTAAGTGCCAGGCACCCAAACAATTCAGATTTGTTTGGGTGCCTGGCACTCACTCTACTCTGATAACTTTCCCGATAGAAATTCAGCATCTTTCCCTACACCTAACAATAGAGCGGATCCACTTTGATATTGCCAAGATAAGCCGATGAAATACAGACCCTTTTCTTTTGTTACTCCTCTTTTATGTATAGGAAATCCTTCATCATCTAATACTCCTGCAATTTTAATCCAGTTATAATTTGGTTGAAATCCTGTAGCCCAAATAATATTTTTCGGCAAAACTCCATAACCATCTTCGAATAGGACTTTCTGATTTTTTATTCCCACAGTTCTAGGAAATAATTTAATCCTTTTTTGTTTGACTAGGCTTTTTACTTCTCTTCCAATGATCGGATCATTATTTTTTAATATTTTACCAAGTGTTGAATCCACAGTTAAATTCAAGATTCCAAATAGATCGAACCACCAAAATATACTTTTGGTAAATACTTGGTAGGGTAAGAACTTTGGTCTTTTCCCAATCGATATACACACTTCTCTATTAGACGCTAATTCGGCTGCAATCTGCATACCGGAGTTTCCCCCTCCAACAATTAATGTTAAACCTTCATTTAATTGTGATGGGTTTTTATAAAGTGCGGAGTGTATTTGCATTATATCTTTTGGTAAAGTTGAACCTAATGTTGGTATATAAGGTTTTTGGAACGAACCTGTAGCAATTACAATATTTTCAGATATAAGTCTATTACCGGAATCTGTAAGAATATGAAACATCCCATCCTCTTTTATAACCTCCTTAATTTTGCTATTCATGCATATCGGGAGATTAAAAAACCCTGCATACTCCTCTAGATAATCAGCAATTTCTTCTTTTGTGGGAAAGCCCTCCTGATTGCCTAGTATTGACATACCAGGTAACGCACTTTGTGCTCTCGGCGTAAATAACTTCAAAGAGTCATAACGAAAACGCCAAGAATCCCCCACTCTTGAATGACTATCAATTAAAAGAAAATCTTTCCCTTTCTTTTGCAAATAATATCCCATTGCTAGACCAGCCTGCCCAGCTCCTACTATTATCGTCTTATACTGGTTTACCACAATATCCTACCCCTTCTTGCATCACTTACTTAGTTACTTCATGAGCCGTATCATCCAAATGTCACATCTTTATTCGTTGAGTATTCCGAAATTAAATACTGAGATTTAATTATATAATATTATGTTTACTTGAAGCCTAATGATAAAGCAGTAGATTTATAATAAAGTGGGGGATTCAATAGCTATTCTCTTTATATGATACATTTAAAATAGTAAACTTAAGGAAATAATTTGAAGACAATTTTAACATAGAAAGGATGGCGAATATGTTAGAATCCTTACAGTCCATTCAAAAATTGAAGTATGGCGATAAAAACGTGCTAAAGAGAGAAAACTGGCTGGAGTATCTTTATGTGACAGAGCAAAAGAATATCAATCTAGAACAGGTTCAATCCTTATCAGATATTGGAGAGCATCCTGTTTTACAATACACTGAACGAACACTGCAAATATTGAATCGTTTGGAGCTTTCTCCTGAACATAAACAAATCCTTGAAGATGTCCTGAAATGGAGCGAAGTAGCTAAATGCGGATCCCTCCACATTCGCATGGAATGGGAAAAGCAAGGGTATCCCTTAGCAATACATAATATCGCTTCCGCACAGATTTATGCGGCCGAACAAATGAAACAGAATTTTTCAGATCGAGATTTATTTAAAGAAGAGATGATTTACACCCTTATTTTAACACATGGTTTAGTAGGTCAATACATCCGTGGAGAAGTTCGTTTCCAACAAATGCTCCCACTCTCTCCATTTATTCTCTTGAACAAGCTGTCTCCTTCTGCTTTTAAAGAATTATTGTATGTTCTAAATCAATGTATCATTGAAGCCGTTTCTCCTGATTTGTGGGAGCAATTAAAGGGACAAGTAACAGAGGTGGTCCAATCGATTTCCCAAGGTGAACAAGTGAATGAGTATCCTTTTAGGGAACGCCTAGAACGACTTCGATATGGTTCTATCCATAAAGGAGAAAACTTTCCACGGGAGATACAGCAATTATTATCTGATCCCCGGATAGAAAAACGTTTATCGCTCTTTTTTCACAAAACGGATATGTGGTATGTGGAATCCGCTTTGTCCGAATTCACATTAGAAGAGTTCGTTAAAATCTTTCTACTACTCATCCGCTCCTCCAATTCCTTGACAGTGACACAAATAACCTTTGAGCCATTAATGAAAGACCTTCATTATGATTATAAAGGGAAAAAGTCAGTAAACCTGTATAAGAAGCGAATCATTGAGGCGTATTTAAGCGAGTTATCAATGGAAGACCTTTTACATCACGATTTGCCAGACAACCAGCATGTTTGCTTGCAAGTATTCGCCTATGACACGGCACAGCAATTGGTCGGCATATCCTTCCAATTTTCAAAGGCAGGGGAAAAGCTGATCGAGTTCTGCCAAGAAGCAGAGAAACACCCCTTATATGAACGGGCAATTATTATGCTGTATGACTTCTTCGGCTTCCGTAAAGATGCCTATGATCGCTTGCAAAATGAACAAACCTATCTAGCAGATATGAATAACTCGCAGGATTTCAAGAAGAAAATTGTCAATTATGCAGTTGGGAATACCATGCTTGATATCGGGCCTGGCGGCGGGTTTCTCTTAGATTTACTTGCTGAACGACACCCAAAAGCCAACATCATTGGAATTGATATTGCTTCAAATGTTGTCGTGGAATTGGAAAAGAAAAAACAGCGGGAGCAAAAAACATGGCATGTCATTCAGGGAGACGCACTCGATTTAAAGCCATACATTGAAAAGAGTGAAGTCGACACGATCATCTTTTCATCGATTCTTCACGAGATGTTTTCCTATATTCCTTTCGAGGGGAAAAAGTTTAATCCGAAAGTAATAGCGCAAGCCCTTTATAGCTCCTTTCAAGCATTAAATCCAAACGGGAGAATCATTATTCGTGATGGCATCATGACTGAATCGAAAGAAACACTCCGCCATATTCGATTTAAAAACATAACAGATGTAGCTTTCTTTGAACGATACGTCCAAGACTTTAAAGGTAGAAACATTCAATACGAATGGAAAAACGAACGAACTGTTTCCTTGCCAATCAATGACTGCATGGAGTTTCTCTATACGTTTACATGGGGCGAAGAAGCCTTTCCTCATGAAGTACAAGAGCAATTTGGCTATTTCACACCAAGCGAGTTTAAAGCATGTATTCTTCAAACATTAGGAGAAACAGCCGAAATAACAGTTTTTGAACATTATTTGCAAGACGGATATGAAGAACATTTATTAATGAAAGTGGAAGTAACAGATGTCGACGGAAAGTCCATCAGACTACCGGATAGTACCTGCTTTATTGTGATTGAAAAAAAGGTTCAAAAATAAACAAAAGCACATCAACTATGACGTTGATGTGCTTTTGGATTAATAATTTTTGGTACTCAGGTTCCACAATATGTTTGGTAAGGTACTGTTGAATCTGGTAGTATCGAATATTCTTCTTGTTCACAAGAGTGTGCGTAAGGATTGGAAAGTACATCAAGAAGCCGCTCCATCACACGATAATCTCCCTGTTCAACTGCTGCTGTTAGCGCCTCTTCTACTTGGTGGTTACGTGGGATGATCGCAGGATTGTTATTCCTCATCAACTGCTGCGAATCAGCTTTAGATTGTTCCTGCCTATCAAGTCGCGAAATCCAACGATTATACCACTGAGTAAATTCCTGTGCTCCAAACAAGACTGTATCTTCTAGTTTATCGAAAGTGAATGCGCGGAAAGTATTCGTATAATCCACTTGATACTTTTTCAGCATGTTCAGAAGTTCATTAATAAGCGATCCATCTTCTGTTTCATCGTTAAATATCCCAAGTTTTGCTCTCATTCCCGCAAGCCAGTTAGATTGGTATAACTGATTAAAGCTCGAAATCTTATCCTGAGCCAGTTTGACAGCTTCATCGACATTATCATGCAAAAGCGGTAATAGTGTTTCAGCAAATCTCGCCAGATTCCACCCAGCCATGAGTGGTTGATTCTCATAGGCATAGCGACCTTGCATGTCGATGGAACTAAAGACAGTTGCAGGGTCATAGACATCCATAAACGCACATGGACCAAAATCAATCGTTTCTCCACTAATTGTCATGTTATCGGTGTTCATCACCCCATGAATAAACCCAACAAGTTGCCATTTGGCAATTAGCTCTGCTTGGCGTTTAATTACCTCTTCAAGCAATGATAAATATCTGTTACCATCCACTTCAATATCTGGGAAATGACGCGCTAAAGCATAATTGGCCAGAGCCTTAAGTTCTTCCACCTGTCCCCATTTAGCAGCGTATTGAAAAGTGCCAACACGGAGATGACTAGCCGCCACTCGGGTCATAATCGCGCCGGGCAGCTCCGTTTCACGAATGATCGATTCACCAGTTGTCACTACGGCTAAACTACGAGTGGTAGGAATACGGAGTGCATACATCGCTTCACTAATGATGTATTCACGTAACATTGGTCCAAGTGCCGCTCGCCCATCACCTCCACGAGAGTATGGTGTTCTCCCCGCCCCCTTAAGCTGAATATCAACCTTTAAACCTTGTGGCGAGATTTGTTCACCTAACAGCACCGCTCGTCCGTCCCCTAACATATTAAAATGGCCAAACTGATGACCCGCATAAGCTTGCGCAAGAGGCGAAGCACCATCTGGAATCCTATTTCCTGCAAACACCGCTACGCCATCTTCACCTTGCAATGCCTCTACGTTTAAACCTAGAGATTCAGCCAAGTCATTATTGAATATAATCAAACTTGGTGAATGTACAGGAACTGGGTTCATGCTAGTAAAAAACAACTTCGGCAGCCTGGCATAACTATTATCAAAGTTCCATCCCGCTTCTTTACTCTTTGTCATATTTTCTCCTTTTCTATATATAAAGTAGATTTCCTGCTACGATGTTATTGTTAGTTATCACCATTTAATAAAATACCATACGGCCTCATTTTAAATGCTACTTTTCTTTAACCTTACAATACAAGTTATTAGCTTCGGAAAGCTGTTAAATTTTATTCATATAAAAAGAAGAACCGGAGTCAGTAAAAATTTTACTCTGCCTTGACTCTTGATTAAGTTTAACTTTCATTTTCCACTGTTTTCAACCTAATGGTATTCCAATCTGTTCGATAAAAACGGATCATCACACTGATACCAAACACCGTTAAATACGAATAAAATGATATCCATGCTCCAACACTACCAAGATTTAGAGTAAAAGTTAATACATAGCTTAACGGAATGAAAAATAACCAACCTAATATTAATGAAATCTTAAGTAAAAACGAAGTGTCGCCGATTCCTCTAAGTCCACCAGCATAGAAATTTAACAGTCCATCAAATAATTGTAAAAATGCAGAGATCATAATTAATTTAGCCGCTAAATGATACACCCGAACATCTTGGGAGTATATTTTAGCAATTGGTTCTGATAGGAAAAATTGAATAACACCAAGAATAAGTAAAAATATACTACCTAAAATAGCGGTTTGTGTTCCTGCTCTTCTACCATCTAAGGGTTTTCCCTTTCCAATTTCTTGACCAACAAGAATCGTGGCTGTTGAGCCGAATGCGAAAGCAGGCATGAACCCGAGGCTCATAACACTTAAGGCCACCTCGTTGGCGGCTAATGCATGTGTCCCTAATCTCATGACAAAGGCTGTAAATACAAACATCGCCATCGCCATAGAAAATTCCTGTATGCCCAATTTTGAACTCTCACCAAAAATTAAATTTAATTCTGATCGATTAAAGGCAATTCTTTTACGTGTATCATATTTTGGATGTAATTTTACGAAATAGACATAAGCACAAATCAAAAAGGTAACAACCTCTCCAATGAAAAAGGCAATTCCTGCACCAACTAATCCTATTTCAGGTAGACCTAATTTTCCATATGTTAATCCATATGTGAAGAAAATCATTAATCCCCCGCCTATGACCGCACTAATCATTGGCGTTTTGGTATCACCTATACCACGTAGAAATCCATGAAAAACAAACGTGAAAACAGAAAAAACCATTGCAAAGAAACGAATTTGCAAATAACTTTTACCTTCTTCAATCATTTCAGGAGAACTTCCTAATGCCTTAAAAATTCCTTCAGGAAAAATTAAGCCGACTAATAAAACAAAGGCACTAGCAGCTATACAAAGGTAAAACGCAATATACGTTCGCTCAATACCTTTTTTCATGTTGTTTGACCCATAATTTTGGGCAACTAAATAATTCGTGGTATGCCCTATACCTGAAAACAACGCCCAAGCATTGTACATGACTATATTCGTCACACCGACAATAGCAATGGCCAACGCCCCTATTTGACCAACTAAAATCAAATTAATCGTCCCGGTAAGCGTCGATGAAGCAAATGAGGCAATCGACGGTATGGCAAGTAAAAGGACTTTTTTCCATTCTTTCATCATTGGCTGTACTCCTCATCATAATGTCAAATCTATTATACTTGATTTCCGAGAAAAAGATTGTTTTTTTCGAATAAAGAAAAACCTCCTTTATATGTAAATTCGAGCTGAAAGGCTCCTTAGAAATTCATCAACCTTTTTAATCTTTCAATAATAAAGCGCATCGCTTATGATGCTCTTATTTATTAACTCTAGTTTAATCTGAATGTCTTTTTAATAATAAGAGGAGTCAAAGAAACACGAAGCAACCTCCTATATATGGTAGTCTTGTATTAACACTAAAAGGAGCGATTAAGGATAAGTATTTCTATTCCTGAAATAACCCTTAATATGGCTTTTCATTACCCGCAATACGCTTAGGTACATATAGTCTGAGAGGAAATGCTGGTGCCAATGCGATTAAACATGCAATAGATAACGGTTATCGCTTGATTAATTCTGCCTACAACTATGAAAATGAAGGAACTGTTAGCGCGGCCATTCGAAGAAGTTCAATTCCAAGAGATCAATTAATAATTACTTCCAAATTACCTGGACGCTATCATTCTTACGAAAAGGCAGTTTTAGCCATTCAAGAATCGTTATATCGCACTAATTTAGATTATTACGATTTATATCGTATTCACTGGCGAAATCCAAAACAAGATCTATATGTAGAAGCTTGGCAAGCCTTAATCGATGTGCATAAATGGGGTCTCATCTGTTCGATTGGTGTTTCAAATTTCTTAGTCCCTTAGCAAGGGCAAATGCCATCCAAGAAAATGAAACAAACAAAAAAATAGCTAAACAGCATAACAAATCCGTTCCACAGGTCGTTTTACGTTGGCATTACCAACTAGGTGCCATATCCCTCCCTAAATCCGCATCCCCTTCGCGCCAACTTGAAAACATCCAATCTTTGATTTTTCGTTGGCTAAAAAGGAAAGAATATGATGGAAGAATGAACAATCAAGATCCTGCTACTTATGAAGAACTTTAATAGAAAATATAAAGAGCGCACGACTTTTAAATAAGTGATGCGCTCTTTACATTTCTACTTCAAAATTCCTAAATATTCTTTCCAAGGTCCGACTCTACTCGTATCTATATGTCATTACACATACGATTTGAGCCCTATGCGTTAAGTCGTTAGCTCCCCTGTTAGTTAAGTTATCGTTTCGATTCATTATATACTTCACGAGTTTTATAGATGATTTTCCGGATGCTATCTAAGGACAAATTGTATATCCGCTCCAACTCTTCAAAAGACTGTCCATCCCGATATAACTGATAAATTTTTTCGTTTCTTTGCTTAATTAACCGGCGTGAACCGTTCACTTCTCCCCATCCCGCTCGCTCATTGGTTTTCTTTGGGATATAGATTATCTCTCCCTGGATATACTTCTGTAACTCCTTCAGCAAATGAGGGGGAAGCACCTCTTTTCCATTTTTATATTGCAAATATTCACATCCTCCTTATTAAAATGTACGTGTATATATTTTTGCGATTTGTCCATTTGAAAAACTCCTTTCACTCATTTTTAAGAAAACCCTTACAAAATTATTATTCCCCTTAGAAATAGTATACTGCATTTTTGGTTTATGGAAAGATAAGAAAAATAGTAAAAGAGGCCGCAAAGCGACCCCTCATGTTGCGATTTCCGCTTAAGCGGAAACCACCTCGTTGTTTGTGATCAAAATAATCAGCCTCCTTTCCAAAAGTCTATCGGCCCGACACTCTTATTAACTCATAAATGTTGGTAGGAGAACAAGGTAAAAAACAATTATAATTATTTTTTACCCATGTTATTTTTCGATATCAGGATGTTGCCATTACAGTCCCGGAACAACGACAATATCAACAGCCCAGACTTTAAGGATTAATAGTTCCAAGACCAATTATTGAATATCCAAATTATAACGATAGTGGGATTACAAAAGGAAAAGTAACTTCCACTGCTTCTCATGTTTCTCTTTTTCATATATAGCTTTTGAAGTCGTTCTAAATCTTGAATTATTTTCAACTACTGATCCACATCCATAATCTTAAGCACCAGCAATTTCTGGAGCTGCTTTTTTAAAGCGCCTCATTTTTTGCATAATCCATTGCTTTCTGCTTACACTATTTCCCACTCCTAACATTATGTCGGATCTTATCTGGATGAATTCTCTTCTCTCCAAGTTCAATGATGGATACGACTTCTAATAAAGCATGTACGGCATCATCTTTTGTATATAAATCATCATCTATCAAGTTACAGACCGTTTGAACGATTTTACTTTTCATATCAATCAACATCCACTTTGAGTTCAAGTCGTCTTTATTGTGATTAGATAATTAATCGATTTATTGAAGCCCATCTTAGTGATGATATTGCACATAATAAGCATAAGTTTTAAAAAACAGAACTAATGATAGGAGGCATTTTTACACTCTTGGGCTTTTCGATTATGTTCATTGATACAACAATATCCGGATTCATCGTTTAAGACCATTTGAATATAGAAACCTTTCCCCTAAAAAAACTGTTTGATTTAGTATTGACAATATCACAACTAACTCATGAAGGATCATTTAGTTTCCTATAAATTTTTAACAACTGCTGTCTTTCTTCGTCTGTGAGCTTTTCGAAGAGATTTTTTCGAAGTATTTGTCCTTCTATATTAGCCCTCTTAACCATTTCGACACCTTTATCCGTAATTCCCAAATAGATAATTCGGCGATCAGATTTATCTTCTAGTCTAATAGCTAACTTTTTCTGAACGAGCTTTTCCGATAAATGTGTTAAGGTCGGTGGAGTTAATCCTAATGCTCTCGCAATATCTGATGGACGGCTTTTTCCATTTTCCATTAAATGACCAAGTACTAGAATGTGAGAAACGCCTAAGTTTTCATAAAATATTTTATTCCACTGAATAATTAAGTTATTTGTTACTTTATCCATATTATGAATAATTTCAAAAATAGTCTGTTCTTTCATAAAATTCAATCCCTGCTTTCCAAAGATAAGAGCCCCTATTCCTAGAGGCTCTTTTTATCTTAGCATGTTATTGAGCTGAGAATCCACCATCAATCACCAATTCAGATCCTGTGATATATGATGATTCATCCGATGCAAAAAATAATGCTGCATTCGCAATATCTGCTGGCTGTCCTAATCTTTGTAACGGAGTAGCTTGGATTAAGTGACCAAGCAAGTCTTTCGACGTACTTAAAGTTTGTGTCATAGGTGTTTCGATAATTCCTGGAAATAATGCATTTACACGTACACCTTGTTTACCAAAAGTGGTTGCAGCTGCCTTAGAAATAGCACGCACCGCACCTTTAGAAGCCGAGTAATGGTTAAATCCTTGACCAATTTGTGCCGTATAAGATGAGATATTAATAATTGATCCTTGATTTTGAGCTGTCATATAAGGTGCCACGTGCTTCATCCCTGCAAATGGACCAAATCCATTTATAGAAAGCATTTTTTGCCAATCAGCCAGGTCGATATCCTTGTAAGCCTTTTCTGATGAAATCCCTGCATTATTCACAAGGATATCGATTTTGCCAAAACGATCATTTACTTTTTTAGAAAATGCTGCCCATTCCTCGTCCGAAGCTACGTTTAACTTCATGCCATGCACATTTTCCATCTGGCTTACTTTTTTAAGTGCTTCATCATTTATGTCTGCAGCGATTACGACTGCGCCTTCTTTGCTGAATAATTCAACCATTCCTAAACCAATACCTGAAGCTCCGCCTGTAATAATTGCTACTTTATTGTCTAATCTTCCCATGAACAATCACTCCTTAACGTAATTTAATGGAACCACCATCAACCATAATTGTTTGACCTGTAATATAATCAGAATCCTTACTTGCTAAGAATATAGCAACTTGACCGATATCCTGTTCAGGATCGCCAAGACGACGTAATGGGATTCGATTAATCATCGCATCATACATCTCTGGAGCATTTTCACGCCATTGCTCTACACCAGGTGTAAGCGCAATTGGCGAAATTAAATTCACATTAATGCCTTCTGGTCCCCACTCATTTGCTGCAACACGTGAAATAGCGCGAATTGCTTCCTTAGCAGCAGCGTAAGAAGTTTGTGTTACTTGTCCATCAAGACCAGCACCTGATGCAAAGTTAATCACCTTACCTTGTGATTTCTTCAATTCCGGATATGCTGCTTGCATGAAATGGAATGTAGGATAGAAGCCTGTACCAAAAGATAAATCTAACAATTCCTCCGTTGTTTCGCTAAACGGTGCTTGTTTGGATACATGTGCATTATTCACAAGAATATCTATCTTTCCGAACTTTTCCACGACACTAGAAACAATTTCGTAGATGTTTTGCTTTTTGGAAATATCTCTAATAAAAAGCAATCCTTCTGTATGTTCATTCACTTGGGCAAGCGTTTCTTTTCCTTTTTCTTCATTCACGTCCACAATTACAATGTGGGCACCTTCCTTAGCCATTGCAAGAGCGATTCCTTTGCCAATCCCCGATGCACTACCAGTTATTATCCCAACTTTTCCTTTTAACTTCATTATAATTACCTCTTTTCCTCATATGGTTAATAAGCTACATATAATGTGTTAAATCTTATATTTTTAAACTGTTTAATTCCATAACCCGTTTTCCATCAATTTCTTTTTCCCTTTATAAGCAAAAAACACACAGAATATATTAATAATCAACATCGCAATAATTGCGTATAGTACCATCGTATAGCTACCAGTAAAGTCAAAGGCATAACCATAGAGTGGCAATGCAACGATAGATGAGATCGCTAATCCCATGGACGCAGTTGAATATATTTGACTATACTCCTTATTCCCAAACAAGCTCGATGTTAGAGAAGGCCCCAATGTTCCGATGGAAGATGAAATGACACCGAACAGCCCAACAGCAAATGTGATCATGCCCGTACTATTTCCAGAGAATAATAAAAGACAGATCGCAACCAAGCCAGCTCCCATTGCTATGATCGCTGTAAGCTTGGAACCAATTTTATCACTTAAGAAACCAATGACTAATGATCCAATCAATACACCAACCATGTATGTGCCCATAACATTTCCGGCAAAGGCAACATCAAATCCTTTATCCATTAAATAAGTTGGGATATGCATCGAAAAGCTAGCTACCGATGTAATAAGGAAGAAAAAGAGCACCAGTGCATAAAATGCCGTGGATTTCCTTGCAGCAGACATAGATACACCCTTCTCTTCTGTTTCACCTACAGTTTTGCCCCCTTTTTGCTTCTGTTTCGATTCTACCATTCCATATGGGAGCAATCCCTTCGCCTGAGGCGACTTCTTGATTAGGAGAATGACAATTGGAACAACAATAATAATAGCTGCGATCCCAACCATAATATAAGCTGCTCTCCAGCCTTGGCCTGCAATCAGTTTACCAACAATCGGCTGAGCAACGGCCCCAAGCGCTCCTCCAGCAGCACTCATAATTCCAAGCGCCAAACCATTCCTTTTTTTAAACCATTGATTCACAATGACCGGCCCGGCAATAACTGTAATAAACACACCACCAACAGCTAGTGGAACAGCGAAGATATACCATCCCCATACAGAATTCATTAAACCGAACATCGCAAATGCACCAGCTTGAAGGATGATTCCGACAATTAAGATCAAACGCGTATCATATTTCGCCATCATTTTACCGCCTATAGGTAAAAAGAGCATGGTAACAATGGCTGATACACTAAAATATAAAGATAAATTCCCCATTCCAATTCCAAGATCTTTTGTTACAGGTGTTAAGAAAAGACCAGATGAATTATTTAGTCCACCTTTTCCTAACCCGACGATGATACAAAGCGCAATTAAAATCCACCAAGCATAATGAAATCTATTTTTACTCTTACTCACGAAGTTACCCTACTTCCTCGTATACTTTCATTTCTTTGAACCCATACCATTTATATATTTCCAATGCCCTACTTCTATGGAAGATCGCCTTTTAGGCTTGTGTTTTATTCATATAATCTCTGAAGTCTGGAATGCTAGGATTCGCAATATAATGTCCACCTTCTACTTGAATCGTCTGCCCAGTAATGAACTTAGACTCATCCGAAGCTAGGAATAACACCGTATAACCGATATCATCCGCTTCGCCATGGTATGGCAACGCATTATATTTTTCAAAGATATCCAATACTTCGGGTGCCATATTATTTTTAGCTGCTGGAGTTAAAATCAATCCAGGTGCCACCGCATTACAGCGAATTTTATATTTCCCGTATTGAGTCGCAATATACTTCGTAAGGTTTACGACACCTGCTTTTGAAGCTCCATATGCCGCACGAATCGCATCTCCATGAAAGCCTGCCATGGATGCAGTATTAATAATCGAGCCACCACCAGCTTGGATCATATGTGGAATTGCATATTTACTTCCCATTAACACACTCTTTAAATTTACATTTAAGAGGCGATCCCACTCATCGAGATCCATATTGACCACATCTAAATCCTTCTTCAGATTTGTTAAGCCAACATTGTTAAAAAGGACATTAATCCTCCCATAGTGGCTAACAGTAAATTCAACCGCTTCCTCAATAGACTTGCCATCTCCCGCATCTATAAAAATACCGATAGCTTCTCCGCCTTGAGCTTTAATATCTTCCGCTGCTTGCTTCGCCCCTTCAAGGTTAAAGTCTGCAATCACTACTTTGCAACCTTCCTTCGCCAATAACTTCGCAGCTGATAAGCCAATGCCTGAAGCGCTTCCAGTCAATAACGCTACCTTATCGTTTACTCTACCCATGATTTGAACAACCTCTCTCTTAGAAACATCTGATTTTTAAAACTCGATATTCTAGCTTTAAAGCAAAAAATCGTTTTAAAGGATGATAAAAAAACTTTTTGCATAAAGTTCATTCTATATGACAGGCTCCTGTCAGCTCCAAACCGTAGTTTTACCCCAAGTATTTCCTTTCACTTAAAATAATTAGACGTCAAACTATTCAACACCTAAATAGTACCAAAATGATAGAACAAATGCAACGGGAAGATATTATTGTAAATAATCATTTTAGTTCCTCTTATAATCATTCCCAACTTAACAACTGACCCAAAAGTATTTGATATACACCCACAATTTATATAGGAAGATATAAGCATTTTTTCCATCAAAATTATAGTAGTATGGCCATTGATCCAACATTGACTATGATATTTAACATGATTGAATGATCCACCTTTTGCTATTTTCTACGATCTAGCTGTTGTTGATATTAAGGTGGTTAACGTATCTCTTAACAACAAGTTGGAGACTAGGTTTAACCATTTTTAACTATTTTTTTCTATGACCGTTAGCACCTGATGGGTGAGAGAACCCAAAAAGACAGCTGTGTTCAGGTATTTCCCCTGATTTACTAACGCCTTGATTACTTCATTTACAGCCTTTCCAAGCGGAATAAGTAAAATGTCATTTTTCATTTTTTCAATTTCCCTTGGGAATACCTGATAAGCATATTCTGTCAGCAAAGAAGATTGAGCGATTTTTGGGGCATATCCTGTATAATTTCTTCCTTTAACGAAGACAGGATATTTAATTAGAGAAGTCGTATGTAATAAGTTTTGATACTGGCTAAATAGTAGTTGACAAGTGCTCAGTTGAAAGGCATCGTTAACTCCACATTAATCAAGTATTTCTATTAGATTTTGCCTCATTGTACCTGCAAAACCTGCTGCTCCCTTAGAACCTTTCATCAACTGTATGAGTGTAGCATTCTGTTGTATACATATTTTGGCTTGCTGGAAGGCAGCTTTCATCTGCGTCCATCCCGGTGTAATACCAACAATGACAATTTTGGCATCACAGTTTATATACTCATTGTGCGGTGCATAATACATTTCGATATCACCCCTTTTTTCCATTAAAAAATTGGCGTGTATTAAATCCCCTTAATCTATCAAATTAGAATATGGCAAACGATCAATAAAGGGTAAGTAGTGGTTTAAACGAAGGGAATCTAATGTCAAGTTGAACACCTACTGTATAAAGGAAAGAATCTTATGATAACTATTCATCACCACCTCTAATCCAAATGTACCGTGTATGTAAAAGTCAAAGGCAATAACCTTTCGCTACTCCGTATTCTCTATACTCTAAAAATACTGTCAATTGCGAAACAATAGCAGTAAATGAGAATGCAATTTTTACTATCAAACACAAATAATAACCTTATTACGATTTACACCCCATAAGATATGATCACTCATTTCCTTGGATCACCAACTGACAGTATTCATTTTTAGGGGCAATTAATGTAGCTCAGCATGAAACGGAGTGTATTCTTGACAAAATCAGTCTTTTATATAATAATGAATATCGAATTAGAATTATTATAGTTAGCAAACGGAATATATCCTTGGTTAGGTTTGATTAAACTTTTAAACAAACTACTATAAATTCTAAAAAACATACTAGGAGGAATATATATTATGTCTCTAATTGGAAAAGAAATACAAGCATTCAAAGCAACAGCTTACAATAGCGGTAACGGTGAATTTATCGATGTTACTGATGAAAATATGAGAGGTCAATGGAGTGTCGTTTGCTTTTATCCAGCAGACTTTACATTCGTTTGCCCTACTGAACTTGAGGATCTTCAAAACCAATACGCTACTCTAAAAGACCTTGGTGTTGAGGTTTATTCGGTTTCAACTGATACCCACTTTACCCATAAGGCATGGCACGACCACTCAGATGCTATTAGCAAACTTGAATATATTATGATCGGTGACCCTTCACAAACAATTTCCCGCAACTTCGATGTATTGGATGAGGAAGCAGGTCTAGCACAACGTGGTACTTTCATCATTGATCCGGACGGTATTGTACAAGCAGCTGAAATCAATGCAGACGGCATCGGTCGTGATGCAAGTACTCTTATTGACAAGATTAAAGCAGCACAATATGTTCGCAATAATCCAGGCGAAGTTTGCCCAGCAAAATGGCAAGAAGGCGGCGAAACACTTAAACCAAGTCTTGATCTTGTAGGAAAAATTTAAGGAGTGCAATCCATGTTACTAGATGCAGATATAAAAGCACAATTAGCCCAATACCTTCAAATGATGGAAGGCGATGTGCTACTTAAAGTAAGTGCGGGATCTGATGAGGTTTCCAGCGACATGTTGGCTCTAGTAGACGAGCTAGCCACCATGTCAGCAAATATTAAAGTTGAAAACACAGAGTTGAAGAGAACACCGAGCTTTAGTGTAAATCGTATCGGGAAAGACACAGGAGTAACGTTTGCCGGTATCCCTCTTGGTCATGAGTTTACTTCACTCGTACTGGCTCTGTTGCAAGTAAGCGGCAGACCTCCAAAAGTCGATCAAAAAGTAATTGACCAAATTAAAAGCATTAAAGACGAACATCACTTTGAATCCTATATTAGTCTAAGTTGTCAAAACTGCCCTGAGGTAGTACAGGCACTTAACTTAATGAGTATTCTGAACCCTAATATTACACATACCATGATTGATGGTGCAGCATTCAAACAAGAAGTAGAAAGCAAAAACATCATGGCAGTACCTACAGTGTTCCTCAATGGGGAATCATTTGGAAGCGGCCGAATGACTGTTGAAGAAATCCTAGCTAAATTAGGTAGCGCACCGGATGCTTCAGACTTTGCTGATAAGGATCCATTCGAAGTGCTTGTTATCGGAGGCGGACCAGCAGGTGCAAGTGCAGCGATCTATGCGGCACGTAAAGGCATTCGTACAGGTATTGCTGCTGAACGCTTTGGCGGTCAAATCCTAGATACAGCTTCCATTGAAAACTTTATCAGTGTAAAACGTACTGAAGGCCCTAAACTTGCAGCAAGTCTTGAGGAACATGTGAAAGAGTATAACATTGATGTGATGAATTTACAGCGTGCCAAACGTATAGAGAAGAAAGATCTCATCGAAATTGAGCTTGAAAATGGAGCTGTTCTAAAGAGCAAAACCGTTATTCTTTCAACTGGTGCTCGCTGGCGCAATGTTGGTGTACCTGGTGAAGCTGAATTCAGAAATAAAGGTGTGGCATACTGCCCGCATTGTGATGGTCCGTTGTTTGCAGGAAAACACGTAGCTGTTATCGGCGGCGGTAATTCTGGTATTGAGGCAGCAATTGATCTTGCAGGCATTGTAAAGCATGTAACAGTTCTTGAATTTATGCCCGAGCTAAAAGCTGATTCCGTATTGCAAGATCGTCTTTATAGCCTGCCGAATATTACTGTACTGAAGAATGTTCAAACAAAAGAAATTACTGGTACAGATACCGTTAACGGTATTACCTACATTGAACGTGATACAGAATTAGAACAACATATTGAACTATCGGGTGTATTTGTTCAAATTGGTCTTGTACCGAATACAGATTGGTTAGGCGAAACAGTTGAACGTAATAAATTCGGCGAGATCGTTATAGATAATCGTGGAGCAACGAACGTACCTGGCGTGTTTGCTGCAGGAGATTGCACGAATAATCCATATAAGCAGATCATTATTTCTATGGGATCAGGTGCAACAGCATCTCTAGGAGCATTCGATTATCTAGTTCGAAATTAAAAGTAGTTCAAGTCTAATGTACCATTGATATATTGTTTAAAATTGGTATCTCAACTATAACCTAAAATTAAGAAAGTCACTGTGCTGTTGGGCTGGTAGCAAGGTGACTTTCTTTTTTATTTTAAAATAAAGGATATCCCGGATTAAATGGAATCGTCTTCTTACAAATAAACTATTCACATAATGCGCCGATTTAAATACAGCTCCTCTTACTTAACCATCTGAGGCATCAATCCCATATCCACCTGCTCAATCGTGAATCTTATCGATGAAGTTAAAGCATGTGAAAAAATAGAACCCCATCCATATCATACATTTATATTAAAAAAGGGTATCCGCAAAGCCGATCTTGGGATACCCTTTTTTAATAACCGAATCTAGTCAATCTTTATACAATTTGCCTATTCCAGAATCGGTGAGCTGCAATTGCATCAACTAGTTGAGTTGTGAAGTTATTTGCTTGATCACTACCAAGTATGACCCCAAAGTTACTAGGAAATTTCTGATCGTCAAACCACCGCTTGCCTTCATCTGTTGCTGCGATCATTTTATAATGAATGAAGGCCTCTTTCATAAACATTTTCGCATCATGTTCGAACTGTTTGCTTGCAGACGTTCCCCCAGCAATATAAACCCCATCAAAAGCAACAGATGCATCGGTGGCAAATGTATGTTTCGACATACATATACTGCCATCATCTGCTTTAATTGGACCCAATTTATCACTTAAAATAGCAGCCTGTACACCAGATCCCTGTAAATCCTCTACCACTAATTTAACGGTTTTGCCATTAAATCCATCGGCAACAACTACTGCTATTTTCCGTGTTTTCGCCAATTTTGGTGTATTCTCTTGACTAAGTGCCGGCGACGATTTTGTCACACCTGTTCCTCCTGATGAAGGAGCGGCAGCACCAAGCGTCTCGGCAAAAGCAGCAGCTAATCCTAGATCTACATTGCTAAACATATCAACAATTTTTTGTTGTACTTCTTCATTTTTCACTTTACTAAGCTCAAAGCGGAATGCATTGACGATATGCTCTTTTTCAGCCTTGCTCATACTGTTCCAAAATAATGTCGCTTGACTGAAGTGATCTTCAAAGCTCTTACTTCGTGCCCGTATTTTTCTTCCATCAATCTTCTCTTGGTAGTGTGCATATCCGCCGTTTTCTTCACTAACCGTCTGTGGGGAATTATTGGCTAATGCATTGTTACGGTAAGCGACTTGGCCTTTGTTAATAGTTTGGCGATGAAACCCATCGCGTTGATTATTATGGAACGGACAAACTGGACGATTGATTGGAATCTCATGAAAGTTCGGCCCTCCGAGACGGAGTAGTTGTGTATCTGTATAAGAAAAAAGGCGTGTTTGAAGAAGTGGATCATTAGTGAAGTCTATGCCAGGAACGACATTTCCCACGTGGAAGGCCACTTGCTCTGTTTCAGCAAAAACATTGTCAACATTTCGATTTAGCGTCATTTTCCCAATGATTTGTACTGGGATATCTTCTTCCGGCCAAAGCTTTGTCGCATCAAGAATATCGAAGTCAAAGGCAAATTCATCTTTTTCTTCAAGTATTTGAATGCCAAGCTCAAACTCCGCATAATTGCCCATATTGATAGATTCCCATAAATCGCGGCGATTAAAATCTGGATCTTTCCCCCCTATCTTTTGCGCCTCATCCCATACGAGCGAATGTGCACCTAAGACCGGCTTCCAATGAAACTTTACGAAATGTGCTTTTCCTTCTTCATTTATAAAGCGAAACGTATGCACGCCAAACCCCTCCATCATTCGGTAGCTCCGCGGAATCGCACGATCACTCATTAGCCACATGATCATATGGGCACTTTCTTGATTCTGCGAAACCCAATCCCAGAACGTATCATGGGCGGAGGCTGCTTGTGGCATTTCATTGTGTGGCTCAGGTTTAATTGCGTGGACGACATCAGGAAACTTAATGCCATCTTGGATGAAAAAGACAGGCATATTATTTCCTACTAAATCAAAGTTTCCTTCCTCTGTGTAAAACTTAGTTGCAAATCCCCTAACATCTCTTGGAGTATCCATTGATCCCCGAAAACCAACAACGGTTGAAAAGCGAACAAAAACAGGTGTTTTTATGTTGGGATCTTGCAAAAATTTAGCTTTAGTAAAGGGTTTCATTGAGTCATTATATACTTGAAATTCTCCATGTACACCAAAACCACGCGCATGTACGACACGTTCTGGGATACGCTCATGGTCAAAATGAGTCATCTTCTCTCGAAAATGAAAATCCTCTATTAGTGTTGGCCCACGCTCTCCCGCCGTTAGAGAAACCCCATCTTCTGACATTTTTAGTCCTTGATTAGTCGTCAAATCCTTATCCTGATTATCATCACTTCGAAACTGTTCTAGTTGTTTATCTTTTTTGTTTTTAGTGTTTTTCTCATCTTTCACGGTCATCCCTCATTCCTTTTTAAGTATTTATTTCCTTATTTCCTTATCATAGTCTTTCTAAACATTGATTATATATGTAAGAAAAGTCATTCCCTAGAGTGCAATAGGATAAGATAATTGGTCCATAAAAGAAGTGAGAAAAGAATCTTCAGCTGTCAGTTCTTAATCCAAACATTAACATGATATTTAAGTAGTAAATTTTCCTTCTTTTTATTTTACTTTCTGAAAAACCTCATTTACTTATTGTAAGGTTTACCGTAACGTATCTAAAAGAGGGTTTTTCCACACTTTGCTAAATTCAGTCTATTATTAATTTAACTGAAATACTATTTGAAGCTGGATGAAAGATGACAAAAGGCAAACGTATGGAAGGGCTAATGAGACATCTAAGAGATAACAATAATATCGCAAAACATTAAGACGAATCCTTGTCACAGCCTTATCCATATAATCAACGATCCTGTCATTAAATTTTTCACACTTTTATATACATATACTTTCTTCTAAACTAAGAGCATCTTTAACGGTTTTAGTAAGAATGAAATTATCACAGGTGTATGGGGAATCTATATTGAAGGGCTAAAACAAAAGAAGGACTGAAATGTTTTTTTTTGCTTAGGGGTAGTAATATTGGGATTAAAAAAGAATATTATCCGCATTACACGAGAAAATTTAGCAGGCGGAATACAGCAAAAAAAAGAAACTGCTGGCGCTTTTTGCCAAGTAGTTTCTAATAAGTATTTCCATATTTCGGGAGCCTGCCACTCCTCAAAAAACCTTTTTCTTAAACCAACATCCCTGCAATTGCTGCACTCAGTAGATTGGCGAGTGTTGCCGCTATGATTGCTCGTAATCCCATCTCGGCAATATCCTGTCTTCTTGACGGTGCCATTCCTCCTAATCCACCAATTAACAATGCAATTGCTGCAAGATTGGCAAAGCCACAAAGTGCAAAACTAATCATTACTACACTTTTAGGTGATAGGTTAGCTATTTCCGAAGCAAATGAAGTATAAGCAACAAATTCGTTTAGTACAAACTTTTGCCCAATAAAAGAGGCTGCCTTTAATGCTTCATCCCACGGAATTCCAATAAGAAAGGCGAATGGAAAGAATAGATAACCTAATATCTGTTCCAGCGTTAAAGAATCATATCCAAAGATTCCGCCGATTGCTCCAATAATCATATTAACTAAAAAGATAAGCGATATAAATGCAAGTAACAATGCACCAACACTAACGGCTATTTTTAATCCGTCCATAGCCCCGCGGGATGCTGCATCAATAACATTTTTAGATTCCTCATCTTTGGCCATTTGAATACGATTGTCCGTGTTTAATCGTTCTGTTTGGGGAACGATTATTTTTGCAAATAACAATCCCGCCGGAGCGCCCATAAATGCTGCAGCTAATAAATAATCAAGCGGAACACCCAGCGTGGCATATCCGCCTAAAACGGCCCCTGAAACGCAGGCCATTCCTCCTACCATGACGGCAAATAATTCTGATTTTGTCATTTTATCAATATACGGTTTTATAACTAATGGAGCTTCTGTCGGACCAAGAAAGATATTGGCAGCAGCTGACATCGATTCAGGCTCACTTGTCTTAAGAACTTTTGCCAAAAGCCCACCGATGATCTTGGTGGCAAACTGCATAACTCCTAAATAATAGAGAACCGATATTAATGAAGCAAAGAAAATAATAATAGGCAACACTTGTAATGCAAAAGTAAATCCTGCGTTTTCCGCGCTTAAAATTCCGCCAAACATGAACTGAACTCCAGCATCAGATGAGTCAATCACTTTTTGCACAATGCCTGAAATGACTTGAAGTATTTTTCTTCCAAATTCCCATTTCAACACGATAAAAGCAAAAATAAGTTGTATGGCTAAAGCGCCTATTATAGTTCTTAAATTAATAGATTTACGTGCTGTTGATAAGGCTATTGCAATGGATAAAATACCGATAATGCCAATGATTCCCCAGATGTATTGCATAGCTGCTCTCCCGTCATGGTAAAATTAAGTAAATAGTAATAATGTTTAATAGCTCATTTATAGTATTGAACGCAATACATCAAATAACATTGCTTCGAAAGCATCACGATTAATACCTTCACATACACGAACATTTTTTTCACGTTCTAAACGATTGTTTACATCAACAAGGCTGTACCCTCTTGTGAGTTCGCCAGTTAATTCAATGTCTACATGGTAAAGATTAGATTTGGTCATTATTTCTTCATTTGCTGCAACAGCAGCTAAGAGTGTATCTGGATGTGTTGTACCATTTAATCGGTGTACACTTTTATTAAACTTCATCACAACCTGGTTGATATCTGTGAAAAACTTTGACCCTTTTGTTGCTAATGCTGCAATGGCTTCATGATCATTGTCATCCATAATCGAGTATTTCGTACACATTTCCCAACCAACCATTGTAATTGGAATCCCTGAATGAAGAACAATTTTTGCAGCTTCGGGATCAACCCAGAAATTATATTCCGAGCTTGGAGTAATGTTCCCTAGGGCATTATTTGTTCCGCCCATAATGTAGAGATGGGGAATTTTCGGAACGATTGTCGGGTCTTTTTTAATTGCCATTGCTATATTTGTTAAAGGAGCAATGGCAATTAAATGAATATCTCCCGGATATTTATGAGCTGTTTCGATAAGGTAATCAACCGCATGTCCCTCGGCAGGTCGCTGTATGGCTTTTACAAAGAATGAATCTCCCATTCCATCTTTTCCATGAACATCTTCTACCGTGCGATGCTCTTTTTCGCCTAGCCCCATTAATGGACGCTCATAACCTTTATACACAGGCACTTGTCCACCCTTACCAGCAACTTCAATCGTATAAAGGGCATTTTCTACTTGCTGATCAAATTGGACATTTCCGCCTGTTATCGTAATTCCTTCAACTTGAAAATAATGAAGGGCAGTTAATATGGCAATCGTGTCGTCCCCAGCTGTATCCGTATCAATAATGACTCGTTTTTTCTCAATCATTTGGAATTTCCCCCGCTTACTTGCTTAGCTAATTCCGTCATATAATCAAAGAAAGCATCACGGTTCACGTCATAAACTACATTTACTGGGCGACCATCAGGTGTTTCAACTGTACGTCCCTGGCTTCGTCCATCTGTGATGACAATACTATTAACCGTTTTTACTTTAACAAGATCGGTATTGCCAATAAATGCAGTCGTTAACACGTCCCATAAATAATAGGTAGAATTTGTTTTAAAATGAACGAGCGGTGGTACCATCGCATAACATTGTCCAAGGAAATCAATACCAATATATTTACGCTCTCTTGCCCAACGTTCACGCACATCCAAAGTCAAAGGTACTTGATTTGTGCTTTCAAGCGCGACTAAATCAATTTCTATGTTCGTTTTCCATACACGACCTGCAGCTTCTGGGTCCCAAAATACATTCCATTCTGCTGTTCCATCATGTTCAGGTTCATGAACATTGCCGTCCTCACGGAAAGTGCCACCCATCCATACTAGTCTTTCAATTTTTTCTTCAATATCTGGAGCTTCATCTAAAGCACGAGCAAGGTCAGTAAGAGGACCAGTGAATAATAAAGTTGTTTTTTCTGGAGTATTGCGAATCGCATCGATCATATGAAGATGTGCTGGCTTTTCCGCTACTGGCGTAATAATTTCTCCGGATTCGTTTAAAATCGGCAGTGCATCTACCAAAAATGCGTGCATTCTCCAATCTTTTGGGAATGGGTTTTTTCCACGTGAATTTGACTCAGCTACATCGAGGCCAGCGTTTCCAAAACGATCAATGATTTTTCGGCTTGCAAATACCGCTGGCTCTAAATAACAATCTGCTGGGATAACTGATACACCTGTTAATTCAACATTGTCCATTTGTAATAATAAAAACAACGATACAAGATCATCCACTCCGCCGTCATGATTAAAATAAATTTGTTTCTTCGTCATTTCGAATTCATCCTTTTCATAAAAAATGTTTATATGGATATTTCACAATTCACTAACGAAGTCGCAATCTTTTCTTCGTATAGTTCTTCATTCCACAGGAAAATACTCAAAGTTATGTTATAGTGAATCGCAGAAAAACCCGGGTATATATTCAACCCAGGTTACGGAATTACATTCGATAATAGCGGAAATAGAAAATACAAGTTTCCATTTCCAGTCATATTTCATGTAGTCCGGTAGTTTACGGTTACCAGGTAGAGACGCTTGAGCCCTATTCACAAGCATATACATTTAATCTATTAAGTTATTTTTCACTCTTATATTAATAGCATAAAGGTCCTATAATGGTCAATTAAAACACGAATGTTTTTATGTTTTGACAATTTAATGTTCGTGTATTGAGGCGTTAGAATATTGTGTATTGTCATAGATTTCTTATGATGTAATCTCGGATTGACGTTGAATAATATTGTCACGTTATACTCACTTACAAAGACACCGTAATAACATCTACGTCAACTGTCCTTAAATCTGTTGTCGAAAATATAAATATGAAAAAATTCGGGCTTTAAAGAATCTATTAAACATAGGCTTAATTAATTTTAGAACAATTAAATCAAGAGAAAAAACATTAATACAAATACCTTTTACTAATTGAAAAATCTCTAGTCTTCCTGAATAAATATTAGATAGAATGCTATACAGGCACATTCGTTAATCTCCCTTGTTAAATTCCTTTTGATATAGTATACTCCAAATACAAATTATTAATCTTTAATTTGTATTAAATGTTCGTGTTTACATAAAAAATAAGAGGAGACAGAAAAAATGAGCAAGAATTTTAAGTTATTTACGAATGTTGCTGTTTTACTTTTATTGTTGGTGGGATGTTCAGCAAATGCGGAAAAATCACCTAAAACAGACAAGCAACCGAAGGAGGAACAACCAATTGCCGTTCAAGGGGCAATGGATGTGGAGGTTTCAGAGTTTCTAAAAGCTATGGGCGATTATAAAGAGGAGAAACATGGGAATTACTTCTTTTATATAGGTGAAATTGAGGGCATACCAATTGTAGTGTCCCAAACAGAAGTAGGAATGGTGAATGCAGCGGCATCGACAACTTTATTAATTGAAAAGTACCACCCTAAAGCGGTGATCAATCAGGGAACAGCTGGGGGACATGATCCAAATATTCATGTATTTGATACGGTGATCGGCACTGAGGTCATTAATATCGGCAGCTTCCGCTCTGAACGTATGGAAGATGGACAAGGAATGAAACCGGAGAAATGGATCCATATGTCAACAGAGCTTAGGGATAAGAATGGAGAAAAGCAAAATTATGCATCATTACAAAGTGATCCAAAACTTGTAGAGGTTGCGAAAAGTGTAGCTGACCAGTATAAGCATGGAAAAGTCGTGGAGGGAGTTATAGGAAGTGGTGATTGGTGGAATAGGGAGATCGACCGTATCCAATGGTTCCATGAGAACTTTGGAACAAGCGGAGAAGAGATGGAAGCTTTCGCTGTTGCCCAAGTCGCTCATTTACTAGATGTTCCATACCTATCCTTGCGGACAATTTCCAATTCTGAAGTAACAGATGACAATATTGAGGATTTGGAAAAAGCGGGGCATTACGGTGCAGAGTTTACGATTGATGTTGTGAAGGCCATCGCAAAGTAAACTTAAAGGTAAACCAAAATCAAACAATGTATATAAACACGCAGCACCTCCCGAAATGGAAGAGTGCTGCATCTTTCATTCAAAAAAACCTCATTTACTTATGGTACGGTTCCCCCCTAATAATCCTAAACGCCCGATACACCTGCTCCACCAATATCAATCTCATCAATTGATGTGGAAATGTCATTTTAGAAAACGAAAGGCTTTCATCGGCCCTCCGCATCACTTCTTCACTCAATCCCAATGATCCACCAATCACAAATACAACTTTGCTTTTTCCGTATATAGCTAAATGATCTAAGCCTTTAGCCAGTTGCTCTGAAGTTTTCATTTTTCCTTCAATGGCTAGGGCGATGACATGAGCATCGCCACTAATTTTAGCGAGGATGCGCTCACCTTCTTTTAGCTTTACTTGTTCCATTTCATTTTCACTTAGTACCTCTGGAGCTTTTTCGTCGGGGAGTTCGTGGATATCGACTTTAGCGTAGGCGGTAAGACGTTTTAAGTATTCGTCGATGCCTTGCTTTAAATATTTTTCCTTTAATTTACCTACAGATATAATCGTAATATTCAATCTGGCAATCTCCTTCCTTTGCAAATGTGTTACACACAGGTTGCGAACAAGCTATCCACAATAGTTATCCACATATCCACAAAATTAATCCACATTATGTGTCCGAATTTTTGTTCGCCACAATATAAGCTGCTGGATTGGGACAATATTCACAGGGTGTGGATAACTCGACTCCCGTTTTTACCTCTTCTAAAAGTGGTGCTAATTCATGTTCATCCACCATAATATCAAGTGCTAACTCTACATGTTCTTTGCAACAATAAATCATCTGAAACCCTCTTCCTCATTGGTTTTTCACGCTTGCCAGAATCTTGTACAATATTCTAATTTGTTTATTACTTCTTGTTTTGTTTTCCCTTATATTTTGCTTGTTTTTAAAATCACTTATCCACAGCCTATTCTACCACTAAATAAAAAAGCAGGAAAGCTGTTGATAGCTTTCCCGCTCTCGTTTATCCACAGTTACATCCGTGTTTCATCGTTTAAAGTAAGTGTTGCTTCATTTTCTTTACCAGATCTGTAATATTTCACCCTCATAGAATCACCGACGCTTTTATGATTATATAGATATTTACGTAATTCAAGTACATCAATCACTTTTTCGCCATCTAGTTCAATAATTACATCGAGCTCCTTCAATCCTGCTTTTGCTGCTGGTGAATTTGGAAGTACTTGCTCAATCATTATACCCTCCGATACACCCTTTGGTAACTTCAATGTATTTTGCTGATGATAGGCAGCAATTTCACCAACGTTTCTAAGCGTCACACCCATCGCTGGACGCTTCACTTCTCCAAATTTTTCAAGATCTTCGATAATCGGTGTAACATAGTTGATTGGAATAGAGAAACCAATACCTTCTACTGCCTGTTCAGCAATTTTCATCGAATTAATGCCTATAACCTGCCCTGCAATATTGATAAGAGCTCCTCCACTATTACCTGGGTTGATTGCTGCATCTGTCTGAATAACTTCCGCATTCCAGTCTGGGATACCATCTTTATTAATATCAACAGGTACAGTTCTATTTACACCTGAGACAATACCTTGTGTAACCGATCCAGAAAACTGCAGTCCTAACGGATTACCAATTGCCATCACTGGCTCACCAATTTTTAGTGCTTCGGAATCACCAAAGTCAGAAATCAATTCATCATCAATACCTTTGGAACTCATTTCTACTACCGCCAAGTCAGTCCAGACATCACTTCCACGAACTTTAGCAGCCGCTTTTGTGCCATCTGCCAAAGTGACTTCTAGTTCAGAAGCACCTTCAACAACATGGTGATTGGTTACGATGTAAATAGTATCTCCTGCTTTTTTATAGATGACACCTGAACCAACACCAGCTTCTTCTGTTTGACCTGTAGTCCAGAAATTAGCTGATTGAAGATTAGTAATCCCCACTACTCCCTTAGCAGCCCTATCTACTGCTTTTGTGACATCTGTAGTAACATTAAATGATACATTTTTTGTTACATTATGCTCCTTATTTCCTTTATTCATTTCATTTGATGCTTGGCCCCCAAACATTCCTGGGAAAATCATAGCAATGAGCAATGCACCGATAATTCCGCCAATCAAACCTGAAAAGAACCCAAATCTTCCGCTTTTTCTTGGTTTGTAACGGTTTGGATTATGACTATCATAAAACCCCATTTTAGACCATTCCTTTCTTTCCACACAGTTAGTTTGCCTTTCTCTGTCATTATTATAATAGTCTAAGCAGAAATTCCATAATGAATGACACCAAGGAAATTGAATTATTGCTTTATTAAGTAAAAAGTCTTCATTTTTTTGCCCTAAAAGTAAAGTTTTGATTTACATATATTTTGTATTAATAAGCAATTTCCAAACCCAAATTTCATCATGGAGTAAATAAGGTGAGGCACTATTACGTTGGCGTATTCAATGAGCCAAGAGGAATATAATTGCATGACTTCAGCTTTCGATGTTTTGCCAGACTATAAATATAATGCCTATGTCAACTACATTATTTAACACAGCAAAAAAGAATGAAAACAAACGGGATCATTTCCGTATGTTTTCATTCTCTTTTCCCCTAACAGGATAATGATCAAACATTTTAAACCGCAGTTAATTCTGTTGGAATACCAGGATCCGTGTCATACAAATCAAACTGTGATCCGACTGCCATTCCTTGTGCTTCGAGTGTCTGTTGAACGCTCATTCTAGCTAGATCCTTCATATTATTGTCACGGCTTAAGTGAGCAAGATAAATCCGCTTGGTATTGTCACCAATTACCTCACTCATCGCAAGTGCTGCGTCTTCATTAGAAACATGGCCGACATCACTCAAAATTCTACGCTTAATATTCCACGGATACCTACCCATGCGCAACATACCAATATCATGATTGCTTTCAAACACATACATATCAGCATCAGATATTAGTCCCTTCATCCGATCACTCACATATCCTGTGTCTGTAATAATGACCAATTTTCTCCCACCTGAGCGAAAAATGTAAAACATCGGCTCAACTGCATCATGTGAGACGCCAAAAGATTGAATATCCAGACCTCCATATGATTGAACAGTTTCCATCCCGAAAACAAATTTCTGCTCTGTAGCGATCTCACCTATAAGTCCATCCATTGCCTGCCATGTCCGTTCATTAGCAAAAACCGGAAGCTTATATTTACGGGCCATTACGCCAATTCCTTTTATATGATCACTATGTTCATGTGTAACTAGAAGTCCATCTAATTTAGCAGGATCACGACCAATTTGTTGAAATAGACCATCTACTTGCTTGCAACTCAACCCTGCGTCCACCAAAAAAGAATGCTCAGCAGTCTCGACATAAATGGCATTTCCTGAACTTCCGCTTGCAAGCACACTAAATTTCATTGACATTCATTTCACTCCATTTTATTTTTATCCGGGTTAGAAGTTTCTTGAACAACTTGACCGTCAAATGCGTGGACAAGCATGTTCTCTTGATCACCATCATGCTCTACTACGAAATGCCATGTAGGTGTAAGTACTTGTGTCGCCTCCATACTTACGAGCGTATAATAACCGAGCTCTGTTCTCAAAATAGTACTATTTCGTTTAAGAACGCCCTTTTTATACAAAGCCTCTATAGCTCGGAAGGCAGTTAGGACCTCATCCTTATCATTAATTGGCTCGATTGACTCTAACATCGTCTGATCATACGCATAGACTTCATTTGATTCATTTACATAAAAATCAAGGTACGCACTTTGATTTAAAAACATTACTTTATCATCGAACTTCTGATAATAAGTAATTTTACCGGCTTCTTTATCAAAGTTCCAATAATCGTATTGGCTACCTGCTAACACATTCTCTTTGATAAATTGATTTAATTCGGAAAAGTCTACTTTCTCTGTAATCGGAATTGGAATCGGCTCTTTTAATTCTGAATGAATGATCGCATCGCCATCCAAAGCGACCCTTTGGTGCTTCAGATCTTTGATATCGTCCTCTGAAAAAACCTTCGTATTGGCACTCATATACTGATCATTTATGGCTTCTTTTGGAAGTTCACCATTCACAACAATACCATCCGCTTTCAAATTTTCCTCAAGCGAAACATCACTTTTTACTTCATATTGACTTGTTTGATGTTTCGTTAGTAGCTGACTAACAAGGAAGAGATCAAGGACTAGAAAAGCGATAATGAATATACTCTTTATCCTACTCCAATCCACGGAAATCCCCTCCTACATCTTCTAACGTGAGGCGAAGCCATGATCCTCCGTATAAATAAAACCATGAAGGCTCAAGAACAAGCACCTTTGGGTTAGCAGTATCTTTAACTAGGTTATATCCAATTAATAAATCTTCTAGCATATTTTGTTGGATCTCTTGATTTTCCTGTAAGTACTTTAGTACCTCTTCCCCTGAAGGTAAATCGACTTTCCTTTGCCCAAGAGGTCGGTCCGTGTACAAGGAAAAATACGGTCTTTTGTATTGATAAATCTCTTCTGCACCCCAATACTGCCTGATCTCAGTCATCCCTTGTTCATTAAAAACGGGGCGTCCTTCCTTAAAAAGTTGAAATACTGTTATTGGTTGGTATTTTCCAATTGAGAAATATCGATAATTATCTGTCCACCCAGAATGTTCATTAATAAAATCGATACTTCTTTTCAACAGATGTTTATCATTTTCCTGCCGATTGTTCAACCCTGGAGCGTGAGATGGATTAATGTAAAATATCATATTTGTTAAATAATCTACATTCATCATGCTTGATATATCTGTAAATTTCTCTCCATTAGCCAAAATGTCTCTTCTAACCGCGCTTGGATCAGTGAAAAGTGCATTCTTAAACTTTTCAGGATCAATGTAATTCGAGAAATATTTGTACTCAAGCAATTGTGTTTTTTCCTTTGGTAAAAATATTACCCTATCTTCGGAAAGTGAATATTTTCCATATGCCTCATACTCTTTTTTCTTTGTATTGATCTTTGTAATCAAGGCAGATATTCGTTCTGGATTGACATGGCTTTCGAATACACGATTTTCCACACTATCAATAAAGTAAATCGTTGCACTGTCTTGTGTATCACTAGCTAAATTTATCACAATTCTATCGAACTCAGCATTTGGTACATTTTGTGATTCTACATGAAGTACTCCTTTGTATAATTCAAATGGTACTAAATCTGGGAATGTTATCTCAATCTTATTATCTGAGTGTGAAATTTCTTGAAGCCGGTTATTACTTAGTATTTTCGTCGTGCTAATCTCATAAAAATTCCAAAGGCTTATTTCATTAATAAGCTCGTCTATGTCTTTTTTTTCGGTTGTTCCATAATGAATTTCATCAATATGGAACAGGATCCGGGTTGGCTTGATCAAATCAACTGGTTCTTCCTGATCGGAAATGGAAACCTCATGTACGTATTTTTTATCAGGAAAGTCAAGTTGAGGCTGATATGTCCACAAACTCCAAGTAAGCGCACCACTTGCAAGTACAAGCAGTAGTAACACCAACGATTTAATATTTTCGTATGTCATGACCAATCATCCTCTTGTGCAGGATCATAGGGCAAAGTAAATAATATGGTTGTTCCCTTACCCTCTTTGCTTTTTGCCCGAATCTCTCCACCTTGCGCACTGATCATTTCTTTGGCAATTGCGAGTCCAAGCCCTGTTCCACCCATTTGTCTTGTTCTTGCTCTATCGACTCTATAAAATCGTTGGAAAACTCTTTCGATATTATCTTTCGGTATTCCTATACCTTGGTCACTAATACTTACTTCAATTTTACCATCGAGTTCTTTCAAACGAAACGTGATTCTGCCACCGTCTGGAGAATACTTAAAGGCATTTGAAATAATATTATCAATTACTTGGGTTATCTTATCTTCGTCTATTTCTACAAAAATTGCTTTATCCGGAAATTGTCTTTTAAAGGTGATATCACGTTCTTTCAACATTTCAAAGCGATCAATAATATGGTTGAAAAATTTAACGAAGTCAACCCAACTTGGATTAATTTCGTAATTTCTACTATCCATTCTTGAAAGATCAAGTAAATCTTTAACGAGACGAATCATTCGTTCTGTTTCATATTGAGTTACACCTAAAAAACGTGGTGCTAATTCACTGTCATGTACCGCACCATCCGATAATGCTTCTAGATAACTGCGCATGGTTGTTAGCGGAGTTCTTAATTCATGTGAAACATTCGCAACAAATTCTCTACGCTCCGCATCTAGCTTTTCTTGCTCAGTAATATCATGGAGCACTGCGATCAAGCCATTCACAAAGCCTGTTTCGCGTTGGATAACAGAGATATTAGCACGCAATATATAGGGTAGCTCATCTGTACTATAATCTAATATAAGTGATTCTTTCTCTTCTAACAGATCTTCATAGCTGTATTCTTCTTCTAGTTTCAACACGTCTATCACAGGCTGTCCATCCACTGTTTCACGTGAAACATTCAGCATTTCTGCCGCTCGTTCATTAATTAAAATAACTCGTCCTTTTCGATCTGTAGCTATGACACCATCCGTCATAAAAGTTAGAACAGATGAGAGTTTTCTCCGTTCCCCTTCAGTCATCGCTTGCGCTTCTTGTAACTTTTTTGTTAGATGATTGAACGATTGGGCTAGTTGTCCGATTTCATCTTCGCCATACACTTTAACTTTACGGGAAAAGTTTCCTTTCGCCATTGCAGTTGCCTGTCTTTTCATATCAGCAATTGGTCGAGTAATCATTCTTGCTAATACGATACCTAGTATCGCGGTAATAAGCATAGCGATAGCGGTACCAGTGATGAATATATTATTAATTTCATCCATTTGTTTATAAACTGTTTCAATTTTGGACACTAAATAAATAGCTCCAATTACTTCCTCATTTAATTTAATGGGATACGTTAACACCCATATTCGTTTACCTGATTGTTCATCAAGTACAACTTTATCTCCCTTTTCACCATACGTTAGGGTTCGTTTCACCATCACATCAGTCGTTTTCTGGCCAACAATCGTTTGTTTGTCAAGATTAGAGGTACCAATAATCAAACTACGATTATTTATAATACGCACTTCAGAAATATCAGCCGTTGAGAAGTCAAGAAGCAAATTATGCACCTCTTGTTCAAGCGGTGGAACCTCTTCAAATGCTCTATCTTTTACAATTTCTTCTCTTATATTGTATTCTAAAAGCGGGAGTCTTCCTTCGATCGCGGTTTGGAAGTTTCTAACAAGCTGATCTTCTAATTTTCCAACGAAATAGACACCGATAATTTGCATGGCAATAATAATTAACAAAACATATATAATAACAAACTTAATATGAATGGAGCGGAAGAAGCTTACTTTTTGCATGTGGGACTACTCCTGTTCAGGTGCTCGTAGATAGTAGCCGACTCCCCTTCTTGTTACGATCCATGTCGGATGGCTAGGACTATCTTCAATTTTTTCTCTAAGTCTTCTTACTGTTACATCAACTGTTCGTACATCACCAAAGTAATCATATCCCCAGACAGTCTGTAATAAGTGTTCTCTTGTCATGACTTGGCCGATATGCTTTGCTAAATAATGGAGAAGTTCAAATTCTCTATGTGTCAGCTCAATTGTTTCGCCATTTTTTGAAACGACATACGCATTCGGGTGAACAGTAAGCGTCCCAATTGTAATTTCGTTATTGTCTTCCTCTTCTAATTGATTCGCAATCTGAGAATGACGTCGTAAATTAGCTTTCACTCGAGCAATTAATTCGCGGGTACTAAATGGTTTTGTTACATAGTCATCTGCACCAAGTTCAAGCCCTAATACTTTATCTATTTCCGAATCTTTTGCTGTTAGCATAATAATTGGCATATCATATTTCTTGCGTATTTCTTTGCATACTTCCATCCCATCACGGATTGGTAGCATAATATCAAGCAAAATCATATCCGGATTCATTTCTTCTACTAAACGGAGTGCTTCTGCCCCATCATAGGCACATTGCACATTAAATCCTTCTTTTTGTAAATTAAATTGAAGAATATCTGCAATGGGCTTTTCATCGTCTACAACTAGTATCTTTTTCTCCATGGCTTGTATCTCCTTTAAAAATATTTTATCTATATTAACGAAAAAGTATGTGTGCACTTAATCTATCTATTTTAACATATAGAAAGAGACAGGTCCAAAAGCACTTTGGCTTCCATAACCTGTCTCTATATTAAAAGTAACTTAGAGGATTCTTGATTTGTCCATTCTGATACACTTCGAAATGTAGATGTGTCCCATTTGAGTCCCCTGTAGAACCCATCACACCTATTTCAGAGCCTTTTTCAACTGTTTCTCCTGGCGAGACACTAATAGAATCTAAATGCGCATAAACAGTCCTGTACCCATTTTTATGGTCAATAACAATTTTATTCCCATATCCACCACTATTCCAACCAGCCGAGCTAACAACGCCATTATCTGCTGCTTTAATAGTAAGATTGCTTGGACGGGCAATATCGATTCCTTTATGTACTTTTCCCCAGCGTTGCCCCATATTACTAGATACATACCCGCCAGAGGCGGGCCAACTAAAGCTACCCGTACCACGTGAAGGTATGACCTTTGTTCCTTTTTGGACCACTTCTGTAACTGGCTTTTCAATAATGGTTTCATTAACTATATCTTTGCTAGTTTGCTTGCCGTTTTTTTCAATCACTTTATAGGTAATTGCCGATTTCCCCTTCTTACCGGCTTGTTTCACTTTCGTTTCGCCTTTAGGCATACTATTATTCTCAACGACTTTTTTCTCAAAGTCTGTTGCTTCTTCTTGATAAACCTCTTCCTCAACAATTACGTGAAGAAGTGGCTTTGTCACTAGTACGTTTAATTCCTGACCAATTTGTAAAACAGATGCTTCAGACAGCCCTTCATTTAATTGCATCAGCTTTTTCCTTGTTAATTGATAGGCATCAGCAATTGTTCCGAGCACGTCGCCTCGTTTTACTTTATGTTTTTTTTCTTCTAGCGTACCTTTTTCTAACAATTGTACCGCTTCATCTACAGTAACCATTTGATCCGGTAAAATAGAATCGGCAGATACGGTAATCTCCTCTTCAATCCGTACATCGGTTACCCGGCTTTCATCATCTATAAGCGCTGGTAATGATGTATCTTTCTGTTTGTTTGCTTCAACTTGCTTTAGTTCCTTCTCAGAAACATACTGCAACTTAAACTTCTTTAACGCTAACTCAGCTTCCGTTTCGTCTTTAACATATGCAATCGCTTTGTCATTTACTAATAATGCAGTGGCATTAGCTTTAATTGTTACCAGGTCCTTCAGTTGTTCCACCACTTGATTATCTACTACATTTGTATGGAATACCTGTTCTGAAATATATGTGAGTTCATTCCCTAATTCTAGTTGGTAATCTTCATAATCTTTCTGTTTATCCTTTATCGCTTCTTCTACTATTTGATCTGTAACCTTTTGATCGGACACAGGTCCTAGATACTGATCATCGAGGTATACATGATATACTATATCAATTTTCTGATTCGCCGTGGCAGTAATAGAGATAGTTGTAAATGCCATAATAAAAACGAGCAACTTCATTAAAAATCCGGCTGTTTTCTTACCAATTAGCCGCTTTTCTTGCAAGTTCATTCTGTAAATCCCCCTATGATTACTTCCCATCTGTAATAACTAAATAGATGTGTATTATTTTTACCTGGTCTACTTTAGCATAAAACACTTTGATTTTGAGATAGTTTTTTCGAATGTAATATAACTGTATTACTTATTGAATGCAATAGATAAAGGGATTTGATAAATGAATAATGATATACACTGTGTTACATACTTCTATTTATTTCTTTTCACGTTTAGATTATTACAAATAAATTACAAAAAGATCAAGTGTTGAAGCATCACTTGATCTTTCCTTACAGAATTCCAGCCATTCATCCCCAACATAATAAATATACGCTTTACTACCACCAACAATATGATACATTGGTTGGTCCAACACCTGAACCATTGTTACTCCACTTGCAACAAGATTTGAAGAAGTAACGAAAGGATATGTTTCTTGGTCAATATCCTACATCACACCTTACGCTTTTTTGTTACTTACTAAAACTCCTTACTTTCTCCTGCCCATTTTATAGTCTCTTGGCATTCTCAAGACGGAAAAGCGAGCAACTGTAGCGGAAATCAACCACATACTACTTGGTAAAGCAACAATGTTTTTAAAGCAGGCTTTTAAAAAAATATGACGCTTTTTTGGCATGTCTCTTATTGAAAAAAGTTTGAAATCGAATATCAAAATATTCATTAAAGCTTAATTCCCAGTAGGTTTTTAGAAATTCGGCAGATTTACGCCTCGATATTCCGAGAGTCTATTTTTTAGTAAAACATGGAGTTATCCCCCAAAAAAGGAGGGGAAGCTTATCTATATGCCCTTTTCGTTATATATGTTTGATCGGAGACTCCACTAATAAACGGAGTTATTTCATCGACAGAAAAAAGGTGAAGTTCATGCATCGCCCTTGTACAAGAAGTATAAAAAAGCTTGCGTTCGTTTTCCCTACTATATAGTTCCTTTGACGCGTTATAAATAATAACAGCATCAAATTCAATTCCTTTTGCTAAATACACTGGAAGAATGACGATCCCTTTATTATAGGAGTTTGTATTTTTATCCATAAGACGGATAGCTAGTTTTGTTCCTAGTATGTTATACGCATGAAGGCTTTCTTCCATTGTCTTGCAAATAATAGCGATTGTCTCATGACCGTTTTCTATTAAGCGACTTACACAAGCCTCAATATTTAAATGTAGTGAATGAATAGTATCTACTTTCACCAAAGTTGGTTTTTCTCCCTCTCTATTGAATGGCTCGATCATTTCTCCCCCAGCTATCAATCCTTTTGTAAATTCTACAATCTGTTTTGTTGAACGATAGCTTTTTTTCAGGACAATCTTTTCCATATTATCTAGCTTTGTCGCCATTAACGTCTGCGCATTATTTGTATGGGCGTAAATTGCCTGATTTACATCACCCAAAATGGTCATTTTACAATGTGGGAAAAGCTGTTGAAGATATTCGAATTGAAACGGTGTATAATCCTGTGCTTCATCAATGAACAAATGGCGAATGAGAGTATTTGATTTCCTCCCTTCCAATAGATCCTGTAAGTACAGATACGGAGTTGCATCTTCATATGCCATATAATTAGAATTCAATTGCTCAATCGTCTCAGAACATATTGCATCCCATCCGTCTGGCCAAATAAATGATTCTTTTAATGTAAACAATTGACGATACACTGCCCGCATATTTAAAAATCCATACTTCTTTACAGCTTTCCTGATTGGCATAAAATATTTCTTCACGATTGCCTTCGCCATAAGCTGTAATTCTCGTTCTGCATCCCCAAAGGCATCATCAACGTCTTCCTGTTCTTTTTGGACTTGCCTAAACACCTTTAAATAATCATCCTTATCTAATAATTCCGCTTCTTCAATTACCCATTCTTCCAAGCGTTCCAACTTTTCCTTTTTGGCAAGTTCCTTTAATATCCGCTCCATTGTTAATTTTATTCGATTGGGTATCGAGATTGACCCGTCCAACGAATAAAAAACATTGTAAATGTCTTGTGCAGAAAGGATGATGCGGTCACGAAAAGTAATATTTTTAAAAATGAGTCCCTGTTTGGACAAATAGTATATATATTCATCAATGAGCGCTTTAAAACCGATACTCGATTTAAAATGAATGGATTTCATCCTGTTATTATACCCAGGCTCTTTTATTGCCGTTAGTGTATATTCCAATTGTGAAAAAGGATCCTCGACGTCAAATTTCCCACCGAGCCTCGTTAACAAATATTGTTGATATGTCGTTTGTTCCATATTATCTTCCCCTAGCTCTGGAAGCACTGTTGCAACATAGCTATTGAAAAGAGGATTAGGTGAAAAAAGCATAATATTATCAGATGTTAACGTATTTCGGTAACGATAGAGCAAATAAGCAACCCGCTGAAGAGCTGCCGAAGTTTTCCCACTTCCAGCTACTCCCTGGACAATCAGAAATTTGCTTTTTTCGTTACGAATAATATCATTTTGCTCCTTCTGAATAGTTGCTACGATGCTTTTCATTTGGGTATTTGCATTCGCTCCAAGCACCTCCTGCAACAAGCTATCTCCAATCGTAACGCCTGTATCAAACATACTTTTAAGCTTTCCTTCTTTAATAATGAATTGCCGTTTTAACTCCATCGTTCCTTCTATCATGCCTGAAGGAGTATGATAGGTAGCGCGGCCAGGTGTGTAATCATAATACAGGCTTGAAATCGGTGCACGCCAATCGTAAATAAGAAACTCTTCATCATTCTCATCCATCAAGGAAGCGACACCTATATATGTGCAATCCGTTCCTATCTCATCATCCTCATGAAAATCGATCCGTCCAAAATAAGGAGAGTTTTTTAGCTTGTGGATTTGTTTGAGTTGCTTATTCGAATGTCCGTGGGTTCTTTCCCGTTCAGCAAGAAGTTCAGCCTGTTGTTTAATGCTTGTGAATGTTTCAATAACATCATCTGGCTCATCAAGATTGACCGTGACATCGTCCCAAAAACTTTTTCGTAGTTGAATGATCCCCTCTTTAACTCCACCCATATTCTCATGGAGATGCTTCTTTTTGTTATCAAGTACATTCTGAATAAAATCCAACCTCTGCTGTTCCTTCTCCCGCTCCTTATTCATTCCACAACCCACACTCCTTTTTTTGAAATAAAATGTTTGACAAACCTGCCTCGCTTTTGATATAATTAAAATTGGGTAGATATACATTAAATATTATCAAATGCAAACAAACTTAAGAATATCATAATATGATATAAATATCAATGGCTGAATGTACATTTACATTCAGCTATTTTGTGTATTCTCCTTTTCCCCCTCTCTCGATCTTCTACTGTCGCATCGAATATATAATGCATCTTCATACAATTGCCTGATTTAGTTTACTTCACTCTTTTGTAGTAGCAAATAAAAAAAGCACCCCTATTAAAAGAGTGTGCTTTTGACTTCATTTATTTAGTGCAAGTTGAATCATCAATTCAATTGCTGTTGGAATCGCATCTTCATCAATATCAAATTTCGGATGATGATGAGGAAATTGGCTTTTGTCACTTTGCATTCCTACATTAATGAAAGCTCCTGTTTTTTCCTTTAAATAATAAGAGTAATCCTCAGCCCCCATGGATGGATCCATCACAGAGAAAATATCTTCTCCGAATGTTTGGACAATGATTTTCTCTGCATATTCACATGCTTCTGGGTGATTGTATAGTGGCGGAGTGCCTTTTATATATTCATATTGACCTATTGCACCGAAGCTTTCACAAATTGATTCTGTCAATTGCTTTGTTCTTGTATGCATCAATTCAGCAGCTTCGTATGTCATAGCGCGAATTGTTCCTGTTAATCTCGCCTCAGAAGGGATAACATTGAACGAGTTTCCCGCTTGAATACCTCCAAATGAAATTACACCCGCATGGAGTGGATGCAAGCTTCTACTCACAACCGATTGAAATGCTTGAATCAAATGTGAAGCAATATAAATCGGATCAACCGCATCTTGTGGCTGCCCAGCGTGACCGCCGACACCTTTAATCGTAATATCGAAATCATTGCATGACGCCATTGCTGGACCTGTCGCAAAGCCAATTTTGCCCATTTCAAGGTTTTGTATGAGATGAATACCAAAAATAGTATCTACTCCATCTAGAGCTCCTTCTTTTACAAGTTGTTCTGCTCCGCTTGGCGACGCTTCTTCTGAGCTTTGAAAAATAAACTTAATGTTATTTTTTACTTGATGCTTATTGTTACTCATCCATTTTGCGACTGCTAGTAAAATCGCTGTGTGTCCGTCATGACCACATGCATGAGATACGCCTAGATTTTTAGAAATATAGGGCTTATTTTCCCCTTCTTCCACAATCGGCAATGCATCCATATCTGCACGGAGCGCAATTGTTTTCTTACCTTCTGTTCCTTTTAGATAAGCAACAACATTTGGAGCTGAATAACTATCGTCAATCGGAAGGCCGAATTCTGTTAATGTTTTTCGTACATAGGCAGCTGTTTTAAATTCCTGCCCAGATAATTCCGGGTGCATATGGAAATGTCTACGCTGTTCTATTGTCCAAGCTTTTAAAGCCGTGTCTACTAATTTAGTTTGTAACATGATGATCCCCCATATCTATTATGTTCATGTTGTACAACATTGTTATATGAACAAAAGCTAAGTATTCCTATGACAATGTCGAGGGACCCGCATCATGGTTCCTCGACTAAAATCGCCACGTCCTGTGGGAACCCGACTCACCCACATCCTGTGGGCGGCTGAACGGGCACCTTCCGCTTTTCTTATTAAAACGGGCCATATTTGATTGCCTGTGCAATGAGTAGAAAAACTATGCCTAGTGCAACTTCGATCAATATAAATGGAAGTACCCATCTAAACCATTTTGTATATGGAATTCCTGCAACGGCAAGACCTGCAATCAACACACCTGCTGTTGGAAAAACAGAGTTTGTGATCCCGTCTCCAAGTTGGAACGCAAGTACAGCTGTTTGTCTCGTTACACCTACCAAATCAGCGAGTGGTGCCATGATCGGCATGGTAAGTGCAGCCTGTCCACTTCCTGATGGAACTAGGAAGTTTAAAAACAGCTGAACAGCAAACATACCAACGGCATTAAATGCTGGTGATAATTGGTTAAGTAAAGAAGATGCATAAAATAAAATAGAATCCATTAATTTACCATCTTGTACTACTACAAGAATCGATTGAGCAAATCCAATAATCAATGCTCCACCAATCACATCTTTGGCACCATCCATAAAGTTATCTGCGATGCTACTCGGATTCAACTTACCAATAAAGCCCATCAAAATACCGAATAGAAGAAATAACCCAGCAATTTCAGTAATATACCAGTCAAATTTTAATACGCCAATAATTAAAATAACAAAATTAAGTAAAAAGACACTTAACACCCATTTATGACGGGTTTCTAGCTTAATATCCTTATCTAACTCATTCGTACTTTGTTTCATATTTCCTATATAACGTAGTTCAGGTTGCTCCTTAATTTTTTTCGCATAACGATATACATATATAACACCTGCTACATAAAAAGTAGCTAGCATGACTAGTCTAAGCCCGATACCCGAAAATGTCGGCAATTCAGCAATGCCCTGTGCGACACCAACGTTAAATGGATTAAGCACGGCGCTAAGAAATCCAATATTCGCACCCAATGAAACAATGGCGAATCCTACAATGGAATCAAACCCAAGTGCGATAGCTAACGGTGTAATAATTGCCACGTACACAATTGTTTCTTCAGACATCCCCATTAACGTGCCACCGACGGCAAAAAATAACATTAACGCTGGAATCAGAACCAATTCCTTATTCGCTAACTTTCTCGTGATCGTGACTATCAATGCATCAAGTGCACCTGTTGCTTTCAGTATTCCAAAGGCTCCACCAATAATCAAAACGAAAAAGATGATGCCAGCGGCCGCAATCATTCCGGAATGAACACTTGTAAAAATCTGAAAAAAACCAACGGGAGATTGCTCAGTAAACTGAAAAGAATCAGGATTTACAATTGTACGCCCATCTACATCTATTCTTTCATATTCCCCCGCTGGAACGATATATGTTAAAATTGCCGCTACCACAATTACACAGAAAATTAATACGAACGCATTAATATTTCTACCTTGATTTTTTTTAGCTCCCAATTGTGGGTTAATTGCCATTCTCTTGCTTTTCTTACTCATATATACTACTCCCTCTATCTATTCTACCATGTATTTTTACGTTTAATTAAGAATAATTATGCATCTTAGTGTAATCAATATTCATTGAAAATGCAAGACAAATTTCGACAAATCCTTGTATAAATAATGGAAATAAGACATAATTAGCGTTTCAAGGTAATTGATATAATATTCATTCTTTTACTAATTTTCATTGTATATAATCTTATTGCACATGGTCGTTTATTTGATTAAACATTTATCGAGGTATCATTAGCAAAACACGGATTTGAAACTAAAAATAGCCGATTTCACTATGTTAAAGATGTAATCGGCTTTAGAACTATTCTTGATTTAAAGTCGCAATGAAAATGCATACTTAATGACATATGGAATATTACCTGTTCATTAAGTATGTCTTTTTTCAATAGTCTCAACATGAAAAGTACCTTCTTATGTGTCATGTTATAAACAAACAGATTTTTAATTGAATAAGAGGTTACATGTTTTATACAGCAACAGGCTTCTTAAGAGCGTTGATATAAGAAAAAAATTGATCAATTATGTTAACTCGATACGGATATTTTGCGGAGCCAGAGGTGTATTCATTATATTCTTCGCTCTTTTTAATGGTATAATATGGGCGATTGTATAAGTGAAGGGAGAGGAATAGATGAACAAACTTATGTTCAAGCAATTTGAATTGACAAGAGAATATTTCATCAAGATTGTAGGTTCGGTTTCCAAGGACCAAACTGATGTGCAGCCAGATGGTTTCAATAACACAATTCATTGGCATACAGGTCACGTTTTGACAATTACTGAACAAACTATGTTTGGGTTTCCTCATACAACGACCCAGCTTCCTGCAAACTATATTGACTTGTTTGGGAACGGTACGAAACCAGCTGATTGGACGGGAAATGTACCTACTATGGATGAACTTATAGTACAGCTAAAAGATCAATTGGCACATATTCAGCAAATTCCAGCTGAACAACTAAATAACACATTGGAAACACCTTTCCTAGGATGTAAAACCTTTGGAGAGCTTGCTGGCGTAACATTGATGCATGAAGCAACACATTTGGGGCAAATTCAGGCAATGAAACGGGTAATTGAACACATGGGTATAACAAACTGAAATTGACAAGATGGTATGACAATATAAAAGGAGTCATCCTATTCAAGGATGACTCCTTTTATAGACGCATATGAACTTGTATATCTATATCTTCCTGATGCAATCCCTATTAGGATTATTTATCCTTCTTCTTTTCTCTTTAAATTAAACTGTTTTATCTTGATCTTTCTTTAGGGTTTAAAACTCCCCCACCTGATTCTCCGATGTTTGCTAAAACAGGTTCATTTACTGATTTGCTTTTTTAATCGATTCAGCAACTGTTACTGTGCGTTTTGATTGATGCTTTACAGCTGCTTGAACATCTTCAATCATTTTACCATCTTGTCCAACAGTCACGCTTGTACCGTATGGATTCCCACCAGCAACATAGGTTACAGGGTCCGTGTATCCGGGAGCTGCAACAATTGCTCCCCAATGATACATCGTTGTATATAAAGACAATATGGTAGCCTCTTGACCTCCGTGAGGATTTTGGGCTGAAGACATCGCACTAACAACCTTATCAACAAGTTTGCCGTTAAACCATAAACCACCAGTCGTGTCCAAAAATTGCTTCATTTGTGATGGCATGTTACCAAATCGGGTTGGTACACTAAATATGATGGCATCTGCCCAATCAAGATCTTCTAATGTTACTTCTGGTACATCTTTCGTTGCTTCGACATGTGCCTTCCATCCCGGATTAGAATCAATAGCAGCCTGAGGAGCCGTTTCAGCAACTTTAAGTACCTTTACCTCGGCACCCACTTCCTTTGCTCCCGCTTCTGCCCATTGTGCTAATTGATAGTTCGTACCTCCAGAACTGTAATAAATTATTGCTAATTTTACGTTTGTCATAGTTTTCGTCTCCTTATTAATTGAATTTCTTCCAAATAACCTGTCTAAAAAACTCAATTCTTTCACCGCCTGCAATCATTCTAATACCAATTAAATTGGATGTAGTCATCACTCCCTTATGGGGTATTATTAAAAGGAATGGAATTTGTGTCATCTTTTCAATTCGATAATTAATAAGATAAAGACACCGCTGTCTAACTCGTATCCTGCCATTAAACCACTAAAGAAAAACTTACTTTAGTATTGCCCCAATCATCAGTATTACTAACAAAAAAGAAATTATTTTCGTTATTAAAGCCAAGCACCAACTCATTCAATTTGTTGCAACTACATATGCCATTAACTCTGATAACTTAATAATGCTCAACCATTCTGAAGTTAAATAAGCATGTATAAAAATATTAAATCTTATATAGGACATAAAATAAATACACGTACTCCGTTTAATCTTTCATATTAACCGTATATTTTTTTAATCTAAAACTTCATTTCCCGATACCATTTTGACGCTGATTCAACTTCTTTGAATGTCAATTGGTGACCTCTATTCTCCCAGTAAAGTTCTACATTAGCATTCGCATTTTCCAATAAAGATGTAAGTTCTTCAGATTCTTGTGCTGGACAAATTGGATCATTTGTACCAGCCGCAATAAATACATTTTTGCTTGTCAGATCAGGTAAATCAATTCCTCTTCTTGGAACCATTGGATGATGTAAAATTGCTCCTTTTAATGCATTCTGATAATGGAACAATAAACTAGCTGCAATGTTGGCACCATTGGAATAGCCGATAGCAACAATATTATTTCGATCAAAATCATTTTCTTTAGCAGCATCGTTAAGAAATTCATTTAATTCTTTCGTACGAAAGATTAAATCTTCTTCATCAAATACACCTTCAGCTAACCGGCGAAAAAAGCGGGGCATGCCGTTCTCAAGCACATTTCCTCGCACACTTAGAACATTTGCATCCGCATCAATCTTTTCTGCAAGTTTTAGAAGGTCCTGCACAGTCCCCCCAGTTCCATGAAGCAATAGTAATGTAGGTTTTGAATCGTCATTTCCTTTTAGAAAAATATGTTTCATCTGTAATTCCCCTTCCTTCTTGCCTTGAATCTAATCAAAAGTTTAGTGATTGGCGTAATTTCGCCAAAATCCACTAGGTCCTTTTAGAATAAACTAATTTGTTGTATCTACCCGCTTTCGGCATCAACCTGTCATTTAAGAATTCTATCTACATGATGTTTTATTTTCTTTAGGGTAAGGTCCCCAGCTCTAAACGAAGCGTAGTGGGAGTGCCAATGTTTCAGCGTGCTGAAACAAATTCACTTTGGTCTTTCTATAGAGAATACTTCGCCAATTTTTGCATAGTTAGATCCTGCTAGGCGACTAACTGCTCCTAAGCGGTTATGATTAATTCTTCCATTTTCGTAAATAGACTCATCGATATGGTATCTGACTATTTTTCCAATAATCAAATCTGTCCCTACAGAATGCTTATCTCCTAATTCGATACAACGCTCAACGATGCATTCAAAACGAACTTTCGATTCAGCGATCCCTGGAATGGAGATGGCTTCACTAGGAATCAGTGTTAAATGGGCTTTTTCAATTTCACTTTCATCAGGTGGAAGTGATGCCGCAGTGATATTAATCTTTTCAACGTTTTGTTCATCAACGATATGCACAACGAATTCTCTATTTTCTAAAATGTTTCGTGCCGTATCTTTTTGCCCCCCGTCTTTGCGTTGGATAGATAGGGAAATCATTGGAGGATTAGCAGATACGATATTAAAATAACTAAATGGCGCCCCATTTATTGTTCCATCTTTAGCAATACTCGTCACAAATGCAATCGGCCTTGGTACAATACTACCGATTAATAGTTTATAATTTTCACGTTCCGTATTTTTGCTTGGATCAAAGGAATGCAAAGTGACTCCTCCTTATTTATCTAAGTTTCTTACTTCAATTGGAATTAATTTATTATTAAATTGTTCACGATACATTTCATATTGTTCAGGTAGCTTCAAACTTTTCCCCATTGTTTTATGTGATTCATCATGTGCAAATCCTGGGGGATCAGTTGCAATTTCGAATAATATTTCTCCATGCTCTCTAAAGTAGATGGCATTAAAGTAGTTTCTATCTTGTACTGGCGTTACACCATATCCTTTTTCCCCTACATATTGTTGCCAATCTAATTGATCTTGGTCATCTTTTGCACGCCATGCAATATGGTGAACCGTTCCTACCCCCATTTGTCCTCGTCCACTTGAAGTTGCTTTTAGATCAACAATATTTCCAATATCACCATAGGATTTAAATCTGATTAAACCACCTTCTTCACCGACTTTTTCCAATCCCATTACTTCTTCAAGTAATTGGGCTGTTTTAGTCGGCTGAGCAGAGAGCAATGTAGCTCCACCGAAACCTTTTATCGCTACATCTGGCGTTATATCACCGAAAATCCAAGTGTTCTCATCGCCTTCTTCTCTTTCAACGATTTCTAATTGTAATCCATGGGTATCTGCAAAAGTTAAATACATTTCTCCAAATCGCTCGGTCTTGCTAAAATCAATATTAAATTTTTTTAGCCTTTTTTCCCAAAAAGACATAGCGCCTGTCGGAATCACATAGGATGTAACACCTACCTGACCATCACCAATTTCTCCTTGATATGCATCAGCCCACGGAAAGAAGGTAATGATTGTACCAGGTTTACCGTCTCCATCACCAAAATAAAGGTGGTAAGTTCCTGGATCATCGAAATTAATCGTTTTCTTAACCATTCTTAACCCTAAAACACCTGCATAAAAATCAACGTTTTCCTGCGGATGACCAACGATTGCTGTTATATGATGAATTCCTGCTGTTTTCTTCACTCCGTTTACTCTCCTTCATTCATTTTACTTTTATGTGACCCTTATTGTTCTTTTCCAACCCTTTTTAATATGTCTATCAAGGATTGCTTTTCTTCCAATGTTATTTCTGAAAAAATGTCTTCAATTACCTTTTGATGCTTTGGAAAGATTTCATCCATAATCTGCTTTCCTTGCTCCGTTATTTGTATATGAACAACTCTTCGATCTTCTTTGCAGTCATTTCGTTCTAACAAACCTTTTCCTTCTAATTTATCAATTACATAGGTTATCGAACCGGTATTGATTAGTACTGCATTGGAAATCTCTCGAATCGTTTGTTTTCCTTTATGGTATAGCGCTTCTAATACAGTAAAATCAGAGATACCCATTCCGTAACTGCTTATATCCTTTTTAATGCGTTCTTGAACTGATTTTGAAGACTTCATCAATACGACAAATGACTTTAATGACAAATTTTTGCTCATCACGGAACCTCCCCGAAAATTACATTTAATTAATTTATTATTAATTAAAGTATCTTGAATTAAAGACAATAATACAATATCGTTTATTGGATGTCAATTAGTTGGATTATTTATCTTTCGAGAATATTATGTGCGGAGTAGTATCGAGGTTATGTAATCTTCTCGAAAGGTTAGTTTATTTTTAAATAAAGACTTTTTTTCTTACCAGATTTCATCCCTTCACTACTTCCAACGCCTTTTATTTATAATCAACCAAAGTCCAAAGATTAACTAAAGGTAATATTTATAAATGAAAAAAACACCTCAACATTTGAGGTGTTTCATCATTATGCCCCTGAAGGAACAGCTGATTCATCATATCTGTACTCAAGATTTACGAATTTATTGTATTCCTTTACGAACGCAAGCGATACGGTACCAACTGGTCCATTACGCTGTTTCGCAATGATAATTTCAATAATATTTTTATTCTCTGATTCCTGATCATAGTAATCATCACGATAAAGGAATGCAACGATATCAGCATCCTGCTCAATACTTCCTGACTCACGGATATCTGACATCATTGGTCGTTTGTCTTGACGTTGTTCCACACCACGGGAAAGCTGAGAAAGTGCAATTACAGGTACTTCTAATTCACGAGCTAATCCTTTTAACATACGGGAAATTTCCGAAACTTCCTGCTGACGGTTTTCTTTGGAGTTCCCGCTTCCTTGAATCAGCTGCAAATAATCGATAAGAATCATTCCAAGACCATGCTCCTGTTTCAAGCGGCGACATTTAGAACGAATTTCTCCAATTCTAATACCTGGTGTGTCGTCTATAAAAATACCTGAATTAGATAGACTTCCCATTGCCATTGTTAATTTTTTCCAGTCGTCATCGGTCAAGGAACCTGTTCTTAAATTTTGCGCATTAATATTGCCTTCCGCACAAAGCATCCTCATCACAAGCTGCTCTGCCCCCATCTCTAGACTAAAAATCGCGACGTTTTCTCCCGTTTTCGTTCCGACGTTTTGTGCAATATTTAGCGCAAATGCCGTCTTCCCGACAGAAGGACGGGCTGCAACGATAATTAAATCATTTCGTTGAAAACCTGCTGTCATCCGATCGAGCTCGCTAAAACCCGATGGAATACCGGTCACATCACCTTTTTGATGGTGTAAAAGTTCAATATTATCATAGGCACGGACAAGTACATCTTTTATATTATGAAAAGCTCCCGCATTTTTTCGCTGAGCCACTTCCATGATTTGTTTTTCTGCTTCATCAAGAAGTTCATTTACTTCGTCTTCTCGTGTAAAGCCATCTGTTGCTATATTAGTAGCCGTTCTGATTAAACGACGAAGTAATGATTTTTCCTCAACTATTCTAGCATAGTATCCAATATTGGCAGCTGTTGGTACAGATATAGAAATCTCACTTAAGTAAGAAATGCCACCAATGTCTTCTAACATTTTAGCTGCCGACAGTTCTTCTGTCACGGTAACTAAGTCAACTGCTTTTCCCAACTCATTTAGCTTTAACATTACAGCATAAATTTTTTGATGGGCACTACGATAAAAATCATCAGGTATCAGTATTTCAGATGCAAGAATTAAGGCAGACGGTTCTAAAAAAATCGCACCAATTACAGCCTGCTCCGCTTCTATATTTTGGGGCGGGGTTCTATCCACCATTTCACTCATTTTATTTCTCCTCCCATATTTTTAAATAATGGGCAGCTATTCCTTAAAGAGGACGTCCAAATAGTCCGGTAAAAACTGCTGTCGAATTTCGTTGTTTGCTCGCTTCAAAGAACTTCGACGGACAGGATGTCCTAGTGCCGATGTTGCCACAGGACGTGGTGATCTTAGGCCCTTTTTTTCCACCTTTTTGAACATACATTTGATAAAGGAATATTTATGGGCACCAAATCATACAGGCCTCATAGAAAAAATGTGATCGGCCTGAACCGTATCACATTTTTATGCTAGCTCTATTCTACCATGGAAACTTGATTTGAAGTATGGAAAATTTAGTTTCCTTCTTTTACATGTACATGGACCGTTGCTGTAACTTGTTGATGAAGTTTTAACGGAACTTTTGTTACACCCAATGAACGTATTGCGTCATCCAAGACAAATTTGCGTCTATCTACTTTAATATTATGTGCCTTCTTCAATTCATCTGCAATTTGCTTACTTGTAATAGAACCGAATAATCGACCACCTTCACCAGACTTTGCTGTTAATTCTACTTGCAAATTCTCAATCTTTTCTTTCAATTGATTCGCTTCCACAACTTCTTCTTCAGCCGCTTTTTGTTCTTTTTTCTTTTGATTATCCAAAGACTTCATGCTGCCAGCTGTAGCCTCTACCGCAAGCCCTTGCTTAATTAAAAAGTTTTGCGCATAACCGACCGCTACATCCTTCACTTCACCTTTTTTACCTTTTCCTTTTACGTCTTTTAAAAATATTACTTTCATTTTTCTTGACTCCCTTCCAAATAATCATCTAATATTTGTTTTAATTTCAACTCTGCTTCAATGACTTTCAATCCTTGTAGTTGAGTAGCAGCATTGGATAAGTGTCCACCACCTCCAAGTGCTTCCATAACAACTTGTACGTTGATTTCTCCTAGTGAACGAGCACTTATGCCCACCACGTCTTCCTCACGCTTAGATATAACAAATGATGCGGATACACCATCCATTGTCAATAATGCATCAGCGGCTTGCGCAATCATTACAGGATCATATACTTCATCGTCTGTTCCTGTCGCAATCGCTATACCAGCCTTGTAAAACTCAACCGTTTCAATCAATCTTGAGCGCTTAATATACGTCTCCACATCTTCTTTTAAAAACCTCTGGACCATGACCGTATCTGCACCAAGTGAGCGTAGATAGGAGGCTGCATCGAATGTTCTTGACCCCGTCCGCAATGTAAAGCTCTTCGTATCTACAATAATACCTGATAATAATGCAGTTGCTTCAAGTGTATTGATTTTTTCACCTTTTGGTTGGTATTCAAGTAACTCTGTTACAAGCTCTGCCGTTGACGATGCATATGGCTCCATATAAACGAGCAATGGTTTTTTTATAAAGTCTTCGCTTCGGCGATGATGATCAATGACGACGATGCGTTCCGTTTTACCTAAGAGCTTCTCCTCAATCACCAAGGATGGTTTATGTGTATCAACAACAACAAGAAGGGTATTATCTGTCATCAGTTCCATTGCCTCTTCTGGCGTGATTAACCAAGAGAATAATTCGGGATAGCCTTTCATCTCTTCGATCAACCGTCTAACACCTGTATCAATTTCTGCAAAATCAATCACTATATAACCTTCACGCTGATTCATTTCAGCAGCTTTTCTAATACCGATAGATGCACCGATCGCATCCATATCAGGATATTTATGACCCATTACGATCACTTTATCACTTTCAATCATTAATTCCTTTAAAGCATGTGAAATGACACGAGCTCTAACTCTTGTACGCTTTTCCATCGGATTTGTTTTTCCACCATAAAATTGTAGTTTACCATTAGGCAGCTTTATCGCCACTTGGTCTCCTCCACGCCCCAACGCTAGATCCAAACTTGATTGAGCAAGGATACCGAGTTCCGGGAGCGAAGAAACCCCAAAGCCAACCCCGATGCTTAATGTAAGGGAAGTATTTTGTTTCAATGTCTTTTCTCGGACAACATCCAGTATTGAAAACTTATCCTTCTCTAACTCACGTAAGATTTCTTCATTAAACAGTGTAACAAAACGTTCCGAGGATGTCCTTTTTAGAAAAATGCCATGGTTGAGCGCCCATTTATTTAATAATGATGTTACTGTACTGTTTAATTCACTTCTTGACTGATCATCCATTCCTTGTGTCGCATCATCGTAATTATCTAAATAAATAATTGCGATCACATTGCGTTCCATTTCATAGCGTTTTACTGTTTCGATTTGCTCAGTCACATCAAAGAAATATAAAAGTCTTTCCTCTGATTTAAAATATATACGGAACTTTCTTTCGTTTAAAGTGACGATTTCTGATTCTATCTCTTGTTTAATAAGTGGTATAATCGATTCCCCTACATCATATAAGGATCGACCAACGAGTGTATTTTCATTAAAACATGATGCCATAAATGGATTTGTCCATTCAATATAATAATCATCATTAATGAGCATAATCCCAATTGGCATTTCTAATAGAGCTTCTTCGCCGACCTTTTTCACTCTATACGACAATGTAGATATATGCTTTTCTATGGATGTAACCATATCGGTCTCGATTTTAATAGCTACAAAGGTTAACGCTATAAGTATGATAGCCCCCATTATCGATAGCCACCAGTACTGGAGGCCAACAATAACAAGAAGAACAGCTGACATAACCAAAATAGTATAGAAAGGATAGCGCATCCTTCGTGATTTTACATAGGAAGGCATTCCTTCAACTCCTTCATTATTTTTTATCGAGGTAAGTTCTTAGATTAAATCCTATATCAATTATACCTAACATTCGTACGATAGATAGAAAGATCGGGAAAAAAAGTGTTAAAATCACTGCCAATATAGGAAACACTAATGGCCATTTCTTTAAATGACTGTAGAAATAAATAAATGCCAAACCTTGAATGACTAACAATGCTTGTAAAATAAAAGCACCATTCACTAAAACCATATACATATATGTTCCAGATTCAGGTTGAACAAGAAGCGTTAATACTAAAGCAACAAGATAATACCACAAAACACTTTTAGGTAATTTCAATTCACGAAATGTACCAAACTTCGGCACATTCACCCCTAGGCGCTTGGCAATTGGAAAATTGATAATAACCAACAATAAAACAGTAGAAAAGGACAATATAATCAATAATGTCGGAGCCATAGTGCCCATTAATTGGATCATCTCATTCATTTGTTCATGCATTTTTGCTGGAGGAGCTTGTCCAAATGATTCTAAAGCTTGCGTATATTGGTCCATAGACGTTTTAAATAACTGACCAAGTTCTTCAATAAAGTTCACAGACAAAAATATAGTAGCTATCATATAAAACAGCACTATATTAAATAGAAACGCCATACTTGAAGACAAATAAATAATTGCCTTACTTTTTCCAGTTCTAATACCGTACCCCATCACTATACCAATCGTCGCATTTATGAAAGCAAATGGGACAGCTACAATCGATCCAATGATAAAAGCAATAAGCATAGCCCCAACCAATAAAATTGCTGCGTTTTTTAACGGATATTTAGCGCTATACAATAGGAATGGAAGAATTAAAAACAATTGAGTCACAATCATTACTAAAGGCACATACATGGAAACAAACAATAACACTACAAATATCCCCAGCATCAGTGCTCCTTCAGTCAACATTCGGGTATTTTTCACTATTACACCTCTTTAGCTTATATATACCTTTTCTATTTTACCGATGATTCGCCCAAGGTTCAACTTTGCGGCGTTGATTAAAGAAAGAGATGTTTCTAATAAAAGAAACATCTCCCAATTATTCAACACGGTATCCTCTATGATTACGAATCAGCTAAAGCTAATTCATAAGAAGAAACTCAACTATAGCACAGATGACCTTGCGAAAAAATGAATGTTCGTTAGGTTTATTTGGTATGCAGATTCCCCAGAATGTATAAAGCACTTAAAGCACCTTGCTGCGTTTGTATGAATGGAACAACACTATAAGACCAAGTTGATTGGAGCGGAAGGCGGCGACTCCTGGGGATTAGCGTGACAGGTGAGACCCTGCAAGGAGCTATTACGGAACGAAGCCTAAAGTTAAAGTCGCCACATCGTGTGGCAACGGCTTCGTAACCAACATCCTGTTTGCCAGGCGGCACACCGCACGCCCTCGGAAAGCGCCGCCTAGAGCGGAAAACAACAGTATTAATAGATCCTTGCATTGTATTAGGAGGACTTTTTCAGTGCCCTCCAATTATACCGTTTATATTTTAAAATGATTGATGGACTCATGCAATTCATGACTCAAGTTTGTGAGTTGTTCTGCTGATTCAGCGACAGACTGGATCGCACGCAACTGCTCATCAGTTGAGGCACTTACTTGCTCACATGCTGCTGCTGTTTCTTCTGAAGTAGCAGCCATCGTTTGGATCGTATTATCTACATCTTCTTTATAAACTGTTACCTTTTGCACTTCACTAAACACGGTATCAATAGATGATTGCATTTCTTGAAGTAGTATAGAAATTTCTCCAAAGGTCACTTCTGTGTCTTTTACAACCTTTTCTTGCACTTGGAAGTTCTCACTTGTATCCAGCATTTGCTTCGATACTTGTTGTGCACCATTCTGTAGTTCCTGAACAGTAACTTTGACTTCTTCCGTTGAGCGAGCAGACTGCTCAGCTAATTTGCGAACTTCTTCTGCAACAACAGCAAAGCCTTTTCCATGTTCCCCTGCTCTAGCCGCCTCAATGCTAGCATTTAAAGCAAGTAAATTAGTCTGGGAAGATATTTCTGTTATCGTCTCCATTACACTACCAATTGCATGTACTTTGAGATCCATCTGTCCAATCACATTAGTCATGGATTGTAAGTTATCTTTCCATTCGTTGAATGAATTTTTCAAATCTTGCATCTGTCCCTGACCTACTGAATTTATTGCTCCGGCTCTATCGGCGCTTTCCGCCATTATGGAGGTCCGCTCGTTAATAATATCAATTTGATTAACTAGCAAGTGGGAATTCTCACTAACTTGTTCTGCATCTTCAGCAGATCTCGATGCACCCTGCGCAATTTCATTTACAGCAATTGCCATTTCCTCACCCGCTGCATTTGTTTCTTCTGAGGCAGCACTCAAACTTTCAGCAGACTCCCTTACATTATCAACAGAATCATTTACTACTGAGATCAAACGGTTCATACTATCAACCATCTTATTAAAGTTATTTGCCAATTGCCCAAACTCATCTTTAGATTGGATATCAGAACGTACAGTTAAATCTCCTTCTGCCACTTTATTCATCGTTTGCTCTAATTTAAAAAGTGGTCTAATCATTCTGCTAATCATCAAAACCAAAACAATTACGGTGAATATTACCGTGGCTAAAGCCACCAAAAAAACAATCTTATTTGCTTCTGATGCTACCTTTCCAATTTCTTTTTCAGGATAGATTACCCCTAGTTTCCAGCCTACATCTGGTAGAGTTCGAAAGATATTTAATTTGCGTTCTCCATCAAGTGTATAACGAATAACTCCTTCTTGTTTATCGTTATACATTTTAGCAACATACGATTTTTTCGATATATTCTCTCCACGTAGCGTTGGATGTATGATAGCCGTCCCTTCCGCATCGAGAATAAAAGGAAATCCATTAAAGCCAAACTTACTAGCCGAAATTTTTTCCGTCAAAGTAGATAGATTTATATCCACTCCAACAACAGCAATAACAGAGCCATCTACAACTAGCGCTTTGGAAGCTGTAATGACAAACTCACCTGTTGCTTCATCTACATAAGGGTTACTCCAGTTGACCTTTTCTGTTTCTTCAAATGCAAGTTGATACCAAGATCTAGTTGTTGGATCAAATTTGCCAAGATCCGCATATGGAATAATATTTGTATGTTTATTAGGTAGGGAAATAAAAACAGAGGTAGACTCCGCATAATTATCAATATAAGTATTAAATTCCTCTTCCAGTAGTGTTTTTATGTCATTTGTTACATTTTTGTCTTTGTTAGCTAGGATTAGGGCATAATTCCTAATTGTCCATGTATGAGAAAGTTGGTCCAAACTTCTCTCATATTGTCCCAAAAAATATTGAATTGAATTTCCTAATTCAGCTACCGTTCCCTCACTTTGAATGATTAAATTTGCTTCCGTCCTATTTTTAACTTGATTACTACTAATAGATATAATAATTGCTACAGATGCAATGATTAAAAGCACGACTGTACCTATTATCTTCGTTTTTATTGAATTGAACATATAAACAATGGCTCCTCCCAATTATCACTCACTATATGTATTTCGACAAAGAAAGCCAAAAGTTTAATATATTAAAAAAATACCATATTTTACATGTAATTGTAGAGGTTTAGCCGATTAGCGTACTTTATAATAAACCTTGACATAAAAAAAGAATCAATAGCATCAATTAGTAATGGATTTATAAAAACAAAAAAAGAGCAACAAGGAATCCCTTGCTACTCTTTTTGTATATTATTCACCTGTAACAAATGGCAAAAGAGCCATTTGACGAGAACGTTTAATTGCTGCTGTCAATTTACGTTGGTATTTTGCACTTGTTCCAGTTACACGACGTGGAAGAATTTTCCCACGCTCTGAAACAAATTTCTTTAGTAAATCAACATCTTTATAATCGATGTGTGTAATACCGTTTGATGTGAAAAAACACACTTTACGGCGTTTACGTCCACCTCTACGTCCACCTGCCATAGTAATAACCTCCCTTTGTATTTATTTCATCCAGCAGCTTCAGCCCAAGCCCTTCGAGGTCACAAGGTGCATCTGCTTTTGAGTTTAGAATGGAAGATCATCATCAGAAATGTCGATAGGTTGCCCATCATTTGAGAATGGATCTTCATTAGTTCGGGTAAAACTTTGATTATTGTTTTGATTATTGTTTGGATTACTACGTTGTTGATTCTGATTTTGCCCATAGGAGTTATCCTGGCCTCTTTGTTCTCCACCGTATTGGTTTCCTCCAAAGTTACCGCTGCGTTCTTGTGATCCACCGCTTCTAGGCTCAAGAAATTGAACGCTGTCTGCCATTACTTCCGTGATATATACACGTTTACCATCCTGACCTTCAAAATTACGTGTTTGGATGCGGCCATCAACACCTGCTAAACTACCCTTTTTCAAATAGTTAGCAACGTTTTCCGCCGGTTTACGCCAAATTACACAGTTAATAAAGTCAGCTTCCCGCTCCCCCTGTTGATTCGTAAAAGTGCGGTTAACTGCTAACGTAAAATTTGCTACTGCTACGCCATTTGGAGTATAGCGCAAATCTGGGTCTTTTGTTAATCGTCCTACTAATACAACTCGGTTCATCATCAGAATCAACCTCTTCTCTATATACTTCTTTATAAAATGTTTCACGTGAAACATTTAAGTTTACTTTTCGTCTTTAACAACAATATGACGAATGATATCGCCACTGATCTTCGCAAGACGGTCGAATTCCTGAACTGCTTCAGGTTTTGCATTCGTTTGGATTAAACGGTAATATCCGTCACGGAAATCGTTAATCTCATATGCAAGTCGACGCTTACCCCAATCTTTTGATTCGATGATTTCCGCTCCTTCAGAAGTTAGGATATTATCGAATCGCTCAGTAACTGCTGTTTTCGCCTCATCTTCAATGTTTGGGCGGATAATGTACATGATCTCGTACTTTCTCATCGTTTGTCACCTCCTTATGGACTATGCGGCTCTTTTTGGTGTAAAAGAGCAAGGAGCAATTTTCATTACTCACAATGAGTAAGTATAGCATAGTTGTCCAACATTAGCAATATCTTTGAAGTTTTTCTAAACTTTTATATTGATGTCTAGCAAATTTAATTAGAAAGTGGTAACTAAAACCGTATACGTATGGCTAATTATAGATAATCCTCAGCAACCAAAAAACCGGCTGAGAATTTTCATTCTCGCCGGATTTTTATTTAATGTAATTCTTCTTCTTCTGGGTCTTCATTTTCATATGCTTCCCTTGAAGGATTGTATAGCTTATCAAGGTCTGGCTCTTCCGCAAATTCTGTTCCGTAATTAGGCTCGGTAAAACCCCTGTGTTCTTCCCTTGCAGGAACATCAACCGTATCAGAATTAAACAGTAATCCAATACAAATGATTCCGCTGATTCCGACTAAAGTGTAAATAAATCGAGCGAAACCAGAAGTAGTTCCTCCAAATATTGACCCGACTAAATCGAATTCAAATAATCCAATTAAACCCCAGTTAATCGCACCAATAATTACTAGAGCTAACGCAATTCGCCGCAAAACTTTCAAGCAGCACACCCCTTTCTTCTAATCCAAATCAAAAGCATGACTTACTAATGATTCGTTCTATTTTTTGAAGAAAGCGAATGTTTATGACATGTAAATGTTTCCATTTGTGTTTTATTTAGACGATAGTAGTTTATTTCTTTAGTCTATTCGCTCAACAATCGTGGCGTTTGCCATACCAAAGCCTTCACAAATAGTCTGTAAACCCCAGCGTTTACCAGTTCGCTCCAATTCATGTAAGAGTGTTGTATTAGCCGTGCTCCGCTCGCACCTAGCGGATGTCCTAATGCTATTGCACCACCGTTTACATTTAATTTTTTAGGATCCACTCCAGTTTCTTTCAGCCAGAATAGCGGAACAGAAGCGAATGCTTCATTCACTTCGAATAAGTCAATATCAGAAAGCTCCATACCTGCCTTTTGAAGCACCTTTTCGGTCGCAGGTACCGGCCCAGTAAGCATGAATGTAGGATCCGACCCAATAACAGATCGGGCAACAATTCGAAAGCGTGGCTTTAAATTAAGTTCTTCAGCCTTCTCTTTTGACATTAGCAAAATGGCTGAAGCACCGTCACTAATTTGACTGGCATTACCTGCCGTTACTTTTCCACCGGTTAAAAAAGGCGGTTCCAATCCGGAAAGTATTTCCATTGATGTATTTTCACGCGGTCCTTCATCCCTGTTAATAGTGACTTCTCCAACAGAAATTGGCATCATTTCCCGATCAAATCTACCTTCATTTATGGCCACGATCGCCTTATGATGGCTTTGTAAAGAAAATCGATCTAACTCTACCCTTGTGAATCCCCATTGTTCGGCAATTTTTTCTGCTGATAAACCTTGATTGATTATTTTATATTTGTCAGTCAAAAGTCTGCTATGCTTCGTACCTTGTAAGTTTGAAAACATCGGCACCCGCGACATATTCTCTACTCCGCAAGCGATCACCACATCCATATCACCACTTAATATTGCTTGAGCACCAAAATGAATCGCTTGTTGACTCGATCCACACTGTCTATCAAGGGTAACGCCCGGTACTTGTACTGGAAATCCAGCAATAAGACTTGCAATTCGAGCAATATCTCCAGCTTGCTCGCCTATTTGCGTCACACAACCAGCAATCACATCTTCTATGAGTGCCGCTTCCATATTTGCCCTGATTAAAAGTTCTTTTAATACCAATGCAAGTAGTTCATCTGATCGAATGCCACACAATACCCCATTTTTTCTACCAATCGGTGTTCTCACAGCTTCGATAATAACTACTTCTTTCATAAGGTTCCCCTTTCCTATCTTTCACTTTGTTTGAATCTTAGTCTGATGTATACTTCTCCTTCCACACTCTTTTTCCCTTCTACATCTTTTTCAAAAAAAGTAGCAACGCAAAAAAAAGACACCTTATAAGGCGCCTTATACGTTAAAACGAAAGTGTATAACATCTCCATCTTTTACAAGGTATTCTTTTCCTTCTAGTCTTACTTTTCCAGCTTCACGTGCAGCCGCCATTGATCCACCTGTAAGTAAATCATCATAAGAAACAGTTTCTGCACGGATAAATCCTTTTTCAAAATCGGTATGAATGATACCTGCACATTGCGGTGCCTTCATTCCTTGGATGAACGTCCATGCGCGTACTTCTTGAACACCGGCTGTAAAGTAAGTAGCTAGTCCCAAGAGGTCATATGTTGCGCGAATAAGGAGATCGAGTCCAGATTCTTCAATACCAAGTTCTTCAAGAAACATTGTTTTTTCGTCATCGTCTAATTCAGCAATCTCTTCTTCAATTTTTGCACATACCACGATTACTTCTGCATTATCTTCCTGTGCAAACTTGCGTACCTTTTGCACATATTCATTAGTGGAAGGGTCTGCAATATCATCGTCGCTTACGTTTGCCGCGTACAAGACAGGTTTGCTAGTTAGAAGGTGTAGACCTTTAACAAGCTTCATTTGATCTTCTGTAAATTCTAATGTACGTGCTGGTTGATCCGCTTCAAGAGCAGTTCTTATTTTATCTAATATTTCAAATTCGTACATCGCTTCTTTATCTTTTTGCCTAGCCATTTTCTCTACCCGAACGATGCGTTTCTCGACAGATTCTAGGTCAGCAAGAATAAGTTCAAGATTGATTGTATCAATATCATCAAGAGGATCTACTTTTCCTGATACATGTGTGATATTTCCATCATCAAAACAACGAACAACGTGACAAATAGCATCAACTTGGCGTATATGAGATAAAAACTTATTGCCAAGTCCTTCCCCTTTGCTAGCACCTTTTACAATTCCAGCAATATCTGTAAATTCAAAGGCCGTCGGCACTGTTTTCTTTGGTTTAACGAGCTCTGTTAGTTTTTGCAGTCTATAGTCTGGGACTTCCACAATCCCCACATTTGGATCAATCGTACAGAATGGATAGTTAGCAGCCTCTGCGCCTGCTTTCGTAATAGCATTAAATAATGTTGATTTACCAACGTTCGGCAAACCAACAATGCCTGCTGTAAGTGCCATATCGCTCACTCCTCTTCCTTGGAATAGGACCTAATGTCCTTCCCCTATATACCTTTCATCATTATAGTGAGTCAATCAGAAAAGCGCAAGCGCCTTGGTTAACACAGATTAGCACAAATATAGGATGCTTGACTTTATGGATGAAGGTATATATGAACACCAATCCGGATTACGACATCCTATGGCAACGACTGTATGATTTGTATCCTGTAGAACTCGAGATTATTCTTCGTGCCTTTGTAAAATCTTCTTAATTTTTCTAGAAAAGTCTTTGCGTGGTAACAAAACACTATGGTTACAGCCTTCACATTTTATCCGAATATCCATGCCCATTCTAATAATTTCCCAACGGTTTGTGCCACATGGATGAGCCTTTTTCATTTCAACAACATCATGAAGATTGAATTCCTTTTTTTCCAATTCCTATTCCCCCTGATGACTTTCCGTATTTTTTATTTCTGGAAGCTGTGAATCAAGCTCTAATTTTAACTCTCTGCGAATTTGACGAGCTATATACCAATGTTTTAACGGAATTGTTTCCGCTGTAATACGAAAGACTACTTCATCACCATTAAATCGTTCAATACCTAATAGCTCTGGAGTATCAATAATCTCTGCATATTTCTTCGGTAACCCCGATAAAAGTAGTTCAATGACACCTTCTACTTTATGTAAATCACCTTCGTAATTAATAGAAAAGTCTACTACTGCAATGCTATTATATATTGAAAAATTCGTTACCTCAGTAATACTTCCATTAGGAACAATATACAATTCCCCAGTCCAATTAAGAACCTTCGTTGTACGTAGTCCAATCTCCTGCACTTTTCCCGCAAATGAGTTTATTTTCACCTCATCACCAACGGAAAACTGATCTTCGAAAATAATAAAAAAGCCTGCAATAACATCCTTAACAAGGTTTTGTGCTCCAAAACCAACAGCCACACCTAAAATACCCGCACCTGCAAGTATCCCTTTAATATCAATCTCTAGCGTTGAAAGAATTGTAACAAAAGCAATAAAATAAATAGAATAAGTTAGGATATTTTGTAGTAATTTCACGAGGGTATTTTCTCGTCTTTCAGATATTCTTAACCGTGATTTTGATTTAATGTTTAACAAATTACCAATTGCAGCTTTTCCAACTCTTACAATCAATGTCGCTATAATAATAATGAGAATAATTTTTAAACCAGTTATACCAAATTTAATCCATAAATCTTGATCAAATATTTTTTCTTCAATAGATGAAAAAGTTTTCCCAATATTTTCCTTCATTAATGCTGCACCTACCCTTTACACTCGTTCAAAAGAACATAATGTGTATCTATTTTAACAACTTTCATATGAATTGCATAGATTGACGTCTAATTTCTTCTTTACCGTGTATAGAATAGAAATTTTCTCCGTATACTATCTTATATAAATAAATCGTATATCCTTAGTTAAAGAAAAACCACATCTGTAGCACTAGTCTCCCCCTACTAATGAAGCTGGGATACTGTTCCAATAGTAGAGAATTAAGTAAAGAAAGGGGTGAAATAGATGAAGCCACATCCTCTTTTAAGTAAAAATAACCAAAATGAATTTAGGGTAAAATTTGATGATCACGCATCAGATAAGTTAATTTCTAAACGCCTCATTGAGCTTCTTCCTCCAAGTAAATACCGAACAGTGGTTATCGTTTGTATTGGAACTGATCGATCAACAGGTGATTCGCTTGGCCCATTGGTTGGGACATTTCTTCAGGAAACAGGACTACGACGATTTCAATTATATGGAACTTTAGATGACCCGGTTCATGCTGTAAATCTAGATGAAAAATTACAACTTATTCATCATACTCATTTCCGCCCCTTTATTATTGGAATTGACGCTTGTCTCGGGAAATTAAGTAATATCGGTTCAATAAAACTTGGTATTGGCCCCGTCAAACCCGGCGCTGCAGTGAATAAAGAGCTTTCTCCGGTAGGAGACATTCATATTACAGGTGTAGTAAATGTCGGCGGGTATATGGAATTATTAGTTCTTCAAAATACGAGATTAAATCTAGTAATGAAAATGGCAAAGCAAATGGCAAATGCTATCATCAAAGCTGATAAAGAATATTACGATAAAATGTCATTTTTACAGTTAGAATGGGATATAGATCAAGAATCATCTATTTAATAAAAAAATAAACTTAGAAGGTATATCCCAATTGGAATTGCTCTTCTGAGTTTATTTTGCGTTTATCATATCACCTTGTCTTTTAATTGTGTATAATAAATTAATAACTGACTATTTCGCCAATAGGAAAGGAGTTTAATATGAACGTTATATTACAATACAATGGCATTATTTTACTGAATAGTTATTTACAGCGCTTATTTGTTTTTGAAAAAATAAATTCTATGTTAGAAAATTCGAATGAACATATTCAAATAAATACAATTTCCCCTTTACTTGACACGATTGAAGAAATAGGAAATGAATTTAACCGAACAAAGCAGTTATCACAAGAAGATAAAGAAAAAGCACACTTAATAATAGGTGAAACACGCAAATTAATGAAAACATACTTACATAATATATCTACTTATACAAATTTTGAAGAAAAAATTGCTATCGCAGCATCTACTATCTATGGTGAAGAGCATATTAACAATGGGGTAATTAAATTAGGTGAGTTATTTAATTCAGAGATCCTAGATCGATATATGCAACAGAAGCCATACCACCAAAAACGCGTCGCATTAATTAATCATATTGTACACAAAAAGGTAATTGATAATTTACTAACAGATGATGAAATGATACAAATAGAAAAATGGTATGATGACGTAATCCAAAACAAAAATGGAATAGAGTCTGACTTAGATACAATCAATCGATTTATTGACGGTAAAGAATAAAGAAAGAAATAACTAAAAGCCCAGAAGAAACGCTAAGACATAGCATTTTTTCCGGGCTTATGTTGCTTTCATTTTATCCGGAATCCGGTGTAGGAACTTTCCAAAAATTGTTCCTAATATAATACATATTCCATTCATCAACGTACCTAAAAGCACCATAATTTCACCTATTACGGCAAATCCCTTCAATTAAAGAGAAGGAGTAACGACTAGGAGCGCCACGGGTCTTGGCAAAATCGTTGTACTCGCATCATAAAGGCCACACACTTTAGGAGAAGGCGGAAATTATATCACTCAAGAATTTCTAAAATCCTAGCGAGATCCTCTTTCGTTAAGAACTCTATTTCTATTTTCCCTTTTCGTTTTGATTGCTTAATCGTAACTGTAGTACCAAACTTTTCCCGCAAACTATTCTCATAACCTTCTATAAATACATCTTTTTTAGGAATAGGCTCTTTTGTTTCACGTGGAACATTTTCATTCATTTCTTGTACTAGCTTCTCTAGCTGACGAACATTCAAGCCTTCTTTTACGATTTTTTCAGCAATAGATGTTATCTTTTCTTTTCTTTTCAGCCCTAGTAATGTACGTCCATGTCCCATTGAAAGCTTTCCATCAGTTATAAATAGTTGAATATGCTCAGGTAGTGATAACAGTCGAACGTGATTGGCGATATGCGGACGGCTTTTACCTAATCTTTTTGCTAGTTCTTCCTGTGTTATATGTAGCTTATCCAATAAAGTTTGATAGGCAGTAGCTTCCTCAATAGGGGTCAAGTCTTCCCTTTGTAGATTTTCTAACACTGCGAGTTCCATCATTTGACGATCATTCAATTCACGAACAACTGCAGGAATTGTTTCTAGTTTTGCTGCTTTAGCTGCACGAAATCGTCGCTCTCCCACAACAATTTCATAGCCTTTAATATTTTTTCTAATAATAATTGGCTGTAAAATCCCATGTTCTAAAATGGAGTTTTTCAATTCCTCAATCGCTTCCACCTCAAAGACCTTTCTAGGTTGGTAAGGATTAGGTTTAATTTCTTGTAAGTCTATTTCTCGTACCGCTTCTTCTTTATTAATATCCATATTTGCAAATAAAGCATTAATCCCTTTTCCGAGACCTTTAGCCATGTTCAGCCACTTCCTTTGCAAGTTCTAAATAAACTTCCGCACCTCTAGACTTTGGATCATAAACAATAACCGGCTCGCCATGACTTGGCGCCTCACTAAGCCGAATATTACGGGGTATTATTGTTTTAAATACTTTATTTTGAAAGTATTTTTTCACTTCCTGGATGACTTGAAGTCCCAAATTTGTTCGAGCATCGAGCATCGTTAATAAAACGCCTTCAATCATCAATTCATTATTTAAGTGTTTTTGTACTAAACGTACTGTATTTAAAAGCTGGCTTAATCCCTCTAGTGCATAATACTCACATTGAACTGGAATTAGTACAGAATCAGATGCAGTTAACGAATTGAGAGTGAGCAGGCCCAACGATGGAGGACAATCAATTAATATATAGTCATATTCATCTTTTACCTGATCCACGGCACGTTTTAATCGAACTTCTCTTGATATTGTAGGAACCAATTCAATTTCAGCGCCCGCAAGCTGAATAGTTGCCGGAACAATGGAGAAGTTTTCTAATTTAGTTGCTATTATTACATCTTTGATATCCACATCATCTACGAGTACATCGTAAATACATTGGTGGACATCACCTTTATCAACCCCAGCTCCGCTTGTTGCGTTTCCCTGAGGATCAATATCAATCAGGAGTACTTTCTTCCCAATATATGCTAAACAGGCCCCCAAATTAACTGAGGTGGTCGTTTTTCCGACGCCGCCTTTTTGATTGGCCATGGAAATAATCTTCCCCAACGATGTCACCTACCTTTTACTTCCTCTAAAAATAACTGTCTTATCTTCTATTCTAGCAAACAATTTCCTTCATTTACTGTTTAATACAAAAAAAGATTATGATTATAAATTTTTATAGAGAAAAGTGAGAAACTCGATCTGCAAGTTTCTCACTTTTAGAATTCAGCCCCTACACAACATAGTGAACTTAACAAATGTTCCATTTTTGTACATGCTTCGATGAACAAAGCGCTGTAGCTAAGGCTCGCACGATGCAAGTCACAACGGCGTTGCCACATGACGTGGTTACCTTGGCCGTTGTTCCTTTATTGTCTAGCTCAAGGCTTTTTCTTTGGTATTTTAATTGTAAATTGATAAAAGTCCTCGAATTCTTCTTCTTCAGCATCAAGATTAATCCCGCTATCGGTGACCATTGACAGTGATTGGCGAATTGTATTTACAGCTATACGCATATCCTTACTAACTGCTTTGCGCTTTGCCTTACGTTTAGGTGTTTCTGTAGACAAAAGTTTGACCACTTGTTCTTCTGTCTGCTTCACGTTTAAACTTTTTTCAATAATGAGTTCCATTACCTGAATTTGTTTTGTTGGATCCTTTAATGGAATCAATGCACGCGCATGGCGCTCTGTGATTCTTTTTTTCAATAATTCTGTTTGCACTTCTTCTGGTAACTTTAAAAGCCGTAGTTTATTGGCAACGGTTGATTGTCCTTTTCCAAGTCGCTGGGCCAAGGCTTCTTGAGTCAAATCATGAATTTCCAAAAGTTTTCCGTATGCCATCGCTTCCTCAATCGGCGTTAATTCCTCACGCTGAAGATTCTCAATCAATGCTACTGATGCAGTTTCGGCATCACTTAAATTTTTAATAATTGCCGGCACATCTGCCCAACCGAGCATCTGGACCGCACGAAAACGGCGTTCTCCTGCAATGATTTCAAATTGGTCACCGGATGATTCTCTAACCACAATTGGCTGGATAATTCCATGTGTATGAATCGTTCTAGCCAATTCCTCAATTTTTGACTCATCAAAAATCGTTCTTGGTTGGAATTGATTTGGAACAATATCAGTAACTGGTATTTTCCGTACTTCATCCCGCTCTTCTGCCACTTCTTTTTCTATCGGCAATTCCTTGTCGCTCAAACCAAATAAACGAGAGAAAGGATGCTTCATCCTTCTACACCACCTTAATAGAACTCCCTTTAATACATCATTCTATTTTATTTAGCATTATCCTGCAAAACAACTGCTAATTTCCTCGAAATTAGGCTAAACAGCTCACTCTAAAGGCATTTTATTTGGTGTACCGGGTTTTCGGGGAAATTTATTAGGCGTTTTTTTGATTTTCTTAATTACGATAATATTTCGCTCACTATCCTCTATCGGCAATGTAAAAGAATGCACTGTAGATAGCTTCCCCCCGAGTTGTTTGATTGCATTATCAGCTGCAGTCAGCTCTTCCTCAGCATTAGCTGCTTTCATAGCTATGAACTGACCTCCCTGTTTTACTAAAGGTAAACACAGTTCGCTTAATACTGACATTCTTGCTACTGCCCGTGCTGTTACGATATCAAATTGTTCTCGAAATGCTTGATTTTTTGCAAATGTTTCCGCTCTATCATGATAAAAATGAGTGTTTACTAATCCTAGCTCTTTAGATAAATGTTCCAAAAAAGTAATTCTTTTGTTCAAAGAATCTACAATGGTAATATTTAAATTTGGATAACAAATTTTCATTGGTATACTAGGAAATCCAGCGCCAGCTCCAACATCACATAATTTGATCGGTTGTTGAAGATCCACAAAAAAAGCCGCACTCACTGAATCAAAAAAGTGTTTTAAATACACTTCTTCTTTTTCAGTGATTGCTGTCAAATTCATTTTTTCATTCCATTCAACAAGTAATTCGAAGTATCTCTCAAATTGTTCAAGTTGACGTGAATCAAGGACAATTCCTTGATCTTTTAACTTGTCTATAAATACATCTTTATTCATCTAGAATTCATTCCTTTTTAAACATCTCCAGATACTCGGGCAATTTTCCCATGTTCAATATATACAAGTAAAATTGAAATATCAGCAGGATTAACCCCTGCAATCCGTGAAGCCTGGGCTATTGAAAGCGGGCGTACTTCATTGAGTTTATGACGAGCCTCTGTAGCGATTCCATTGATGGCATCATAATCAATATTTTCAGGGATCTTTTTGTCTTCTAATTTTTTAAGTCTTTCCACTTGCTGTAGGGATTTATTAATATATCCTTCATATTTGATCTGGATCTCAACTTGTTCTGTTACATCTTTAGGTAAGTTGCTATCCGCCGGTATTATTTCATGAATGTGTTTATATGACATTTCTGTCCTTTTTAATAAATCGGATGCGCGAATCCCATCTTTTAATTCACTTCCACCTTCCCGACGTATCACATCTTGCACTTCTTCATTCGGTTTTAAAATAGTAGAACGAAGTCGATTTATCTCATCTTCTATTGCTGATTTTTTCTCAATATATTTATTATAACGTTTATCTGAAATAAGTCCTATTTCGTGGCCAATTTCAGTCAAACGTAAATCGGCGTTATCATGGCGAAGTAATAGTCGATATTCTGCTCTTGAAGTAAGCAAACGATATGGTTCATTTGTGCCTTTTGTTACAAGGTCATCAATTAATACTCCGATATAGCCATCAGAGCGACTTAAAATAACTTCTTCTTTGCCCAATATATTTCTTGCTGCATTGATCCCAGCCATAATACCTTGTGCAGCAGCTTCCTCATATCCTGATGTCCCATTAATTTGCCCAGCTGTATACAAGTTTTTAATTTTCTTTGTTTCCAATGTTGGCCATAGCTGTGTAGGTATAATCGCATCATACTCAATCGCATAGCCTGGTCTCATCATGCGGGCATTTTCCAAGCCCGGAACTGAAGTAATCAACTCATGTTGAATTTCTTCCGGCATGCTTGTGGAAAGTCCTTGTACGTACACTTCATTCGTATTACGTCCTTCAGGTTCAAGAAAAACTTGATGACGTGGCTTATCATGAAAACGAACGACTTTATCTTCAATAGAAGGACAATAGCGGGCGCCAGTTCCCTTTACCATACCTGAAAACATCGGTGAACGATGCAAGTTTTCGTCAATAAGCTGATGTGTTTTTGCAGTCGTATATGTGAGCCAGCACGGTAATTGATCTGTTATGAATTCAGTTGTTTCATAACTAAATGCTAACGGTTCATCATCACCAGGTTGAATTTCCGTTTTACTATAATCAATTGTTTTACTGTTAATTCTCGGTGGCGTCCCTGTTTTAAAGCGAGCCAATTCAAAACCCAATTGTTCAAGGTGTTCGGAAAGCTTAATCGATGGTTGTTGATTATTGGGACCGCTTGAATATTTCAATTCACCTAAAATGATTTCTCCCCGGAGGAATGTACCTGTTGTAATAATGACGGATTTCGCACGATAAACCGCTCCTGTTTTTGCTACTACACCCTTACATTCTTCATTTTCTACGATCAATTCATCAACCATTCCTTGAAGTAAGGTAAGGTTTCGTTCATTTTCCAATGTGTTCTTCATTTCATGTTGATATTGAAATTTATCTGCTTGTGCACGTAATGCTTGTACAGCTGGTCCCTTTCCTGTATTTAGCATGCGCATTTGAATATACGTTTTATCTAGGTTTTTTGCCATTTCTCCACCAAGTGCATCAATCTCACGAACGACAACCCCTTTAGCTGGACCTCCAACAGATGGGTTACATGGCATAAAAGCTACCATATCAAGATTAAGCGTAAGCATTAACGTATTTGCGCCCATTCGAGCAGCCGCTAAGCCCGCTTCACACCCGGCATGGCCTGCACCAATCACAATAACATCATATTGGCCTGCCTCATATTGTTTCATAATTAAATTGAACCTCCTTAAATTTCAAGACCCACACGACGTGGCGTCCTTAGCCGTTGTTCCTCTACTTCCCTAAGCAAAATTGGGAGAATAGCTCATTTATTAAGCTTTCCTGAACTGTATCGCCAATTATTTCTCCAAGTAATTCCCATGTACGGGTTAAATCTATTTGAATAATATCGATGGGTGTTCCAAAGTCTATACCCGATAGCACATCCTCTATAGCTTGTAACGCTTGATGTAGTAGAGCAATGTGGCGATTATTCGATACATAAGTAATATCTGCTGCTTCAAGTTTGCCTTGAAAAAACATGCCTGCTATCGCTTGTTCTAGATCATCAATTCCTTCTTCTTCTAATAATGAAGTCGTAACAATTTGATGACTTTCAGCAATTTCTCTGACGCGATCCATATTTATTTGTTGTGGTAAATCTGTTTTATTTATAATAACGATGACATCCATCTTTTCGACTGCAGCAAAAAGCTGTTCATCTTCGATTGTAAGTTCGTCCGCAGAATTAAGTACGAGTAAAATTAAATCGGCTTTCTTTAAAACTTGTCTTGAACGCTCTACACCAATTCGTTCTACAATGTCTTCCGTTTCCCTAATTCCTGCCGTATCAACCAATCTTAGTGGTACTCCACGTACATTTACATATTCTTCAATGACATCCCTAGTTGTCCCAGGTACATCTGTCACGATTGCTTTATTTTCTTGAACCAAACTATTCAATAAGGATGATTTACCAACATTTGGCCTTCCAATAATAACAGTGGAAAGACCTTCACGTAAAATTTTTCCTTGCTCTGAAGTTTGGATTAATTTTTGAAGTTCACCCTTTATATACGTGGCCTTATCAACAAGCATTCGATGGGTCATTTCTTCAACATCATCATATTCAGGGTAATCAATATTGACCTCAACATGTGCTACTGTATCAATAATCTCCTGCCTAAGCCCTTTAATCAGTTTTGATAGACGTCCTTCCATTTGTCCTAGGGCAACACCCATAGCTCGGTCTGTCTTTGCTCTAATCAAGTCCATAACCGCTTCCGCTTGTGATAAATCAATTCGACCATTAAGAAATGCACGTTTTGTAAATTCGCCAGGTTCGGCTAGTTGTGCTCCCGCATTTAATACTAGCTGCAGCACTCGATTAACAGAAACAATGCCACCGTGACAGTTAATTTCTACAACATCTTCCCGAGTAAAAGTGCGTGGACCTTTCATCACACTGACCATAACTTCCTCTGCCGTTTCTTGTGACTTTGGATCAATAATTCTACCATAGTGAATCGTATGTGATGGTACCTCTACAAGTTTACTTCCCCCTGCACTACGAAAAACTTGATCCGCAATTTTGATCGCTTCATCCCCACTTAAGCGTACAATAGCAATTGCTCCCTCACCCATGGGAGTAGAAATGGCGGTTATAGTTTCAAATTCCATCTTCTCCACCCCTCTTTCTCGTATTGACATTTATCTCATCATGCAGTTGCATGAAATTTATCATTTATAGGATATTTATCCCCAATATAATAGAGTAACAAAATTTCTATCTATATAAAAGAATATTTTACAGATGTAAAATATTACCCACATTTACAATGTAGTATTCCTTATTTTAACTTATCCACATGTGAATAACAATACGGCGTACTTATTTGTAAATTATCAATTGATGGCTATTCTTAATGAACGATAAAAAAACCTTGGCATTTAACCAAGGTTTCGTCAAATTATCTGGAATTTAGTTTATAATCGACAGCTTATTTCTTCCGCTATTTACCTTAATCATGTATAAATTTTAATAAATCACCAAAAATTACTTTATCCGAATAATTTAATTCTCGCTGAACCTGTTCAAAATATGGCGTGCATTTATTTCGTTTCACTTTCTCCCCTGTCTTTATACTAAGGCACTCTCCTTCACTAAATAAATGGTTAGAAGTAGCAAAGCTTCCATCTCGAAATATGACTAGGTTTTTATGATCATCCGCGAGTAAACTTGTACCAAATGCTACTGTTTCATCTTTTTTATCAATACCCAGTAAATCAAGAATGGTCGTTCTCAGATCTATTTGACCCCCAACCGTCTCGATAACCTGCCCTTCCAACCCTGGAATATGAATAATTAGCGGCACCTTTTGTAATTCCATATGATCTGCAGACGTTATTTGTTTATTCAAGACTTCCCCAAGTGCATCATAATAATTTCTTGAAATACCATAATGATCACCAACCAAGACAAATATAGAATTATTATATAACTCCGTTCCCTTTATTTGTTTAAAAAAGGTCTTAATCGCTTCATCTTCATAACGGACAGTTGTAAAATATCTATTCACTACACCTTGATCTGTTTCTGCTTCATCCATAAATAAATCTTCTGGTTCTAACAAAAACGGAAAGTGATTTGTTAATGTTAATAGTTTAGAATAAAAAGGTTGGGGTAAAGATTGTAAATACGGAACAGACTGTTGTAAGAATGGAATATCTTTTAATCCATAATTCACGGAATTATCATCATTTACTTCAAAATATTCCTTTGAATAAAATTCATCATATCCAAGTGATTCATACATGACCGAGCGATTCCAAAACTGTGCGTCATTACCATGAAAAGAAGCTGAAAAGTAATCCTTTTCTTTCAGAATTTGAGGTAAACTATAAAACACATTTTGTGGTCTTCTAACAAACACGGATCCCCCCGGAAGAGGATAAAGACTATTATCAATAATAAATTCAGCATCAGATGTTTTTCCTTGAGCTGTCTGATGATAGAAATTCGTGAAATACAAACTTTCTTCTTTCATTTTATTCAAAAAAGGTGTAACTTCTTGACTATTAATTTGTCTATCTATCACAAACGATTGAGTAGACTCTAGGAAAATCATTACAACATTTTTATTTTTAGCTATCCCATGTAATTCAGATGCTTTAGACTGTTTTTGTTTCTTATCCGTATAATTTTTAATCTCCAATATTTCCGTCCCATCAGCAAAGGCACTATTTACTGTGTTTTTGGAGTATGCAAGTAAATCATATAAATGATAATGATAGAGACCAAGTGACTTTACCATTAATTCCCTATCATACGATTTATTCCAAAAGCCAGTATTAATAATTAATGTTAAAACTAGCGGAGCAATTATTATCACACATGCCATTTTTCGCCATACACTTCTTTTTCCTGATAGTTGTGGAAGCCGTTTATTCTTTAAGAGCATAACTAGGATTACAATATCAAGAAATAATAATACATCAAAGATACTTATCAATTCCAATGTACTTTGGCTAAGCCCACCGACATTTTGGAATTGCAACAATACTGGTACGGTTATAAAATCAATATAAAATCGGTAATACAAGACATTTCCAAATAATAAAAAGGTAAGTATTATATGTATTATAAGTAGTGCAGCTATTCTCCTTTTCTTTGAAAACGCAAATCCAATGCCAAGAAGAAGTGTAGCCGATCCAAGTGAGGTTAAGGCTAAGGCTATTCCTTCACTCCATGACTGAACATTTATATGAAATACCCATATATAAAGCGCACCCATTTTCAACCAAAGAAATAAGACCGAAAGTATGTATAATGATATATCTTCACTTTGTTTTACTTCAATCAATTGTAAAAAATTTCTCCTCATATTCTCACTTCCTAATTATTCATTCTCTTATTTTAACATTATTATTTTAATAATCACTAAATAATACCATTACTCTTACTATTGACGATTTAGACATGATGAAAGTTTCAAAATGAGGTAAAACAAAAAGAACCTCCAATTTAGAAAGGTTCTTTTTATACTTTGTTTATTTCAGGTGCGATTTATTGATTTTTCTCTTTCAACCGAGGTTCAATTACAACATAACGTTTAGGTTCTTCCCCTTTTGAAAGAGTTTGGATATTCTTATTATTTGAAAGCGCAGTATGAACAACTTTTCGTTCATAATTTGGCATTGGTTCTAATAAAACAGGTTTTTTAAGGTGTAGTGCTTTTGATGCAAGCCGCTCAGCCAATTGAATCAATGTTTCTTTGCGTCTTTCTCGATAATCTTCTGGATTCAAAATAATTGTAATATAGTGTTTGGAATGTCGATTTGCCGCCAATTGAGTTAAATATTGTAGCGAATTAACAGTTTGTCCTCTTTTACCTATTAACAATCCCATTTTTTCACCAGAGATATGAAAAGTAACATTTCGTTCATCTTCTTGAACTGTTTCTATTTCAGCATCAATTTCCATATGCTTTAATACAGTTAGCAGATATTCCTTGGCAGTTTCTACTGCATCCGGCTTCATCGTAACTTCTACAACTGCTGGACGAGAACCAAATAAACCAAACAGCCCTCTTTTTCCCTCATCTACGATATTGATGTCTATTGTTTCTCTTGTTGCGTTTAGTTGAGCCAGTGCGGATTCTACTGCTTCCTCGACGGTCTGTCCTGTAGCAGTGATTTCTCTCACTTTTTAGCTCCCCCCGCTCCTCCATCTGTTTCTTTCACTTTTCCCACAACTGGCGATTTAATAAAATAAGTTTGAGCAATCATAAAAATATTACCTACTACCCAATAAAGCGCAAGTGCTGCTGGGAAGTTCACAGCAAAGATTAAGATCATAGCTGGCATGATGTATAACATCATTTGCATTTGTGGGTTTTGCCCCGACATACCAGACATCATAATTTTCTGTTGTAAAAACGTCGTTGCACCAGCAATAATCGGTAATAAATAAATAGGATCCGGTGCACCAAGGTCAAACCAAAGGAAGTCGCCCGCTTTCCCAATTCCTTCTGTTCTAATAATTGCTTGATAGAATCCAATTAAAATTGGCATTTGAACAAGTAATGGAAAACAGCCTGCAAGTGGATTAACTTTATGCGTTTGGAAAAGCTGCATTGTTTCTTGTTGCAATTGTTGTTGTGTTTTTTGATCTTTTGAACTGTACTTTTCTTTTAATTTCTTCATTTCTGGCTGAAGAGCCTGCATTGCCTTTGAATTTCTTGTTTGTTTAATCATCAATGGCAAAATAGCCAAACGAATTAAAAGTGTGACGATAATAATAGATAAGCCGTAGCTGTTACCCAATATTTCTGCTACTGTAGTAATAAGCCAAGAAAGCGGATAAACAATATATTCACTCCAAAATCCCGTACTTTCAGCTGTTATATAGTTAGGGTTATCAATTGTTGCACAACCTGTTGCTATCAGCATTAACACTAAGATTGCTGACATCAATAATATTCTTTTTTTCAAGCCTTTTTTCCTCCCTACTCACCTGAAATCACTATATCGGATATTTTAACACCTTTTAATGCTAATAGTAAAAAAACTGATATCTTTTTTTACTTTTCCCTACTTTTTAAACATTTTCCTAATCTAAGCACATGCTCCAGACTTTTTTTCACTGTATGATAATCCATTACAGCAACAGGTTTCCTGGCGATAATTACATAATCTTTCCCCGGTACCACATGCTCCGATAATTCATGAAAAACCTGGCGGACATAGCGTTTAATATGATTTCTTACTACTGCATTTCCGATTTTTTTACTAACTGATAAACCTAATCTATAGTTCTTTTGTTCCTCTTTGTTCAATATATATATAACAAACTGCCTGTTTGCAACCGATTTCCCTTTTTTGAAAACAGCTTGGAAGTCATCATTTTTCTTAATTCTAAAAGCTTTTTTCATACATTCACCCGCAATTTAAATCTATTAAAAACATTATTATAAGCACGGCACTTTATCATTATTTCTATAGAACTAGCCTCTTAAAGAAATTTTGTTTATAAGAGGCTAGCATCCTGCAGATCAGAAAAATAGTTTTTCCGTGTTTCCCATCATTTATTAGAAAAAAAGACCACTGAGACGTTTCAGTGGTCTACGCTGATAACACTTTTCTTCCTTTGCGACGACGAGCAGCCAAAATGTTGCGGCCAGTTTTTGAACTCATGCGCGCACGGAAACCGTGTACTTTGCTTCTTTTACGTTTATTTGGTTGGAAAGTTCTTTTCATACTATGACACCTCCTCGAAGGTAAAAAAAAATTCAATTCCAGACATACTAATCAATTATAAAGACCTAAGCAAATGATTGTCAACCCTTCATTCAAATTTCCCCTATTTTTTTGAAGTATATTTACTAAACTTCTCATTAATTTTAGGTTGTGGATAGATTTCGACACTGTTTTTATTATCCACAACACATATCGACAGCTTTTTCACAAACTAAGTGGCTGTGGACAATTTTAATTCACTGGCCATTAGGTTTGTGGATAATTTTCTTTGTGCATTGCTAAGCTTGCTTTTATTTGTTATGATTATGATGTTTTCACTCTGAATACATTTTGTGGGTAATTCACTTATCCCCAGATTGTGGATAAGATGTGGATAGTTTATTCACCATCGATGGATAAACTTGTCCACATTGCGTGGATGATGTCGAAAACCACTTCTCTTCCTTATTATATGTTTTCCACATTCATAGATTTGTATAATTATTAATATGAGTAAATTTGGTGAGAAACAGTTATATAACAGAAGATATAAAAGTTTATGTAAAGGAGGTATAGCTTTGGAGAATATAACTGATCTTTGGGATCAGGTCCTGATAAACATTGAAAAAAAGGTTAGTAAACCTAGTTTCGATACTTGGTTGAAATTTACGAAGGCTCACGTATTGCAAGGAGATACAATGGTTATTACTGCTCCAAATGAATTTGCTAGGGACTGGCTTGAAGGTAGATACTCCCAACTAATCTCAGGATTGCTGTATGAGATTATTGGAGAAGAGCTAAATGTGAAATTTATTATTCCACCCCAGCAAGAAGATGAAGATAATATTCCTCCCGTCGCAAACGATGTTAAAAATAATGAAGCTACAGATATTTATCAAAGTATGTTAAATCCCAAATATACATTCGACACCTTTGTTATTGGCTCCGGTAATCGCTTTGCACACGCAGCATCACTTGCTGTAGCAGAGGCTCCAGCAAATGCGTATAATCCTTTATTCATTTATGGAGGAGTTGGTATGGGTAAAACCCATTTAATGCACGCAATCGGCCACTATGTTCAAGAGCATAATCCAGCCGCAAAAGTAGTGTATTTGTCCTCTGAAAAGTTTACAAATGAATTTATCAACTCAATCCGCGATAATAAGGCTGTTGATTTTCGAAATAAATATCGAAATGCTGATGTTCTATTAATCGATGATATTCAATTTTTAGCTGGAAAAGAACAAACACAAGAGGAATTTTTCCATACATTTAATACTTTGCATGAAGAAAGCAAACAAATTGTCATTTCAAGTGATCGTCCTCCGAAAGAAATACCTACACTTGAAGATCGTTTAAGATCTAGATTTGAATGGGGACTAATTACTGATATTACACCCCCAGATCTTGAAACACGAATTGCCATTTTACGCAAAAAAGCGAAGGCTGATGGCCTTGATATTCCAAATGAAGTCATGCTATACATTGCTAATCAAATTGACTCGAATATCAGGGAATTAGAAGGTGCTCTTATTAGGGTTGTTGCGTATTCATCGCTAATTAATAAAGATATCAATGCGGATCTAGCAGCTGAAGCATTAAAAAATATTATTCCCAGCTCAAAACCAAAGGTCATTACTATCTTAGATATTCAAAAAATGATCGGTGCTGAATATAATATAAAACTTGAAGATTTTAAAGCGAAAAAACGTACACAGTCAATCGCCTTTCCACGTCAAATTGCTATGTTTTTATCTCGCGAAATGACAGATTTTTCTCTTCCTAAAATTGGAGAAGAATTTGGAGGCCGTGATCATACTACAGTTATTCATGCCCATGAAAAGATTTCAAAAATGTTGGCTTCTGACCCTGAATTTCATAGTAAAATAGAAGAAATTCGTGAGTCTCTAAAAAAACAATAATGGGGATTATGTGTATAACTGTGCCTATATTGCACACAGTCTGTCCACATGGGGATAGACTGTGTTTTCAAACGATTAACATAGTTATCCACATATCCACAAGCCCTACTACTATTACTACTATCTTTTCTTTTAAAAATAACTATATATACTGGCTTAATAGCCAAATTTTTAGACTTGGAGGAACATAGCATGAAATTCATCATTCAGCGAGATCGTCTTATTGATAATGTACAGGACGTGATGAAAGCCATTTCTACAAGAACAACCATCCCAATCCTTACAGGGATTAAAATTATTGCATCTGAAGAAGGAGTAACTTTTACTGGAAGTGACTCTGACATATCGATTGAATCTTTTATACCTACAGAAGAAGCAGGTATTGAAATAATTGAAATAATGCAAACTGGTGGAATCGTATTAAACGCTAAGTTTTTTGGAGAAATTGTTCGAAAGCTTCCGATGGATACCGTAGAAATTGAAGTTTTAAATCATCATCAAACAATTATTAGATCGGGAAAAGCTGAATTTAACTTAAATGGTCAAGATCCTGATGAATATCCGCATCTACCGCAAATTTCTGAGGAAAATGTTTTTTCTATACCAACCGATTTGCTAAAAACATTAGTCAGACAAACTGTATTTGCAGTGTCCACCTCAGAAACACGCCCTATCTTGACAGGTGTAAACTGGCAGATTACAGAGGGTATTCTTACTTGTACAGCAACAGACAGCCATAGGCTTGCTATGAGAACTGCTCCAATAGAAATTGACCCTGCGGTTTCATATACGGCTGTTATTCCAGGAAAAAGTTTAATTGAATTAAGTAAAATATTAGATGATTCTAATGATCCAGTTGAAATTGTATTTACGGAAAACCAAATTCTTTTTAAATCAAAAAACATTTTATTCTTTTCACGGAGATTGGAAGGAAATTATCCTGATACCTCAAGATTAATTCCGACAGAGAGTAAAACAGAACTTGTTTTACACGCACGTGAATTCCTTCAAGCGATCGATCGTGCTTCCTTGCTTGCACGTGGGGAAAGAAATAACGTTGTAAAATTAGCTACACTTGAAGGGAAAATTATAGAAGTTTCCTCAAACACCCCTGAAATTGGAAATGTAATTGAAGAAATTCAAAGTGAATCGATTGAGGGAGAAGAACTAAAAATATCATTTAGTGCAAAATATATGATGGATGCTTTAAGAGCACTAGAAGGTACAAATATAACTATTAGCTTTACCGGTGCGATGAGGCCATTTATCATTCGTTCTGCAGAGGATACTTCCATCTTGCAGCTGATCCTACCAGTTCGTACATTCTAAAAAAGTGGTTACTCTTCTATTTCGCTTATTTTAATCATAAAAGGTCCTGCCCATAAAGGTGGGGTTTTTTGTGATTATAGAAAATTGGATCTACATGGACATATTACGCATTTTTTACCGATTATTAGATCTTTGTAAAAAACGTTAAAGTTTAGTAAAATAAAGGAATGACTACTCATGGGAAAGAGTGAAAATGTGGAAAATAACATTAAAATTGATACGGAAGTAATTACATTAGGACAGTTTTTGAAACTTGCTGACATCATTCAATCAGGAGGAATGGCAAAGTGGTTTCTTAGTGAACATGATGTTTTTATAAATAGTGAACAAGATCAAAGAAGAGGTCGGAAACTTAAAGTAGGAGATCAAATTGAAATACCGGGAATTGGAACTTACGTTGTTACCCGTTAAAGGATGTCGACTTCATGTACATTGAAGATTTGGAGTTACAAAATTACAGAAATTATGAAAAACTCTCCATATCATTTGAAAATAATGTAAATGTTATCTTAGGAGAAAATGCGCAAGGAAAGACAAATGTCATGGAATCCATTTATGTTTTAGGTATGGCTAAATCACATCGAACATCGAACGATAAAGATTTAATCCGCTGGGATTCAGAGTATGCTAAAATAAAGGGTAGGGTTCAAAAGTCTAGAGGGGCTGTCCCGCTAGAATTAACAATCTCAAAAAAAGGAAAAAAGGCAAGATTTAATCATATTGAGCAACAAAAATTAAGTCAGTATGTTGGGAATATGAATGTTGTCATGTTTGCGCCAGAAGATCTCCACCTTGTGAAAGGTAGCCCTCAAATAAGGCGCCGTTTTATTGATATGGAAATTGGCCAAGTTTCCCCAGTCTATTTATATGATATGAGTCAATTTCAAAAAATTCTTCAGCAGCGTAATCATTATTTGAAACAGCTGCAAATAAAAAAGCAAACTGATTACACGTTTCTCCATGTTTTGACTGAACAATATATTGATGTAGCAGTAAAGGTCATAAAAAAGCGATTCGAGTTTATTCAAATGCTTGAGAATTGGGCTAAACCTATTCATTCTGGTATTTCTCGTGGACTAGAAAACCTTGAAATTCACTATAAACCTTCGTTTGAGGTATCAGGAAGTACAGACTGGTCAAAGATGGTAGAAGTGATGGAAAATAAAATCTCTGCTCTTCAAAACAGAGAAGTTGATCGTGGTGTAACTTTAGTTGGGCCACATCGTGACGAGATCCTTTTTAATGTAAACGGGCGGGATGTTCAGACATTTGGATCGCAAGGACAGCAACGTACAACGGCATTATCTGTAAAACTTGCTGAAATTGAACTAATTCATTCAGAAATAGGAGAATATCCAATCTTACTTCTAGATGATGTATTGTCTGAATTGGACGATTACCGCCAATCACATTTATTAAATACGATAAAAGGAAAAGTACAGACCTTTGTTACGACAACAACCATTGATGGTATTGATCATCAAACATTGAAGGAAGCAACAACCTTTTCCGTGAAAAACGGAGTGATGGATAGGGTGAGGTGAGCAGATGTATGTGCATATAGGCGATAATACAATGGTACGCTCTCGTGAGATTATAGTGATGCTTGAAAAAGATACTATCCATGCATCAGAAGAATTTCAAAAGCTATTTACTGAAAAAAAGGATCAAGTGATCAAGTTAACAAATGGTTCGTATAAATCGGTTATTTTTACAAGTAAGCAGATTTACCTTTCACCAATCGCTGTAGCTACATTGAAAAAGAGATTATTGAAATCAACAAGCTACCAGTTAATCATATAGTTTATCTAAAAGTTGTGACTTACCTTTTATGATATTGTGGATACTAGCTCCTGCTTACAGGGGCTCTAAGTAATAAGTCAATTGCTTTTGTTCTACAAATAGGAAAGTGCAGGTGAACTTTTTGACAATGGATCAAAAAGAATTGCAAGAACAATCATACGATGAAAATCAAATACAAGTTCTAGAGGGATTAGAAGCAGTCCGTAAACGTCCGGGTATGTATATTGGATCCACAAGTGCGAAAGGTTTACATCATCTAGTATGGGAAATCGTTGATAATAGTATTGATGAAGCATTAGCAGGCCATTGTGATGAAATTCTCCTCACAATAGAAGAAGATAATAGTATTACAGTTACTGATAATGGACGTGGAATCCCAGTTGGAATACAAGAAAAAATGGGAAGACCTGCAGTAGAGGTTATTTTGACTGTTTTACATGCAGGTGGAAAATTTGGCGGCGGTGGATATAAAGTCTCAGGTGGACTGCATGGCGTAGGTGCATCTGTGGTAAATGCACTATCTGAAAAATTAGAAGTATATGTGCACTTAAACGGGGAAATCCATTATCAAAAGTATGAGCGTGGTGTTCCTACTGCTGATTTAAAAGTAATCGGAGAAACAGACCATACCGGTACAACGATTCGCTTCAAGCCAGATTCAGAAATATTTACAGAAACAACGGAGTTTGACTATGATACACTAACAGCCCGAACTCGTGAATTGGCATTTCTAAACAAGGGTCTTACGTTAATCATCGAAGATAAGCGCGAGGAACCAAAAAGAAATGAATTTTTCTATGAAGGCGGAATTAAATCATACGTCGAACACTTAAATCGTACAAAAGAAGTTGTTCACGAAGAGCCAATTTATATCGAAGGTGAACGTGATGGAATTTCCGTTGAAGTGGCTATTCAATATAACGAAGGATTTGCAAGCAATTTATATTCATTCGCAAATAATATCAACACATATGAAGGTGGTACGCATGAGTCTGGGTTTAAGACTGCGTTAACGCGTGTTATCAATGATTATGCGCGTAAAAGTAATATTTTTAAAGATAGTGATAGTAATTTGTCTGGTGAAGATGTCCGTGAAGGCATGACTGCCATCATTTCTATTAAGCACCCTGACCCACAATTTGAAGGTCAAACGAAGACGAAACTAGGAAATTCAGAAGCGCGAACAATTACAGATTCTTTATTCTCTGAGCATTTAGATAAGGTCCTTATGGAAAACCCTGTACTTGCTCGTCAAATTGTGGATAAAGGGTTAATGGCAGCTAGAGCCCGCCTTGCTGCAAAAAAAGCGCGCGAATTAACACGTCGAAAAAGTGCCCTAGAAATTTCCAACTTACCAGGAAAACTAGCAGACTGTTCTTCCCGTGATCCCGAGATCAGTGAAGTATACGTCGTTGAAGGTGACTCTGCTGGCGGTTCAGCAAAGCAAGGAAGAGATCGACATTTTCAAGCGATTTTACCATTAAGAGGAAAGATTATTAATGTTGAAAAGGCACGCCTTGATAAAATCCTTTCCAATAATGAAATCCGAATGATCATTACCGCATTAGGAACAGGAATTGGTGAGGAATTTGATATTGCTAAAGCGCGCTATCATAAAATGGTGATTATGACAGATGCTGACGTAGATGGAGCTCATATTCGTACTTTGCTTTTGACGTTCTTTTACCGATACATGCGACCTTTGATAGAGGCGGGCTTTGTTTATGTTGCACAGCCACCTTTATATAAAATTAGCCAAGGTAAAAAGGAAAGCTATGTTTATTCAGATAAAGAGCTAGAAGACTTTTTAGCAGAAATTCCTCAAACACCTAAACCAGGACTCCAACGTTACAAAGGACTTGGTGAAATGAATCCTGAACAATTATGGGAAACAACGATGAATCCTGAAACCCGAACATTACTTCAAGTAAGTCTTGAAGATGCAATTGAGGCAGATGAAACATTTGATATGCTAATGGGCGAGAAGGTAGAACCTCGGAGAAATTTCATTGAGGAAAATGCTCTTTATGTTAAAAATTTAGATATCTAGAAACATGGCAAATGCAAATAGATCTGAGGCGTGTTAATAGTGCCTCATTCCTTTTTTGCCAATGAAAGGGAGGTTCCCAAAGGTATGGCGGATTTACCGAGATCGAATGTGAAAGAAATTAATTTGAGTCAAGAAATGCGTTCATCTTTTCTTGATTATGCAATGAGTGTTATTGTAGCACGTGCTTTACCTGATGTAAGGGATGGCTTGAAGCCTGTTCACCGTCGTATTTTATATGCGATGAATGATTTGGGTATGACAAGTGACAAAGCATTTAAAAAATCAGCACGGATTGTCGGTGAAGTAATCGGTAAGTATCATCCACATGGTGACTCTGCAGTTTATGAAACGATGGTGCGGATGGCACAAGACTTTAGCTATCGAAATATGCTTATAGAGGGACATGGAAACTTTGGGTCCGTTGATGGCGACGGTGCGGCTGCTATGCGTTATACAGAAGCAAGAATGTCAAAAATATCAATGGAACTTGTACGAGATTTAAATAAAGATACAATAGATTATAAAGATAACTATGATGGTTCAGAAAGAGAGCCAGTAGTTTTGCCAGCACGTTTTCCAAACTTACTAGTCAATGGTTCCTCCGGAATTGCTGTGGGGATGGCTACGAATATTCCTCCGCATCAACTAGGAGAAGTGATCAATGCGTTGATTGCCCTTAGTGAGGATCCGGAAATAACAATCCCAGAATTAATGGAATTTGTTCATGGCCCCGATTTTCCGACATACGGATTAATCGTTGGTAGAAGTGGTATTAGAAGTGCATATGAAACGGGCCGCGGTTCGATTATGATGCGTGCAAAAGTGGAAATTGAAACAAAAGCAAATGGTAGGGAAACAATTCTAGTGCATGAACTACCATTTCAAGTAAATAAAGCAAGATTAATTGAACGGATTGCTGAGCTCGTTCGGGATAAGAAGATTGAAGGATTAACTGATCTGCGTGATGAATCTGACCGAACAGGTATGAGAATTGTAATGGAAGTACGTAGAGATGCTAACGCTAATGTTATTTTAAATAATTTATATAAACTGACTGCCCTACAGACGAGTTTTGGAATAAATATGCTCGCATTGGTAGATGGACAACCTAAAGTATTAAATTTAAAACAATGCCTATACCATTATTTAGAGCATCAAAAGGTTGTCATTAGACGCAGAACAGAATTCGAGTTACGTAAAGCTGAAGCACGGGCCCATATCCTAGAGGGGCTAAGAATAGCGCTAGATCATATTGATGCAATCATTAGCTTAATCAGGGGCTCTGCTACAACGGATATTGCCCGCACAGGATTAATGGAACAATTCCAATTAAGTGAGAAACAAGCACAAGCAATTCTAGATATGAGACTTCAACGATTAACAGGCTTGGAACGGGAAAAAATAGAAGATGAATATCAAGAATTACTTAAAGTTATCTCTGAATTAAAAGGGATACTAGCAGATGATGAGAAAGTTCTGCAGATTATTAGAGAAGAATTAATCGAAATTAAAGAACGTTTCGACGATGGACGCCGGACTGAAATTATAGCAGGTGGTCTAGGACATATAGAAGATGAAGATCTTATTCCAAGAGAAAATATTGTCGTATCGCTAACTCATAATGGGTATATTAAACGCCTACCTATTTCTACTTACCGTAGCCAAAGACGGGGCGGACGAGGGATACAAGGGATGGGAACAAACGAAGATGATTTTGTTGAACATTTGATTACACCATCAACCCATGACACTATCTTGTTTTTTACAAATAAAGGTAAAGTGTATCGTGCAAAAGGGTATGAGATTCCCGAGTATAATAGAACGGCAAAAGGTTTACCGATTATTAATATGCTTGGAGTCGAAAAGGACGAATGGGTTAACACAATTATACCTGTGGAAGAATTTGTAGAAGATTGGTATTTATTCTTTGCGACGAAGCAAGGTGTGGTGAAACGAACTCCACTTACTGCCTTTGCTAATATTAGGAATAACGGTTTGATCGCCCTTGGACTTCGTGAAAATGATGAATTAATATCTGTTCAATTAACAGATAATAATAAAGACATGATTATGGGAACAAAAAATGGTCTGCTCATTCGCTTTAATGAAACAGACGTAAGGTCGATGGGACGAACAGCAACGGGTGTAAAAGGAATAACGTTATCGAATGATGATGAAGTGGTCGGAATGGAAATACTAGAAGAAAATCAAGATGTGCTAGTAGTGACAATGAATGGCTTTGGAAAAAGAACCCCCGCAAAAGAGTATAGAATCCAAACCCGTGGTGGAAAAGGATTAATTACTAGTAACATTACTGAAAGAACAGGTACGGTCGTTGCTGTAGAAACTGTCAACGGTGACGAAGACCTAATGATAATCACAGCTGGAGGAATTTTGATTCGGATGGATGTAAAGGATATCTCCATTTTAGGTCGGAATACACAAGGTGTTACGTTGATCAGGCTCGCTGATGAAGAATTCGTAGCTACTGTTGCGAAGGTTGAAAAAGAAGATGAAGTAGTTGAAGAAGTTGGGCAAGACGGGGAAAAGATAGAAAATAATGAGGATCACACAACCACCCCATTGGAAGAACCAATTGATGAATAAATGAATTCAAGCACTCTAGTCGATTGAAGCTAGAGCTAGGTATGAAAATTCAACTTGAAATTTTATCTCCCAAAAGACTTATATTTTCTTTCATATAGAAAAGGACGCCAATTGGTGTCCTTTTTTTATACGGAATTTTTTTATTTGAGCATATCTGTATAAAGTGATATATCCTACTGGGGCTAGGTGAACTAGGTTTATCAGCAGTTGCCAAAAGATCTTGGGAACTTTACTGATGTTACTTATATATCCCTTGAAGGCCAAGGGTCTACGCTTTTTCTGTGATACAATAGGAGTAAAGAATAGTTTTTGGGGTGATATATGTGAGGCTGAATGTGGAAGAAATACGTATAGACTTTATCTTGGAAAAAGATGTAATTGGCAAAACAAAGAATCCTATTATCGCAGCAAATACTGTGCTGACAGAGAAACACCTACATGTATTAAAAGCATTTTTAATAAAAGAAGTAGATATTCGAAATAAAGTCGCAAACGGTGATCTCAAAAAAACAGAAAGAAAAGTAAAAGCCGAAGTTGATAACACAAATACCGATATCGAATCGTCTAGCCTATTCTTTTCAGAAAAATATATGCATGCAATAGAGCAATATAAAAGAGAGTTTCAATCTTGGCAGTCAGGACTTGGGATAAATATGACCAGTTTAAGAAAATTACTTATTCCACTTATTGAGGAATCTGAACAAGATAAGGACTGGATTAAAAATATTCATCTTTATTCAAATAAAAAGAACTACTTATTCCACCATGCGATCGCCGTTGCTATGATTTCTAACTTTTTAGCACGGGGAATAGGATATGATAAAGGTCAATCTCTTCAAGTAGCGATTGCAGGATGTCTCGCGGATTCTGGTATGGCAAAAATAACTCCAAGTATTTTAACTAAAACAAAGCTTTTTACTGAAAGTGATTGGAATGAAATGAAGAAACACCCTATTTATAGTTATCAAATGGTAAAAACATTATCATTGCTGAAACCAGAAGCAAAATTAGCTATTTATCAACATCATGAGCGATTAGACGGTTCAGGTTATCCTACTGGTGAAAAAGGTGTCCGTGTACATCAATTATCACAAATACTGGCAATTGCTGATGTTTATCATGCAATGACAACAGAAAAACCGTATAAAGAAAAGCAACCACCATTTAAAACATTACAAATCATGGAAGAAGACTTATTTGGCCAATTTGATATAGCAATTTTAAAAGTTTTAGTTGCAGGAATTGCTTCACTTTCTGTAGGGAGCGCAGTAAAGCTTTCTAATGGAGAAACAGGAGAAATTGTTTATGTAAAATCGGAAGCGCTGACCCGACCTTTAATTAAGATAAAGGATAATGGCAATATGGTTGATTTAGAAAGAAATAGACATCTATATATAGAACAAATAATTAGTTAAGTGGTATAAGGTAACTAGCAGCCGTTATTTAATATTATATATGTATCGTGTTTAAAAATAGGTATTTTAAAATACTGCATCAAGCTCCAAACTCGGTCGAAACAAGATTTGTAGCTCTTTTATAGAAGAAAGAGTAGACGTTCATTAATACAAAATAAAAAAATGAACTTTATGTTATGAATAAGCTTTCAGTCTTTCTGCAAGGGTGGATACCTTGGCCTTCATAGCGTGGTGATACCTTTAAGTTTGGATTCGCCATCCCTGTGAAGGGCATACTTTGTGTAGAAATATAGCATTTAGTTAGAGGTTAAATAAATTGAATAAACTTTTTATTGAATAGCTATTGCAAATTCTAGTAGAACTTGTTATATTAATAGACGTCGCTGAAACAGAAGTTGCAGTGATTGAAAAAGCGGAAAAAGAAAAAGAAATAAACTATTGACTTTTCTAAGTAGAAGAGTTATGATAGTAAAGTTGCTGTTAGAAAGTAACGAACAAGTTTGATCTTTGAAAACTGAACGAAACAAAACGTCAAAAAGTAATACATGTAAGACCAGCAAATGAGCTACAAACACTTTAACGAGAGTTTGATCCTGGCTCAGGACGAACGCTGGCGGCGTGCCTAATACATGCAAGTCGAGCGAATGGAAGGGAGCTTGCTCCCGGAAGTTAGCGGCGGACGGGTGAGTAACACGTGGGCAACCTGCCTGTAAGACTGGGATAACTTCGGGAAACCGGAGCTAATACCGGATAATTTCTTTCTTCTCATGGAGGAAGGTTGAAAGATGGCTCCGGCTATCACTTACAGATGGGCCCGCGGCGCATTAGCTAGTTGGTGAGATAACGGCTCACCAAGGCAACGATGCGTAGCCGACCTGAGAGGGTGATCGGCCACACTGGGACTGAGACACGGCCCAGACTCCTACGGGAGGCAGCAGTAGGGAATCTTCCGCAATGGACGAAAGTCTGACGGAGCAACGCCGCGTGAGTGATGAAGGTTTTCGGATCGTAAAACTCTGTTGTCAGGGAAGAACAAGTATCGGAGTAACTGCCGGTACCTTGACGGTACCTGACCAGAAAGCCACGGCTAACTACGTGCCAGCAGCCGCGGTAATACGTAGGTGGCAAGCGTTGTCCGGAATTATTGGGCGTAAAGCGCGCGCAGGCGGTCCTTTAAGTCTGATGTGAAAGCCCACGGCTCAACCGTGGAAGGTCATTGGAAACTGGGGGACTTGAGTGCAGAAGAGAAGAGCGGAATTCCACGTGTAGCGGTGAAATGCGTAGAGATGTGGAGGAACACCAGTGGCGAAGGCGGCTCTTTGGTCTGTAACTGACGCTGAGGCGCGAAAGCGTGGGGAGCAAACAGGATTAGATACCCTGGTAGTCCACGCCGTAAACGATGAGTGCTAAGTGTTAGAGGGTTTCCGCCCTTTAGTGCTGCAGTTAACGCATTAAGCACTCCGCCTGGGGAGTACGGCCGCAAGGCTGAAACTCAAAGGAATTGACGGGGGCCCGCACAAGCGGTGGAGCATGTGGTTTAATTCGAAGCAACGCGAAGAACCTTACCAGGTCTTGACATCCTCTGACCACCCTAGAGATAGGGATTTCCCCTTCGGGGGACAGAGTGACAGGTGGTGCATGGTTGTCGTCAGCTCGTGTCGTGAGATGTTGGGTTAAGTCCCGCAACGAGCGCAACCCTTAATCTTAGTTGCCAGCATTCAGTTGGGCACTCTAAGGTGACTGCCGGTGACAAACCGGAGGAAGGTGGGGATGACGTCAAATCATCATGCCCCTTATGACCTGGGCTACACACGTGCTACAATGGATGGTACAAAGGGTTGCAAGACCGCGAGGTTTAGCTAATCCCATAAAACCATTCTCAGTTCGGATTGCAGGCTGCAACTCGCCTGCATGAAGCCGGAATCGCTAGTAATCGTGGATCAGCATGCCACGGTGAATACGTTCCCGGGCCTTGTACACACCGCCCGTCACACCACGAGAGTTTGTAACACCCGAAGTCGGTGGGGTAACCCTTACGGGAGCCAGCCGCCGAAGGTGGGACAGATGATTGGGGTGAAGTCGTAACAAGGTAGCCGTATCGGAAGGTGCGGCTGGATCACCTCCTTTCTAAGGAAACTGTTGGCCGCGGTGCCAACATAAACAGACGTTTTTGTTTCGTTCAGTTTTGAGAGGTCGAACTCTCTTACCATTCACACAATGTGGGCCTGTAGCTCAGCTGGTTAGAGCACACGCCTGATAAGCGTGAGGTCGGTGGTTCGAGTCCACTCAGGCCCACCATCCCACATTTGTTTATTTGAAATGGGGATATTTCTAATTTAATGGGGCCTTAGCTCAGCTGGGAGAGCGCCTGCCTTGCACGCAGGAGGTCAGCGGTTCGATCCCGCTAGGCTCCACCAAATACTTTCGTTCTTTGAAAACCAGATAAAATGAGAAGCAATAAACCGAGAAACATCACCTTATGGATTTATCCGTAAGTATGTATGACCTTTTTTTATGATCAGGCAATGAGAAGCTGACGCAGCAATGCATCGCTTATCATGGACCAAATGATTAAGTTAGAAAGGGCGCATGGTGGATGCCTTGGCACTAGGAGCCGATGAAGGACGGGACTAACACCGATATGCTTCGGGGAGCTGTAAGCAAGCGTTATATCCGAAGATTTCCGAATGGGGAAACCCACTGCTCGTAATGGAGTAGTATCTATTTCTGAATACATAGGAAATAGAAGGCAGACCCGGGGAACTGAAACATCTAAGTACCCGGAGGAAGAGAAAGAAACATCGATTCCCTGAGTAGCGGCGAGCGAAACGGGAAAAGCCCAAACCAAGAGGCTTGCCTCTTGGGGTTGTAGGACACTCTATACGGAGTTACAAAGGAACGGGGTAGACGAAGAGGCCTGGAAAGGCCCGCCAGAGAAGGTAACAGCCCTGTAATCGAAACTTCGTTCCCTCCAGAGTGGATCCTGAGTACGGCGGGACACGAGAAATCCCGTCGGAATCTGGGAGGACCATCTCCCAAGGCTAAATACTCCCTAGTGACCGATAGTGAACCAGTACCGTGAGGGAAAGGTGAAAAGCACCCCGGAAGGGGAGTGAAATAGATCCTGAAACCATGTGCCTACAAGTAGTCAGAGCGCGTTAATGCGTGATGGCGTGCCTTTTGTAGAATGAACCGGCGAGTTACGATTTCATGCAAGGTTAAGTTGAAGAGACGGAGCCGCAGCGAAAGCGAGTCTGAATAGGGCGAATAAGTATGAGGTCGTAGACCCGAAACCAGGTGATCTACCCATGTCCAGGGTGAAGGTAAGGTAACACTTACTGGAGGCCCGAACCCACGTACGTTGAAAAGTGCGGGGATGAGGTGTGGGTAGCGGTGAAATTCCAATCGAACCTGGAGATAGCTGGTTCTCTCCGAAATAGCTTTAGGGCTAGCCTCATGGTTAGAGTCTTGGAGGTAGAGCACTGTTTGGACTAGGGGCCCTCAACGGGTTACCGAATTCAGACAAACTCCGAATGCCAAAGACTTATCCATGGGAGTCAGACTGCGAGTGATAAGATCCGTAGTCGAGAGGGAAACAACCCAGACCGCCAGCTAAGGTCCCAAAGTATACGTTAAGTGGAAAAGGATGTGGAGTTGCTTAGACAACCAGGATGTTGGCTCAGAAGCAGCCATCATTTAAAGAGTGCGTAATAGCTCACTGGTCGAGTGACTCTGCGCCGAAAATGTACCGGGGCTAAACGTATCACCGAAGCTGCGGATTGACACCTCTGGTGTCAATGGTAGGAGAGCGTTCTAAGGGCTGTGAAGCTAGACCGGAAGGACTAGTGGAGCGCTTAGAAGTGAGAATGCCGGTATGAGTAGCGAAAGAAGGGTGAGAATCCCTTCCACCGAATGCCCAAGGTTTCCTGAGGAAGGCTCGTCCGCTCAGGGTTAGTCGGGGCCTAAGCCGAGGCCGAAAGGCGTAGGCGATGGATAACAGGTTGATATTCCTGTACCACCTTATTTCCGTTTGAGTAATGGGGGGACGCAGGAGGATAAGGTAAGCGCGCTGCTGGATATGCGCGTCCAAGCAGGTAGGCTGGAGTGGAGGTAAATCCTTCACTCTAAGGCTGAGCTGTGATGGCGAGGGAAATTTAGTACCGAAGTTCCTGATTCCACACTGCCAAGAAAAGCCTCTAGCGAGGAAATAGGTGCCCGTACCGCAAACCGACACAGGTAGGCGAGGAGAGAATCCTAAGGTGATCGAGAGAACTCTCGTTAAGGAACTCGGCAAAATCACCCCGTAACTTCGGGAGAAGGGGTGCTCATTTGGGTGAATAGCCCAGATGAGCCGCAGTGAATAGGCCCAGGCGACTGTTTAGCAAAAACACAGGTCTCTGCGAAGCCGCAAGGCGAAGTATAGGGGCTGACGCCTGCCCGGTGCTGGAAGGTTAAGAGGAGCGCTTAGACTTCGGTCGAAGGTGCGAATTGAAGCCCCAGTAAACGGCGGCCGTAACTATAACGGTCCTAAGGTAGCGAAATTCCTTGTCGGGTAAGTTCCGACCCGCACGAAAGGCGCAACGATCTGGGCACTGTCTCAACGAGAGACTCGGTGAAATTATAGTACCTGTGAAGATGCAGGTTACCCGCGACAGGACGGAAAGACCCCGTGGAGCTTTACTGCAGCCTGATATTGAATGTTGGTGCAGCTTGTACAGGATAGGTAGGAGCCGTAGAAACCGGAGCGCTAGCTTCGGTGGAGGCACTGGTGGGATACTACCCTTGCTGTACTGACATTCTAACCCGCAGCCGTGATCCGGCTGGGAGACAGTGTCTGGCAGGCAGTTTGACTGGGGCGGTCGCCTCCTAAAGAGTAACGGAGGCGCCCAAAGGTTCCCTCAGAATGGTTGGAAATCATTCGCAGAGTGTAAAGGCACAAGGGAGCTTGACTGCGAGACCTACAAGTCGAGCAGGGACGAAAGTCGGGCTTAGTGATCCGGTGGTTCCGCATGGAAGGGCCATCGCTCAACGGATAAAAGCTACCCCGGGGATAACAGGCTTATCTCCCCCAAGAGTTCACATCGACGGGGAGGTTTGGCACCTCGATGTCGGCTCATCGCATCCTGGGGCTGTAGTCGGTCCCAAGGGTTGGGCTGTTCGCCCATTAAAGCGGTACGCGAGCTGGGTTCAGAACGTCGTGAGACAGTTCGGTCCCTATCCGTCGTGGGCGCAGGAAATTTGAGAGGAGCTGTCCTTAGTACGAGAGGACCGGGATGGACGCACCGCTGGTGTACCAGTTGTTCCGCCAGGAGCATCGCTGGGTAGCTATGTGCGGCAGGGATAAGTGCTGAAAGCATCTAAGCATGAAGCCCCCCTCAAGATGAGATTTCCCATAGCGCAAGCTAGTAAGATCCCTGAAAGATGATCAGGTTGATAGGTCCGGTGTGGAAGTGTGGTGACACATGGAGCTGACGGATACTAATCGATCGAGGACTTAATCAAATATGAATTAAATCGATGTTTCACAAGTTTACCTTCTCATTTATCTGGTTTTGAAAGAATGAAAAGTTCTTTTCAATGATCTTCTGTTAAGATCGCCACGTCATGTGGCAACACAGAAGTCAGCACATCCGTGTGCAAGTCTGGTGGCGATAGCGAAGAGGTCACACCCGTTCCCATCTCGAACACGGTAGTTAAGCTCTTCAGCGCCGATGGTAGTTGGGGGTTTCCCCCTGCAAGAGCAGGACGTTGCCAGGCATCAAGGCACGACACATTTTATATGTGTCGTGCCTTTTTTTATTTTTTCTTCACTAGAAAAAAAGTTTCTAATGGTGACATATATTGAATTAGAGTTAGTTAGGTTTTACTTACATGTTTAATTTTTATTCTACGATATATTTCAAATATCTTTCTACCTTTAATAACTAATTTAATTAATCTGCAAGATGTGGAATTCCATTAATATGCAATTGGTAGTGTTGGCTGAGAAGTAACCATGGTATGCTAATTAACATTTCCTCAGAAACTGCTGAGATCTCTATGCAGTTAATAGTCGGAGATCTTATATATTTCATATAAATCCAATTAATTGATATAAAATAAAGAGAGATTATAATATTCTTCTTGAAAGTTTTATATAATACCTGTATAATATTATAAGTAAGGTCAAACGCATTTAAGTATGTGTGAGTCCGGTGATGATTGCGAAGAGGTCACACCCGTTCCCATCTCGAACACGGTAGTTAAGCTCTTCAGCGCCGATGGTAGTTGGGGGTTTCCCCCTGCAAGAGCAGGACATTGCCGGGCATATTAAAATAACACGATAAGGTGAATCGCCTAGTCGTGTTATTTTTTTATATTCTTCAGGCAAGAAAAACTTTTAAAGGACCTTTATAAGTTTTGATTTAAGATATTGGAGAATAAGGTATGGTCCCTTTTTTTCCGTGATCGATAAAAAGGTTTTAATAAAAGGGAAGTCAGCGTTTGGTGTAGTTTTGATTAAATCAAACCACCATTCCGTTTCATAGCGTGAAATCATGCTTAGATTATAGAGAAGTAGGTAATGGATAATAAGATCATGGAGCTGGCTATATGGATGAAGTGTACTAGGTAAACAAGCCTTTTGTTTAAATAGATGATATCTAAAAGGTGGTTGTACAGACGCCTCTTGATAAAAACTAAGTATGTTATTGCTTTCATCACACCAGGTTAGTGGACCATGATGCTTTGTATTCAAGTAATGTCTCAATCTTTTTTCACTCATATAGTATGACTCATGAATCTTGTTAGGAATATGCCAAAGTCCAGATTTGTTTTGATCTAGAAAAGTAATGTTATTACTATTTTTAATGAAAAGGAAAGCATCATCTAGTTCGGCGATAAGAGAAAATAAATCGCGCATAATAAATTTTTCACCTTCTAAATGTTTCACGTGAAACATTTGTTCTGAAAAATAAGTGCATAAGCCAAACTTTTGTACTTTAACTTCATCATTATAAAATTGATATTGACGTTTTTTTCTTTTTCTTGTTGAAACACCGTGAGCAAGGACAGAGGTTGTACTCGGATATAAAGGATCAACTGTAAGTAAAGATGCTTTTATTAAATGGACCAGCCCGTAAAATAGTAGTACTGGCTTGATAGAAAAGGGAGCATTAATAGCCTGATCGTAAAAGACTTTTCCTTGTTCTAAATAGTAAATAAAAGGATAAGAATTCTCGTACCCTTTTTGCTCTGGATCTTTTACAGCAATTTTATGATAACAATTTTTTAAATATTGTTGTGAAGTTTCTGCGGAATGAAAAAATAAAAGTTGTTTCCATGTAGTATCCTCATTATACAAATGTTTTCACTCCTTAAGTTATTTGAAAAATGGAACATAGCTATATATCCTTGACAGTATTGTAACCAATTGATAACCTACTAATAATATTTTCGGCAGGAGGAAGAAAAAAATGTGGGATTCCAAATTTGTAAAAGAGGGCTTAACCTTTGATGATGTGCTATTAATTCCAGCCCAATCAAACGTTTTACCAAATGAAGTTAATTTAAGTGTGGAGTTAACTAAGACACTCAAGCTGAATATACCAATTATCAGTGCAGGGATGGATACAGTCACCGAGTCGAAAATGGCTATCTCTATGGCTAGGCAAGGTGGATTAGGTATTATTCACAAGAACATGAGTATAGAGCAACAAGCAGAAAAAGTTGATAAGGTTAAGCGTTCTGAAAGTGGAGTAATTACCGATCCATTTTTCTTAACTCCGGAACATAAAGTATATGATGCTGAACATTTGATGGGTAAATACCGTATTTCTGGTGTTCCAATTGTTAATAACGTGGAGGATAAAATCCTTGTAGGTATTATTACTAATCGAGATATGCGTTTTATTCAAGACTTTTCTCTTTTAATTACAGATGTAATGACGAAAGAAAACTTGGTGACTGCTTCAGTAGGGACAACTCTTGCCGAGGCTGAGAAAATATTACAACAGCATCGAATTGAAAAGTTGCCACTAATTGATGATAATGGCGTTTTAAAAGGACTAATAACAATCAAGGATATCGAAAAGGTCATCGAGTTTCCTCGTTCAGCTAAAGATAAACAAGGGCGCTTACTCGTAGGAGCTGCTGTAGGAGTAACTGGTGATACGATGAAACGTGTACAAATGCTTGTTAACTCTCAAGTTGATGTGATCGTTATTGATACCGCCCATGGACACTCTGCGGGGGTGCTAAAGGTCGTTCAAGAGATTCGAAGTAAATATCCGACATTGAATATTATTGCAGGTAACGTAGCCACTGCAGAAGCCACACGGGCGTTAATTGAGGCTGGCGCTGATGTAGTGAAGGTTGGTATTGGGCCTGGTTCAATTTGTACGACACGGGTAGTTGCTGGTGTAGGTGTTCCACAAATCACTGCAATTTATGACTGTGCTACAGAAGCAAGAAAATTAGGCAAGGCGATTATTGCGGATGGCGGGGTTAAATATTCAGGTGATATTGTTAAAGCTCTTGCAGCAGGCGGACATGCCGTTATGCTTGGTAGTCTATTAGCAGGAACATCTGAAAGTCCAGGAGAAACGGAAATATTCCAAGGACGTCGTTTTAAAGTATACCGTGGGATGGGTTCTGAAGCAGCAATGGAAAAAGGTTCTAAAGATCGTTATTTCCAAGAAGATGCGAAGAAATTTGTACCTGAAGGAATTGAAGGACGTTTACCATATAAAGGCCCTCTTGCAGATACACTTTATCAACTAATCGGTGGATTACGTGCTGGAATGGGATATTGCGGGGCAGCTGATTTAGCAGATTTCCGTGAGCATGCACAATTTATTAAAATGACTGGAGCTGGATTACGCGAAAGTCATCCACATCAAGTACAGATTACAAAAGAAGCTCCGAATTATTCACTTTCATAAATGAAAAAATGGCAGGTGTATAATATAAACAAAACCTGCCTTTTTTTTATGGAAGTTTTCAATTTAGAGATAGGATCGAAAGTAAATGCGACGATTGTCATGTACTAAAGAGGGCGGAATTATGCTAAAATGACAAAGGTGTACATATATAGTTGGAGGGTTTTCATGTGAAAAAAAGATGGAGTAAGATGTATATAGCATTAGGTTTAGCCGTTATTGTAATGTTAAGTGTTATCCAACTCCCTGAGCGTGCTTTTGCAGAAACATCATTAGATGTCAATGCCGATGCTGCTATTGTAGTAGAAGTAAGCACAGGAAAAATTTTATATGCAAAAAATATAGATACAGCGCTGGGTATTGCGTCTATGACGAAAATGATGACGGAATATCTTATGTTCGAAGCCATTAAAGAAAAGAAAATTTCATGGGATCAAGAGCAAATAATAAGTGAGTATGTCCATCAAGTCTCTAAAGATACAGCACTTTCAAATGTTGGCCTTGAAGTAGGAAAACCTTATACAATTAGAGAATTGTACGAAGCATTAGCAATCTATTCAGCAAATGGGGCTACAATTGCTATTGCAGAAGCTATTGCTGGTTCAGAATCAAAATTTGTTAAAATGATGAATGAAAAAGCAGAAGAGCTTGGACTAGATAATTATAATTTTGTAAACTCAACAGGTTTAAATAATCAAAGTTTACTAGGAAAGCATCCTGATGGAACAGGTCCTGAAGATGAGAGTGTCATGTCAGCGCGATCAACAGCTAAACTTGCTGCTCAATTGATGAAGGATTTTCCAGAAGTACTGGAAACATCTAGTGTACCAACAATGAAATTTCGTGATTTAATAGGCGAAATGACAAACTGGAACAAAATGCTTCCAGGTCTTGATTTTGAATATCCAGGTGTAGATGGATTAAAGACCGGAACCACTGATTTTGCTGGACGTAGCTTTACAGGAACGGCTAAACGTGATGATATGAGAATTATCACCGTTGTAATGAATGCGAAAGATTCAGATGGTAATAGCAGTGATAAAGGACGATTTGGTGAAACAAGAAAATTGATGGATTATGCTTTTGCGAATTTTTCAATGAAAGAAATTTTTCCGAAAAATTATGAATTAAAAGGGAAAAAGTCATTGCCTGTAACAAAGGGTAAGGAGAAATCTGTCAAAATCCATACAGAACAACCATTACAATTGGTTATTAAAAATGGGGAAGAAAAATCGTTTAACCCTGTTTTTACAGTTGATAAAAAGAAAATGAATAAAGAAGGAGTGTTAACTGCTCCTCTCAAGAAAGGCGAACAAGTAGGAACCCTTGGAGCTGTCCAAAAAGGAAATGAAGATGATGGGTTCTTAGAAAAAGGCTACACACAAACAGTAAAAGTTGTTACAACTGAAAAAGTTGAAAAAGCAAATTGGTTTGTATTGATGATGCGTGGTGTAGGCGGTTTTTTCTCTGATATCTGGGGAAGTGCCACAGATATGGTGAAAGGCTGGTTCTAAACGGTCTGTTCTGTTGTAATTAGTGCTAGAGTCCGGGCAGCGTTAATTGTAACTTTCTATTATTCCTAAAAGATACATTGTTTCGATGAAAGTTTACAAGTACAATTTTAGACACCAATGTCTAGGCCTTCGAGATTACAGTCATTTTCATGGTTCTTGTTAGGGTTGGACAAGCTACTTGTGATTTCTGGTCCCTCCTGTATTGACAGGGGGGTATTTTTATAGTTTACTAAATGGTATCGTATTATTCCGATAGTTTTAATTAGAAAGAAAAAAAGAATCATTTACATTAAAGGGGCGACTAGAAATGAAAACTGGAACAGATCTTGTAAAACGCGGTATGGCTGAAATGCAAAAAGGCGGCGTAATAATGGATGTCATTAACGCGGAGCAAGCGAAATTAGCAGAAGAAGCTGGAGCTGTAGCAGTAATGGCTCTTGAAAGAGTGCCTTCCGATATTCGCGCTGCAGGTGGCGTAGCAAGAATGGCCGATCCAACTATCGTAGAGGAAGTAATGGCAGCAGTTTCTATTCCAGTAATGGCGAAAGCTCGAATTGGTCACATTGTAGAAGCGCGTATATTAGAGGCTATGGGCGTTGATTATATAGATGAAAGTGAAGTGCTAACTCCGGCAGATGAGGAGTTCCATTTAAATAAAAAAGAATATACTGTACCATTCGTTTGTGGATGTCGCGATCTAGGTGAAGCGGCTCGTAGAATAGGTGAAGGCGCTTCTATGCTTAGAACAAAAGGCGAACCAGGAACAGGAAATATTGTTGAGGCAGTTCGACATATTAGAAAAGTAAATGCTCAAGTACGTAAAGTTTCATATATGGATGAGGATGAATTAATGACGGAAGCTAAACTGCTGGGTGCTCCGTATGAATTATTATTGGAAATCAAGCGGACTGGACGTCTACCAGTTGTTAACTTTGCTGCCGGTGGTGTAGCAACGCCAGCGGATGCTGCTTTAATGATGCAGCTAGGAGCAGATGGTGTGTTTGTTGGCTCTGGTATTTTCAAATCTGAAAACCCTGCGAAGTTCGCTCGTGCGATCGTAGAAGCAACAACTCATTATCAAGATTATGCAAAAATTGCAGAACTTTCTAAAGGACTTGGAACACCAATGAAAGGTATTGAAATCTCTACACTTGCAGCAGAACAACGGATGCAGGAGCGCGGGTGGTAAAGTGAACGAAGCGATTACGGTTGGCATACTTGGGCTTCAAGGAGCAGTACGTGAGCATGTACGAGCAGTAGAACAATGTGGAGTACAGGCAGTTGTCGTGAAAAATGTAGATCAGCTTGTTCATGTGGATGGATTGATTTTACCTGGTGGGGAAAGCACAACGATGCGAAGATTACTTGACAAATATCAGTTCATGGAACCACTTCGTGAATTTGCTGAAATTGGTAAACCAATATTTGGGACATGCGCAGGATTAATATTACTTGCTAATAAAATAAGCGGATCTGATGAAGTTCATTTAGGACTGATGGATGTTGTTGTTGAACGAAATTCATTTGGTCGTCAGCGCGATAGCTTTGAGGCTGATATAGCGATTGCTGGAGTAACAAACTCCATGAATGCCGTGTTTATAAGAGCTCCTCATATTACAGAAGCTGGCGAAAATGTGGAAATATTAGCGAAGTATGATGGTAGAATTGTTGCAGTAAGAGAAGGACAATTTCTTGGCTGTTCATTCCACCCAGAACTAACAGTTGATAATAGTTTGACAAACTACTTTATTGAAATGATAAGAAAAGCGTAAGGCGCCCGCATATCGGCGACAAGCACAAGACGAATTGCGAGGAGGCAGCATCCCAGCCACCACAGCAATTTGACTTGTGACCTCGAGCCGATGGCGCTTGAAGCTAGACAAAGAAAAGCGTAAGGCGCCTGCATATCGGCGACAAGCACAAGACGAATTGCGAGGAGGCAGCATCCCAGCCACCACAGCAATTTGACTTGTGACCTCGAGCCGATGGCGCCTGAAGCTAGACAAAGAAAAGCGTAAGGCACTCTTTATTAGCTGACACTTTTATATAATTATAATTAGAACGATAAAAAATTTGCATTTATCTAACAGATATAGTATAGTATGAGCAAATTTATATGCGTAAAAATGTCGATAGGAAATAGTAACGGATATGTAGTCTTAAGAGAGCCGATGGTTGGTGTGAATCGGTGACGCTCCCTGTGAATCCATCCTTGAGTAAAATGCCTAAAGCCCTTGGTTATTAAGCATTTTCGGTTCAAAGCCGTTATCTAATTAAGAGGAAAGCATTGCGCTTTCAATTTGGGTGGCAACGCGGGTAACTCTCGTCCCTTCTAGGGATGGGAGTTTTTGTTTTGTCTAAAATAATATAATATAAGCAAGGAGGAAATGTCATGCTAGATATGAAATTATTGCGTGGAAATTTTGAAGAAATAAAGGCAAAGTTACAGCACCGAGGTGAAGATTTAACTGACTTGGATAAATTCGGGGAATTGGATCAACGGAGACGTGAATCTATTCTAAATGTAGAACAGTTAAAAAATAAGCGAAATGAAGTTTCCCAACAAATTGCTCAAATGAAAAAAGAAAAACAAAATGCAGACGAATTAATTACGGAGATGCGGGTAGTCGGTGATAAAATTAAAGAATTAGATACCAGGATCCGTGAGGTGGAAGAAGAGTTAGGACAATTGCTATTATCTATTCCAAATATACCTCATGAAAGTGTGCCTGTAGGTGAATCTGAAGACGATAATGTAGAGATTCGAAATTGGGGAGAAGTTCGCCAATTTGCATTTGAACCGAAGCCACATTGGGATATTGCAAGTAAACTTGGAATTGTTGATTTTGAAAGAGCAGCTAAAGTAACAGGAAGTCGGTTTGTATTTTATAAAGGCTTAGGGGCGCGTTTAGAACGAGCGTTGATCAGTTTCATGCTTGATCTTCATGTGGAGGAACATGGCTATGAAGAAATGATTCCTCCATATATGGTAAATAGAACGAGCATGACTGGCACTGGACAGTTACCAAAATTTGAAGAGGATGCCTTCTTAATTGAAGAAGAGGACTATTTCCTTATTCCGACAGCTGAAGTACCCGTAACAAATTATCATCGTGATGAAATTCTACAGGGGGATATACTTCCAATTACTTATTCAGCTTATAGCGCTTGTTTCCGTTCAGAGGCAGGATCTGCCGGGCGTGACACACGTGGCTTGATTCGTCAGCATCAATTTAACAAGGTAGAGTTAGTAAGGTTTGTTAAACCGGAAGACTCATATGCTGAATTAGAAATATTGACTGGCCATGCTGAAAAGGTGTTACAGCTACTTAATTTACCATACCGGGTCTTGAGCATGTGCACTGGGGATCTTGGATTCACAGCAGCTAAAAAATATGATTTAGAAGTATGGATTCCAAGCTATGGCACCTATAGAGAAATTTCTTCATGTTCAAATTTTGAGGCTTATCAAGCAAGGCGTGCGAATATTCGCTTCCGTCCGGAACCTAATGCAAAACCGCAACATGTCCATACATTAAATGGTTCAGGTTTGGCAATTGGCAGAACAGTGGCTGCTATTTTGGAGAATTACCAACAGGAAGATGGTACGGTGGAAATTCCAGAGGTACTCCGTCCGTATATGAGAAATAAAGAAGTAATTAATTAATAAAATGAGTCTCATGGAGTTATTATTTTCCATGAGTCTTTTTCTATCAGTGGTGTATTAAAGGAGTGGGATTAATTAATACTGTGGCGAAGATTCTTAGGTGTGTAGAAGTAAGCTGATAACGAAGTTCGACATCCATTTTTTTGGACTTTTGAATTTGACAATCGGAAAATATCCTGTTATTATTATTTTTGTTACCAAGGAGGAATACCCAAGTCTGGCTGAAGGGATCGGTCTTGAAAACCGACAGGGGAGTCAAATCTCGCGGGGGTTCGAATCCCTCTTCCTCCTCCATTAACTTAACGCATAAATATTCGAGATACTAAACCCACTGCAGAAATGTAGTGGGTTTTATTAATTTATTTTTTTACAATTTCAAAGTTATCTGTAATTAATAGCCAGTTTTGTGGGAAAGAGAGACCGAGTTTCCAATAGCTAACACCACGTAGTTTTAATTCCTTTACTAGGTCAAACTTTGCCTGAATAGATCTTGCATCTTCAAACCAAACTTCATGGTTTTTTCCATCCTCGGCAGTGTAATGAAAAAATGGCGCTTGGGATGTTTCATCATATTGGATAGCTACTTGATTATTAGCAGCGATTTGGATAGCTTGCTGTGGGCTAACAGCTTTTGCTGTTGTTCCTTGCTCGAAAGGAAGTGTCCAGTCATAACCATATAAATTTTGTCCCATTAAAATTTTATTTGCAGGTATTACTGTTAGTGCATATTCAAGTACCTGCCGCACAGGTCCAATTGGTGAGACAGCCATCGCTGGACCACCGCTATAACCCCATTCATATGTCATAATTACGGTATAATCTACGATATCTCCATGTGCTTGATAATCATGACCTTCATACCATTCTCCTTGCTGTGTTCCACTTGTTTTTGGTGCTAATGCTGTTGATATCATCAGACCTTCAGCATGTAACCGATCGCGAGCAATCCTTAAAAATTGGTTGTAGGCTTCTCGATCAGTTGGAAGAATACGTTCCAAATCGAAATGGATATCGCCAAAGCCAACTCGTTTCGCCTCATTAATAATATTTGTTAAAAATGTATTTCTCACTTGCTCATTTGTTAGGAGAACATGGACAAGCTCTGTACTGAATTGTCCATTTTCTTGATTGGCAATAACCATAACAAGTAGATTATTGTTGTCTCGGGCAATGGCAGGAAAATTATTTAATGGAGGCGGAGTTAAGGAACCATCTCGCTTGGCTAAGTATCCGAATGGAGACAAATACGTTAGATACGGAGCGGCTTTACGTGTGCTAGATTCAAGCGCTTCCGAAACCGATCCACCAAGGGGTTCAACATATGCATTAAATTCACGATTCGTCTTTTGTTTTGGTGGAATATAGAGACGCATACCGATTGTGAGCGGATGGTTGATTGTAATTCCATTTATGCGGGCAAGCTCCTGATAAGGAATACCTAATTTCCTACCGATGGACCAGAAGCTGTCCCCAGGTTCGACCCAGTAAAAGCTCCCCACGATAGGAATAACGAGTGCTTGCCCAACAACAAGTTGATCAGGGTTTGGTAATTCATTTGCTTCGGCAATTACATTTGCTGTTACACTATAGCGAGCAGCAATCGCACCCAATGTCTGAGTAGATTCGACAATATGAATTTGCATATAATTCCTCCTTAACCAAAAGAATGGCTGACACTATTGTATGAAGAATGGTAAGAAACTAGACCCAATTTAGGCATAAAACGGACATTGTTGATATTATAGTAAGATAAAATCCGATCAAAGGGGTCATTCAACTATGGTACATCGATCAGAAGAAGACTATATGCTGCTTGCTATAGCTGAAGCAAAAAAAGCAGAGAAATTAAATGAGGTTCCGATTGGGGCGGTTATTATTCTTGACGGGGAGGTCATCGCTACTGCTTATAATCTTAGGGAGACGGAACAAAATGCAATAGCACATGCAGAGCTTTTAGCGATTGACCGAGCGTGCAAAAAACTTGGTACGTGGCGCTTGGAAAATGCGGAGTTGTACGTGACACTCGAGCCATGCTCTATGTGTAGCGGTGCTATTATTTTATCCAGAATAAAAAAAGTGGTGTATGGAGCCCCAGATCCAAAAGGCGGCTGTGCAGGTACATTAATGAATTTACTCACTGATAATCGCTTTAATCACCAAAGTAATGTGATAGCAGGAGTATTAGAAGAGGAATGCGGACATTTGTTAAGTCATTTTTTTCGAAGTATTCGTGAAAAAAAGAAAGAAGAGAAACAGCGCAAATTAATGGAAAAAGAAAGTATCAATCTCGATGTGACCAGTCATTGATTTTTTTGTGAAAAAGAAGTATAATAAAATGTATCGTGCTAGACGGGGAAGTAGCGGAGCCTTGTAACCCGCAATCCGCTCCAGCGGGGTTGAATTCCTTCTAGAGGCTGTTGTTCTGTAAGGTCTGCCTTAAGTAAGTGGTGTGGACACTCGGGTCCTGCGCAATGAGAATCCATGAACCATGTCAGGTCCGGAAGGAAGCAGCATTAAGTGGAAGCTCTCATGTGCCGCAGGGTTGCCTGGGTCGAGCTAACTGCTTAAGTAACGCTTATGGAACACAGTCGAAGGAAGGTGCACGGTATTTATATTGCACATACAAAGCCATCCAATAAAGGATGGCTTTTTTGTATCCAGCTATAGACGGCATCGGCTCAAGTTCATAAGTTTGCCTTATCGATGGGAAATTGAGCTTTCCGGCTTTCCTTATGTATAAGCTACTTTAAGGGTAGATTCCCTGGGAAATAATTATAAGAAATATGTCGGAATTTCTGAGTTTATTACAAAGTAAACGAAAGGGTCTTAAGATGAGGAGAAAGGATATTTATAGAATGTAATGAAACTGAAAAAGTAAGACCAATAGTGAATTAATAATTCCAGACAAAACTATACTTTTCTGTAACAATGGCATGATATGGCGAACCAGCTACCTTTTGAACAGCTACTTTTAGAAGGTAAAGTGGAAAATCATCCGAACAATCCTAAATATTCAGCTTGGCTTTGAAAATATAGGTTTGATTAAGGTATAATAGAAGAAGTGAAAAATATTTCGGGAAAAAGAAAATGGAGGAGGAAAATATGAGCTATCAAGCATTATATCGAGTATGGCGACCGCAATCATTTACGGACGTTGTTGGTCAAGAACACGTAACAAGAACATTGCAAAACGCTCTCCTCCAACAAAAAACATCCCATGCTTATTTGTTTTCTGGACCACGTGGAACAGGAAAAACGAGCGCAGCCAAAATATTGGCTAAAGCGGTAAATTGCGAAAAGATGCCTGTATCCGAACCGTGTAATGAATGTGCTGCGTGTAAAGGGATTACAGACGGTTCCAATCAAGATGTGATTGAATTTGACGCTGCATCTAATAGTAGAGTTGAGGAAATGCGAGATGTGCTTGATAAAGTGAATTTTGCACCAAACTCTGTTCCTTATAAAGTATATATTATTGATGAAGTGCATATGCTTTCCATCAGTGCTTTCAACGCATTATTGAAAACATTGGAGGAGCCGCCACAGCATGTTATTTTCATATTGGCTACAACGGAGCCACATAAAATTCCATTGACGATCATATCACGTTGTCAGCGTTTCGATTTTAAACGGATTACTGCACAAGACATTGTTGGACGAATGACTCATATTGCAACTGAATCAGGGCTTCAGTTTGATGAAAAGGCGCTCCACGTTGTTGCTAGGGCCGCTGAAGGTGGAATGCGTGATGCACTTAGTCTTCTTGACCAAGCTGTTTCTTTTAGTGTTGATGGGGTGACAGTGGAGGACGCTTTAGCTGTAACAGGTTCAGTCGCACAAAGTTACTTAAATCGATTAGGACAAGCAATGCATGAAAAGGATATTCCACAGGCACTTGAGGCGCTTGAAGAGTTAATGCGTCAAGGAAAAGATCCGGCGCGTTTTGTAGAAGACCTAATTTTGTATTTTCGTGATATGCTTCTATATAAAACAGCCCCAAACTTGGAAGAATCATTAGAACGTGCACTACTTGATGAAGGATTTACAACATTATCAACGCAAATTTTTCCTGAACAGATATATGAATACATTGATATATTAAACAAAACCCAGCAAGAAATGAGATTTTCTAATCATGCGCGAATATACTTAGAAGTATGTTTAGTGAAACTTTGCCAAACAGAATCTAAAACAGGTGTTGCGGATGATTCAAGCGTACAAGAGTTATTCGCCAAAATTGATGCCCTTGAAAAAGAAATATCATTATTAAAAAACAATAGACCAATTGGGGAAGAGGCAACGAAAGCTCAACCATCCCAAAAAGCTACTCGGTCGACAAAAAGGTATCTCGCAAATACAAGGATGATTAGGGAAGTATTAAAAGATGCAACACGTGAAGATTTAAATGCGATCAAAAGCCGTTGGGGCGATCTACTTGAAATGCTGAACAGTAGGCAAATGCGTTCTCAATCTGCCCTTTTAAATGATGCAGAGCCGGCAGCTGCTTCACCTAATGCTTTTGTGTTAAAATTCAAGTATGAAATCCATTGTCAAATGGCAGTGGAAAATCATAAACTCATTGAAACAATATCAACATTTTTAAAAGAAGTGTCAGGAAAGCAATATCAATTTGTTGGTGTTCCAGAGGATCAATGGACTGAGATTAGAGAAGAGTTTTTGCAAAGCCAAACGCAAAGTGGTGAACAAGGTGAGGAAAATAGTGAAGATCCACTGATTGCGGAAGCGATGAAGCTTGTAGGTGCAGATTTGATTGAAATAAAAAATTAATTATTTAATGGAGGTTATGTAAATGCGTGGTGGAATGGGAAATATGCAAGGTATGATGAAGCAAATGCAAAAGATGCAAAAGAAAATGGCTGAGGCGCAAGAAGAGCTAGGAGAAAAGCGGATTGAAGGATCAGCTGGTGGCGGTATGGTAACAGTTGTTGTATCTGGTCATAAAGAGGTGTTAGAAGTAAATATTAAAGAAGAAGTAGTTGATCCTGAAGACATTGAAATGCTACAAGACCTTGTGCTTGCTGCTACAAATGACGCTTTGAAGAAGGCAGAAGATCTGACAAGTCAAACGATGGGGCAATTCACTAAAGGAATCAACCTTCCTGGAATGTAGGAGGTTTTAAATATGCACTATCCTGAACCAATATCAAAGCTAATTGATAGCTTTATGAGACTGCCGGGAATCGGGCCAAAAACTGCTGCCCGCCTGGCTTTTTTTGTTTTAAATATGAAAGAAGACACAGTGTTAGACTTTGCAAAGGCACTCGTAAATGCCAAGCGCGACTTGGGATTTTGTACGGTTTGTGGCCATATTACGGATCAAGATCCCTGCTATATTTGTAAAGACGAGCGACGGGATAGAAGTGTGATCTGTGTAGTCCAGGAAGCGAAAGATGTTATTGCAATGGAAAAGATGAAAGAGTACAGTGGACTTTACCATGTATTACATGGTTCGATTTCTCCAATGGAGGGAATTGGACCAGAGGATATTAATATTCCTGATCTATTAAAAAGGCTACAGGATGATACTGTGCAGGAAGTAATTCTAGCTACAAATCCAAATATTGAAGGTGAAGCTACAGCGATGTATATTAGTAGGCTCTTAAAGCCGTCTGGTATTACGGTAACTAGAATTGCTCATGGTTTGCCGGTTGGAGGAGATCTGGAATACGCGGACGAAGTCACCCTCTCTAAAGCAATGGAAGGTAGAAGAGAATTATAATAACGAAAGGGTGCGTTATATGTTTCGTAAACAGAAGCTTCGTAAAGCGTATGACCAGAAATTAATAGATGTAATGGAAAGTACACGAGAAAATTGGCTTCATCAAAGACATTTGGAAAACTTAAGCTATGAACAAAGTGAAGATATACGTTGTAGAACATTACTTGCACAAGCAAAATACTTTTTTTTATTTCGAGAAGCAAAAATCAGAAAAATATCAACGAAAAAATAATGTTAGGTTCCCGGTTTGTTCTTTTCGGACAATCTTTTCATACACTAGGTTGAAAGGATAATTCGATATGGGAGGGGTAAACTTGGATCCGATGATAATTATATTGGCAATCTTTGGATTGATTGCTTTCTTGTTGGTAGTCGGGATGCCAGGTAAGGCATTGAAGTGGACTGGACAGGCTGTTATGAAAGTGATGATAGGTGCTATATTCCTATTTTTTTTAAATGCCATCGGCAATCAATTTGGCATTTTTGTGCCAATTAATTTCGCCACTTCTGTTGTTTCTGGTTTTTTAGGATTGCCGGGCGTTGCCGCTTTAACTGTAATACAATTATGGATCATTTAATAAACATCCGCTAATAACCTGGCGGATGTTTTTATTTTTTGTGTACGGGGGCAGCGCCCGCTCCCCTTTATGCTATTCATGGGTAAAGGGCCAAGAACATAGGACCTAGCGCTGAATAAGGGGCTTGTGCTTTTCTTACGGAATAAAAAATAGTTAACAGATTAATGGTATGATAGGGAGGAAAATATTGGGTGTATAGGTTTTATTATCTATTTGCATTATATAAAATAGGATATTAAAAACTATCATAATTAAAGGGTGGTCAAAATGGATTTAAAGCATGAAACATTTGATGTAAGCGTTCTCGGTGGAGGGCCAGCAGGGATCACAGCGGCCCTTAGCGCAGCAAGAAGTGGCGCGAAAACAATATTGATAGAAAAGTATGGATTTTTAGGAGGAATGTCAACCGCTGCAATGGTATATCCATGGATGACGTTTCATACTGCTACAGGAAAACAAGTAATTCGTGGAATTGCTCAAGAAATAGTAGATAAACTAATGAGTCTGGATGCTTCACCGGGCCATTTACGAGATACTATCGGATTTGTTCATACATTAACACCTTACAATCCAGAAGTGTATAAAATGGTGGCTTTTGATTTATTAGAAGAAGCCGGAGTGAAGCTGCTCATGCATTCTATGGTCACTGAGGTAAACATGTCTGATCAGCAAATTGCTAGTGTATCTGTATATAATAAAAGTGGAAAAGTAAATATTAAATCAAAAGTTTTTGTTGATGCAACTGGAGATGGAGATGTAGCTTATCTTGCTGGAGCTCCGTGGGAAAAAGGAAATAAGGATGAAAAGGTTCAGCCGATGACGATGAAATTTAGAATGAAAGGTGTAAAGCTGGACGAAGTAAAGAAATATATGCAGGAAAACCCGGATGAATTTTATGAAAAGTCATTAGTTAGTGAACTAGATAAATTACCATTAACCGGGGTTATGGGTTTTTATCGTCAATGGGATGAAGCGAATTTACCGATTGCTCGAGATGGTATTTTATTTTTTGCGGGTCCAGGGGATGATGAAGCATTAATCAATGTATCCCGTGTGTCAGGTCTAGATCCAACGAATACTGAAGACTTAACAGCAGCTGAAATTGAAGGACGAAGACAAGTATATATGCTAGAAAAGTTTTTTCGACAATATATACCTGGTTTTTCAGAGGCCACAGTAGTTTCTACTGGAACTCAAATAGGTGTGAGGGAAGCACGAAGAATTATAGGGGAATATGTTCTAAATGGTGAAGACGTGTTGAATGGAACGAGATTTGCCGATGTGATTGCTAGAAGCGGTTACCCGATCGATATTCATAATCCAGAAGGGAAAGGCGTGACAGCTAATTTTATTAAGGAAGGTGGCGCATATGACATACCATATCGATCCATCGTCCCTAAAAGTGTCAATAATTTATTGTTAGCAGGACGCTGCATTTCTACTACACACGAAGCACAAGCAACGACACGTTTAACACCAAGCTGTATGGCAATTGGACAAGCGGCAGGAGCGGCGGCCGCAATCGCAGCCAAAGAAAATTGTGCAGCCAGAGATGTAAATATATCTTCACTACAAAATGAACTAATAAAGGGAAATGCTGATCTAGGGTAATAAGAAAAGTGAAAGCGTCTTGCTCATCGACGTATAGACAGCAATGTTTCGGACGGAATAAATAAAAGGTGAGCATCCTCAAAAAAACATATTAGACCAGATTAGTAGGAGGAAATAGAAACATGCAATCAATTATTAAACTAGAGGATCACCCTGTCATTTTGTTTGCTTGTGAGGAGCTAGTCGCTGCCTCTATGCGAGCTGGTTTACAATGGAAGGTCATAGAAGCAAATAAGCAAATCGATGATAAGTCAGTCATTGTTGGAACTTGGGCAACTTTAAAGAGCAAGGGATGGTTCCCATCTACATTAAAATTTGGTGTTGACCATTACCTTTTTGGTGAAAGTGATGGTCATATATGGATATCAGGTCAAAGTGAACGGGCTACTCTATATGCCGTATACCATTTTTGTAAAGTATACTGGGGAGAGCAGTGGATTTATCCAGCAGAACTTACACTATCTGAACCGACCAACACATCATTACATATTGTCAGTTATGAACCCGCTTTTATCCGTAGGGGTTTTGTATTTGAGACGATTAATGAGCCAGACTACATTATCTCGATGATTGATTGGCTTGTAAAAAATCGGATCAATGAAGTATTTTTTACTTTTACTTTATGGGATGAATTGAAGGATAGGATTGCTCCTGAAATTAGTAAACGTGGATTAAGTGTGACATTGGGTGGTCACAGTATGAAGTTTTTCTTGGACAAGGAAACAGCGTTGAATCAATCGGTAGCTAACCATCCATATACAGCTATAAAACAGCTCAATTATCAAGATAAGGTATGGCAAGAAAAGATATATGAAGAGATTGTAGCATATTGCCAGGATGTCCCAAACTTAACAAGAATCTCTTTATGGCCTGAAGATGTAGCGATAGAACCGGACTCTGAGCAAACCAATAGTTTTTTAAAGTCATATATCGAATACACAGAAGGTTTAAAAGCTACCCTCATACGTAAAGGAATAGATATAACTGTGGAACATATTGCTTATAATGCTGGTTTATCATGGATGATGCTTGAACGAGACGGGATGGAGATCTCACAGGAAGTAGATTCACTATTCGCATACTGGGGTCGTGATTATCGATATTCCTTTTTGGAATCACCCCAAAAAAGTGATCAGAGAGCATGTATATCATTGAAGGATTGGATCAAAGGGACAAAGAAAAGTAATCGAGAACTGACTATATTTGAATATTATAGTGATCAATTTATGTTGACACCGTTATTTCCCTTATTATCTCAACGCATCACGGCAGACTTGAAAGAATATAATCAATTAGGGATTGAGGGAATCACAAACTTGATAGTTCCAGTTCGAACAATTGAAAATCATCCATGGCATTGGATTCACCAATTTAACAGCTATGTTTTTTGTCGAGCGTGTTGGGGTGACCAGCTAGAGGATATTTTAGAAGATTATTATTTATATTTTCAAGATAAAGAGCGAGCGTGGATTAGGTGTGCATTTGAACTAGTCGAAGAAATTTTACCGGCAATAACAACGTGGAATACGCTACTTTTCCCAGCTAGAATAGTTGATCCAGAAATGGCGAAGGGTAATAAAAAGCAAAGTCTAGATGCATATGCATTATTGGAGGAAATTAGTAAGAATATGCAGAGGCTTTTGCAACAATCACCCTTATCAGAAGATAATATGGCTAATAAATATATTGAACATCTGGCTAATTATTCTCATGAAATGGCTAAGCAATGGAATGATAAAAAAGAATGAGGTTCCCTATGAATTTAATTTTACAGACAAACACGGCTAAGGTTTTGTTGGCATATGATGAATGTAAACGAATATTTAGGTAATTTTAGCAATTGTGTATACAGTAATGTAGATTGGGTAAAATATTATGTATGGGGGTGGAGTTATGGAGAAATGCATCGTTTGCGATGAAGCGCAAAAGCATGGTATTCATCTTTATACATCTTTTATCTGTACAGATTGCGAGAAAGCTATGATTAATACGGATCCAACCGATCCAACATACAAGTATTTTATCAATCAACTAAAAGTAGTTACAGAATCGAAAATCATGTCTTGAACCAGGCTTATAAACATAGCCTGGTTTTTATAATACAAAGATATCAAACAATGTCGAATAAGAATATATAAATATGTTATTATCGTTGCAATAGTTGTTACTGGAAAGGACAAACAGAATGGATCAAAATCAAATACCGCTTTTGAAGAAATTAATGGATCATAAAATAAAAAAAACAATTCCCTTTCATGTTCCTGGTCATAAAAATGGAATATTATTCAATGGGCTTGATGATGCATTTACTGCCTTTATGGATTTCGATGTAACTGAGCTATCAGGGCTTGATGATCTACATGAGCCTGAAGAGGTGATTTCTGAGGCGCAGCAGCTTTTAACTAATGTATATCAAACAAAAAAAAGTTACTTTCTCGTTAATGGCAGTACAGTGGGGAATTTAGCGATGATTTTAGCTTGTTGTAAGGAAGGGGACACGGTTTTAGTCCAACGTAATTGTCATAAATCCATTTTAAATGGTTTGATGTTAGCGAATGTGAAGCCAATATTTATAACCCCTGACATATCTGAAAGTACTTCGCTGTTTTCAAGTATAGAACCGGTGCATGTGGAGCAAGCATTTGCTCGTTATCCTGATATAAAGGCATGTATATTTACATATCCTGATTATTACGGTCAAACATATAAATTGAAAGCGATTATAGAGATAGCACATCGACAAGAATCAATTGTTTTAATCGATGAGGCACATGGACCTCATTTTCAGATTGGAGATCCATTCCCAGATTCTGCTCTTAAGCTAGGTGCTGATATCGTTGTTCATTCCGCACATAAAATGTTGCCTGCAATGACGATGGGTTCTTATTTGCATATTAATAGCGATCAAATAGAACGACAAAAAGTTGAATTTTATTTATCCGTTTTGCAATCAAGCAGCCCCTCTTATCCTATTATGGCCTCACTTGATATTGCCCGCTCTTATTTAGCTAATTTTTCAAACGAGGATATTACATATACGATGGAAAAGAGACAAACCTTCTTGGACAAACTTGTCGATATACCTAATCTATATGTTCATCCCCTTGAAATAGGACAAGATCCGTTAAAAATGCTGATTGCTCATGAAGACTTAACCGGATATGCGTTGCAATCTGTTTTTGAAAAACATCATATTTATCCTGAGATGGCAGACCCTTATCAGGTACTTTTCACACTGCCACTATTAAAACAAAACATGGTATTTCCTTATGAAGCAGCAGCTAGCAAAATAAGTAAGATATTTTGGGGTAGAATGGAAGAAGGCCACTCACGCTATGCCATTAATAATAAAGTTAATAAGCAGGAAAAAATGAGTGAATTGTATTTTTCATATAAAGCTATGTTAAATAAATCGGCAGAAGTGATTCCCATGGGAGAAGCGATCGGAAGAATTGCAGCTAAAATGGTCATTCCTTACCCACCAGGAATCCCATTATTATTACCAGGCGAAAAAATTACAACTACACATATAGAGAGGCTAAAGGAATTATTGCTGATAAGCGCCCGTTTTCAAGGTGGAGGAGAGGCACTGCAAGCGGGGATGGTAGAAGTATTTATTCATTAGCTTTGATATACTAAAACAACAAGTACAGGCAACGGGGGTATATAGAATGCAAGGATTATTTATTACAATAGAAGGTCCCGAAGGTGCGGGAAAAACAACCATTATTCAAAGGTTAGCAAAGGAAATAGGAAATAATGGTGTTGATGTTGTGTTAACAAGAGAACCGGGTGGTATCCAAATTTCGGAGCAAATAAGAGAAACTATTTTGGATCCTAAAAACACTGCAATGGATGCGAGAACGGAAGCTTTGTTATACGCAGCTGCGAGGCGTCAGCATTTAGTGGAAAAGGTAGTGCCAGCACTAGAGAAAGGCGCAGTTGTGCTTTGCGATCGATTTATCGATAGTTCGCTCGCCTATCAAGGGCATGCGCGAGGCTTAGGAATAGAGGAAGTCCTTTTAATCAATCAATTTGCCATCCGGGATTTAATGCCCGATAAAACACTGTATTTTGATATCGCCCCTGAAATAGGCCTAAGAAGAATTGAAGAGCATGCAGGCCGGGAGATAAACCGCTTAGATTTAGAAAAGCTCGAATTCCATTATAAAGTAAGGGAAGGGTATCAAATTCTTTTGGAGAAATTCCCTGAAAGAATCATTTCCATTGATGCAAGTGCATCTATTCAAAATGTATATGAAGCGACAAAAGCTTTAGTCGATCTACTCCTTACAAAAAAGGGAATTTAGATTGATCTACGTTTTAAAAAAATATATTTTTAAGATTGTTTGATTTCCATTGTGTATCATATAAGGATAGCTGATATAATAAATATAAGAGAATATGATGAAACTAATAAATGGAGGGGTGATTCACCAATGAAATTAATTATGGCAGTTGTACAGGATCAAGACAGCAATCGATTAATGAGTGCATTAGTTGATAATAACTTTAGGGCAACAAAGCTTGCCACGACAGGTGGTTTTCTTAAATCAGGTAATACTACATTTATGATTGGTACAGAAGACGTTAGAGTAGCTAAAGCGCTTCAAGTGATAAGAGAAAATTGTAAAACCCGTGAGCAATTAATGGCACCTGTATCGCCTATGGGCGGCAACGCTGATTCTTACATCCCCTATCCAGTAGAGGTAGCGGTGGGCGGCGCCACTGTTTTTGTTCTTCCAATTGAGCAATTTCATCAATTTTAATAAAATCTAACAAATTACACATACTGGACTCACGGAATGTGGGTCCATCGATGCTAGCAGTGTACGTCATGTACATTGGCAGCTACCACATCCAAAACGGATGATTTGATTATCATTAAAGGACAAAACATTCTGGAGAATATTTTCTACTGGATTGCTCCTTAATTTATATATGTTAGCGAGTGAATGCATGTGTCCATATCATGGAACGAATTTGAGCAAGCTCAGCCATTTGCAGCTAAAATGATGAGAAGTAGTATAAACAAGAAACGTGTTGCTCATGCTTATCTTTTCGAAGGTGAAAGAGGGACAGGGAAACGGGATGTTAGTATATTAATAGCGGAAAGTCTTTTCTGTGAAAATCCGTCTAATATCGTTCCCTGTGGAAGTTGTATTAATTGTAAACGCATCAAGCATGGAAATCACCCAGATATCCATATGGTTGAACCTGATGGATTATCGATTAAAATAGATCAGATTCGTGCGTTGCGTACGGAATTTAGTAAGTCTGGTGTGGAATCGAAGAAAAAACTATATGTGATTATGGATGCGGAAAAGATGACGATTTCGGCAGCTAATAGTCTGTTGAAGTTTTTGGAAGAGCCGCATTCAGAAACGACAGCAATTTTAATAACAGAACAACCGCAACAAATACTACCGACAATATTATCTCGTTGCCAAGTGGTTTCTTTTAAGTCACTTCCTGCTGTCTTTTTTAGTGAAAAGCTTCAAAAAGCAGGTGTACATCCCGTAAAGGCCCCACTCTTGGCATCTATAACAAATAATTTACAAGAGGCGTTAGAACTTGATGGTGATGATTGGTTTGCACAAGCTCGAAAGATAGTGTTAAAATTGTATGAAGTCTTGAAGAAGAATCCATTATATGCGTTAACTGCCCTTCAAGATGAATGGATTGGTCACTTTAAGGACAAATCTCAAATAGATATAGGTTTAAATCTTTTATTGCTTGTATATAAAGATGTGCTATATATACAAATGGGGAAGGAACAGCAGCTTGTATATGCGGATCAAAAGAACATATTTGAATCAGATGCTTTGCACATCTCGTCAAGGCGGCTGTCCGAACAAATGACTGCCATTCTGGAAGCTAAACGGAAATTAAACGCAAATATGAATCCTCAGCTGTTAATGGAACAGCTTGTGCTAAATTTGCAAGGGGGACCTTCTTTTGTATAATGTGATAGGTGTCCGGTTTAAAAAAGCCGGTAAAATATATTATTTTGACCCAGGAGAGTTTCCGATCGAAAAGAATGATTATGTAATAGTGGAAACCGCTCGTGGTATTGAATATGGGAAAGCTGTCACTGCTAAGAAGCAGGTAAATGAACATGATGTTGTTTTGCCGCTGAAAAAGGTAGTGCGTATGGCTGACCCAAGGGATCAAATGAATGTGGAAGAAAATAAGCAAGCAGCGGAGCAGGCATATGAAGTTTGTTGCGACAAAGTAATAGAGCATCAGCTAGACATGAAGTTAGTTGATGTGGAATATACGTTTGATCGTAATAAAGTAATATTCTATTTTACGGCGGATGGCAGGGTAGATTTTCGAGATCTTGTAAAAGATTTGGCTTCAATTTTTCGTACAAGAATAGAGCTTAGGCAAATCGGAGTAAGAGATGAAGCGAAAATGCTTGGCGGAATTGGCCCCTGTGGTCGCATGCTTTGTTGCTCTACATTTCTCGGAGACTTTGAGCCAGTATCAATTAAGATGGCAAAAGATCAGAATCTTTCCTTGAATCCTACAAAAATTTCAGGGCTGTGTGGGCGACTAATGTGTTGCCTAAAATATGAGAATGATGAATATGAAGAGGCTAAAGCTGAATTACCTGATATAGGTGAGGCGATCAAAACGCCTGATGGACCTGGAAAAGTTATTGGTTTAAATTTATTAGAGCGTGTGATTCAAGTGAATTTAACAGGGCAGGAACGCGTTTTAGACTATACTTTGGAAGAAATATTGAGTGAGAGTGCAGTTCCGGCTAGAGAATAACGAGGTGTAAAAATATGGATAAAAAGGAGTTCTTCGATTCTGTCAGCAGCATGGAGATGCAGATTGGCCATTTGTATCAGCAGCTTGGGGAGATCAAGCAATATCTTGCTGAGTTAATAGAGGAAAACCATGCCTTGAGACTTGAAAATACGCATTTGCGTAACCATATGGAACAAGAGCCGGAAACGAAAAGTATATCATCTAATTCTGAAGAACAACCGAAGGAAAGTGTATACGACAAAATGTCAGAGATTGGCGAAGGCTATGATAATCTTGCTCGTCTCTATCAAGAAGGCTTCCATATTTGTAACGTTCATTTCGGCAGTCCTCGCCGTGATGAAGATTGTCTGTTTTGTCTTTCTTTTTTAAATAAGAAATAATAGATTCGACAAACTTCTACCTAGAGAAAACTGGCCATAAAAATGTGAGGCAGCCTTCCTTTTATAAAAGGAAGGCTCTTTAAATACCTAGTTTTAAGGCAGTTGAGGTAGTAGATTCAGAAGGCTCCCAAGAGTATACTACGAAGATGTAGTAGGCATTTTTTAGTGAAAGTTCCTTAAACGGTGTTACACTCAAAACAGATGACTAAGCTGTTTGACTTTACATGGAGGTGAAAGTAATGCCTAAGCTCTACGATGATGAACGGCTTGATTATTTATTAGCTGAGGACTTGCGGATTATCCAAAGCCCTTCAGTATTTGCTTTTTCACTTGATGCAGTTTTACTTGCTCGTTTTGCATATTTACCAATTCAAAAAGGAAATATTATTGATTTATGCAGTGGAAATGGAGTAGTACCTTTACTTATCAGTAATCGAACAAATGCAAATATAACCGGAGTTGAAATTCAGGAGCGGTTGTATGGTATGGCTGTTCGAAGTATTTCCTATAATAATCTTGAAGCACGCTTGAACATGATTCACGGAGATATTAAAGAGATCCCTGAACAGCTCGGACATGGAAAATTCGATGTCGTGACATGTAATCCACCTTATTTTACATCACCTTCCCCTGAAGTGATCAACGCAAATGAACATTTAGCAATTGCCCGTCATGAAATCTTATGTAATTTAGAAGATGTTGTTCGTGTGAGTAGTCAACTACTACGACAAGGGGGAAAAGTTGCCTTTGTTCATAGACCAGAAAGACTGATGGATTTATTCATGTTGATGCGGCAATATCGCTTGGAACCGAAACGGTTAAGGTTTGTTTATCCGAAACCTGGTAAGGAAGCAAACACAATCTTAGTAGAAGGAATAAAAGATGGAAATGCAGGTTTGAAAATACTACCGCCCCTATTTGTTTATAATCAAGATAATGAGTACACATTAGAAGTGAAAGAGATGTTGTTTGGAAATGAAAAGTAGTAAACACTTTTTTTACGTTTTAGAATGTAGGGATGGCTCCTTCTATGGTGGCTACACAACTGATCCGATTCGCAGACTGGCCCAGCATAATCATGGAAAAGGTGCAAAATATACGCGTATGAAAGCACCAGTAAAAATGATTTACACTGCTGAGTATGAGGATAAAACAGCGGCGATGAGAGCTGAATATGCTTTTAAACAGCTGTCTCGTTTAAAGAAAGAACAATTTTTAAGAGAAGCTGGTGATTGGAATGAAGATTCAAAAGAGCTTTAGTGTCACAGACAATAAAGGAATTCTATATTTGGTACCAACTCCGATCGGTAATTTAGAAGATATGACCTTTCGTGCTATTCGTATGATGAAAGAAGCCAATATTATTGCCGCTGAAGACACGCGAAATACAAAAAAGCTATGCAATTACTTTGAGATTGCTACACCATTAGTAAGCTATCATGAACATAATAAGGAAGCGAGTGGGCTACAATTGCTAACAAGGCTAGCAAGAGGTGAAAAAGTGGCACTTGTTAGTGATGCAGGCATGCCTTGTATTTCTGATCCTGGCTATGAGCTAGCTGCAGAGGCAATTGCCGCCGGATATACTGTTGTGCCTTTGCCAGGGGCGAACGCTGCTTTGACTGCACTCATTGCTTCTGGTATAAATCCACATCCTTTCTTCTTCTATGGATTTTTACCAAGGGGTAAAAAGGAGAAGAAAACTGAATTGGAAGTATTGAAAAAACAGACTAGTACTGTTATTTTTTATGAGGCGCCCCATCGATTGAAAGAAACATTAAAATCGATGCTCTCTGTATTAGGTGATCGGCAAATAGTTCTCTGCCGTGAGCTTACGAAAAAGTTTGAAGAATTTATGCGTGGAACGATTGAAGAGGCGCTTCAATGGGCAGAACAAACAGAAATCCGCGGTGAATTTTGTCTTATTGTTGAGGGGAATGCAGAAGAGGTCGAAGAAAGCGACGTGCCATGGTGGACTGACATGGGAATAAAGGCACATGTTCAACACTATATAGATGTGCAACAACTATCATCTAAAGAAGCGATCAAACAAACATCACTCGATCGTAAAGTTGCAAAACGTGATATTTATCAAGCCTATCATATTGAAAACTAAAGAAGTAAACTGTTGAATATTCGACAGTTTACTTCTTTGCAATTCATTGCAATAAATGATAAATTTAATTATATATTAATCCTAAGTATTTACATAGGATAAGAAGTATATAAAGTGTGGATAGTGAATGTAATTTACTTTTTGATAATTGGTCAATACCTTTGAGGAGGTTGTGACTGATTATAATCCTGAGTATATGGAATTATTTCGTGATTATGATCGTATTTTAGAAGAAGTAATATTACACAACCGTTCCTGTACCGCATAAAATAATTAAATCAAGTCGATTTTCAAGTACATTCACAAAGAAAAATGACTTTGTATAGTTAAACGAAGCAACTAAATGAGGAGGAATTCTGATGTCTAAAAAACAAGCGATGAACGTAGAAAGTTTTAATTTGGATCATACAAAAGTAAAGGCCCCTTTTATAAGACTTGCGGGTGTTAAAAAAGGCGTAAACGGTGATGTAATTCATAAATATGATCTTCGTTTTACACAACCCAATAAAGAACATATGGAAATGGCAGCAATTCATTCGCTTGAACATATGATGGCGGAATTTAGCAGAGATCACTCGAATAAAATTGTGGATATTAGCCCAATGGGATGCCAAACTGGCTATTATCTGTCAGTGATTAATCATGATGATTATGATGACATTTTAATGATTGTTGAAAAAACATTGACAGATGTGCTATCAGCTACCGAAGTGCCAGCTTGTAATGAGGTGCAATGTGGATGGGCTGCAAGCCATAGTTTAGAAGGCGCAAAAGAACTAGCAAAAGCTATGTTATCGCACCGTGATGAATGGACAGAAGTTTTTTCATAAAAGAGGTATGGACAATGAAATATGCAAAAAATATTCAAGAGTTGATTGGGCATACACCACTGTTAGAAATTACTTCCTTTCCATTGCCGACAAGTGTTCGGTTGTTTGCAAAACTAGAGTATTTTAACCCAGGTGGCAGTGTGAAGGATAGACTCGGTTTATTTTTGCTCAAGCGGGCAATCGAGAGCGGTAAGCTAAAGAAAGGCGGCACGATTATTGAACCGACAGCGGGCAATACAGGCATCGGACTCGCGCTTGCTGCTTTAAAATATGAAGTGAACGCAATTTTTGTGACGCCCGAGAAATTCAGTAAGGAAAAACAGACGTTAATGCGGGCGCTTGGGGCAAAAGTTGTCAATACGCCAACAAAGCATGGAATGGAGGGCGCTATTCAAAAAACAAAGGAGCTATTAGCAAGTATTCCCAGAGCGTTTTATCCAGGTCAATTCCAAAATCTTAATAATCCGCAGACATATTATGAAACCTTAGGTCCGGAAATATATGAAGCACTAGATGGGAAGGTTCATATATTTATAGCTGGAGCGGGGTCTGGCGGCACCTTTATGGGAACATCTCGCTATTTAAAGGAGCGCAATGAGCAAATAAAATGTGTGATTGTAGAACCAGAGGGATCGATTTTAAATGGCGGGGTACCGAGGGCTCATCGAACGGAAGGAATCGGGATGGAATTTGTACCAACCTTTATGGATGAATCTTATTTTGATGGAATGTATACAATCTCTGATAATGAAGCTTTCTATTATTTGAAGGAGTTAGCGAAAAAAGAAGGCGTATTAGTAGGCAGTTCTTCAGGAGCTGCAATGGCTGCTAGTTTGGCAGAGGCAGAAAAGGCGAAGCCTGGTACAAATATTGTCACCATTTTCCCAGATAGCAGTGAACGATATATAAGTAGTAATATTTACGATGAGGTGGCTGAATGATGAAAAAGAAAACGAGATTAATCCATGGTGGCGTAGGCAGAGATCCCCATACAGGGGCTGTAACGATTCCAATTCATCACGCAAGTACATTTAAACAAAATGGTGTTGGAAATTTTGAATATGAATATGGAAGAACTGGAAATCCAACGAGGGAAGCACTGGAGAAGCTCATTACTGAGATGGAAGGCGGAGTTCGCGGTTTTGCGTTTGCATCGGGGATGGCGGCAATTACAGCGGTTATACAGCTTTTTTCCAAAGGTGATCATTTTATTTTTACAGATGATGTTTACGGTGGTACGTTTCGCCTGATGACGAAAGTATTTAATAAATTTGGTATTGAAGTGACGTTTGTAGATACAACTAAATTAGATCAGGTAAAAAGCGCCATTCGTGAAAATACGAAAGCTATTTACGTAGAAACGCCAACAAACCCACTACTGAAGATAACGGATCTTGAGGCGATTAGTTCGATTGCAAATGAATATGAGTTAAAATTAATCGTCGATAATACCTTTAGTACACCATACTGGCAAACACCGATTACATTTGGTGCTGATATCGTATTACACAGTGCTACAAAGTATTTAGGTGGACATAGTGACGTAGTATCTGGGCTTATTGTAGCTGCAGATAAAAAAATTGGAGAAGAATTGCATTTTATTCAAAACTCCACAGGTGGTATACTTGGCCCGCAAGATAGTTGGTTGCTGATGAGGGGTATTAAAACACTCGGTATTAGAATGGAAGAAATAGAAAGAAACACGAAAGAAATTTCTGAATTTTTAATAAACCACTCTGGTGTGGAAAAGGTATTTTATCCAGGATTTGAAGATCATCCTAGCCATTCGATTCATAAAAAGCAAGCTGATGGTTTCGGTGGAATGATTTCCTTTACAGTGGAAAATGAGGAAAAAGCACTGGCGCTTGTAAATAAGGTGAAATATTTTACCCTTGCTGAAAGTTTAGGAGCGGTCGAAAGTCTTATTTCGGTACCAGCATTAATGACCCACGCATCCATTCCACGTGAAAGAAGACTGGAATTGGGAATTGAAGATGGTCTTGTACGTATTTCAGTAGGGTTAGAAGATGTTGAAGATTTAGTTAATGATCTTAAACAAGCCTTAGAGTTAGACAGTTAAGGAACGCGTTAAGGAACGTTAAGGAACGTTAAGGAACAACGGCTAAGGTCGCCACGTCGTGTGGGCCTAAAAAAAGAAGTAGATTTATCCGTAGTTCACTCGGATAAGTCTACTTCTTTTGGTTCATTAATTTTTAGTAAATGCATCTTGAATTTCTTTAATCAGTTGGTCTGCGCCTTCGCGACTAAGAACAAGTTTACCACCAGCAAGTACTGCATTATTATCGGATACGTCTCCAGTAATTTGGCAAGTCATGCTTGGTTTATATTTTTTCAAAATAATTTTATCGTCGTCCACATAAATTTCAAGAGCGTCTTTTTCTTCTATACCTAATGTGCGGCGTAGTTCTATAGGAATTACTACCCGGCCCAACTCATCAACTTTACGCACAATACCTGTAGATTTCATGTTATTTCCTCCTACAATATTAAAAAATAGAATACTAGTTTAATCGCCATAATTCGACAATTTTCTTCGTGTTTTCAGCATACCATTCTTTCCCATTAACGTCAATTATTAAAAAAACAAAAAATGTAAGAAATAAAGATTTTCTTGCATTGTTCATTCAACGTGAGAATTGTTTTTCTTATTTGAAAAAATGTTCCAATGTTTAAAACCTTCTGTTCCTATAACATACGTTTTCCGTCTGATTACGCAAAAAGAATAAAAAGTAAGCATAAAAAAACTGCTCAAGTTGCGCAAATAGTTAATTTCACGTATATTTTGAAGATATAAGAGGTTAAGATGCCAATGAGAATTTATAGTTAATGGAGGGCTTAAGATGAAAGAAAAATTAAAAACGTTTTACTTAACAACACCGATTTATTATCCAAGTGGAAATTTACATATAGGTCATGCGTATACGACCGTGGCAGGTGATGCGATGGCGCGCTATAAAAGGCTACGTGGATATGATGTTATGTATTTAACGGGGACAGATGAGCACGGACAGAAAATTCAACAAAAGGCAGAAGAGAATGGATTATCTCCACAAGCATATGTAGATGATATAGTTAGTGGGATTCAGGATCTGTGGAATAAATTGGATATTTCATATGATGATTTTATCCGAACAACTGAAACACGCCATAAACAAGTAGTAGAAAAGATATTTCACCGTTTACTTGAACAAGGAGATATTTATCTTGATGAATATGAAGGTTGGTATTGTACACCTTGTGAGTCTTTCTTCACTGAATTCCAATTAGAAAATGGGAATTGCCCTGATTGTGGTCGTCCAGTTGAAAAAGTAAAAGAAGAGTCATATTTCTTTAAAATGAGTAAATATGTGGATCGACTAATTCAATATTACGATGAAAATCCGGAATTCATCCAACCAGAATCTAGAAAAAATGAAATGATTAATAATTTCTTAAAACCAGGACTAGAAGATTTAGCTGTATCTAGGACAACATTTGATTGGGGAATTAAAGTACCAGGGAATCCAAAACATGTTATTTATGTATGGATCGACGCATTGACGAACTATATCACCGCCCTTGGTTATGGATCGGACAACGACGCTAATTATGTAAAATATTGGCCAGCAGATGTTCATCTTGTTGGAAAAGAAATTGTTCGTTTTCACACTATTTATTGGCCAATTATGCTTATGGCTCTCGAACTGCCACTTCCAAAGAAAGTGTTTGCGCATGGTTGGTTGTTAATGAAAGATGGAAAAATGTCAAAATCAAAAGGTAATGTTGTAGACCCAGTTACGTTAATTGACCGCTATGGACTCGATGCTCTCCGTTATTACTTATTACGTGAAGTGCCGTTTGGTTCAGATGGCGTCTTTACACCTGAAGGATTTGTAGAGAGGATCAATTTCGATTTAGCAAATGATCTTGGTAATTTATTGAACAGAACAATTGCCATGATTAATAAATATTTCGATGGCAATATCCCAGCATATGAAGGTATAGTAACTGCCTTCGATGAAGATCTCCTAGCTGTCAATAAAGAAACAGTTAAACAATATGAAGTTGCCATGGAAAAAATGGAGTTTTCAGTTGCCTTAGTATCCGTCTGGCAATTAGTAAGTAGAACAAACAAATATATTGATGAAACGCAACCTTGGACTTTAGCTAAGGAAGAAACGAAACGTAAAGAACTTGGAAGTGTTATGGTTCATCTAGCTGACTCGTTAAGACGCGTTGCAATATTATTACAGCCATTTTTAACACAAACGCCTGGGAAAATCTTTGATCAGTTGAAAATAGAGAATGAGCAATATAAATCATGGGAAAGTCTTGAATCATTTGGAAATATACCAAAAGATACGATCGTTGTTAAAAAAGGCGAACCAATTTTTCCACGCTTAGAAATGGAAGAAGAGATAACGTATATCAAAGCCCAAATGCAAGGACAAGTTCCTGCCACGGAAGAACAACAGAAGCAAGAAGATGAGATATCTGAACCAAACCCAGAAATATCCATAGATGATTTTATGAAAGTGGAATTAAGGGTAGCGGAAGTTATTCATTGCGAGCCAGTAAAAAAGACAAATAAATTATTAAAACTCCAATTGGATCTAGGATATGAAAAAAGGCAAGTTATTTCGGGAATTGCAGAGTTTTATAAACCAGAAGAAGTAATCGGAAAGAAAGTAATAGTTGTAGCTAATTTAAAACCAGTGAAATTAAGAGGAGAATTATCACAAGGAATGATTCTTGCTGGTGAAAAAAGTGGTGTTCTTGCTTTAGCAAGCGTGGACCAAACTCTTGAAAACGGAGCGCTTGTAAAGTAAATTTAATAGTGCTGAAAATTCAGATATATTGTTATAACTTGGTAGCGTAGAGGGTGGAAGTGTTTACTTGCAGTTTATATATCCCTCTCTATGTTGCTTTAATGTAATATAAATGTTAGTTTACTGTGATAATGATAACGATACTATAGCGTATACTCTTAAAGAGAGGATTTTGACTATGCTTTTTGATACACATGTACATTTAAATGATGATCAATTCTCAGAAGATATTGAAGAAGTAATAAACCGAGCACAAGCTTCAGGCGTAGAAAAAATGGTTGTAGTTGGCTTTGATCGAAAGACGATCCAAAAGGCACTAGAGTTAATTGAGAAATACGAGTTTTTATACGCAAGTGTAGGTTGGCATCCCGTTGATGCAATCGATATGACTGAGGATGACCTGATTTGGATTGAAGGAATTGCAGCACATCCAAAAGTTGTAGCTCTTGGTGAAATGGGGTTAGACTATCATTGGGATAAATCTCCTAAGTCTGTCCAACAAGATGTGTTTAGAAGACAAATCAGACTAGCAAGAAAGCTGAATTTGCCAATTACCATCCATAATAGAGAAGCTACTCAAGATATCGTTCAAATATTGAAAGAAGAAAAGGCATATGAAGTTGGCGGAATTATGCATTGTTTCAGTGGTAGTGCAGAAGTTGCGAAGGAGTGTATAGATTTAAACTTTTATATTTCTTTAGGTGGCCCGGTAACATTTAAAAATGCAAAAAAACCAAAAGAAGTGGCCGTACAAGTGCCAATCGATCGTTTGCTCATTGAAACGGATTGTCCGTATTTGGCACCACATCCTTACCGAGGCAAAAGGAATGAACCTGCATTTGTAAAATTTGTTGCAGAAGAAATTGCGGAATTGAAGGGTCTTTCACTAGATGAAGTAGCGCAGGCAACGACAGCGAATGCAAAAAAAGTATTCAACATTGAATGACAAAAAATACGCTAATGTGTGAAAGTGGATGCCTTCTCTTAGTTGGTTTGCAGGAAATTCAACAAAACTTTACTACTCCAAAGAGTAATTTTGTCGTTAACTATTTCTTTTCTTTTTAGTAATCTATCGTCATAATGATGCGTAACTTACCAAAAAGGGATAGGGGTTGACAAATGATAAATAGTATATATATAATCTCTCGGAGAAGAAGGAGGCGTGTTTTGTGAAGACAAAACCCACAAAAAGGTTATCTTTTGCATCAATGAGTAGAAAGAAATTAGGTATTTTTGTTGCTAGTTTCATAGTGTTTTTAGCGACATTAAGCATCTTGACATACGAACGTACAAAGAATGTAGTCGCGCTTACAATTGATGGCGATGAAGTAGTAGTTAGAACGCATGCTAAAACGATTGGTGAAATTTTTACAGATCTTAACATAAATATAAAAGATGATGATTTTTTGTCTCATTCCAAAGATGCATTGGTTAAGAATAAACTCAATGTAATCTGGGAACCAGCAAAACTTGTTGTTTTAAAAGATGGAGAATATTCCGAACGAGTTTGGACGACGGCTAAAACAGTTGAAGAGTTTTTAGGTGAAAACAACATTACAATGTCTGAGCATGATCAAATTAGTGTTTCGCTTGAAGAGCAAATTTCAGAAAATATGAACCTAGCGATAGAGCGCGCTTTCCCCCTAATATTAAAGAATGGAAATAAAGAGGAGGAAGTTTGGTCAACTTCGACTACGGTCGCTGACTTTTTAGTACAGCAAGGAGTTACACTCGGTAATTTAGATCGTGTGGAACCAGAACCAGATACCAGCTTGGAGCCAAATGGTGTCATTAGCGTTATTCGAGTTGAAAAGGTCACCGATGTAGTGGAAGAACCAATTGATTACGCAATTGTGACGAAAAAAGATTCAAATATGACCAAAGGCGCTGAAAAAGTAGTTCAAGAAGGCGAAGAAGGTTTGTTGAAAAAAGAGTTTGAAGTGACAAAAGAAAATGGCAAGGAAGTTGCTAGAAAATTGGTCGACGAAAATAAGGTGAAAGATAGTACAGATAAAGTTGTAGCTGTAGGAACAAAGGTTATAGTTGCGCAGGCTTCACGTGGGCAATCTAAATCAGTACCTAGAACAAACAGCAGCGAAACTGTTGAGGCAACTCCAAGTGGCGGAGAAGAAATGTATGTCAGTGCTACAGCTTATACAGCTCAATGTAATGGTTGTTCAGGAGTTACAGCTACAGGTATTAATTTAAATGCTAATCCTAATCTTAAAGTGATTGCAGTTGATCCAAATGTCATCCCATTAGGGTCGAAAGTTTGGGTAGAGGGATATGGTCACGCCGTTGCAGGTGATACGGGTGGAGCAATCAAAGGAAACAAAATTGATCTATTTGTCCCGTCAAAGGAACAGGCATATAAATTTGGCAGAAAACAAGTGAAAATCAGAGTATTAAACTAAGTAATGATGAATCTGCAGGGGAAAGTCTTTCCTCTGCTTTTTGCATTATCCTTTTTTAGGTTATAATAGGAAAAGTGTATGCACCGTTTATTGTTGTGTATAAGAGGATGTTCAAAAAGTCACCAAATGATAAACGGCGAATTTCTTCGTGCTATAGGTACGTACTTCTACTAAAAGCGCCCACGTCCTGTGGGTAACGTAGAAGTCAGCACATCCTGTGCAAGTCCGGTTCTCACGTATTAAAAGCATACGCTCTGATCCTCAAAACCTTCTCGCCTCGAACTTCTTGTTTCTAATTTGGCATCATTTTGAACACGAACTATAACTTGGGGCCGCATGAATTTGGGTCTCAACAATGGGTGCTAGAACAAACAAAGAAAAACGACTTAAATATCTTGATCGGCTCTAGTAATGTGCATGAGCACGAATTTGGGCGACTAAAAAATCAGTTATTTAACTACCGATTGTCTTCGGTCCAATTAGGAAAGATGGCGTGAAAAAGGTATTAGAGAACCATCTTAATATATTAGACGTTTATCAAATGAAAAGAGTTTCAATATTTGGAGGGAAAATGAAAATAAAAGAAATTATTGTGGTAGAAGGTAAAGATGACACAAGAGCAATTCAAAGAGCTATTAATGCAGATACAATTGAAACAAATGGATCAGCGGTTTCTAAAGAAACGATTGAAAAGATCAAGCTAGCACAACGAGTGAGAGGTGTGATCGTTTTAACAGACCCGGATTTTCCAGGTGAAAAAATACGTAAATATATCTCTCAACATGTTCCCGATTGTAAACATGCATTTATTGATAAGAAGCAAGCCTTACCTGCACATGGTCGTGGCCTGGGAGTCGAACATGCATCTGATGCTGTTATTCAGGAAGCGTTAAAAGAGGCTCAGCAGATGGAGACAGATGCTGAGGAGTGGATTTCTAAGGACGAATTAATGGACGCTGGATTAATCGGAGGGGCAAAAGCAAAAGTTCGCAGAGAGAGAATTGGTGAATTACTTAAAATTGGTTATACAAATGGAAAACAGCTTCATAAGCGTTTAATGATGTTCCAAATATCCAAGGAGGATTTTACAAAAGCATTAAAGACCGTTTTACAGGAGGAACAAAACTAATGCAAAAAGATATTGCCACACCATTACGCACAAAAGAGATTCTAAAAAAGTATGGATTTTCATTCAAAAAAAGCTTAGGACAAAACTTTTTAATTGACCCAAATATTTTACGTAATATTACTGGTTTTGCAGAATTAACAAAAGACTCTGGTGCAATTGAGATCGGACCAGGAATAGGAGCATTAACGGAACATTTAGCTAGAGCTAGTAAGAAAGTCGTTGCATTTGAAATTGACCAGCGTTTATTCCCCATTTTGGAAGATACGCTTTCTCCTTATGGCAATATTAATCTTATTCATCAAGATATACTTGAAGCAGATTTAAAACAACTGATTATAGATGAGTTTAATGACGTGAAAGATGTGATGGTAGTAGCTAATCTTCCCTATTACGTAACCACTCCTATTATTTTGAAATTATTAGAAGCAGACTTACCGCTACGAGGGATTGTCGTCATGCTACAAAAAGAGGTAGCGGAAAGAATAGCTGCAAAGCCAAGTACGAAAGAATATGGATCGTTATCGATTGCAATTCAATATTATACAACAGCTGAAACGGTAATGGTTGTACCAAAAACAGTTTTTATGCCGCAACCGAATGTAGACTCTGCTGTTATCCGATTAATTAAGCGGGAAAAGCCCGCAGTTGATGTAACCGATGAAGTGTTTTTCTTTAAGCTTGTTAGAATGTCTTTTGCTCAACGCCGAAAAACAATATTAAATAACTTAACAATCGGGCTGCCACAAGGAAAAGAAAAAAAAGCAGAGATCATTCATGTTCTTGAATCGGTTGGCATTGATCCGAGAAGAAGAGGAGAAACCCTCTCTATTCAAGAGTTCGGTGTATTAAGTAATGCATTATGGTCTTTATTTCATTCATTTTGACACAACAACTTGAATCATAGCATAGCCTGTGACTAGGAATGTACTTATTCGCTGTTCATTGGAGTTGGTGACTATGATCGAAATCAATATGATTGTTGGCCGTCTTTCCTATCAATGTGATATCTTATTCAGAGTCATCGATATGAGGGAGATAGGCGGCCAACAGGTGGCTATTTTGTCAGGAAAAGATTACCGTCTTGTGGCAGATGCCCCAGTTATAGATTTGATTCTTATTTCTGAAAGTGAACAGCTTAAGAAAATAACGGAAGTACGTTCACTTGAAGAACAATCATTTGAACTGTTTAGACAAGATGTGGATCTTCTTCGTCTTACCCAAGAATATAAAGAGACGTCAATGTATAGAAAAGAACTAAATTCTTTCCAAGTTCCTGGGCGTGTACTTCATCTTGATGGGGATGCCTATTATTTGGAAAAATGCCTAGATCTATATGAAAGGCTTGGAGTGACAGTACACGGTGTTCATTGTAATGAAAAAGAAATGCATCTACGCATCGCTGAATTAATTGAACTGTATCGTCCGGATATACTTGTTATTACAGGACATGATGCATATTCAAAAACGAAAGGGAAAAAAATTGATTTAAATGCGTATCGCCATTCTAAATATTTCGTAGAAACTGTAAAAGAGGCAAGGAAAAAGATACCGAGCCTCGACCAGCTTGTTATTTTCGCTGGGGCATGCCAATCCCATTTTGAATCCCTCATTTTCGCCGGAGCAAATTTTGCAAGTTCACCTCTTCGGGTAAATATTCATGCACTTGACCCAGTATATATTGTAGCCAAAATAAGTTTTACGCCATTTATGGAAAGAATAAATGTGTGGGATGTCTTACGAAATACACTCACAGGAGAAAAAGGTCTTGGGGGTATCGAAACGAGGGGGGTTCTCCGTACAGGTATGCCTTTTAAACCAGCATTACTTGAGGAATAACATAAGAAGGATGAAAAAAGCATTGGAATCTGACACCAGTGCTTTTTAATTTAACAAGTGGTGAAATAAATAATTGTTTCATTTATGATTAGATACATAATAATCCGATATTTGAATATAATAAACATGTTGTAAATTTAGTGATTTTGTTGATAAAAAAACATTGACAACAAGATGGTTTCATTGGTAAAATTAATGATTTGTTTGACATTTTTAAAGCGCTGTGGTAAAATAAAAAGCAGTGAGGTGGAGCGATATGCCAAAAACATTAGCAAGCATTAAAAAATCCCTTGATTCCAACTTGGGTAAGAGATTAATGTTAAAAGCAAATGGAGGCCGCAGAAAAACAATTGAACGTTCTGGGGTTTTGGCAGAAACTTATCCATCAGTTTTTGTCATCGAATTAGATCAAGAGGAAAATGCCTTTGAGCGTGTTTCCTATAGCTATGCAGATGTACTAACGGAAACAGTTGAATTAACTTTCTACGAAGATACAGCAGGTAACTTAGTTCTAGGACAGCAGTAAACATTCATTTGTTTACTGTTGTTTTTTATTTCCTTCAGTAATTTCAGGATAATGGTCCACACTAAGAAAGCGGGTGTTAAAGGGGGAATTTATTTTGGGTAGACGTAGAGGTGTAATGTCTGATCAATTGAAAGAAGAGTTGGCAAAAGAGCTTGGCTTTCATGACGTCGTCCAAAAGGAAGGCTGGGGCGGCATCAGAGCAAGAGATGCAGGCAATATGGTTAAGCGTGCAATCGAAATGGCGGAAAGGCAGCTTGCCGAAAAAAATGATGAATGACAATTTGCTCCTCTAGCCTGAAGATAATGAACACATTTTACCCGCAAAAGCCGAAGTAACCGCTTCGGCTTTTTTTGATAGGGGAAATAATTCTGTGTCTAGCTTCGCAGTTAAAAGTGACGAATTAAAACGGTCAATAGAAACATTTTGAAATAAATGAATTTGCACTTTTTTATAATATTATTGTCATATGTTTCGATAGAGGAAGGTTTCGTGTTAAAATGGGAAAAATGAAGAGACGGAAGACAAGCAGGTGAAAACAATGAAACTTTTAATGAAGGCGCCAGCCAAAATCAATTTATCTTTAGATGTTTTGAATAAGCGAGCGGACGGTTATCATGAAGTCGAAATGGTAATGACGACAATTGATTTGGCGGATCGCATTGAATTGGCCGCATTGAATGAAGATAAGATCAAGATTATTTCCCATAATCGTTTTGTTCCTGATGATCAGCGGAATCTTGCTTATCAAGCAGCTAAGCTTTTGAAAGAAAGGTATGACGTGAAAGAAGGAGTATCTATCTCTATCGATAAAATAATTCCTGTAGCAGCAGGCTTAGCCGGCGGAAGTAGTGATGCAGCTGCCACATTAAGGGGGTTAAATACTTTATGGGGTCTTGAGTTAACAGTAAATGAGATGGCGGAACTTGGTGCAGAAATTGGCTCTGATGTATCCTTTTGTGTTCATGGGGGTACTGCTTTGGCACAGGGACGAGGAGAAATGATTACAAAACTACCAGCTCCACCAAATTGTTGGGTAATCTTAGCTAAGCCTTCTATCGGTGTGTCGACAGCGGATATATACAAAAATCTTGATATTCAAAGCATACAACATCCTAATACGAATGCGATGGTAAATGCATTAAAAGATCAAAGATACGATGAGATCTGTCGGCATATGGGCAATGCACTTGAAGGAGTCACATTAAAGTTACACCCGGAGGTACTTCATATTAAAGAACAAATGGAAAGGTTCGGGGCTGATGCTGTTATGATGAGTGGAAGTGGCCCAACTGTTTATGGTTTAGTCCATCATGAATCGCGGTTGCAGCGAATATATAATGGCCTCCGAGGATTTTGCGGCCAAGTGTTTGCGGTTAGAATGCTTGGTGATGAATAATCAAACTGACTATCGACGAAAAGCACAGGAATCTAGAATCCTTGGAAATGAGAGAGGAGAGACAGCCTAGGTACGTCGCGTCGAAGTAGGAAGAGTAGGTATGATCTACATCGTGCAAAATCAAATGAGCAAATCTTGCTAATAACCGTACAATCGTGTATATTTACTGTAATAATATTCGTATTTGGTTTACGCAGGAGGTTATAAAATGAAATTCCGCCGCAGCGAGCGTCTTGTGGACATGACTCATTATTTAATGAATCATCCTAGAAAGCTTGTTTCATTAACTCATTTTTCTCAAAAATACTCATCAGCTAAGTCATCTATTAGTGAGGATTTAGTCATTATAAAGGATACATTTGAAAATCAAGGGATTGGTACCCTACAAACGTATCCTGGGGCTGCAGGGGGGGTTAAATACATCCCTAAGGTAAAGGAAGCACAGGCTGAAGAATTTGTCGGCCAACTTTGTCATCTTATTGCAGATACAGATCGATTACTTCCAGGTGGCTACTTATACATGACAGACTTGCTTGGCGATTCTCAAATATTGAATGAAGTTGGAAAGCATTTAGCATCTGCTGTTTCAAACCGTGATATAGATGTAATTATGACTGTAGCAACGAAGGGGATTCCTATTGCTCAAGCGGTTGCACACCATTTAAATGTTCCTTTTGTCGTGGTGAGACGTGATAGTCTTGTAACAGAAGGTTCGACTGTCAGTATAAATTATGTTTCTGGCTCATCAAAGCGTCTGCAAACTATGTCTCTTTCAAAACGTAGTTTAAAGGAAGGTGCAAAGGTTTTAATAGTCGATGACTTTATGAAGGCTGGAGGCACTGTAAACGGGATGGTTAATCTTCTCGCTGAATTTAATGCCACTGTAGCTGGAATTGCAGTTCTAGTCGAAGCGGAATACCAGGAAGAGCGCCTTGTAGAAGATTATATATCACTTATTAAACTGTCAGATGTCGATGTAAAAGGGAAGCAGATCAATGTAGTAAAAGGGAACTTCTTTTTTGAAAAAACAAAATTTTTATAAGGAGTGATTTTAATGAGATCAGTATCTACAAACAAAGCACCGGCTGCTATTGGCCCATATTCACAAGGAATTATAGTTAATAATATGTTTTTTAGCTCGGGACAAATTCCGTTAACTTCAGAAGGAACAATCGTTTCGGAGGATGTTACCGAACAGGCGCACCAAGTTTTCCGTAACCTAGAAGCGGTGTTAGTGGAAGCAGGCGCTTCATTTGATACAGTAGTGAAAGCGACTGTCTTTATTAAAAATATGGATGATTTTGCTGTTATAAATGATGTATACGCTGGATACTTTCCAATACATAAACCCGCACGATCTTGTGTGGAGGTAGCGCGTTTACCTAAAGATGTACTTCTTGAAATCGAAGTAATCGCACTTATTCGATAAAATTTACCACCATTCCTATTGCGGGAGTGGTGGTTTTTATTAGCTTCAAAAACGCAAAATATCCAAAATAAACCTTTTAAATGTAAATTTTATAAAGATTTACATTTAAAAGAAGGAGATAGATAACTTTTGTTGAATACATACTTATGATTCTATCTAGGGGCAGAAGGTGGTGAACACAATGGAAGTAACAGATGTGAGATTACGCCGTGTTAACACAGAAGGACGAATGAGAGCGATTGCATCAATTACGCTGGATAACGAATTTGTTGTTCACGACATTCGTGTGATTGACGGAAATAACGGATTGTTTGTTGCAATGCCAAGCAAGCGTACTCCGGACGGAGAATTCCGTGATATTGCTCATCCGATCAATTCAAACACTCGTAGCAAAATTCAGGATGTTGTATTGGCAGAGTATCATCGTATGGGGGAAATCGAAGAACCAGAGTTGGAAGAAGCTGGTGCTTCCTAATTATACAACTGCAAGAAGTGCCTAACCTTAGAGTTAGGTTCTTTTTTTTGATTAGAATGTATAAGTTTAATTGGGTACAATGGATAATGTATCCATACTCTATCTGTTCATGGTATCTTCGTTTCAGTAGGTGAATTTACAAATAACTAATTTATCTTCTTACACTTCAGTTCTTATTATCGATAAATAATCACATTAAACTGTACCTTTTTTCGACAAATTACATGGCAAATTTGTGCTTATTCTATCGTTTTCTTGAAAAAACACGCAATTTAAGATATATTCATAATGGAAAATAACATTGGAGGACCGTTTATGACAAAAAGATTCGCTGTAATATTGGCCGCAGGGCAAGGAACTAGAATGAAGTCAAAACTATACAAAGTGCTCCATCCAGTTTGCGGTAAGCCAATGGTTGAGCATGTAGTCGACAATACTTCAAAACTCAAAGTGGAACAAACAGTAACGGTAGTTGGACATGGAGCGGAAATTGTTAAAACATACCTAGAAGGAAAAAGTGATTTCGTTCTTCAAGAGGAACAGTTAGGAACGGCCCATGCGGTAAAACATGCGAAAGATATATTGTACGGAAAAAAAGGAACGACACTCGTCATTTGCGGGGATACGCCACTTATAAAAGCTGAAACGATGGAAGCTTTATTGAAGTATCATGAAGTACAAAAGGCTAAAGCGACAGTATTAACTGCTATAGCGGAGCAACCAGACGGTTATGGCCGTATTATTCGTAATTCCGATGGCTCCGTGGAAAAAATTGTGGAACATAAGGATGCAAATGAAGAAGAAAGAAATGTAAATGAAATTAATACAGGAACATACTGTTTCGATAATGAAATATTATTTAATGTGCTCGATCAAGTGTCGAATGAAAATACACAAGGAGAGTATTACCTTCCTGATGTAATTGAAATATTAAAGCATGCGAATGAACATGTTACAGCATATCAAACGCCAGAATTTGAAGAAACATTAGGTGTCAATGACCGTGTTGCTTTATCAGAGGCGGAAAGGATCATGACACAAAGAATTAATGACCAACATATGCGTAATGGGGTTACGTTAAAGGATCCAATGAGCACATATATTGATGCAGATGTTATAATAGGATCCGACACAATCATTCTTCCTGGAACGATAATACAAGGGAAAACAGTAATTGGGGAAGATTGTATAATAGGTCCTAATAGTGAATTGAAAAATTCTAATGTTGGTGATAATACAATCATTCGTCAGTCTGTTATTCACGACAGTACGGTTGGAATGCATGTAAATATTGGTCCATTTGCCCATATTCGTCCAGAATCCATTATTCATGATGAAGTAAAAGTTGGAAATTTTGTAGAAGTGAAAAAGTCGGAAATTGGCAAACGTAGTAAGGCATCACATTTAAGTTATGTAGGAGATGCAGAAGTTGGATCAGATGTAAATCTTGGATGTGGCTCAATTACAGTCAATTATGATGGAAAAAATAAATTTTTAACAAAAATAGAGGATAATGTATTTGTGGGATGCAATTCAAATCTTGTTGCACCTGTTACAATTGGTAAAGGTGCATTTATTGCGGCGGGTTCAACGATTACAAGGGATGTACCCGGGGAAGCCCTTTCTATTGGGCGTGCCAAGCAAGTGAATAAAGAGAATTATGTCAAGAAACTAAATTTGAATAATTAATTGGAGGCTCGACATGTCAAATCAATATCTTGACCCTAGTTTAAAAATATTTTCATTAAGTTCAAACCGTGCTTTGGCGGAAGAAATTGCAGATGTAATAGGATTGGAACTTGGAAAATGCTCCGTAAACCAATTTAGTGATGGAGAAATTCAAATAAATATTGAAGAAAGTATCCGTGGTTGCGACGTATATGTTGTGCAATCTACAAACGAACCTGTCAATCATCATTTGATGGAATTACTCATTATGATTGACGCGCTAAAGCGTGCATCGGCAAAAACAATTAATCTTGTAATGCCTTATTACGGTTATGCCCGTCAAGATCGCAAAGCAAGAGCACGTGAACCTATTACAGCTAAGCTTGTCGCTAACTTAATTGAAACAGCGGGTGCAACTCGCATGATTAATCTTGACCTCCATGCCCCTCAAATACAAGGTTTCTTTGATATTCCAAATGATCACTTAATGGGAGTACCTATTTTGGGAGACTATTATAAAGAGAAAAATTTTAATAAAGAAGATATCGTCATCGTCTCTCCAGATCACGGCGGTGTAACGAGAGCAAGAAGGCTAGCAGATCGCTTAAAGGCACCAATTGCAATTATTGATAAACGCCGTCCGCGTCCGAACGTGGCAGAGGTAATGAATATTGTAGGTAATGTCGATGGGAAAATTGCTATTTTGATTGATGATATTATTGATACTGCTGGAACGATCACACTTGCTGCGAGTGCACTGAAGGAAAACGGAGCAAAACAGGTGTATGCATGCTGTACACATCCGGTACTATCAGGACCAGCAATCGAAAGAATCCAGAACTCAGAAATCGAAGAACTGATTGTTACAAATTCAATCGCTCTTCCAGAAGAGAAGAAAATCAGCAAAATTAAAGAACTATCAGTAGCCGCTTTACTAGGCGAAGCAATCATTCGTGTGCATGAGAATCAATCGGTAAGTACGTTATTCGACTGAATCGCTTTTACAGAAGTTAGTGAATTTAGTGCATTAAAGTACCATCTACGGTAGAAGACAAGGAAACCACGTTACGACTCCACATCTATAGTCACATTGTGGTAAGTCTTCTAAGATCTAAAAATTACAGAAATATTCCATAATAATAGATGTTTATTCATTATTGTGATAGGGTAATGATAGGGATATTGACAATTTTTTAATTTACAGGAGAGTGAATGATACAGATGAGTACAGTATTAAAAGCACAGACACGTACAAATGAGCGACATTCGCAATTAAGTGAACTACGTTCAGAAGGGGACGTCCCAGCTGTAGTTTACGGATATAATGTGGAAAATACACCGGTTTCTGTGGAAAGCAAAAGCTTTCTAAAAGTAATGCGTGAAGTAGGAAGAAATGGTGTTATTTCACTTGATTTAGAAGGAAAGAAATTAAATGTAATTCTCCATGAGTATCAAGAAGACCCAATACGAAAAGAAGTTATTCATGCTGATTTCCTAGCTGTAGACATGTCAGTTGAAATCGAGGCGAATGTTCGCGTTGAATTATCTGAAGATGCTGCAGGAGTGAAATCTGGTGGAGTGCTTCAACATATTCTTCATGAGTTAACAATTACTGCAAAGCCAGATGATATTCCTGAAGTTATTGAAGTAGATATTTCTGGTTTAGAAATTGGCGAAAGCGTAACAGTAGCTGATGTACGTGGAAATTATTCCGTTGTCATCAACCATGAAGACGAAGAATCTATTGCTGCAATTACACCTCCTAGAGAAGAGGAAGCAGAAACAGAAAATGCTGGAGAAGCTTCTACAGAAGGACAAGCAGAAGAAAAATAAAACATGTTAATCATTAAATTGAGCGCAGCCCCGGGAGGCTGCGCTTTATTATCGTTAGATAAAAAGGAAGTTTTTTTACATTAACAAAAGCATACATCAGTTTCCAAAAAATTAACTAGCGTTTATAATGGTTTTTAGAATGCTTTGTATAATTTTGATTGTGTGGATAATACTTTTCTGTATAATAAAGGTATATGTATACTGGAGTGGTACTAAATGAAATTAATTGTAGGATTGGGAAATCCCGGCTCAGCATATAATAAGACGAGGCATAATATAGGCTTTGAGGTAATTGAGGAGCTGGCTAATCGATTTGCTATGCCGTTAAATCAAAATAAATTCAATGGTGTTTATTCTTTGATTCATCGAGGTGGATCAAAAGTTATTTTATTAAAACCATTAACATATATGAATTTATCTGGTGAAAGCATACGTCCGGTTATGGAATACTATGATATAGATATGGAAAATGTACTCGTCATTTATGATGATTTAGATTTGCCTGTTGGTAAAATTAGACTTAGGCAAAAAGGTAGTGCTGGTGGACATAATGGTATTAAATCAACAATTGCAAGCCTTGGAACCCAAAATTTTAATAGGTTAAGGGTTGGAATAGATCGGCCACCACTTGGTATGAAGGTTCCCGACTATGTGTTAGGCAAGTTTCGTAAGGAAGAAATGCAAGAGATGCAAACAGTCGTACAAACATGTGCTAATGCGTGTGAAAAGTGGTTAGAAAAACCCTTTATTGAGGTAATGAATGATTTTAATATAAAATAATGAATAACTCCAGGCAATAGCGATCATAATATAGATATGTTTGTATTTGTATTGCAAGGAGGTTATTCCATGCTAATTCACTACCAATGTCGTCATTGTGCGGCCAAGATGGGTACTATTGAAGGCGTTTCTTTGAATATTGAACAACTAGGGATCCATCTATTAACTAATGAAGAAAGACAAGAAATGGTCGCTTATCATTCGAATGGAGACATTCATATTCAAGCAATTTGTGAAGACTGTCATGAGACGCTTCTTAAAAACCCCGATTTGCACCAGTATGATTATCTCATTCACTAAAAGCTTTGGAGTAGAAATCCAAAGCATTTTTCTGTTTACTACACGGCGTGACAAGTCAGCTTTGTTCCACATCATGTTACTGGATGTTCTTCGCTTACAAAGAGCTTTTATTTTTCCATTCGGATTTAGGGTGTAAGTTGGGCCTAATCGAGTGCTATCTGTTTTGTTATGGTTACTTTTTGAAAAGAGGAGATTGAAATGCACGGTTTAGAGAAAATGATAATAGAACAAAATGAAATACAATCAATTATTGCTGGGGTGGAAGAAAACCTACCAGAACAGCTAATAGCGGGGTTATCCGGCTCTACAAGAGCGGTTTTTATAGCAGCGGCAGCGAAACAAACAGGAAAATCAATTGTTGTCGTTACACATAATCTTTTACAGGCACAAAAGTTACATGACGACCTGGCACAATTTATCGATGATGATCAGTTGTTTTTATACCCATCAAATGAATTAATTGCGGCAGAGTTAAGTATTGCAAGTCCGGAATTACGTGCTCAACGAATTGAAACTCTTAACTACATGGCGTCCGGGCGACGCGGTGTTTTTGTTGTTCCAATGGCAGGCTTAAGGAAAATGATGCCATCGCCGTCTGAATGGAAACAATATCAGCTTCATTTAGAAGTAGGAAAAGATATTGATATGGAAAAGGACATGCTTACACTAGTGGAGATGGGATATAGTCGATCTGAAATGGTAAGCGCACCAGGTGAATTTAGCGTGCGTGGGGGGATTTTAGATATTTATCCGCTTACAGAAGCAGATCCAATCAGAATTGAATTATTCGATACAGAGATAGATTCTATCCGTGCTTTTTCCATTGATGATCAGCGGTCTAAGGAAAAGGTGGATCAAATTGTAATTGGCCCTGCGACTGAGACACCAATTAACACTAGTAAGTTGCCGCAGATTGCTGCTCAGTTAGAAGTGGATCTTTCTAAGTCTTTAAAAAGGCTAAAAAGTGAAAAATCAAAAGAACGTATGGCTGAAAATATCGGAATAGATTTAGAACAATTTCGGAATGGGCAAAAACCAGAGAACTTTTTCAAATACTTATCATATGCCTATCAACCCGCTTCAAGCTTACTAGACTATCTATCTAGTGATACTTTACTTATATTTGATGAAATGAGCCGCATTCATGAAATGAATGAGCGGCTTGAAAAAGAAGAGGCTGAATGGTATACAGCGCTCTTGGAGCAAGGGACCATTATTAATGATATCGTGGTATCCCATAAGCTGGTTCAGCTTATTTCCAGTCATAAGTTTACGCGAGTTTATTTATCATTATTTTTAAGACATATTCCGAATACAAGTCCGCAGAATATTGCAAATGTCTCGTGTAAGTTGATGCAAAATTTCCACGGGCAAATGCATTTATTAAAGACGGAAGTCGACCGTTGGCGTAAAAATGACTTTTCTATTACCTTTTTAGCGCCGGATGTGCAAAGAGCAAAGAAAATACAATCAGTTTTACTCGATTATGAAATTGAAGCAGCAATAAATGAAGATTCAACAAGAATATTATCGGGTATTCAAATTTTAGAAGGGTCATTACAAACTGGTTTTGAACTTTCATCATCTAAAATGGTTGTAATTACTGAACAGGAAATTTTTAATAAAAAAACAAGAAAACCAAAAAGTCGACAAAAGCTCTCCAATGCAGAGAGAATAAAAAGCTACTCTGAGTTGCAAATCGGTGATCATGTAGTTCATGTTAATCATGGGATAGGTAAGTATCTAGGTATAGAAACACTGGTGATTAACGGTGTTCATAAAGATTATCTCCACATTAAATATCAAGCGGACGACAAATTATATGTCCCTGTTGAGCAAATTGATCTTGTGCAAAAGTACGTAGGCTCTGAAGGAAAGGAACCTAAAGTATATAAGCTTGGTGGTAGTGACTGGAAACGCGTGAAGAAAAAGGTTGAGTCTTCTGTTAAAGATATAGCTGATGATCTCATTAAACTTTATGCAGAAAGGGAAGCAGCTAAAGGGTATGCATTCTCTCCTGATGCTGATATGCAACGCGAATTTGAAGCTTCCTTCCCATATCAAGAAACGGATGACCAACTTAGATCCGCACTGGAAATTAAGCGTGATATGGAACGAGAGCGACCAATGGATCGACTTTTATGTGGTGATGTTGGGTACGGTAAAACAGAGGTAGCGATCCGTGCCGCTTTTAAAGCGATTCATGATGGAAAGCAAGTTGCGATCCTTGTGCCTACAACGATTTTGGCCCAGCAACATTTTGAAACAATAAAAGAGCGGTTTCAAGAGTTTCCTATAAACATTGGGTTATTAAGCCGTTTTCGATCTAAAAAGCAACAAACAGAAACAATCAAGGGAATAAAAAATGGAACAATAGATATCGTTATTGGTACCCATCGTCTATTATCTAAAGATCTCCATTTTACAGACCTTGGATTGCTTATTGTCGATGAAGAGCAACGTTTTGGTGTCACCCATAAGGAAAAAATTAAGCAGCTAAAGGCTAATATTGACGTTTTAACGTTGACTGCGACGCCGATTCCTCGAACGCTTCATATGTCTATGCTTGGGGTTCGTGATTTATCTGTCATTGAAACGCCACCAGAAAATCGTTTTCCAGTTCAAACATATGTAATGGAATACAACGGTTCCCTTACGAAGGAAGCAATTGAACGTGAGCTTGCGAGAGATGGTCAGGTATACTTTCTATATAATCGTGTGGAAGATATTGAACGAAAAGCAGAGGAGATTGCTCTACTTGTACCAGATGCTAGAGTGGCATTTGCGCATGGCCAAATGCAGGAAGCAGAACTTGAAGCTGTCATATTAAGTTTTCTTGATGGGGAATTTGATGTGTTAGTAACAACGACTATTATTGAGACAGGGGTAGATATTCCCAATGTCAACACATTGATTGTCCATGATGCCGACAGAATGGGGCTTTCACAGTTATACCAGTTAAGGGGTCGTGTTGGACGATCAAATCGGGTCGCGTACGCGTATTTTACCTATCGACGAAATAAAGTTTTGACAGAGGTAGCAGAGAAGCGACTGCAAGCGATTAAGGAATTTACAGAATTGGGTTCCGGTTTTAAAATCGCAATGCGCGATTTGTCTATTAGGGGAGCAGGTAATTTGCTTGGCTCTCAACAGCATGGATTTATTGAATCGGTTGGTTTCGATTTATATTCACAGATGCTCAAAGAGGCGATAGATGAGCGTAAAGATGGCGGACATGTAAAAGCTATCCCCACGTTTGAAGTTGAACTTGAACTTGACGCATATATACCTGAATCATATATAGGTGATGGCAATCAAAAAATTGAAATGTATAAACGGTTTAGAACGGTTGAATCGCTTGATGAATTGGAAGAATTGCGTGATGAAATGGTGGATCGGTTCGGTGACTATCCGCAACAAGTCGACTACTTGTTGACAGTTGCAGAAATGAAAGTATATGCACGTAAAGTAAAACTAGAATCCATTAAACAGTCTAAATCAGATATTGCCATCTTTATGTCACCGGAGGGAACAGCTGAAATAGATGGGAAAAAAGTATTTGATATATGTAGTAAACACGGAAGAAATGTTGGGTTAGGAATGGACGGGGATAGATTGAAAATAAGTCTGAAAATCAATCGAATGCATACGGATGAATGGTTAGCTGTGTCCAAAGAAATAATGCAAGGGCTAGAAGAAGCAAAGAAATAGTGCTATTTGAGGATGTTCAAAAAGTCACCAAATGATAAACGAAGAATTTCTTCGTTGCTCGGTTTTTCCGGTTCTCACGTATTAAAAGCATACGCTGTGATCATCAAAACCTTCGCGCCTCGAACTTCTTGTTTCTAATTTGGCACCTTTTTGAACACGCACTATTGGGGGCTGTTGGTTTTAGTCGTGGGCTCTTTCATACATATGATTAGATAAGGGGAATTTAGGATAAATTGAAAATACTAGCCAATAATTGAACTTATTATGTATAGAACTTTTGATCTGAAAGATACTAAATTCAATAGCTAGTATTTAGGAACTGGATCGTTCGGAAGCTAATCAAGAATTATAACTAGAAGTTTCCGAAAAATCATCTGATGAAAGAGAGGCAACTAAGATGAAAGCAACTGGTATTGTTCGTCGTATTGATGATTTAGGAAGAGTGGTCATCCCAAAAGAAATTCGTAGGACACTTCGGATTCGAGAGGGAGATCCTTTGGAGATTTTTGTTGATCGTGATGGCGAGGTAATATTAAAAAAGTATTCTCCAATAAACGAGTTGGGTAGCTTCTCCAAAGAATATGCAGAGGCCTTGTATGATAGCCTAGGAAGCACTGTTTTAATTTGTGATAGGGATGAAATTATTGCGGTAGCGGGAAGTTCAAAAAAAGATTATTTGAATAAAAATAATGGAGAAGTTATTGAAAAGGCGATATCAGAACGAGCAAGCCATCTAGAAAGAAAAGCGGGTAAGACCTCAATAGTAGATGGTTATGAAGAAGATATTGAATCCTATTCCATCGCCCCAATTATTGCAAGTGGCGACCCAATTGGAGCAGTAGTCATTTTTTCAAAGGAAGAAAGCATCGGTGAGGTCGAACAAAAGTCTGTAGAAACCGCAGCAAACTTCCTAGCAAGACAAATGGAATCATAATAAGAAACGCGGGAGCACCCGTAGAGCGACGTACAAACTGCCTTAAGATATGGCGGCAGTAGTCGAAGATCCACCGAGATAAAGGAAGAGCGTAGGATTCGATGTTGAATTATCATAGGAAAGTATATCCTGAAATTTGCTAGTTCGGTGGACACCTTAAAACACCACGTCATGTGTAGCGTGGCTCCTGCGTGGCATAAGACAATAAAGAACAACGGTCCTAGTGCCATGTCATGTGGCAACGCTGTTGTAAACCACTTCGTGTGGACCTAAGGATCAAGCATCGTGCTTGGTCCTTTTAGTATGTTATAATACATTCGCTTTATAATATAACTTAGAAGGGCGAGGGGCGTTTGTTGTATAAGGAATCAAATGAATTCATTAAGAGTGCGCTTATATTATCAGCCGCTGGTTTTGTTGTTAAAATAATGAGTGCCGCCTACCGTGTACCTTTTCAAAATATCGTAGGTGATATCGGATTTTATATATATCAGCAAATATATCCGATTTACGGGATTGCTGCTGTCCTTGCAACATCTGGATTTCCAATTATTATTTCTAAATTAGTTGCAGAAGACAGGCAAAAGGATCAAAGGCAACTTATTTATAAATTACAAGCGGTTTTTTTTACACTACTTTTTATAGGAATTAGTTTCTTTGGGGTGTTTTTTTTCGGAGCGAGCACGGTTGCTGGTTGGATGGGAGACCCACTTCTGGCACCGCTTATACGAACAATTTCTTTTATTTTTCTGTTTTTACCATTTCTATCGATGTGGCGCGGTTATTTTCAAGGAAAAGGAGATATGAAGCCAACTGCGGTGAGTCAAGTGGCTGAGCAATTTGCCAGAGTTATTGTCATTTTATTACTAGCATCGCTACTAGTCGCAAAGCGGTATTCCTTATACGACGCTGGACGTGGAGCACTTGTTGGCTCATTAGTGGGAGCGATCGTCGGAGTCGGTTTATTAACGTTATTTGCAGTTCAAAAAAAAATAATCAGTGGCTTTTTCATTAATGGCCTTACGTTAAAACAATTTTATCGAACTGCACAAATTGTGTTGATTCACGGAACAGCAATATGTATAAGTGGTATGGTACTTATTTTATTTCAATTAATTGATTCATTTAGTTTATATTCACTTCTGCTCGATACTGGGATTACCGTTGACTATGCAAAGAGTTTAAAAGGTGTCTTTGACCGAGGACAACCACTCATTCAACTAGGAACGGTAGCTGCTGCTTCATTCTCTCTTGTGCTTGTGCCGCTAATAACTACTGCTTGGAATCAGAACAAAGTCGAGTTATTAAGGGTGAAGGCGCAAAGTGCCATCAAGTTGAGTATGATCATTGGAGCTGGTGCGGCAGCGGGGCTTGCAAATATTATTCGACCAACTAATGTAATGTTATTTGAGACTGCTTCCGGTTCAGATGCCCTAACCATCTTATCAGTATCAATATTTTTTAGTTCTATTATTTTGGTCTGCTCAGGGGTCTTACAGGGCCTTGGCCATGTATTTACACCATCAAAATACATTTTAATTGGTCTCGTATTTAAATGGGCGTGTAATTATTTCTTTATACCGATATTTGGTATGATGGGTGCAGCTCTCGCCACTGTTTGTGGACTAGCTATCATAGCATTTTTGCTCGTACAAAAACTACATAAAAGAGTGGACATTCTACCTGTGATAAAATTGATTTTACCACACCTTATTTTCGCAGTTGTTTTGATGACTGCTAGTTTGCAAATATGGCAAATTGTCTTAGCGGTAACAGGCTACTCTGGAAGGATATACAACACTTTTTTGGCGTTTTCAGGGGTCACCATCGGAGCCATCGTTTATCTTGCTGTCATCATACGTAAAGGTTTATTAACGGAAGAAGAAATGAGGATTTTACCATTTGGATCTAAGTTAGGACGAATTGGAAAAAAAGAAAGGAGGCGATATTAATGGGGAGAATACTGATTCTAGGCCTAGGTGCGGGAGATATAGACCAATTACCACTCGGTGTTTACAAAGCATTGAGGAGTGAGAAGCACCTTTATTTAAGAACGAAAGAACATCCAGTAGTGGATAGTTTTCCGGAAGAAAACATTGTTTACACATCATTTGATGCAATATATGAAAAACACGATCAATTTCCTGCAGTTTATGAGGAAATAACAGAAACATTATTAGAAAAGGCTGCTAAAAATAATATCGTCTATGCTGTTCCAGGGCATCCTATGATTGCTGAGAAAACAGTTCAGCTTCTGCTCGAACGTGGGGAGGAGCAAGGTATCGATATAAAGATAGGTGGTGGACAAAGCTTCCTAGACAATTTATTTGCGGCAGTACGAGTAGATCCTGTAGAAGGCTTTCAATTATTGGATGGGACATTGCTTCATAAGGCAGATATCAAGATTAATCAACATATAATTATTGCTCAAGTATATGATGCTTTTGTTGCTTCAGAGGTAAAACTGACATTGATGGAAAAGTATCCCGATGAATATGAAGTGCAAATTGTCACTGGTGCGGGCAGTGAATTAGAAAATGTGAAAATAATTCCGCTTTATGAGTTGGATCGGCATGCGGAACTTAATAATCTTACAAGCGTCTATGTGCCACCGATACCTGCAAGGGAATTTGCCTATAAGGAATTTTCCACATTACACAAGATTATTGCAGATTTAAGAGGTCCAAATGGTTGTCCGTGGGATAAAAAACAAAGTCATTTATCATTAAAAAAATATTTGATTGAAGAAGCTTATGAATTATTGGATGCCATTGATCGCGATGACATCGATAATATGATTGAAGAGCTGGGAGATGTCCTACTGCAGGTGATGCTCCATGCCCAAATTGGTGAAGATGAGGGAATGTTTGCAATAGAGGATGTAATTGAAGGTATCTCCGCAAAAATGGTTCGACGTCATCCTCATGTTTTTGGTGATACCAATGCTAACACTCCAGAAGATGTCATTGCTAACTGGGAAAAAATTAAAAGAGATGAAAGAAAAATGGAACAGCCGCAATTATCCTTGTTAGATGCTATTGGGAAAGGACTTCCAGCAATGCTAAAAGCTTTTGATTATCAAAAGACAGCTGCGAAGGTAGGGTTTGATTGGGATCGTCCAGAAGAAGCTTGGGAAAAAGTCACCGAAGAGATGCAGGAATTTGCAGTTGAAATGGCGAAAGGGAATAAGCGAGCCCAGTTGAATGAGTTAGGGGATTTATTGTTTGCTGTAATAAATGTGGCTCGATTATTAGGTTTCCATCCGGAAGAAGCATTGCAGGACACAAATGAGAAGTTTAAACGTCGTTTTTCTTTTGTAGAATCGAAGGTGGCAGAAAGCGGTCTTACGTTTGAAGGCTTTAGTTTGGAAGGCTTAGATCGATTTTGGGATGAAGCGAAAAAACAGGGATTATAGGAGAGGATGAAAAGCGATGACAACGATGCGACTGGATAAATTTTTAAAAATATCACGCCTAATAAAAAGACGAACTTTAGCGAAAGAAGTAGCTGATAAAGGCCGGATTACGATGAATGGTCTGCAGGCAAAAGCTAGCTCAAATGTAAAGGTTGGCGATGTATTAGCGATTCAATTTGGACAAAAGCTTGTAACCGTCAAAATCGAAATGTTGCAGGAATCTACTAAAAAAGATGATGCAGCAAATATGTTTACAATTGTGAAAGAAGAAAGACTGGGCGAAAAAAAATAATGCGAGAAAACCATAGTTAAAACCGAGACCACTGAATAACATTCGGCTTTTCAAAGAGATTAATAGCAGGAATAAGAAAAATCGGTTAAAAACAACATACCTGGTCCTTTTATAACTACTCGAATATGAGTGTTGATTTCCGTTCTAGGTGCTCGCTTTCCGCTTTTCCGTGAGCCTCCTCGGTGTGTTACCATCCTGCGAGGGCTCGTACCTTTCACTTCAATCAAGCAGTGGGAATTTGGCTAGAAGTATAAACAAAGCTTTTCATTTAACAATGAAGGATGTTGTTTTGCCTTTTTAGTACTCCAATTACCCTTGCAAAAAAAGAGACGACTCACAAAATTCTAAAAGTGAATTTTGAGTCGTCTTTATAATCGATATTTTAATCAATTAGTTTTAATAATCGGTTACTAATTATTTTTAGCAGGTTCCGTTGATTGGAGTGAAAGGCGGCGAATCCTGAGGGATTAGCGTGACAGGTGAGACCCTGCAAGGAGCTATTACGGAACGAAGCTTAAAGGCGCCACTTCGCGTGGCGGCGTTTTCGTGACCAACATCCTGTTGGAATCAGGCGGCTCACTGCACGCCTGGAGCGAAAATCAACAGTATTCTATAATGGATCCTTACATTATAAGCACCTTTTCAATGCTCTCTTAAAAATGCAGTGTGTGTTTTTTTTGAAAGTGACTTTACATTTTTTGGTCAGAATAAAGCCGATTCGTTGAGAATTGCGTCAAGACTTAGATTCGCATTGGGATAGCATTGTTATAGAAGGCTAAGATCTTAACCATTTTCAACTTCAAAGAAAGGTTGGTCTATTCTAATAATTGGATCTTAAATAGGGCTTGTTCTATTTGGTTCATTCCACTCATAAGTATGTAATAAAATCAGTGCGAAAAAGAGGGATGAATATGAGCCAATTTTATGAGCCAGCAGCTACAGGGAAATCAGTACCGGTAGAACATGATATAACTATGAGAGGGAGGAGATTAACAGATATTACGGGGGTAAAGCAGGTAGAAAGTTTTGATAATGAGGAATTTTTACTAGAAACTACAATGGGCTTTTTAGCGATCCGTGGACAAAATTTACAAATGAAAAACTTGGATGTTGATAAAGGTATTGTATCGATTAAAGGTAAGGTATACGATCTAGTTTATCTCGATGATCAACATGGGGAGAAAGCCAAAGGGTTCTTCGGCAAATTGTTTCGATGAGTCTATCTGTCCAATTGTCCACCATGCTTGCCATGATTGCCATGGGAAGCTTTTTTGGCGCAACACTTGATACGTATCAAAGGTTTTTAAAGAGAAACAAGCGAAAAAGGTTCATCGTGTTCATGAATGATATTTTATTTTGGATCCTTCAAGGAAGCATCATTTTTTATATTTTATTTCTCGTAAATCATGGGGAACTGCGCTTTTATCTTGTGCTTGCCCTTTTATGTGGATTCTCAGCCTATCAAGCATTAATCAAAAAGTACTATTTAGCAATCCTTGAGTATATAATTATTTTTATTCAATCTACTGCCCTCTTTTTTTACAGATTATTGGATATAATGGTATATCGACCGTTGAAATGGTTTGTAATATTTATCATTAGCTTACTTTTATTAGCAGTAAGACTTCTTTTGGTACTTGTAAAAATAGTAATAAAAATGTTATTATGGATGTTAAAGATCATCCTATACCCAATTTTGTTATTAGGAAAAGGAATCTGGACACTGCTTCCGAAGCCAGTGCAAAAAACAGTTAGGCGATTAAAGGTTTGGTTCGTGGGCTATTTTGCACTTTTAGAAGATAAATTAAGTAGTATGTTTTCCCTTTTTCAAACTATCTTTAGCAAATTAAAGTAAGGAGGCCTCAAGATGGGAGTTAAAAATCGAATGCCAATTGCTTCATTGGAAACAAATTTTATGAAGCAGCAAGAAGTTTCGAAACGAAGATCAGTAAAGAGAAAGAAACTACTAATTCGCAGATTATCTGTATTTCTCATCTTGGTGCTTGCTTTATCTTATTTGACGATATCCAGTTTTATATCTAGAACCTCGCTTCTCGAGGCAAAGAAGGAAGAAAAACAAATGCTAGAGGAAACGCTTGCCAAGCTAGAAAAAAAGCAAAGTATGCTTGAAAATGAAGTCATCAAACTAAATGATGATGAATATATAGCGAAATTGGCAAGGAGTGAATATTTTCTTTCTGACAAGGGAGAAGTAATCTTTAACATCCCTGAAACAAAGAAAAAAGAAAAGGAAGATAAAGTGCCATATTGACACTTTTTTTCGAAGTCCTATATAATATAGAATAAGTGTTATTTTTATACTTTAAGGAGGATAAATTTTTTTATGTCGATCGAAGTAGGCAGCAAGTTACAAGGTAAAATAACAGGCATTACTCATTTTGGGGCGTTTGTAGAATTGCCCGGCGGTTCAACAGGACTTGTTCACATTAGTGAAGTAGCCGACAATTATGTAAAAGACATCAACGAACATTTAAAAGTTGGTGAAGAAGTTCTTGTGAAAGTTTTGAATGTTGAGAGTGACGGGAAAATTGGATTGTCTATCCGTAAAGCGAAAGATCAGCCACCAGCTCCAGCTTATTCTAGTCCGCGACCACGTCAAAACAGAAATAATAATAATGACTTTCGTCCAAAAGAAAACTTTGAGCAAAAAATGAGTAGGTTTTTGAAGGATAGTGAAGACCGTTTATCAACGTTGAAACGTAGTACGGAATCTAAGCGCGGTGGACGTGGCGCAAGGCGAGGTTAACTTGCTGTCTGTTTTTTTATCTAAATGATAAATCCATGATTCTCGGATTTATCATTTTTTTTGGATAAAATTGTACTTTTAAACTGTTTTTATCTACGTGTATTGACAATTTTTTTGAGAATATGTACAATGGACATTGTGCCTTTTATAAAGGAGCAATGGCGGCGTAGCTCAGCTGGCTAGAGCGTACGGTTCATACCCGTGAGGTCGTGGGTTCGATCCCCTCTGCCGCTATAACAAAAAACGTAAGGAAGGAACGTCGGACTAATATCATCGCGTCCTGCGGCAACGCCGACGCGATCCACACTCGACACCTGCTGATATGACCCACTTCGTGTGAGTCTTATGAGGAAAGCGCATGTATTTTACCAACTGGTAAATCCTTGCGCTTTCTTTTTTTTTGCCCAAATTAGTCGAATCATTCTTTGTTTTCACTACATCAAATTGACAAAATTTTAATATAAGTCCATTTATAATGAGAATCATTATCCACAATGGGGAGTGTTAAAAAATGGGAAGAGGAGAACGAGTACTGACAGAGTCAAAAAGTAATGTAGATTTAGAGGCGACCAAGTGGAATATAGAGAATGGGTTCAGGAAGGTACAGCAAAAGATTGAATATTTATTTTTGCAAAAAGGGATTGCACTATTAATCGTTGCTATGTTGTTAGGACGAGCATTGATATTGTCCCAGCTTACTCCATTTGCTCTACCTTTCTTTGCAGCTGTCTACATACTAAGAAAGGAAAAGGCACCGCTTGTTTTATTTGGACTACTTGCAGGCTCTCTCACATTATCGATTGAGAAAGCTGCCTTCACATTCACATTATGTACTTTGTTTCTGATTCTTTTTCAGTTGAGCAAGAAATTAGTAAAACCTTCGTTGAAAGTTCTTCCTTATTTGGTCTTTTTCTTAACATTTTTCACAAAATGTGGTTTCACTTACATTCAGAATGGACAAACCCTAACAAGTTATGATGGATTTATGTCGAGTGTAGAGGCTGGTTTGTCTTTCGTTCTAGTTTTCATCTTTATGCAAAGCATCCCATATTTAAACTCCTACAATAAAAAGAAAGTGCTAAAAACAGAAGAAGTAATTAGTCTTATTATTATGCTCGCATCCGTTATGACAGGAACAATTGGTTGGACCTTGTACGATTTATCTATTGAGCATATTCTTTCGCGTTATCTAGTTATCCTCTTTGCTTTCACTGCAGGAGCTACAGTAGGTTCAACTGTTGGCGTGGTAACAGGTCTAATTTTTAGTCTAGCTAGTATCTCTAGTCTTTTTCAAATGAGTCTGCTCGCATTTTCGGGATTATTAGGAGGATTGCTGAAAGAAGGAAAGCGAATAGGGACAGCAATTGGACTTTTAGTGGCTACATTGTTGATTGGAATGTATGGTGAAGCGAATGTATCATTGGTCGAAACAATGTACGAATCACTTGCTGCTGCATTTTTATTACTTATTACTCCTACTAGTTTTACAGAAAAACTAGCGCGACATATACCCGGTACACCAGAATATGCGCAAGACCAACAGCGTTATGCTCGTAAGATTCGTGATATTACAGTTCGGAGGGTTGAACAATTTTCATCTGTTTTTCACGCATTATCCAATAGTTTTTCACAGCCGGAAAAATGGAGTGATTCGGAAGATGATCAACAGGAATTTGATTTATTTTTAAGCAATGTAACAGAGAAAACTTGCCAAACATGTTTTAAAAAAGATCAATGTTGGGGAAATCACTTTGATAAAACATATGAATTAATGAAAGATGTTATGCATGATATGGATGAAAATACTGGTGCAGTTCAACCAGCTGTATACCGAGATTTAGATAAACATTGTAATAAGGCAAAAAAAGTACGTGATGCTATATACCAAGAATTAAATGTTCATCAAGCTAATCAACACCTGAAAAAACAAGTTCAGGAAAGCAGGAGAATAGTTGCGGAACAACTGTTAGGTGTGTCTGAGGTAATGGGGGATTTCGCTAAAGAGATTAAAAAGGAACAGGAAAATCATCATCGTCAGGAAGAAATGATGCTCGATGCACTTCAAGAATTTGGAATAGATGTAGATCAAGTAGAAATATATAATCTTGAAGCTGGGAACGTCGATATTGACATCACGATTCCAAGTTACAAAGGTCTAGGTGAATGTGAAAAAATTATTGCACCATTATTATCAGATATTTTAAATGAAACAATTATCGTTCACAGTGAAGAGTATTCAGACCCGTCAATGGATATTTGCTATATCACGTTTCGATCTGCAAAAGCATTTGTTGTTGAAACCGGCGTAGCGCATGCGGCAAAAGGAGGTGGCTTCCTCTCTGGTGATAGCTATTCAACGATTGAATTAGGTCCTGGTAAGTTTGCTATAGCTATTAGCGATGGAATGGGCAATGGTGAACGAGCACATCACGAGAGTAGTGAAACATTAAAATTAATGCAAAAAATTCTTCAGTCAGGAATTGAAGAAAAAGTAGCTATTAAATCTGTGAATTCTGTCTTGTCGCTTAGAACGACGGATGAGATCTTTTCCACACTTGATTTAGCGATGATTGATTTGCAAAATGCTCAAGTGAAATTTTTGAAGATTGGATCTACTCCAAGCTTTATTAAACGAGATTCAAAGGTGATAAAAGTGGAGGCTGGAAATTTACCTATGGGAATTTTACAAGAGTTCGATGTCGACGTAGTATCTGAACAATTACGTGCGGGGGATCTATTAATTATGATGAGTGACGGAATATTTGAAGGACCGAAGCATGTGGAAAATTACGAATTGTGGATGAAGAGGAAATTAAGAGAAATAGAAACGAATGACCCACAAGCAATTGCCGATTTAATCATGGAGGAAGTAATTCGGACAAGATCAGGAGTAATAGCAGATGATATGACAATCGCTGTCGTAAAAATTGTTCACAATACACCAAAGTGGGCGGCTATCCCGTTGCGTAATAGAAAAATGAAAATCTCTTAATAAGGACCAATGCTTTATAAAGTATAAAAACACCTTCATCAGGCGAGGATGGTAGCAAGATCGTTGAATTGTAAATCTGACTGTTCTACTACAAGATGGAGGGAAGTAAATTGACTAAAGGGAGTCTTAAGCAAATTTTGCTAATTACTGATGGGTGTTCCAACCAAGGAGAGGACCCTGTCGCTGTGGCTGCGCTAGCCAATGAGAATGGGATAACTATAAATGTAATTGGTGTCATTGAAAATGATACGATCGAAGAAAAAGGGATGAAGGAAATTGAAGAGATCGCTGCATCTGGTGGAGGAATTAGTCAAATTGTATACGCGGAACAGCTATCACAAACTGTTCAGATGGTCACTCGGAAAGCGATGACGCAAACGTTACAAGGGTTAGTAAATCGAGAATTAAGACAAATATTAGGCAGCAAGACTAATTTAGAAGAGCTTCCTCCTGATAAACGCGGTGAAGTAATTGAGGTAGTAGATGAGCTTGGTGAAACAGCAGATCTTCAAGTGCTTATTATGATCGACACAAGTGCGAGCATGACACATAAACTTGAAACTGTAAAAGAGGCATTACTAGATCTATCCTTAAGTTTAAATGCTCGAATGGGAAATAACCAATTCTCTGTATTAGTATTTCCCGGGAAAAGAAAAGATGTGGAAAAGCTATTAGACTGGACTCCAAATTTAGAGCTATTAACGCGTATTTTTCCTAAGCTTGCTACGGGAGGTATTACACCCACAGGTCCGGCGCTTAGGGAGGCTATGTCTTACTTTAAGAAGAAGCGCTCCTTAAGGAGGCTGCGATCAGACGATGAATACATGGAAGAATCAATGTAAGTTCCCGGTAAATACTACAGTGGTGGGAAAATGGCATAGGAATAACTATCGACTAATTAAGCAACTTGGTGAAGGCGCAAATGGTGTCGTTTATTTAGCTTCTGGCAATCACGGCCATTTAGCTTTGAAGATGAGCCCTGATAGTTTTTCAATCACATCAGAGGTAAATGTCCTGAAAGCATTTGCAAAGGCCCAGGGTGCTACCCTTGGGCCTTCTTTACATGATGCCGATGATTGGGATGTAAGTGGAGGTCGTATACACTTTTATACAATGGAGTATATTCAAGGACAGGATTTGCTTTCTTTTATTCGTAAAAAAGGACATGCGTGGTCAGGGGTAATGATTGTGCAACTGTTAGACGTTTTGGAAAAGTTGCATAGTCAAGGTTGGATTTTTGGTGATTTAAAACCAGAAAATTTAATCGTAACAGGTCCACCGCCAACGATAAGATGTATTGATGTTGGTGGGACTACTTTAAAAGGAAGGGCCATTAAGGAGTTTACAGAGTTTTTTGATCGTGGTTATTGGGGTTTGGGATCGAGGAAAGCTGAACCTTCCTATGATTTATTTTCTACAGCGATGCTAATGATTAACTTATTTCACCAAAATAGATTTACTAAAAAGAGTCATCCCTACAAACAGTTAATTGAAGTCATTCGTTCGGATCTGGAGTTAGCCAAGTTTGAAATACCTTTAAAAAAGTCAATTAGCGGAGAATATGAAAATGCTGGAGAAATGAAAGCTGATATACTTTCTGTGCTATCTACCGGTTCGGTTAATAAGTCTACTTCTAGAAGTTTACAACGTAGGAAACGGCAAAATAATTTTTTAGAAACGGTGGCACTCCTGATTTTTACAGTCTTTTTATATGTATTTTATATATATGGATATATCCTATAGTACTTGTCGCTACAAGGAAGGCAATGGAAATGGTAATATTATAACCAGAAGAATGTATTTCGAGTAATGATAAGGGGAAGGGTTTGCCATGTTGAATCTTGAAAGAAAAACAGAGTTATTTGTGGGGACACAATCTTTAATAAAAGAAGGCGATTATATTGTTGTTGCTGTATCAGGTGGCCCAGATTCTATAGCAATGCTTGATTTTCTAGTAAACAGACAGAAACAATACGGTATAAGACTCGCTGTTGCACATGTGGATCATATGTTAAGAGGGAAAGAGTCGTTATTAGATCTTGAATATGTAAAAACGTATTGTTCCAATCATGATATTCCTTTTAAAGCAATTTCCATAGATATTAAAAGTAAAATGGAAAACGATAAAACAGGCTTACAAGAAACAGCAAGAACATATCGGTATCGTTTTTTAGAAAATGTGATGCAGGAGCTTCATGCAAATAAACTGGCCGTTGGTCAGCATGGCGATGATCAGATTGAAACGATACTTATGCGGTTAACGAGAGGGAGTAGAGGGATATCTCGAGCTGGTATTCAGGTGAAGCGTCCATTTGGAATTGGTGAATTGATCCGACCGTTACTTGGTGTTTCAAAAAGGGAAATAGAAGAATACTGCAGTGAAAAGGGTCTACAACCACGTTATGATGGAAGTAATGATAAGCCTACATATACTAGGAATCGATTCAGAAAGGATGTACTTCCTTTTTTAAAGGAAGAGAACATTCGTGTCCATGAACAATTTCAACGATTTAGTCAGGATGTTACAGAGGAGGAATTGTTCTTACAGGAATTAGCAGAAGAGCAAATGAAAAAAATGTGTCAAGAGTTTGGCGGTCATGAAATTAGTTTAAATATCAGCTTGTTTAAGCAAGTACCTTTGCCTTTACAAAGGAGAGTGATTCATCTAATATTAAATTATCTTTATCAGCAAATGACGCTTGACTTGACAGCGTTGCATATTAATTTGATCCAACAGCTTATAAAAAGTGAAAATCCATCAGGGAAAATGGATCTTCCCAATGGTCTAAAAGTAATAAGGTCTTATGGAGAATGCAGGTTTACTTTTGTTAAAGTAGAGAAAACTCCAGAATATTATTACGAATTAGAGGAAAATAGCCATGTTCTACTTCCGAATAATCTAACCATTCAAGTAGAAAAAGTAAATGGTGATATAATGAAGGATCAAGAAGATACACTGATACTCGATCCCAATACAATCCAGTTTCCTATCATTGCTAGGACAAGGCGACCTGGTGATCGAATGAAAATAAAAGGGATGAATGGGTCGAAGAAGGTTAAAAGTATTTTTATCGAAAGGAAGATACCTTTGCAGGATAGGGAAGATTGGCCAATTATTACGGATAATACTGGTCAAATCCTTTGGATCCCCGGACTCAAGAAATCCTGTTATCATACTTCTCCAAACAAAGAACATCTTTATTACAGCATACACTGTAGCAACCAAACAATTCCTAGGGGGCAACCAAATCAATGAAGCAAGATATTGAAAAAGTATTAATTACTGAAGAAGAAATTAATGAGAAAATACTTGAAATTGCTGGTCAACTAACTGAAGAATATGATGGGCGCTTTCCGCTCGTTATCGGCGTTCTAAAAGGCGCTACACTCTTTATGTCAGATTTACTAAAGAGAGTGGATACATATTTGGAAATGGATTTTATGGATGTGTCTAGTTATGGAAGGTCGACTATTTCTTCTGGGGAAGTGAAAATTCTTAAAGATTTAAATACTCCAGTTGAGGGTAGGGATATCCTAATCATTGAGGATATTATTGATAGCGGCTTAACGTTAAGCTACCTCGTCGAACTATTCCGTTACCGCAAAGCAAAGTCCATTAAAATTGTTACACTACTTGATAAGCCGACTGGAAGACAAGCGGATGTTCAAGCCGATTTTGTTGGATTTATTGTCCCAGATGCATTTGTAGTAGGATATGGTCTCGACTATGCTGAGAAATATCGTAATCTCCCGTATATTGGGATTTTAAAGCCCGAAATATATGGGAAGAATGAAGAGGAATAAAAAATTGAAAACAAGGTTGAAGTGTTGTAAAGCTGGAAATATCTATGATACTATTGAAGTTAGTTTTTTTACTGTGGGAGGAGGTAAGTAATGAATCGAATTTTTAGAAATACAATCTTTTATTTACTCATTTTTCTCGTTCTTATTGGAATTGTTAGTTGGTTTAACAATAGTAATGAGACGACAAAGAATATATCTTACGATCAATTTGTAACCCACCTGGAAAGCGGAGATATTAAAGAGTTTTCAATGCAACCAGAACGTGGTGTATACGTTATTCAAGGTAATTTGAAAGGTGCAAAAGAAGGCGAGATATTTGAAACCTATGTAATGAATAGCCCGGTAATGCTAGATCGAATTGATGCTGCATCATCGAAAGTGGAAGTGATGCCTGCAAAAGAGACGAGTGGATGGGTATCCTTCTTCACGATGATTATTCCGTTTGTTATAATCTTTATTCTCTTCTTCTTCCTAATGAATCAAGCGCAAGGTGGAGGTAGCCGGGTAATGAACTTCGGTAAAAGTAAGGCGAAGCTCTACACGGAGGAGAAAAAGAAGGTACGCTTTAAAGATGTTGCTGGAGCTGATGAGGAAAAACAAGAACTTGTAGAAGTTGTTGAATTCCTGAAAGATCCACGTAAGTTTTCAGAATTAGGTGCTAGGATTCCTAAAGGTGTGCTATTAGTTGGGCCTCCGGGTACTGGTAAAACATTACTTGCTAGAGCTGTAGCTGGAGAATCTGGTGTGCCGTTTTTCTCCATTAGTGGTTCCGACTTTGTAGAAATGTTTGTCGGTGTTGGTGCATCACGTGTACGTGATTTATTTGAAAATGCGAAGAAAAACGCACCATGTATCATTTTCATTGATGAAATTGATGCAGTAGGTCGTCAGCGGGGAGCGGGTCTTGGTGGCGGTCATGATGAGCGTGAGCAAACGTTAAACCAATTGCTAGTTGAAATGGACGGATTTGGTGCGAACGAGGGAATTATTATTGTTGCAGCAACGAACCGCCCTGATGTGCTAGACCCTGCGTTATTGCGTCCAGGTCGTTTTGACAGACAGATTACAGTGGATCGCCCAGATATTAAAGGACGAGAAGCTGTATTAGAAGTACATGCTCGGAATAAACCATTGGATGAATCTGTAGACTTAAAAGCAATTGCTGCTAGAACTCCTGGTTTCTCTGGTGCAGATTTAGAAAACTTATTGAACGAAGCAGCACTGGTTGCAGCCCGTCAAGATAAAAAGAAAGTTGATATGTCTGACGTCGACGAAGCGACAGATCGTGTTATCGTCGGTACTGCTAAAAGAAGTCGTGTCATTTCTCAGAAGGAACGAAATATTGTTGCTTACCATGAGGGTGGTCACACGATTATTGGATTAGTCTTAGATGAAGCGGATGTTGTTCATAAGGTGACGATTGTCCCGCGTGGTCAAGCTGGAGGATATGCTGTGATGCTTCCGAAAGAGGATCGTTACTTCATGACGAAGCCAGAACTGTTGGATAAAATTACTGGTCTTCTTGGAGGTCGTGTTGCGGAGGAAATTACCTTCGGTGAAGTATCTACAGGTGCTCATAATGACTTTCAACGTGCAACTGCAATTGCTCGTAAGATGGTAACAGAATACGGCATGAGTGATAAGCTTGGACCATTGCAGTTTGGTCAACCTCAAGGAGGGCAAGTTTTCCTAGGGCGAGATTTGCATAATGAACAAAACTACTCGGAAGCAATTGCGTACGAGATCGATATGGAAATTCAACGAATCATTAAAGAGTCTTACGTACGTGCGAAGAAAATCTTGTTAGAACATCAAGATAAATTAATATTGGTTGCGAAGACATTGTTAGAAGTAGAAACATTAGATGCGGCGCAAATCAATCATTTATTTGATCACGGCACACTTCCGGAACCTAAAACAATCAATAATGATAATGATGAATCATCCAATTTTACTGGTGGATCTAGAGATCAAGGTGATGAGACTGGCGATTTAGGAATCGACGAGAATCGTAAGGATATTCTTGAGGATTTACCACCGATGGATTCATATGAATCTGAAACAGATCGTGGAAAATTCGGTCCAACCAATCCTGTAAAGGACGACGAGAAGCCGAAGGAATAAAACAATGTATGTAGAGAAAACATCGCTTATAGCGATGTTTTTTTACACCGAAAAATAAAAGTCATTTAGGAATAATTCAGATGGAATTCAGTGTTTTGGCAACGTGATACAAGTCTTTACGATGAGATGAAATGAGGACCAGCAAGCTGGATCAGGTGACGTTTCCACGGTAAATTCGGATAAATAATCGAGCAACCTTTTCTTATGTCACTTAATATGTAAACTACTTATTCTACACTTCATCTGAATTATGGTATGATGTTTGAAGTAAAAAAAGTCTCTTGTAAAAGTGGTGAAAATATTGATCTTTGTTCTAGATGTAGGTAATACAAATATTGTTCTTGGGGTTTATAAGCAAGATGATTTGAAGTATCATTGGCGGATTGAAACAAGCCGGCACAAGACGGAAGATGAATTCGGAATGGCTATCAAATCGTTATTTGAGCATGTAGGGCTTCGTTTTGAAGATATTAATGGCATCATTATCTCTTCTGTCGTACCACCGATCATGTTTACGTTAGAAAAGATGTGCCATAAATATTTTCAAGAAAAACCATTAATTGTTGGACCCGGGATTAAAACTGGCCTAAATATAAAATATGAAAATCCGCGAGAAGTAGGTGCGGATCGTATTGTGAATGCTGTGGCTGGGATAGAATGTTATGGTAGCCCTCTAGTAATAGTCGATTTCGGAACAGCGACTACATTTTGTTATATTGATGAAAATTGTAATTATATGGGTGGCGTCATTGCGCCTGGAATAGGTATTTCGACTGAAGCGCTATATTCAAAGGCAGCGAAGCTTCCGAGAATTGAAATTACGCATGTCGATGAAATTATTGGAAAAAATACAGTAGCAGCGATGCAGGCAGGTATTTTATTTGGTTTCGTGGGACAAGTAGAAGGTATTGTAAAGCGTATTATGGATAAAAGTAAACATAAGCCAACAATTATTGCTACGGGTGGCTTAGCTAATTTAATTGCATCCGAGACAAAAATGATCGATATTGTCGATCAAGATTTAACGTTAAAAGGCCTGCAGTTTATATATAAAAGAAATATGAACGGATGAAAGGCGGTTAATAAATGAGTGATTATATGGTAAAAGCGCTAGCTTATAATGGACAAATTCGTGCTTATGCAGTTAGAAGTACGGATACAATTAATGAGGCGCAACGTCGTCATTACACATGGCCGACTGCATCAGCGGCACTAGGTAGAGCGATGACTGCCGGGGTTATGATGGGGGCTATGCAAAAAGGTGAAGAAAAAATAACGGTTAAAGTAGAAGGTGACGGCCCCCTAGGTATTATTTTGGTTGATACCGATGCAAAGGGCCATGTGCGTGGTTATGTAACAAACCCGCAGACTCATTTTGAATTAAATGAACAAGGGAAGCTCGATGTCAAAAGAGCCGTTGGTGTGAATGGTACACTGACAGTTGTTAAAGATACGGGTCTTCGTGATAATTTTTCTGGTCAGGTTCCATTAGTTTCTGGTGAACTAGGTGAAGATTTCACATATTATTTCGCTACATCTGAGCAAACACCGTCATCTGTTGGCGTAGGTGTTTTAGTAAATCCGGATAATACCATTTTAGCAGCAGGTGGATTTATTATTCAGTTAATGCCTGGCACAGAAGACAAAGTTATTACAGAAATTGAGGGACGATTGACATCAGCGCCACCAGTTTCTACTATGATTCGAGAAGGCTTAATGCCTGAAGAAATTCTAAATCGTCTTCTTGGAAAAGAAAATGTGAAAATTCTTGAAAAGATGCCAATAGAGTTTCGCTGTACTTGTTCGAAAGAACGTTTTGGTAATGCAATTATAAGCCTAGGTGTAAAAGAAATCCAAGAGATGATCGATGATGATGGAAAAGCAGAAGCGCAGTGCCATTTTTGTAATGCAGCTTACCAATTTTCATTAGAAGAATTAGAAGAATTACGTAATTTAGCTAAATAGTAATCAAAAAGGTAGACCTATCGGCTGGTCGCCTTTTTTGGTTTTTAAAACTTATATTTTGTTAATACTTATATAACAAGGGTTGAGTGGCCAGCAAAGTTCCGAGAGTGGCTTATAAAACAGATGAGTGGCCGGTAAAGAGTCATGAGTGACTCATAAAAATGATGAGTAAGCTATAAACCGACCATTAGTTACTCTGGATTGCTAGTATCGCTCCTATTCTCCTTTTCTTAGTAAAGAAAAAAATAAGCGGACTGTTATGTTTAAAATACTTCTGTAATAATTCAGATCTTTTCCTAAAATATTCGATTTACCTATTTCAAAAAAATGATGATGCCAGATGGAATAATAATGTAAAAGTACGCTTTTATTATTGACATAAAAGCGTAATCGTGTTAATTTATAATTAAACCAACAAAAATACTCGGAATTAGGGGTTGAGAAAATGGCAATATTGGTAAACACAATTGCAGAACTAGTAGGTAATACACCAGTAGTTAAGTTGAATCGGTTAGTGGATGAGGATAGCGCAGAAGTTTATGTGAAACTTGAATATATGAACCCGGGGAGTAGTGTGAAAGACCGAATTGCGCTTTCGATGATTGAAGCTGCGGAGAAGGATGGAAAACTTAACGAAGGCGATACAATTATTGAGCCGACAAGTGGAAATACAGGTATTGGCTTAGCGATGATTGCTGCAGTCAAGGGTTACAGAGCCATTTTAGTCATGCCTGATACGATGAGTATGGAACGTAGAAATTTATTAAGAGCATATGGAGCAGAGCTTGTTTTAACTCCGGGATCTGAAGGTATGAACGGAGCTATTAAAAAAGCGAATGAACTTGCGGATAAAAACGGATATTTTGTTCCCCAACAATTTGAAAATTTAGCAAATCCGGAAATACACCGTTTGACCACAGGTAAAGAAATTGTGGAACAGATGGGTGACCAATTGGACGGATTTGTTTCAGGGATCGGTACTGGTGGTACAATTACTGGAGCTGGGCAAGTGTTAAAAGAAAAGTACCCTAATATTAAAATATATGCAGTGGAGCCAGTGGATTCTGCCATTTTGTCTGGAGGAAAACCGGGACCTCATAAAATTCAAGGAATCGGCGCAGGATTTATCCCTGCCACTTTAAATACAGAAATATATGATGAAGTCATTACAATAACAAATGATGAATCATTTGAAACATCTAGAAAAGTTGCAAAGCAAGAAGGAATTCTTGGTGGAATTTCATCGGGTGCAGCAATAGCAGCGGCACTAAAGGTTGCTAAGAAGCTGGGAAAAGGAAAGAAAGTGTTAGCAATCCTACCAAGTAATGGAGAACGTTACCTGAGCACGCCATTATATCAATTCGAAGATTAATTAAGATTATCGCTGTTTTTTTGTAATATGATGATAAAGACCCATCTTAGAGCGAGGCCATTGTGGCTCGCTCTTTTATTTTTTTGATCGAGTTTGGTAAACTAGAGAGTAGAATTGTGAAATGGAAGGAAAGGTGCATCCAATGAAGCCGATTGTTTGTGGGCCATTTGAACTTAATGTAAACAAAAAAACATTAATTATGGGAATATTAAATGCCACACCAGATTCTTTTTCAGATGGTGGTCAGTATAATTCAGGGGAAATTGCTGTTGCTCGTGCACAGCAAATGATTGCAGATGGTGCAGATATTATTGATATCGGTGGAGAATCGACAAGACCTGGCCATGATCCTATTTCTGTTGAAGAAGAAGTAAGTCGAGTTATTCCCATTATTTCAGCATTTGCAGAAAGTTCGACTGTTCCAATTTCGATTGATACATATAGGGCTGAAACTGCTAAACAAGCTATAGAAGCAGGAGCTCATATCATTAACGATATTTGGGGTGCGAACAAGGATCCTGAAATTGCTGATGTTGCAGCAGAATACAATACACCAATTATTTTAATGCATAACCGAGAGCAACGTGATTATGATGTGTTTATTCGGGATGTTTTAAATGATTTATATAAAAGTATTATGATCGCAAAAAAGGCTGGAGTGCCTGATGATAAGATTATTCTGGATCCAGGGATTGGATTTGCTAAAGATCTAGCACAGAATCTCGAGATAATGAGAAATTTGGACAAGCTTGTAGCTCTAGGCTATCCTGTTTTATTAGCTACTTCTAAAAAGAGGATGATCGGTTCAGTACTGGATTTACCTGTTGAAGAACGATTAGAAGGTACAGGTGCAACAGTCTGTTTTGGTATTCAAAAGGGTTGTCATATCATGCGTGTTCATGATGTGAGAGAAATGAGTAGGATGGCAGTTATGATGGATGCACTAATAGGAAAGGATGAGGTTATTGGATAAGATATATTTAAATGAGATGGATTTCTATGGGTATCACGGCGTACTTCCAGAAGAAACTCGCTTAGGTCAGCGATTTCGGGTGAGTATTATAGTTGAAACGGACTTGCGTGCAGCCGGGAAAACAGACGACCTAAAGGAAACGATTAGCTACGCTGAAATATATTCGTTATGTCAACAAATAGTAGAAAAGCAAATATATAAACTTATCGAAGCTGTTGCAGAAAATATCGCGGGATCCATACTTGAGCAATTTAATAAGGTGGAGAGAGTTACTGTTAAGGTAATTAAGCCTGATCCACCAATTCCGGGGCATTATCACTCTGTAGCTGTAGAAGTCACGAGAGCAAAAAAGATATGATTCATACAGCGTATCTATCATTAGGTTCTAATATAGGGGACAGAGAAGAATGTTTAAAATTGGCGGTTCAAAGTTTGAGAAAAAACCCCAATGTAAATATAGAGGCACTCTCATCCATTTATGAAACGGAACCAGTCGGGTTTATCGATCAAGCTAATTTTTTCAATATGGCGATTAAGATAACAACCTCTTTGTCTGCGGTAGGACTTCTTCAACTTTGTTTGAAAGTTGAAGAGGATTTGGGGCGGATTAGGGAGTTTCGTTGGGGGCCGAGAATAATAGATCTTGACATTTTGTTGTATAATAAAGAAGATATTGAGACAGAAGCTTTACAAATTCCGCATCCTCGGATGACTGAGCGAGCATTTGTCCTAATTCCATTGTTAGAGATTGATAAGAATCTTAAATTACCGACTTCATTGATTCCATTAGTTGAAGTGCTGGATGAAATATCTGATAAAGAAGGAGTTCGATTATGGAAACGGATAGATGGGGAAGGCGTATCCGAGCTTTTCGAAAATTAAAAGGATTTACGCAAGAAGGACTTGCGAAAAATATAGGTGTATCTGTTTCAATTTTGGGTGAGATTGAGCGAGGAAGCCGTATACCTGCAAAGGATATTCTTAATAAGATTGCTCAATCATTGGATATTTCAATCCAAGAATTGCAACCCAAAAATGTTCGAAACGAAAATTAATAAGTAGAGATGGATGATTTACCAAACAGTCAAATACCTAGAAACGGGTATTTTGATAGGTGAACCTACTGTACAGGAAAAGATGGATGTTTGTAAGCTTCATCTTGATCGCCTGATCGGGCTAAAGGGAGAAAATTAGCAGTTCGGGAAATGCGAAAGCATGCTACATGGTATTTAAAAGGAATTCGTAGAAATGGAAAAATAAGAAACGCGATTAATGAATGCATACAAGGGAAGATCTGATTTGCTTGTTAGATGAGATTGTAGAAATTGCGTCAATAAAGGAAATGCAAGCGGGATAACCATATTTCATACACTGCCAGTCGATGCTGGCAGTTGTTTTTTTAGAAGCTGAAAGTTCAAGGGTGTTTGACTAAGTATAATTGTGTACAATAATAAAAGGATATCTAATTTTTTTCATTGGCTATATAAATAGATTGGAGTGTAAAGAATGAGTCATGAAGAGTTAAACGATCAACTGCAGGTTAGACGTAATAAAATGGATTCAATGCGTGAAGGGGGTCTTGATCCTTTCGGAAAGAGATATGAAAGAACGCATAATACGAAAGAAATCAAGGAACAGTTTGATGTTTTATCAAAAGAAGAGTTAGAAGAAATGGCAATCGTTGTGACGTTAGCTGGTCGACTTATGACAAAACGTGGCAAAGGAAAAGCTGGCTTTGCACATATTCAGGATTTACCTGGTCAAATACAAATCTATGTTAGACAAGATGTAGTTGGTGAAAAACAATACAATCTGTTTACTACTTCGGATCTTGGTGATCTTGTTGGAGTTACTGGAACTGTATTTAAAACAAAAGTTGGTGAACTCTCTATTAAAGCGAAGGAATTTACGCATTTGACTAAAGCGCTGCGTCCGTTGCCAGAGAAGTTTCATGGTTTAAAGGATGTGGAACAAAGATATCGCCAACGTTATTTAGATTTAATTACAAATCAAGATAGTAAGGAAACTTTTATTGCGCGTAGTTTGATAATCCAATCAATGAGGCGTTATCTTGATCAACAAGGCTTCCTTGAAGTAGAAACGCCAATGCTGCATTCAATAGCAGGTGGAGCGGCTGCTCGCCCATTTGAAACCCATCATAATGCATTGGACATGCCGTTTTTCATGAGAATAGCAATTGAATTACACTTGAAGAGGCTAATCGTTGGCGGACTAGAAAAGGTATATGAGATTGGCCGGGTTTTCCGTAACGAAGGGGTTTCAACTAGACATAACCCTGAATTTACAATGATTGAGTTATATGAAGCATATGCAGATTATAATGATATCATGGAACTAACAGAAAATATGGTTGCACATATAGCTAAAGAAGTACTCGGTTCTACATCTATAAAATATGGAGAACAAGAAATTAATCTTGAACCGAAATGGCGTCGACTTCATATGGTTGATGCAGTAAAAGAATACAGTGGAGTAGATTTCTGGAAAGACATGACGGATAAGGAAGCGCGGCAGTTAGCTAAAGAACATAATGTTGCTATAACTGAGCATATGACTTATGGTCATATTCTTAACGAATTTTTTGAGCAGCATGTGGAAGAAAAGTTAATACAGCCAACGTTTATTTATGGTCATCCGGTAGAAATTTCGCCACTTGCGAAAAAAAATGAGGAAGATCCAAGATTTACGGATCGCTTTGAACTCTTTATTGTTGGCCGTGAACACGCAAATGCGTTTACAGAGTTGAATGACCCGATTGATCAAAGGCAACGTTTCGAAAGTCAGTTGCTTGAGCGTGAACAAGGTAATGATGAAGCCCATGGAATGGACGAAGACTTTATTGAAGCGCTGGAATATGGAATGCCGCCAACAGGGGGTCTAGGTATAGGGATTGATCGCTTAGTCATGCTGTTGACTAATTCTCCATCAATAAGAGATGTACTATTATTCCCGTTAATGAGAAATCGAGATTAATATAATAATACTCCCTTGCTACGGCAGGGGAGTTACTACTTTTCATGTGAAAATAAAATAAATTTAAACTTATTCTAAAAAGCTATTGCCACAACAAAGAAAAGGTGGTATATTATTACTCGTGCCTGTTCGAGACAACCAACTGAAAGAAAAAATAAAATAAAAAAGTTGTTGACTTACTAATTTAGTTTTGGTAAGATAGTAAAGTCGCTGTCAGAAGCAGACAAAAAAGTTTGATCTTTGAAAACTGAACGAAACAAAACGTCAAAAAGTAATACATGTAAGACCAGCAAATGAGCTACAAACACTTTAACGAGAGTTTGATCCTGGCTCAGGACGAACGCTGGCGGCGTGCCTAATACATGCAAGTCGAGCGAATGGAAGGGAGCTTGCTCCCGGAAGTTAGCGGCGGACGGGTGAGTAACACGTGGGCAACCTGCCTGTAAGACTGGGATAACTTCGGGAAACCGGAGCTAATACCGGATAATTTCTTTCTTCTCATGGAGGAAGGTTGAAAGATGGCTCCGGCTATCACTTACAGATGGGCCCGCGGCGCATTAGCTAGTTGGTGAGATAACGGCTCACCAAGGCAACGATGCGTAGCCGACCTGAGAGGGTGATCGGCCACACTGGGACTGAGACACGGCCCAGACTCCTACGGGAGGCAGCAGTAGGGAATCTTCCGCAATGGACGAAAGTCTGACGGAGCAACGCCGCGTGAGTGATGAAGGTTTTCGGATCGTAAAACTCTGTTGTCAGGGAAGAACAAGTATCGGAGTAACTGCCGGTACCTTGACGGTACCTGACCAGAAAGCCACGGCTAACTACGTGCCAGCAGCCGCGGTAATACGTAGGTGGCAAGCGTTGTCCGGAATTATTGGGCGTAAAGCGCGCGCAGGCGGTCCTTTAAGTCTGATGTGAAAGCCCACGGCTCAACCGTGGAAGGTCATTGGAAACTGGGGGACTTGAGTGCAGAAGAGAAGAGCGGAATTCCACGTGTAGCGGTGAAATGCGTAGAGATGTGGAGGAACACCAGTGGCGAAGGCGGCTCTTTGGTCTGTAACTGACGCTGAGGCGCGAAAGCGTGGGGAGCAAACAGGATTAGATACCCTGGTAGTCCACGCCGTAAACGATGAGTGCTAAGTGTTAGAGGGTTTCCGCCCTTTAGTGCTGCAGTTAACGCATTAAGCACTCCGCCTGGGGAGTACGGCCGCAAGGCTGAAACTCAAAGGAATTGACGGGGGCCCGCACAAGCGGTGGAGCATGTGGTTTAATTCGAAGCAACGCGAAGAACCTTACCAGGTCTTGACATCCTCTGACCACCCTAGAGATAGGGATTTCCCCTTCGGGGGACAGAGTGACAGGTGGTGCATGGTTGTCGTCAGCTCGTGTCGTGAGATGTTGGGTTAAGTCCCGCAACGAGCGCAACCCTTAATCTTAGTTGCCAGCATTCAGTTGGGCACTCTAAGGTGACTGCCGGTGACAAACCGGAGGAAGGTGGGGATGACGTCAAATCATCATGCCCCTTATGACCTGGGCTACACACGTGCTACAATGGATGGTACAAAGGGTTGCAAGACCGCGAGGTTTAGCTAATCCCATAAAACCATTCTCAGTTCGGATTGCAGGCTGCAACTCGCCTGCATGAAGCCGGAATCGCTAGTAATCGTGGATCAGCATGCCACGGTGAATACGTTCCCGGGCCTTGTACACACCGCCCGTCACACCACGAGAGTTTGTAACACCCGAAGTCGGTGGGGTAACCCTTACGGGAGCCAGCCGCCGAAGGTGGGACAGATGATTGGGGTGAAGTCGTAACAAGGTAGCCGTATCGGAAGGTGCGGCTGGATCACCTCCTTTCTAAGGAAACTGTTGGCCGCGGTGCCAACATAAACAGACGTTTTTGTTTCGTTCAGTTTTGAGAGGTTAAACTCTCTTATTATTCGTTCTTTGAAAACCAGATAAAATGAGAAGCAATAAACCGAGAAACATCACCTTATGGATTGTATCCGTAAGTATGTATGACCTTTTTTATGATCAGGCAATGAGAAGCTGACGCAGCAATGCATCGCTTATCATGGACCAAATGATTAAGTTAGAAAGGGCGCATGGTGGATGCCTTGGCACTAGGAGCCGATGAAGGACGGGACTAACACCGATATGCTTCGGGGAGCTGTAAGCAAGCGTTATATCCGAAGATTTCCGAATGGGGAAACCCACTGCTCGTAATGGAGTAGTATCTATTTCTGAATACATAGGAAATAGAAGGCAGACCCGGGGAACTGAAACATCTAAGTACCCGGAGGAAGAGAAAGAAACATCGATTCCCTGAGTAGCGGCGAGCGAAACGGGAAAAGCCCAAACCAAGAGGCTTGCCTCTTGGGGTTGTAGGACACTCTATACGGAGTTACAAAGGAACGGGGTAGACGAAGAGGCCTGGAAAGGCCCGCCAGAGAAGGTAACAGCCCTGTAATCGAAACTTCGTTCCCTCCAGAGTGGATCCTGAGTACGGCGGGACACGAGAAATCCCGTCGGAATCTGGGAGGACCATCTCCCAAGGCTAAATACTCCCTAGTGACCGATAGTGAACCAGTACCGTGAGGGAAAGGTGAAAAGCACCCCGGAAGGGGAGTGAAATAGATCCTGAAACCATGTGCCTACAAGTAGTCAGAGCGCGTTAATGCGTGATGGCGTGCCTTTTGTAGAATGAACCGGCGAGTTACGATTTCATGCAAGGTTAAGTTGAAGAGACGGAGCCGCAGCGAAAGCGAGTCTGAATAGGGCGAATAAGTATGAGGTCGTAGACCCGAAACCAGGTGATCTACCCATGTCCAGGGTGAAGGTAAGGTAACACTTACTGGAGGCCCGAACCCACGTACGTTGAAAAGTGCGGGGATGAGGTGTGGGTAGCGGTGAAATTCCAATCGAACCTGGAGATAGCTGGTTCTCTCCGAAATAGCTTTAGGGCTAGCCTCATGGTTAGAGTCTTGGAGGTAGAGCACTGTTTGGACTAGGGGCCCTCAACGGGTTACCGAATTCAGACAAACTCCGAATGCCAAAGACTTATCCATGGGAGTCAGACTGCGAGTGATAAGATCCGTAGTCGAGAGGGAAACAACCCAGACCGCCAGCTAAGGTCCCAAAGTATACGTTAAGTGGAAAAGGATGTGGAGTTGCTTAGACAACCAGGATGTTGGCTCAGAAGCAGCCATCATTTAAAGAGTGCGTAATAGCTCACTGGTCGAGTGACTCTGCGCCGAAAATGTACCGGGGCTAAACGTATCACCGAAGCTGCGGATTGACACCTCTGGTGTCAATGGTAGGAGAGCGTTCTAAGGGCTGTGAAGCTAGACCGGAAGGACTAGTGGAGCGCTTAGAAGTGAGAATGCCGGTATGAGTAGCGAAAGAAGGGTGAGAATCCCTTCCACCGAATGCCCAAGGTTTCCTGAGGAAGGCTCGTCCGCTCAGGGTTAGTCGGGGCCTAAGCCGAGGCCGAAAGGCGTAGGCGATGGATAACAGGTTGATATTCCTGTACCACCTTATTTCCGTTTGAGTAATGGGGGGACGCAGGAGGATAAGGTAAGCGCGCTGCTGGATATGCGCGTCCAAGCAGGTAGGCTGGAGTGGAGGTAAATCCTTCACTCTAAGGCTGAGCTGTGATGGCGAGGGAAATTTAGTACCGAAGTTCCTGATTCCACACTGCCAAGAAAAGCCTCTAGCGAGGAAATAGGTGCCCGTACCGCAAACCGACACAGGTAGGCGAGGAGAGAATCCTAAGGTGATCGAGAGAACTCTCGTTAAGGAACTCGGCAAAATCACCCCGTAACTTCGGGAGAAGGGGTGCTCATTTGGGTGAATAGCCCAGATGAGCCGCAGTGAATAGGCCCAGGCGACTGTTTAGCAAAAACACAGGTCTCTGCGAAGCCGCAAGGCGAAGTATAGGGGCTGACGCCTGCCCGGTGCTGGAAGGTTAAGAGGAGCGCTTAGACTTCGGTCGAAGGTGCGAATTGAAGCCCCAGTAAACGGCGGCCGTAACTATAACGGTCCTAAGGTAGCGAAATTCCTTGTCGGGTAAGTTCCGACCCGCACGAAAGGCGCAACGATCTGGGCACTGTCTCAACGAGAGACTCGGTGAAATTATAGTACCTGTGAAGATGCAGGTTACCCGCGACAGGACGGAAAGACCCCGTGGAGCTTTACTGCAGCCTGATATTGAATGTTGGTGCAGCTTGTACAGGATAGGTAGGAGCCGTAGAAACCGGAGCGCTAGCTTCGGTGGAGGCACTGGTGGGATACTACCCTTGCTGTACTGACATTCTAACCCGCAGCCGTGATCCGGCTGGGAGACAGTGTCTGGCAGGCAGTTTGACTGGGGCGGTCGCCTCCTAAAGAGTAACGGAGGCGCCCAAAGGTTCCCTCAGAATGGTTGGAAATCATTCGCAGAGTGTAAAGGCACAAGGGAGCTTGACTGCGAGACCTACAAGTCGAGCAGGGACGAAAGTCGGGCTTAGTGATCCGGTGGTTCCGCATGGAAGGGCCATCGCTCAACGGATAAAAGCTACCCCGGGGATAACAGGCTTATCTCCCCCAAGAGTTCACATCGACGGGGAGGTTTGGCACCTCGATGTCGGCTCATCGCATCCTGGGGCTGTAGTCGGTCCCAAGGGTTGGGCTGTTCGCCCATTAAAGCGGTACGCGAGCTGGGTTCAGAACGTCGTGAGACAGTTCGGTCCCTATCCGTCGTGGGCGCAGGAAATTTGAGAGGAGCTGTCCTTAGTACGAGAGGACCGGGATGGACGCACCGCTGGTGTACCAGTTGTTCCGCCAGGAGCATCGCTGGGTAGCTATGTGCGGCAGGGATAAGTGCTGAAAGCATCTAAGCATGAAGCCCCCCTCAAGATGAGATTTCCCATAGCGCAAGCTAGTAAGATCCCTGAAAGATGATCAGGTTGATAGGTCCGGCGTGGAAGTGTGGCGACACATGGAGCTGACGGATACTAATCGATCGAGGACTTAATCTAATATGAATCAAATCGATGTTTCACACGTTTACCTTCTCATTTATCTGGTTTTGAAAGAATGAAAAGTTCTTTTCAATGATCTTCTGTTAAGATCGTCACGTCATGTGGCAACACAGAAGTCAGCACATCCGTGTGCAAGTCTGGTGGCGATAGCGAAGAGGTCACACCCGTTCCCATCTCGAACACGGTAGTTAAGCTCTTCAGCGCCGATGGTAGTTGGGGGTTTCCCCCTGCAAGAGCAGGACGTTGCCAGGCGAAATGATATTTTTTGAAATGTTGTTTTAGAAGAAATAAACACTTATAAGGAAACGACCGAGAAATTAAGGGAGTCAACAAGTGTGTAATTGAAAAAAATGAAGTTTATGTACCTTATGATTATTTTTAAAATGGAGGATTAGCTCAGCTGGGAGAGCATCTGCCTTACAAGCAGAGGGTCGGCGGTTCGAACCCGTCATCCTCCACCATTTTCATTGCCGGCCTAGCTCAATTGGTAGAGCAACTGACTTGTAATCAGTAGGTTGGGGGTTCAAGTCCTCTGGCCGGCACCAGTTTTTTAATGTTAAATTATAAAAGGATATATGTTATGTACGAGCCATTAGCTCAGTTGGTAGAGCATCTGACTTTTAATCAGAGGGTCGCAGGTTCGAATCCTGCATGGCTCACCATTTTATGCGGGTGTGGTGGAACTGGCAGACACGCTAGACTTAGGATCTAGTGCCGCAAGGCGTGGGGGTTCGACTCCCTTCACCCGCACTTAATTAATATCTGCTAAGGGCAATTATGTCCTATAAACTATGCAGGTTCTAAAATGCCAATTTCAAACGCGGAAGTAGTTCAGTGGTAGAACATCACCTTGCCAAGGTGGGGGTCGCGGGTTCGAATCCCGTCTTCCGCTCCAAAGTAGTGCCGGGGTGGCGGAACTGGCAGACGCACAGGACTTAAAATCCTGCGGTAGGTGACTACCGTACCGGTTCGATTCCGGTTCTCGGCACCATTTATATGCGCCCGTAGCTCAATTGGATAGAGCGTCTGACTACGGATCAGAAGGTTGTGGATTCGACTTCTGCCGGGCGCGCCATTTAAAACGGGAAGTAGCTCAGCTTGGTAGAGCACTTGGTTTGGGACCAAGGGGTCGCAGGTTCGAATCCTGTCTTCCCGACCACTTTCAATAGATTTTAATGGGGCCTTAGCTCAGCTGGGAGAGCGCCTGCCTTGCACGCAGGAGGTCAACGGTTCGATCCCGTTAGGCTCCACCAAAAGAATGTGTTGACAAATGCTTTTAATAGTGATATTATAGATAAGTCGCAATCAGAAGGCAGAAAATAAGTTTGATCTTTGAAAACTGAACGAAACAAAACGTCAAAAAGTAATACATGTAAGACCAGCAAATGAGCTACAAACACTTTAACGAGAGTTTGATCCTGGCTCAGGACGAACGCTGGCGGCGTGCCTAATACATGCAAGTCGAGCGAATGGAAGGGAGCTTGCTCCCGGAAGTTAGCGGCGGACGGGTGAGTAACACGTGGGCAACCTGCCTGTAAGACTGGGATAACTTCGGGAAACCGGAGCTAATACCGGATAATTTCTTTCTTCTCATGGAGGAAGGTTGAAAGATGGCTTCGGCTATCACTTACAGATGGGCCCGCGGCGCATTAGCTAGTTGGTGAGATAACGGCTCACCAAGGCAACGATGCGTAGCCGACCTGAGAGGGTGATCGGCCACACTGGGACTGAGACACGGCCCAGACTCCTACGGGAGGCAGCAGTAGGGAATCTTCCGCAATGGACGAAAGTCTGACGGAGCAACGCCGCGTGAGTGATGAAGGTTTTCGGATCGTAAAACTCTGTTGTCAGGGAAGAACAAGTATCGGAGTAACTGCCGGTACCTTGACGGTACCTGACCAGAAAGCCACGGCTAACTACGTGCCAGCAGCCGCGGTAATACGTAGGTGGCAAGCGTTGTCCGGAATTATTGGGCGTAAAGCGCGCGCAGGCGGTCCTTTAAGTCTGATGTGAAAGCCCACGGCTCAACCGTGGAAGGTCATTGGAAACTGGGGGACTTGAGTGCAGAAGAGAAGAGCGGAATTCCACGTGTAGCGGTGAAATGCGTAGAGATGTGGAGGAACACCAGTGGCGAAGGCGGCTCTTTGGTCTGTAACTGACGCTGAGGCGCGAAAGCGTGGGGAGCAAACAGGATTAGATACCCTGGTAGTCCACGCCGTAAACGATGAGTGCTAAGTGTTAGAGGGTTTCCGCCCTTTAGTGCTGCAGTTAACGCATTAAGCACTCCGCCTGGGGAGTACGGCCGCAAGGCTGAAACTCAAAGGAATTGACGGGGGCCCGCACAAGCGGTGGAGCATGTGGTTTAATTCGAAGCAACGCGAAGAACCTTACCAGGTCTTGACATCCTCTGACCACCCTAGAGATAGGGATTTCCCCTTCGGGGGACAGAGTGACAGGTGGTGCATGGTTGTCGTCAGCTCGTGTCGTGAGATGTTGGGTTAAGTCCCGCAACGAGCGCAACCCTTAATCTTAGTTGCCAGCATTCAGTTGGGCACTCTAAGGTGACTGCCGGTGACAAACCGGAGGAAGGTGGGGATGACGTCAAATCATCATGCCCCTTATGACCTGGGCTACACACGTGCTACAATGGATGGTACAAAGGGTTGCAAGACCGCGAGGTTTAGCTAATCCCATAAAACCATTCTCAGTTCGGATTGCAGGCTGCAACTCGCCTGCATGAAGCCGGAATCGCTAGTAATCGTGGATCAGCATGCCACGGTGAATACGTTCCCGGGCCTTGTACACACCGCCCGTCACACCACGAGAGTTTGTAACACCCGAAGTCGGTGGGGTAACCCTTACGGGAGCCAGCCGCCGAAGGTGGGACAGATGATTGGGGTGAAGTCGTAACAAGGTAGCCGTATCGGAAGGTGCGGCTGGATCACCTCCTTTCTAAGGAAACTGTTGGCCGCGGTGCCAACATAAACAGACGTTTTTGTTTCGTTCAGTTTTGAGAGGTCGAACTCTCTTACCATTCACACAATGTGGGCCTGTAGCTCAGCTGGTTAGAGCACACGCCTGATAAGCGTGAGGTCGGTGGTTCGAGTCCACTCAGGCCCACCATCCCACATTTGTTTATTTGAAATGGGGATATTTCTAATTTAATGGGGCCTTAGCTCAGCTGGGAGAGCGCCTGCCTTGCACGCAGGAGGTCAGCGGTTCGATCCCGCTAGGCTCCACCAAATACTTTCGTTCTTTGAAAACCAGATAAAATGAGAAGCAATAAACCGAGAAACATCACCTTATGGATTTATCCGTAAGTATGTATGACCTTTTTTTATGATCAGGCAATGAGAAGCTGACGCAGCAATGCATCGCTTATCATGGACCAAATGATTAAGTTAGAAAGGGCGCATGGTGGATGCCTTGGCACTAGGAGCCGATGAAGGACGGGACTAACACCGATATGCTTCGGGGAGCTGTAAGCAAGCGTTATATCCGAAGATTTCCGAATGGGGAAACCCACTGCTCGTAATGGAGTAGTATCTATTTCTGAATACATAGGAAATAGAAGGCAGACCCGGGGAACTGAAACATCTAAGTACCCGGAGGAAGAGAAAGAAACATCGATTCCCTGAGTAGCGGCGAGCGAAACGGGAAAAGCCCAAACCAAGAGGCTTGCCTCTTGGGGTTGTAGGACACTCTATACGGAGTTACAAAGGAACGGGGTAGACGAAGAGGCCTGGAAAGGCCCGCCAGAGAAGGTAACAGCCCTGTAATCGAAACTTCGTTCCCTCCAGAGTGGATCCTGAGTACGGCGGGACACGAGAAATCCCGTCGGAATCTGGGAGGACCATCTCCCAAGGCTAAATACTCCCTAGTGACCGATAGTGAACCAGTACCGTGAGGGAAAGGTGAAAAGCACCCCGGAAGGGGAGTGAAATAGATCCTGAAACCATGTGCCTACAAGTAGTCAGAGCGCGTTAATGCGTGATGGCGTGCCTTTTGTAGAATGAACCGGCGAGTTACGATTTCATGCAAGGTTAAGTTGAAGAGACGGAGCCGCAGCGAAAGCGAGTCTGAATAGGGCGAATAAGTATGAGGTCGTAGACCCGAAACCAGGTGATCTACCCATGTCCAGGGTGAAGGTAAGGTAACACTTACTGGAGGCCCGAACCCACGTACGTTGAAAAGTGCGGGGATGAGGTGTGGGTAGCGGTGAAATTCCAATCGAACCTGGAGATAGCTGGTTCTCTCCGAAATAGCTTTAGGGCTAGCCTCATGGTTAGAGTCTTGGAGGTAGAGCACTGTTTGGACTAGGGGCCCTCAACGGGTTACCGAATTCAGACAAACTCCGAATGCCAAAGACTTATCCATGGGAGTCAGACTGCGAGTGATAAGATCCGTAGTCGAGAGGGAAACAACCCAGACCGCCAGCTAAGGTCCCAAAGTATACGTTAAGTGGAAAAGGATGTGGAGTTGCTTAGACAACCAGGATGTTGGCTCAGAAGCAGCCATCATTTAAAGAGTGCGTAATAGCTCACTGGTCGAGTGACTCTGCGCCGAAAATGTACCGGGGCTAAACGTATCACCGAAGCTGCGGATTGACACCTCTGGTGTCAATGGTAGGAGAGCGTTCTAAGGGCTGTGAAGCTAGACCGGAAGGACTAGTGGAGCGCTTAGAAGTGAGAATGCCGGTATGAGTAGCGAAAGAAGGGTGAGAATCCCTTCCACCGAATGCCCAAGGTTTCCTGAGGAAGGCTCGTCCGCTCAGGGTTAGTCGGGGCCTAAGCCGAGGCCGAAAGGCGTAGGCGATGGATAACAGGTTGATATTCCTGTACCACCTTATTTCCGTTTGAGTAATGGGGGGACGCAGGAGGATAAGGTAAGCGCGCTGCTGGATATGCGCGTCCAAGCAGGTAGGCTGGAGTGGAGGTAAATCCTTCACTCTAAGGCTGAGCTGTGATGGCGAGGGAAATTTAGTACCGAAGTTCCTGATTCCACACTGCCAAGAAAAGCCTCTAGCGAGGAAATAGGTGCCCGTACCGCAAACCGACACAGGTAGGCGAGGAGAGAATCCTAAGGTGATCGAGAGAACTCTCGTTAAGGAACTCGGCAAAATCACCCCGTAACTTCGGGAGAAGGGGTGCTCATTTGGGTGAATAGCCCAGATGAGCCGCAGTGAATAGGCCCAGGCGACTGTTTAGCAAAAACACAGGTCTCTGCGAAGCCGCAAGGCGAAGTATAGGGGCTGACGCCTGCCCGGTGCTGGAAGGTTAAGAGGAGCGCTTAGACTTCGGTCGAAGGTGCGAATTGAAGCCCCAGTAAACGGCGGCCGTAACTATAACGGTCCTAAGGTAGCGAAATTCCTTGTCGGGTAAGTTCCGACCCGCACGAAAGGCGCAACGATCTGGGCACTGTCTCAACGAGAGACTCGGTGAAATTATAGTACCTGTGAAGATGCAGGTTACCCGCGACAGGACGGAAAGACCCCGTGGAGCTTTACTGCAGCCTGATATTGAATGTTGGTGCAGCTTGTACAGGATAGGTAGGAGCCGTAGAAACCGGAGCGCTAGCTTCGGTGGAGGCACTGGTGGGATACTACCCTTGCTGTACTGACATTCTAACCCGCAGCCGTGATCCGGCTGGGAGACAGTGTCTGGCAGGCAGTTTGACTGGGGCGGTCGCCTCCTAAAGAGTAACGGAGGCGCCCAAAGGTTCCCTCAGAATGGTTGGAAATCATTCGCAGAGTGTAAAGGCACAAGGGAGCTTGACTGCGAGACCTACAAGTCGAGCAGGGACGAAAGTCGGGCTTAGTGATCCGGTGGTTCCGCATGGAAGGGCCATCGCTCAACGGATAAAAGCTACCCCGGGGATAACAGGCTTATCTCCCCCAAGAGTTCACATCGACGGGGAGGTTTGGCACCTCGATGTCGGCTCATCGCATCCTGGGGCTGTAGTCGGTCCCAAGGGTTGGGCTGTTCGCCCATTAAAGCGGTACGCGAGCTGGGTTCAGAACGTCGTGAGACAGTTCGGTCCCTATCCGTCGTGGGCGCAGGAAATTTGAGAGGAGCTGTCCTTAGTACGAGAGGACCGGGATGGACGCACCGCTGGTGTACCAGTTGTTCCGCCAGGAGCATCGCTGGGTAGCTATGTGCGGCAGGGATAAGTGCTGAAAGCATCTAAGCATGAAGCCCCCCTCAAGATGAGATTTCCCATAGCGCAAGCTAGTAAGATCCCTGAAAGATGATCAGGTTGATAGGTCCGGCGTGGAAGTGTGGCGACACATGGAGCTGACGGATACTAATCGATCGAGGACTTAATCTAATATGAATCAAATCGATGTTTCACACGTTTACCTTCTCATTTATCTGGTTTTGAAAGAATGAAAAGTTCTTTTCAATGATCTTCTGTTAAGATCGTCACGTCATGTGGCAACACAGAAGTCAGCACATCCGTGTGCAAGTCTGGTGGCGATAGCGAAGAGGTCACACCCGTTCCCATCTCGAACACGGTAGTTAAGCTCTTCAGCGCCGATGGTAGTTGGGGGTTTCCCCCTGCAAGAGCAGGACGTTGCCAGGCATCAAGGCACGACACATTTTATATGTGTCGTGCCTTTTTTGTCTTTTATCAGCTAGTAATAGAAACGGTGTATTTCTCGATTAAACTAGTGTAATTTTTAAATTTATGATATTAACATTAATTAGTAAGACTTTAAGTGCTTTTACGCGTGTTTTTTACAAAGATTGTAATCTTGTCGAACATTGCGAAATTAATTAATTGATTTTGCAAAAAATGGTCCTTCATTTTGGTTTCATGTTTCCAAAGTATGGATAGAATAATAATGTTAAACCTATCTAATTGCATACATAACATATTCTCTTGTATAATTAAGTCAAATATAGTCAAAGTCAAGCATTGGTTAGGGAGGCGCCTTGATGATGCGGAATATTTCCGATATTATTGAAAGTTATTTGAAAAAGGTGCTCGAAATGAGCGAAACAGAAATTGTTGAGATTAAAAGAAGTGAGGTGGCAGATAAGTTTCAGTGTGTACCCTCGCAAATTAATTACGTGATAAATACAAGATTTACGATGGAAAGAGGCTATTTGGTAGAGAGTAAGCGAGGCGGAGGAGGGTATATAAGAATAACAAGGGTAAGAATTCATGATAAGGCGCACTTAATTGACCAACTTAAAGTAATAATAGGTAGCAAAATTAGTCAGGCAAGTGCCCAAGATGTTATTATCCGGTTGCTTGAAGAAGGATTGGTATCTGAGAAAGAAGCAAAATTAATGTTAAGTGTAATGGATAGGTCGGTTATATATATTGATTTGCCTGATCGGGATCACTTACGAGCAAGGTTGCTGAAAGCATTACTTCAAGCAATAAAATATGAATGAAGCGAAAGGGTGAACAAGATGATATGCCAGGAATGTAATGAAAGGCCGGCAACCTTACATTTTACAAAAGTTGTGAATGGCGAGAAAATGGTTATACAACTTTGCGAAAAGTGTGCACATGAAAAAAGTGAATTTTTTATGATGGATGGATCTGCAGGTTTCTCGATTAATGATTTGCTTGCAGGCATTCTGAATTTAGATAATGTTATGCAACAGCAACATGCACACCCTCCAACCGCAGCACATGTTATCCAATGTGGTGAATGCAAAATGACGTTTCAACAATTTATCAAGACAGGTAGATTCGGCTGTGCAAATTGTTACTATGCCTTCAAGGGACGGTTAACTCCTATTTTAAAAAGACTTCATAGTGGAAATATCATTCATGGTGGAAAAGTGCCTGAAAGAATTGGCGGTTCTATTCATATAAAAAAGAAAGTACAACAATTGCGTGCTGAATTAAACATGCTTATAGAACAAGAAGAGTTCGAAAAAGCCGCTAATGTACGTGATCAAATTCGCTCCCTCGAAAATAATTTAACAAATGAGGAGGGAAAAAGCTCATGAGTCTCGAAAAGTTCCTTAATAAGGCTGTAAGCTCTTGGATGTGTGCAGAAGGTCCAGATTCTGATGTGATCCTTAGTTCACGCATTAGGCTAGCAAGAAATCTCCGTAATTATAAATTTCCTACATTGTTTACAAATGAAGATGCTAAAAAAGTAATCAACGATATACAGGAGATTTTACACCATGGCGATTTTCAGCAATATGGTTCGATGGAATTATTAGTAGTGGATGAGTTAAAATCATTGCAAAAAAGAGTGCTTGTTGAAAAGCACTTAATTAGTCCTCGTCTTGCAGAGCATGCTTCTCATGGAGCGGTGCTCTTATCCGACAATGAGGACATAAGTATTATGATTAATGAAGAAGACCATATTAGAATACAATGCCTTTATCCTGGATTACAAATAAAAGAGGCGTTGGACAGAGCGAATGCGATTGATGACGTTTTAGAAGCTAAGGTAGATTTTGCCTTTGATGAGGATCTTGGGTATTTAACAAGTTGTCCGACTAACGTAGGAACGGGTCTAAGAGCTTCTGTAATGGTCCACTTACCAGCCCTAATTTTAACTAGCCAAATGAATCGGATTATTCCAGCCATTAATCAGTTAGGTCTTGTAGTGAGAGGCATGTACGGCGAAGGTAGCGAGGCTTTGGGAAATATTTTCCAAATTTCTAATCAAATTACATTAGGAAAGTCGGAAGAGGATATTGTTGGTGATTTAACAAGTGTGGTGCAGCAAATTATTGGACAGGAAAGATCTGCACGGGAAGCATTAGTAAAAACATCGAACATACAATTAGAGGATAGGGTTTTCCGATCATTGGGTATACTTGCTAATAGCAGAATAATTGAGACTAAAGAAGCGGCAGAATGTTTGTCAGATGTACGGTTAGGCATAGATACAGGATATATTAAGCATCTGTCGAAAAATATTTTAAATGAACTAATGATTTTAATGCAGCCGGGATTTCTACAGCAATATGCAGGAGGACCTCTCCGTCCTACTGAGCGCGACATAAAGAGAGCAGCGTTTATTCGAGAACGTTTAAAACTAGATGAAAGAGACTGTTAGGAGGAGATTATATGATGTTTGGTCGTTTTACAGAGAGAGCACAGAAAGTATTGGCATTATCGCAGGAGGAAGCGATTCGATTAGGACATAATAATATTGGTACTGAACATATATTGTTAGGGCTTGTCAGTGAAGGCGATGGAATTGCGGCGAAAGCTTTGTATGCTCTTGCACTTAGTCCAGAAATGATCCAAAAAGAAGTAGAAACATTAATTGGACGTGGGCAGGATAAAGCAGAGTCTATTAACTATACCCCGCGTGCAAAAAAAGTGATTGAGTTATCCATGGATGAGGCTCGTAAACTAGGTCATTCCTATGTCGGTACGGAGCATATTCTTTTAGGATTGATTCGTGAAGGAGAAGGAGTCGCCGCTCGTGTATTAAATAATCTTGGAGTTAATTTAAATAAAGCACGTCAGCAGGTACTTCAACTGCTTGGAAGTAACGAAGTAAATAATCATTCAGGTAGTGGTGGTTCACAAGGTGCAAGCACACCTACATTAGATAGTCTTGCCAGGGACTTAACTGCGGTCGCAAAAGAAGGAACCTTAGATCCGGTAATTGGCCGGAATAAAGAAATCCAAAGAGTGATTGAAGTGCTGAGCAGACGTACTAAAAACAATCCAGTGCTCATTGGAGAGCCAGGTGTAGGGAAAACTGCTATTGCCGAAGGGTTAGCACAGCAAGTGATAAACAATGAAGTTCCTGAGACATTGCGTGGTAAGCGAGTAATGACACTTGATATGGGGACTGTTGTGGCGGGAACAAAATATCGTGGTGAATTCGAAGATCGCTTAAAGAAAGTGATGGATGAAATCAGACAGGCGGGTAATATTATCCTGTTTATAGATGAACTTCATACCTTAATAGGTGCAGGTGGAGCAGAAGGAGCCATTGATGCTTCTAATATATTAAAGCCATCGCTAGCTCGGGGAGAACTGCAATGTATTGGTGCGACAACACTTGACGAGTACCGAAAATATATCGAAAAAGATGCAGCACTTGAACGCAGGTTCCAGCCGATTCAAGTGGATGAACCGACAGCAGAAGAATCAGTTCAAATTTTACAAGGACTTCGTGATCGCTATGAAGCTCATCACCGTGTATCGATTACAGACGATGCGATCGATGCAGCCGTAAAATTATCTGATCGTTATATTTCTGATCGGTTTTTGCCAGATAAAGCGATTGATTTAATTGATGAAGCTGGTTCCAAAGTGAGATTGCGATCTTATACGACACCTCCAAATTTAAAAGAGCTTGAATTGAAACTAGATTCTATTCGTAAAGAAAAGGATGCTGCAGTACAAAGTCAAGAGTTTGAAAAAGCAGCGTCCTTACGCGACTCAGAACAACGTCTTCGTGAAGAATTAGAAGAAACGAAGAAAACATGGAAAGAAAAGCAAGGACAAGAAAACACAGAAGTCACTGTAGAGGATATTGCATCAGTTGTGTCTAGTTGGACTGGAATCCCAGTTTCCAAACTTGCATCTACTGAAACAGAAAGGCTGCTGAAATTAGAAGAAATTTTACATTCGAGAGTGATTGGTCAAGAAGAAGCCGTGAAATCCATTGCGAAAGCAGTGAGACGTGCTCGCGCTGGGTTGAAGGATCCGAAGCGTCCGATTGGCTCATTCATATTCCTTGGGCCAACTGGTGTCGGTAAAACAGAATTAGGAAGAGCGCTTGCTGAATCTATGTTTGGTGATGAGGATGCGATGATTCGAATTGACATGTCAGAGTATATGGAGAAGCACTCAACTTCAAGACTTGTCGGATCACCTCCTGGATATGTTGGTTTCGAAGAAGGTGGGCAGTTAACTGAAAAGGTTAGACGTAAACCTTATTCCGTTATCTTGCTCGATGAAATTGAGAAAGCACATCCGGATGTTTTTAACATCCTATTACAAGTTTTAGAAGATGGTCGTTTGACGGATTCAAAAGGAAGAACAGTTGATTTTCGTAATACTGTACTGATATTGACATCAAACGTTGGTGCGCAAGCATTGCAACGTAATAAGTATGTTGGTTTTAGTATCCAAGACGGTGCACAAGATTATAAAGATATGAAAAGTAAAGTAATGGAAGAACTGAAAAAAGCATTTCGTCCGGAGTTCTTGAACCGGATTGACGAAATTATTGTTTTCCATGCACTTGAAAAACTTCATTTAAAAGAAATTGTGACTCTAATGGCAGATCAATTAATAAAACGACTGAAAGAACAAGAAATGGATCTTGAACTGACAGAGGCAGCGAAAGAGAAAATTACAGAAGAGGGATATGATCCGGAATATGGAGCAAGGCCTTTGAGAAGATCACTTCAAAAATTTGTTGAAGATCGCCTATCCGAGGAATTACTTAAAGGAAATATCGCTGCAGGGCACAAAATTGTGATTGATGTGGAGAATGGGGAATTTACAGTAAAGACGACTGAAACATCGGTTTCTTGATAATAAGAGTAAATTATATTGGCTAAAATGAAGATAGGTAGCTACTTCGACATTTTCACACTTTGTGGCAATGTCGAGGTAAACTACTTCAAATAGTTCAATATAAGTAGAGAGTTGAGAAATTTGAATTAAAATAGATGGAAAGGTTGTTGGGGATTGTCAAAGAAAAAAACAAAATTCATGTGTCAAGATTGCGGTTATGAATCCCCCAAATGGATGGGACGTTGTCCAGGGTGTGGAGAATGGAATAAAATGGTGGAGGAAACTGCGATTGTAGGCAAACAGCCGAAGCGTTCTTTTCAGCATTCAGCACCGGGTACACCTTCAAAAGCAGCCGCTATTACAACGATTGAAACAGATCAAGAACCACGTGTTACGACAAAAATGCAAGAGTTAAATCGAGTACTTGGTGGTGGTGTAGTACCGGGGTCATTAATTTTAATTGGTGGCGACCCAGGGATTGGAAAGTCAACATTGCTTTTACAAGTATCCGCTCAATTAGCGGTTTCGAGTCAAAAAGTTTTATACATATCAGGTGAAGAATCGATTAAACAAACGAAATTAAGGGCAGATCGTCTTCATGTATCCTCCCCAGAGTTATATATTTATGCGGAAACAAACTTGGAATCTATTCACCAAACAATTGAAGATATATCGCCAGATTTTGTTGTTGTAGACTCGATTCAAACGGTATATCATCCAGAAGTTACATCTGCTCCAGGTAGCGTTTCGCAAGTGCGTGAATGTACGGCAGAGCTAATGCGGATTGCAAAAACAAAAGGTATCGCTATATTTATAGTCGGACATGTGACGAAAGAAGGTGCAATTGCGGGACCGCGACTTCTGGAACATATGGTTGATACTGTACTGTATTTCGAAGGTGAGCGCCATCATACATATCGGATTTTAAGGGCTGTCAAAAATCGATTTGGTTCGACAAATGAAATGGGCATCTTTGAAATGAAAGAGGCGGGACTTGAAGAGGTAGCTAACCCCTCAGAAATTTTCCTAGAGGAGAGGTCTAAAGGTGCTTCTGGTTCTACAGTTGTTGCCTCTATGGAGGGAACAAGACCAGTCCTTGTTGAAATTCAAGCGCTGATTTCACCTACAAGTTACGGAAACCCTCGAAGAATGGCGACAGGAATCGACCATAATCGAGTGTCTTTATTGATGGCTGTTTTAGAAAAACGCGTGGGACTATTATTGCAAAACCAAGATGCATACTTAAAAGTTGCAGGAGGTGTCAAACTAGATGAGCCGGCAATTGATTTAGCGGTGTCCATTAGTATTGCATCTAGCTTTCGTGATCAACAGACAAGGGCTACAGATTGTATCATAGGAGAAGTTGGTTTGACGGGTGAGGTAAGGCGTGTCTCAAGAATTGAACAACGTGTGCAGGAAGCGGCAAAGCTTGGATTTGAAAGAGTTTTAATTCCAGCCAATAATATAGGTGGTTGGAAAATTCCAGCGGGCATTCAAGTAATAGGGGTCGGGACAGTTGGAGAAGCGCTTAAACAAGCATTTACAACATAATTATCACAGGGGAGAAATTGCTTTTCCTTGTGTAAAATTGACAATGGCAAATAATACTGCTACCTTTTTGTGAAGAAATAATTTTTATAAATGCTTAAATAAAAAAGGTTTGTTAATACTATGTTTTTTAATTGGGTTTATTGTTAATAATTACTACAAGGAGGTGACAAGATACATGTTAAAACGCATTGTACAAGTTTGTTTTTTGTTATTGGGAGGAACATTGGGCATTTTTCTAATTCCTGAAGGGTTGAAGTTGGTAAAGTTAGATGGTGTGGTCTTGATCAATAACCCCTATGTTTCGGCTATTATAGGTGCTATTATTTTTTATTTACTTACTTTTTGGGCTGTTGGTTATATCGTAAATATTGTGAAGTGGTTTGAAGATCGGCTTATTAAGGCTCCCATAACTGATATTATATTTGGAAGTCTTGGCCTTACATTTGGATTAATTGTCGCTTATTTAGCAGGACTTGCAATTAATCAAATGGAAATACCGATTTTAAAGTCATTTGTGCCTATTTTGCTCACTTTAATGCTAGGGTATCTTGGTTTTCAAGTTGGATTTAAGAAAAGGGATGAACTCATAAATCTATTTTCTATTAATCGCTCCGGAAAAAAACGTACTGAAGAAGCGGAGGAAGAAGAGAAGCCTGTTAAGAGTTTAAAAATCCTTGATACGAGTGTAATTATTGATGGGAGAATTGCTGATATCTGTCAGACTGGTTTTTTGGATGGGGTTATTGTTATCCCTCAATTTGTTCTTGAAGAGCTTCAACATATTGCCGACTCTTCTGATGCATTGAAAAGGAATAGAGGAAGACGTGGTTTAGATATTTTAAATCGTATCCAAAAAGAAATTGATATTCCTGTGGAGATGTATGAAGGTGATTTTGAAGAAATTCAGGAAGTGGATTCGAAGCTCGTCAAACTTGCAAAAATTTCAAATGGAATTGTTGTGACAAACGATTATAACTTAAATAAGGTATGCGAGTTCCAAAATGTGAGTGTTTTAAATATAAACGATCTTGCAAATGCGGTGAAACCAATTGTACTTCCTGGTGAAGAGCTCAATGTACAAGTCATCAAAGACGGCAAGGAATACAATCAAGGTGTCGCGTATTTGGATGATGGAACAATGATTGTTGTCGAAGAAGGCAGAAACTATATAGGTAAACGAATTGATGTTGTTGTAACGAGTGTTCTTCAAACATCAGCTGGTAGAATGATTTTTGCAAAGCCGAAATTACTGGAAAAGGCTTTATAAGAGGATTCCTACGCACTATATATGATAAGGGGATCAATAAAATGGATTATCAAGTAATTATTCCAGCTGCTGGATCTGGTAAGCGAATGGGTGCGGGCTATAATAAATTATTTTTAAAAATAGATACTCGCCCGATTATTCTCCATACTTTAAACGTTTTTGGAACGGATCCTCGATGTAGTAACATTATTCTGGTTATCCAGCAAGAAGAAAAGGATCTTTTTACGGAGCTACTTTTAAATAGCCGCTATCTATCGAAAATTAAGTTTGTATATGGCGGGGATGAGCGCCAGTTCAGTGTTTATAATGGATTAAAGGCAGTTGTAAATACTGAAATAATCCTTGTTCATGACGGTGCACGTCCATTTATTCGCTTAGAAACGATTGGACGTTTAGTAGATGTAGCAGCTGAAAGTGGTGCAGCTATTGCTGCTGTCCCTGTAAAAGATACGATAAAAAAGGCAGTTAACCTCGAAGTAGTTGAAACAGTGGAGAGATCCAGCTTGTGGCAGGTGCAAACCCCACAGGCTTTTCGTTTTTCTGTCTTGATGGATGCACATAGTAAAGCGAGTAAAGAAAAGTTTATAGGTACAGACGAAGCTTCTCTTGTAGAAAGAGATGGCCAGCTAGTGAAAATTGTAGAGAGTGATTATGATAATATTAAATTAACGACTCCAGAAGATCTTTATTTCGCTGAAGCGATCATGGTGAAACGGAAGCGTTTATCACAAAATTAAAGGGCAATAAACCTCAACGAATAAATTATCTAGGTGTAAGGAGAAAGGGGCATGAGTAATGTTAAGAGTTGGACAAGGTTTTGATGTACATAAGTTTGCTGAAAATCGACCATTAATAATTGGTGGTATCGAGATTCCGTATGAAAAAGGATTGATCGGTCACTCTGATGCAGATGTTTTATTACATACGGTGGCAGATGCGTGTTTAGGAGCAATTGGTGAAGGGGATATAGGACGTCATTTTCCGGATACAGATCCAAATTTTAAAGACGCTGATTCTGCAGAGTTATTGCGTCATGTTTGGAATCTTGTGAAAGAAAAAGGATATGTACTAAGCAATATTGACTGTACCATTATGGCGGAAAAACCAAAGATGGCACCACATATTGAAAAAATATGTGTGCGAATCTCGGAATTACTAGAGGCGGATCGGGGTCAAGTAAATGTTAAAGCGACTACGACTGAACGACTTGGTTTTGTGGGACGTGAAGAAGGAATTGCAGCTTTGGCCGTCGTCCTTCTTCAAAAAAGCTAGGCTAATAACGTAAGCTTTCATCATTTAATGAACTAATGTAAAATAGATAAAAGGAATTGAGATATTTGAGGAGGCATTAACATGTCAAAAGACATTCGGGTGCGTTATGCACCAAGTCCTACTGGGCATTTGCATATAGGGAATGCAAGGACAGCACTTTTTAATTACTTGTTTGCGCGTAATTTAGGCGGAACATTTATAATTAGAATAGAAGATACAGATCAAAAACGAAACATTGAGGGCGGCGAAGAGAGCCAACTTTCATATTTAAAATGGCTGGGAATGGATTGGGATGAGAGTGTAGATAAGGATGGAGGATATGGACCATATCGCCAGTCCGAACGTCTCGACATTTATAAAAAGCATTATGATGAATTATTAGAACGTGGACAAGTATATAAATGCTATTGCACAGAAGAAGAGTTAGAAGCGGAGCGGGAAGCTCAGATAGCACGTGGTGTGATGCCTCGTTATTCAGGAAAGTGTACAAACCTCACGAAAGAAAATCAGGCACAGTTTGAGGCAGATGGCAGACAACCAAGCATCCGCTTTAAAGTACCAAAGGCGAAAGTCTATACTTTTAATGACATAGTAAAAGATGAAGTTTCTTTTGAGTCGGATGGTATCGGTGATTTTGTGATCGTCAAGAAAGATGGCATTCCAACCTATAACTTTGCTGTAGCGATAGATGATCATTTAATGGAAATTAGTCATGTTTTACGTGGGGATGACCATATTTCTAACACCCCAAAACAACTAATGGTATTCGAAGCTTTTGAATGGGAGCCTCCTGTTTTTGGACATATGACGCTTATCGTAAATGACAGCCGTAAAAAGCTAAGTAAACGAGACGAGTCAATCATTCAGTTTATTGAACAATATGCAGATCTGGGTTATTTACCTGAAGCCCTTCTTAACTTCATTACATTACTCGGATGGTCACCTGAAGGAGAAGAAGAAATCTTTTCGAAAGAGGAAATTATTAAGATCTTCGATGCAGATCGCTTGTCTAAATCACCTGCAGTATTCGACAAACAAAAGCTTGCGTGGATGAATAATCAATACATGAAGAAACTTGATTTAGATAAAATTTTTGAACTATCGTTACCACATCTTGTTAAAGCGGGTCTAGTAAATGAAGAAAACCCGGAAGAAAAGGTGTGGGCAAGAAACATCATTTCTCTTTATCAAGAACAAATGAGTTATGGTGCAGAAATTGTAGAGCTATCAGAGATGTTTTTTAAAGATGCAATTGATTATGATGAAGAGGCACAAGTAATATTGGAAGAAGACCAAGTTCCAGATGTGCTCCAAGCTTTTTATGAAGAGATCAGTGCGCTTGATCCGTTTGAGGCTGGTGGCGTAAAAAAAGCGATTAAAGCAGTCCAAAAGTCAACGGGACAAAAAGGGAAAAAGTTATTTATGCCTATTAGGGTTGCTGTTACAGGGCAAACGCAAGGGCCTGAATTGCCAAATTCAATTGAATTATTAGGTAAAGAAAAAGTGAAAAGTAGGCTTGAGAGAATAAAAGGTTAACAATTAGAAGGAAATGTAATATATTAGAGATATAAATAAAAGCGTTGAAGAGGGAAAGTAAAAAAATGATGCTAATCAGAGAGAATCGCCATTGGCTGAGAGCGATTCAAGCCACTCATTTTTTGAAGTGCACCTTTGAGCCCTGAACCGAACGGTTGAAAAACCAATTAGGTGAAGGCGGGAACCTTGCCGTTAAGAAGGAGAAGCTGGGATTTTGCTGATATTATTAGTAAGGTCCAACCAGAGTGGAACCGCGCCAAAAGCGTCTCTGATTTTCAGAGGCGTTTTTATGTTGCTTTTTTCTAGAAGGGTAACTTTTAACAAGAGTTCCTTGTACTATTCGATGCCAACAAGCGTTTATATTGCCAGTGCTATTTGTTAATTTTTATTCATTCTTGACTCAAAGGCTATACACGTCGATATAGTTACATCAATAAATGCCCCGCACATACGCTGCTAGAAAGGGTGGGAAGCTATGATAAAACGAATGAAGGAAGATATTGCAACGGTATTTGATCAAGATCCGGCAGCGCGTAGTAGCCTAGAGGTTATCTTGACATACTCCGGTCTACATGCGATTTGGGCACATCGTATTGCACATGTACTTTTTAAAAGAAACATGTTTTTTATGGCAAGGGTCATTTCGCAAATGAACAGGTTTTTTACTGGAATTGAAATACATCCGGGAGCAAAAATCGGGCGTCGATTTTTTATTGATCATGGTATGGGTGTTGTTATCGGTGAAACATGTGAAATTGGAAATAATGTAACTGTTTTTCAAGGTGTGACACTCGGAGGAACAGGTAAAGAAAAAGGTAAGAGACATCCAACAATCGAGGACTTTGCATTAATAGCCACGGGAGCCAAAGTGCTTGGAAATATTGTCATTGGAGAAAACTCTAAGGTGGGCGCAGGTTCCGTGGTATTAAAAAATGTGCCACCAAATTCAACGGTAGTAGGAATCCCTGGTCGAGTGGTCATTCAAAATGGAATAAAAATGAATAGAAAACTGGATCATAATAATTTGCCTGACCCGGTTTCCGATAGGTGTTCGGAAATGGAAAACGAAATCTCTAAGTTACAGGCGGAACTCGAAAGTTTAATAGGAAAAGGAGAACAAGAAGATGGCAATCAAAATTTATAATACATTATCCCGAAAAAAAGAAACCTTTGTACCGCTAGAAGAAGGCAAGGTTAAGATGTATGTATGTGGTCCAACCGTTTACAACTATATTCATATTGGGAACGCTAGACCTGCTATTGTCTTTGATACAGTTCGCCGCTATTTGGAATATAGAGGTTATGATGTGAATTATGTATCTAATTTTACTGACGTAGACGATAAATTAATCCGTGCTGCTAATGAACTTGGAGAGGAAGTGCCTACGGTTGCGGAACGATTTATCGAGGCCTTCTTTGATGATGTAACCTCACTTGGATGTAAGGAGGCTAATCTTCATCCGCGAGTTACAGAAAATATGGATGTTATTATTGAGTTTATTGCGACGTTAATAGAAAAAGGATTTGCGTATGAATCTGCGGGTGATGTATATTACAGAACGAGAAAATTTAATGAATACGGAAAATTGTCACAGCAATCGATTGATGATTTAAAAGTAGGTGCGCGTATTCAAACCGGTGAGAAAAAAGAAGATGCGCTCGATTTCACCTTATGGAAAGCAGCGAAAATTGGTGAAATTTCATGGGATAGCCCATGGGGCGAGGGAAGACCAGGTTGGCATATTGAATGCTCCGCAATGGCGCGAAAGTATTTAGGAGACACGATTGATATCCATGCGGGAGGGCAGGATTTAACATTTCCGCATCATGAAAATGAAATTGCACAATCAGAAGCGCTGACAGGGAAAACCTTTTCCCGCTATTGGATGCATAATGGTTATATTAATATTGATAATGAAAAAATGTCTAAATCATTAGGGAACTTTGTTCTTGTACATGACATAATTAAACGTCATGATCCGCAAGTGTTACGATTTTTCATGCTTTCGGTTCATTATCGTAATCCAATCAACTACACCGAGGAATTATTATCCCATGCAGGCGCTGGACTAGAACGACTTAAAACATCCTATCAAAACTTACATTATCGTATGAATGCCAGTTCTAATTTAGCAGAAGACCAGGAGAAATGGGAAAAGGTAATATCGGAACTAAAAGCAACTTTTGTACGAGGGATGGATGATGACTTTAATACTGCAGATGGTATTTCTGTGCTTTTTGAACTTTCTAAACAAGCAAATTACTATTTAATGGAAAAGAACACGTCAGATAGTGTGATTCAATTGTTTTTGCGTGTTTTTGAGGAGTTATTTTCAGTCCTCGGTTTGCAACTTGAAGAGGAAGAATTACTGGACGAAGAGATTGATCAGTTAATCGAGCAACGTCTTGATGCAAGGAAAAATCGCAACTTTCAATTGGCCGACCAAATTAGGGATCAGCTAAAGGAGTTAAATATAATCCTAGAAGATACACCTCAAGGTACGAGATGGAAGCGAGGGTGATCTCATGTATCCTTTAGGGAAAATGATAGATTATAAACAATTAAATAGCTTAGCGCTTGCATATATGGGTGATGGTATTTATGAAGTGTATATTAGACAATACCTTCTGGAAACTGGTAAAACAAAACCAAATCGACTTCATCGCGAAGCTACACGATATGTCTCTGCCAAAGCCCAAGCATCTATCCTCAGAAAAATGGTGGAAGATAAATTTTTAAGTGAAGAAGAATTAGTCATTATGAAACGTGGTCGGAATGCGAAATCAGGAACCGTTCCTAAAAATACTGATGTCCAGACTTATCGATATAGCACCGCGTTTGAGGCGGTGCTTGGTTGGCTATACTTGGCGAATAATGTAGAACGAATGACGGAAATCATCGAAATGGCAATACAAATTGTCGACAGTAGAGGAGTGGAAACAAGATGAGTGAAGAATGGATTGCGGGGAAAAACCCAGTAATTGAAGCATTGAAATCGGAACGAGATATGAATAAAATTTGGATTTCAGAGGGATCGCAGAAGGGGCAAATGCAAGTGATTATCAAGCTTGCTAAAGAGCGGAAAGTCCTCGTTCAATTTGTACCGAAACAAAAAATCGATCAGATGAGTAAGGAAAATCACCAAGGGGTTATTGCGCAGGTTGCTGCTTATGAATATGCGGAAATAGATGATTTATTTAAAAGAGCTGCTGAGAAGGGAGAGGATCCTTTTTTTCTTATATTAGATGAGTTAGAGGACCCTCATAATCTTGGATCTATTTTAAGATCAGCTGATGCAGCAGGTGTTCATGGCATAATTATACCTAAGCGTCGAGCTGTAGGACTTACTGCAACGGTTGCTAAACTGTCGACAGGTGCGATTGAGTACGTACCTGTTGCTAGGGTGACTAATATTGCGAGAACGATTGATGATATAAAAGAGCGTGGAGTATGGGTGTTTGGTACAGATGCAAAGGAAAGTCAGGACTATCGAACGATGGACAGTACTCTTCCGCTAGCAATCGTAATTGGCAGTGAAGGAAAGGGGATAGGTCGTTTAATAAGAGATAAATGCGATTTCCGTATTCATTTGCCGATGGCAGGGCATGTGACATCACTAAATGCTTCAGTTGCCGCCGCATTGCTTATGTATGAGGTACATCGTAAACGCCACCCGTTAGAGGGTTAATATGAATATCCTTTTAGTTGATGGTTATAACATCATCGGTGCATGGCCTGAGCTTGTCAGTTTGAAAAATAAAGATCTTTCTGCTGCTCGTGACCGATTAATTGAAATCATGGGTGAATATCAAGGTTATACTGGATTTAAAGTAATTATTATTTTTGATGCCTATGAAGTAAGAGGGCTCGAGAAAAGGTATAGTAATTACAAAGTAGAAGTGATTTTTACTAAGGTAGAAGAAACTGCAGACGAACGGATCGAAAAATTGGCGATCGAGCTGAATAATATTAGAACACAAGTTTACGTTGCTACATCTGATTTCACAGAGCAATGGGCAATATTTGGACAAGGTGCGCTGAGAATATCAGCGCGCGAATTGTTAATTGAAGTGGAAAATGTAGAGCGGAAAATAATCGGTCGTGTCGTAAAAACAAGGGAAAATGCACCGACAGTTAAAATTCCATTAAGTAAAGAAGTTGCCGAAACTTTTGAAAAATGGCGACGTGGACAAAAATGAGTAGTTGACGCTTGAAAATTCTGTCATGTATAATGAACTTTATCTATTGCTTGTAAGGGCGGGGATTACAGTGATCTCGAATATCAAATTAGAGGATGACATTAGGTACGAATTAGTCGAAGATGAAAAGCTAGTTGAACTGGTCCATGAAGGGGAAAGCGATGCACTAGATTATCTCATTAAAAAATATCGTAATTTTGTCAGAGCTAAAGCCCGATCATACTTTTTGATCGGTGCAGATAGAGAAGATATTGTACAAGAAGGCATGATTGGACTTTATAAAGCAATTCGTGACTATAAAGGAGACAAGCTTGCTTCGTTTAAGGCTTTTGCCGAACTCTGCATCACGAGGCAAATTATTACCGCAATCAAGACAGCCACCCGTCAAAAGCATATTCCACTCAATTCGTATGTATCCTTAGACAAGCCTATTTTTGATGAAGAATCAGACCGAACGTTAATGGACGTTATCTCGGGATCAAAAATATTAAATCCTGAAGAGTTGCTAATTAACCGTGAAAAATTTTCTAGCATCGAAGGGAAGATGGTCGAGTTATTAAGCGACTTGGAAAGAGAAGTTCTTTCTCTTTATCTAGACGGACGTTCTTATCAGGAAATTTCTGAAATGCTAAATCGACATGTGAAGTCTATTGACAATGCATTACAAAGAGTGAAACGTAAGCTTGAGCGCTATTTAGAAATCAAGGAATTCACTGTCTAATAATAAACCTTATTGACAGAAAGAAAGTTCCATGATACTTTTTATAGGATATTCAAACAAATTTAGATGAAATAAAAAGAGCAGGTGCGATAAAGGTGAAGAAAAGAATCTCTTTGGCTTGTGCAGTCTGTGGTTCACGCAATTATTCAACTGATGGAAGATCCGCATCGACAGTAAAGCGGCTAGAAATCAAAAAACATTGCAAACGCTGCAACGCACATACGATGCATAAAGAAACAAAATAATTTTATTTATTCGTGATTATCATTTTTATACAATTGTTGGAGGTACGTCCATGACAAGCTTAACTCAATTTTTTCACAATGTAAGCTCAGAAATGAGAAAAGTAAGCTGGCCGAAGCGAAAGGAACTAACTAATTATACTATTACAGTTATAACAACTGTTGTTATATTAGCCTTGTTTTTCGCGATAGCTGACCTAGGAATATCAAAAGTGATCCGCTTTTTATTGGATTTATAGATAATAAACAGCTTATTTTAACCTACATGCTTGTATAATATGCATCCTTACATGGTATAATAAAAGTTAAATAAAAATATTTTACAAAAGCCCGGTCATCGGGTTTTTTCATTTGGTTAAAGAAAGTGAAACGAATAAGCGAATGTCGCCTAAGCCCACCGCATTACATAGCATTATGGATGCTTAAGATCTCCGCGGGAGCTAGACGAATGAAATAGTATGGGGAGGGAAGGACGAAGAGTCCTAGTAAATGGAGAAAAACTGGTATGTAGTCCATACGTATTCTGGATACGAAAATAAAGTAAAAGCAAACCTTGAAAGACGTGTAGAGTCAATGGGTATGCAGGATAAGATTTTTCGTGTCATTGTCCCGGAAGATGAAGAGACTGATATTAAAAATGGAAAAAAGAAAATAGTAAAGAGGAAGGTATTTCCTGGGTATGTTTTAGTAGAAATCATTATGACAGATGATTCTTGGTATGTTGTGCGTAACACACCAGGTGTGACAGGGTTTGTCGGATCATCAGGCTCTGGTTCTAAGCCTACTCCTATGCTGCCTGAAGAAGCTGAGTTTATTTTGAAGCGGATGGGAATGCAAGAACAGCGTGCTGAAGTAAACTTTGAACAAGGTGAGACGGTAACGGTTAATGAAGGGCCGTTTGCTAACTTCACAGGTAAGATTGAAGAGATGGATATTGACAAAGGAAAAGCGAAAGTAATGGTTAATATGTTCGGGCGCGAAACTCCTGTTGAACTAGACTTTTCGCAAATTGATAAAATATAATTTGAAACAACTTGAAATCTTAGGCTATTAGTGTTAAAATTTTTAGGTCAGTAGGTCTCAATACGAGTGACTGTACAATATATAATGATTTTCTATTCATAGGTTGAGTGGGAGGGGAAAACCCTATTACCACATCACGGACTTAAGGAGGTGTGTCTCGTGGCTAAAAAAGTTATCAAGCTTGTAAAATTGCAAATTCCCGCTGGCAAAGCGAACCCGGCTCCACCAGTTGGACCGGCACTTGGTCAAGCAGGTGTAAATATCATGGGATTCTGTAAGGAGTTTAACGCTCGTACAGCGGACCAAGCAGGACTAATTATTCCTGTTGAAATCACTGTATTTGAAGACCGTTCTTTTACATTCATCACAAAAACTCCGCCTGCAGCTGTTCTTCTTAAAAAAGCAGCTGGTATTGAATTGGGTTCTGGTGAACCGAATAAAAAGAAGGTTGCGGTTGTTAAACGCGACAAAGTACGTGAAATCGCTGAAACAAAAATGCCTGACCTAAACGCAGCTAGCGTTGAAGCGGCTATGCAAATGGTAGAAGGCACTGCGCGCAGCATGGGAATCACAATCGAAGACTGATCCCTTGTGTAAAAAGAAGTTGTTTGTTGGAGGGAGGCTGCGATAGTGTCGGCCTTCCTTTATTCGTGGGAGGTTATTCCGCTAAAACCACATTACAGGAGGAAATTAAAATGGCTAAAAAAGGTAAAAAGTACACAGAAGCTTTAAAGCTTGTAGACCGCTCAAAAGCATACTCTGTAGAAGAAGCAATTGAACTTGTAAAGAAAACGGATTATACAAAATTCGATGCTACTGTTGAAGTGGCAGTTCGTCTTGGAGTAGATCCTAAAAAAGCTGACCAACAAATTCGTGGGGCAGTTGTACTTCCAAACGGTACTGGTAAAACGCAACGTGTACTAGTATTTGCTAAAGGCGAAAAACTTAAAGAAGCAGAAGCTGCTGGTGCGGATTACGTTGGAGATGCAGAATATATTAACAAAATCAATCAAGGTTGGTTTGAATTTGATGTAATCGTAGCTACTCCAGATATGATGGGTGAAGTTGGTAAGCTTGGTCGTACACTTGGACCAAAAGGCTTAATGCCGAATCCTAAGACTGGTACTGTAACTTTTGATGTAACGAAAGCAGTGAATGAAATTAAAGCTGGTAAAGTTGAATACCGTTTAGACAAAGCTGGAATCATTCATGTGCCAATTGGTAAAGTTTCTTTCGACGAAAGCAAACTAGTTGAAAACTTTAGCGTTATTTTAGATACATTGAATAAAGCGAAACCTTCTGCAGCGAAAGGTACTTACATGAAGAACGTTACAGTGACTTCTACTATGGGACCTGGCGTGAAAGTTGACCCATCATCTAGTATCTAAAAAAAATTGACAGTTAGTGTATCATTTGATACAATTCTATCTGTTGTAAATTATAAAAAACATTTGTACCGTAGACAGCAGGGGCATAAAGCTTAATAACCTGCCGAGGTCATTGCGATATAAATCATCTGATTTGAAGGATGAGCGCATGAAACCTCCATGTCTATAAAATGTGGGGGTTTTTTGTTGGTATAAATGTCCATTTAAAAGGTTTTAGGAGGTGTAAAGATGAGCAAAGTGATTGAAACTAAAAAACAAGTTGTAAATGAAATCGCTGAAAAGCTAAAAACAAGCGTTTCTACAGTAGTTGTGGACTACCGTGGGTTGAACGTTGCTCAATTAACAGAACTTCGTAAACAGCTTAGAGAAGCGGGAATCGATTTTAAAGTTTATAAAAACTCTATGACTCGTCGTGCTGCTGATGATGTAGAATTATCTGGTCTTAACGAAGTATTAACTGGACCGAATGCAATTGCATTCAGCGCGGATGATGTTGTAGCTCCAGCTAGAATTTTGAATAACTTCGCGAAAGCAAACGAAGCTCTTGAAATTAAAGCGGGTGTGATCGAAGGAAATATCGCGACAGTGGAAGAAGTGAAAGCATTAGCTGAACTTCCATCACGAGAAGGGTTACTTTCTATGTTGCTTAGCGTTCTTCAAGCTCCTGTTCGTAATCTTGCTCTTGCTACAAAAGCAGTTGCGGATCAGAAAGAAGAAAGTGCATAATCTTAGATTCTAAAAAAACAAATAATATTAATGGAGGAAATATATCATGACTAAAGAACAAATCATCGAAGCTGTCAAAGAAATGACAGTTCTTGAACTAAACGATCTAGTTAAAGCAATTGAAGAAGAATTTGGTGTAACTGCTGCTGCTCCTGTAGCTGCTGCTGGTGCTGCTGCGGGTGAAGCTGCTGCAGAACAAACTGAATTTGATGTAGTGCTTACAAGCGCTGGTTCATCAAAAATTAAAGTTATCAAAGTTGTTCGTGAAATCACTGGTCTTGGCTTGAAAGAAGCAAAAGAACTTGTTGACAACGCTCCGAAAGCAGTTAAAGAAGGCGTATCTAAAGATGACGCTGAAGAAGTTAAAGCTAAACTTGAAGAAGTTGGCGCTGGCGTAGAAGTTAAGTAATTACTATGTGAATTAAAAGCTCGCTGATTATCCGGCGGGCTTTTTTTCGCTCATTGATAGCGGATTATAAAAAAGATCTGTTATGAAAAGATAATTGCGGTAGGAAAGATTTCTTTTTTTTAACTCGGGGAGGTGGACTCTCTTGTCTGATCATTATTATTCACACACTCCTAAGGTTGCGAGTGAGCCGAAATACTGGGATGCTGAATTGCGCGATCACACGTTTCGATTCAAAACGGACCAAGGTGTTTTTTCCAAAAAGGAAGTAGACTTTGGATCGCGTTTCTTAATTGAAAAGTTTGAGATGCCCAAAGTAGAGGGTCCTCTACTAGATTTAGGGTGTGGCTATGGTCCAATTGGTCTTAGTCTTGCAAAAGGTTTTCCAAGTAGAGAACTTCATTTAGTGGACGTGAATGAAAGAGCACTTGCACTTGCGCGGGATAATGCAGTGTTGAATGCAATTGAAAATATTGAAGTGTATGAAAGTGATCGCTTTGATGGAATTGATGTAAAAGAATTTGCAGCTATTTTAACTAACCCACCAATTCGGGCTGGAAAGCAAGTTGTTCATGATATCTTAGAACAAAGCTTTCAATATTTAATCCCTGGGGGCGAACTATGGGTTGTCATTCAAAAAAAACAAGGTGCGCCATCAGCGCAAGCGAAATTAGAGGAAATTTTCGGACGTGTAGAGATCGTGGCGAAAAGAAAAGGCTACTATATTCTTAAAACATCAAAATATTGACTCTTTAAAAACCTTGTGATAGCATTGTAAGATGCGAATATAGTGTTTTAACTTCATCCTAAACTATTCCTAATGAGTATGGAATATGGATAAGTTGGAAAAGATTATATAATATATAGTAATTATTGTAAGAAATGTGGTTTTTAAAAGAAAAACCATTTTTCTTTTTGTCTTATGTTTTCACAGTTTTTCTAGGTGAACTAGAGAAACTGATGACATTAAAACGTTTGATTTGAGGGGTGAATCAGTTGACAGGTCAACTAGTTCAATACGGACGGCACCGCCAGCGCAGAAGCTTTGCGCGTATTAGTGAAGTATTGGAGCTGCCGAACCTTATCGAAATCCAATCTTCTTCTTACCAATGGTTTCTTGATGAGGGCTTAAAGGAAATGTTCCAAGATATATCACCAATTGAAGATTTTGCCGGAAATCTTTCATTGGAATTTATTGATTACAATCTCGGCGAACCTAAGTATTCTGTTGAAGAATCAAAAGAGCGCGATGCTACATATTCCGCTCCTCTTCGTGTTAAGCTACGCCTTGTGAATAAAGAAACTGGAGAAGTGAAAGACCAGGACGTATTCATGGGGGATTTCCCATTAATGACGGAAATGGGTACTTTCATTATTAATGGAGCTGAACGGGTAATTGTATCTCAGCTTGTTCGTTCACCGAGTGTCTACTACAGTGGAAAACTCGATAAGAACGGAAGGAAAGGCTTTACAGCCACAGTTATCCCTAACCGTGGGGCATGGCTGGAATATGAAACAGATGCCAAGGACGTTGTTTACGTTCGGATTGATCGTACACGGAAACTACCGGTAACGGTTCTTTTACGTGCACTCGGTTTTGGTTCTGATCAAGAAATCATCGATTTAATAGGTGACAACGAATATCTCCAGAACACGCTTGAAAAAGATAACACGGAGAGCGTTGAAAAAGCTTTATTAGAAATTTATGAGCGACTTCGTCCGGGAGAGCCTCCGACAGTAGAAAACGCTAAAAGTTTGCTAGTGTCTAGATTCTTTGATCCAAAGCGTTATGATCTTGCGAATGTAGGTCGTTATAAACTTAATAAAAAGCTTCATATAAAGAATCGTCTATTCGGGCAACGTGTCGCTGAAACTTTGGCTGATCCTGAAACAGGCGAAATTATTGTAGAAAAAGGTACATTACTTGATCGTCGTACGTTGGATAAAATTATTCCACATCTTGAAAATGGTACAGGGTTTAAATCCTTCGACCGTCAAAGTGGAATTATAGATGATGACATTGTTATTCAGTCTATTAAAATTTTCGCTCCGTTTAGCGAAGAAGAGAATGTTATAAATGTAATTGGCAACGCCTATGTAGATGAGATAACAAAGAATATTACACCAGCAGATATCATTTCATCGATTAGTTATTTCTTCGATTTACTTTATGGAGTTGGAGATACGGATGATATTGACCATTTGGGTAATCGCCGCCTGCGTTCTGTAGGTGAATTGTTGCAAAATCAATTTAGAATTGGTTTGTCACGAATGGAGCGAGTGGTAAGAGAGCGTATGTCTATCCAAGACATTAACACAATCACCCCACAGCAATTAATTAATATCCGTCCTGTGATCGCATCAATCAAAGAATTCTTTGGTAGCTCGCAGCTGTCACAATTCATGGATCAGACAAATCCGTTAGCAGAATTAACTCATAAACGCCGTTTGTCTGCACTAGGACCTGGTGGATTAACTAGAGAACGTGCAGGAATGGAAGTTCGTGACGTTCACTATTCTCACTATGGACGTATGTGTCCAATTGAAACACCAGAGGGTCCAAATATAGGATTAATTAACTCTTTATCATCGTTCGCTAAGGTGAATCGCTTTGGATTTATTGAAACGCCGTACCGCCGAGTTGATCCTGAAACAGGCTTAGTTACGAAGCAAATCGATTATCTCACAGCAGATGAGGAAGATAATTATGTAGTTGCACAAGCGAATGCTCCTCTTTCTGATGAAGGTGCATTTATAAATGATGAAGTAATCTCTCGTTTCCGTGGTGAAAATACGGTTGTGAGAAGAGATAGAATTGATTACATGGATGTATCTCCAAAACAGGTTGTTTCAGCAGCGACAGCATGTATTCCATTTTTGGAAAACGATGACTCTAACCGTGCCTTAATGGGTGCGAACATGCAAAGGCAAGCAGTGCCGCTCATGTTACCTGAAGCTCCACTTGTTGGAACGGGTATGGAACATGTATCTGCAAAGGATTCGGGCGCAGCAGTAATTTGTAAGCATGATGGAATTGTTGAACATGTTGAATCGCGTGAAGTATGGGTGCGTCGCGTTCAAGATGTCGATGGCGAGGAAATTAAAGGTGATTTAGATAAATATCGCATGCAGAAATTTATCCGTTCTAACCAAGGGACATGCTACAACCAACGTCCAATTGTAGATATAGGTGATCGAATCACTAAAGGTGAAATTATTGGTGATGGACCTTCAATGGATAAAGGTGAGCTAGCATTGGGACGAAATGTACTCATCGCATTCATGACATGGGAAGGCTATAACTATGAGGATGCAATCATCATGAGTGAACGCCTTGTCAAAGATGATGTCTATACATCAATCCATATAGAAGAATACGAATCAGAGGCACGTGATACAAAACTAGGCCCTGAAGAAATGACACGTGATATTCCGAACGTCGGTGAAGATGCACTTCGTAACCTTGATGATCGTGGAATCATCCGTATAGGTGCTGAGGTTAGAGACGGCGATCTGCTTGTTGGAAAGGTAACGCCTAAAGGTGTTACAGAACTTACTGCGGAAGAGCGTCTGTTACACGCTATCTTTGGTGAAAAAGCGCGTGAAGTCCGTGATACATCGCTACGTGTTCCACACGGTGGTGGAGGTATCGTCCTTGACGTCAAAGTGTTCAACCGCGAAGATGGAGACGAACTCCCACCTGGAGTAAACCAACTTGTTCGTGTGTATATCGTACAAAAAAGGAAAATCTCCGAAGGGGATAAAATGGCGGGACGTCACGGAAACAAAGGTGTAATTTCGAAAATACTTCCTGAGGAAGATATGCCGTATATGCCTGACGGAACTCCAGTGGACGTCATGTTGAATCCATTAGGTGTACCTTCTCGTATGAACATCGGTCAAGTGCTTGAAATGCATCTAGGTATGGCTGCAAGACATCTAGGGATTCATATGGCATCACCTGTATTTGATGGTGCTACGGAGGAAGATGTTTGGGAAACAATTGAAGAAGCAGGCATGGATCGTGATGCGAAAACAGTTCTTTATGATGGTCGTACTGGTGAGGCTTTTGATAACCGTGTTTCTGTAGGGGTTATGTATTTAATTAAACTTGCGCATATGGTTGATGATAAACTTCACGCAAGATCAACTGGACCATACTCGCTCGTTACGCAACAGCCACTCGGAGGGAAAGCTCAGTTTGGTGGACAGCGTTTTGGAGAGATGGAAGTATGGGCACTTGAAGCCTATGGAGCTGCTTATACGCTACAAGAGATTTTAACTGTTAAATCGGATGATGTTGTTGGCCGTGTGAAAACATATGAAGCGATTGTGAAAGGTGAAAATGTTCCTGAACCGGGCGTGCCTGAATCGTTTAAAGTATTAATTAAAGAATTGCAAAGTCTTGGCTTAGATGTAAAAATCCTTTCAGGTGATGAAGAAGAAATTGAGATGCGTGACTTGGAAGATGAAGATGATACTCATCAAGCTGATACATTAAATATTGCGCCGGACGCAAAAGTGGAAGAAACTGCTGCATCTAAAGAATAATGTTGAATGCAAGCAATAAGGGTAGAACCTGTAGACGAAAAGGGAGGTAGGCCCCTTGCTGGATGTAAACAATTTTGAGTATATGAAAATCGGCCTTGCTTCACCGGATAAAATCCGATCCTGGTCTTTTGGGGAAGTTAAAAAGCCGGAAACAATCAACTATCGTACTTTAAAACCGGAAAAAGATGGCTTGTTCTGTGAGCGGATATTCGGTCCTACAAAGGATTGGGAATGTCATTGCGGAAAGTATAAACGTGTTCGCTACAAAGGTGTTGTATGTGATCGCTGTGGAGTAGAAGTAACAAGGTCTAAAGTTCGTCGTGAGCGTATGGGGCATATTGAATTAGCTGCCCCTGTCTCTCACATATGGTATTTCAAGGGAATACCAAGTCGAATGGGACTTATTCTCGATATGTCCCCAAGAGCTCTTGAAGAGATTATCTATTTTGCTTCTTATGTTGTCACTGATGTAGGTGATACAACATTGGATAAAAAACAGTTGCTATCCGAAAGAGAATACCGTGCATATCGCGAGAAATATGGTGCAACATTCCACGCAGCAATGGGTGCGGAAGCAATAAAAAAACTGTTGCAAGATATTGATTTAGAAAAAGAAGTAGGTCAATTAAAAGAAGAATTGAAAACGGCACAAGGTCAACGCCGAACAAGAGCGATAAAACGACTTGAGGTGCTTGAGGCTTTCCGTCATTCTGGTAATTATCCAGACTGGATGGTCTTAGATGTTTTACCGGTTATTCCACCTGAATTACGCCCAATGGTTCAATTGGAAGGTGGCCGCTTTGCAACTTCAGATTTGAACGATTTATACCGTAGGGTTATTAACCGGAATAATCGTTTAAAACGATTATTGGATCTTGGTGCACCGGGAATTATCGTTCAGAACGAGAAACGGATGCTCCAAGAAGCAGTTGATGCCTTGATTGATAATGGTAGAAGAGGCCGTCCAGTTACAGGGCCGGGTAATCGACCATTAAAATCCCTTTCACATATGCTGAAAGGAAAGCAAGGTCGTTTCCGTCAAAACTTATTAGGAAAACGTGTAGACTATTCGGGGCGGTCTGTAATTGTCGTTGGACCAAGCTTGAAGATGTACCAATGCGGTCTTCCGAAAGAAATGGCATTAGAATTATTTAAGCCTTTCGTTATGAAAGAGCTGGTTGAAAAAGGCCTTGCTCATAATATAAAAAGCGCTAAAAGAAAAATAGAACGGGTCCATCCAGAGGTTTGGGATGTACTAGAAGATGTGATACGTGAGCATCCAGTGTTATTAAACCGTGCACCGACGCTTCATAGACTCGGTATCCAAGCGTTTGAACCAACACTTGTTGAAGGAAGAGCAATTCGTCTTCACCCGTTAGTATGTACGGCTTATAACGCTGACTTTGATGGAGACCAAATGGCAGTGCATGTGCCGTTATCTGCAGAAGCACAAGCGGAAGCGCGTATCCTAATGTTGGCGGCTCAAAACATCCTGAACCCGAGAGATGGAAAGCCGGTAGTTACACCATCACAAGATATGGTGCTAGGTAACTACTATCTAACGTTGGAGCGCAAAAATGCTGACGGTGAAGGAATGATCTTCAAAGATACGAACGAAGCGTTGATTGCATATCAAAATGGGTATGTTCATCTTCACACACGAATAGCTATTCATGCGGATTCGTTAATTAATGAAAGATTCACGGAGGAACAGAGAACACAGCTTCTAGTTACGACTGTGGGTAAACTGATCTTTAACGAGATATTGCCGCCGTCATTCCCGTTCATTAACGAACCGACAAATGAAAATTTAGAAGTAAATACACCAGATAAGTACTTTGTAGAACCTTCAACAAACGTGCCAGAGTTTATTAAACAACAGCCGCTTATTGAACCGTTCAAAAAGAAAATTCTTGGTAATATTATTGCGGAGATCTTCAAGCGATTCCACATCACTGAAACATCAAAAATGCTGGATCGCATGAAAAATCTTGGATTTAAGTACTCAACAAAAGCTGGTATCACTGTAGGGGTTTCGGATATTGTCGTGTTAGCTGAAAAAGAGACGCTATTACATGATGCACAAGAAAAAGTTGATAATGTTCTGAAGCAATTCAAACGTGGTCTTATTACGGATGAAGAACGTTATGATCGTGTTATAGCTATATGGAGTGCTGTCAAGGATACGATTCAGAATAAGCTAATGAAAACATTAGATAATCTAAATCCTATTTATATGATGAGTGACTCTGGAGCGAGGGGTAACGCATCTAACTTCACGCAACTTGCGGGTATGCGTGGATTGATGGCTAACCCGGCAGGGCGAATTATTGAGTTACCAATTAAATCAAGTTTCAGAGAAGGTTTAACAGTACTTGAGTACTTTATTTCCACTCATGGTGCTCGTAAAGGGTTAGCTGATACAGCCCTTAAAACGGCTGACTCTGGTTATCTTACTAGAAGACTTGTGGATGTGGCCCAGGATGTAATTATTAGAGAAAATGATTGCGGAACGGACAAAGGATTACTTGTTGCATCGTTGAAAGACGGAACAGAAGTAATTGAACCTTTAGAAGAACGTCTAATTGGGCGATACGCACGTAAGAAAATCGTTCACCCTGAAACAGGTGAAATATTTGTTTCAGAAAATGAATTGATTCATGAAGATTTAGCAAAAGAGATAGTAAATGCAGGAATTGAAGAAGTCTGGATTAGATCTGCATTCACATGTAATACACGTCATGGTGTTTGTAAACAATGTTACGGACGTAACTTGGCAACTGGAACCGTAGTGGACGTAGGAGAAGCAGTAGGAATTATTGCTGCACAATCCATCGGTGAGCCAGGAACCCAATTGACAATGCGTACATTCCATACAGGCGGTGTAGCTGGGGACGATATAACTCAAGGTCTTCCAAGGATTCAGGAGTTGTTTGAGGCTCGTAATCCGAAAGGTCAAGCAGTTATCACTGAAATTTCTGGTGTCGTTACGGCAATTACAGAGGGACGCGATCGCCAACAAGAAATTGTTGTACAGAGCGAAATCGAAAGCCGCACATATAATGCTCCTTACTCGGCTCGCTTAAAAGTAGCGGTTAATGACGAAGTGGCACGCGGTGAAGAAATGACTGAAGGATCAATTGATCCGAAGGAACTTCTACGAGTTCGAGATGTTTCTGCAGTACAAGAATATTTGCTATTGGAAGTTCAAAAAGTATATCGTATGCAAGGTGTAGAAATTGGCGATAAGCACGTAGAAGTAATGGTTCGCCAAATGCTTAGAAAAGTGCGAGTGGCTGATGCTGGTGAGACAACTGTATTACCTGGAACATTGCTAGATGTACATCAGTTTACTGATGCGAACGAAAAAGCTTTGCTTAGTGGTAAACAACCAGCAACAGGCCGCCCGGTATTACTTGGGATTACAAAAGCATCACTTGAGACAGATTCATTCTTATCTGCTGCATCTTTCCAAGAAACGACACGTGTTCTAACGGATGCTGCAATTAAAGGTAAGACAGATGAATTGCTTGGTTTAAAAGAAAATGTCATTATCGGTAAACTAGTTCCAGCGGGAACCGGTATGCAACGTTATCGAAAAGCAATCTCTATCATGGCGGGAGAAGAACTACCGAACGCTGAAAGAGATGCGAATGCATAAGCTCAATACAATTAAGGTGCGGAGATAGTTTACTGGCCAAATTAGCAGGTGGACTTGTAATCTCGAGGGCTAGATGTTAAAGCTAAAGGGTATCTAAAACATATGCGCCGGCGAAAAGCCGGCGTATAATTTAAAAATATATGTTGATATCTATTGACATTAGAAATTTCAGATGTTACTATATTCAAGGTGCTCCTATCATTAACCTGTTACTTTGGAGGATATGCAAAATGTCTTATGAAAAAGTGTTACAGGCATCAAATCTAATCGTAGGAACGAAACAAACAGTAAGAGCTCTCAAATCTGGGCATGTGAAGGAAGTTTTCGTGGCTCTGGATGCAGATCCTCGTATTACGGACAATATAATTTTTATAGCTAATGAAATGGATGTACCTATTATAAAAGTGGATTCCATGAAAAAGCTTGGAAAAGCATGCGGTATTGATGTAAGAGCAACAACTGTTGCCATTATCCAATAGAGGTGTTTTTGCAGATCAATAGACTGTGAAAACTTGTTTTTTGCCCTAAAAAGAACCACCTGGATGTGTGGGCTTAAGAAAAAGAACGAAAGGAGGAATAATCATGCCTACTATTAATCAACTAGTGCGTAAACCAAGGAAGACTAAATCAACTACTTCCGATTCACCTGCACTTAATAAAGGCTATAACAGCTTCAAAAAAGCGAATACGAATGTATCTTCACCTCAAAAACGTGGTGTTTGTACTCGTGTTGGTACAATGACACCGAAGAAGCCGAACTCGGCCCTTCGTAAATATGCTCGTGTGCGTTTGACTAACGGAATCGAGGTAACAGCTTATATTCCGGGAATTGGTCATAACCTACAAGAACATAGTGTTGTGCTCATTCGTGGAGGTCGTGTAAAAGACTTACCGGGTGTACGTTATCACATCGTTCGTGGTGCACTTGACACTGCTGGTGTTGAAAATCGTAAACAAAGCCGTTCTAAATATGGCGCAAAGCGTCCAAAAGCAAAAAAGTAAATCATTGAAACTCATAGTTTCGTTTGAAAGGAGGAAATATAATGCCACGAAAAGGTCCTGTTACAAAAAGAGATGTGTTACCTGATCCGATACACAATTCAAAGATCGTTACACGTTTAATTAATAAATTAATGGTAGATGGAAAAAGAGGTAAAGCTCAATCTATTATCTATTCTGCATTCGATATTATCCAAGAACGTTCGGGTAAAGATGCAATGGAAGTATTTGATCAAGCCCTTAAAAACATCATGCCAGTTTTAGAAGTAAAAGCACGCCGAGTTGGTGGAGCGAATTATCAAGTACCAGTTGAAGTTCGTCCTGAACGACGTTCAACACTTGGACTTCGTTGGTTAGTAAGCTTCTCACGCAAGCGCGGAGAGAAAACGATGGAAGAGCGTCTTGCTAATGAGATCCTAGATGCTGCAAATAATACTGGTGCAGCTGTTAAAAAACGTGAAGAAACGCATAAAATGGCGGAAGCAAATAAAGCATTTGCTCATTATCGCTGGTAATTTGCTCTAAAAGAGTTATCAATTCATTTTCATCCCAGGAAGGAGAAATACGAGATGGCTAGAGAGTTCTCCTTAGAAAAGACGCGTAATATCGGAATTATGGCTCATATTGATGCCGGTAAAACAACAACAACCGAGCGTATACTTTTCTATACAGGACGCATTCATAAAATTGGGGAAACTCATGAAGGTGCGTCGCAAATGGACTGGATGGAACAGGAACAGGAACGCGGTATCACTATTACTTCTGCGGCAACAACTGCACAATGGAATGGCCACCGTGTTAACATCATCGATACACCTGGACACGTAGACTTCACTGTAGAAGTTGAACGTTCATTACGTGTACTTGATGGTGCTGTAACTGTACTTGACGCTCAATCGGGCGTTGAACCACAAACTGAAACAGTTTGGCGCCAAGCTACTACTTATGGCGTTCCGCGTATTGTATTCGTTAATAAAATGGACAAAACAGGTGCTGACTTCCTTTACTCAGTGAAAACAATTCATGAGCGCTTGATGGCAAACGCTCATCCAATCCAACTTCCGATTGGTGCAGAAGACACTTTTAAAGGTATGGTGGATCTCGTAGAAATGAAAGCTTGGTTTTACGAGGGAGACGAGGCACTTGATGCTGTTGAGGGAGAAATCCCAGAAGATCTTCAAGAACAAGCAGAAGAGCTTCGCGGAAGATTAATTGAAGCTGTAGCTGATTTTGATGAAGATTTAATGATGAAATATCTCGAAGGAGAAGAAATCTCCAACGAAGAGTTAAAAGCTGCAATTCGTGAAGCGACACTGAAAGTAGAATTCTATCCAGTGTTATGTGGAACTGCTTTTAAAAACAAAGGTGTTCAAAAGATGCTTGATGCAGTAATAGATTACTTACCAGCTCCAACTGACATCCTTCCTATGAAGGGTACTGTTCCTGGCACAGACGAAGAAGTAACTCGCCCTGCTGATGATAGTGCACCATTTTCAGCACTTGCATTTAAAGTTATGACTGACCCGTTTGTTGGACGTCTTACATTCTTCCGTGTATATTCTGGAACATTGGTCTCTGGATCATACGTTCAGAACTCTACGAAGGGTAAACGTGAACGAATTGGTCGTATCTTACAAATGCACGCTAACCATCGTGAAGAAATTACTAATGCATACAGCGGAGACATCGCTGCTGCAGTTGGCTTAAAAGACACTGGTACAGGTGATACTTTATGTGATGAAAAGAATTTAGTTATTCTTGAGTCTATGGAATTCCCTGAACCTGTTATCTCGGTTGCAATTGAGCCAAAATCAAAAGCGGACCAAGATAAAATGGGTACAGCGCTTGGAAAGCTTCAGGAAGAAGATCCGACATTCCGTGCGGAAACAAACCCTGAAACTGGTCAAGTTGTCATTTCGGGAATGGGTGAGCTTCACCTTGACGTTCTAGTTGACCGTATGAGACGAGAATTTAAAGTAGAAGCAAATGTAGGTGCACCACAGGTTTCTTATCGTGAAACGTTCCGTACAACTGCGGAAGTTGAAGGTAAGTTTATCCGTCAATCTGGTGGACGTGGACAATTTGGACACGTTTGGATTGAATTCTCTCCAAATGAAGAAGGGAAAGGCTTTGAGTTTGTCAACGGTATTGTCGGAGGGGTTGTTCCACGTGAATATGTCCCTGCTGTACAAGCTGGTCTAGAAGATTCAATGTCTAACGGTGTTATAGCCGGCTATCCACTGATTGATGTTAAGGCAAAACTATTTGATGGTTCATACCATGACGTTGACTCAAACGAGATGGCATTTAAAATTGCTGCTTCTATGGCGCTTAAAAATGCAGCGAAGAAATGTAACCCTGTATTGTTAGAGCCACTGGTAAGCGTTGAAATTACAATGCCTGAAGAATACCTTGGGGATATCATGGGTGATATCACTTCACGTCGTGGACGCGTAGATGGTATGGAAGCTCGTGGAAATGCGCAAGTTGTACATGCATTTGTGCCACTTGCTGAAATGTTTGGATATGCAACATCCCTTCGTTCTAATACACAAGGACGTGGAACATATTCTATGCAATTTGATCATTACGAAGAAGTGCCAAAATCAATTGCAGAAGAAATTATTAAAAAGAATAGCGGACAATAATTGATTTAAAACCGTTAATCGAGTATAACTACTATTAGATATGCATTGTGTGGCTTTATGGTTGACTCGTCAGCTTTAAAGCGCACACGCATCATTACTATTTTCTTAATTTAAAGGAGGATTTTCAAATGGGTAAGGAAAAATTTGATCGTTCCAAGGAACATGCGAATATTGGTACTCTAGGTCACGTTGACCATGGTAAAACAACTTTAACTGCTGCAATCACTACGGTTCTTGCTAAACGTTCAGGCGGAGATGCAAAAGGATACGACATGATTGACAATGCTCCAGAAGAACGCGAACGTGGAATTACAATTTCCACTTCACACGTAGAATACGAAACTGAAAAGCGTCACTATGCACACGTAGACTGCCCAGGTCACGCTGACTATGTGAAAAACATGATTACTGGTGCTGCGCAAATGGACGGAGCTATCCTTGTAGTATCTGCTGCAGATGGTCCAATGCCACAAACTCGTGAGCATATCCTTCTTTCTCGTCAAGTTGGTGTTCCATACTTCGTAGTATTTATGAATAAATGTGACATGGTTGATGATGAAGAACTTCTAGAATTAGTAGAAATGGAGATCCGTGACCTTCTTTCAGATTACGACTTCCCTGGCGACGACATTCCTGTTGTTAAAGGTTCTGCTCTTAAAGCACTAGAAGGAGAAGCTGAGTGGGAAGAAAAAGTTATCGAATTGATGGCTGCTGTTGACGAATATATCCCAACTCCAACACGTCAAACTGACAAACCATTCATGATGCCAATTGAGGATGTATTCTCAATCACTGGTCGTGGAACAGTTGCAACAGGTCGTGTAGAGCGTGGACAAGTTAAAGTCGGTGAAGAAGTAGAAATCATCGGACTTCAAGAAGAAAACAAAAAAGTTGTTGTTACTGGAGTAGAAATGTTCCGTAAACTTCTTGACTATGCAGAAGCTGGTGACAACATTGGAGCACTACTTCGTGGTGTGGCTCGTGAAGATATCCAACGTGGTCAAGTTTTGGCTAAGCCTGGTACAATCACTCCACATACAAAGTTTAAAGCGGAAGTTTATGTTCTTTCAAAAGATGAAGGTGGACGTCATACTCCATTCTTCACTAACTACCGCCCACAATTCTACTTCCGTACTACGGATGTAACAGGAATTTGTAATCTTCCTGAAGGAGTAGAAATGGTAATGCCTGGAGACAACGTTGAAATGACTGTTGAACTTATCTCTGCAATCGCGATTGAAGAAGGTACTAAATTCTCAATCCGTGAAGGTGGACGTACAGTAGGCGCTGGCGTTGTAGCAACAATCCAAGCGTAATAAATGAATGTATTGAAAGAGCAAATGGACTTTAATCCATTTGCTCTTTCTTTTTGAATCAAAAGAGAAAATACATAAATATATACTTTGTTTAACTTTGATGAGCATGAACTAATGATTATATCTAAGAACTGTTAATCAGTATTCTAGCTATTGAATTTGAAAAGACAACTCTTTTATATGATTATTAAGTGCATAGTTAAATAGGACTTGATTTTGCCTGCCTAACTCTGTATAATTGTAGGGGTGTGAAAGTGTAAATGTATGTTGTAAAAAAAATCTTGCATCTGCTTTATATTTTCTGTATAATAGACAACGTTGGTCTTTGACTGCAATGAAATGGAAGGTTGCTGACACACCCGGCCGCTTTGCCATGGCGAGTGTGTGGGAAATTTCCATGGAGTATGTCTATTTTAAAAATAGGCGAAAAGGAGGGAAAGTAATGGCAAAACAAAAGATTCGTATCAGATTGAAGGCATATGATCACAGAATTCTAGATCAGTCAGCAGAAAAAATCGTTGAAACAGCAAAACGTTCGGGTGCAAATGTCTCAGGGCCGATTCCGTTGCCAACTGAGAAAAGCATTTACACGATCCTTCGTGCGGTGCACAAATATAAGGATTCACGTGAGCAGTTTGAAATGCGCACACATAAACGTCTAATTGATATCATCAACCCTACACCACAAACAGTAGACTCATTGATGAGATTGGACCTGCCGTCAGGCGTTGACATTGAAATTAAACTTTAATAAATAAATGATAGATATTAACAGGAGGTGTGACTTATGACCAAAGGAATCTTAGGTAGAAAAATTGGTATGACGCAGGTTTTTGCTGAAAACGGAGAATTAATTCCGGTAACAGTAATCGAAGCTGCTCCAAACGTAGTTCTTCAAAAGAAAACAATTGAAACTGATGGATATGAAGCAGTTCAGTTTGGTTTTGATGATAAGCGTGAAAAGCTTGCTAACAAGCCAGCTAAAGGACATTTTGCGAAAGCAAACTCTACTCCTAAGCGCTTCATCCGTGAATTTAACGGACTAAACGTAGATGAGTACGAAGTTGGTCAAGAAGTCAAAGTTGATATATTTGCAGAAGGCGATGTAGTAGATGTATCAGGAATTTCTAAAGGTAAAGGATTCCAAGGTGTTATTAAACGCCACGGACAATCTCGCGGACCTATGTCCCATGGTTCTCGTTTCCATCGTCGACCAGGTTCAATGGGTGCTGTAGATGGTGCGCGCGTGTTTAAACAAAAATTATTGCCAGGACGCATGGGTGGAGAAAGAATTACAATTCAAAACTTACCTATTGTTAAGGTAGATACAGAACGTAACCTGATCTTAGTAAAAGGAAATGTTCCGGGACCTAAAAAGGCTCTAATTGAAATTAAAACAGGAATCAAAGTGAGATAAGAAAAGTTAAAGAAAGGAGGAAATAAGAATGCCGAAAGTAGCATTATATAATCAAGCAGGCTCAAAAGTTGGAGAAATCGAACTCAATGAATCTGTATTTGGTATTGAACCTAACAACGCAGTGTTGTTTGAAGCAATTGTGATGCAAAGAGCTTCATTAAGACAAGGGACTTCTAAAGTGAAAACTCGTGGTGAAGTACGCGGCGGCGGACGTAAACCTTGGCGTCAAAAAGGAACAGGCCGTGCCCGTCAAGGTTCCATTCGTTCACCACAATGGGTTGGCGGCGGTACAGTATTTGGACCGGTTCCACGTAGCTATAGTTATAAACTGCCTAAAAAGGTACGTCGCTTGGCAATTAAGTCTGCTCTTTCTACAAAAATTTCGGAAGAAAGTCTACTAGTATTAGATGCACTATCTTTTGATGCACCAAAAACAAAAGAATTTGCTAATGTGCTTGCTAACCTACCTGTAGGTAAAAAAGCACTAATTATAACTGATACACTCGATGAGAACGTAGCACTTTCAGCAAGAAATATTCCAGGAGTGACTGTGATTGATGCAGGTGCCCTCAACGTGTTAGATGTTGTAGGTCATAACACATTAATCATGACGAAAGCCGCAGTTGAAAAAGTAGAGGAGGTGCTTGGATAATGGATGCACGTGATGTTCTTAAGCGCCCCGTTATTACCGAACGTTCTATGGAGCTGACGGCAGAAAAGAAATATACATTCGAAGTTGATGTAAAGGCGAATAAAACACAAGTGAAAGATGCCGTTGAAAGCATCTTTGGCGTAAAAGTAGCCAAAGTTAACGTATTGAATTACAAAGGCAAGTTTAAGCGTATGGGCCGTTTTGGTGGTTATACAAATAAACGTCGTAAAGCAGTCGTTACTTTAACTCAAGACAGCAAAGAAATCGAATTCTTTGAAGTTTAATATATGCAACAACTAAAAAAGTAGAGGAGGGAAAAAAATGGCGATCAAAAAATACAAACCTACCTCCAACGGACGTCGTAATATGACAAGCTTAGATTTTTCTGACCTTACAACTGATAAACCAGAAAAAACTTTACTTGAGCCACTTCACAGAAAAGGCGGCCGAAACAATCAAGGTAGGACTACAGTTCGTCATCGCGGCGGCGGTCATAAGCGTCAATACAGAGTGATTGACTTTAAACGCGTGAAAGATGGTATACCTGGACGCGTTGCTACAATTGAGTATGATCCGAATCGTTCAGCGAATATTGCTCTTATCCATTATACTGATGGTGAAAAGCGATACATTATAGCACCGAAAAACTTGAAAGTAGGCATGGAAATAATGTCTGGCCCAGAAGCTGACATTAAAGTAGGTAACACACTTCCACTTGCAAACATTCCAGTTGGTACGGTTGTTCATAATATTGAGTTAAAACCAGGTAAAGGTGGACAATTAGTCCGCTCAGCAGGAACATCTGCACAAGTACTTGGTAAAGAAGGAACGAAGTACGTTCTTGTTCGTTTGAACTCAGGTGAGGTACGTATGATTCTTACAACTTGTCGTGCAACTATAGGTCAAGTAGGTAATGAACAACACGAACTTGTTACAATCGGTAAGGCTGGTCGCTCACGTTGGTTGGGTAAAAGACCACATGTCCGTGGTTCTGTTATGAACCCGAACGATCATCCGCACGGTGGTGGGGAAGGACGTACGCCAATTGGTCGTAAGTCACCTGTTACACCATGGGGTAAACCGACACTTGGTTACAAAACGCGTAAGAAAAATAACAAAACAGATAAATTTATTGTACGTCGTCGGAAAAAATAACGGGATTGTCCTACGGTTCAGTGGAGCCGTAGCACAGTTGCGAAGGGAGGTTCAACCATGGGACGTAGCCTTAAAAAAGGGCCTTTTGTAGATGATCACTTAATGAACAAAATCGAGAAATTGAATGAGGTAGACAAGAAACAAGTTGTAAAAACTTGGTCACGTCGTTCGACGATTTTTCCGACATTTATCGGACATACGATTGCAGTCTATGACGGCCGCAAACATGTACCTGTATATATCAGCGAAGATATGGTAGGCCATAAGCTCGGTGAATTTGCACCAACGCGCACATACAGAGGTCATGCCGCAGATGACAAAAAAACAAGACGCTAAATGAGAGGAGGGCATCCCAATGCAAGCAAAAGCTGTTGCAAGAACAGTTAGAATTGCTCCTCGTAAAGCTCGCTTAGTAGTTGATCTTATTCGAGGAAAGCAAGTGGGCGAAGCAGTTGCTATTTTAAAACTAACACCAAGAGCTGCATCACCTATTGTAGAAAAATTATTGAATTCTGCTGTTGCTAACGCAGAACACAATTATGATATGGATATTAATAACTTATTGGTAGCCGAAGTATTTGTTGACGAAGGTCCAACAATGAAACGTTTCCGCCCGCGTGCACAGGGCCGTGCTAGCCAAATTAACAAGCGCACAAGCCACATTACAATTGTGGTATCAGAAAAAAAGGAGGGATAATTCGTGGGTCAAAAAATTAATCCAATTGGTATGCGTATCGGTATAATTCGCGACTGGGAATCAAAATGGTACGCTGAAAAAGATTATGCTACTTTACTGCACGAAGACATCAAGGTTCGTGAATATATTACAAAACGTCTTGTTGATGCATCTGTTTCAAAAATTGAAATTGAGCGCGCAGCAAACCGTATCAATATTTCAATCCACACGGCGAAACCAGGAATGGTTATCGGTAAAGGTGGAAGTGAAGTTGAAGCTCTTCGTAAAGCGTTGAACCAATTAACAAACAAACGAGTTCATATTAATATTATTGAAATTAAAAGAGCAGACCTCGATGCAAAATTGGTTGCTGAGAATATTGCACGCCAATTGGAAAATCGTGTATCTTTCCGTCGTGCGCAAAAACAAGCAATTCAACGTACAATGCGTTCAGGGGCTCAAGGAATTAAAACAATGGTATCCGGTCGTCTAGGCGGAGCAGACATTGCTCGTTCGGAACATTATAGCGAAGGAACAGTTCCACTTCATACACTTCGCGCTGATATAGATTATGCACATGCTGAAGCAGATACAACTTACGGCAAACTCGGCGTCAAAGTATGGATTTATCGTGGAGAGATCCTTCCAGAAAAGAAAAAATCTGTGGAAGGAGGAAAATAATCATGTTAATGCCTAAACGCGTTAAATATCGTCGCGAACATCGCGGAAAAATGCGCGGTCGTGCAAAAGGTGGCACAGAAGTATCTTTTGGTGAATATGGTCTACAGGCTCTAGAAGCTGAATGGATTACTAGTCGTCAAATTGAAGCTGCTAGGATTGCGATGACTCGCTTTATGAAACGTGGCGGTAAAGTTTGGATTAAAATTTTCCCTCACAAACCGTATACAGCTAAACCACTAGAAGTACGTATGGGTTCCGGTAAAGGTGCTCCTGAAGGTTGGGTAGCAGTAGTAAAACCTGGGAAAATCATGTTTGAAATTGCTGGCGTATCAGAAGAGGTGGCACGTGAAGCGCTTCGTCTTGCAGCGCACAAACTTCCTATTAAATGTAAGTTTGTAAAACGAGAAGAAATTGGTGGTGACCGTAATGAAGGCTAAAGAAATCCGTGATTTGACCACTGCCGAAATCGAGCAAAATGTAAAATCTTTGAAGGAAGAACTCTTCAACCTTCGTTTCCAATTGGCAACAGGGCAGCTTGAAAATACTGCTCGCCTTCGCGAAGTTCGTAAAGGTATTGCTCGTGGGAAAACAGTGATTCGTGAGAGAGAACTCGAAGTTAACAATCGATAATTGAGAGGAGGTTTGCAGAATGAGTGAACGCAACCAACGTAAAGTATATACAGGACGCGTTGTTTCCGACAAGATGGATAAGACCGTAACTGTAATGGTTGAAACGCAAAAAAAACATTCTCTGTATGGCAAACGACTAAAGTACTCTAAGAAGTTTAAAGCTCATGACGAGCAAAACGAAGCAAAAATTGGTGATGTAGTACGTATCATGGAGACACGTCCACTGTCAGCAACAAAACGCTTCCGTTTACTAGAGGTCGTTGAGAAGGCAGTTATTATCTAATTAAAGTTTCGGATACATGCTTTCCGAAGGGAGGTAAACTAGATGATTCAACAAGAATCTCGTTTAAAAGTAGCAGATAACTCTGGTGCACGTGAAGTTTTGACAATCAAAGTCTTAGGCGGTTCAGGCCGTAAGACAGCGAATATTGGCGATGTTATCGTCTGTACAGTGAAACAAGCAACACCAGGTGGCGTTGTTAAAAAAGGTGAAATTGTAAAAGCTGTTATTGTTCGTACAAAAACAGGTGCTCGCCGTGTAGACGGTTCTTATATCAAGTTCGACGAAAATGCATGTGTTATCATTCGTGATGATAAAGCACCTCGTGGAACTCGTATCTTTGGCCCTGTAGCACGCGAACTTCGAGATAACAATTTCATGAAAATCGTATCTTTAGCTCCAGAAGTTCTTTAATAAATCAGACTCATCCATTCAAGGAGGTGCGATTCAATGCATGTCAAAAAAGGTGACAAGGTAATGGTTATCACCGGTAAAGATAAAGGTAAAACTGGTACAATTTTAGCTGCGTTCCCTAAGAAGGACCGAGTGTTAGTTGAAGGTGTTAATATTGTTAAAAAACATTCAAAACCTTCACAGGAAAACCCTCAAGGTGGAATCAACAGCCAAGAAGCATCCATTCACATTTCTAACGTGATGATAATAGATCCGAAAACCAATGAACCAACTAGAATTGGTTATAAAAAAGTACAAGTTAAAACAAAAGATGGCGAAAAGTCGGTATCTGTACGAGTAGCCAAAAAATCCGGTGAATTATTGGATAAAGTCAAAACTGTCTAAATGAAGGGAGGTACACGACATGAACCGCCTAAAGGAAAAATTTCAAAAAGAAGTTACTCCTTCTCTTATGAGCAAGTTCAATTATAAATCCGTAATGGAAGTACCGAAATTAGAGAAAATTGTTATTAACATGGGTGTTGGCGACGCTGTTCAAAACGCAAAAGTTTTGGATAATGCTGTCGAAGAATTAACATTGATCACTGGTCAAAAACCAGTTGTTACTAAAGCTAAAAGTTCAATTGCAGGATTTCGTTTACGTGAGGGTATGCCAATCGGCGCAAAAGTTACTCTTCGCGGACAACGTATGTATGAGTTCTTTGATAAGTTAGTTTCCGTATCACTACCACGTGTACGTGACTTCCGTGGAATTTCTAAAAAAGCATTCGACGGACGTGGAAACTATACACTAGGTATTAAAGAACAACTCATCTTCCCTGAGATTGATTATGATAAAGTGAGCAAAGTGCGTGGCATGGATATTGTCATCGTGACAACTGCTAACACTGATGAAGAAGCTCGTGAACTACTGACTGCATTTGGAATGCCGTTCCAAAAGTAATCGCTAAATAAGGGAGGCGAAAACGTGGCTAAAAAATCAATGATCGTGAAACAAAAGCGCACTCCAAAGTTTAAAGTACAAGGATATACTCGCTGCGAACGCTGTGGACGTCCACATTCCGTCATTCGTAAATTTAAACTTTGTCGTATTTGTTTCCGTGAACTTGCATATAAGGGTCAAATTCCTGGCGTTAAAAAAGCCAGCTGGTAAGACCGAAATTGGGAAGGAGGTAAATATAAATGGTTATGACTGATCCAGTTGCAGATTTGCTAACTCGCATTCGTAATGCGAACATGGTCCGTCACGAAAAGTTGGAAATTCCAGCTTCCAATATCAAGAAAGAAATTGCCGAAATCCTCAAACGTGAAGGTTTCGTTCGTGACGTAGAATATATTGAAGATAATAAACAAGGCATCATTCGTATTTTCTTGAAATACGGTGCAAATAACGAACGCGTTATTACAGGCCTTAAACGAATCAGTAAACCTGGTTTACGTGTATACGCAAAAGCTAATGAGGTTCCAAAAGTGCTTAACGGACTTGGTATCGCACTAGTTTCTACTTCTCAAGGCGTAGTGTCTGATAAAGAAGCAAGAGTGAAACAAGTTGGCGGAGAAGTATTGGCATACGTTTGGTAATATTCTTCTGAAGAACGGAGGTGCAGTAAAATGTCTCGTATAGGGAAAAAACCAATTGAAATTCCTGCTGGCGTAACAGTTACTTTAAATGAACAAACAGTAAATGTTAAAGGTCCAAAAGGTGAATTAACTAACACATTTAATTCAGATATGGCGATTAAAATAGAAGCTAACATCATTACGGTTACTAGACCATCTGATGCAAAAGAACATCGTTCTATTCACGGAACTACACGTTCTTTAATTGCAAATATGGTTGAAGGTGTTTCTAAAGGATTCGAAAAAACGTTAGAGCTTGTTGGTGTTGGATATCGTGCCCAAAAACAAGGTAATAAACTTGTTTTGAACGTTGGATATTCTCATCCAGTAGAGTTCGATCCAGATGAAGGCGTTGAAGTCGAAGTTCCGGTTAACACTAAAGTTATCGTTAAAGGCTACAATAAAGAAAAAGTTGGTGCCTTGGCATCTAATATTCGTGCAGTACGTCCTCCAGAGCCTTACAAAGGTAAAGGAATTCGTTACGAAGGTGAAATTGTTCGACGCAAAGAAGGTAAAACAGGTAAATAATGCCGCCTAGGCGCTGAAAGGAGTGACTCGTAAATGATCACTAAGCAAGATAGGAACAAAGTACGCAAAAAAAGACACGCACGTGTTCGTTCGAAATTAAGCGGGACTACACTACGTCCACGTCTAAACGTGTACCGTTCGAATAAAAACATCTACGCTCAATTGATCGATGATGAAAACGGCGTAACATTGGCTAATGCATCTACATTAGATAAAGAAGTGAACATCGAGTCTGCTGGAAATGTTGAAGCGGCTCAAAAAGTTGGCGAATTAATCGCTAAACGAGCAGTAGAAAAAGGTCTAAAATCTGTTGTGTTTGATCGTGGCGGATATTTGTATCACGGACGTGTAAAAGCTCTTGCCGATGCAGCTCGTGAGCATGGCCTTGAATTTTAATCGAAAAAGGAGGGACAAATTAGATGCTTCAAATTGATCCTAACAAACTAGAACTTGAAGAACGCGTTGTTACTGTCAATCGAGTAGCGAAAGTTGTAAAAGGTGGACGTCGTTTCCGCTTTACTGCACTTGTAGTTATCGGTGACAAGAATGGTCACGTTGGTTTTGGCACAGGGAAAGCGCAAGAAGTACCTGACGCAATTCGTAAAGCGATCGAAGACGCTAAGAAAAACTTAGTAGCTGTACCTATCGTAGAAACTACTATTCCACATCAAATCATCGGCCGTTTCGGCGGTGGTCAGATTCTATTGAAGCCGGCTAGTGAAGGTGCTGGTGTTATTGCAGGTGGTCCTGTTCGTGCGGTTCTTGAACTTGCAGGTATTGCAGACATCACTTCAAAATCACTTGGTTCAAGCACTCCAATCAATATGGTACGTGCAACAATGGAAGGCATTAAGAATTTAAAACGTGCTGAGGATGTAGCGAAATTACGTAATAAAACAGTAGAAGAACTGTTAGGTTAAGGAGGGAAACATAATGGCGAATAAACTAGCAATTACCCTCACTCGCAGCGTGATTGGACGTACTGAAGTTCAACGTGACACAGTAAAGGCACTTGGACTACGTAAGTTACATCAAACTGTTGAACATGATGACAACGTAGCGATTCGGGGAATGATTAGTCGAGTTTCCCATCTCATCACTGTTAAAGAGCAATAATTCATATGAAAAAATAAGGAGGTGCCAACAATGAAACTTCATGAGCTAAAACCTGCTGAAGGTTCTCGCAAAGAGCGTAACCGTGTTGGCCGAGGTATCGGTTCAGGCAACGGTAAGACGTCTGGAAGAGGCCACGATGGTCAAAATTCCCGTTCTGGCGGCGGTGTTCGTCTCGGATTCGAAGGTGGTCAAACTCCTCTATTCCAACGTTTACCAAAGCGTGGATTTACAAACATTCATCGCAAAGAGTTTGCTATAGTAAATCTTGATGCACTAAATCGCTTTGATGATGGTACGGAAGTTACACCAGAACTTCTAATCGAAACAGGTGTTGTTCGTAAAGAAAAATACGGAATTAAAATCCTTGCTAATGGCAACATCGAGAAAAAACTAACAGTAAAAGCAAACAAATTTTCCTCTGCTGCTATAGAGGCGATTGAAGCTGCCGGCGGTAAAACTGAGGTGATTTAATGTTTCGGACAATCTCCAATTTTATGCGCGTGGGTGATATAAGAAGAAAAATTATTTTCACCCTGTTAATGTTAATTGTATTTCGTATCGGAGCTTTTATACCAGTTCCTAGTGTTGATGCAAATGTACTTAAAATGCAGGACCAAGCAAGCTTGTTTGGATTCATGAATATCTTTGGCGGAGGCGCCCTGCAAAACTTTTCTATTTTTGCAATGGGGATTATGCCTTATATTACCGCATCCATCATCGTGCAACTTTTGCAAATGGACGTAGTTCCAAAGTTTACAGAGTGGTCTAAACAAGGTGAAGTTGGTCGTCGTAAGCTGGCTCAGTTTACACGATACTTCACCATTGTGCTAGCTTTAATCCAAGCTATGGGCATGTCGTATGGTTTTAATCAGATGACAGGTTTGCAACTCATTAAGAACCCAGGTATTGGTACGTATCTCACTATTGCGATCGTGCTTACAGCGGGAACAGCGTTTCTCATGTGGCTCGGTGAAGAAATAACATCAAAGGGTGTTGGCAACGGAATATCCATCATTATTTTTGCTGGGATTGTTGCAGGCATACCAAACGCTGTAAATTTAATTTATGCTGAACAATTTCAAGGTGCAGGTGAACAACTTTTCTTAAGAATTGTTGTAATGCTGCTAGTGTTACTTGCCATTGTTGCACTCGTAGTTGGTGTCGTTTTTGTTCAACAGGCTTTACGTAAGATTCCGATCCAATATGCTAAGCGCATGGATGGACGCAGTCCGGTTGGCGGACAATCCACTCATTTGCCATTAAAAGTGAATGCGGCTGGGGTTATTCCAGTCATTTTCGCAAGTGCATTTATGGTGACTCCGCAAACGATCACGACGTTTTTTGGTTCTAGTAAGGTTGCAGGTACTATTCAACGTATTTTCGATCATACAGAGCCAATAGGAATGGTTATATTTGTAGCATTAATTCTTGCATTTACTTATTTTTACGCATTTGTTCAAGTTAATCCTGAGCAAGTAGCAGAAAATTTAAAGAAGCAAGGTGGGTATATACCGGGGATTCGTCCTGGGAAAAATACTCAAGACTATTTAACTCGAGTACTATACCGGTTAACCTTTGTAGGAGCAATTTTCTTAGCTGGTATATCTGTTATTCCAGTCTTTTTCATTAAATTTGCAGGATTACCCCAAGCAGCACAAATTGGGGGAACCGGATTGCTAATTGTAGTAGGGGTTGCACTTGATACAATGAAGCAATTAGAAGCCCAGCTAGTGAAGCGACACTACAAAGGCTTCATTAAATAATTGAGATGGTTTAGGAACAATTTGTTTGTTCCTGAATCCATTTAGATGCTTGGGGGCGTTGCGGGTGAACTTAGTATTAATGGGTCTTCCGGGTGCTGGAAAAGGCACGCAGGCCGATAAAATTGTAGGGAAATATGGTGTGCCCCACATTTCAACTGGGGATATGTTCCGACTTGCTATGAAGGAAGGAACAGCGCTAGGTCTAAAAGCTAAGTCCTTTATGGATCAAGGTGAACTTGTTCCGGATGAAGTGACAATTGGTATTGTCCGAGAGCGATTGAGCAAAGAAGATTGCGAAAAAGGTTTTCTGCTTGATGGGTTTCCAAGAACAGTTGCCCAAGCGGAAGCACTTGAAAGCATACTTGCCGATTTAGGTAAGAAGATCGACTATGTTATCAATATAGATGTTGATCAAAGTATTTTGATGGAACGTCTTACAGGTCGACGTATTTGTAAAACTTGTGGTGCTACTTATCATTTAGTATTCAACCCACCGGCGAAAACAGGTATTTGTGATCGTTGTAATGGTGAGTTGTATCAACGACCAGATGATAATGCTGATACAGTTCAAAATCGACTTGATGTAAATGTAAAGCAGACACAGCCATTACTTGATTTTTATAATGCAAAAGGCTATTTGAAAAATATCAATGGACAAAAGCATATTGATCAAGTTTTTTCAAATATTGATGAATTGCTTAAAGGTTTGAAGTAATGATTATTTCAAAAACGCCTCGCGAAATGGAAATCATGCGTGAAGCTGGTAAAATTGTTGCTTTGACTCATCAAGAACTTCAAAAGCATATACAACCAGGAATAACGACGTTAGAACTGGATGCAATTGCTGAAGGGTTTATCAAAAAGCATGATGCCACTCCATCCTTTAAAGGATATAATGGTTTTTCTGGCAGTGTTTGTGCTTCAGTCAATGAAGAGCTTGTACATGGCATACCAGGTAGCCGCATTCTTAAAGATGGTGACATTATTAGTCTTGATATCGGAGCTTATTACAATGGCTACCATGGAGACTCAGCTTGGACGTATCCAGTCGGGACCATTGATGAAGATACTCAAAAACTTTTGGACGTCACAGAAAAATCTCTCTATCTCGGCTTGGAAGAAGCAAAACCAGGCGAACGTCTTTCTAATATATCTCATGCGATTCAAACATTTGTTGAATCACATGGCTTGTCTATTGTTCGTGAATACGTCGGACATGGCATTGGTCAGGATTTGCATGAAGATCCGCAAATTCCTCATTATGGTCCACCTAATAAAGGACCTCGTTTAAAACCCGGCATGGTACTTTGTATTGAACCTATGGTGAATGCTGGAAGTCGCTATGTTAGAACATTGGCGGATAATTGGACCGTCGTTACGATGGACGGAAAAATGTGCGCACATTTCGAGCATACAGTGGCAATAACAGAAACAGGTTACGAGATACTAACAAGAATTTGAGTGCAGGTGATCAAGTTGAATGAGTTTGATTCAACGCATATAGGTCAAATCGTACTTGTTAACAGAGGGCGAGATGCCGGACAATTCGCAGTTATTATCCAACACATCGATGAACGGTTTGTTCTTATTGCGGATGGTGATAAAAGAAAGTTCAATAGTCCAAAGAAGAAGAACATCCAACATCTTACATGTTATGACTATGTTTCGTCGGTCATTCAAAATAGCATGATCGAATCCGGCCGAGTCACAAACGGGAAATTACGGTGGGCACTTGAGAAGTTTGTAGAAGAAGTAGTTGATGAGAAGGGAGACGAATTTGATGGCGAAAGAAGATGTAATTGAAGTAGAAGGTAAAGTAGTAGATACTTTGCCAAACGCAACATTTAAGGTAGAATTAGAAAATGGTCATACGGTACTTGCTCATGTTTCGGGCAAAATCCGCATGCACTTTATTCGCATTCTTCCTGGTGATAGAGTTACTGTAGAATTATCCCCGTATGATTTAACACGCGGAAGAATAACATATCGGTTTAAATAAATAATGCACTCCGGACTACTAAGGAGGTTATAAACAATGAAAGTAAGACCATCAGTAAAGCCAATCTGTGAGAAGTGCAAAATCATTCGCAGAAAAGGTAAAGTCATGGTTATCTGCGAAAACCCAAAACATAAACAAAAACAAGGATAAGAAGGAGGTGCGTTTATACAATGGCACGTATTGCTGGTGTAGACATTCCACGTGAAAAACGTGTAGTAATAGCTTTAACTTACATTTTCGGAATTGGAAAAAATACAGCTTCGAAGATTTTAGCCGAAGCAGGTGTTTCAGAAGATACACGTGTTCGTGATCTTACAGATGATGAACTTGGTAAGATCCGTGATAATATCGATAAATTAAAAGTCGAAGGTGATCTTCGTCGTGACATTTCTTTAAACATCAAACGTTTGATGGAAATTGGCTCATATCGTGGGCTACGTCATCGTCGTGGGCTCCCTGTTCGCGGACAAAACACAAAAAACAATGCTCGTACGCGTAAAGGTCCTAGTAGAGCTGTAGCAGGCAAGAAAAAATAATTTGTAAAGGAGGTTGCTTTCTAACATGGCACGTAAAACTAATACTCGTAAACGTCGTGTGAAAAAGAATATTGAAACTGGTATTGCACACATTCGTTCTACATTTAATAATACAATCGTAACTATTACTGATTCACAAGGTAATGCACTTTCTTGGTCTTCAGCTGGAGCTCTTGGGTTCAGAGGATCACGTAAATCTACTCCATTCGCTGCACAAATGGCTGCTGAAACAGCTGCTAAAACTGGAATGGAACATGGTTTGAAATCACTAGAAGTAACAGTTAAAGGGCCTGGTGCTGGACGTGAAGCTGCTATCCGTGCTTTACAGGCTGCAGGACTTGAAGTTACAGCGATCAGAGATGTAACTCCTGTTCCTCATAACGGATGTCGTCCACCAAAACGTCGTCGTGTTTAATGGTTCTGTATAAATTCTGTATTACTAGGGTATAATTGGGTATTATGTGAATTTATATACGTAGGAATCAATTCTTCAACCAGTTGTTGCACAAGTGGGAATGAACATGGGGAATTTCGGAAAGGTTATTTTCAATATAAAATAAACACCGAGATTTCGACGTTTTGAAGGAGGTATAATTGAATGATCGAAATTGAAAAGCCAAAGATTGAAACGATTGAGATCAGCGATGATGCTAAATACGGAAAATTTGTTGTAGAGCCACTTGAGCGTGGATATGGTACAACGTTAGGTAACTCCTTACGTCGTATATTATTATCTTCTCTTCCAGGAGCGGCTGTCACATCCATTCAGGTGGAAGGTGTTCAACACGAGTTTTCTACAGTTGAAGGCGTCGTTGAAGATGTTACTAATATCATCCTTAACATCAAGAAGTTAGCTTTGAAAGTGTATTCTGATGAGGAAAAAACTTTAGAGATAGATGTACAAGGCGAGGGCATAGTTAAAGCTTCTGATATCATGCATGATAGTGATGTGGAAATTCTTAATCCTGATTTGCATATAGCTACATTAGGTGAGAATGCCAATTTCCGAGTGCGTATGTCAGCAAGACGAGGCCGCGGTTATACACCGGCAGATCAAAACAAACGTGATGATTTACCAATTGGTGTTGTACCAATCGACTCTATTTACACTCCAGTATCGCGTGTAAACTATCAAGTTGAAAATACACGTGTAGGTCAGATGACTAACTACGATAAGCTTTCATTAGATGTTTGGACAGATGGAAGTATTGGCCCGAAAGAAGCAATTTCTTTAGGTGCTAAAATCCTTACAGAGCATTTGAATATTTTCGTTGGTTTAACTGATGAAGCACAAAATGCTGAAATTATGGTAGAAAAGGAAGAAGACCAAAAAGAAAAAGTTCTAGAAATGACAATTGAAGAGCTGGATCTTTCGGTGCGTTCATATAACTGCCTAAAACGAGCGGGAATCAATACGGTTCAAGAGCTGGCTAACAAGACAGAAGAGGACATGATGAAAGTTCGTAACTTAGGAAGAAAATCTTTAGAAGAAGTAAAAGCCAAACTAGAAGATCTAGGTCTTGGACTTCGCAAAGATGACTGACTTTATCTCCTGAAAGAAAATGTTCAAACATTAGCATTCTGTGCGTCGAATTTTGTGGAACGGAGTCTTGAGCACCATAATGTATTTTTAATACGTAAGGCAGTAGAGATGAAGTGATAGAAGATATTCGGCAACCATTTTTCCCGGACTGTTTGAACAACCTCTGAATTGGATGATGACATATACTAATATCAACAAAGGAGGGAAACTTGATGTCTTATAGAAAATTAGGACGTACGAGCTCTCAAAGAAAAGCTATGCTTCGTGATTTAACAACAGATTTAATCATCAGTGAACGCATTGAAACGACAGAAGCACGAGCAAAGGAACTTCGCTCAGTTGTGGAAAAAATGATCACTCTTGGGAAACGCGGAGATTTGCATGCGCGTCGTCAAGCTGCAGCATTCATCCGCAATGAAGTTGCTAATGCTGAATTGAATCAAGATGCAGTTCAAAAGCTTTTTGCTGACATCGCTCCACGTTATTCAGAGCGCCAAGGCGGTTATACTCGTATCATGAAACTTGGACCACGCCGTGGTGACGGTGCTCCAATGGTTATCATCGAATTGGTATAATAGTACAAAGTTGAAAGGGCAGGGCAAATGCTTTGCCCTTTTTCTTAAAAATAATGAAAATCTAGCAGTAAGTACATCGGTTCTATCACATCCGAATAGATATGAAAGCAGTGCCACCTATTGGAAATTAAAGAAGTAGCATGTATCTTTTGTATTGCCGATGTACAGGTAGATTTCGATTTAAAGCTAAAAAAGAGCGTTACGATAGGCACTATATTAGTTGGGTGATCCTGTCTAGCTCAATGCGCCTCCTCCCTCAATTCTGAGCAGATCCGCTTAAGGATCGGAAACTTATTGTAGTTTCTTGGATTGGGGCGCAGGCTTTTTTCTATTTTATGGACTTTTTTGACAAGTTAAGTGTTTGTCTGGGTAAATAGAGGGGGGAATAATAGTGACAAGTCCGGCAATTTCCATAAACGATATTTCATTTCGCTATGAGGGGCAGGATGATTACGCACTCAAAAATGTAACATTTTCCATTAGTAATGGAGAGTGGTTAGCAGTAGTGGGACATAATGGGTCAGGTAAATCTACGTTAGCTAAAATTTTAAACGGATTGCAATTTCCGGAGAGCGGATCGATCACAGTTAAGGATCTACCTTTATCTGAAGAAACAGTTTGGGATATTCGAGGAATGGTAGGAATGGTATTTCAAAGTCCTGATAATCAATTTGTCGGATCAACAGTACAAGATGATGTGGCTTTTGGTCTAGAGAACAACGGGATCCCACATGAGGAAATGACAAAGCGGGTGAAAGATGCGCTTGAGCGCGTGCATATGGCTGACTTTCTTGATCAAGAGCCACACCATCTTTCTGGAGGGCAAAAACAGCGTGTCGCCATTGCTGGTATTATTGCATTAAGTCCTGAGGTTATTATTTTGGATGAAGCAACCTCTATGCTTGACCCATTAGGTCGAGAAGAAGTTCTAAATACAGTTAGAGAGCTAAAGACCGAGCAGAATTTAACTGTCATCTCTATTACTCATGATCTAGAGGAGGCGGCAAAAGCTGATCGAATTATTGTCATGAATAAAGGGCAAGTATATACAGAAGGAAGTCCTGATGATATTTTTAAGATGGAAGCGGAACTGCTGGAACTAGGGCTTGATATCCCATTTCAAATAAAAATGGCAAATGCTTTAAGGGAAAAGGGTCTAGAGATTTCAAAAAGCTATTTGACGGATGAAGAGTTGGTGAATGAGCTATGGACATTGCACTTCAGCAAGTAGAGTATAAATATCAAGCGAATACGCCATTTGAGCGGCTTGCTATACAAAATGTTGATATTTCTATTCCTGATGGATTGTTTCTAGCACTTATTGGACACACAGGATCAGGTAAATCTACTGTTATTCAACATTTAAATGCGCTTTTAAAGCCAACAAAAGGTCAAGTTATCATTGGTGATCGGACTATTACTGCGGGAAAGAAGGAAAAGAACCTACGGCCAATTCGGCAAAAGGTAGGGATTGTCTTTCAATTTCCTGAGCATCAGCTCTTTGATGAAACGGTAGAGAAGGATATATGTTTTGGTCCTATGAACTTTGGTGTGTCAGAAGTAGAAGCAAAAGAACGTGCAAGAAGATTAATTGTAGAAGTTGGACTCACAGAGGAAATTCTACAAAAGTCTCCTTTTGATTTATCAGGTGGACAAATGCGGCGGGTCGCCATTGCGGGTGTATTAGCGATGGAACCAGAAGTCCTAGTGTTGGATGAACCAACTGCGGGATTAGATCCAAGAGGTCAAACGGAGATCATGGACATGTTTCATCGTTTACATCAAAAAAAAGGCTTGTCGACCATACTTGTCACCCATAGCATGGAGGATGCAGCCAAATATGCCGATGATATCGTTATTATGCATCAAGGTCAGGTGAAGAAAACAGGTGATCCAAGGACGATTTTTTCTATGCCCGAGGAACTGCTCGCATTAGGTCTCGACGTTCCGAAAGTTGTAAATTTCCAATATAAACTGGAGCGAAAGTTAAATAGGAAATTGGGGAAAACGTGTTTGTCTATTGAAGAGCTTTCGGAAGCGTTACAAGTATTAAAAATGCGAGGTGACTCGCTATGATGGAAAAAATGATCTTTGGAAGGTATATTCCTGGGGATTCCATCCTACATCGCCTTGATCCACGGGCTAAATTATTGTTTGTTTTTGGTTTTATTTGTGTTGTTTTCTTCGCTAATAATTTGTACACATATGGATCGCTACTACTATTTGTTGGGGCAATTATTTTATTATCAAAAATGAACATAATATTTTTACTAAATGGATTGAAACCAGTACTATATCTTGTTATCTTCACCTTCTTTCTTCAGTTATTTTTCAATAAAGAAGGAGAAATAATACTATCCTTAGGTGCTATTAATATATATGAAGAAGGTCTTAGACAAGGGATATTTATTTCCATGCGCTTTTTATTACTTGTATTTGTTACGTCGCTACTAACACTTACTACGACTCCAATCACATTAACAGATGGATTAGAAAGTATCTTACAGCCATTGAAAAAAATAAAATTCCCTGTCCATGAACTTGCTTTAATGATGTCAATCTCATTACGGTTTATTCCTACATTAATGGATGAAACGGAGAAAATCATGAAAGCGCAAATGGCAAGAGGTGTCGAATTTTCTAGTGGGCCGATAAAAGAAAGGGTCAAAGCGATTATTCCGCTGTTAATACCTCTTTTTGTCAGCTCCTTTAAAAGGGCCGAGGAACTTGCAACTGCAATGGAAGCAAGAGGTTACAGAGGCGGAGAAGGACGAACAAAATATCGTGTCCTTGAGTGGAAGCTACGTGATACAGTAGCAGTTAGTTCATTGATTGTACTTGCGATAATACTAGTTTTATTCAGATCCTAAAATGAGGGTTGAAAAAAATGCAACGTTATAAAGGAACCATTGCCTATGATGGCTCAGGGTATTCTGGATATCAGATTCAGATAAACGGAAAAACTGTTCAAGAAATGCTCGAAAAAGCATTAAAAAAAATGCATAAAGGGATAGAGATTAAAGTGACAAGCTCTGGTCGAACAGATGCAGGTGTACATGCATACGGCCAAGTATTTCATTTTGATTCACCTCTTATTCTATCATCAGACAGATGGGTAAATGCATTAAATGGCTTACTTCCCCAAGACGTGGCTCTTCAGTCTATGGAAAAGGTGAGCCAAGACTTTCATGCGCGCTATGATGTCGTTGGAAAAACATATAAATATTTTCTTTATACGGGTAAAATAAGAGATCCACTCAAACGTAAATTCACCTCTTATTATCCATATAAACTGAATATCGATCATATGCGTGAAGCTATTAGCCATTTTATAGGCACATATGATTTCACTAGTTTTTGCTCTGCAAAAACGACGAAGGAAAACCGAGTTAGAACGATTTCTACCCTTCATATGGAGGAATGTGAAAATGAAATTATTTTCACGTTTACTGGAAATGGGTTCCTATATAATATGGTGAGGATTATTGTTGGAACGCTCTTACATGTAGGTAATGGGAAAATTGCACCGTCCGATATTCCTGATATTTTGGCTGCATGTGATAGGAAGCGAGCTGGACAAACTGCTCCAGCTGAAGGGCTTTATTTGTGGGAAGTATATTACAAGTAAGCTAAGAGGAAACCCTTGGATTTGCAAATAGGCATGTGTAACGACAAATAGAATCGTTGTAAGGGCAAATAGATCTGTGCGTTGCAAGTAGAATCACTTCTACTATCAATATAATGCATTTTATACGATTATCTTGAATTTACAGATATTCATGCCCCTATTTTCTTACAATAGATAACAACTTCACCTGGTGTATAAAAATCTCTTGACTTTTCTTGTAAAAAACGATAAGATATCCAATGGTATTGTTTTTAATCCCACGATAAGCCCCGGAAACTTATTGTGATCAAAATAAATACGAAAAATGAAATTTTTAATTTTTGGGAGGGTAATAAATGCGTACTACGTATATGGCTAAAGCCAGCGAAATCGACCGTAAATGGTACGTTGTAGACGCTGAAGGCAAAACGCTTGGTCGTCTTGCAACTGAAGTCGCGTCCATCTTGCGCGGTAAACATAAACCAACTTTCACACCGCATGTTGATACAGGCGATCATGTGATTATTGTTAACGCTGAAAAAATTGAATTAACTGGTAAAAAACTAACAGACAAAATTTACTATCGCCACACAGGATTCGCAGGTGGTATTAAAACAAGAACTGCACTTGAAATGCGTACAAAATATCCAGAGAAAATGCTTGAGCTTGCTGTTAAAGGCATGCTTCCAAAAGGTTCTTTAGGACGTCAAATGTATAAAAAGCTTCATGTTTATGCTGGAGCTGAGCATCAACAACAAGCACAAAAACCGGAAGTATACGAACTTCGCGGATAATTAAAGGAGGGCATTATATTGGCACAAGTTCAATACTATGGTACAGGTCGTCGTAAAAGCTCTGTTGCCCGCGTACGTTTAGTACCAGGCGAAGGCCGTATCATCATCAATGATCGTGAAGTAGAAGAATATATCCCATTCGCTGCTTTGCGCGAAGTAATTAAACAACCACTAGTAGCAACTGAAACATTAGGTAACTATAATGTATTAGTATCTGTAAATGGTGGCGGCTATACAGGACAAGCTGGAGCAATCCGTCACGGAATCTCTCGTGCATTGCTTGTAGTAGATCCTGAATATCGCGGTACACTAAAACGTGCAGGATTATTAACACGTGACTCACGCATGAAAGAACGTAAAAAGCCAGGTCTTAAAGGCGCGCGTCGTGCACCACAGTTCTCAAAACGTTAATCTTAATAAAAATATGGATATATCAACGTTTACAGGCTATTTCATTTATGATGAGATAGCCTGTTTTTGTTTGTGGAAAAGTTAGCGAATGTAAATGAATGTAATTTTTTCGGGAATAAAATATCCGTTGTTGAAATGCTTGTTCTTTTATACATTTCCTGACTATATCAATCAACTTTTTGATAAGGTACTCCAACACCTTCATCGATAAGTAATTGATTCGCAATATCCACATCGTATTTCCAATAATACGACTCATCTATTTTAAAAAGAGGTACAGACAACTGATGATCAAATTAATTCATAAATTGTCTAGCCTTTTTATTTGTCAATCTTGTGCCAAGTCCATCTGCTAATTTATATCTACCTGTAATATCATTTTTATTAATGAGCAATAAAATTACTACATGTTGCTTCTACAGTATATTGTTTTCTATGTCTTAAAGACGCACGTCGTGCACCACATTTTTCAAAACGTTAATATCGTTGGCATATCAATGTTTACAGGTTATCTCATTTATGATGGGATAACTGTTTTCTTAAAAGGTAGGAAACTCCTCTGTCAGATGGCGTTTTTTTACATCCTTTTATCCTGCTTGGATATGGGATCATACAATTATACGCCAGACCAGGTAATTGTGAATCTAACTCATTTTAATTTATATAATTTCCCCGTTGTTCATGTATGTTTTCGTGTGTTTTTTTGGAAATTGAGTTACGATAATGATAGTCAGTTTTAAATAGGGAGGTATGGAAAAAATGAGTGCGTTTCCTAAAGATGCGATGCGTATGCTAAAAGAGACGAGTCGTACATTTTATATACCAATTACTTTTTTGCAGAAGGAGTTAAAGTACTCGGTTGCAGCTGCTTATTTAGTATTTCGGGCCATTGATGAAATTGAGGATCATGAAGAGCTGAACAATGAGGAAAAATGCACGATCTTAATGCAAGTAAGTGAATTATTTAAACAACCATTTGATAACGAACAATATGTAAGAATTCTTGGACGGACAAGGGATGGAATGCCAGAGGTTACACTTCGTTTAGAAGAATGGCTGCAAGCTTGTCCAAAGGATGCCCTGCCGATAGTTATGAACGCTGCTTGTGAAATGGCATATGGTATGGCAAAATGGGCAAATGCAAATTGGGAAATCCACACGCCTGAAGATTTGGATGACTATACATATTACGTTGCAGGAATTGTCGGAGTCATGCTTTCGGACCTTTGGGAGCACTATGGCGAAGAAAAAACAGACCGGGAACTGGCCATCGGTTATGGGCGCGGGCTTCAGGCCGTAAACATTCTGCGTAATGAGCAGGAGGATTTGGTTGAACGCGGTGTAAGCTTTGTACCCGATGGATGGACTCGTGCTGATCTGTTCGTATATGCAGAAGAAAACCTGGCAAAAGCAGATGAATATATGAAGTTTCTCAAGAGGAAAAGCATATTATTATTCTGCCGTCTGCCGCTCGCCCTGGCCCACAAAACGTTAAATGCGATGAAAGAGGGACGAGGAAAAATGACACGTGCAGAAGTAGAACAAACGGTGGAAGAAGTTCAAATCGATTAATTCCATGCTATGCAGGTGTAGAGGACGCAGAAAAAACGCTTTTATATTTTGCAATTTGCCGTCTACAACATAGAGCAGCGGTGAAATCTTTAAGAATTATGATGGTAAAGGCAGGTGTTGGTGATGGCCAACTCAATTGAGCAAAGAAAATCTGATCATATTCAAATTACGTTGAACGAAAAGGTTACGGGGGAGTCGATCTCTACAGGTTTGGAGTCGCTTGCGTTCATCCACAATGCGCTTCCCGAAATTGCCTTTGATGAAATATCCATTGAAACCACATTCCTCGGCTTTGAATGCAAAACGCCGTTCCTCATCAGTTCCATGACGGGCGGGACGGCCCTCGCTGGGACAATTAACCGGAACCTGGCAGTAGCAGCCGAAGAAAGGGGCTGGGCGCTTGCGCTCGGGTCCACCCGGGCGCTGCTCGACAGCGACGGACATCCCTCTTCTTTCCTGATGAGGAAGTACGCACCGAGTGTCCCGATCATTGCTAACTTGGGCGCTGTTCAGTTCAATTACGGATACGGTGTCGAGGAATGCAGGAAAATTATCGGGATAACCGAGGCGGATATGCTCGTCCTTCATTTGAACAGCATCCAGGAAGTGATTCAGGAAAAGGGAGATACGAATTTTAAAGGGTTATTAAAGAAGATTGAACAACTGTGCAAAACGCTGGAGGTTCCGGTCGGAGTAAAGGAAGTCGGATGGGGAATCGATGGTCAGACAGCCAAAAGGTTAAGCGAGGCCGGTGTTGCGTTTATCGACGTCGCAGGAGCGGGAGGCACTTCCTGGAGCCAGGTGGAAAAGTTCCGCGCCAAAGACCCAATCCGACGTGTTGCCGCCGAAGCATTCAGCGAATGGGGGATTCCGACGGTGGAATCAATCAGATTGGTTCGCGGAGAGATTGGGAACCGTCCGCTGATTGCCAGCGGCGGGATGCGGACGGGACTGGACGGCGCCAAGACCATCGCGCTGGGTGCCGAACTAGTCGGATTCGGGCGATCTATCCTGAAAGAAGCGACCCTGAGCACGGAAGATGTCCTTGAAGTGATGAAAATTCGGGAAATGGAACTTCGGATGTCGATGTTCGGAATCGGGGCGCAGACGATTCAGGAATTGAAGGACACCCCGCGCTTGAAGGAAAGATGATAATTGGTATGGAAACCTCGTAAAGCAAAGCCACGCGTCTTGTGCGGCTTTTGAAATGAACAGTCACTGCGAAAGCGATCGAGTAGTCGGGTGTTATTACTACTAAATAGTCAGTTTGGCTACAAGATAAAGATACTTTATACATACCTAATAAGACATGAGTTGTTGAAAATAACTTTTTAACCAGAACGAATTAGTCACCCGATTCGTTCTGGTCCAACTTTAGATACAAGTATGTGTTTTAAAGTAAAAACCAGGTCTACAGGAGTAATTTCATTTATAATGAAATAGCCTTTTTGCTTTGTCAAATAGTTATTGATTGTAATTATTCAATGAAAAATTGTGGTCAGTTTCCACATTTTTTATTAATAGTTAAAAAACGCTGTTCAAATGTAATTGTTTGAGAATCAACTTATATACAATCAATTAGTGTTATAGTAACCTTTCATTTTGAAATCTTTTGTTATGCGTGTTTTATCACCTTATACATGTGAAAAAGTTGGTGGAAGAAATTTGTGAGAAACATCAGTTGCCATATGGAAGTGGGTAGTAAAAGTGCACATTATTAAAAAAATCGCTAACAAATTATGTACCGATATATTTTTTAGATATTGAAATTAAAGTGAAAAGCGTAAAGGTTTGCAGGTCGCACAAGAGATGCGCAAGGCTTTATTGCGTTATTTAGGGGGAGTATTTTTACAATATTTGTATAATTGTTTTGTTAAACATAATTATTTACAATTTAATCCCAAATTAACAATACGAAAGTTTATCGTTTCAACCCCCGAATTATATAATGGCTTTACGAAAGATGTATAAACAGGCAGTTCGACGAATAGCATTATTATCCAAATAGAGTGATAATGAGGTTTAGCATGTTGAAGGAGGATAGTATGAATAAAATTAAAACCAGTACTACATTTTTATTAGCGGTTTTATTAATTTGGTTTTCTTGCTCAACAGGGAAAGTATATGCAAATGAAGGGTCTTATCAAGTTGGCGCTAGTTCACTTAATATACGAACCGAACCGGATCAAGATGCTGAGGTCATCGTCTCTTTGCCTAAAGGGACAATTGTACATGTGTCCGAAATTAAATACGGTTGGGCAAAAGTTGACTACCGAGGGAAAACAGGTTGGATTGCATCACAATATTTATTTCAATCGATTTCTGCTGGAGGAGAGAAAATAGCTATAAGCTCCGCTAAGTCTGTCACGGTTGCAGCTGACGGTGTTCGTTTAAGAAGTGGACCGGGAACAGCCTTTTCCATTGTTGGGTATACTTCATACGGTGAATCTTTTGAAGTGATAGAAACGAGTGGTCAATGGCAGCGAATTCGTTTGGATAATGGACAAACAGCATGGCTTGCATCTTGGCTTGCTACCACATCATCTACATCAGCTTCACCGGTCAAAGCGAATGGACAAGCTAAACAAACGAATGTTAAAAAGGATGGAAGCCTTACTGGAAAGACAATCGTTATCGATGCGGGCCATGGAGGATATGACCCCGGAGCAATCGGGATTGAAGGAATATTTGAAAAGGAGTACACGCTACGGACCGCCCGATTAGTTGTAGATAAACTTAAAAGTGCAGGAGCACAAGTGATTTTGACAAGATCAGGTGATGAATATTTAAATGTAAGTAAAAGGGTGGATATTAGTCGCGCATATCCTTCCAGTGTTTTTATTAGTCTTCATTATAACGCTCATGAAAATGCGACAGCTCAAGGTATTAGTACATATTATTATCATGGCAGTGATAAAGCCATTTCTTCAGCAATACAAAAGCAATTAGTTGGACAAACTTCGTTACGAAATGCCGGTGTGCGTTTTGGGGATTTTTATGTATTAAGAAATAACCATCAACATTCCCTATTATTAGAACTTGGATTTATCACAAATCAATATGATTTTTCTACTATCCGGACACAGAACTATCAGCATCAAGTAGCAGATGCGATTACTCAAGGACTTATCAATTATTTTAATTAATCTTGCAGATTTTGAAAAAAGATTCAAAATTAATATTTATAACAAAGCTCTCGATGGATTAGATCGAGAGCTTTGTTATTTGTTAGGCTATTTCCGTGGTCAACAACTCATCTTCCGAAAAATAAGTTTTAAAAAGCTACGGAATTTGCAGGTTTATATGATAGAAATATAGAAGGAATAAGATAATCGAAAATTAATGTAGAAAAATGATATGAGTTTTTGTGGAAAAGGGTGAATTAAGTGGTTTCTTGCGTATTACGTAATGTAAGACGAATTTCCGAGGAAGAAGTAGATATCGTTATTGAATCAGGGAAAGTTAACGCAATTGTAAGTGCCGGGAGCGGTCGAGGTAAAATAATCGATTGTTCGGGAATGTATGTATCAAGTGGTTGGATTGATATGCATGTTCATGCTTTCCCCGAATTTGATCCGTATGGTGATGAAATAGATGTGATTGGAATAAAACAAGGTGTAACTACTATAGTAGATGCTGGAAGTTGTGGCGCAGATCGTATATCTGATTTGGCTGCAAGTGGTGCAACAAGTAAAACAAACGTCTTCTCATTTTTAAACATATCAAAAATAGGTTTAAGTAGGGTGGATGAATTATCTAATCTGGAATGGATAGACAAAGATCAGGTTTTGCAGGCAGTAAACGAACATAAAGACTTTATCATTGGGTTAAAAGCTCGGATGAGTAAAAGCGTTGTTGGTAATTGCGGTACTGAACCACTTTGCATCGCTCGCAAGCTTTCCGATGAAACAGCATTACCGATCATGGTCCATATAGGGTCAGGTCCTCCTCATATAGATGATATTGTCTCACTTTTACAAAAAGGTGATATCATCACGCATTATCTCCATGGAAAGCCTAATAATCTTTTTGATAACGATGGGAAGGCGCTTCAAGTACTAACCGATGCAGTGAATCGTGATGTACAGTTAGATGTGGGTCATGGAACAGCGAGTTTTTCTTTTAAGGTAGCGGCACTTGCAAAAGCAAATCACATAAAACTAGGAACAATTAGTACAGATATATATCGTGGTAACCGATTAAGTGGACCAGTATATAGTATGGCTAATGTCCTTTCTAAATTTTTATACCTGGGATATTCGCTTCAAGAGGTAATCGATGCTGTTACGATCAAGCCCGCTATATGGCTTGATAAACCAGAGCTTGGCAGGATAGAAATTGGTGAAAGGGCGAATTTGACTTTATTTACAATTCATTCTGGGCCAGTGGAATTTATTGATTCAGAAGGTGATAAACGATTAGGAAATAGAATAATAGAAACAAAAGGAGTGGTGATGAATGGAGAGTTCATTAAATGCTAAGTATGGTTTGAAGCGTGTAATTAATGCAAGTGGAAGGATGAGTATTCTAGGCGTTTCTGCACCAACAGATACAGTGATGGATGCGATGAAAACAGGCGGACAAAATTATGTTGAAATTGCTGAATTAGTTGATAAAGCCGGGGAGTACATAGCGAATAAACTAGGATCAGAATCAGCTGTCATTGTTAATTCGGCTTCAAGTGGAATTGCTTTATCGGTTGCAGCTTTAGTCACAAAAGGAAATCAGCGCATAAGTGAACGTCTGCATCAAGAAGTTATTCCTCAAAATGAGATTATTATGTTAAAAGGTCATAATGTTCAATATGGTGCTCCAGTCGAAACGATGATTTATTTGGGAGGCGGAAAACTTATTGAAGTTGGTTACGCCAATGAAGGAAAGTCAGAGCATATAGAACAAGCAATATGCGAAAATACAGCGGCTATACTGTATGTGAAGTCGCATCATGCAGTCCAAAAAAATATGATTTCGGTGGAAGAGGCATGGGAAGTTGCACAAAGGCATGATGTTCCCTTAATTGTCGATGCAGCTGCTGAGGAAGATTTGCAACGATATGTAAAATGCTCAGATCTTGCTATTTATAGCGGCTCAAAAGCGGTGGAAGGACCAACCTCCGGGATAGTAGGTGGAAAGAAAGAATATATTGAATGGTTGAAGGTCCAATTGCATTGTATTGGCAGAAGTATGAAAGTGGGCAAAGAAGCAGCTTTCGGATTACTTCAAGCGCTCGATGAATATGAAGTAAAAGGGGATAATAGCGAAGCCGAAAGGGCAGTATTGCAAACTTTAATATCATTAAATGATGTCCAGGGAATACATGTATCGATTGTGCAAGATGAGGCAGGACGAGCTATTTACCGAGCCCGTATTCATATTGATACAAATCAGACTGATACTACAGCTGAAATTGTCGTTGCTCAATTGCGTGAAGGGAAAATCGCTATTTACACACGTGACTACGGTGTTAGACAAGGATATTTTGACATCGATCCAAGACCACTTCAAGGGGATGATATTCATATCATTGAATCCGAAATTCGTAACTTATTAAGGGGTGAATAAAATGGCAAATATAAATAATCGCTTATATAAAAAGAGGGCTGGATTAAATGTATTAGCAAATAGTATGGATAATGCCAGGGAGGTATTTGAGGCTGCGGAAGGCTATGTATTAGTTGGCGTTCTTTCAAAAGACTATGAAACGGTTGAAGAAGCGGTAAAAGCGATGAAAGCATATGGGAAAGAAATCGATGAAGCAGTGTCAATTGGATTAGGCGGTGGTGATAATCGTCAAGCAGCGGCTGTTGCAGAAATTGCGAAGCATTATCCTGGCACTCATATTAACCAGGTATTTCCGGCAGTCGGTGCGACCCGAGCAAATTTAGGTGGAAAAGATAGTTGGATAAATAGTTTAGTCTCTCCAACAGGAAAAGTGGGATTTGTAAATATTTCAACCGGTCCGTTTAGTAGCGTCCAGGAAGAAAAAGCGATCGTACCAATTAAAACCGCGATTGCTCTTATCCGTGATATGGGTGGTAATGCGTTAAAGTATTTTCCTATGAACGGGTTAAGTTGTGAAGATGAATACCGCGCGGTCGCGGAAGCATGTGGAGAAGAGCAATTTGCCTTAGAACCCACTGGTGGCATTGATAAAGAAAATTTTGAACCAATCCTACGGATCGCTTTGGAAGCTAATGTTCCGCAAATTATACCTCATGTTTATTCGTCGATTATTGATAAAGATACGGGAAAAACAAATATAGTAGATGTTCGTGAACTTTTGGAGACGATGAAAAGGTTGGTTCATCTGAATGTGTAAAAAAATTTTAGCTTTTGGAGAGGTGATGATGCGCCTCCAAGTACCAGGGCATGAATTATTACAGCAAGCAAGCACGTTAAACTATTCCTTTTCTGGTACTGGTGTGAACATTGCTTCATCTTTAGCGCGCTTTGGTCATAAAGGATATTTGATGACAAGCTTGCCGGAAAATGCAATCGGTGATGCAGCAGTATCCTCACTGCAAAAGTTAGGGATCAATCCCTCGTTTATTCATCGTGGTGGCAATTTTGTTGGCATGTATTTTTTAGAGAATGGCTTTGGTATGCGATCAAGTCGTGTTACATACACGAACCGAAAAGAAAGTAGTTTTAATACAGCCACTGAAGAGGTGTATCATTTTACTGAAGCAGCAAAACAAATAGATATCGTCCATTTTTGCGGTATTACACTTGCAATGAATGACCATGTTCGTAAACAAATGAAGGATTTTGCGAATGCAGTTAAAGAAAGCGGTGGAAAAGTTGTTTTTGACTGTAATTATCGCCCTTTACATTGGGGAGAAAATGGTTATGAGAAGGCAAAACCGCATTATGAAGAAATGCTCCTTTTGGCCGATATTGTAATGATGAATGAAAAGGATGCTATGCTTGTCTTAGGGGTGCATACAGAAAAACTTGATAGAGCAGAACAGCTGATGGATTTAATTCCCGTTGTTGCGCAAAAATACGATATCGATGTAATAGCTGGCACGCATCGCTACATAAACGAGGATAATTCGCATTCACTACAAGGCTATATGTATAAGGATCAGACATTCACATTTTCTGAAGTAAAGAGATTCCCAGTTCTCGATCGAATTGGTTCTGGAGATGCTTATACAAGTGGGATCATTCATGGTGAATCGAAGAAGTTTCCACCAGAAAAGTCCGTTGCATTTGCAGTAGCTGCCGGAATGTTAGCTCATTCAGTTATAGGCGATACGCCCTTGTCTACGGAAGGTGAAGTTTTACGGGCGATGACGGAGTCGGTTGGTGACATAGAAAGATAATATAAAATGAGGTTATTCTGTAGGGGCTTAGCTCATATGGAATAACTTTGTTTAGTCTCTAGCACAATACTTTTTATATGCATTTTACTAGAGTATATAACATAGCAATCGAAATCGGTAATACTTTGAAAGTATATGATTATATTTTCTTAATAGATGTTTTTGATTACAATAGATATAGGGAATTGATCTACTTTTTATAGTAGATTAACGTGCGGCACCCTCACAGAAATTTCATTTTATCAGTAAATTAAATCAAAAGACAAAGAGGTAAAATAATTGATTACTAAAGACATTTATCAAGAGTTAGTAAACATTTGCGGTGAACAAAATGTATTGCTGGCTGAACCATTAAAAAACCATACTTTAGTAAAATTGGGCGGGGAGGCAGACTTTTTCGTCATGCCTGAAACGTATGAAGCAGTGGCAGCGGTGATTCGCTTCAAAGAAAAGTTTCAATTACCATTTACACTTTTAGGCAATGGGTCCAATATAATTGTGCGAGATGGTGGTATTCGGGGAATTGTCATGCATTTTGAGCATCTAGCTGGTTTGCGTGCCGAGGAGAATAAAATTATCGCACAGGCAGGCGTGAATATAAAAGATGCCTCCCAGCTTGCTTTAGATCAAGGGTTAGCAGGGCTGGAATTTGCCTGTGGCATACCGGGATCGATTGGTGGTGCAATGATAATGAATGCTGGTGCTTACGGTGGAGAAGTAAAGGATGTCATTGATTATGTGAAAGTTGTCACGAAAACAGGTGAATTGCGTCAGATAGAAAAGGTTGAGCTAGAGCTTGGCTATCGCACAAGCATCATAAGTATGAATAAAGACATCGTATTGGAAGCAATTTTTGCCCTGAAAGTTGGCGATAAAAATACAATTAAAGAAGCGATGGATAATTTCACATTTCAAAGAGAATCTAAACAGCCGCTAGAATACCCATCTGTTGGCAGTGTATTCAAAAGGCCACCAGGTTATTTTGCTGGAAAATTGATTCAAGACAGTGGATTGCAAGGTAAAGGAGTTGGCGGTGCTGAAGTTTCAGAAAAACATGCCGGTTTTATCGTCAATAAAAACAACGCCACAGCCGCAGAGTATATTGCAACAATTGAGATGGTACAAAAAAAGGTAAAAGAAACATTCGGTGTTGAGTTGGAATTGGAAGCGAAAATTGTTGGTGAGGATTTGTAAAGTTCAAGTGAACCCAATTTGGAAAGCAAAAATATGGAGTTGCCTCAAAAGGACGTTGAAAGACGCCTTTTTAAGGCAACTTTTGTTTTGTAATTATATGTTGACATTCTTGTATATACAAGTTAGAATGAAAACGTAATCAAAATATGTATATACAAGATAAAATTAATTGCTAAGGGGAATATAGAAAGTGCTTTAAGCTTTTCATACTTCCAAGGTGAGGAGGAAAATAAATGAGTAAATACACAGAACAAGCGAAAGAACTGCTTGAACATATTGGCGGCAGTGAAAATATTTCAGTTGTTACCCATTGTGTGACAAGAATGCGGTTCGTGTTAAAAGATTCAACGAAAGCCGATGTAGAAAAGATTGAGGCGATTAAGCTTGTGAAAGGAACATTCACTCAGGCGGGACAGTTCCAAGTGATTATTGGAAATGAAGTTTCTTCTTTTTATAATGAGTTTGTTAAAATAGCGGGTGTAAGCGATACATCAAAGGATGAGGCAAAAGAAGCGGCTAAGCAAAATATGAACTTTCTGCAAAGAATGATTGCCCATCTTGCTGATATTTTTACGCCACTCATCCCTGCGCTTGTCGTTGGGGGATTAATTCTCGGATTTAGGAATGTTATAGGTGAAATCCCAATGCTCGAAGGTAAAACGAAGACACTTGTTGAAGTATCTCAATTCTGGGCAGGTACAAATGACTTTTTGTGGTTGATTGGGGAAGCAATATTTCATTTCTTACCGGTCGGGATCACCTGGGCGGTTGCTAGAAAGATGGGCGCCACACCGATACTTGGAATTGTGTTAGGGATTACGCTCGTATCACCGCAACTGCTTAATGCTTATGGTGTAGCAGAGGCGACAGAAGTTCCAGTCTGGGATTTTGGTTTCGCTACGGTTGAAATGATCGGTTATCAAGCACAAGTGATTCCAGCTATTTTAGCAGCGCTTTTATTATCTTTCTTAGAATTAAAATTACGTAAAATTATTCCGAATGCGATTTCGATGATTGTTGTACCATTTTTAGCTTTAGTTCCAACTGTATTGCTTGCTCATATCATTTTAGGGCCAATCGGTTGGAAAATTGGATCTGTCATTTCTGATGTTGTATATTCAGGATTAACCTCTTCATTTGGCTGGTTGTTTGCCGCTATTTTCGGTTTCGCTTATGCACCGTTAGTTATTACTGGCTTACACCATATGACGAATGCGATTGATCTTCAATTAATGAGTGAATTTAAAGGAACGAACTTATGGCCGATGATAGCATTATCTAATATTGCGCAAGGCTCTGCAGTTCTCGCGATGATCTATATCAATAGAAAAAATGAACAAGAGAAGCAAGTTTCTATTCCAGCGGCAATTTCCTGTTATCTTGGGGTAACCGAGCCAGCGATGTTTGGGATTAACTTAAAATATGGATTCCCTTTCTTAGCAGCGATGATCGGTTCTTTAGTGGCAGCAGTCATCTCCGTTGGAAACAGTGTCATGGCCAACTCGATTGGTGTCGGCGGATTGCCGGGGATTCTTTCCATCCAGTCTAAGTACATTCCCGCTTTTGCAATTGCAATGGTTGTCGCGATTGTTGTGCCATTCCTATTAACAATAATCTTCTCAAAAATGAATATGGGAAAAGTTGCGTTTAAAAGAGTACGCGCAAATTAATACATTTGAATAATGCAGAGGGACATTAAATTGTTCCTCTTTTGCTATTACCATTAAGAAGAGCGCAATGCGCCCGTCTATTGGCGACAAGCACAAGACGAATTGGAGGAGGCAGATCCTCAGTCACCACAGCAATTTGGCTTGTGACCTGGAGTCTGAACAAGAAATAAAAAATAGTATTTTCTTATCTCATTTAAAAAATATTAAAGGTGTGTAAATAATGACTCAACCATGGTGGAAAAAATCAGTAGTATATCAAATTTATCCGAAGAGTTTTAAAGATACGACAGGCAATGGAACAGGAGATTTACAAGGGATCATTGAGAAGCTTGATTACTTAAAAGAGCTTGGTGTAGATGTGCTGTGGTTAACTCCTATCTATAATTCGCCACAACATGATAATGGCTATGATATTAGCGACTATTATCAAATTTATCAGGAATACGGAACGATGGAGGACTTTGAGCGTTTGCTTAAGGAAGTCCATAGCCGTGATTTAAAGGTTATTATGGATATTGTCGTGAACCATACGTCTACAGAACATGAGTGGTTTCAAATGTCCCTTTCTTCAAAAGACAGTCCATATCGTGATTTTTATATTTGGAAAGATGGAAAGTCAGAAGAAGCGCCGACGAATTGGCAATCGAAGTTTGGTGGTTCAGCATGGAAGTATGATGAAGAATCGAAACAATATTACTTACATTTATTCGATGTGACACAAGCCGATTTAAATTGGGAAAATGAACAGGTTAGAACATCTGTATATGAAATGATGACATTCTGGCTTGAAAAAGGCGTGGATGGTTTTCGACTGGATGTCATCAACCTTATTTCCAAAGATCAAGGCTTCCCAAATGATCGTTCAGGAGACGGGAGAAAGTTTTATACTGATGGACCGCGGGTACATGAATATCTTCATGAGATGAACGAAAAAGTATTTTCTAAATATGAGATAATGACGGTTGGAGAAATGTCTTCAACATCCATTGATAACTGTATTAAATACACAAGACCTGATCGGAAAGAACTGGATATGACGTTTAATTTTCATCATCTGAAAGTGGATTATCCGAATGGTGAAAAGTGGACGAAAGCCGACTTTGATTTTTTACAATTGAAAGGAATTTTAACTGAATGGCAAGTGGAAATGACTGATGGCGGTGGTTGGAATGCACTATTCTGGTGTAATCATGATCAGCCAAGGGCAGTATCCCGATTTGGTGATGATGGTAAATACCATTTGGAATCAGCGAAAATGCTCGCAACAACACTGCATATGATGAGGGGTACTCCTTATATATATCAAGGGGAAGAGTTTGGGATGACAGATCCTAAATTCGCACGAATGGAAGATTATCGCGATGTTGAGTCGTTAAACATGCACAGAATCAAGAAAGAAGAAGGAATGTCTGAAGAGCAAATACTAGACATTCTAGAGCAAAAATCCCGTGACAACTCCAGAACACCAGTCCAGTGGGATGAGAGTGCACATGCAGGGTTCACAACAGGTACTCCTTGGATAAAGACAGCTGAAAATTACCCAACTATTAATGCGAAAAAAGCAATCGCAGATCATAACTCTGTTTTTTACCATTACCAAAAGTTGATTCAATTAAGAAAAGAATATGATATTATCACAGAAGGCGATTATGAATTAATATTACCAGATGATAAAGCCATTTTTGCTTACACGCGCAATAAAGGCAATGAAAAATTACTTGTCATTAATAACTTTTATGCAGATGAAACGACATTTGCACTTCCGGAAAATGTCGAGGTTACGGGATTCACAGGTAGTATTTTATTATCTAACTACGCTGATTCCTCTGTAGAGTTCAATCAAATAAATTTAAGACCGTACGAGTCAATTGTTTATCACTTGAAAAAGTAACTGGGGATATGAACATGACAAATAAGTATTTAATCATTCATAATGATCTTGTAAATCAAATTGATGCAGGAGAATTTGCGCCGCGTGCGCTCCTGCCATCTGAACATGAGTTAAAAGATCATTATGACACATCGAGAGAAACAATTCGCAAAGCATTAAATTTATTGGCGCAGCAAGGCTATATTCAAAAAGTTAGGGGGAAAGGTTCGATCGTAATTAAAAATACGAAATTGGACTTTCCTGTTTCTGGTTTGGTTAGTTTCCATGAGCTTGCCCAGAAAATGGGTAATAAACCCAAGACGATTGTCCATGAACTTTCGCTAAAGAAACCTGAGCAGTATATTAAGAAACAACTTAATTTATCTGGAAAAGACCAAGTGTGGAATATCAGCAGAATTAGAGAAATCGGTGGAGAGAAAGTTATTTTAGACAAGGATTATTTGTCTGAAAAATTTGTACCTCATATTACGAAGGAAATCTGTGAACATTCCATTTATGATTATTTAGAGAATGAATTAAACCTATTAATCAGTTTTGCCAAAAAGGAAATTATCGTGGAAGAGCCAGAAGAAGAGGATAGACAACTACTTGATCTAGAAGGCTTCCATAGTATTGTTATTATCAAAAACTATGTGTATCTTGAAGATGCAAGTCTTTTTCAATATACAGAGTCGAGGCATAGACCCGATAAATTTAGATTCGTCGATTTTGCTAGAAGAAATCCTTTATAAAACGAGGTCGTCCTAAAAGCTGAAATGGGCTTGAGGACGACTTCTTTTTTACGATTTTTTCTATTGTTCGATATGAATCATTTTTCAGTCGATATTGTTGTTCCATAATGCATAATATTCCCTATATTTTAAAGTCTCTTCAAATTTTTTGGAACCTACCGATACTTATATATAGTACATATGCAAAATGGTATAGTCGTTGGAACCGATTGTACCGATTGTTTATGTAGCAGATTATAAAGAAATGAAAGGATTATGCAATGAAAAAGATATTTAGGTTTAAAAGTATAAGACAAAAAATGCTCATGGGCTTTTCTTTAGTTATTTTGCTAGTTATTATTTTAGGGGTTTATAACTTTACTGTGATCCAAACAAGCAATAAAGAAGCTAAAAATATTGCAAATAGAGAGCTTCCACTGCTAACGGCCAACGAAGGCTTGTCCAATACTATGGCAAATAGACTGGCAACAGCCCGTGGCTATGTGTTACATGGCGGCAATTATAAAGAACGATTTAATGAATACACAGAACAAGGTGAACATTATGAAGCGATTGTTAGGGAGATAGGAGTCTCAGAGGAATTTGACCGTTTGGTAAAAAAGACAGTTTCATGGCGAGAGATGATTTCTAATGATGTATTTGCTGAATATGACAAAGGGAATAAAGAAATAGCAACTAAAAATTTAGCAGAATCGGCTTCTGTTGCGCGTGAATTAATGGATGGTTATGATCAAATGGCTGAGGATAGTCGCACCTTAATTAATGGGATAGAGCAAGAGATTGTAGCAAACGGAGAAAATGTATTGCGTGTAGTAACGATCGTAACGGTGCTGGTAATAGTGGTAAGTATTGCAACAGCACTCATTACTTCAAACATGATTTCGAGACCAATAAATGTTGTAATGGGACGGATGAATGTAATAGCTAGGGGGAACTTAAGTGGTGAACCGTTAAAAACAAAATCAATTGATGAGATAGGTCAGCTTATTACGGCAACAAACGAAATGGCGAATGGCACACGCAAATTATTACAACAAATTAACGGTGTTTCCGAATCTGTAAACGGTCATAGCGAAGAATTAACACAAGCGACAGATGAGGTGAATGCTGGTTCGCAACAAATTGCTATGACAATGCAAGATTTGGCGGCTGGATCTGAGAGACAGGCTACTAGTGCAAGCGAATTGGCGTCAATTATGGGATCCTTTACTACAGTGGTAGGAGAGGCAAATGAAAATGGTGAAAAAATTAGAGGATATTCTAATTGGGTTCTGGAAATGACTAACGAGGGCAGTAAATTGATGGAATCCTCGGATAGGCAAATGGCTAAAGTAAATGAAATTGTATATGATGCAGTTGAAAAAGTGCAAGGATTAGACGAACAGTCACAGGAAATTTCCACATTGGTCTCCGTCATTCAGGATATTTCAGCGCAAACGAATCTGTTGGCATTGAATGCAGCGATTGAAGCTGCTAGAGCGGGTGAACATGGCCGTGGTTTCGCCGTGGTGGCAGACGAAGTAAGAAAACTTGCGGAACAAGTATCTGTTTCTGTAACCGAGATTACAGGTATTGTAAATAGTATCCAAAATGAATCAGGTATTGTAGCCGAATCATTAAAAGCCGGATATAAAGAAGTAGAATTAGGAGAAAGTCAAATAAAAACAACAGGTGAAACTTTCGCCGGTATTAGCTCTGCTATTTCGGAAATGACTAACAATATAAAAACAGTCTCTACAAACCTATCTGATATTGCGGATCAGAGCCAAAAGATGAGTAGCTCAATTGAAGAAATTGCAGCTATTTCCGAAGAATCGGCTGCCGGAGTGGAGCAAACTTCTGCTGCTGCCCAACAAACGAGTAGTTCGATGGAAGAAGTAGCAGGAAGCTCAGAGCAGCTCGCCAGTTTAGCAGAAGAACTAAATGGACTAGTTGGGCAATTTAAACTGTAATGATATCTTTATGATTTGCTATGTTCAACAATATTGTTATAAAACGATTTTGGGCTCATTCATGAGAAACACAGTTTTTAACGCCTTTCAGATCAAACAAGGCATAAAATAAAAAAGAAGTTGTCCAAGCGCTGAACGCTTAAGGCAGCTTCTTTTTTGTTTAATCATAAGGACGTAGGGGGAGCTATAGCGACAAAAGTAGCTTAGAAACGTATAAAATACAAAGGTGGTGTTTTATATGTCAGAACAAAACAAAGAGTTGAGAGAAAGAAAATTTGCTTTGGTTGAGAATGGGCTAGGATGACTGGTTAACGCGCGAAAATTGATGCAAAAGTTAATGACCCATATAGTGTAGTTTATGAAACAGAAAATGGACTTGTAAAAGAATATCCTAATGGGAAAATTAGTGAGCTCGATGAGAAAACCATGGATGGAAACCAATGATTCTTAATACCTTTTCCCCGGTAATGTACGTTTTCCCGGAAACAAAAGGAGTTGAAAAGGTAAACATGTGTTAAAGAATAACTATTTCTTGAAGACGAAGAAATACCCGAGAAAATATTAATTACAATTGAAATTATCTTTTGAAACGGTTTCTAATGGGAAATTTCAGCTAATATATTTTCCGGTTTTACGATATACTAAGTAAGGATAGTAAATGCCTCTGTAGCTCCAGAAGGGAAGAGCGCCGGAAAACATTGTAGCCACCGGGTCGCAAGGCAAAGGTTTCAGAAGCACCGAAAAGCAAATTAGCTGAGACAGGTGGAATTCCTGTCGGTGAAAACCCGTAGGGAAGCGTGTTCTCCCTTAGCCTATGCTTAGGAAACGAGAGCGGGTTCGAATCCCGCCAGAGGCTTTTTTTACATAGAGAGATAAGGGGGAAGAAAATCCTTTTGAAATTTTTTTATTTGTTATTGTATACCATACGGAGGTATGGTACTATTAAATTGTAGGAGGGGAATTAATTGGCGATAGAATTTGATAAAAATCTAATTAATGACGAGTCTAGTTGTGAAACTTCCTCTAATCGAAAAAGCCATCATTCAGATCAGGTGAAGAAGAACCTCGTGACGAGGCTGAACCGAATTGAAGGTCAGATTCGCGGTATAAAGGGTTTGATTGAACGTGATACGTATTGTGATGATGTGATTACACAAATTTCAGCTACGCAGTCAGCGTTAAATAGTGTAGGCAGAATTTTGCTTGAAGGCCATATGAAACAGTGTGTTGCGGAAAGAATTCAGGAAGGCGACATGGAAGTATTAGATGAAGTGTTGGTTACTATTCAAAAGTTAATGAAAAAATAAAGGGGTTAATAAATATGCAAACAGTAACATTGAATGTAGAAGGTATGTCTTGTGGTCATTGTGTGAAATCAATCGAAGATAGTGTAAGTAAATTACAAGGTGTTTCTAGTGTAAAAGTAAATCTAGAAAATGGCTTAGTAGATGTGGCGTTCAATAAGGGTGAAGTTGGTGTTGATGCTATTAAAGAAAAGATTGTTGACCAAGGCTATGACGTAAAATAAATGGAAATGTGCTTAGTTATAGCACATTTTATTTTTCAAAATAATATACCCCATGTAGGTATAAGGAGTTTTTATAATGAGTGAAAAGAAACTATTAGAAAGTCAATTCCAAATAACTGGTATGACATGTGCCGCCTGTTCGACAAGGATTGAGAAGGGTCTGAATAAAATGGAAGGAGTGGAGCAGGCGAATGTAAATCTGGCACTGGAAAAAGCGACTATACAATATGATGCCACATTGAATCCCGAAGCTATTCAGGAGAAAATTAGGGATCTTGGCTATGATGTAATAACAGAAAAGACAGAGTTATTATTAACCGGTATGACATGTGCTGCTTGTTCAACAAGAATAGAAAAAGGCCTTAATAAAATGGCGGGTGTAACAAAGGCATCAGTCAATCTAGCTTTGGAGAAAGCGACGGTTGAGTATAATCCTTCTGCAATTTCTCCGAAGGATTTAACGAATAAAGTAGAGGGTCTTGGATACGGCGCTACAGTGAAAAGAGATGGGGATGAAAAGGAAACTACTGACTATCGTTTGAAAGAGATTCAAAATCAGAAAAGGAAGTTTATACTTTCTTTGGTTTTCTCACTGCCACTACTTTGGACAATGTTTGCGCATTTTAGCTTTACATCTTTTATGTATGTACCAAGTGGTTTAATGAATCCATGGGTGCAAATGGCTTTAGCAACACCGGTGCAATTTTATATTGGCAGGCAATTTTATGTTGGAGCATACAAGGCATTACGAAATAAAAGCGCCAATATGGATGTGCTTGTCGTACTTGGAACATCTGCCGCTTATTTCTACAGTGTATATTTGACTATCCAATCAATCGGCTCAGATGTTCATGGAACCGGGCTCTACTTTGAAACAAGTGCTGTGCTAATCACATTGATCATTCTCGGAAAATTGTTTGAAGCTAAGGCAAAGGGAAGATCTTCAGAAGCGATTAAAAAGTTAATGGGATTACAAGCAAAGACAGCAATGGTTTTAGAAAATGGGCGAGAGAAGGAAATCCCTCTAGAAGATGTTATCGTGGGACAGATTCTGCTCGTCAAGCCAGGTGAAAAGGTACCAGTTGATGGAGTGATCGCAGAAGGTCAAACCGCTCTTGATGAATCAATGATCACAGGAGAGAGTGTCCCAATTGATAAAACTGTAGGTGATCCGGTAATTGGTGCGACTATCAATAAAAATGGCTTTATTAAAATAGAAGCGACGAAAGTAGGTAAGGATACTGCACTTGCCCAGATTATAAAAGTAGTAGAAGAGGCTCAAGGCTCGAAAGCGCCAATTCAGCGCATGGCTGATTTAATTTCGGGAATCTTTGTTCCAATTGTTGTAGGCATTGCGATAATTACATTTTTCATCTGGTATTTATGGGCTGACCCAGGTGATTTTGCTGGGGCGTTAGAAAAAATGATTGCTGTTCTCGTAATTGCCTGTCCTTGTGCACTAGGGCTAGCAACACCAACATCTATTATGGCTGGATCAGGTCGGTCTGCTGAGCACGGTATCTTGTTTAAAGGTGGCGAGCATCTCGAAACGACTCACCAAATCGACACAGTTATATTAGATAAAACTGGAACAATTACAAACGGAACCCCCGTTTTAACAGATGTATCGGCAGTAATGCATGAAAGGGAATTTCTATCCTTGGTGGGCTCCGCCGAAAAAGGATCAGAACATCCACTGGCGCAGGCGATCGTTCAGGGAATTAATGAAAAGAATATTGTATTGCGGGATGTATCCGAATTTGAAGCGGTTCCGGGATTTGGGATTCAAGCAATTGTTAGTGGAAAAAGGGTTTTAATTGGAACTAGACGTTTAATGAAGCAACATAATATACATGTTGAAAAACAAGCGTTTGATGAGATGAATTTGCTTGAAAGAGAAGGGAAAACAGCAATGATAGTAGCAGTAGATAGTGTATATGCAGGGTTGATCGCAGTTGCTGATACAATAAAAACAACATCTGTAGCAGCAATCAAACGTTTAAAAGAAATGGATCTTGATGTTATTATGATCACTGGTGATAACAAGCAAACTGCCCAGACAATTGCGAAAGAAGCGGGTATTGAGCATGTGATCGCGGAAGTATTACCAGAAGGAAAAGCGGAAGAAGTGAAAAAGTTACAGCAACAAGGGAAGAAAGTGGCGATGGTCGGGGACGGGATCAATGATGCTCCAGCTCTTGCCATTGCTGATATCGGTATGGCGATTGGTACGGGCACGGATGTGGCGATGGAAGCAGCCGATATTACGTTAATTCGCGGAGACTTAACCAGCATTGCTGATGCGATTTTGATGAGTAAAAAAACGATTAGTAATATCAAACAAAACCTATTTTGGGCCTTTGCTTATAATACGATCGGCATTCCGATTGCAGCATTAGGATTTTTGGCACCATGGCTAGCTGGGGCCGCCATGGCATTTAGCTCCGTATCAGTTGTTTTGAATGCATTAAGATTACAGAGAGTAAAACTATAAATTAAAGCTGCAGCAAAGACGCTGCAGCTTTTGATTTTTAAAAAGGTAAGTACCTCCACGTCAAGCGATGACTGAGCATGCATAGTACACAACTTTTTTTCTTGAACTTTCTTTAACCTAATTCTCTGATGTTTCAACTTGCTGGAACGAGTTCATTACTATTTAAAAAGTTCGCTATTTCTGAAGGTAAGACTTCACTGTCCCATGGCGACCATGAGTATCTCTCTCCATCGAAAAAGATCGAATATTTTCTGGCAACAGATGATGATGTATATAATAAGATTGCGTATGATTGGAATTGTGGATTATTATCATTATAACCATTAGTGGCTCCAGGTCGTCCCGATTGTAAATTGTTCATAATTTGTTCTATTTGTTCATGATCAGTGATGCTTCTATTTAAATCAAATTGTTTGTAGGAAGTTTCAAAAAATATATCTGCTTTAATAATGTCATTCTTTGCGAACATTGCAAAATCGTTAAGTTCTGCGGGATTTTTCTTTGTGTAGATTTTATACCCATTAAGTGTATCTGGATCTTTAATCGCAACGAGATTACCTTCATTATTTACACTAAAAACTTCTGTGCCTGGTAAAAGATAAGTGGCATCTCCATTTTTAGACCGATATTCTGAGTCATGTATATTATCGGCTATATTAAATGTGATCTCCCCCAATTTTCCTCCAATTAATATAGGATCAGCGATTTCTAGCCGGTAGGCTACTTCATATATTTCATCATTTATATGGATAAAATCAACCCATTCAATCATAAGATTAGGGGTTGTATTAGTACAACCAGTTAATAGAAGTAGACAAAAGAATAAGACCTTCTTCATTATAACACCATCCTTATTAAGTTAAGACGTTTGACAAGCGAAAATGTTTCATATTAATGCTAAAAATTTTATATGCATGGTTTTTCTTATTGGTTGAAAGCTATCAATATGGAGGCTGAATAGGTATGAGTGTGATAACAAGTTTTACAGAGAGAAAACGCGAAAAGCAATTAATAAATGAACGTAAACTTTTAAGCGACTTGTCCATACATTCGCTGAAAAAAAGTGTATTACTGCACTTTTATGCAGCAAGACTTGCATCGGATTTGCTTGATGAAGGAATTGAGGATGCTTGCCTGGATGTTGCGATTGAAGCATATTTAACAGGAGCCGATTATGGCAGGTTTATTGTTGGTGGTGAAACAATGGAAATGACTAGAAAACGATGCCAACAGGAACTAGCTCATTTCGCAGAAACCTTATATCACTTGTGGCTGTATCTCGATTATGGTAGGTGTACATTGCAAGACGAAGCTATTTTTTTAGTCTGTGAAAAATTTGTGGACTACTGGTGGAAGGAGGGATATGAAAAAGCGAAGCGCCGTTATAAATTACGGTTACATTAGAAAAATGAGAGTTCTAAATCTATATCTCGTCCCATATCCTTTTATGACTGATGCATGAAGGGGAAGATGAAATGGGGAGAAAAGTAAAGTGGACTTTATTTATACTTGGAGCAGCGGTGCTGTTTCTTCTTTTTCAATATCAAATGATTCCAAAAGATACATTTCGATCTTGGAATCTTCCGCTGTCAGGGAAAATTATTTATATTGATCCTGGACACGGCGGACCTGATGGAGGTGCGGGAGACAGTAAAGCCTTGGAGAAAGATATTGCATTGAATGTCTCGGACAAACTTCGTGATTATTTGCAGGAACAAGGTGCGCTCGTTTTAATGACAAGAGAAACGGATACAGATTTAGCTAATCCGGATATTAGAGGATATAGCAGGCGAAAGACGGATGACTTGAAAACAAGACTGAAAATGATTAATCAATCAGAAGCTGACTTTTTTATTAGTGTACATTTAAACTCAATACCTTCACCACGTTGGAGTGGGGCACAAACCTTTTATGCTCCACATTTGGTGGAAAATAAGCGGGCAGCAAAATTTATTCAGGAGGAATTGATAGGAAATCTGGGAAATACAACAAGAGAGGCAAAAACAATCGAAAATATATATTTATTGAAACATGCTGAGAAACCAGGTGTATTGGTTGAAATAGGATTTTTATCAAATCCGACCGAACGGGCTTCCCTCTTGAAGGAGGACTATCAAAAACAAGTAGCGGAATCTGTTTACAGAGGACTACTCAGATTTTTTACAGAGGAAAAAGTAAAAGAGTAAAACAGCGATCTGAAATATCAGTCGCTGTTTTGTTTTTCCATATTAAAAGCGGATATTCTTTAGAAAAAAGCACGATATGTTATACTTGAAAAGAAGCGAGACCATAATAAGGATGGTGTGATTAATTGGTTACTGAACAGCAAGCCGTTGAGTTATTGAAAGATGTAAAGGATCCAATCTTACATAAAACATTAGAAGAAACGAATGGAATTCTTGAAGTAAAAGTAAAAGAAGAGAAATCACATATAAGCGTTAAAATAGCACTTGCAAAAACAGGGACACCTGAACAACTTCAGTTACAAATGAAAATTGTGGAGATGCTCAAAGAGGCAGGGGCAGCCACTGTCGGAATCCGCTTTGCTGAATTATCGGAGGAAGAATTGGAAAAACATCGTGCAACAGGTGACCTTGCAGGGGAAGATGAAAACAATCTCCTCTCTCCGAATAATAAAGTGAAATTTATTGCCATTGCTAGTGGAAAAGGTGGAGTAGGAAAGTCAACTGTATCTGTTAACTTAGCCATTTCGTTAGCTCGCCTTGGAAAAAAGGTCGGATTGATTGACGCTGATATTTATGGTTTTAGTGTTCCTGATATGATGGGGATCACATCAAGACCCGTTGTAAATGGTCCGAAGATTGTTCCGGTTGAACGATTTGGAGTTAAGGTAATCTCGATGGGCTTCTTTGTTGAGGATAACGCCCCAGTAATTTGGCGTGGGCCAATGCTTGGAAAGATGTTAAATAACTTTTTTTCAGAAGTAGAATGGGGAGAACTAGATTATTTATTGCTTGATTTACCACCGGGAACTGGGGATGTGGCACTTGATGTGCATACGATGCTTCCGAGTTGTAAAGAGATCATCGTTACGACGCCACATCCGACAGCTGCTTTTGTAGCGGCGCGAGCCGGAGCGATGGCACTCCGGACGGACCATGAAATTATTGGTGTGATTGAGAATATGTCCTACTTTGAAAGTCGTTTAACACGAGAGAAAGAATATGTCTTTGGTCAAGGTGGCGGAGATAAGCTATCTGAAGAGTTAAGAACAGATTTACTAGGTAGACTCCCATTGCAACAACCTGATTGGAACGAAAATGATTTTGCGCCATCCGTGTATGCTGCCGAGCATCCAACTGGACAGATATATCAAGAAATATCAGAGGAAGTTATTAGGATTTTAGACAAGTAAAGAAAAAGACCGTCATATACAAAATGACGGTCTTAACTTTTATTATTAAGGACTGGTTCCCCCGGATCCTGATCCTCCCTCTTGTTTTCCACCTTGCTCCGTACCGCCTGATTCTTCTTTTTGTTTTCCGCCTTCCATTTCTTCTGCTGCTTTTAATAATATTTCTTGGATCTTTACTTTATAGAGTGGGCTTTCTATAGTTTCTGTAACAACTTTACGAAGATGCTCGCGAAATTCTTTGCTTTTAAGTGATTCTGCAATATCATCTTTTAAGGATGGGTCTTTCAAAAGGTCGATCATCATCCCTTGATATTCGGGATCCTTCATTAAGCCCTTTAATAGTTGTTCATTTTCCTTTTTCATACTTTTAGCGATGGATTCTGCAAATTTTGGATCTTCAAAGGATTTTTTCCAGAATTTAGTTCCCTTTTCGGAAGTTAGTGTTTTCTCAATCGTTTCCTTAATGACTGCTTGATCCATAGCAACTTCCTGCATTATTTCTTGATCAGCTAAAATATCTTTAATTGCCTTTTTTCCTTCATCTGTCTTTAATATATCGACAATCATCTTTTTTGTTTGTTCGTAATCAAGCTTTTCACCACCAGACTCACTGCCATTACAGGATGATAGTAAAAAAACAACTGATAACAGGAGTAAACAGCCTATTTTTTTCATCGGAAATGCTCCTTTCCATGTCGCAGTGCTCCTTACCTTTAATATGGGACTTTGTGAAGAATTTATGCACAATTGGAACAGACATAGATTTTTATTCTTAATATTGATAAAATCGATTTAATTAGGATATTTGACTATTGGAGGAAAACAATCAGTGACCATTCGAAACTTAATTAAGTTTTTATTTAACTCCCTCATGTTGGGTGGTTTGACTACAGGGATATTAGGATTTTTTATTCGTTGGAATGAGTTTCAGCCTTATTTCATGGAACTAAACTTGGGCGCGATTCTATCCACATTTATTTGGCTTGTTGGTGTAGGATTCATCTTCGCTGTTGTCAGCCAAGTTGGCTTTTTTGCATATTTGTTCATACATCAATTCGGGCTCGGGATATTCCGCTCCATATCTTTATGGAGTGCCGTACAGATTGTACTTATTATTATCGTTTTATTTGATTTAGTTTACTTCCGATTCCAAAAGTTTGCAGGAGAAGGAGAAAGTATTTTACCCTATGCGGGTCTGGCACTATTCATTTTGGTATCCGGTTTGATTGTTGCCTTTATAAAAGCCAAAATGACTAATCGGACTACGTTTGCTTCTGCGCTGTTTTTTATGATAGTCGTGACAATCCTGGAGTGGCTTCCAGTATTAGGTCCTAATGATGAAAGCTGGATTTATTTAATGATCTTCCCTTTGATTGCATGTAATGCATATCACATTTTAATGCTACAAAAGTATAATCAACTTTCTGCGGAAGAAATGGCAAAACGCGCTCCAAAAAAAGCTGAACCAAAAGTAAAAAGTAAAAAACCAAAAGCGAGCCGCTAATTAATTGGCTCGCTTTTGGTTTTTTTATTATCACATCTACCTACAGGAAATGGGGCACATTGGCGTTTTCACCTCAAACGTGGCTCTTCCACATTTCTTATGGTATAAGCTTTGTTTTCACTTTTCCGTTTGCAATTAGTCCTGTAACTGTTGTTGGATCTCCTTTATCTTTAATATGTGAAATTACTTTTGGTAGTGCTTCAGCTGTTTGAAGTGCCGAATCAGATGCATGCATTAAGATGATATCCCCACTTTTTGCCTTTTCAACTTGTTTTGTAATTGCTTCAACACCTGGATTCTTCCAATCTTGGGAATTTAGACTCCAATGTACAACTGTTAATCCTATACTTTCTGCAATAGATAACGTTCGTTTATCAAAGTGACCAGTTGGTGATCGAAGCAATGTAATATCATTGATATCGAGTTTATTGAGCGCCTCAAGTCCTTTTGTGATATCACGTCTTACTTTGGTATCTTCTAAGTCTGTATAATCTTCATAGGCATAACCAAGGCTACCGATCTCAAACCCCATTTCTTTTATCCTTTTCACTGTCTGCGGATGTCTTTCAGCCCAAGCACCTGATAGAAAAAATGTGACGGACCTAATTTCTTGTTTTTCTAAAACGTCAAGAATCGGTTCCGCCTGCACATCACCCCAACCAATATTAAATGTGAGTGCAATTCCTTTTTCCCCTTTATAAATTGCTTTTGGTCCATCTTTCGTACCAAAAACCGGAATATGGACGGTGGACTGGGAGTAAAAGAGCAAAGCAGTAAAAAGTGAAATAATAACAACAAACATTCCTTGTTTTATTCTTTTAGCATTTAGTGTTATAAAAAAATCCATATACACCCCTCCATATTTGCCTGTCCGTATTATTCTATGCTTCTTATTCTTCTATATATGAGTGTGGAAAGTGATAAGAGATAAAATAGTGAGGGGGTTTCTAAAATTAACTTAGGAAATAGATGAAAATATTGTCATAAATTATTATTTATTGGAAATACCTATGTATACGTAAAATTTTAGGAGTGTGTATATGATAGGGATATTGATTACTAATGATGAAAAAGAAGAAATTGTTTATTTACTTAAAAGAGAAATGGATGAGATTCTTTTTGATATAAATGATCCCAGAATGGAACAGACAATAATCAAGTCAATGGAAGTAAGATATAAAACTTTATTCAATCTCTTTAAACGAGTTGCGTCTGAATATGAATGCATGAACTATATATTACGAGGTAAGAAGTCGAATGGATAATAAAAATTAAACTTTTTTTGAAAAAGGATTGACACTATATAAAAACCTTGTTATATTAATAAACGTCGCTGCAAACGAAAGTCGCAGAGATCGCAAGAATAAAAAATAAATTTTAAAAAACTCTTGACTAACTCAGTGACAATGAGTTATGATGGTTAAGTCGCTGTCAGAAACTAGCGAACAAGTTTGATCTTTGAAAACTGAACGAAACAAAACGTCAAAAAGTAATACATGTAAGACCAGCAAATGAGCTACAAACACTTTAACGAGAGTTTGATCCTGGCTCAGGACGAACGCTGGCGGCGTGCCTAATACATGCAAGTCGAGCGAATGGAAGGGAGCTTGCTCCCGGAAGTTAGCGGCGGACGGGTGAGTAACACGTGGGCAACCTGCCTGTAAGACTGGGATAACTTCGGGAAACCGGAGCTAATACCGGATAATTTCTTTCTTCTCATGGAGGAAGGTTGAAAGATGGCTCCGGCTATCACTTACAGATGGGCCCGCGGCGCATTAGCTAGTTGGTGAGATAACGGCTCACCAAGGCAACGATGCGTAGCCGACCTGAGAGGGTGATCGGCCACACTGGGACTGAGACACGGCCCAGACTCCTACGGGAGGCAGCAGTAGGGAATCTTCCGCAATGGACGAAAGTCTGACGGAGCAACGCCGCGTGAGTGATGAAGGTTTTCGGATCGTAAAACTCTGTTGTCAGGGAAGAACAAGTATCGGAGTAACTGCCGGTACCTTGACGGTACCTGACCAGAAAGCCACGGCTAACTACGTGCCAGCAGCCGCGGTAATACGTAGGTGGCAAGCGTTGTCCGGAATTATTGGGCGTAAAGCGCGCGCAGGCGGTCCTTTAAGTCTGATGTGAAAGCCCACGGCTCAACCGTGGAAGGTCATTGGAAACTGGGGGACTTGAGTGCAGAAGAGAAGAGCGGAATTCCACGTGTAGCGGTGAAATGCGTAGAGATGTGGAGGAACACCAGTGGCGAAGGCGGCTCTTTGGTCTGTAACTGACGCTGAGGCGCGAAAGCGTGGGGAGCAAACAGGATTAGATACCCTGGTAGTCCACGCCGTAAACGATGAGTGCTAAGTGTTAGAGGGTTTCCGCCCTTTAGTGCTGCAGTTAACGCATTAAGCACTCCGCCTGGGGAGTACGGCCGCAAGGCTGAAACTCAAAGGAATTGACGGGGGCCCGCACAAGCGGTGGAGCATGTGGTTTAATTCGAAGCAACGCGAAGAACCTTACCAGGTCTTGACATCCTCTGACCACCCTAGAGATAGGGATTTCCCCTTCGGGGGACAGAGTGACAGGTGGTGCATGGTTGTCGTCAGCTCGTGTCGTGAGATGTTGGGTTAAGTCCCGCAACGAGCGCAACCCTTAATCTTAGTTGCCAGCATTCAGTTGGGCACTCTAAGGTGACTGCCGGTGACAAACCGGAGGAAGGTGGGGATGACGTCAAATCATCATGCCCCTTATGACCTGGGCTACACACGTGCTACAATGGATGGTACAAAGGGTTGCAAGACCGCGAGGTTTAGCTAATCCCATAAAACCATTCTCAGTTCGGATTGCAGGCTGCAACTCGCCTGCATGAAGCCGGAATCGCTAGTAATCGTGGATCAGCATGCCACGGTGAATACGTTCCCGGGCCTTGTACACACCGCCCGTCACACCACGAGAGTTTGTAACACCCGAAGTCGGTGGGGTAACCCTTACGGGAGCCAGCCGCCGAAGGTGGGACAGATGATTGGGGTGAAGTCGTAACAAGGTAGCCGTATCGGAAGGTGCGGCTGGATCACCTCCTTTCTAAGGAAACTGTTGGCCGCGGTGCCAACATAAACAGACGTTTTTGTTTCGTTCAGTTTTGAGAGGTTAAACTCTCTTATTATTCGTTCTTTGAAAACCAGATAAAATGAGAAGCAATAAACCGAGAAACATCACCTTATGGATTGTATCCGTAAGTATGTATGACCTTTTTTATGATCAGGCAATGAGAAGCTGACGCAGCAATGCATCGCTTATCATGGACCAAATGATTAAGTTAGAAAGGGCGCATGGTGGATGCCTTGGCACTAGGAGCCGATGAAGGACGGGACTAACACCGATATGCTTCGGGGAGCTGTAAGCAAGCGTTATATCCGAAGATTTCCGAATGGGGAAACCCACTGCTCGTAATGGAGTAGTATCTATTTCTGAATACATAGGAAATAGAAGGCAGACCCGGGGAACTGAAACATCTAAGTACCCGGAGGAAGAGAAAGAAACATCGATTCCCTGAGTAGCGGCGAGCGAAACGGGAAAAGCCCAAACCAAGAGGCTTGCCTCTTGGGGTTGTAGGACACTCTATACGGAGTTACAAAGGAACGGGGTAGACGAAGAGGCCTGGAAAGGCCCGCCAGAGAAGGTAACAGCCCTGTAATCGAAACTTCGTTCCCTCCAGAGTGGATCCTGAGTACGGCGGGACACGAGAAATCCCGTCGGAATCTGGGAGGACCATCTCCCAAGGCTAAATACTCCCTAGTGACCGATAGTGAACCAGTACCGTGAGGGAAAGGTGAAAAGCACCCCGGAAGGGGAGTGAAATAGATCCTGAAACCATGTGCCTACAAGTAGTCAGAGCGCGTTAATGCGTGATGGCGTGCCTTTTGTAGAATGAACCGGCGAGTTACGATTTCATGCAAGGTTAAGTTGAAGAGACGGAGCCGCAGCGAAAGCGAGTCTGAATAGGGCGAATAAGTATGAGGTCGTAGACCCGAAACCAGGTGATCTACCCATGTCCAGGGTGAAGGTAAGGTAACACTTACTGGAGGCCCGAACCCACGTACGTTGAAAAGTGCGGGGATGAGGTGTGGGTAGCGGTGAAATTCCAATCGAACCTGGAGATAGCTGGTTCTCTCCGAAATAGCTTTAGGGCTAGCCTCATGGTTAGAGTCTTGGAGGTAGAGCACTGTTTGGACTAGGGGCCCTCAACGGGTTACCGAATTCAGACAAACTCCGAATGCCAAAGACTTATCCATGGGAGTCAGACTGCGAGTGATAAGATCCGTAGTCGAGAGGGAAACAACCCAGACCGCCAGCTAAGGTCCCAAAGTATACGTTAAGTGGAAAAGGATGTGGAGTTGCTTAGACAACCAGGATGTTGGCTCAGAAGCAGCCATCATTTAAAGAGTGCGTAATAGCTCACTGGTCGAGTGACTCTGCGCCGAAAATGTACCGGGGCTAAACGTATCACCGAAGCTGCGGATTGACACCTCTGGTGTCAATGGTAGGAGAGCGTTCTAAGGGCTGTGAAGCTAGACCGGAAGGACTAGTGGAGCGCTTAGAAGTGAGAATGCCGGTATGAGTAGCGAAAGAAGGGTGAGAATCCCTTCCACCGAATGCCCAAGGTTTCCTGAGGAAGGCTCGTCCGCTCAGGGTTAGTCGGGGCCTAAGCCGAGGCCGAAAGGCGTAGGCGATGGATAACAGGTTGATATTCCTGTACCACCTTATTTCCGTTTGAGTAATGGGGGGACGCAGGAGGATAAGGTAAGCGCGCTGCTGGATATGCGCGTCCAAGCAGGTAGGCTGGAGTGGAGGTAAATCCTTCACTCTAAGGCTGAGCTGTGATGGCGAGGGAAATTTAGTACCGAAGTTCCTGATTCCACACTGCCAAGAAAAGCCTCTAGCGAGGAAATAGGTGCCCGTACCGCAAACCGACACAGGTAGGCGAGGAGAGAATCCTAAGGTGATCGAGAGAACTCTCGTTAAGGAACTCGGCAAAATCACCCCGTAACTTCGGGAGAAGGGGTGCTCATTTGGGTGAATAGCCCAGATGAGCCGCAGTGAATAGGCCCAGGCGACTGTTTAGCAAAAACACAGGTCTCTGCGAAGCCGCAAGGCGAAGTATAGGGGCTGACGCCTGCCCGGTGCTGGAAGGTTAAGAGGAGCGCTTAGACTTCGGTCGAAGGTGCGAATTGAAGCCCCAGTAAACGGCGGCCGTAACTATAACGGTCCTAAGGTAGCGAAATTCCTTGTCGGGTAAGTTCCGACCCGCACGAAAGGCGCAACGATCTGGGCACTGTCTCAACGAGAGACTCGGTGAAATTATAGTACCTGTGAAGATGCAGGTTACCCGCGACAGGACGGAAAGACCCCGTGGAGCTTTACTGCAGCCTGATATTGAATGTTGGTGCAGCTTGTACAGGATAGGTAGGAGCCGTAGAAACCGGAGCGCTAGCTTCGGTGGAGGCACTGGTGGGATACTACCCTTGCTGTACTGACATTCTAACCCGCAGCCGTGATCCGGCTGGGAGACAGTGTCTGGCAGGCAGTTTGACTGGGGCGGTCGCCTCCTAAAGAGTAACGGAGGCGCCCAAAGGTTCCCTCAGAATGGTTGGAAATCATTCGCAGAGTGTAAAGGCACAAGGGAGCTTGACTGCGAGACCTACAAGTCGAGCAGGGACGAAAGTCGGGCTTAGTGATCCGGTGGTTCCGCATGGAAGGGCCATCGCTCAACGGATAAAAGCTACCCCGGGGATAACAGGCTTATCTCCCCCAAGAGTTCACATCGACGGGGAGGTTTGGCACCTCGATGTCGGCTCATCGCATCCTGGGGCTGTAGTCGGTCCCAAGGGTTGGGCTGTTCGCCCATTAAAGCGGTACGCGAGCTGGGTTCAGAACGTCGTGAGACAGTTCGGTCCCTATCCGTCGTGGGCGCAGGAAATTTGAGAGGAGCTGTCCTTAGTACGAGAGGACCGGGATGGACGCACCGCTGGTGTACCAGTTGTTCCGCCAGGAGCATCGCTGGGTAGCTATGTGCGGCAGGGATAAGTGCTGAAAGCATCTAAGCATGAAGCCCCCCTCAAGATGAGATTTCCCATAGCGCAAGCTAGTAAGATCCCTGAAAGATGATCAGGTTGATAGGTCCGGTGTGGAAGTGTGGTGACACATGGAGCTGACGGATACTAATCGATCGAGGACTTAATCAAATATGAATTAAATCGATGTTTCACAAGTTTACCTTCTCATTTATCTGGTTTTGAAAGAATGAAAAGTTCTTTTCAATGATCTTCTGTTAAGATCGCCACGTCATGTGGCAACACAGAAGTCAGCACATCCGTGTGCAAGTCTGGTGGCGATAGCGAAGAGGTCACACCCGTTCCCATCTCGAACACGGTAGTTAAGCTCTTCAGCGCCGATGGTAGTTGGGGGTTTCCCCCTGCAAGAGCAGGACGTTGCCAGGCTATAATTATTCCGCAGTAGCTCAGTGGTAGAGCTATCGGCTGTTAACCGATCGGTCGTAGGTTCGAATCCTACCTGCGGAGCCATGCTTCCATAGCTCAGTTGGTAGAGTGCTTCCATGGTAAGGAAGAGGTCACCGGTTCAACCCCGGTTGGAAGCTCCAGGAGAACATTTACATAGTGGCCCCTTGGTCAAGCGGTTAAGACACCGCCCTTTCACGGCGGTATCACGGGTTCGAATCCCGTAGGGGTCACCATTATTTTACTTAGTACAAATATGAGGCTGTTGCATAAATGCACCGCTTATTCTTTTTGAAAAAATGGAGGATTAGCTCAGCTGGGAGAGCATCTGCCTTACAAGCAGAGGGTCGGCGGTTCGAACCCGTCATCCTCCACCATTTTGTGTTGTTAGGCCGGCCTAGCTCAATTGGTAGAGCAACTGACTTGTAATCAGTAGGTTGGGGGTTCAAGTCCTCTGGCCGGCACCATTTTTTTATTTGCATATTTTTAGGTGGGGTAGCGAAGTGGCTAAACGCGGCGGACTGTAAATCCGCTCCCTCCGGGTTCGGCGGTTCGAATCCGCCCCCCACCACCATTTTCCGTAATATGCATATTTATCTGATTTAAGGAAAATATACATAATATTATTTAATCAGTGGGCTATAGCCAAGCGGTAAGGCAACGGACTTTGACTCCGTCACTCGTTGGTTCGAATCCAGCTAGCCCAGCCATTGAGCCATTAGCTCAGTTGGTAGAGCATCTGACTTTTAATCAGAGGGTCGCAGGTTCGAATCCTGCATGGCTCATTAAAAAAATTAATGATATGAAAGATTTAACTTAAGAGTATCTTAAGCTAATACAATTAATTGCCCTGTTATTGAACAGGGCTTTTTGTTGTATATAAATAGTTAATTCCTCTACTGAATTTCTGTTGTTTTCTCGCATATATTCATATATATGTGAGCCTGAGTCAATCTTTCCTTTGCATATAAATGATAGATAACAAAAGAGTGAGGGGGAAGACTTCCGTGAAAACGCGACTTTCGATATTAGGAGTACCTATGGATTTAGGTCAAATGCGTAGAGGTGTGGATATGGGGCCGAGTGCAATCCGCTATGCAGGTGTTATTAGTAGACTAGAAAATTTGCATTTTGAAGTGGAAGATCTCGGGGATATCCCTGTTAGAAAACGAGAAAAGAATGTAGAGAATATCTCTTCTTTAAGAAATTTAGATTCAGTTGTATTAGCTAATATTAGTCTTGCGAAAGTAGTGGATGAAGTTATCGGAAAGGGGAATTTTCCTCTCGTAATAGGCGGTGATCATAGCATTGCAATTGGTACTATAGCTGGTGTTGCGAGACATTATAATCAACTCGGAGTTATTTGGTATGATGCACATGGGGACTTAAATACGCAAGAAACTTCTCCATCTGGAAATATCCATGGAATGCCACTTGCTGTAAGTTTAGGGATAGGACATCCTTCACTCACGAATATTGGTGGATATAAGCCTAAAATAAGGCCAGAAAATATAGTTATCATTGGCGCAAGGGACCTAGACCAAGGTGAAAAGGAGCTAATAAAAGAAAAAAACATTAAAGTATATACAATGCATGAAATTGACAGGTTAAGCATGACAAAGGTAATAGAGGAAGCCATTATTTATTTAAAAGGGCGGACAGATGGTGTTCATTTATCATTTGATTTAGATTGCCTAGATCCGCATGATGCTCCAGGTGTTGGAACCCCAGTACTTGGGGGTGTTAGTTATCGTGAAAGTCATTTGGCGATGGAAATGTTTGCGGAATCAGGATTAATAACATCTGTGGAGTTTGTAGAAGTAAATCCAATTTTAGATGAAAGAAATAAAACAGCTGAAATTGCAGTGGCATTGGCGGGTTCACTTTTCGGGGAGAAGTTATTGTAAAAGATGGCAGTAGTTCCTTTCATGAACTACTGCTCTTTGAAATCCAGTGTTAATGCTTGATATATGTTCAACAGCTTGTCCAAGTGATCGCTAATTCGTACGACTCTTTCATCTATAAATGAAGTCGCTAATCCGAGTTCTACCATTTTTCGTCTATTCTCTTCTATTATCATTAATAATTCACTTTTTCCCATAGTTATTAATACCCCTTTCTATCCGATTTATTATTGTATAGCCCATCTTTTAAAAAAGTAAACCAAAAACAGTAAAAATTTGTTAAGATAGAATGGTGAGTGTTTTTTTATGTTATCCTCAATTCTTTCTATGTAGGTCAAGAGTGAGGAACGACATGATGTTTTCTATAGTATACATCTGTAGAAAACTAAGGCAATTTTTATTTTTTTATTTTGAAACTTTTCTTGATTATATACGTATAAATGGATAACCGCATAGAGCGGGAGGTAGAGTGAGAAATGGATGCGATCGTTAACGAAAGAATAAAGCAAGTGTTGAAAGGCGATCAAGAAGCTTTTGGTGACATTGTGGAAATATATAAAGATAGATTATTCCAACTGAGTTACCGTATGCTTGGAAACAGGCATGAAGCAGAAGATATAGCTCAAGAAGCGTTTGTTAGGGCATATGTTAATATTCACAGTTTTAATCAAAGTAAAAAGTTTTCTACATGGATTTATCGAATTGCTACGAATCTTTGCATTGATAGAATCAGAAAGAAAAAACCCGATTATTTTTTAGATGCAGAGGTCTCGGGGGCCGAAGGCTTAACGATGTATTCAAAAATTGCTGCTGAAGGTAAGTCCCCAGACAAAGAAGTAGAAACGATGGAGTTGCAAGAGATTGTTCAAAGAGAAATTTTACGATTACCTGATAAATATAGGACTGTGATCGTATTAAGATATATGGATGAGCTGTCGTTAAATGAAATCAGTGAAGTATTGGAAATCCCACTGGGTACAGTGAAGACCCGTGTATATCGAGGCCGGGAAGCGCTGCGTAAGCAGCTGCATAATTTTTAGTAAAGGTGGGAAGGAAATTGAAGGCATGTCCTGAAGAGATCGTTCTCTATATGCAAGAATATTTAGATGGTGATTTGTCTCGGGAAGATGAGCAAGTGTTAAAAGAACATTTACAGAAATGTTCTTCTTGCCAAACACATTTCCAAGAATTAAAAAGGACGATTGCTTATGTTAAGAGCACATCACATATACGAGTGTCTAAAGATTTCACTGCTAACGTGATGGGAAGATTGCCAAAGGAAAAGAATAGTATTGGCATGAAACGTTGGCTTCGTCACCACCCCTTACTTGCGGCCGCATCTTTATTTTTAATTCTAATGGCTGGAAGTGTTTTAGGTATGTGGAATGATGATCAAAAGTTTTCTGTTACTACGCGGGAGAACCTTATAGTTGAAAATGGTGTAGTAATTGTTCCCGAGGGTGAAGTAATAGAGGGGAATATTACAGTGAAAAATGGAAGCCTAAGAATAGAAGGAATAGTAAATGGTAGTGTAACGATCATAAATGGAGAACGGTATATGGCTTCTGCTGGTAATGTTACAGGAGACATAGAAGAAATTGACGAAATGTTTGAATGGATATGGTATAAAATGAAAGCTGGTAGCAAGAAAGTAATCAACCTCTTTGAAGAGAAATAGCCTATAAAGGAGAGACTTAATAAGAATTGGTCAAATTTGGCCATATTCTTGTTAAGTCTCTAGTTTTTTCTAAATAGCGAACAATAGATAGGATATGTTATAATAAATAGGTTATTTGAAGATAATCATAAATGAATGAATTGAAGTGTTAGATTGAAAAAATAGATGGGGGAAAGAATATGCCGTTTGCAGATTTTACCATCATGGACTATTTGTCCCGCATTATAGATATATTCCTCGTTTGGTTTGTCATATATAAACTTATTATGGTAATTCGCGGAACAAAGGCCGTTCAGCTTTTAAAAGGTATTTTTGTCATCATTATTGTATTTATGTTAAGTGACTTCCTCCATTTAAACACATTAAACTGGATAATGGAAAGAGTGATTGATTGGGGTTTCCTAGCTATCATTATCATATTTCAGCCCGAATTACGGCGCACACTTGAACAAGTGGGGCGTGGGAAGATATTTTTAAGAAGCGGATTAAATGAAGATGAGGAAAGAAAGCAAATGGTTGATTCTATTGCAGAGGCAGTTAATTATATGGCGAAACGTCGAATAGGTGCATTAATCTCATTAGAAAGAGAAACAGGGATGGGAGATTATATTGAAACGGGCATCCAGTTGAACTCTAACCTAACACCTGAATTATTAATTAACATTTTCATTCCAAATACTCCACTTCATGATGGGGCGGTCGTTATTCAAAAAGCACAAATTGCCGCAGCAGCGTGCTACTTACCATTATCTGAAAGTCCGTTTATTTCAAAAGAGCTTGGCACAAGGCATAGGGCGGCACTTGGAATTAGTGAAGTAACAGATAGCCTAACGATCATCGTTTCAGAAGAGACAGGTAGTGTGTCTGTTGCGCAAAATGGAGAACTAAATCGAGAATTATCTTCGGAAAAGTTCCATCAGCTTTTAACGAAGGAATTAATTGTTGATAATAAAACGAAACAAACCTCCACATCAAGATGGAAAAGAAGGGAGAAACCTAAAAATGGATAATTTTATGGAGAATCCCTGGTTTATTCGAATTATTGCATTGTTACTAACTTTATTGTTATTTGTTTCAGCCAATGATCTTGGAAAATCATCTGGCACAACACCTAATGGTATGGAAAATAGTGATACTGACACGATTATAGATGTACCGGTAGAATTGATTTACGACTCTGAAAACCTTGTCGTTTCAGGTGCCCCCAAAACAGTCGATGTGAAAATTGAAGGACAACGGAGATTTGTTGAAGCGACAAAGAGGCAAAAGAATTTCAGTGTATACATAGATTTATCTGATGTGGAAATTGGAAAGCATCGTGTAGATATCAAATATAAAGATATTTCCGAAAAGCTAAAGGTTAATATCGATCCAGTCTACGCTGAAATTTCACTGCAAGAAAAAGTAACCGAAGAATTTCGAGTTGAAGCCGAGTTTAACCGAAGTATTTTAGCTGAAGGATTTGAAGCAGAGCATCCAGAAGTGGAGCCTAAAACGGTCAATATTATTGGTTCAAAAGAGATGATTGAAAAAATTACTTATGTGAAAGCGACAATTGATGCTAGTGGATTGATTAATGACACGATTAAAAGGGCTGCAAACGTAACCGTGCTTGATCGCGATTTGAACAAGCTTGATGTTATCGTTGAACCACCTTCAGTGTCTGTTACGATACCGGTTAAAAATCCGAGGAAAAATGTCCCTGTTAAAATAAAAGAAACAGGAACACCTCCCGAGGATATCGTCATTAAAACGGTTAGTACTAATACACCGGAAGTCTTAATTTTCGGTACAACAGAAGTGCTACGCGATTTAAATGAAATTGAACTTTCTGTTGATGTTGGTGACATTCATGAGGACACGGAAGTAGAAGTTCCCATAAAGTATCCAGACGGAGTAAATAAAATCACACCTAGTACAGTTATAGTAAAGATTACTACAGGAAAAAAATTGGAAGAAACAATTATAAATGATGTCCCTTTGGGAAACAAAGGACTAAAGTCGAATCTCAATCTTGAATTACTAGATGCGCCTGATAATACCGTTTCTGTTAAGGTTACCGGCGAAAAGGAAGATTTGAAAAAGGCGTTAGAAAGTGACATTAAAGTTTATTTACAATTGGAAGGTCTAACTACTGGAGAACATGAAGTGGAACTAAAAGTAGAGGGACCAGAAAATGTAGAATATGAATTATCAGTGAAACAAGTAAAGGTAAGATTATCTGAAAAGGAAAATGTCTAGCAAAGACATTGTTCAAAGAAGGAGCGATAGATAGAATGGGTAAATATTTTGGAACTGATGGAGTAAGAGGGATTGCAAATGCGGAGCTAACACCGGAATTGGCATTTAAATTAGGCCGATTTGGTGGATATGTTTTGACAAAAAATGCGGAGCGCCCAAAAATTCTCATCGGCCGTGATACCCGTATTTCCGGTCACATGCTCGAAGGAGCGTTAGTATCGGGATTACTTTCCATTGGGGCTGAAGTAATGAGACTTGGTGTCATTTCTACTCCTGGGGTTTCTTATTTGACAAAAGTATTGGGTGCGCAAGCGGGAGTTATGATTTCAGCCTCACATAATCCAGTCTCTGATAACGGCATTAAATTTTTTGGGCCGGATGGCTTTAAGCTTTCTGATGAGCAGGAAAAAGAAATTGAGGACCTTCTTGACCTGGAAGAAGATACATTACCGCGTCCGGTTGGTGCTGATTTAGGACTCGTAAATGATTATTTCGAAGGTGGACAAAAATATCTCCAGTTTTTGAAGCAGACGGTAGAGGAAGACTTCTCTGGTATTCATGTAGCGCTTGATTGTGCACACGGAGCTACTTCTTCATTAGCGACTCATTTATTTGCAGACCTTGATGCAGATATTTCAACCATGGGCTCTTCACCGAATGGTTTAAATATTAATGAAGGTGTTGGATCAACCCATCCTGAAGTATTAGCTACATTCGTAAAGGAAAAAAATGCGGACGTAGGGCTTGCTTTTGATGGTGACGGTGATCGTTTAATTGCAGTTGATGAACTGGGTAACATTATCGATGGTGATCAAATTATCTACATCTGTGCACAGCATTTGAAAGAGGAAGGTCGATTAAAACAATCAACGGTTGTGTCGACTATTATGAGTAATCTAGGATTTTACAAGGGGTTAGAAGAACTTGGAATTAATAGCGTACAGACCGCTGTTGGCGACCGTTACGTAGTAGAAGAAATGAAAAACAATGGATTTAATCTCGGTGGAGAACAATCGGGACATATAATTTTTCTAGAACATAATACGACAGGTGATGGTCTTTTAACCGGATTACAGCTCGTTAATATTATGAAGCTAACAGGAAAGCCTTTATCAGAACTTGCCAAAGGTATGAAAAAATATCCGCAAAAACTTGTTAATATTAAAGTGACGGATAAACATCATGTGACGGATAATGAAAAGGTAAAAGAGATTATCGAGATTGTTGAAGCTGAAATGAATGGAAATGGTCGGATACTCGTTCGCCCTTCAGGAACGGAGCCATTGGTTCGAGTCATGTGCGAGGCTTCAACAGAAGAACTTTGCGAGGAGTATGTAGACCGTATTGCAGCAGTTGTAAAAGCAGAAATGGGATTAGAGATTTAAATAAAAAGGCATGAGACCACACATAAAGTGGTCTCGTGCTTTTTTTATATTAGATTTGAGTTGTTCTCAGAGTTGCAGGATATTCCGTAAAAGGTATGATTACTTAAAAGTGTAACTAAACATATCAATCTAGATAATAATAATACTGTAAGAGGTTTTCGAGATATTAACGGTATTTGTTAATCCGCAGGTTGAATGAAAATGCTGTGCTGCTAAGGCTTTCCAAGAACCTAGGCGATAAAACTAGTTATTAATAAATATCAAAAAAAGACATATGTATGTAATGAAAATAGGCATGCATCATATAGTTTATAAGAACATGCTACCGCTTATGCAGTTATAAGATGATTCGATATTATGCGAGGGCACTGAAGAAGTCCTCCTAATGCAAAGATCTATTAATACTGTTGGTTTCCGCTCCAATCAACGGAACATGCTTAAAATAGCGAATTAAACAAAGACACGGATATAATGTTGATTATCTGGTCTAAATGGCATGGAATTACAAGGTGACATAGCTATATTTACAGTCCATCTCAAAGGAATATAAAATGATGAGCACTTGATGGATAAGACGACTCAAATTCTTTTTAGAATTTTAGAGTCGTCTTTTTTGGTACCTACCATCCAGTACCTTTAAAAATAGAAAGATTTTCAGTGCCCTCGTATTATGCTAGGATCATTTTTTGTTTTTCTCAGAACTATTAGTGAAGAAAGTTATTGGATATCCCAAATGCACAAAACCCTCCAATCTACTTCTATACTAATAGACTAAAAGTTTACGAATATACAATATAACTTAACACTAACCTTACACTGGCTTTATATTTGAGGTTCATACTGAAAATATATCATATTGATTGGGGGATAAGTGATGATTTCCAAACGGCTGGTATGTTCTATTATGCTAATGGTGAGCTTTATAGCAATCTTATCGGGGTGTAACAATCAAAAAGCAAGTGGCCAGGATAAGGAAGTGGTTGAAATTGAGTACTGGCATGTCAACAATCAAGACTGGGGTGGCGAAACAATTAAAGAGCTTGTAAAGCAATTTAATGAAGAACATCCGGAAATAGTAGTAACTGAAAAGTTTCAACCTGGTAATTACACAGGGCTTCTGCAAAATGCACAGGCCGGAATTAGCGCGAAGAATCCACCAGATGTAGCTCAGATTGGTTATAACTTTATTCAATATGTAGAGGAAAATGTACCATATACACCGATTGAAAAACTGGAATCTGAGTATGATTCAGGATTTATTAAAGAACAGTTTGAGAATAATATCGCTGCGCTAGGTCAAGGAGCTGATGGCGTTCAAGCTGGTCTGCCATATGCTTTAAGTAATCCTATTTTATATTATAATGCGGATTTATTAAAAGAAGCAGGCTTTAATCCTGATGAAGCTCCTAAAACATGGGACGATGTAAAGAAAATCAGTGCAGCAGTAAAAGAAAAAACAGGTGCTTATGGTTTGTACGTACAGGAACCACCTGATAACTGGGCACAATACGCACTTGTAAAATCGAATGGCGGCAATTGGATGAAGGAGAATGGACAAGTAGATGTAGATTCCTCAGAAGCAGCTGAAGCATATGACATGCTAGGTGAATTGGCGAAAAAAGAAGAGGCGCTACATATTACTTGGGAAGAAGGAATTCAGGCATTTACGAGTGGAAAAGTAGCAATGATGATGACGACAATTGGCCGCCGAGGCAATATTGAAAGTGAAAGTAAATTTGATTTGCGTGGTGCCTCCATTCCTACTTTTGGTAATAAAGAGCGCCAAGTAGCAGCAGGTGGAAATGCATTGTTCGTATTTTCGCAAGATAAAAAGAAGCAAGAAGCTGCTTGGGAGTTCATTAAATTTTTGGAATCAGAACAGGCGTTGACAAAATGGGTGAAGGCAACAGGTTATTTGCCACCTGTCAAAGGGGTAGCCGAAAGTGAAACAGGCCTAAAATCATTTTTTGAAGGAAATCCACTCATGCAAATAGCTATTGGACAAATGAATGATATTGTACCATGGTTTAACTTTCCGGGGACAAATGGACTTCAAGCAGAACAAGCATTGTTAGATGCACGGGATCAAGTCATGTCAGGAAAGAAGTCTGGCGAAGATGCATTGAAAGAAGCAGCGGAAAAAATTAAAAAACTTATTCAATAAAAAGGGGCTAATAACATGCAGACATTTATAAATTTATTGCCGTTTTTAGAAAATCCAGATCGTATTCCTACATTTCTTACGGAGTGGCAGGGGGGGATTGAAGTCTCCATGGATGGGCCCCGCTGGAATGAAAATGTAGATTTAAAAAGGGAAAAGGGAGTCTTTGCTCAGTATACGGGTGGAATCGGTGTTCATTTGCCGATTTTTGAACTAGATATAGCGAATGCACGACATGCGGTGATCCGTAATTATTCTGTGGAAGAGTATGCACGCTCTATTGAGTGGGCTGCTGAAATTGGTGCAAAACATGCCGTGTTACATACACATTTATATAATAATCCGCTTTATTCAAAAAAGCTATCACAACAATATGCGGTTGAAAATATTGCGATTTTGGCACAGAAAGCAGAACAGTGTGGTGTGCAACTCCTTGTAGAAAATGTTGGTTTTCATTCCATGATGTTATTTGATGAAGAGGAATTTGTTTCGCTGTTCGAACGGATTTCATCTATTCAGGCACTAGTTGACACTGGACATGCACATATAAATGGTTGGTCGATTCCGCGAGTTATTGAAAAATTAGGAGAACGGCTCGGTGCTGTTCACCTTCATGATAATGATGGTGTTCGTGATCTCCATCAAACGATTGAAGAAGGCACGATCGAATGGCAACCTGTTTGGGACGCGCTAGGTAAATTAAAACATGATTGGAAGGCGATTATTGAATATAAGGAAGGTACGGATGCACAGAAGGTCATCGATGATGCTCAATTAATTCATGGCCTCGTAGCAGGAGCGGTGGTTCAATGAGCGGAGTTTCTATAACTTTGGGAATCACTGATGTGCGGAGGCGCTCGATACTTCGCACAGTACTTCCTTATCTATACATATTACCAGCTTTTATACCACTGTTCATTTTTGTGTTTTATCCACTCATAAATTCAGTCTATATTAGTTTTCTTGATTGGAATATGGTGAGCAGCAATCCAAAGTGGGTCGGAGCTTCAAACTATATGGAGCTAATAAAGAGCAGTGAGTTTTGGACTTCTGTTTGGAATACGGTAAAATATGCCGCTTGGCTTTTATTATTTCTAGCTGTGGCACCGTTTTTTGCAGCCTTTGGTGTAACACGTGTTGGGAAAAAGGCACAGCAATTTTATAAAACAGCTTTATTTATACCAACGGTTTTATCTTTAGCTGTCGCATCTCTTATTTTCCTTTGGCTATACAATCCAGTTATTGGTGTCTTTAATGCCATGCTAGAGGTCGTTCATCTACCTCGGGTAAACTGGTTAACAAGCCCGACCTGGTCGCTGTTATCCGTATCTTTAATTATCGCTTGGAAAATATTTGGCTACCATTTTATTATTATGTACTCTGCATTACTTTCTGTACCAGCTGATATTTTAGAATCATTACGTGTGGATGGTCTGAAAAGCAAAACAAAATTGATCAGAAAATTTTTACTGCCGCTTACAGGTGGGACAGTACTTTATATTGTTGTCATGACGATAGTTAACGGTATTCAGAGCGCATTTATTCCGATTCAAATGTTAACGAATGGTGGCCCAGATCAGCAGACAAACAATTTAGTGTTTTTGACTTACCAGTACGCTTTTCAATTTTTTAGAAGTGGACTTGCATCTGCTGCGGGTATTTTAACCTTTTTGTTTTTCTTAATTGTTATTGCTATTCAAGCATTTGTTATAGATAGGAAGATACATTATGAAAGTTAAATTAAGCCTTTGGCATATTCTACTTGTTATTTGTTTAGTAGCTAGCTTCTTCCCGATGATTTGGATGATTAGTACAGCCTTTAAACAGCCGGACCAGCTATTCAGTGACTTTTTAAATCCTATTCCAGAACCAGCTGTATTTTCAAACTTCGTGCATGCATGGACATCCGTACCACTAGGGCGTTATTTAGCCAATTCATTCTTTGTATCTATTACCGTAACTGCATTTCAGTTGTTTACTAGTGTTTTGGCAGCATATGCATTTACACAATATGAATTTAAAGGGAAAAACATGCTGTTTTATCTCGCTGTAGCAAGTATGCTTGTGCCTATTCAAGTGACGATGCTGCCGAATTATATCATGATGAGTGAAGCGAACCTTGTTAACACATATGCAGGTCTAATTTTACCTCAGTTAGCAAACGGGATGGGTATTTTTCTATTACGTCAGGCTTTTCGATCCGTCCCTAAAAGTTTAATGGAATCAGCCCGTGTGGAAGGTGCTCGCGATTGGAAGCGGCTATGGCTTATTTTATTCCCAGCTGTGAAACCAACTGTTATTTCACTTGGTATTTTATTCTTCATTAACACATGGAATGAATATTTATGGCCATTATTGATGATTACAAATGAAGATATGCGTACGATACCTCTTGCTCTGCAGATGTTCATTAGTGCTGAAGGTGGTACTTCTTGGGGCCCAATGATGGCAGTTGCTGTACTTGCTTCCTTACCGCCAATTGTTGCATTCTTGCTTGTACAAAAACATGTCATCAGCAGTTTTATGCATAGTGGTGTGAAAGGATAATGGATGAAAGGAATGAGTGATTTGCAGAAGGATGATAATATGATTCAATTTGAGCAGGTAAATAAGACATTCGGTTCATTTCAAGTAATCAGTGACTTAAACTTATCTGTGCGAAAAGATGAGCGGCTCGTTTTACTTGGTCCATCAGGTTGTGGAAAAACAACAATCATGAGGATGATTGCGGGGCTTGAAAAGCCGACAGCAGGCACGATTCGGATGGCAGGTCAAACGGTAAATGAAGTAGAAGCGGAAGATCGAAATGTATCTATGGTGTTTCAAAATTATGCACTGTATCCACATTTAAATGTATTTGAAAACATTGCATTCTCTTTGACATTAAGAAAAGTGAGCAAATCGATTGTACGAGAGCGTGTGGAAGAAGCAGCGAAGCTAACAGAAATACATCATCTCTTGGACCGAAGACCATATGAATTATCAGGGGGGCAGCGTCAACGAGTTGCACTTAGCCGCGCCCTTGTTAGGGACACAGCTGTTTTTTTATTGGACGAGCCATTGTCTAATCTTGATGCCTTGCTTCGGGTAAGTGCACGAAATGATTTAATTGAACTACACGAGAAGATGCCGTCAACGATGGTCTATGTTACACATGATCAAACCGAGGCGATGACAATTGGAGAGCGAATTGCAATCATAAATAAAGGTAAATTACAGCAAGTTGGCACACCATCACAAATTTATAATGAACCAGCAAATCAATTTGTTGCACGCTTTATCGGCAGTCCGCCAATGAATCTTCTGCCAGTGGAGTTTTATAATAGTGTGTTGCGAATAGGTGCCCAGCTTTTTCGATTATCATCTGAAGTATATTTAAATACGGAAGCGGATCTAACAGAAGAGGATATTATATTGGGCATTCGACCAGAGCTGATTAGTTTAGTAAAGGACGAGAAGGAAAAGAGCGGAAAAGGACTCAGTTTTCAAGCCTCTTATATTCGAAGCGAATATTTAGGTAATCATTACGTCCACCATTATGAATTAGAAGGTATACGGATTTTACAAATGTCTACTTATCCAGCTGATTGTAAGCAGGGTCAATCTGTTATTTTATTTATGCCATATGTATCTATTCACCTTTTTGAAAATAATGAAGCTGGAAAAAGAATAACTGGGCTTAACGATTATTCTAATTCAGTATCATATATGTACTAGGGTCTAAAAGTTCATAAATATTACTGGGTCATGATAGCCATAGAAGTTTCTCTAATTTTTCATATAAATGTCAAAATTTAAGTACTTTCCTTAATAGTAGATTGGACAGGCTACCCCTCTCCAACTATTATAAGGATTTTTTTATTTTGAATTTTAATAGTGAAAATACAAATAATTGGTATAGTATAGTAAGAAATATGGTTAGGGGACCAGGTCAGGATTTGGGAACCGCCACATTGTATAACCTAAAGGGAGTGTAAAAGGGTGTCAATAAATTATAAACCCGCAATCCATTTTAATGAAGTTAATTATTCTGTAGATAATATTCATATTTTAAAAGGTATTACAGGGTCTTTCCCACAAGGTAAGATTACTACTTTAGTTGGTCCTTCTGGAGCGGGGAAAACGACATTGCTTAAATTATGTAATGGATTGAAATCTCCTACTGCGGGCGATATTTATATAAGTGATAAACAAATTAGTGAATATAATCCGGTTGAATTACGCCATATGGTTGGAATAGCACTTCAAAATGCTCCGATGATTAATGGAAGTGTATTTAAAAATTTAGCATTGCCTTTAGAACTGCAAGGAAAACAGATGTCAGAAAAAGAGGCGATTAACTTTTTGGTTGATGTCGGTTTGGATGAAGAAATTTTACATAGGAACATTAGAGATTTATCAGGGGGGCAACGCCAAAAGGTATCGATTGCTCGTACACTTGTCAATCGCCCGCAAATATTATTATTAGATGAAATTACTTCTTCCTTAGATAAAGCATCGTTAAATGAAATTGAAGAACTAATAGTGAAAATTAATCAAAAGTATGAAGTTTCGATTATTTGGATTACACATAATTTGCATCAAGCGCAAACGATAGGAGATTACACTTGGGTGATGATGAATGGTCAGGTCATTGAAACGGGAGAAAGTGCACTACTTATCTCACCTTCAAATGAAAAAGTAAAACGCTTTGTAGAGGGGGCAATTGAATGAGTTTTGCTACCTTATCGATTACACTTATATTTGTCATGATACCGTTAATTCTATCAAAAACATTTAGACTAGGATTGGAAAAAGATACAATCATTGCAACGATGCGATCAATCATTCAACTATTGGCTGTCGGTTACATACTTAAATTTGTGTTTGAAGCAGAGAATGTAATGTATATCATTTTAATGGTAACACTGATGATTGGCGCAGCAACCCAAAATGTGCGTAAAAAAGGGAAAGCCATAAAAGGAATTACTTGGAAGGTTGCCATCACATTCATAGTTATTGAGATATTGACGCAGGGTATTTTAATTGGTTTCGATATTACGCCACCGACTGCTCAATATATTATATCAATTAGTGGGATGGTCATCGGAAATTCAATGGTGTTATCGATTCTTTTTCTTAACCGATTCACAGCGGAAGTGGAAGCGCATCAGGATGAAACAGAATTAATATTGTCACTTGGTGGAACACCGAAACAAGCAATACATACACAATTAATCCAATCGATTAAAGCAAGTATGATCCCGACAATTGAAAGTCAGAAAACAATTGGATTAGTCCAATTACCTGGGATGATGAGTGGCCAAATTATCGCAGGGGCAGATCCAATCAGGGCGGTGCAGTTTCAGCTATTAATTGTCTTTCTTATTTTAACAAATGCAGCTGTCACAAGTGTGATGCTCGGATTTTTATCCTATCCAAGTTTATTTAATCAGCGCATGCAACTGCTAAGGGGAAAAAAATAGATCAAAGGGATTGGAAAGATGGAATCCAATCCCTTTTGAAAAAATCTATCTGTTAGCGTTTTCCATATCTCGTTTTTCAGCTAGAAGCCTTTGAAACTCAACTTCTAGTTCTTCTGAAGGTTCAATACTGAGTTGCCCGAGAACAGCGGTGATCTTGGTTTCTAATAAAAGGCGCTCATCTTCTTTCACATTTCGTTCTTTAGATGGTTCATAGTGGACATACTCATCATAAGTTCCTGCAAATATGTGAATTTCTTGCTTCTCAATCGCTAAAATTTTCGTGGCAATGGATTGAATAAAACGACGGTCATGAGAAACGAGTAATATGGTGCCTTCATAGTCTCTAAGTAGACCTTCAAGTGCTTCCACTGCCTCAATATCAAGAAAATTTGTAGGTTCATCTAAAATCAATGTGTTGATTTCACTTACAAACAATTTTGCAAATGCTACTTTTACTCGTTCTCCGCCACTCAAGACGCCAACCTTTTTATAAACATCTTCCCTAAAGAAATGTAGCCTAGCTAGGACGGTACGAATAAAGGTCTCATCCTGGTTGGAAGTAGAGCGAACATTTTCTAAAATCGATTCATTTATATTCAATACGTCTAAATTTTGACTAAAATAACCAATCTTCATCGCAGGAGAGATATTTACACCAATTTCTTCATTCATTATTTTCTTAATGAAGGTTGTTTTTCCACTACCATTTTGCCCAATAATGGCGAGTTTATCTCCACCCCTAATCTCAAAGCTTGCCTCATTCCAAAGTATCCTTTTGCCAATTGTTCCAGATAGATCTTTTACTCGTAAAACAATTCGACCTTTAAACGTTTCCTCGTTTGCTAGCTTCATCTTAACTTCAGGTAATTCTTTTGCTTTCTCCACTTCTTCCAACTTATCTAAACGTGTTTCAATCGCTTTTGCTGCTTTACGAAGTTTTTTTTGCTTATTCGCAAAATAAGGCTTAGCCCCTGTAATTTTTGCCTCCGAACGACTTACCTTTTTTGGCGTTTTCGTTGCTCTGGCAGCCTTTTGTTCCTTCACTATGAGCGCTTCTTCCAACTGTTTTTTCTTTTTTTCGTATTGTTCAAAGGCATTTTCCTGTTGTCTTCGCTCCAGATCTTTTTGAGCAACATAATCTGAATAATTCCCCTTATACTCCTTCACCTGTCCGTCATTTATTTCCCAAATGATCGTACAAAGTGAATCTAAAAAGGCGCGGTCATGCGAGACGATCACGATGGCGCCTTGCAATCTCATAAGTTGCTTTTCAAGTTTTTCGATATTTACTGTATCAAGATTTGTCGTAGGTTCATCCGCTAATAAAACCTCGGGTTTCTTTGAAAGTGCGTGATTAATATAGACCTGTGTCACCTCACCACCACTTTTTGTTGTATCGGTCCGCTTCAGCTGAGGTAATAGTTCACATTTCGCATACGAAACAACTGTTCCGGAGCTTTGCTGTTTCTTATTAGCTAATAGCTCTAATAAAGTCGTTTTTCCACTGCCGTTTCTTCCAACTAAACCGATGCGATCCCGACTTTGAATAATCAAGTGTTTTGCATCAATTAATAATCGATCCTTTACATCCAGTTTTAACTGAGTAGCTTCTAATAAAATCATCTAATCATCCCCATTTGATCATGTGATGGAGACAAAAATGCCTCCTATCCATTTTCAGAATAGGAGGCACAGGTGCACAACAAAAAGAGACTCCTCCCTTTTTGTCCAACCATGTTAAACCAATCCTATCCTGAAAAACTTCGTTAAATGGCATATTGAAAAAGCACAGATAAATAAAGTCTGTTAGTCAAAATGCCATAATCGATTGTTTTCAAAAAATAGGATTAGTACTTCATGTAATTGGGTCACCCTTCCGTTTTAAGTTAAGGTCATTATAAACTACATAAATTCATCTGTCTATAACTAGAATTATTAATTTTATTGCAAAGTGATGATGTGAAGCATCTATAAGTATAACGGCAACCATAAATAGGAGAGCAATGACAAACAAGTGAAGAGCAAATTTTTACCATATAATCTTTTATTTTTACCATTGTAATATCTCTAACTTTTCCTTAAGGTTAATGTAATAAACATCAGCTGAGTGCAGGACAGGTATCAAATTTGGTAAGAGTATGATTAAGTCAATTAGAAATGCATATTTGATCATCTATCATCAAATCAATGCACCGACTAAGTTTCTAGTAAAAAGGCTATATTTCTTTAAACTAAGGGTTCCACTATTTTAATTGTTTACCTTATTTAAATGCCGAATATCTAAAAAAATTTAGAACAAGCAGTTTCAATTCTTTTTTTGAAAGCGTTAACATATTATTGAGCACTACCATCATTGTCCATATTAATGACGAATGATGGTAGTGATTAGGTACATATCAAAAAGTGATTGATAAAAAGGGGGGACATTTATCTTTTTCTGCAAATTTTTCCTACATTAACTTAAAAAAAGAGAAGGGGAATAAAAATGCCATTAAACAAGAATTGGATTGCCTATACTATGCTCTTTGTGTTGGTTCTTTTTTTATTAGTTGGCTGCAGTAAGGAAAAAGACGTTGCAACGAGTGTGAATGAATCTGATGAAAATGTTACCTTAACGGTGATGATGTGGGATGATTGGGGTCAAGATTATGGAAAATATATTAAAGAAGCAGTTGAGGAACAGTTCCCTCACATTACTTTGGAAAATGTCGGTGGGGATACTGGTAACAAAGAGTGGATAGAAAATGCGCTTGCTGCAGATGTAGTACCGGATATTATATTTGCACATCGGCAATACCATGTAGATCTATTGAAAGAGTACGAGTTAGGGTATGATATGACGGAATTAATGGAAAGACATGAATTTGATTTATCACGATATGATCAGGGGCATTTAGATGAATGGAAATCTTGGTCAAATGGTGAAACCTGGTTATTACCTTTTATGACTGACAGGTATGTTTTGCAATATAATAAAGATGTTTTTGACACGTTTGGGGTAGATTATCCGACTGATGGAATGAATTGGCAAGACGTGATTGATTTAGCTGCCAAGGTGACTGGGGAAAGAAACGGCGTTCAATTCCAAGGACTAAGTATAGAGGGTAATGCCCATCTACCTTTAACTCAAATAATAGGTCAAACCCAATTAATCGATCCTGATACAGACGAAGTTTTATGGACAAAGAATCCTTATGTTAGCCAATGGCTACAAATGGTAGAACAGGTTAATAAAATACCTGGGAACATTCCTCCAGAAGGGGGCGAGGATATATGGTCAGTAGCAAGAACACTTGCAATGAGGCCTCTGTGGCTGGATATGAGTACTCCGGAAGATTTAAATTGGGATATAGTCACTTACCCGCAATGGAAGGAAGCACCGAATATCGGACCGCTTGCAGGAGGATGGGCGTTAGGAGTAACCGCCGCAAGTAAGCACAAAGATGAAGCCATGGAAGTAATGAAATTTTTATACTCTGATGAGCATATAGGAAATTTAGGAGAGACTCCGATTCATGCACCGTTTCCACATTTATTTGAGAACATCAATATAAGTGAAAAATTGGAAGGTGAAAATTTTGCCAAATTTACCGATAAGAATTTGGAGTCACTTTTTAAATTAAAAGCCGCAGGAGGGCCAAAGAGTAGATCTAAATACGATGTTGGAGCTTTTCTTCAAATAGAACATGTAGGAACCGACTTTCTTAAATCAGGGTTGGATGTCAACGACTTCTTACGGGAACTTACTGAAAAAGAGGAAATAAGAATTAAGGATGAGAAAGGAATGGACTAGGAATGAGGAGAAGATGACAACGATAGAAACTGAAAAAACAAGGTATACAATCTTTGACATCTAAGTTTTTAAACAATTAAGCTAGTGTTAAAAGGCTCATGATTAGACATTAATAGAAAAGAGGAAACAGTACAAAATTGTTTCCTCTTTTGCCTATTTCCCTTCTGCAACAACAAATTCCTTTTTTCCCGCACGCATGCCCGAAATAAACAGAGCCACTGTTGCGATGAAAAAGAGTGATAAAGGGATGGTCCAGCCATATGTTACATCATGCAAGAAGCCAAACAGTACTGGACCGATTGCTGCGAGACTGTATCCGAAAGATTGTGCCATGCCAGATAATTCAGCCGCTTCATGCGGTGTATTGGTGCGAAGCGTGAAAAACATCATCGCAAGCCCAAAGGCGGAACCACCAGCTATCCCGAGAAAGATCATCCATAGTGGAATCAATGCTACACCACCAATTAAAATTCCTCCAAAACCAATCATGAAAAAAGCTGCAGTTAATACAACGAGTATTCTTTGATCTTTTAACTGTCCCGCAATAACTGGAATGATAAATGTCATCGGTAGTTGAGCAAATTGCATTAAAGAAAGCATCCAACCAGCCTGGCCTGCGTGGACACCTTGCACTTTTAACACTTCAGGCAACCAAGCGGAAGTTGTATAAAATATAAATGATTGCAAGCCCATAAATAATGTGATGTTCCATGCTAATGGAGAGCGCCAAAGAGCAAGTGATTGCTGCTTTTTAGTTGGAATATTTGATATATCTGCTTGTTTTTTATTGTTCAATTGGGGTAACCAAACAATAGCGGCAATGAATGATAGAAGGGCCCAACATCCTAATGCACCTTCCCACCCAAAGCGTGCACCACTTGCAAGGGGAACACTAATACCGGCAGCTATTGCACCGGATAAATTCATCGCTACGGAATAGAAACCCGTTAATAAACCAATATGGAGAGGAAAATTGAGCTTGATCAAACTTGGTAATAATACATTACCAAACGCAATAGAAAGACCTAAAAGAAATGTGCCTATCAGTAAATACGGTGTTGTACCTATTGACCGTATAACAATACCTAAAGTTAACAAACAAAGAGAGGCAAATAATGTCCTTTCCAAGCCAAATCGCCGAGCAAGTTTCGGTGCGAATGGAGAAATAAGTGCAAATGCGAGTAATGGAATGGTAGTTAGGAAGCCTGCTAGCACATTTGAAATATTCAAGGAATCTCGTATCGAGGAAATTAATGGCCCAACAGAGGTTAAAGGTGACCGAAGTGTAGAGGCAATAAAAATAACCCCGATAATAAGAATCCAATAGTGACGTGTGAATTGTATTTTTCTACTTGTGTGTACTGATTGTTGAACTGCCAAGATGATGCCCCCGAAAAATTAGTAGTAAAATGAATATCCGTTCTTAATAAGCGTACCATTGCAATCGTTTATTGTAAAAATTAAAAAGGTGGATGAAGCATTCATATTCAAAGTTTTCATCAGAAGTAAGGGAGATTGACACTTACCTACTAGTAAGTTAATATGAAAAAATGGAAAATAGAAAGTCACAAATTATTGATTTAACACTCAAAATCATTCGAGAAAAGGGTTATTTATCTTTTAGCTATGATGACATATCAAAACAACTTGGAATAACGAAAGCAAGTATACATTATCATTTTGTAAAAAAGGAAGACTTAGGGAGCGCCATTTGTGAGAGAATAAAGGAGGGGCTGGAAAAATCATTTTTGGAGGTTAGTCGAACTTCAATTAAGATAGAAGACAAGCCACTAGAATTTATATTAAGGAGAGCCGGAAGTATAGGTAGGGATGAAGTATGTCCCCTCACCTCTTTGCAAGCAGATTTTAATTTCTTACCTGTACCAATGCAAAAGAGTGTGCAACAATTGAGTCAAATGGAAATCGACTTTTTAGTTAAACTGGTAGAGGAAATGAAAAGCAATGGAATGCTTCAATCAGCTCAAGATCCACAGGCATTGGCAATCCTTATTATATCTAGCACCAAAGGGGCACTTCAGTATAGACGGGCACTAGGAAATGATGCTTTTTCACTAGTATTTGATCAATTGAAGCATCTCTTAAAATAATAAACTAATGATGAGTATAAAGGAGTTTTTCATATGGACCGTCGAGTTGTCGTAACAGGATATGGAGTAGTATCACCATTAGGCAATGATATAGGAACCTTTTGGAATAATATTAAGGCAGGAAAATCGGGTATTAAAAAAATCGAATCAGAAGATTATAAGGACATTAATACCAAGATAGGCGGTTATATTGATGATTTTGCCGCAGAACAATACCTCGATAAAAAGGAATTAGGAAAATACGATTTATTTGTACAATATGCTTACGCTGCTGCGAAACAGGCGCTAGATCAAGCGCAATTGGATTTAGAAAAAATGAATAAAGAACGATTTGGCGTTTATGTTGGTTCTGGTATTGGTGGGATTGACACCACATTAGAAAACCATAAACTTTTAATAGAAAGAGGTAGTAGAAGAGTATCTCCATTCATGGTTCCAATGATGATTAGTAATATGGCCACTGGTATTATTGCTATAAAAACAGGTTTTAAGGGTCCAAGTTTTTCACCAGTTTCGGCTTGTGCAACGGGGAATCATGCCATTGGTGAGGCATACTTAAATATCAAGCATGGATATTCTGATGGGATACTAGCTGGAGGCGCAGAAGCCACGATTAACCCATTATCTTTCGCTGGTTTTTCAAGAATGAGAGCTATGTCCACTCGTAATGATTTCCCAGAAAAGGCTAGTCGACCTTTTGATCGTGATCGTGATGGCTTTGTGATGTCAGAAGGCTCTGGAGTTTTATTGCTTGAAGAGTATGAACATGCTAAGCAAAGAGGGGCAACAATTTTAGGAGAGATCGTCGGTTATGGTTCAACAACGGACGCATATCATATTACTTCTCCTGATTATGAAGGAGCGGCAAGAGCGATGAAGCTAGCTCTAGATATGGGGGAAATCAATCCTAAAGATGTGGATTATATCAACGCTCACGGTACAAGCACACCTGAAGGAGATAAGTCTGAAACAAGAGCAATCAAAAGTGTCTTCGGTTCTCATGCTTATGACTTAAAGGTAAGTTCGACAAAATCAATGACAGGGCACCATTTCGGAGCAGCAGGCGGAGTCGAAGCTATCATCACGCTTAAAAGTGTGATGGAGAATATAGCACCACCTACGATTAATTTTGAACATCCCGATGAAGAATGCGATCTTGATTATGTTCCAAATGAAGCGATACAAACAGAAATTAAATATGCCGTCTCAAACGGTTTTGGTTTTGGTGGACATAATGCAGTCTTAGCATTTAAAAAGTTTGAAGGTTAATCGGTATAACAAGTCTTCGTAGGAATGTTTTACCCAAAATAGTATATTTAAATCCGGTCTTGTAAATGTGGAGGAAATACAAGGAAGTCTAGTCATGAAAAAGAAAGGCTTTGGAACATGCACCGACATGTATAGGAGTTCCTAACTATCGATGCGTGTTTTAACTATAGTCCTAAGAGAGATAGCATATTATCCCAATCATTACTAAGACCGGACGTTTTGTTTTGTAGGCGCTATAAGTAAATTTCTCAATCTCTCAGCCGCAAAGAGAATAACTAAGACTCGCAGTGACAGCCACAGATATTCTTTCCAATCTGTTGTATTATTTTTTAATAGCGGTATCTGGTTGTATATTAAGTAGCTAAAAAATAGAAGTATCGCAATATTAACCAAGACAAACATCCATTTCCACAAATGTAACACCCTCCTTATCCATTCAAGAAAAAATATCCTCAAGATTTGGTTGATTGGCAGAAATACGATGGACGCCAATTCCAGCTTGAACAAAAAGCATAACCACTTCTCCGATCGCTTCATCATTCTGTGCAGTGAAATGGACCAAATTATCTTCTAATTCAATAGATCCCACTAGATTGCCGACTGTAGAAAGTAGTAGATTATCAGGCGTTTTAGCGACTTGCATCGAGACATATAATGTTTCCATATATTTCGCCTGTAGTGCAGCTAGTGTTCCTTCGTTAACAATGACCCCGTCTTTCCTAATGGCGATCCGTGTACAGATTTTTTCCACGACGTTACTCGATATGAATGATTTTCCGGGAGAAAAAATTACAAAAGCCTATGACCTAGATTTTAAAATGATGGATATTGTAGAAAAAGAGTTTATTGGACTTGTAGAAGTGTTGCATTTGGTATTAAGTGGAGAGTTTAGAGGATGGTATAAAGGATCTTTTATACGAAAAAGTATAGTCGTTTTATTGATAATAAGTTTTTGGCAGAAGCAAAAAACAACCACTTTACGTATAATTCCATTATTTGTGAAAAAATGTGAAACCTCCTTACTGATTATTCGTACCTAATAAGAGGGGGTGTTGGGATGAGATCCGACATACACGAACGACAAATGGATTTAATGATGAAACGTAACGAGCGAAATAGAGTGAAGCGGCGACTGGATGGGTCAGAAGCACATTTGAAGGAAGCCTATGTATTACGCGAAAGACTACACAAACAGCTGACGAAGGAGCAGCAGGATGTTGCAAAACTTGGTAAATTTTCATTCGTTAATAAAATAAATGCGTGGACCGGCAAATGGGATGAAAAAATGGAAAAGGAAATGGCGGAAGCCATGGAATCTGAGTTGAAATTTAATGAGGCCCAAAAAACAGCACTTGATCTAGAAGCCGAAACGAAAAGATTGCGGAAAGAGATGCAAAATCCCGATTTTCTCTATATTGAGGAAGAATGGGAAGACTTTTTAAAAGAAAAAGAAAGATGGATTAGACAAAATGATTCAGTTGCGAACAGTACTTTGCAAAAAATTGCTGATGAGCGTGTGACTCTACGCTCCATGCAGCGTGAAATCGATGAAGCACATGATGCTGGCCACCAGGCAATTCGTACGCTCAATTCTGCTCTTGATAAGCTCGGTTCTGCGGAAGGAATGTCTGTGTGGGATACATTTCTTGGAGGTGGTTTACTTGTGTCCGCAATAAAGTATTCTGAGATAAACAGTTCAGGTGACCTTGTTCACCGTGCACAGCGAGCATTACGCCACTTCGAAACGGAACTGATGGACGTTCAGAACATTGCTGCAGAAATATTTACGATTAACAAGAACGATATTTTCACCTTTACGGACTTGTTCTTCGACAATATCTTTTCAGATTGGATGGTTCATTCTCGGATTACAGATGGAAAAAGTAAGTTGAATGGTGTACTTCGAGACGTCCGCCGAGTACAAGATCAGCTTGCTCGAAAGCGTGACAAAGTGAATCACGAACTAGAAAGGCTTGATATACAGGAGCAGGAAATCATTGTTTCGTAATTTAAATATAGGTCTGCGGAACCCCAAATGATGTTAGCTTTCTATTGTTCTGATTCTGTTTTTTTTGAACACCCTAAAAGGAGAGGAGCTTATAGTGCTTATTCTCCTTATTTTATTGTCAACTTTAAGAAGTTCATGGGTATGTATAAAAAGATTCAATCTATATGATGGCTTCTTGAGAAGCAAAACTTTATCTATGACGTAGTCGGATTGGGTGATCGATATGGGACCAGAAGGAGGTGTAGCTAGACCGGAAGAGGTATCGGAATACAATGATTCTTATACTGGTGCATTTAAAAGGTGAAAATTTCAAAGGGATCAGTACAAAAAGGAGTGCTAAATTATAATGATTTAGTACTCCTTTTCACTCAGAGTGAGCTCTTTATTAATTTTCAGAGATATCTTTTATAGCTTGTACATATTTCGGATACCATTTTTCCCATTCGGCTTTTCGGTCCTCTATAGACTTGCCAGCGAGTAATGCTTGGATGACATCAAGGCATACATGCCATCCCGCAAGGTCTCTGGGTGTATGATCTGTAATCGTATTGATCTTCTCTTTTAATATAAGGCGGCACCCTTCTTGCTCTGGATACAGTTCAAATCGAACAACATCCTTGTCCCATGTAAATTCTAATATAGATGTCATTTCGAGCTCGATAATTTTCATCTCTTCGAAAGTCCCATCCTGCATATCAAATTTTATAAGTCCACCCACGCTAAGATCATCAACTCGGAGCTCAGAAAACCATTTCTCCAACTTCTCGTTTTCCGTCAGCATAGCCCATACTTGTTCAACTGAATGCTTTAAATGGCGTTCATATTTAGCGATATAACCGTTTTCAACTCGATTTAAAGTAGCTATCATTTGTAATCCTCCCATTTTTCTTGGAATACTAAGGTATTTTGGATATATCATACATGATTAATCAACTTAAGCGTTAAAAAAGAGACTTATCTTAGGAAAAGAAATTAATGGTTTATAAGTGAAATCGAATGATAGCTTCTTAAGTAACATTTTTCGCCAGTGGTATTTAACTTGTGTGGTTATAGTGTTTCTATTGTAAAAGATTATATAACTATCAATATAATTATTTGCTTCTTCATCAAATCAGTTATAATAGAGTAGGATACGTTAGTAGATCAAGGATAATATTTGTTATTAATTTGATGATAGGGAGTACAAGTATGACGTTAATTCAAAATTTAATCAGTTTTATCTTGCATATAGATGAACATCTGGTCGATATTATACAAATATTTGATGTTTGGTCTTATGCGATTTTATTTTTAATTGTTTTTGTGGAAACAGGTATTGTTATTTTTCCTTTTTTACCTGGGGATTCATTATTGTTTGCCAGTGGTGCCTTTGCAGCAATAGATGCTTTCAATATCGGACTTCTAGTTATTGTCTTTTTTGTCGCAGCAGTCTTAGGTGACACAGTCAATTATCAAATCGGAAAAAAAGTGGGGACATCCATTCCACCAAATAGTTGGTTAGGAAAAGTGATTAACCAAGAGAAAATGAAAAAGGCAGAGGATTTCTTTAATAAACATGGTGGTAAAACGATTATCATCGCCCGTTTTATGCCATTTATTCGTACATTTGCCCCGTTTGTTGCAGGGGCTAGCCGAATGAACTATCGTTATTTTATCATTTATAATGTAGTTGGAGCGGCGCTTTGGGTTGGATTATGTACGATGGCAGGCTATTTCTTCGGGAATTTCCCTATCATTAAAGATAACTTTTCAACCGTCCTTTTAATGATTATCTTTTTATCTGTTCTACCTGCTTTAATTGGTTTTATTAAAAGCCGTCTAGCAAAATAACGCTAAGATCCTCATATTCTTTGATTAAAATAGACATCTTCGTTTAGGAGGATGTCTATTTTCTATCATTATTTTATAAAGGTCTTATTTATAGCCTGTGCATATTTCAGATAGCTATTAAACCATTGGCTTTTCGGTCCCCGGTTATGAGCCACTCACTGAATTACTGTCCACATATCCCTTTTCTAAAGGGTATTCCTACGGGCCTTGGTTTTCTTTTCCGAACTATGTGCTGATCAAGATCTCCCAGGTGTTAGTCCGCTCATTAAGAATTGTATCGTTCTTTCCAATTCCTCATTTTCATTCCAATCGGCCCCGGGCGCAATGACATACTTGGTCATGAAATAGCCAATAATTGTCGAAGCTGTTAAGCGGATTACAGTATCGCTCGGCAGATCAATAATTTGTTCTTTCGCTTGGTAGTGTTCAATAATTTCTTTAAAGCGCGTCATGACTTTAATGCCAATATGCTCGATAAATTGCTCTTTTAACTCAGGGTGAAATGGAATTTCTTGTATTAAAATGCGAACGATCGGTAAATTATTTTTAAGAAACTTCGCACGGTTTTCAATCATGGCACGCACGAATGCTTCAAAGTTTTCATAGCGATGATCTAATACCTTATTTAAATCTTTAATGACGATGGGAGCCATCAACTTTACCATCATCGGCGAGACAATCGACAACAATAAATCCTTTTTCGTTTTATAATGTCTGAAAATTGTTCCTTCTGCTACCCCAGCTTTTTTGGCGATTTCACTTGTTGAGGTAGCAGCGAAGCCTTTTTCAGCAAAGGCTTCAGTTGCGGCAGCTAAAATGTTCTGTTGTTTTTCCGTTAAGCCTTCTTTTTGTAAAAAAATTTCTTCTAAGTTTTGATCTTGTTTAGACATTTGTCTACTCCTTTATGCCTTCTATCTTTTTAATATTAAAGCATTTCCGGATAGGATGGAATAACAGTCTATGTTATATCTTCCTATACTTACGGAGTGCCAAGATGTTCAACGTCACAAATAAAAGAGAGAAGCCGATTAACGCTAGAATATTCATGTAAATATCTCCCCAGCCATATCCTCTAACCATAACATTTCTTAATGCATCAGCGGCGTAATATAAAGGGGTGAATGGTCCAATCCAGCTCAGCCATTTAGATATAGTATCCAGGTTAAACAACCCGGAAAAGAAAATCTGTGGAATAACAATGATCGGAATAAATTGCATCATTTGCAGCTCATTATTGGCAAAAGCAGATAATAAAATACCGAGTGTGAGTGCAGTTAATGAGAGAAGTAAGGTAATCAATAATACATAGCCAAATGAACCTTCCATGACCATCCCAAGCACATAAATGACGTACGTAGCGATGATTGTTGATTGAATCGTCGCAAAGATACCAAAACCAAGCAGATATCCAGTTACGATTTCCCATCTGCGTAGCGGGCTAGAAAGCAGCCTGTCAAGTGTTCCAGTTGTACGCTCACGCAAGAATGAAACTCCTGCGATGAGAAAAACAAAGAAGAATACAAAAAAGCCAAGCAGCACAGGTCCAAAGTAATCGAATTGTCCCAACTCACTAGAACCGTGCAAATAGTCGATTTTTAGCTCAGCAGAAGAATTTTTTGCCTGTTCCGATGGTAAAGCAGTTTGCAACCATTTCATGACAGACCCAGTTACACTTGGGTCGCTACCTTCAAGAAAAATAGCTGGATACTTGTTTTCAAATGTAAGATAGACATCCAAATCTTGATTGACCAAGTCTTTCTTTGCCTCATTTACATTGCTGTATTCCGTAATATCTGCATCTTCAAAACTTATCTGATCTGCAAGTATTTCCGGGATATTGACTAATCCAATTTTCGGAACGTAGTCATCGCCATTAAATACTAAATGCATCATTGATAAGACAAGGATGGGAGCGAAAATAAGCAATCCCATCGTGCGTTTATCCCTCACGATTTGGCGCAGTATTCTTATAACTAAAGCAATAACTCTCATGCTTGAGCACCTCCATAGACAAGAAAGGCTTCTTCAATAGTATCTGAATTTGTCTGTTCTTTAAGTTCATTAGGAGTTCCTATTGCAATAAGTCGTCCTTCCCGCATAAGGGCTAATCGGTCACATTTTTCGGCTTCATCCATGACATGAGTAGTCACAATTAACGTCGTCCCTTTTTTCTTTAATTTATAAAAGGCATCCCAAATGCTTTTCCTTAAAACTGGATCGATGCCAACTGTAGGTTCATCTAGAATCAACATCTCAGGTTCGTGAAGAAGTGCGATTGCCAGTGAAAGTCTTCTTTTCATTCCTCCAGAGTAGTTAGAGACTAACTTGGTAAGATGATCTGAAAGTTGGACAAGTTCCATCACTTCTTTTATTCTTCGAGATTGTTTCTCACCTTTTAGTCCATATAAAGTTGAGAAAAATTGTAGGTTTTCCTTGGCAGACAGTTCTTCATATAAAGCATCAGATTGAGCCATATACCCAATTCTGTTAATGAGACTTAATGTTGGCATTTTCTCTTGAAAAATAAAATTTTCACCTGACGTAGGGTTATCTAGTCCAGATAACTGCTTTACTAATGTAGTTTTTCCAGCACCTGATGGTCCGAGAAGTCCAAATATTTCACCTTTGTTAATTTCTAAGTTAATATCTTCGAGTACTTGGTGTTTACCAAACCTTTTTGAAACTTGACGAATAGATACACAAATATTATCTGTATTCATTTGATCCGCCTCTTTTCTATAGTGAGTAATCACTCACTATTATAGTAACGTTTCTGTTAATGGGTGTAAAGTGATTACTCACATTGATATAAACTTTCATAAATGAGGAGAATAATATTTGGATAAGTGTTCCAATTGCCTTAATATAAAAGAATATACCTAAAATAAAAAAACGAGGTGAAGAAATTGAAGTTGGTTGCAATAGTTGGTAGTTTACGGAAAGATTCTTATAATAAAAAGCTTGCTTCTTTTATGAAGGAACATTTTCAAAATAGGGTTGAGATTGAGATTCTGCCGATTGAAGAGATTCCGATGTACAACCAAGACAAAGAACTCACGCCACCCGATGTTGTTATAGACATCAAAAGTAAAATTGCTGCCAGTGATGGGGTGTTAATAGTAACACCCGAGTATAATCACTCAATTCCTGGCGTATTGAAAAATGCAATTGACTGGTTTTCTAGGGTAGATAAAGTAATGGTTAATAAACCAGTCATGGTTGTTGGTGGATCTGGAGGTGCCTTAGGTACAGTACGCGCGCAAATGCAACTACGACAAATCTTGAATTCACCCGGAGTATCGGCACTTACCTTACCAGGTAATGAGGTATTTATCGGAGCGATCCATGAAAGGCTGGATCAATCCGGAAAACTTATTCACGAACCTACCATCAACTTCTTAAATACAGTAATGGAAAACTTTATTGATTGGATACAAAAAACGAATAACTGATTATTTGAATGGCATGCAGGCTATCTGTATGCTTTTTTAGTCTTTTGTTTAGCATAGATGATTAATAAAAAGGGAATATAAGTACTGTAGCAAACTCCATAAAACACAAGGGGGCTAATGGAATGAATAAATCATTTAAACGTTTCTATTCATATTTAGCATCCGCATTTTTCATGGTGAATCAGGCTTTTGAAATGAGGAAAGCACCTATACCGTGGATAAAAGCGATTAGCGCAGGAGTGTGTGCCGCACTGCCACCTTTAATTGGATTATTAGTTGGGAATCTACAATATGGTTTGTTAGCTGGCATTGGAAGTTTCACTTATTTATATATATTTAATGAACCATATGCTCAAAGAGCCAAGAAATTGCTATGTGTATTACTCGGAATGAGTTTAGCCGTAGGGTTAGGGACTCTATTTGCTCCTTTACCAATCCTATCAGCTGTCACCGTGGGGATGATTGGGGCAATCGGGACATTTATCTTTGGAGCGTTAAAAATTCCAGGACCTGCTGCAATCTTTTTTATTTTAGGTTTTTCCATGGCTACTGGTATGCCAATTGATCCAACTCTTGCTCTTATGCGTGGGGGACTTGTTTTTCTAGGTGGTGTCTTAGCATGGTTGATCGGAATGGCAGGCAGATTGATAGAACCTCATGGACCAGAGAAGAAAGCTATGAAAGGGGTTTGTCAGGAGTTAGCTTCACTTTTAGAGTCAGTCGGAACAGAAGACTTTCCTGAGGCGAGATGGAAAACGGTTCTACAAATGAAAACAGCAGATGATACCCTTTTAGCTGGGTACAGTTCTTGGCGCACTTCTAACCTTTATAAACGATTGTTTCTACTAAATCACCAAGCTAACTCAATATTGTTGGATATATTCAAATTTGATTCACAAGATAGTCCGACACTTCCCCCAGAATTAAGTCAGTCAGTCCGAGATTTAGCAGAGGTTATTGAAAATAGGAATAAAAGGAATGGATTAAAAATGTCTAATTTTCAACATGAGAATGAAGATGTCCGACATTTATTTTTAAAAATTGATGATGCTTATCTTCTTATGTCTGAACCAGTTTCTCAACTTAATGGAGAAATGAAGATTTCCAAGCCATCCTTAAAAACTGTTCTTGGAGGAGCACTTGATCATAATTCAATTGTTCTATTAAATGCGATAAGATATGGGATTGTCCTAACAATAGCTGCTATCATCGCCTTTTCTTTTGACTTTAATCGTTCCTATTGGATTATTTTATCTTGTGCAGCTGTCATGTTGGGATCTACTGTCATGGCAACTTTCCATCGCGCGATTCAAAGGACATTTGGGACAATCATTGGCATTCTTGCGGCGAGTCTTATTCTTTCGCTGGAGCCTACAGGAATGGTAATCATTACTCTCATCATGATAATGACTTTCTTCACCGAGCTTTTTATTGGGAAAAATTATGCGATTGCTGTAATGTTTATTACGCCAAACGCTTTGCTACTTGCAGAAAGCACAACACGGATGCATAATGTTAGCTATTTTGCCACAACGAGAATTACGGATATTTTCATGGGCTGTGTGATAGGTTTAATAGGGACAATATTGCTTGGTAGGCGGTCCGCCTCGAGTCGTCTTCCTCGCTCAATAGCCAGGACAATCCGAAGCCAAACACAATTGCTCCTCATGTTGTTTTCAGAAAAAAGAAGTGATTTGTCGTGTGAAGAAATCAGAGAGCAAGAAATGCAAACGAATCTTACTAATTTAAAAATTTTATATTCAACAGCTCTTGGTGAGATTCCAACTAATATCACAATGGGAAATCTCAGACCTGCTATCACTTCTATTGAACATATTGGATATTTGCTTCACTACTACTTGAAAATTTCTATATACTCTTCTTTATCTGATGAGGAGCTGGCACAATTAATGCTTGTTTTTGAAAATATGGCAATGGCTGCTGAGCAAAAACAGCCACTTGCTAAAATGACAGTACCTTATTTAGAAAAATATCCACTTTTACAAAAGGAAACTTCAAACTTGCAGGAAGCACTTCAAATCTTCGGTACGAATAAATGATTGTGGGAAGAACTCCATAAATACATAAAACCTGCCCTAAATAAAGCGTCCATTTTTATCGTCTTATTTAGAATATGGGATGGGACGATGCCTTTATTATTTTAAAGGTCCATTATTTATTTCAGTTAAGCTCGTATTTATGTCAAATATTTTTGCATTTACGTTTTTTACGCCAAATCCGCTTAAGCGTTTTAAATGTTTGGCTAGGTATTTTTCAGCATCCTCTTTTGTTTCAAAGGCATAAATTCCACCGGCTTCGTTAGTTTGAGCATTTTCAGTCCAAATTTTCCAAAGGAATCCGTTTTCCTCATTGATGCTTTTCGTTAAATCGGAAAAAGCGGCGGTCATTTCTTCACCAAACGGCCCAGTATGAGTGAAATCCATCTGTAAAATATATGCCATGTTTATACGCTCCTTTTTACTCATGTTAGTTGTACAATCTAATATCCCATTGTTGTAAGGTAACTTTGGCGTTTGTAAAGAAGAATCAGAGTTACGGAATTACCCTCTAAAGTTACGGGAATATTTCTAAAATCACGGAATAAATGACCAAAGCTACGGAGTAGGCTGACTTACACTAATATAGTGGCGTGGAAGTCATTACTCTCCATAAGAATTCCATGCTAAAAGGATTTACTTGCATGAAAAAAAGCTTTTATCCAATAAGTGATTCATATTTTCAACGTATATAGATTAATTATTTCTTTTCGATATATTTTTCACCGAGAACTTCTTTTAGCTCATACGTATCAGCCGAAAGTTCTTTTTGAATAAAACCGTCAAACTCTTTTTGCTCAATATCGTACATTACTTCGATTTCCTTCGAAAATAATAATTCCTCTTTTTTTAGTAGCTCAGCAAGGGGAGATTGTTGCTTTGGATGTAGTAGCTCCTCATCCTGAGAGAGAACCTGTTTTAATCCATTCACGTAGTAATCTAGTGATCTAGCCCCGACTATTTTGACACCTTTATTATCTTGATTGACCATGATAATAGATGGAAAACCACGTACACCAAGACTTCTAGCAAGCGTAAAGTCTTCATTCAATAACTGATGACCTTTTTCAAGATGTGCTTCTTTAACAATATCTGCACCGTTGAGACCAAGTTGATTAATCACATCAATCATTTGCTGATCTTCCGCAATGTTTTTGTTAAAAGCAAAGAGAGATTCTCGAATCCGACGGAGGAATACCGTTGCTAATTTATCATCTTGCTTTTGAATGATTTTATAGACACGAGAAGGAGGGAAGGATGATTGGATCGGATTTTCGAACCAAACTGTTCCATCAATCGGCATGCGGGATTGTTCACCAACTTCTTGCCAATGGCCAGCAACATCGGCAGTTCCTGAAATACCATTACTTACATCGGCAAAACCATCCCAATTCTCCAATAATCCTCCCATGACTGTTTGAATATTGAAATGGTGACCATACTGCTCTTCGAACTTACGAAGCACAGGCTCAAGTGCCCAACAGTGTGAACAGATTGGGTCAGTAACATAATAAAGTGTAATGGTTTTCTTAGGTTTATTTAGGTCGATGAATTCCATTTCTCCATTTCCAGCTTCCCCGCAAATACCCGTCTCTAAGTCGCATATCATATTATTTTTCATTAATAGCCACTCCTTGTTTATTTATTTTGTAATTTGTTGATATTGCTGCGCCCATTCTTGAATGGGCTTAAGTGCCTGTGCAAGTGATTGCCCTTTTATTGTTAATTCATAAGAGATGATAACAGGGGATAATCCAATCACCTTTTTGTCAACCAAGCCGTGCTCACTAAGTTCAGATAACTTCATAGAGAGTGCCCTTGGTGTAATGTCTGTAAGATCTCTTTTGATATCAGAAAAGTGAGCTGTACTATCCTTGCAAAGGGATAAATAATGGATGATAAGCCCATTCCACTTTCTCCCGAGAATTTGAAAGGAGGACTCTAAATAGGGACAAATGTTAATATTAATCACCTCTTTGTATAATAATTATATCAGATATAAAAAGTATATCAAATAAGCGGATTATTTTTTGTTATTTCACGCTTTAGTTTATCTGTAATTAAATTGGGTAACATATATTAGAGACTTCTTAAGGAGGTAATTTTCAATGAATCCAACGTATGAGTCATGTTTAAAAGCTTGTCTGGATTGTCTAGAAGCTTGCAATCATTGCTATGATGCCTGTTTGAAGGAAGATAATGTTAAGATGATGGAACAATGTATTAGGATGGACAGAGATTGTGCAGATATGTGTGTATTTGCTGCCAGAGTAATGCAGACAAATAGCCCGTTCGTAAAAGAAATTTGCCAATTATGTTCTGATATTTGTGAGGCATGTGGTAATGAATGTAAGAAGCATGACCATGACCACTGTCAACGATGTGCTGATGCGTGCTTTATATGTGCAGAAGCATGTAGGAACATGGTGGCGTAAAAAGTACGGTCGAAATGAATGATATAATTCTCCGATGGACAATCCTATATGTAAAATAAAACTACTTGTTCTCCACTCATAAGGGAGCGGAAAACAAGTAGTTTTATTTATAATATGAACATTTATTCTAAATTAGCGTGTCTACCGTACATCTTCTTTGAATTTAATTCTTTCTTTTCCATGAACCTTAAAATAATGGAATCGTAGAAAAGTAAGAGACTTTGTTCAAAGAGGGTGCCCATTGGTTGGATAGACTTGGCCCCGGAGTTTTCCCCCGATTTTGTTTGAGCGGGGATTTCAATAATGATGTCCGCCAATTGTCCAATCAATGATGTGGGATTAATCGTTACAGCAACAATCATAGCGCCAATGCTTTTTGCTTTTTCTGCCATGGAAACAAGACTTTTCGTTTCACCAGAACCAGAACCGACGATGAAAATATCGTCTTGTTCTAGATTCGGTGTGACTGTCTCACCAACGACATATGGTTCTAGTCCAACATGCATCATACGCATAGCAAATGACTTCGCCATAAAACCTGAACGACCTGCTCCAGCGACAAATACCTTTTTCGCTTTCAAAATACCATCAACGAGCTGTTCCGCTTCGGAATCATTAATCAGTTCGGCTGTACGTTGGAGTTCTTTTAAAATTTCTTTTGTAAACTGAGTAGTCTTCATGGTTATACGGTAGCAGCCGCTTCTTTAATGAGCTGTTGTATTTCCGCCGCTGCGGCTTTTTTATCATCTTTGCTTGTAATGCCACCGCCAACAATAACTAAATCTGGCTGCGCTGTAAGCACTTCTGGCAAAGTTTCTAATTTAATCCCTCCGGCAATAGCCGTTTTCGCATTTTTGACAACGCTTTTAATTGCACGCAAGTCTTCAAGTGAGTCTTGACCAACAGCTTGTAAATCATAGCCAGTATGTACGCAAATATAATCAACACCTAGTGCATCCAATTCTTGAGCGCGACCTTTGATATCTTTCACTGCAATTAAATCTGCTAGGATTTCTTTTCCTTGTTTTTTCGCCTCTTCTACTGCACCTTTGATAGATTCGTCTTCTGCTGCACCAAGGATTGTAACGATATCAGCACCAGCTGCAGATGCTTTCATCACTTCATATCCTGCCGCATCCATAATTTTCACATCAGCAAGGACAGTTAAATGTGGAAATGCTTCTTTTAATTCCTTTACTGCTCTATGACCTTCACTATTAATAATAGGTGTGCCGATTTCGACAACATCGATATATGCTTGAACCTCATTCACTAATTCTATTGCCTCTGGAATATTTACTAGATCTAATGCTAATTGTAATTTCATAACTTAGTTAGCTCCCTTACTAGTTTTTTTAATACCTATATTCAGTCTAATGCTTCATATGTAATAAAGTAAGTACGCACATTAATCTCACATAGTGTGGAAAAGTATACTGTCTGAGGTGAAGGTAACTCGTTTCAGGAAGCCGAGATATTTAGGAATCAGAAGGCTTAAATCCTAAAGAAGAATCGAGATAAAAAACCATGCGCGATGTTTCAACGCATGGATTAGTGGTTTAGTTGGTAGATCCAGTGAATGTAGCCACATCATCAATTTTTTCTTCGGTAAAAGTTTTATAGTTTTTGCCCCAGCTATACATCGATTCAAGAATGGGCATTAATGTTTGTCCTTGTTCAGTCAATGAATATTCAACTTTTGGAGGCACAACAGGGTAAACCTCTCGGTGAATGATAAAATCCGATTCAAGTTCGCGCAATTGATTTACAAGCATTCTCTGAGTAATTCCCGGGATGAGTTTTTTTAATTCATTAAACCGTTTCGTGCCTTCTTTACCTAAATACCATAGAATAAGCATCTTCCATTTACCGCCTATAACAGCAAGTGTTAGCTCTTTTTCACAGTTGAACTCTTTAGCGCAAATACGACCCATTTTTTCTCCTCCTTGGGATATCAAAATATATTTTTTAGACAATAAATATATATAATAGAGCCTCTTATTTTAGTGTACTACACAATCGGTACTGGTTATTGATTAGGGAACTCTTTATTAGTATTATTCTATAAAAGTAAAACACCTTTTGTCGAATGGATCCATCCGACAGAAGGTGTTTTTAACTAAGTTGGTGAAGTTTGCTCGCTTGAGCTGTATAGAAGCGATATAGAACAAGAGCAATTAAGGATAAAATAATCCCCGAGATATAAGGTAGTCCAGCTGCGATTGAGAAGAGCCAGCCACCTAATGGCGGACCGATTATTCTTCCGAGCGAGTCGACGGAAGATAATAATCCAGTGGTACTACCATGTCCAGACGTCGAAGTTTTCGTTAATAATGCGGAAACGCTTGGACGAATAACGCCATTTCCAATTCCGAAGATCGTTAAAAAAATTGCAGCAGTTGTAAAGTTATTGACGAATAAGATAAGTCCGAAGCCGATAGCAGAAACGATAATTCCAATTTGAATGACAAATCCCTCACCAAACTTTTTGGTCATCCTCCCAACTAATCCACCTTGAACAAAGGCTCCAGCTAATCCCATAATCATAAAGATATAGCCAAGTTTAACTGTTCCTAATCCGGCCTTTTTAGCGGCATAATAAGCGAAAGTTGCTTCTAAGCCTGATAAGGATAAGGAAATAAATAATTGTAGCATGAATAAAACGGATAACGATCCACTCATTGCCTGCCATAATGATGTTTTTTTAGAATTTTGCTGACCTCTACTTTCTTGTGGCAAAGATTCCTTAAGAAAAAACCACACAAGGAAAAAAGTGAGAAGGGATGAGGCTCCAGCGATATAAAAAGGCGTGCTTAAACTTACTTTTGAAAATATCCCGCCAATAGCTGGACCAAATACAAAACCTAGCCCAACAGCCGCGCCTACAATCCCCATTCCTTTGCCGCGGTCTTCAGGGGTTGTAATATCAGCTACATAAGCCATCACCGTTGGCATATTAGCGGAAGATAAAAATCCGCCGATGATTCTAGCTGCAAATAGCATCCAAAGGGATGATGATGCTCCCATCAAGAAAAATGAAAGGGCAAGTCCAGAAATTCCAATCATAATCACCGGTTTTCGGCCAATTCGGTCAGAAACACGTCCCCACATGGGCGCGAATAAAAGCTGCATGAGCGAATAAACAGCCATGAGCATGCCTAATTGTGTTGGAGAAGCACCTATATTTTCAGCATAAAAGGGTAGTACTGGGATAATAATACCAAAACCAACCATGACGAAAAACATGACGGCAAATAAGATTGGTAAGGCTCTTTTTGTTTCTAACATAATGGTCACTCCATTTCTCGATGGTTACTTGCTTGCTAGTGTTTGAATTGTTTCAGTTAAGAAAGATAGCTCAGCTTCCAACATTTTTTGCTTATGACGAATCGCAATGTTAACGCCGTTACTATGATCATGAATAGGCAATTGCATTAATACATGGTATTTATCCTGTAATTCTTGATGCCTTTTATGTAAAGACTTAATTGTTTGATCTACTGGTAGATGGTCGAGAAACATCAAGCCAATGTCTCCTTCATAAAAAACAGTTTCGGCAGATGACAGGTTTTCAGATAATAAATCATAGAAATGTCCTATTCCATTCTCATTAATAGAATAAACTTTCCGTGGCGGGCGGTTGCCATCATATTCGATAGAAACGTCTATATAACCCTCCTTACTCAATTTATCGAGCAAAGAATAGGCTGTTGCTTTTTTCATATTCGTAATGAAAGTAAGGTTTCTTTCAATAAAGTCATGAATTTGATAACCGTGTTGGCTCTGTGTCATGAGTAATCCTAAAAGAAGTAAAGAACGATGCTCCATAGTAATCCTCCTTAAATGCTTTATTGAACTGAGATAATTATAATTATTAGATACATGAATAGTCAACTTCTAACTATGCCGAGATTATACTTCGAAGTCCTAGAAATAGTTTTCATAAAAAGTTGATTACTTATTTTTCTATCATATTTTACCGATAGAGTATCGCTACTTCAATCATATGAAGGGCGTAGCCTATGATAGTGGGGAATTTTGGTTTTGCAAGAGGCTTTGCCTTTAATATGATCAGTCTAATAAGTGATAAAGTTCGGTGTACGTGTGAAATTAGAAAGTATTTTAGAATACCGTACAAAAGTGATAGATGACGATGTATCCGAACGTCCAAAGAGATGTTCATCTCTCTGGGGAAGAAATATCACATTTCACTTATAAATTGAAATCATGATAACACAACCCAGAACAGAATTATTCTAAGCTCACTAATGTTTACAAAAGTAAAAGTTCTCTTCAATTCAAGAAAGAGTTCCCGAAAATCAGACAAAAACTTTAAAAAGGGTCTTTTTGGTCAAGAAGTTTTTGTTTGCTAACAACAGGAGGAAAGAGTTACGATTGGTAAGGTTATCAGAAAAAATGCTGTGAAGGTGGCTCATTTTCAAATCATATCTGATATGTGATTTATTAGCATTTGGGACTGGGGGAAGAGTAAGGACTGCCCTAGACAGGATCATTTTTATTTTTTAGCTTTTAATGTAATAAACAAATAAATCATCAAATAACTGGTTAAAAATAATAGAGCAATAACTAATGAGTATTTAAAGAACTTAGCTGTTGAATTTTCTCCCACGTAGATAAAATATAAAAAAGAAACCTATCACTGAAAGGATTTTTTGAGCTTCTATCAAAGTTATATCTCCTATTTTCCAATTTGTTTTTCCATGCCTTCGTCTGTTCCTTGTTAATGGAAATATATTTTACATAAGCTATGACTCCATTTTCTTCGCTGTCATATCCGGAATCAGAGATTAGATTTTTGCATGTTGTTAGGTTGTAATGCTCTATTACTTTAACGTGTGAAATAAGACAACCTGGGTCTCCGGCTCGATAAGGTGGTTTAAACCAAGAAAATATAGAAGACAAGGATAAACAAATTGAAGCGAATATAGGGAATAGGTAGAAAAAAGGGGGAATTATTGGTATTGTCGAAGTATAGACAAAAGAAAAACCAAAAAGTTTGGACGACTGGGAGCATTGATAAAAGAATAAGGAATTAATCTTTTGTATAGTTTTAATTTAACATAAAGAGGTTAATTCCTGCTACCAAAAGGGGGAGAAAAAGTAATGGGAATAAAAAACTACTAGATAAGATTTCAACACACATCATCAAAAGCCACGATTGAATAGCTATATGCTCAAAAACCGCAGTCCTGCTAAAGCTATCAGTGAAGTGGAATGGTCACAGTTCCGCAAAATACTTGAAATAAAAGCCGAATGGTTTGGGAAACAAGCTATAGCGGTGAATCCCCCACGTTCAACGAACGCGGAGAGTAAATGGGGGTAATTCAACTGTAAAGAGTTAAAAGGAAAGAAAAGTTCCATCGCAGAAAAAGTGTGAATTGAAATTCCTAAGCGTTATCCGTCAGAATAAATCCATCATGTGTTTCGTGCAAAAAGGGGAGTAAGGACTTGAATTTTGATCAACAGTTGTCGGTTATGATTAAAGATATATCTAATAAAAATAAAAAAGGATTGCCTTTTATTTTGGCATCCTGTGTGATTTGGACTTTAATTACTGTTGCAATGTTATTGCCTATTGAAGAATATAAGATTATCAATCTCATTATTCTTTGTTGCGCTTCATTGGTGATGCCGCTAGGCTATTTATTTACAAAAATGTTAAAATTGGAATTCTCTGTGAAGAATAATCCACTCTCTAAGGTCATCTTGATATTTACATTAAATCAAATGATATATTTATTAATTGTCATTTGGGCCTTCAATGGAGCGCCTGAAAAAATGGTTATGATATATGCAATTATATATGGTGCCCATCTTTTTCCATATCATTGGGTATATCAGTCACCTATATATAAATATATGGCGTTTATTATCCCTGTTATTTCTTTTGTTTTAGGATATATATTAAGTGGAACAACAATGTTTTTATTACCTGGATTTGTTTTACTTTGCGAAATCATATTTGCTGTAAAGTTATATGCGGAATTTAAAGAGAGAAACGAATAAATATTTCAAAATGACAGCCCCACCGAGCTATACCTGGTCACTGCGGAGGGGCCTATTTTTATTCTGTTCTTTAAGACCCCCACCTGATTCCCCGATATTTCAGCTTACTGAAACGGGTTCACTATTTTCTTTCTTCCTCGATTGTAGATACATATCTCCACAGCTCAAAAGCAAGTTCTCGCGCTTCTAGTTCATGGGATGTTTTTGAGAAAGCTTCCCTAAATGAACGAAGAATCGTTTCGATTAAGAAAATCTTTGGTTGTTCTACCTGTAATTCATCAATTAAAAATTGTAAATACTGTATACCTTTTGGATTTGCATTATCCTCTAGGGTTTGCTTAAAAGCTACAAGGTCTACAAGTAATTGTTGCTTCGTTTGTACGTCCACATCTACATTTTCAATGGATATGAAAAATGCACTATCCCCAAGCAATACATCTTTTGTACTAATCATATTAGCAATAATTACATCCATCTGGCGAAAGATGAAATGAACGAGTTTGGCAGTATCGATATCATTATCCTCTTTCGAACCTGCCTTCCATACATGCATCATATGCTGAATCATCCCAAGTGTCAGAACTGCGCAGTCAAAAGAGTAAGCCATAGCATCTTTCCCGTATATATCTATGAGTCTCCTAGAAAGCCATGAAAGTTCTATAAGGTGGTTTTTTTTGACGAAAGCCCTTAAATCGGAATCTCCTGAATGAAAAATTGTCTCAAAAAGTGGAATCAGATTCTGTTCGCGGTTTACTTGCATACGTACTAAAATTTGTTCAATGAGAACATCTTTGCTTGAGATATCCCCACCTATTAGCAATTCTTGGCGTCTAACAGTTGCTTCATTATGTGCATGCTCTAATATCGCAATTAGGCATTCGTTTTTCGACGAAAAGTAATTATAGAATGTCCCTTTTGAGATGCCAGACTCGTCTAAAATGTCCTGTACGGACGTAGTGGCAAACCCTTTATTCACAAAAATACGCTGCGCCGTTAATAAAACATGTTGTTTACGATCATTCATATAATCACCTTTATACTAGTAGTCTAATAATATTCTAACTCGTATAGCTTTAATTATCAATATAGTATTATTTTTTCGGACTATACTCTTGCATTATTTGGACTGTGGGTATAAAATGTGAAAAGTGATAAACTGACGGACTGTTTATATTTTATATTATATATATGAGTGGAGGAAAAATAGATGGATATAAAAGAAATGCATGAAAAACCGCCATATGGCATGATAGCAATTCTATTTATTGGTGCGTTTGTTGCATTGTTGAATAATACATTATTAAACGTGGCATTACCGACGATTATGACAGAATTTGACGTGAAAGCGTCTGTTGTTCAATGGCTTACTACCGGATATATGTTGGTCAACGGGATCTTAATCCCAGCGAGTGCATTTTTCATCCAAAAATTCACGAATCGAAAATTATTTTTAACTGCGATGATCTTATTCTCATCTGGTACTCTGCTTGCAATGGTTGCACCCGCGTTCGGGGTGCTCGTTGCTGCACGGATGATACAGGCATGTGGATCTGCGATTATGATGCCACTTTTAATGAATGTTATGCTCACTGCATTCCCAGTTGAGCGACGAGGAACAGCGATGGGAGTTTTTGGGCTTGTCATGATTACAGCACCAGCGATTGGTCCGACATTGTCAGGCTGGGTGGTTGAACATTACACATGGCGCACACTATTCGGCATTGTTCTCCCGTTCGCACTTTTGACCCTAGTTTTTGCATTCATTAAATTGCGTAACATTACACCGAATCGGGATATGAAGCTAGATTTCATTTCACTTATCCTGTCAAGTATTGGTTTTGGTGGTCTACTTTACGGTTTTAGTACAGCTGGGGATAAAGGCTGGGATGCGCCGATCGTTTATGGAACGATTACGATTGGTGCAATTTCGCTTATCATATTCATTTGGCGTCAGCTACGAATGGATGACCCATTGTTGGAATTCAAAATTTATAAATATCCAATGTTTGCTTTATCTTCTGGAATATCTGTCGTATTGTCGGTGGCGATGTTTTCCGCGATGATCCTTACGCCGCTCTATGTCCAGACAGTGCGAGGGATTTCGCCGTTCCATTCGGGCTTGCTTATGCTACCAGGGGCAATTGTGATGGGGCTAATGTCACCAATCACGGGGAAATTATTTGACAAGTATGGTGCGCGTATCTTAGCGGTCACCGGTCTAACAATTACTGTAATTACTACATTCTTATTGAGCAGACTTAGTATGGAGTCTGGTTATTATTACATTATGGTCATTTATACATTTCGAATGTTTGGGATTTCAATGGTAATGATGCCTGTTATGACGAATGGTTTGAACCAATTGCCGATGTCTGCAAATCCACATGGAACAGCGATAAATAATACATTGCAACAAGTATCTGGTGCAATTGGCTCAGCGCTTCTTTTAACGATTATGGATAAGCGAATCGCGAAGACAGGTGCCGATTTAGCTGCTGATGTTGCCGCATCCGGTCAAGCACCAACTAGCGCCGAGGGACTTGCAGCTATGAAGGTAGAATTGGCAAACAAAGCAATGCTCGATGGCATCAATTACGCATTTTTCGTATCGACTATCGTTGCAGTTGTGGCCTTGCTATTAACATTCTTTATAAAGCGCGTCACACCGCCAAAATATGAAAGTCCACTTACTGAAGAGGAACCAGCTTCCTAAAAATGAAAAAGCGATTCATCTCCCATTTGAATGAGGAATGAATCGCTTTTTCATTTTAATTAATTTCTTCCGTCAAAGTAATCAGTTCATCAACTAATTCGCCAATGTAAGCAATCGTATCTCGTAGTGGTTGTTCTGTGGTGATATCCACACCAGCCATCTTAGAGAGCTCGGCTGGGGATTTTGTTCCACCGGCCTTTAACACATTCATCCAGTCATCAACTGCAGGCTGACCTTCTGCTAAAATTCGTTTGGATACCTGTGTAGAAATCGTTAGGCCCGCACTGTAGGTGTAAGGATATAAGCCCATATAATAATGTGGTTGCCGCATCCATGTAAGTTCTGCACCCGGCGTTATTTCAACATCATCACCCCAGAATTCTTCTAAAACACTTCTTTTTATTTCGTTTAAAATCCCAGCATTCACACTTAATCCTTGATCAATGCGCTCATACACTTTTCTTTGATAAGCAGCTTCTAATAAATGCGTAACAAAGTTATGATAATACGTTCTTGCGACTATCGACGAAATGACCCAGCGTTTGAATTTTGGATCCTTTGAATTTTCTAAAAGGTGATTCGCCATCAGCATTTCGTTCATCGTAGAGGGTGCCTCGATGAAATATAAGGATGGACGGGAATTGAACACATTTTGTTCGCGATGCGTATTGTAAAAATGACCAGCATGTCCAAGTTCATGCGCTAATACAAATACTTCGTTCATTCGGCTTGACCAAGAAATCAATATATATGGGTGATTGCCATATGGACTTGAACAAAAAGCGCCTGTAGTTTTTCCTTTGTTTTGAACAAAATCGATCCAGCGCTCTTTAAAAGCACGATCCACCATTTCCAAGTAATCGGAACCGAGAATTCCGAGTGCATCATTCATGTATTTTTTTGACTCTTCTATCGTTATCTCTGGCTCATATGTTGGATCTAATGAAATTTTTAAATCAGCAAAAGTCATTTTATCTAAACCATGAACTTTTTGCAGCAATTTTGCATATTTGCGCATATGTGGTGCGAGCTCTTTCATAATTAAATCAATTTGTCTGTTATAAAGTGTGCGATCCACCTCTTGATTAAATAGTAAATAATCAAAAATAGTATCGTACCCACGGGTGTCGGATGTAGTTTTTTCGATTTGTAGCTGCATATCATATGTTTTTGCTGTTGTATGTTGATAATCCTTTAATTGATTTGAAAAAGCTTCAAAAGCAGCGCGTCTTATTTCCGTATTCGGTTCGCTTTCCCAATCGCCTTCAAAAGATACATAGCTTAATGGATAGCTTTTCCCATTCACTTCAAAGTCATCAAACGATAAATCGACCATTTTTGTCGTATTATAAAGATCATAAGGTCCATCAAAAGTAGAAGAAAAAGCAGCTAATGTTTTTTCAACTTCAGGATGTAATTGATACTGTTTTTTACGAATTACTTTTTCGAGATAGTTTTGATACTCAGTTGATTTTTCCATCGCTTTTTCTAATGTTTCTACTGGTAATTCAGATAGTTCACTATTGACGAATGATAAGGAACTAGAGATTTTTGCGGATACGGAGCCAAATCTACTTGCCCGCATTTGTGCTTCGTCATTTGTTTGATCTGTACTTAATGCCAAGTTTGCATAAGTTCCAATAGGAATCATTTTTTCATAAACAGATGCATAGCTTTCTAATGCTGCATTCACTGTATTGGCATCAATGATTTTTCCTTTGTATTGACCATGGAACATAGCTACCTCTTTTTCAAGCTCAGCTATTGCTACATTGTAATCTTCTTCAGAAGTAAATAAATCCTGTAAATTCCACGTTTCTTCCACTTTTACTTCTGACCTTGAAGGTAACCCTTTAATCATGAGTATCTCTCCTTGTATTCCAATTTACTGAATAATTACAATTATACCATTACTGCTTATGTCTCATCCATCTTTGATCTTTAATAAGTTTGGATGGGAGTATACTTTCACTATATCATTAGAAATAATTCTATAAAACCAGTGTAAAAGCAGGATATAGAAATTAAGAATCGAATTTAAATAAAGAAGATTAAAAAATGGAGGCGAAAGTATGATTTCAACTATTGAAGAATTTTTGATCAATTGGGGCCAAGAAAGTGAATCGACACAAAAAATAATGGATGCGTTGACAGATGAGTCACTTGCACAGGAAGTTTCTCCTCAGGATCGGACACTTGGCAGGATTGCATGGCATATCGTTGCATCGCTTGATGAAATGATAAGTCCTACAGGGCTCAAATTTGAGGGGACTGCACATGATGCTCCAGTTCCAAGTTCAGCTAGTGCAATTGCTGAAGCATATCGTTCATCAAACGCGGCGATGGTTGCGGCAATTCGTGAGCAATGGGATGATCAAGCTCTACAGGAAGAGAACAATATGTACGGTGAAATGTGGTCGGTCGCCACCACACTTGAAATTTTAACTGCGCATCAAACACATCACCGTGGTCAAATGACTGTGCTGATGCGTCAAGCCGGTCTAATTATTCCAGGAGTATATGGGCCATCTAGAGAAGAGTGGGCAGCATTTGGTGAGCAAGCTCCGGAATTATGATTGTGAAAAGTCCACTTTGCGAATAGAGTTTGTTCAAATATAAAAGCCAATTATGAAAATGTATAATTGGCTTTTATTATCCTCTTTGCAGACAAATCGCTATCATTGCACTCTCTCCGTCTTAAGTCGGAGATTGATTTCATTCCACGGTCTGTTTTACTCCCTGCGATATCAAACTAAGCTATAAGAAGTGACGATCTAAGGACACCACCCCTCCCGTATCTTACGAAAAACTCTCCAGTTTGCACGATATTTAACATCGGCGTTTGCGCATTAAGGGGAAAGTAACTATTTTAAATGAAAGCATTAATTAATAAGCGTTTAATTAGATGTAATTGCAGGATATAATTTATTTTTTTACAGTACCTTGTAATGAACGGTACTATATGATATATTATATTTCTATTAGGTAGTGTTCAATGAATAGTAGCGAGCAAACTTCGAAAGAATGAGGTGTGATTTAAAAGTGAATGTACAATTTAAAAAAGGTGTGTTAGAACTATGTGTTTTGGCATTGTTAGATAATCAAGATCGCTACGGATATGAACTTGTCCAGAAGATCTCTAACCAGATTGCCATTTCAGAAGGCTCCGTTTATCCATTATTAAGACGTTTAACGAAAGAAGGGTATTTTACAACTTATTTACAAGAATCTTCAGAGGGTCCTTCGCGTAAATATTACAAGTTAACGGAAACTGGAAGAGAGTATTTATACAAACTAGTCGAAGAGTGGAAAGATTTTTCAAAAGGAGTAGACCAATTAATCAAAGAAGGTGTGAATAATGAATAAATATCAATTTTTAAAAATATTGGATTCATCTTTAAATAAACTCTCTGCTGCTGACCGTTTAGATATTTTGCAAGACTTTGAGGAGCATTTCGCGATGGGGATGGAAGAGGGAAAAAGCGAAGAAGAAATTGCGGATTCGCTTGGATCACCGCAGCACATTGCAAAAGAATTGGTGGCCTCACATCATCTTGAAAAAGTAGAAGCAATTGCTACAGCAGGGAATATCTTGCGTGCCGTGTGGGCTGTTATTGGATTAGGATTCTTTAACTTAGTGATTGTGCTCGCTCCATTTCTCGCACTGATAGCAGTAGTTATTGCTGGCTGGACAGCGGCAGCTGGATTTATTGTATCTCCGCTGCTAGTACTAATAAGTGCAGTCATCTTCCAAGGGGCATTTGAGTTTTTTGATTTATTTGCTTCCCTTGCATTTGCTGGATTAGGATTATTTATTGCCATTGGAATGTTCTTTGCAACTCGTGTCCTAACCCAAGGATTTGTACGTTATTTACAATTCAATGTGAAACTCATAAAAGGTGGTTTGAAACATGATTAATATTAAAAATATATCTATTATTGCTTTGATTATTTTGCTTATTGGCATTGTAGGATCAATCTTTACATTTAAGTTTATGAGTAAAGCAGAACAAATTTCGGAAGAAAAAGTAATCGATGATGACCGGTTTACGAATATCAATATTATTACGGGTAACGCTAAGGTAGAGATTGTGCCTACAAAAGATTCGACAACGACAGTAGAACTTTCAGGGAAGGCCAAAAAGTATACATTTGAAGCGAATGTAGAAGGAAATACACTTGATATTATTTTAAAGGAAAAACAATGGAAACTTGTTCACTTTGACTTTTTTTCAACCTCATTATCTTTAAAAGTATTTGTCCCTGAAAAACAGTATGACGCGATCCAAATAGAAAATAATAATGGTCGTGTTCAGGCGGAAAATTTAGAAGCAAAAGAAATGGACGTAGAGACGGATAATGGACGAATTGAGCTAAAAAATATTGAAAGTTCTACAGTTAAAGCGGAAGCAAATAATGGGCGTATAGAATTAAAAAGTATAAAGGCTTTATCTGTTGCAGTTAAAGCTGATAATGGAAAAATCATTCTAGAAGATGTAGATGGTAAGCTTTCTGGTAGAACAAACAATGGAAGTATCTCATTAGTTACCAATAATTTAAAGCGCCAAATTGATTTTGCGACAGATAATGGATCTATTAAAATTGAAACGGATAAAGAGCCGGAAAATGCTACTATTGATGCAAAAGTGGATAATGGAAAAGTAAATATCTTTGGCAATTCTGATAAAAGTGCTATATTTGGTAACGGTGAACATACGATTAAATTAAAAACAAATAATGGTAGTATTACTGTAACGAAGTAATGAGTAATCATTATCTAAACACAGATAAATGTAGGATCAAATATCTGCATTTACTTGTGTTTTTTGTTGTTTAAAATATGTATCTAGTGCAATTTCTTTTTAGAAAACAAAATAGAAAGGAGTTTCTAGTGGAATGAAAGCATCATCAATATGCCTTCACTTTATTTATTGCTTTCATTAGTTCTCTTCTTGCATGCTGCTCATTTTGGTCGTTTTCATTTAATTCCCTATAATGACCTTCAATAATGATTAGTAATACATTGTATATGTTATAAAGGTGTAACAAACATTGCTCATTAGATGAAAATGAGTGACTTCTTCCATATCCGTTTTTAAATCCAATATTATCCTCAGCAAAGCCAAAGACAAAGTCCATCAGTGGATCACCAAAAAGTGATCTTTCGTAATCTGTGATACCATATATAATTCCAAACATCTCGTTTCGTCCCATTTTCTACTTTTCCATATACTTTATTTATGACGTCTATCCCAACATCTAAGACTTGAGTTAGTGTAAACCGAACAATAATGTATATTATATTATAAATGTACGTGTTTCTGGTTGACGACATTATTTTTAATTGATAAAATTATAATTATCAATTAAAAACCATACAATCTATCAAATATCAGTGGAGGTGTACGATGTCCTCAGTAGTAGTAGTTGGAACACAATGGGGCGATGAAGGGAAAGGGAAAATTACTGACTTTCTATCGCAGAATGGAGAAGTTGTTGCTCGTTATCAAGGTGGTAACAATGCGGGTCATACGATTAAATTTGATGATGAGGTGTAATCGAAGCAATCATTTATTTCTTCTTGGGTTAACTTTGTCCTGATTTCCTCATCTGCCTCCACAAGCTGTTTAAAATGTGTTTCTGTTTCCCACGCATGCATTGCTTTTGACTGTACAATGTCATAGGCAACTTCACGAGCCATACCTCTTTCAATTAATTTTAGTAAAACACGTTGCGAGAGTATAACGCCATGGTTTTTATCAATATTACGTTTCATGTTTTAGGGAATACCGTTAAATTTTTAACAATGTTTCCAAATCGATTAAGCATATAGTTCAATGCGATCGTTGCATCTGGTAAAATAATACGCTCTGCGGATGAATGAGAGATATCTCTTTCATGCAATAAGGATACATTTTCATAGGCTGTCATCATATAGCCACGGATAACACGTGCCATACCTGTCATGTTCTCAGAGCCAATTGGATTTCGTTTATGTGGCATGGCAGATGACCCTTTTTGCCCTTTTGCAAAACGTTCTTCCACTTCACGAGTTTCGGTAGCGAATTTTTCAATCGATGTAGCAATTAGCGCTAATGTTGAAACATATGCTGCATGGCGATCACGCTGCAATGTTTGTGTTGACACTGGAGCAGGCGTGAGGCCAAGCTTCTCACATACATAGTTTTCCACGAATGGGTCAATATTTGCATAGGTTCCAACCGCACCAGAGAGCTTTCCAAATTCGACATTTTCAGCAGCTAGCTCGAAACGCTCCAAATTACGTTTCATTTCTTCATACCATAATGCAAGCTTCAACCCGAAAGTAGTTGGCTCAGCATGAACACCATGTGTACGTCCCATTTGAACAGTATGTTTATGTTCAATTGCTTTATTTTTCAAAATTTCAATGAAGTTGTGCATGTCACGACGAATAATTTCATTTGCTTGTTTAATCTGGTAGGAAAGTGCTGTATCCACAACATCCGTGGAGGTTAATCCATAATGAACCCATTTTCGTTCCTCGCCGAGCGTTTCAGATACAGCACGAGTAAAGGCTACAACATCATGGCGTGTTTCCTGCTCAATTTCATAAATTCGATTGATATCAAAGGATGCATTTCCCCGAAGCATTTTCACATCTTCGGCAGGTATAACTCCTAGCTCACTCCATGCATCACATGCAAGGATTTCAATCTCAAGCCATGCCTTAAATTTATTTTCCTCCGTCCAGATGCTTCCCATTTCTTCTCTCGTATAACGTTCGATCATTGTTTTGCCTCCTCGAATCTCTCTCGTGCTGATTTTGCATAGGTAAAGATATCATCCGGCGTACGATGTACTGAAATTACATCCTTTTCGTACGGAATTTTGAGTTCATCAAGTACGTTACACGTATGCTGCAGTGTCTCCCAATCTGAAATACTTCCCATTATTACTCTGACTTGAGCCCGAAAACCTTGTACCATCTGACTCGGTGAATGCCGAGAGTCTATCCCAATATGAGGAGGGTCCTACTATGAGGGTGATAAAAGGGCAAACCTCATTTCAAATATATTTGATTATGTTGAAACAGGTAATATTTTCTTTGAACAAAATTGCGATCAGCAAGGTTTTGCCATTAGGCCATCTCTTAATAACTCAATCTATTATTATACTGATTTTCACGTCGCACTTGTAAAATTGCCGCTCTTTCAAATTCATTCAGATTATGAGCGTGATTTTATTTTTGCCGAAAATGATCAGAGTCTCTTAGCGTTTTTGGCGTATGTGTATGAACGGCAAAAGGAGATTATGAAAAATTGCGTTAGTGTATTTACGGATACAGAGGATGGAGTGGAAAGGACAAAAGAGCGGATTACACAGCAAGTAAGCAGGGATGATGTATTATTGGAGGATGGATTGAAGCGTGAGATTTATCGATCCATCGATGAATTTTTCAATGAAAGCCGGGGTTTCTTCAAGACGTATAATATTCCCTATAAGCGCGGGGTCCTGCTGTATGGACCACCGGGAAATGGGAAAACCACTTTAGTTAAGTCAATTGCTGGGAGTATTTCTGCTCCTGGTGCCTATTGGCAAATTACGGAATACACAACAAGTTACTCCATTAAAGAGGTATTTTCCATTGTAGCGAAAATGGCACCAATGGTTTTGGTGATTGAAGATATTGACTCCATGCCTGAATCCTCTCGTTCCGTCTTCTTAAATGCCTTAGATGGTGCAACATCAAAAGAAGGGATATTTCTAATAGGAACGACGAATTATCCTGAAAGAATCGATCCAGCTTTGATCAATCTTGCAGGTCGGTTTGATCGAGCCTATGAGATAAAGAGTCCGAATTTTGAATTGAGGCTACAATACCTGCTCAATAAAAAAATGGATCAATTCATGGATCAAGCGCGAGTAACTTATGTTGCAAAACAGACAGAGAAGTTTTCCATTGCGCAATTAAATGAGCTATACACCTCTGCAGCCCTTCAATGGCATTACGACCGTGAGACTGATATAGATAGCCTCATTCAAAATCTCAAAACAGCGAATGAAAAAGCTCGTTCACGGGAATGGCAAAAAGATGAATCCTCCAGATTAGGATTTGATGTATAAGGGATTATAATTCTTTTTTCTATCATTATAAATTGAGAAGGTTTCTCGTATTACCAATGACTGAGGGGATTTTATGGATATCGGAAAAGTTTATGACCCATAAATCCACCTCGGTTTTTTATCTTGTTATATTAGATTTTGATGACATTGAGTCGACCCTGATGTCCAAGCTGTTTATTTTTATTGTTATATTGTACGTGAAAGAAGTCTAAAAAATAGCTATATGGCTATATTGTAAGTTTTCACATATAGATAACATTAACGACATATATACAAAAAATGATATGCCGGCTACATTTATACATGTGATGTATGTATTACAAGGGGGGATGGGCTGATAGAAGTTTGAGTGTTTTATAATGTAAGTGCATTCATTTATTTTTAAAATGATGTGCTGACGTTAATCAATGGCTTGATTTGTTGCTATATGAAGAACATATCAGGTAAGAAAGGAGGATAAATTAGTGTCAGAAGAGTTGCCAACAGTAATTACCGAGAAGAAATTGAATCCATTAAAATCACGTAGAAATTCTTTAAAAAAAGTATTTACAAATAACTGGAGACTTTATGTTATGGTTCTTCCGGTTATTATTTATTTTATTGTTTTCCACTATATACCAATGTACGGGATACAGATAGCATTTAAAGACTTTATTGCTTCTAAAGGAATAACAGATAGCCCTTGGGTTGGTTTTAAACATTTTATAAGATTTTTCGATAGCTATTATTTTTGGCGATTAATTAAGAATACGTTAGGAATTGGCGTATATGAATTATTAATTGGATTTCCTATTCCAATTATTCTTGCATTGATGATCAATGAAGTAAGAATGAAATTCTTTAAAAGGACGGTTCAGACCGTCACATATGCACCACACTTTTTATCCACTGTTGTTTTAGTAGGAATTATTATTATATTTTTGTCGCCAGAAAACGGAATGATTAATCAGTTTATTCGGCTATTCGGCGGCAAAGAAATATCATTTATGACTGAACCTCAATGGTTTAAGAGTATTTATGTATTTTCAGGTATTTGGCAACAAATGGGATGGAGTTCTATTATTTACTTGGCCGCTCTAGCAGGAGTTGACCCGCAATTGCATGAATCAGCACGTGTGGATGGTGCTACTAGATTACAGCGTATATGGCATATTAATATCCCGGGAATTATGCCTACTATTGTAATTCTACTTATATTAACTACGGGGTCTATCGTTAGTGTTGGTTTTGAAAAGGTTTTCTTAATGCAAAATGAACTCAATTTAGAGAGTTCTGATGTGTTTGCGACTTATGTTTATCGAAGTGGTATTTTAGATGCCCAATTTAGTTTTGCTTCGGCTATTGGCCTATTTAGCAATATTATTAACTTTATTTTACTTGTGACAGTAAATTATATAGCTCGCAGAGTAGGTGATAGTAGCCTATGGTAATGAGCGGAGGTGAACTTTATGGAAAATCAAACATTCGGAGATAAAATGTTTGGCATTATTAACGGTTTAATTTTATTTTTATTACTAGTAATTATTTTATATCCCCTGATTTTTATAATAAGTGCATCAGTGAGTAATCCATTTATTGTTGCAAGGGGAGAATTATGGTTATTCCCTAAAGAATTTACGTTAATCGCTTATGAAAAGGTTTTCCAAAACAAAGATATAATACAAGGTTATTTAAATACATTGTTTTATACAAGTTTAGGTACTTTAATTAACTTATCTCTAACAACGTTAGGAGCTTACCCACTTTCAAGAAGAGATTTCTTCGGTAGAAATACCATTATGTTCTTTTTTGTTTTCACTATGTTCTTTAGCGGTGGATTAATTCCTACGTATCTAGTGATTAAAAACTTAGATATGCTCAATACATTTTGGGCCCTTGTTATTCCCAATGCGGTGGCAGTATTTAATTTAATTATTATGCGTACATTTTTTCAGCAAAGTATACCGCTAGAAGTAGAAGAGGCAGCTAAAATAGATGGTTGTACAGACTTTCAAATATTGTTCCGCATTGTTTTGCCATTATCGACACCAATAATAGCTGTGATGGTACTTTTCTATAGTGTTGGGCACTGGAATGCATATTTTGATGCACTTATTTATTTAACCGATCGAGAGAAGTTTCCTCTTCAATTAATCTTAAGGGAAATTCTTATTCAGAATTCTATGGATGATATGGCCGGAAGTGCCGAATCGATGGCCGATCAAATGATGTATGCTCAGTCCATAAAATATGCAGTAGTTATCGTGGCAAACTTGCCTGTATTATTGCTTTACCCGTTCTTACAAAAGTATTTTGTTCAAGGAATTATGATTGGAGCCGTTAAAGGTTAAGTACTTCAAATATTGGGGGTATGGAAATTGAGGAAATATTGGTTGTTTGCTTTGCTAATTGTTTTAAGTAGTATCTTAATCGCTTGTAACAACAAAGAGGTTAAAGGGGATGAGGGAGCCGAAAAAGGTAATTTAGAGAATAATTTTAATAAAGAAGCTATGCCCATTGTAAAGGAACCAATTGAAATTAAAATGTTCGCTCCTAAGCGATTTTCCGCACAAGATTTTAACGATATACTGCTTTGGAATGAATATGAAAAAATGACAAATGTGAAGGTGAAATGGGAAACGGTTGACCGAGATAATTTAGCAGAAAAGCGTAATATTATTCTAGCCGGTGGTGATTATCCGGATGCATTCTTTGGTAGTTCATTATCAGAGGTCGAATTAATTAATCATGGAGGACAAGGTGACTTTTTAGCGCTGAATGATTTGATAGATAAGTATGCACCAAATTTCAGAAAGTTGATGGACGAGTATCCAGAGATTGGAAAAGCAGTTACCATGCCTGATGGTAATATTTATTCATTTCCTATAGTTACAGATCCTGAATTTTTATCTATGACGATGGGTCCAATGCTATGGTACAAGCAAGACTGGCTTGATGAACTAGGCTTTGATATTCCTGAAACGACAGATGAACTCTATCAATTACTTATAGCAATAAAAGAGAATTATCCTGATGCATATCCTCTGGGGGGTGGACCAGGAATTGAAGCATATCTCATTCCTTTCTTTAAAGGTGCTTGGGGCCTTGGGAATAGAGGAAGTTCGCATCAATATGTAGATGTGGATCCTAAAACTTATGAGCTAAGATTTATTCCAACGGATTCAAACTTTAAGGAGATGTTGCAATACTTAAATAAAGTTTATAGTGAAGGATTAATTGATGAAGAATTTTTCACTGGTAGTGCTGATCAGGTCATTGCAAAAGGTTCCCAAGGGCTTTATGGTGTTCTGCCAGACTATAATCCAGAAGCTGTATATAGTAATTTAAAAGGATATGTGGGTGGGGAAGCGCTAGAAGGTCCTAATGGAGATCGACTTTACTCACATATAGGATCCCCGATAGGTGGAGTTGGACAATTCGTCATTACAAAAAACAACCCACATCCAGAAGCAACAGTACGCTGGGCCGATTATTTCTTCAGTGATGAAGGTAGTAAAATGTTCTTTATGGGCTTTAAGGATAAAACATATATTGAAACAGCGGATGGCTCTATAGAATATACGGATGAAATAAGAAACCATCCTGACGGTTTGACTCAAGACCAAGCGGTAGGTGAGTATCTGATATGGCCGGGTACAGGTTATTTGGGCTTAAGAAAACAAGAATATTTTAAAGGGGCTGAAGGTATGCCTAGTACTCTTGAAACGGCAGAAAAATTATCGCCTTATATTGTTAAGGAAATTTGGCCGCCATTTAATTACACTGTGGAAGAAATTGATGAAATGAATGTATTAAGAAATGATATAGAAACGTATATTGGTGAGATGCAGGCCAAGTTTATTACAGGAAGAACACCATTTGAAGATTGGGATAATTATGTAAAGACTTTTGATAAGATGGGTCTAGATAAATATATGAAAATATATAATGATGCTTATGAAAGATATTCCAGTAAATAACCATTTTAAGAAATATAAATAAAAGGGTTAAATCAATTGAATAGAAAACACAGGGCATTCCGACCACTAAAAATCCACTTCATTTTTCTTTTGGAATGCCCTTTGTTTGTAGACTAGATATGAGCCCTTTTTGGATAATTATAATTTATTCATTTGAGAATCTATTAAATCAATGTATATTCATGCCCGGAGGTGTTATAGTGATGGTCAATAAAGGTCAGACTAGCTGTAGTGAAAGTCCTTTGTTGGAGTTTTTTGTTATTAGTGATTATCAATTAAGTGTTAACAATGAAAAAGCACTTAGAAAGTTGAAATTAGCATTGAAAGATTTAAAGAAAATAAATCCACAACCAGATGCCCTTGTTGTAAATGGGGATATCACTGTTGATGGGAAGAATGAAAGTTATAAATTAGCAAAAGAAATTATGCAAGAATATTTTTATCCTGAGAATACAATGTTCACAATCGGAAATCATGAGTTTTTTAATAGTGATGGAAATGGTCCATCGATTGAAAGGTTTTTGAATTTTGCGCAACGAGATTTTGTATATGGGGAAAGAGTGGTAGGCGGCTATCCATTCATCTTATTGGGAAGTGAAAGCTGGGGGCCGATTGATTCTCCAATTAAAGATTCGGCTGTTTTAAGTGACTCTCAATTAATTTGGCTAGAGGAAACGATACAAAAATATAAAAGTGAGAATAAACCCATATTTGTGTTTTTGCATCAACCACTTCCTAATTCTGTTGCTGGAACCGATTTGCCATATTATCGAAATGGTGTTGTTCAAGATAGAGAAATAAATAAACTGCTGATTGAATACCCTAATGTAATATTATTTTCTGGACATAGTCACTGGGATTTACATTTACCTGGCCAGTTTGTTCAAAAGCCTTTTGGCATGGTAAACTCAGGGGCTATCTATGATACGTATGGTACGGATGGTAAGGGGCATGAAATTGTGATTGATCCAGAGGGAAGTCAGGGGTTATTAGTCCAAGTTTATCATGAAAAGGTAATAATCAAACCGAGGGATATTGCTAAACAGAGATGGATTAATCAAACCTTTGAGGTGAAACTGAAGTAATAGATTGTGTTCATTGCACGCACACTTCCTAATCGAAGATGTTGAGTGAGTGATCGCCTCAATGATCCTTATAGTAGGATGGAGGTCTTTCTTTCACACATATAAATTTTGAATCATTTATTCATAAAAATAATTTGTCAAAACCGGAGAGCTACAGTGGACTATACGTTAGGATAATGGAAAAAGGTGCAATTGCTGGCATCGTACAGTCAATCAAAATGGGAATGGATCCTTTTCTAGCGCTTTTTAATATTGGACTTTATCGGGTTACTGCATCAATATTACTGTCAACTTTGGGATTCTGGTTAGTGGAAGTGTTGTAGCATGAGAGTATAGGAACATGATATAAACGGGTAATTTCACAACAATATATGATGAGTTGCAGGTAGTCACAAACGTGTAATATAGATCATAATACGTTTGTGGCTTTGATGAATTTGTATATGCAAACAAACAGAATTAATGTACATACAGCGACATGCGATATTTATGATTAAGGAGCCGCGCTATACTGACATATTTAATTTTTTTATAATTCCGAATTCATTTGGCGATGAACTATTTGTATGATGGCAATAATTATGTATAAACAAACTATTGTATAAAGGATGAGTTTTAGAAAATAGGATTGGGTGATCGGTAATGGTAATGTTTGGAAAACAGAATTTATTTTACAAGTACTTATTATCATATTTTATTATTTTCCTAATCCCCTACTTAACAATTAGCATTATCTTCTATCAAATGTCAGTAAGTAGTTTGCAGAAAGAAATTACACAATCGAATTTGTCTAAATTGGAGCAAATTAAAGATTTAACTGATTCTCGCATGGAAGAACTGAAAAATATAGCTACTAGAATATCAAGCGACCACCGTTTAACATCATTTAAAGTAAGACAGTCATATTCAAATATAGAAGCCATACAAGAGCTGGGTAAATATCATGTAAATAGTGCTATAATTGATGGTTTATATTTATTTTATAATAATGCTGATTTTATATACTCTTCAAAAGGGTCGAGCAGTATCGATACAGTCACTACATACGACTATAAAATAATAGAAAAGGAAAGGGAAAAATTTGAAGAACTCCTGTACACCTCTTCCCTACCTATCGTTCATCCTTTAAATCTTATATCTAATAATGAAAATGAGGAAAGAAAAGTAATTGCGTTTTTTTATCCCCTTCCTATTAATAGTTCAAAACCGTATGGAAAAGTGCTTTTTTTCGTGAGGGAGGAAACGCTAACAAACATGATTCATCATATACTTTCCGATTTTGAAGGGAATATATTTGTTATTAATAGGGATAAGGAAATACTTTCGTCCATTCACGAAGGAAAAGAACTTAAATCAGAGATTGTGTATGATCTTTCTAACCAAGAATTTAACGTCGTAAATAAAAAAATTAATAATGAAAAATATTCTCTGGTAAAGGTTCATTCAGATCTTAGTGGCTGGACATTTATGACAGCTATGCCAACAGTGCAATTTTATAGTAAATTATCTTCATTAAAAAAGTTGATTATTACACTATTTTTAATCATCGCAATACTAGGTTTTTGCTTAGCCTATTTATTATCATTAAAACAATATCGACCAATTAAAAATCTAGCACGACATATGAAATCTAACGATGAAGCTGGGTTTGTTAAGGGGCAGCATAAAGATGAATTAGAGATAATTAGAGATTCAATTGATTTAATGGTTTACAATAGTCAGAAATTAGAGAGGCGTGTGATTGAACAAAAGCCATTTGTAAGAGCTCAAATTTTATTAGAAATGCTGAAAGGTAATACGAAAGATGGTATAAACGGTATCTCCAAAGAAGGATATCTTTTGTTTAATGGTACCCACTTTTTTGTCATGCTGATTTCCTATAATGAAAGTAGTAAAGGTCTTTCTTTTTATGAAAGAGAAGGATTGATAGGGTCCTTATCACATGTCGCATACAGCGGATGTGTTGGTTATGGATTTGAACTTTTCCGTGAAAATGTGATCGCATTAATAGTAAGTATAGATGAAGAAAGGTATTCACCTAATTATGAGCGAGAACACTTTATTTATCATGTGGAGGATTTGATCAGTCATATTGGTGATAACATATCAAAAATTGGTGTAGGAAATGTCCATCATGGTGTTAAGCATGTCAAGCGCTCATATATAGAAGCACTTGCTTCTATTGAATATAATTTGGTTAATAATAGTAGTAGTATCGTGTTTTTTGATGATATTACAATAAAAATGGAAAGACAAATTTGGTATCCGACGGAATATCAAGTTAAATTCACTCAGAGTTTAAAACAAGGCGATTTTCAATTAGCAAAAGAAAATTTAGATGCCATTTTCCAATATTTCCAAAATGAGAAAGTATCGATATCAATTGTAAAGTGCATGTGTTTCGACATTAGTAATACAGTGTTAAAGTATTTGGCTGAATTGGAAATGATTCATAAGGCTCAAAATATTAATGACATCGTTAATTTCCATAGTTTGGAACAGTTAAAAACAAGCCTTATAATATTGATTCAAATGGCATGTGAAGAGGTTGATAGTAGGAAAGAAAGCAATAATATTCAATTGAGAGATGAAATTCTGGACTATATTCAATCTGAATATAAATCAAATCATTTAACTCTAGATTTATTAGCTACCTCTTTTAATTTATCGACTTCATATATGAGTAGGTTTTTCAAAGAACAGGTGGGTTTCACTTTTACACAATATGTTTGGGAACTACGGTTGAAAGAATTTAAGCGATTATTAATAGTAACAGACCTTCCGATTCGAGAAATTGTGCAAGACATTGGATATGTGGATGTTGCAAATTTCACAAGGAAATTCAGAAAGGAGGAAGGTTTAACACCGGGACAATATAGGCAGAGTTTGAAATTGGGTGACGTGAATATGTAAGAATAAACTTTCTGTAGCTGCTATGAAAGAAAGGAAAGAAAGGGCCTGTCCCCCAGTGTAATAAAGCATCACCGTACTGGGGGGGCAGACACCTAATTTTTAGGAGGAAAGATAGAAGAAAGTGAGTCACCAGCCAAACTACGAAAATTTCGGTTGTTTTAATCCTCGGCTCTCTTGCAGCTCTTGGTCCACTATCTATAGATATGTATTTGCCAGGATTACCGGACTTAACAAATGAATTACAAACAAATTACAAACAAATACATCAGTTGCACAATTAAGCTTAACTGCTTGTTTAATCGGTCTTGCGCTCGGTCAACTGTTGGTAGGTTCATTAGTGATATGAGGGGATTCCATTTGGCTAATGAAGGTTAGGTTATTATCGTTTTCACTAGATAATGATACACATGATGATTAATCATGATTGTTTCCTTATAGGAAAAACCAAGTCGTTCATACAGTCTACGTGCCTTATCGTTCGTTTCTTCCACATTTAATGAAACAGTAGGATAACCCTGAACTTTCGCATAATTGGTCATTGATTGTAAAAGCTCGGTTCCAAACCCTCGCCCACCAAATTTTGGGTTCACACTTAGTGTATCCACATAGAAATCCGTTACATCCGCTTCCTGATTTAAAAATGGTTCTTTACCCGTACTCTTCCTTACATGTGTACGAATAGGCGCATCAAGATTCTGTGCATCTCTTCCATGATAGGCAATAATAATGCCTACTGGACCATGATCAACAGTCTTGACTAGGCAATTATGGTAGCTTAGGCGATTCCCCTCTTGATAAAAATATCGTTCCAACTGTTCAAGTACCTTTTCCTTATCGTGTTCCCCTGTCAATGCATTTGCTATATCATGGATTGCATTATATATGAGTACTGCTGCCTGTTTATAATCTTGTTTTTCTGCCTTTCTAATCATCATGTTGCACTCCTTTTTGTCAACTTGAATATTCACTGTTAATAGATTATCACTCATATGCTAAAAGAACCAGAAGGAGAATGGATGGAGTTTCAAGAAATAGTAGTTGAAAGATAATTTGAAAGAGTGTGCATTTTGAGTGTTAAGAGCGCTGTTATCGCTGAAATCAATGGTCCCAACTTTTTAGGAGATATACCAGTCAATGAGTTAACATTAAATTATAGAGTTAATGTATAAAAGGATGGTAAATTACTGATTGATTTTTTTGCTTGAAAATAATGTGAAAGGGGTGTACATTTTGAAGGTTAAATATCCTATTGATGATCACGTAATTATAAATAATCTTAATAATGAATACGGGATGCAAGTGGATAGTATTACTTTTTTGCCAGTTGGTGATTCAGCTTATTCCTATAAAGTGTATGATTATAATGGTGAGCGATATTTTCTGAAGTTATTTGATCATCTACATGATAGACAAAGGCAGAGTATTGAACGACTTGAATACTACTTACTATTAACTTGGAAAATGTATCATCAAGGAATTTTTAAAAATATTACCTATCCAATAAAAAATCAGAATAGTGAATATAAGACAACCTTCAATAATATCACTATCGTGTTGTTTAACTTCATTGAAGGGGAGACATTGGCAGAAGCATACCCTTTTTCAAAAGAGATTGTTAAAAAGGTTGTAAAATCAATGGCTGCCATTCATCAAATCATAGATTACATAGATCCTGCCCATCCTTTAATAGAGACCTTTGATATCTCCTTTCAATTTCAGCTTAAGAAGTGCATTACGCTGCTTGAAAATACCGTAACAACAGAAAACCATATAAAGTTAGTTTTACAAGAACGAGTTTTAGCAGAGAAAGAGCAAATACATTCCTTACTAAATCTCATTCGTGAACTTCAAAATGTTGTCGCAAAGGATAATAAAAACAATGTATTATGTCACGGTGATCTTTGGGGAGGAAATCTGATTTGTCATGAAAATGAACTGTATGTTATTGATTGGGAATCAGCCATTATGGCACCTCCCGAATATGATCTATTTAACTTTATAGGGAAGAGTTTCGAGATTTTCTTTGCTGCTTACCAAAAACAAATGGGCGAAACTGTAACGTTAAATGCAAATCTATTGAGGTTTTACTCCTATCGCCATCATCTTCGAAATCTAACTAATTGGTTAATGAATATTCTCTATCGAAACACTGAAGAAGCCCAGAACGAAAATGATTTAGACATGATTCTGAATCATTGTATGAATCGTTGGGATAGTATTGAGGAAAATGTTAGGGCTGTTCATTCTATAATGAAATGAAGAAAAGACAGTGGGAGAAGAGATATTAATAAGGGAAAACTTCCGCACTCACACTAGTTTGGATGGAGATTAATAAACATTATGTTCGGAGGTTATAAGGATGACAATGCCAACAAATGTAGTAGCAGTAGGTAGAATCGTAGAAGATGAACAAGGAAATATCCTTTCAGTAAGGAAGTGTGATGGAGCTTGGGTATACCCTGGAGGATAGGTGAAAAAGGACAAAAGAATAGGAAGTTAGATGAAAGCTTAGCAGAAATTAAAAATGGAAATGTACTTAATTATGCTGCTAAAGAAAAGTTTGAATTTTAATTTTTTTAGAATGGAGTTGCGTCTATGAAAAGATTAGTGATTATCACAGTTGGTAAAACACATAGCGGGAAAACGACATTTGCTAAAACGTTAGAACAGCAGTTACCGAACTCAATTGTCATTGACCAAGATAACCATGCTGCATTCATCAATACCTTCTACAAAATCTTATTACCAAATCAAGGACCCAATACGCTCAAGTACACTATCACTCAAACCATTGTTGATTATGCTGTTAACCAGACTGATAATCATCTCATTCTTTGCAATTCAAATCGCTCTCGCAAGGGTCGTTTAGACCTGCTTGAAAGTTTTCATAATAAAGGATTTATCACCATCCTTGTTAATTTTGATATTTCAGATCATATTCTTCGAGAGCGAGTTGGTAATAGCCAGCGTAGTAAAACTATACTTAGGAGTGCTTCTTCTTTTGAGGAAGTGCTTACTCGCCAACAGGCTGAGTCTCATAAAGGCGACTTGACAGCACCAACAGCGGACGAGGCAGATCATGTATTTGTAATCAAAAACACATATGAAGTTCCGTCAGTTACTCGAAGAATTGTCAATATTGCTCAGAGTTTATCGCAGATTAACGGGCAGTAAAACCCCGATTGGTTCAACTAACCATCAGTGGGGGATGAACAAAACCCCGACTGATGGAAGTTTCACTTTATGAGTAATGCGAAGTTTAGTCAATTTCCTAGTATTACAATTATTTACTTTATTGTATACTGTCGGAAATACTTTTAAATGGTTATAGGGGGTGATTTCAATGAAAATATTAGAAAATGAAATGGTTACATTAATACCGGTGGAATTGGAGCATATTGATGGAATCCATGCTGCTGCGCAAAACATTTGCATTTGGGATCATATGTCCGTTGACTTAAGATCTAAAGAAGCATGTATAAATTATGTTGAGAATGCCGTTAAGAAACGTGAGAATGGTACAGATTTCGCATTTGTAATTTTTCATAATGAAACAAAGCAAATTATTGGATGCACTTGGTTTTTAGACATTCACCCAGCCCATAAACGATTAGAAATTGGTTCAACATGGCTTAACCCAAATTTCTGGCGCACAACTGTTAATACAAACTCTAAATGGTTACTGTTACAATACTGCTTTGAAGAACTTAATTACAATCGTGTACAAATTAAAACAGGCCATCGTAATATACGTTCTCAAAAAGCTATCGAACGCATTGGTGGCGTAAAGGAAGGTATTTTGCGAAATCATATGATCCAACGAAATGGCGACATTCGTCACACTGTTATGTATAGTATTACGCAAGACGATTGGTCAAAAATAAAAATACTATTTCTGAGTCAACTATTATAAATAAAAGAAGGCACATCTATAAAAGCAATTTATATTAAAGGTTAAAAGTCGTACTTAATATCGATCGGTTGAAATCCCAAGTTCATAAAGAGAAGGGATTAATTTGACAGGAATAAAGCGGAAAAAAATAACGCATTTATTTATCGACGGGAGAATAATTATATGGAACAAAAGATACTTGAATTACTTAACGAAATATATCCAGTGGACATTAGTAAAGTTGAATCAGTAACAAGTGAAATGTATCGGTGTACCGCAGAACAAGGTAACTTCTTCGCTAGGATAACGAATTATAAAACATATGATGAACAGGTAGAAGAAGTTAATTACACAAACTTTTTATATAATGAAGGATTTGGTGTCTCGCCAACAATATCCTCTTTAAATGGTAAATTAGTGGAAAAGATAACACTTGATAGGGAAGTTTTAACTGTTTTATATAAAGCAGCTTACGGTGTGCACTTACCAAGAAGTCAATGGAATGCCAGTATATTAAAAGAATTGGGTCGGCAAATTGGTAGATTACATCGTTTATCAAAGAAATTTGAAAATATAGAGCCGATTAAATATATCAACGATTGGCATGTTAATGAAGAATATGATTTTCTTAAATACATCCCCAAAGAAGAAAGCACTATTAGAGAAATTGCACATGAGGTATTATCTACAATAAAAAACATGCCAAAAAGTCAAACAACTTATGGTTTGCTACACGGTGATTTATGGTTAGAAAATATACTGGTAGATAGCGATTCGAAATTAACAATGGTTGACTTTCAAGATTGTGAGAGACATTTTTATATATTTGATTTAGCTGTTCCCATCTATAGTGCGGTGGAATATTCTTTTGTAGGGAATGGCAACATAGTTGACTATGGACGTTCTATTACAAAGGCAGTAATCGATGGATATAAGGAGGAAAATGATATATCTCCGGATATGTTAGATAAACTCCCTTTATTTATTAAATTAAAGGAAATATTTGAATACAGCTTAATGCATATGTACTGGAATAAAGAAAATTTAACTGAAGAACAAATACGAATAATGAACCATTTTAGAATAAGGATTGAACATAATCATTCCATTTTTAATGCTTAACAAATTGTTTTGTTAAATGAACGGATGTATTCTTGAAGAATGTGAAGTGCTATTTTTTAAAAAGAGGAAAGAATCTCACATGAAGGTCTACTATTTCAGTAAGAAATTGCAACCCTGTACGGAAGCGGCCAATGCAATTATAAAATTTGGATTTGAACAAATGAAGTTAATTTGAATTCAAGTATGTAAAAGGTACCTATCATAATTTAAAGCTATTTTCTATTTGAAAGAAGAGTCATAACGAGCATGGGGATATCCCACGCTTTGTTCTTTTCTCTAGGTTTCTCCCCTAAGGACAAATTGAGAATCCCTTATCACTTTTATTGGTCCCATCAACTCAGTGTGAATGGAAATATAATATAAAAATAAGCTTTTTGTTGGCTGTGTTAAAGGTCATTGGTGATTTTTTAATACGGGTTGATCGGAAGGCGAAGGCCTGGAGCGTAAATCAACAACCTAGTTGTACATACCTAAAGTGAGTGCCTGACCCCCAGTCTCAGTATAGTATCAACGTAGTGAGGACAGGCACCTATTTCAAATGTTGTTTTTCAGTGGATGGGTAGAGAGGGGAAAAGTGGAAATAACCTATTCTCCTTCTCTTTGTGGGAATATAGCGGTTAAATCAATTGTAAGATCTTCCAATACATAAACTGGAATAGAATCTTCCCTGTTATATACATCGTGAAGTTCTAATGAATGGCTTTCGAGTATGTAAACTTCAACAATCTGATTAGCAGTGTCAATAATCCAATATTCTTATTATGAACCATTAGATAAAAGCTCATACACAAAAGGATTATGATCACTTTATTCAGTTGGTTGCAAGGGAAGTAGAAAATTCATTAAATCTGTATTTAAGGTTTTAATTAAGAACCATTTTAGAGGCGTTTTCCGATAGATAAGACTAGAAACGCTTCTTGTATGTGCTTGACAGCGCCATTAGCCTTACAGAAGATCAATCTTTTATCGCAAAGAGCTTCCCAATCTTTTCGGAGGAGACTTTATGACGGTAGATAAAGCGATTGAAGAAATAACGAGGAAATTTGAAGATATATATGGAGTCACCGGAGTAGTTTTAGGTGGATCAAGAGCAAAGGGCAATCATAGACCAACATCTGAAGTTGATATTGGTATTTACTATGATGAAGGAGCAGGTTTTGATGTATAGGAGATTGGAAAGATAGCTACTGAACTTGATGACGAGCACAGAACCGATTTAGATACATAAAGAGAGGACAAGAGGGGGGATAGGTATGCTTCGAGAACTTGTTTCTGAAACGGAGAAATTATCTCAATTGTAAGGTGTCAGAGCCTGTTACATGAAATCTTAATGTGGCTCTGACATTTTTTTAAGCCAATTGTTGTTCAGCAAATTCGCGATATAACGAATGCGACTCCGTCAATTCTTGATGGGTTCCAATACCTGTTACTTGTCCTTTTTCGATGAAAACAATTTTGTCGGCATCAACGATCGTTGATAAGCGATGGGCAATCACGAATGTTGTGCGCCCTTCCATTAACCGTGTTAATGCTTGTTGGACGACACTTTCTGATTGACTGTCTAAACTTGCGGTTGCTTCGTCCATCATCAGAATTTTAGGATCACGTAGAAAAGCACGTGCGATCGCAATTCGCTGTCTTTGACCACCTGATAGTTTCACACCACGTTCACCAACTTCTGTATCCAAACCATTCGCAAATGATTGAATGAATTCATCGGCATATGCCATTTTGGCTACTTCCCAAAGGCGTTCATCAGATACCCCTACTAAATTATCTAAGCCATAACATAAGTTCTCGCGAATTGTTCCGGCCATCATTGCGCTTTCCTGTGATACATAACCAATTTGACTGCGCCATGAGACAAGGGATAAGTCGTTAATAGGTGTGTGACCGATTTGTATTTCTCCAGCTGTTGGTTCGTAAAATCGCTCAAGCAATCCGAACATAGTCGTTTTACCACCGCCACTTGGTCCAGCAAAAGCTATCATTTCACCTGGCTGTGCATTAAATGAAACCTCCTTAAGCACGGGCTCATCCTCACTATAAGCAAATGACACATTCAAGACATGAATAGGTTCATTAGTAATATCTAAATCTAAACCAGCTTGCCCTGATTCTAACGGTAATTCTAAAATATCAATAATCCGTTCTGTTGCTCCTTTTGCCTTTTGTAATTGTGTAAAAAACATTGCAAATGACGTGATCGGCATAATAATTTGGAAAAGATAGAGTAAAAAGGCAACGAGTGACCCCGTTGACATTGTTCCATTTGCAACTCGCATGCCACCATAACCAATAATCATCACGATTACAACCATAATAACGAGGTACATAATCGGGGCGATTAACGCATAGATTCGAGCCTCTCTTAATCCGAATCCCAGTAATTTTCCAATTCCAGATAAGCCTTTTGCTTCTTCATTTTCCTCCGCGTTTGATGCTTTCATTAAACGGATCTCGGCAAGTGTCTGTTGAATATGTCCTGTAAATACTGCTGTTTCATCCTGTAAACCGCGAGAAATTTTTTGCATTTTACTGCCGAGTGGAATCATAACTGCTACCGTAATTGGAACGGAAATTAACATAAGTAGCGTCATTTTCCAATCCATAATGAGTAAAATAGTAATCGAGCCGATAATCGAGATAATTCCAGTAATGAATTGTGGAAAATGATCAGAAATCAATTCTCTTACCACACTTGTATCATTAACGACCCGACTCACTGATTGACCACTTGAGGTTTTATCAAAATAGCTGACAGGTAAACGGATGAGCTTCATCCACATGTTTTCGCGTAACCTAGCGACTATTTTTTGACCAACAGAACTTAATAAATAAATAGATATTCCACTAATCACCGCCTGGAGGATAAACGCAACTCCAATACTAATAATGAGCGGTACACTTAATGATGCGACTGAAAAACCATTTACCAACTCTTTCGTTAGTAACGGTACAACTAGGCCTGCAAGAGTTGTAAGCACACTTGCTGTTAAACCAATAAATAACGCGACCTTGGGAATTTTCGTTGATAAAATAAGAGAGAAAAAGGGCTTTAGACTGCCATTTGGTTTGTTCATAGTGTAATGCTCCCATCGATAGAAAAATTTACTTGCTTATTTCACTTCTTGGTTTTACTACTCGCCAATATTGCCGTGTTTCCTCGTCGCGAACAACGAAGCCCAGTTTATCTATCTCGTGAAGCAAATCTTTGGTGTCATCTACTTCTTTTTTCTGCAAAGCAATTTCGCGTGCTTTCATTAGTGCGTTGGCTGCGGGTGGGAGGTCTGGAGTGTCCAATACCCAGCGACGGTACTGATCTTTATAAGGGTCACCCTCTTGTGACCAAGAATAATCATGCTTTATAAATGCATTGGCGAAAAGTTTAGGTGATTCATCTAGCTTTTCTCGTGAAAGCTCATGTCCTGATATTCCTAGATAACCAGTTGTTTCCCATCAAGGAAAATAATATCAATATCTTTCCGTGGAATAGTCTTCGAATGACCATCTTTGTCCAATTGAACCTTTTCATCAGTGATCGTTGCAATGAGGCTCTCCTTTATAGCTATATAGGCGACCGACACGCCAGCGGACAAGCCAAGAAGCGTCGTGATAATTCTCAGCCAAGACCCATTAAAAGAATGGATGAGTTTAATGGGTCCCTGAAACGGCACCCAAGGGAGAGTTAAAGCCCAAGCGGCGGAAGTAACCAAGTGTAATGCCGATTACTGAAAATCCTCCGTACAAAATAATTCCTGTTTTTGTTGAAAAACAAGCAACGGTGTGATGTTGGCACTTCGTTTACCTACCTTATGTATGATTGATGTCAATAACACTTTTTACAGCTTCTATCCATATATCTTTATAATTCAATTCGAATCCCATTAACATGAAATTGCTAATACTATCGACTAATAATGCTAACATATGGGCTTTTGCCTCGGTCTTTTCTTTGGATATGACGCCCAACTCCGTACCCTTTTTTAAGAGAGTAGAAAAGCCGTTCAAGAAATCCTCTTGCATAGCAATTAATCTCTGTGAGTATTTTTCGTTTCTACCTACGGTCAAAATAAATTCATTAAGCACACGCAAGATAGTTTGCTCTTCATCTAGTTCAGGCAGCATGCGTAGCCCATCTGCGAGGAGTGTTTCTGCAAAGTTATATTTCGTGTATTCATCTAAGGAAAAGTAATTTGAAAAATAATAGTCAGCAAAAATTTCATCAAAAAGAAAGTCCATCAATGCCTCTTTAGAAGGAAAGTAATAATATATTGCTGCCTTCGTAATACCAACTTCCTTCGCAATCATTGACAGGCTTGTCTTCTCAATCCCATGTGTTGCAAATAATCTATAAGTTGCATCAATAATGCTTTGAGAGGTGTTATTTTTCGATATCATTATGAAACTCCTTTTACTTACTTGACGGTCGGTAAGTGAATTATACTTTTTAATTAATTGTTGTGCAAGGTTGTCTAGCAGAATTATTTTTTTATAGATTAAATGTAGTAAGAAGTGATTCTATGACTAGTGCCAGCTTCTAATTGCCTTTAGTATGCTGTCCTCGTTTCGACTACATAAGTCGAAAACGAGGGACTATACAATGTAGGTTATTTCGATGTTCCATTATGCATATACAGCGATGAGCAAGGGAGCGTGCCCTATTCTTCTAATGTACGAGAATAAATAGATTTGTAATGTATATCTATTAATCAATTCTAATTTTGTAGAATATTGTCGAAAAAGATTCCGCGATATATTGCATTTTGCTAATAAGCATAGTAATATAAAGTTTACCGATATATTGCATATATCGTAGATTAAAGTCAGAATTTTTTGATTCGAAAAATAAAACTTCACATCTTAAGGAGCAAAACTTATGAAGAACAAACTATCATTTTCATCTTATTCCGTCATTGGAGTTATGTTGTTTGCATTATTTTTCGGTGCCGGTAATCTGATTTTTCCAGCAACACTCGGTCAAAGTGCTGGGACGAGTATATTACCTGCAGTAGTAGGCTTTTTAATCACAGGAATTGGATTGCCGTTTCTTGGAATCTTAGCAATAGGTTTTTCAGGTAGTCGCAATCTCCAGGAACTTGCAAGTCGAATTCACCCAGTATATGCAGTTATTTTTACTGCCCTGCTTTATTTAACAATTGGACCATTTTTTGCGACACCACGGACAGGGGCTGTTGCTTATGATATTGGAATTGCTCCCTTTGTAAGTGATGGCTATGCGCAGATTGGATTGTTCATTTTTACCTTGTTATTTTTCGTTATTACAATGTTACTTTCATTAAATCCGGCGAAGCTTGTTGATCGAGTGGGCAAGATTTTATCACCAGGTATTATTATTTTGCTGCTGGTATTACTAGTAATGGTCATTGTAAAACCGATGGGGTCGATTGAATCTCCACAAGGTGATTATGTAAGTGGGGCATTCATGAAAGGATTTACAGAAGGTTATAACACTATGGACGCACTTGCTTCCCTTGTTTTTGGGATTATTGTCATCAATGCTATCCGTGCGATGGGTGTAACATCGACACGTGGTGTGCTAGCAGCAACAGTAAAATCAGGGTTTGTTGCGACTGCATTACTCGGCATTATTTATGTAGGTATTGCGTATTTGGGTGCAACAAGTACACAGATGTTTGGTCTTTTCGAAACAGGCGGGCCTGTTCTTGGCAGCGCGACGTCATATTATTTCGGAACCTTTGGAACAATCATGTTGTCCATAATTATTATATTGGCCTGCTTGACGACTAGTATTGGATTGATCTCAGCTTGCGGCGAATACTTTCACACATTATTACCAAGAGTAAGTTATAAAATGTTTGTTGGATTCTTTTCGCTATTATCATTTACTATTGCAAACTTTGGGTTATCGAATATTATTAATTATTCGATTCCAGTCTTAATGTTCCTTTATCCGCTTGCAATCGTCTTAATGTTTTTGACGTTCTTATCACCGTTGTTTAATCATTCTCGTATTGTATATGTTGCCGCTACTATCGTAACATTCATGATTAGTGTTATTGACGGACTTAAGAAATTCTGTGATTTATTAAAAATCCCATATTTCGAATGGATGTCACCAATCATTTCACTTTATAAAGAGACATTGCCCCTTTATAGTGAAGGGCTCGGTTGGTTAGTCCCTGTCTTGATTGTTATCCTAATTACAGGAGCAATTGGACGTATCAAAAATTTATCCACCTCACATGCATAATGGAAACCGGTCTTCTCCATGGGAGAGAGACCGGTTTTTAGGTAAATGAAATAGAATGCACTTTTCGGAATTGTAATGATGTAATCAGGTCGGGTAGAATCCCTACCTAATTCCCCGATGTTTCAGCTTGCTAATACGAGTTCATTATTTAGATTCTAATGAATGGAATTCGTCAATCGCACGTAGCCAATTTTCACGCATGATCGCTGAAACGTTTGTGGCATCTCGTTTTATCAGCAATTTGATAATTTTATTATGCTCTTCTATTGATTCCTCTGTTAAAACAACCGAGTTGTGGAAAAATAATCGTCTCACATGTGTCTGTAGAAAGGCAATAGGAGCTAGTATATAAGGATTATTAGCGGTATCAACAATGATTTGATGAAACTCTTCATCGGTTTTTAGTGCGGAAAAGTAGTTTTCCGAACGAACTGCTTTGGCAAATCTCCCATTTACATCTTCTAGCAATGAAATGACTTCATCTGTTATATAAGGAATAGCTAGCTCTGCCGATAGCGCCTGTAAAGCTGCTAAAGGCGGAAGAAGATCTGTAATAGATTCCTTTTTCACTTCCGTCACTTGAGTTGCCTTACCTGGATACATTTTTACGAAGCCTTGCATTTCAAGGAGTTGTAATGATTCTCGGACCGGTGTTCTACTAACACCTAATGCTTTTGCAAGTTCGGTATCATTCAATTTTTCCCCCGGTTGCAAAGTTCCATCTATAATCCATTGTTGAATTTGATTGAACGCACTTTCCTTTGCGGTAGTGCGGATAGGTTTCGAATGATTAATAGGTATCGGCAATAGATTCACCCCATGCAAATTTTGTATAAAGTATCTAAATAGTGCTTGTTCAAAAAGTGCCAAATTTGAAACAAGAAGTTCAAACCGAGCAACGAAGAAATTTACCGTTGAACATATGATTGCTTTTTGAACATCCTTTAACAAAGAGTATACAGGATAATCGATTACAATCATATATACAATATATCAGTCGGAAAAATGACGTACGTAAATGTAATATTGTATTGTATGAAGTTGATACAACAGCGATTATTATAAGCTATACTTATCCTTGTAAAATCATATTGATAGCTAGCGCAGGTTTCATTATTATGAGAAGATCAACTTGAATAAGGAAGGAGTAGATCATATGAAGAATAATTATATTGATGTGAAACCTGAAGTTGTTGCCTATCTTGAACGAATTGGATACAGTGGTCCACTTGACGTAAGCCTAAATACACTTTCTAAGCTTCAGGAGTGTCATCTTCATACAGTACCTTACGAGAACTTCGATATTTTAAAACGGATTCCATTGTCGCTAAAAGTCCCAGATTTATTTGATAAAATTGTTGTCCGGCACCGCGGGGGTTATTGTTTTGAATTGAATGCACTATTTAGCTGGCTATTACGAGAACTAGGCTATCCGGTTATCGATTATTTTTCCCGGTTTTGGCGTGATGAGCCGAACACGCCGCCTAAACGTCGACACCATGTGTTGCAAGTGGAGGCAGAGGGGGAGTTGTATTTATGTGATGTCGGTGTAGGTGGTATTGTACCGCGTAAACCAATTCAGATGGTTGAGAACCTGGTACATGAACAAGGTGATGAATACTATCAATTGGAACGTGATGCTTATTACGGCTGGATGCTATATGAAAAAAAGCGAGGTCAATGGAGTAAAATATACTCATTCACCGAGGAGCCTCAGCTACCAAAAGATTATATTATGGCTTCTTATTGGTGTGAGAATGCACCAGAATCGATATTCATAAATGAAGCCATGGTCGCGATTCGTACAGCAGAGGGACGCAATTCGATTGCAGGTAAGGAGTTTCGTATTTTTACAGCGGATGGTGTGCAGGCTTTTACACCACAGACGCAAGAGGAATACGATGAAGCGTTAAAAACATATTTTGGGATCGTAATTAGATAAAGGTGTCTGACCCTTATGATGTTAGCGCTTTACTAATCTGAGGGCTAGCATTTTTTTCAGAAGAAGTAATTTGCTGGAGGGATGGAAGTGGAGATAACATCTAATTGGCTAACAATGAATGACCAAGTAGAAATACATGTAAAAAAATGGGTATCAAAAGATGTTCATCCACAAGCAATTCTGCAACTTTCTCATGGTATGGCAGAGCATATTGAACGATATGATGAATTTGCACAGTATTTAGTCCAAAAGGGAGTATTTGTGTTCGGTAATGATCATAGAGGCCATGGAAAAACAGCTGAAAAGGCAGGATTATATGGATTTTTTGCGGAAGAAGATGGATTTGAATTTGTTGTTAATGATCTTTACCATGTAAACCAATGGATTCAAAAGGAATTTCCCGATATCCCAATATATTTAATGGGCCATAGTATGGGCTCCTTTTTAGCGAGACGATATATACAAAAATATTCCGCTTCTATTAAAGGCGTTATTATATCGGGAACAGCTGGCAGCCCTGGGGTAGCGGGCAAGCTTGGTAAACAAATAGCAAAACGTGAAATACGAAAAAAAGGAGCAAAGACACCAAGTCCTTTACTTGATCGCCTTTCGTTTGGATCATTTAATAAAGGCATGGCCAATTCAAGAACAAAGTTTGACTGGCTCACTAGCGATCATCATGAGGTGGAAAAATATATCAATGATCCACTTTGCGGCTTCCTTTGTAGTGCTGGATACTTTTATGATCTTTTTACAGGCTTGGAAAAAATCCATAATAATGAATTGATTCAACATATACCGAATCAATTACCTATGTTTATTTTTAGCGGTGATAAAGATCCTGTTGGTGGGATGGGCAAAGGTGTGCAGAAGGTGATTAAGCAATATGAACAAAATGGCTTACAAAACATTGAATCTAAGTTTTTTCATAATGGTAGACATGAGATGCTGAATGAAACGAATAAGGAAGATGTCTATCAAGAGGTCTACCAGTGGTTAAAGAAGCGACTAAAAAACGATTGATGATCATTTCACAGATTAACCAGTAAGTATTAATCAAATGTTTGATTAATAGCGCAGAGGGGAGAAATGTACTGAAAGCAAAAGATTCATGATATATTCCCTTTTGCTAAGTGACGTAAAAAGATGAATTAGTTCAAGAAGATTTGCGTTCGGATGACTTTAAAAATTTTACCTTTTTTGAAAAAACATCTAGACATAATATAAAGTATGCGATACAATCCAATTAATCTCATAAAACACAGTTGAATACTGAGGTATGGAAACTGTATATGGTTAATTGCTGATCAGACAAATGAAGGCTCTAGGTAATCCACATTTTAACATGTAGATTACTCAGAGCCTTTTTGTGTATTATCCTAATTAAAAATTAAAATTGGAGGGGAGAAAAGATGACAAAAGTATAAATGGAGTTCACCGAAAAGATCGGAAAAACATCGGAGGAAATTATCATTCATAGATCAATCGTAATTGACGTAGATTTATCGACTTATTTTACATTAGGAATATAAGGGAAAGGGGATCAAAAGTATGTATATAAAGAAAAGGCAAGCAAGGATCTTATTGGTCTTTACAGCGATAGCAGTAATTCTAACCGGTTGCGGTAATTCAGAGAAGAGTGGGCAGCAAACTGCTAATAAAAAGAAGGTTGAACTTTTAAACGTATCATACGACCCAACGCGTGAACTATATGAAGAATTTAATGAGAAATTTGCAGCGCAATGGAAGGAAGAAACTGGTGTTGATGTGACCATCCAGCAGTCTCATGGTGGGTCGGGAAAACAAGGTCGTGCAGTTATCGATGGTTTAGAAGCAGATGTTGTCACACTCGCACTTGCTTATGATATTGATGAAGTGGCCGCCTCTCGCGATTTAATTGCGGAGGACTGGCAAACAAGACTGGTGGATAATTCAACTCCGTACACATCAACGATTGTCTTCCTTGTCCGCAAGGGAAATCCAAAGGAAATTAAAGATTGGGATGACTTAATTAAAAAAGATATATCTGTTATTACACCAAATCCCAAAACATCTGGCGGTGCACGTTGGAATTATTTAGCTGCGTGGGCCTATGCGGATAAGCAATTTAATAAAGATGAAAAGAAAGTGAAAGAGTTTGTACGTAATCTATATAAAAATGTAGAAGTTCTTGATTCGGGTGCCCGTGGTTCAACGACGACATTTGTGGAACGAGGCATTGGTGATATATTGCTAGCTTGGGAAAATGAAGCATTCTTAACATTAAATGAGTTAGGAAAAGACGAATTCGAAATTGTCGTTCCATCACTTAGTATTTTAGCTGAGCCACCTGTAGCAGTAGTCGATAAAATTGTGAAGAAAAAAGGGACAGAGAAAGTTGCGCAGGCGTATCTTGAATATCTGTATACAGAACAAGGTCAAGAAATAGCTGCGAAGAACTATTATCGCCCACGAAGTGAAGAAGTGTTGAAAAAATACGCCGATCAATTCCCGAAGATTAATCTTGTCACAGTTGACGACGATTTCGGTGGCTGGAAAAAGGCACAGGAAACACATTTTAATGACGGTGGCACATTCGATGAAATTTATCAGCCATAGAATGCTTCATAAAGAAATGAATCAGCTGTTTTGCTCATACGGCTTGTAGTCAAGCAATGTTTATTTGAAGAAGTGAAGGAGATGTCATGGCGAAAAAATCGAGATTTAAAAAACATAGTATTTTACCGGGTTTCGGGTTATCACTTGGTTTCACGATGTTGTATCTCAGTTTGCTTGTATTATTGCCGCTGTCGTTGATTTTTATAAATACGGCATCGATGGGCTGGTTGGGTTTTTGGGAAACCGTGACAGAGGCGCGCGTTGTTGCTTCATACAAACTAAGTTTTGGTGCCGCTTTTGTAGCTGCCGGTATTAATGTAATATTCGGTGTGCTTATTTCGTGGGTACTTGTTCGATATTCATTTCCGGGGAAGCGGATCATTGACGGTTTGGTAGATTTGCCGTTTGCGCTTCCTACGGCTGTAGCCGGCATTGCATTAACAACATTATTTACGGAAAATGGATGGATTGGTCAGTTTCTATCATTTAAAGTAGCGTTTACTCCACTCGGTATAACGATTGCGTTAACGTTCATCGGCTTGCCATTCGTAGTGCGGATGGTACAACCGATTCTTCAAAATCTTGATCAGGAAATGGAAGAAGCATCTGCAATCTTAGGTGCGAATCGCATTCAAACGTTTGTTAGGGTAATTATTCCGGAAATTTTGCCTGCTATGCTAACTGGTTTTGCTCTTGCATTTGCGCGTGCGATCGGTGAATACGGCTCTGTCGTTTTTATTGCTGGCAACATGCCAATGAAAACGGAAATAACACCACTTATTATTATGACAAAGCTTGAACAATATGATTACGCTGGTGCGACAGCGATTGGAGCAGTCATGTTAATCATTTCATTCGTCATACTCTTGTTCATCAATGGCATGCAGTGGTGGATGAATCGAAGGTATGCTCATACTTAATAATGAAGGAGGAATTTCATGGCAAAGCAGCGTAGCGGAAAAATAGCCGGTAAGCGTACAGCAGAAGAACCAATCTGGATTCGAATGCTACTGATCGCACTCGCACTCGGTTTTTTATTTTTATTTCTTGTTTTGCCGCTTCTTGCAATTTTTATAAAAGCATTCGAACAAGGTGTGGGTGTCTATCTTGCTTCAATTACAGATCCAGATGCATTATCAGCAATCAAATTAACCTTGCTCGTCGTCTTGATTACAGTTCCACTTAACGCAATTTTCGGTATTACCGCTGCGTGGGCGATTACAAAATTTGATTTTAAAGGTAAAAGCCTTTTAATTACGCTCATTGATTTACCGTTTGCGATTTCACCAGTGATTGCAGGCCTTGTGTTCGTTTTACTATTTAGTGCACATGGTTTGTTCGGTGAATTTCTATTTGCAAATGACATTAAAATTATTTTTGCCGTACCGGGCATTGTAATCGCCACATTGTTTGTCACATTTCCATTTGTCGCACGTGAGTTGATCCCACTAATGCTGGCGCAAGGATCTGCGGAAGAAGAGGCATCATTAACACTAGGGGCAGGAGGGTTCAAAACCTTCTTTCTCATTACCTTGCCAAATATTAAATGGGGATTATTATATGGTGTTATTCTTTGTAATGCGCGAGCGATTGGTGAATTCGGTGCTGTTTCAATTGTGTCAGGACATATTCGCGGTCTCACGAATACGATGCCTCTTCACATAGAAATTTTATATAATGAATATCAATTCTCAGCGGCGTTTGCTGTCGCATCACTCATGTCCATCTTGGCGATCATCACGCTCGTTTTGAAAAATTTTATTGAGTGGAAATCGAGTCAGCAAGGATAGAACAGGAGGTATTTACTTGGGTATTCAAATAAAAGAAGTGTCAAAAACATTCGGTTCGTTTAATGCGCTGAATGATATTACGATTGATATTAAAACGGGGGAACTAGTGGCACTACTTGGCCCATCTGGATCAGGAAAGACGTCGTTGCTTCGCATTATCGCTGGGCTAGAGGAAGCAGATAAAGGTGTCATATTATTCGGTAATGAAGACATGACTCAAATTCACACGACTGAGCGCAAAGTTGGTTTCGTTTTTCAGCATTATGCACTGTTTAAACATATGACGGTGTTTGATAATATTGCGTACGGGTTGAAAGTACGTCCCAAAAAAGAGCGTCCATCTAAAAAAGATATTGTGATAAAGGTAAATGAATTAATCGGACTAGTGAAGCTAGATGCTTTTTCCGATCGTTATCCATTCCAGCTCTCAGGAGGGCAGAGGCAGCGTGTCGCACTGGCGCGAGCACTTGCAGTTGAACCGAAAGTACTTTTGTTAGATGAACCGTTTGGTGCACTTGATGCAAAGGTTCGGAAAGATTTGCGGCGCTGGCTACGAAGACTGCATGATGATTTTCACATTACGAGTATTTTTGTGACACATGATCAGGAGGAAGCGCTGGATGTGGCGGATCGTATCGTTGTTATGAATGAAGGAAAGATCGAACAAATTGGCAGCCCTGAAGAAGTATACGATCATCCAAACAGCCCTTTTGTGTATGATTTCTTAGGGAATGTAAACTTATTTCATGGGCGTTTGCAAAATGGAAAGCTGCATTATGGGAATATTCAAATGGATGTGCCCGGATTTGAAAATGCGAAGAACAAGCAAGCTGTTGGATATGTCCGTCCACATGATGTGACGATTGAGCGAGAAGGCACAGATGCAGAAGCGATTCAAGCGAAAATTGTCCATATTCATGTGGTAGGGCGAACAGTTCAAGTTGAGTTGAAACGAGAAGACAATGATCATTTTTTGGAAGCAGAGATAACGAAAGAGCGATATCGGGAGCTGAATTTGAGCATGGGTGACCATGTTTTTATTAAACCAAACCAGCTCCGTGTTTTCATTCCGGAAGACTACTCGATATAAAATGCTGATCAGTTAACTGAAGGCTGCTTGTCTTTTAAAAGACAAGTGGCTTTTTGTCTTATCTCGTTAAACTGAAAATCAAGTAAACAATCGATCGATTTAAGGGTTGTCCTATCAGGTTTATCCGAACGTGCGCAAACCTGGTCTTCTGTACTATCTGGTGGACAGAAAAAAAGAGTGGTACTTGCTAGAACACTTATCCATGAACCTCAACTGCTTTTATTCGATGAACCATTAGGGGCTTTAGATGCTTTAACAAGGCTTGAAATGCATGAATTAATTGAAGAACTCTATGGAGAGAAAAGCAATTAATCGCAATTCTTGTCACACACGATGTGTGGGAAGCGGTTGCTTTAGCAAATAGAGTGCTTCTAATGAAGATGGGTGAAATTACGATGGTTCTTTCTATTCATTTACCTTACCCACGACAAAGAGATCATCCTCTATTCGCTAAATTAGATTCAAATATTGAATAGAATAAAGGGGAATAAGAGCAAGTCCGTGATCCGGTTTTACACACATAAATCTGCAAGCAAGGATGCTTAGTATTAAGTGTAAGGAATTGTTTAGTAAGAAGATTACAATAGTAGTAATCTTTTTTTTTGAACATTTATTAATAGACTCCTAGAATTAAGAAGGTAATCGGCAATATACTAAACGCTATGTTAACAATGAAATGACAAACGATTAGTGGAAACAATCTTTTTTGTTTGTAATAGATAAATCCGCTGCCAATTCCCCAAAGAAAAAATGCTGATGCATAAACAATTGCGCTTTGCCAACTAACGGCTAACATCATATGTTGCAAAGCGAAGCCAATAGATGGGATCACAATACCAACCCAAACCTTTTTATAACGCTTGATAAATAATGGCTGTGCATATCCCCGATACATTAATTCCTCAATTGGTGCATTTAAAAAAGGGAAAATCAGGGATACGCATGCTGCTGACCATGTAAGCCAACGTGGGCGTGCAAAATTGATATCTTCTAAGTCGCCAGCAAAAATGGTTTGGAAATGTTGAAATAAATCCGTTCCATACATGATAAACATTGTCCCCATAACAGCAATAACAAATGGAATATATAAAACAAATAGCCATAAGAAACCGAATAAAACATCTTTACCAAATTGATCAGAGCGAAAGCCGAGTAATTCTTTTAGTGTACGACCTTCTTTTTTGAGCATGTAATGCAAGAGAAAAAAGCAAAGAATATTTACGACAGTAAAGTATATAGCCGAGAAATCTGGTAAGAAGGGAAAGTGAAAGTCTAAACCGAATAATTTAAATATTAAAAAGAAAATGAATAATGTAATGATCAACATAGGAAAACGGATAAATGATACAAGCCATGCATTATTCAGCATTGGATCCCCCATTTTTACAATGACGTTACTTTTTCGTTTATTTATTTTATTCATTCGGATCAGTAATAGACATGATATATGTTTGATGGTCGATTAACCTGTGTATAGTATAAATACTGTAGAATTGAAAAACAATAGGTTTGTCTTTTTAACTACGACAAAGATAGCTTTCTTCTTTATTGAATGCAGTGGATATGTACTTTAACATTGATTAGTAAACATTAAATCATGAAAGGGAGAGAGCATATGGCTCAATCTAATATAAAGGTAGCTGTACAAAAGTTCGGTAACTTTCTAAGTTCGATGGTTATGCCGAATATTTCAGCTTTCATAGCGTGGGGGTTAATTACGGCACTATTTATTCCTACTGGTTTTATTCCGAGTGAAAACCTTGCCAAAATGGTGGATCCAATGGTTACCTATTTACTACCACTCCTTATAGGATTTACTGGCGGTAAGATTATATATGACCAGCGCGGAGGCGTAGTAGGTGCGATTGCAACAATGGGAGTCATTGTAGGATCAGATATTCCAATGTTCCTTGGAGCGATGATGATGGGACCGCTCGGAGGATATGTGATTAAAAAGTTTGATCAGCTGATTGAAGGAAAAGTTAAAGCTGGTTTTGAAATGCTTGTGAATAACTTCTCGGCAGGAATACTTGGTGGTTTGCTAACTATCCTATCCTTTTTAGGGGTAGGCCCAGCCGTTGATGTATTTTCGGGCTGGCTTATGTCCGGTGTTGATTGGCTAGTTGGACTAGGGCTATTGCCTTTGACAAGTATTTTAATCGAACCTGGAAAAATACTGTTTTTAAATAATGCAATCAATCATGGAATCCTTACGCCAATAGGATTAGAGCAGGTAAAACAGACTGGTCAATCCGTTCTGTTAATGCTTGAAGCAAATCCAGGTCCTGGTCTTGGTGTCTTGCTTGCTTTTAGTATTTTTGGAAAAGGAACTGCTAAAAGATCGGCACCAGGAGCTGCGATTATTCAATTTTTGGGAGGAATTCATGAAATTTACTTCCCTTATATACTTATGCGTCCGATGTTGTTCTTTGCGGTTATCCTAGGTGGGGTTAGTGGTGTATTTACACTCGTTCTTTTAGGCGGAGGTTTATTTGCTCCCGCTTCCCCGGGAAGTATCCTAGCCATTGCTGCGGTAACTCCGCATCAGCCAAGCGCATTTATTGCTAACTTTGCAGGTATACTTGTAGCTGCAGCTGTTTCTTTTGTCGTTTCAGCTTTCGTTTTAAAAACAGGAAAGCAAGAAGGGGAAGATATTGAAGAGGCAGCAAGAAAAATGCAAGAAATGAAAGGGAAGAAAAGCTCTGTAGCAGGTGCATTCACTGCAAATGCAGGAGATATGCCTGCTGATGTAAATAAAATTTATTTTGCTTGTGATGCCGGAATGGGATCAAGTGCGATGGGAGCTTCTCTTCTTCGGAAAAAAGTGAAAGAAGCGGGGTTGAACATTGCTGTAACAAATACAGCGATCAGTAATCTTCCTTCCGACGCTCAAATAGTGATTACCCAGGATGAATTAACACCGAGAGCGCAAAATAAGGTACCGAAAGCTTATCATGTATCGGTGGATAATTTCTTGTCCAGTCCTGAATACGATAAATTAATCGATCAGTTACAAAATCCGGCCAATGAAGAACTTGATGAAATAGTTGAAGATGCTGAAGAAAATGTATCCAATGCAAATAATGATGATTTACTTCTTGAGGAAAATGTATTTATAAATCAGGCATTTGACAATAAGGAGGATGCCATTCGGTTCGCAGGTAGAGCTTTAGTTAAAGCGGGATACGTGGAAGAAAGCTATATTGAAGCAATGATTGCTCGTGATGAAATGACATCTACTTATATGGGGAATGATGTGGCAATTCCACATGGTACCGAGGAAGCGAAGCAGGCTGTCCTTAAATCAGGGTTTACCGTTTTACAGGTTCCTAACGGAGTTGATTTTGATGGTCATAAAGTCCGTTTGATTTTCGGTATTGCAGGAAAAGATGGTACACATCTTGAGATATTATCCGGAATAGCAGTAACATGCTCAGATATGGATAATATTGAAAAGATGGTCGAAGCAAAAACAGCCCGTGAAATCATGGATATGATAAACATCGAAAATAAATAGTTGTTTTAATGAATAGAAAAGCGTATTTTATTGCTTTTCTATTCATTGTTTTCTACAGTTCTACGCCGTTTAAGAGGTTATAATACCACCAAATATCTGCACGACGTAGGTCACACAGATATTGCCATACTTTGTGACGTTCATAACCAGTGTTTCTTTTCTTTAAACTTAGCAGTTGGTCAGGGGGCTTTGCTTTTTTATACCTCAGTTGAAATGAGATGATGGTTTGTACGTTACCACGAGGGAAAAGGATATTATTGAATTAATTATCAAAACATCTGGAAAGCATACAGCTTATTCGATTGCGACATATTTACGTGTTAGCGCCCGAACAATCCAACGCGATTTAAAATCTATAGAGAAGATCCTCCAATCCTTTGATTTGCACTTGGTACGCAATATGGATAAGGGATTATTAATTGAAGGCAAAAATGAGCATATATTCCGCCTTATTCAGCATTTAGTGGGCATGGAGACAATTGATCAAACGCCTCAGGAAAGAAAACTGCTCTTGCTTTTAGCATTATTACAAGAAGAATTCTATACAATTCAAGTTTTAGCGATGGATCTTGGAGTAAGTATTACAACCTTGACCACTTATTTGGATGAATTGACAGACTGGTTAATGAATTTTAATGTGCGTATTACGAGAAAAAGAGGAGTAGGGATTGAACTTATTGGAACAGAACCTAACAAAAGAAAAGCCCTAGCTCAATATTTCTTGTTTCATTTTAATGAAGAACTCATTGAAAGTTTATTTATATTAGAAAGCGGAAAAAACTCACAAGAAGTGATTTTGCATTATTTTCTTCCTGAGTATCTTCTTACAATCGATAAATTGCTAGATGCTGCAATTAATAATTTACAACCGCGGCTTGCAGATAGTGATTATATTGGATTAATTGTACATATTTGTATTACGATGCAAAGGACGGAAACGGGCTTTCTTTTGGAAGAAGAAATAGAAGAAGAAACAATGGATTTGACTCATGAATACAGCCAGATCATGAAAATAGGTATGGAGTTGGAGAAAACGAATTCCATATCCTTAAGTAAGGGCGATATGATCTATTTGGCTATTATTCTGAAGGGTTCCAAGCTTCAAGCAGTAGAAGGACTTCCATATGATAAAATCGTGCTTAGTCAGATGATAAAAAACTTAATTCGAAATGTATCTACTCAGCTTCATGTGGATTTAACAAAGGATTTTTCTTTGTATCAAGGACTACTAGCTCACATGGAGCCATCGATTTTTCGTGTCAAACAGAAAATAGCTTTATTTAACCCTTTAAAAGAGGAAATTATCAGGAAATACCCACTTTTATTTCTAGCTGTTAAAAACTATGTAGAGAAGGAATTCAAAGAAATGGCTGATTTTCCCGATGATGAGATAGCCTTCATCGTTCTACATTTTGGATCAGCGTTAGTGATGCAGGAAGAGCAACTATCTATACAGGCACTAGTTCTATGTCCGACAGGTATAGGCACATCTAAGATGTTGGCAAGTCGCATAAAAAAGGAAATTATTGAAATAGATACTGTAGAGATTAAATCGATTAAAGAAGTTCGGCAGAATGGGAACGTGAAAAGTTATGATGTCATTATCTCCACTGTTAGACTTCCATTTATAAATATGGACTATATTTTGGTTTCACCGCTTTTAAATGAAGAAAATATTTTAGCCATCAAAAGTTATTTAAAGAATAACATAGGAAACTTAACGAAAAACAAGCAATATATAAAGCCTGAACAGCAAGGAGCTTCCACATCAAACCAGGAAAAAGGATCATTGACAAAAGCTTTAAAAGAGTTGGGGGAAATACATAATAGTATCGATGCTGTTATGAGTAATTTTCACGTTTATCGGTTGCCACATAAAGGGTATGAGGCGACGATGGAAGAAATGGTCAGGTTGGCGGAAAAGGATAAACTTTTAACAGATGTGAAAGGTGTAATCGAAGCATTAAAAGAACGGGAAAGAAAAGGTGGGCTTGGCATCCCAAATACAGGATTGGCTCTTTTCCATTGCAGGCATGAAAAAGTAACAGAGCTGATTTTCCAAATTGGTTACTTGGATAAGCCTTGCACAGTAAAAGGTATGGACGGAAATAACATGTATATGAAGAGCTTACTATTGATGCTCGCACCTGAGGAATTAAGCGTAAGGGAGCAGGAAATAGTAAGCTTGATAAGTACAAGCTTAATTGAAAGTAATGAAGCGATGCTGATTTTTTCTTCAGCAGATGAGGAAGCAATTCGTACAAAATTAGAGAACACTTTTCTAGACTATCTTCATACTAATTTAATAAAGGACTGATACGAATGAAACAAGCAGTACACTTTGGCGCAGGAAATATAGGTAGAGGGTTTATTGGCGCACTTTTTTCACAATCTGGATATCACGTGACATTTATTGATATTGCTGAACAAATCATTCAGCAATTAAATGTAGAAAAACAGTATCAGGTTAAATTAGCAACAGATCTGCAAGAAACGATGACGATAGAGAATGTATCGGGATTAAATAATTTAACACAGGAAAAAGAAGTTATTGAGGCGATTCAAGATGCTACCTACCTTACTACTGCGATTGGACCTAATATCTTGCCGCGTATTGCTCCGTTAATAGCGAAAGGATTGGCTAAAAGAGTAAAGGAAAGCGATGAAAAGTTATATGTGATTGCTTGCGAAAACCAAATATCAGCGACAGATCTTTTAAAAGGTTATATATTGGAGCATTTAGACGAAGAAACAAAAGCTATATTAGACGAAAAAGTTTATTTCTTTAATTCTGCGGTGGACCGGATTGTGCCTATCCAAAATAATCAAGGTTCATTAGATGTACTTGTAGAACCATATTATGAATGGGTTGTAGAAACAACGGAGAGTATCCCACCAATTGAAGGGATGAAAATTGTTTCAGCCCTGGCACCGTTCATTGAAAGAAAGCTTTTTACAGTGAATACGGGACATGCTTATATTGCTTATTTTGGTTATCTTGAAAAAAAATCAACGATAGATGAAGCATTGGCGGATGGAAAAATTCTCGAGCAAGTTCAGGCAACACTTAATGAGACAGGTAATTATTTAGTGAAACAATATGGCTTGGACTCAGATGAACATCAACAATATATTCATAAAATTATTGAGCGTTTTAAAAATGCCTATTTGAATGATGGCGTTACTAGAGTTGGCCGTTCACCCATACGCAAGCTTGGTCCAAATGATCGTTTGGTACGTCCAGCAGTTGAAGCGAGTAAAGCGGGACTATCTTATACACATCTTGCGAAGGCGATTGCATCAGCCTTACAATTTGATTTTAAAGACGATGAAGAAGCTGTAAAGTTACAAACAATGATCAAGGAAAATGGCGTATCTTATGTGCTTAAAGAAGTAAGTGGACTAGATGAAAACAGTGAAATTACTGAAGAGGTTATCAGCCAGTACAATGTAATGAAGAAATAATTTTATCGCAGATTAACGGGCAGTAAAACCCCCACTTTTAGGATTCAAGTTTAAGCAATGAAGAGTAAGTGGGGATCGACTGCCCGTAAAGGCCCGATTGGTTCAGGCCAACAGGATGTTGGTCACTCAGGCGTTGCCGCAGGACGCGGCGACCTTAGCCTGAGTTCCCTAACAATCAGTAGGGGATGATAGAAAACCCCCACTGATTGAAGTTTCACTTTATATTGCAAAAGAGTAAAGTCAATGTGGCTTCACTTTAAAAAGAACCATTAGGCAGATTAAAATGCTTAATGGTTCTTTTTAAGATATAAATATAAAAAATGATTGCGCACTTAAATTGAATTTGTTATTATATCGTTATACGATATATCGCCACTCGATATATCCTTATACGATATATCGAGTGGCGATATATGTGAAGTAGGTGAAGGAATGACAAAACGAGCAGTGGATTTTTTACCATTGTCGCAAGCCACATATTATATTTTATTATCGTTAAGAGATATACGCCATGGATATGCCATTATGCAAGATGTAGAAGAAATTAGCCATGGGGATGTAACGATGGGTCCGGGAACGTTATATGGAGCCCTTAGCAAACTTGAAAAGCAAAACATCATTTTAAAGGCAGAAGTTAGTCAGGAAGACCGCCGCAAATATTATCGATTGACATCTCTAGGTAAGGAAGTGCTTCGGCTTGAATATAAGCGGCTTGAATCACTCGTCGAAAATGCACGGGGTATAGTAGAAGAAATGGAAGGTGAATTAGATGACCATAAAAAAGTTTAAACTATTTCTCGCTTCAAGCATCGAAAAAGAAGAAAAGTGGTTGACGGAAATGTCCCGAAAAGGTCTTCATTTAAAACAATATCGTTTGTTTACGTATTATTTTGATGAGTACCCAGATGAATCTTATATTTATCAAATCGATTTTCGTGAAGCAGATGATGATTACTTCCAGTTGTATCAAGATGCTGGCTGGCAATATGTAGACAGTTCTATCAATCGATTTCATTACTTTTGTACGAAAGCTGACAAGGAGGGGAGTAAAAAGATTTACTCTGATAGTGAATCAGTGAAGGTAACACTACAACGAATGATGGCATTTTATATTGCAATCTTTTTCGCTATGATCACATCACAAATAGGACTTATTGTGACGTGGAAAGGGTGGACAATTCAAGTGATTGTAGCCGTGTTCATCGCAGTTGTTATCATACTTTATTTGTATATGCTCTATACTCTTAAAAGGAAAATCAATTTTTATTATAAGTAGCCATGAGATAAAAAGTAGTTAGGAAAAAACATAACTTGTCGTACAGTGAATCTTTTTCTCTATTCAAGCGTATAATTTGGTACAAGTAAAGCTTAGAGGATGGTTGAAAATGACAGAATATACTATAAAGGTACATGATGAGTTGCAAACTTGGAAAAGGAAAATGATCAAGCGCTCAAGTCTAATCAATCGAATTTCAAAGACAGCACAAACAAAAGTGAATGGGTTGATTCCAGAAAAGTTTCATAAAATAATGACAGATAGTATTAAAAACATGGTAAAGGCAACCCTAGTTGGGTCAAACTTGACGACTAATAAGCAGAAGCCAGAAGGGATAAGTCTTTATGAACGGGATGAACTTTTGAAGGAAAAGTTATCAACTTATCGAAAAACAGCCGTGATTGAAGGCGCTGGAACTGGCGCAGGCGGTATTTTGCTTGGAATTGCCGACTTTCCGTTACTTTTATCTATTAAAATGAAGTTTTTATTTGAAGCCGCTGCCGTTTATGGCTTTGATACGAGCGATTATGAGGAGCGCTTGTTCATTCTTCATGTGTTTCAACTTGCTTTTTCAAGTGATGAAAAACGAAAAGAAACGTTTCATATCATTGAAGACTGGGAAGAACAAAAGAAGCTATTGGTCGATATGGATTGGCGAGTGTTTCAACAGGAATATCGCGATTATATTGATTTAGTGAAAATGTTTCAATTAATTCCGGGCATTGGAGCAGTTGTTGGCGCGTACGCAAACTATAATCTTCTCGACCAGCTTGGGGAAACAGCGATGAACGCATATCGATTAAGAATAATAGATCTTTAGGTGTCTGAGCCCCACTACGTTAAAGCTATAGCGTAATGGGGTTAGACACCTTTTTAAATGTGTATAGGTTTATGTGAGTTTATATAGCATATAGTTTCAATCTCGATTATAATGAGGAGTCGACTTTAATATTTTACGAGAGAAAGAAGGTTGTGCATTTGTCACGAGATCAACGTAAAAAAATGATTATCTTAATGATAAATATGTTTATTGCCATAGGAAGTTTTGGCATTATCATTCCTATATTGCCAGCATATTTGAAGTCTATTGGCGAGGGCGGTACGGCAGCGGGATTAATGATTGCCATCTTTGCTGGGGCACAGTTGCTTGTATCACCGATTGCCGGTAAGTGGACAGATCAATATGGACGCCGAAAAATGATTATTTCGGGACTTAGTGGTTTGGCTTTATCGATGTTTGTTTTTTACTTTTCTGATTCGCTGATCGTGCTTTATATATCACGTGTCATTGGTGGAATTGGTGCAGCATTGTTAGTACCCGCTATTTTTGCATATGTAGCTGATATTACAACAATGGACCAGCGAGCAAAAGGAAATAGTTATATTTCAGCGGCTATGTCTTTAGGTATTGTAATTGGACCAGGTATCGGAGGGTTCTTAGCAGACTTTGGTTTGAAAGTACCCCTACTTGTATCCGCTATCGTAGGAGTCGTTGCGGTTATCTTTTCGACCTTTGTTCTAAAGGAAAGTATGGGAACGGATAGTTATGTACCTGAAGACGATTCAGAGCCTATGCTTAAAAAGCTTGGACAATCTTTTACCAAACCATACTTTATTCCACTCGTTATTATTCTTGTAATGAGTTTCGGTTTGATGGCATATGAATCTGTGCTAGGTTTATTTGTTGATAATCAGTTTGGAGCCACACCAAAAGATATTGCCATTATGGTTACAGCAACTGGAATTGTGAGTGTCATCGTCCAATTGTTTGCTGTGGATCGTCTCGTGAGTCGTTTTGGAGAAGCGGCAGTGTTAAATATATTTCTTGGTGTCGCAGCAGGTGGATTTTTATTATCATTATTTGCCCCAACCTACGAAGTATTCTTTGTCGTCACAACGATTATTTTTCTTTCCACATCGATTTTGAGACCAGTTTTGACGACACTTATATCAAAACTTGCAGGAAATGAGCAAGGGTTTGCGATGGGAATGAATAATGCGTATATGAGTATTGGAAACATTCTTGGTCCGCTACTTGCTGGACTACTATACGACGTTCATATCACCTACCCATTTGTCCTTGGTCTGATTGTTCTTGTAATTACGCTGCTTGTGTCGATGAAATGGAAAAGCAAAAGCAAAGGTAATCTTTTAGAGGCGGCAAAATAAAAACATTAAGGTGTCTGACCCCTGTTGCAGTGAAGCGTTACTGTAATGGGGGGCAGACACCTTTTTTTAATAAGGTATTGACTCTGACGTAACGTGATACCTTATAGTGATAAGTGAAGGGAGACAAGACGAAGTGAAAGTTAAAGAAGTAGCTAACTTAGTTGGAATTAGTGTGCGCACACTACATCATTATGATGAAATCGGGTTATTAATCCCGCAAGAGACAACTGAATCGGGATATCGTATTTACTCCGAAGATAATCTTGAGACACTCCAGCAAATTTTGTTTTTTAAAGAACTTGGCTTCCCTTTAAAGAAAATCAAAGAAGTAATTAATAGTCCTTCGTTCGACCGACAAGAGGCGTTAGATTTGCATCGAAAAATGCTACTAGATAAACGTAACCGACTGGATCAAATGATCGCGACGATTGAAAAAACGATGAAATATTCGAAAGGAGAAATAGAAATGTCTAATAAGGAAAAGTTTGAAGGATTTGACTTTAGCCAAAATCCATATGAACAAGAAGCACGTGAACGATGGGGAGATAAAGCTGTAGATAAAGCGAATGCAAAAGTAGAATCCATGACTAAGGATAAAAAGAAGGATTTTGAGGAAACATTTAATGCCATATATAGAAAGCTAGCCGATATCCGTCACATTGCTCCAGAATCAGAAGAAGCACAGACAGGAATCAAAGAGTGGTTTGAATTTTTGAATAAAATGGGTGATTATTCACTTAATGCATTCAAAGGTTTAGGCCAAATGTATATCGATGATGAACGTTTTACAAAAAACATCGACCAATTTGGTGAAGGCTTAGCAAAATTCATGTGTGATGCTATGGCAGTTTTTGCAGATACAAATAAAAAGTAGTATTAGCTTTTACCCGAGGCGTAATTGAGCATAGCAGAATTTGCAATAACATCAGGATCATCTGAATGGCTTAGCGAACACTTGGTGTGAGGGAATAATATGTAGCATGCTAGTATGAAACGAATGAAAAGAGCAGTGAAAAAGCTGATAAAGCCTTTTTACTGCTTTTTTTCTTATGAGATTATTATAAATAGGAAAAGGGTTAATGCAAGAAGCTCGTCATTTTTAGTGAATATGTAGCAGAAAAATGATGGCTATATATTGCTTTGATAGGGAGTATAAAAAGTTTCATTATTATACTGTCACGTAGAGTAAAGTGAAATTAAAATCAGAAAGGATGCTTCTAAATTTAATTTATAAAGTACAAATAGAAGCGGTAACTAGCTATTTGATCACGTTTTATAAAAAAAGTATTTTACTTTGACACATAGAGTAATATAGGGTATTATTACTCTATCATATAGAGCAGTTAGAGGTGAGGAGGAGCATGACTATTAGAGGTGACATTATTCGTGGGCATTTAGATTCGATTATATTGCGGTTAATTTATGAAAAAGATCAGTATGGTTATGAAATATCGAAGGAAATCAGTTTGAGAACGAATGACCGTTTCCAGATTAAAGAAGCAACATTATATGCCGTATTTCAACGGTTGGAAAGAAAAGAATTAATCGAGTCTTATGTTGGCAGTGTTTCCCGTGGAGGAAGAAGGAAGTATTACAGAATTACAACTTTAGGAAAAGCCTTTTTAAAAGAAAGTGTTCAAGAATGGCAAGAAATCAAGGAAATTATTGATGTGTTTATGGAGGGATTATAATTGCAAACAATTAAACGTCATGTAGATGAATTATTTAAGGATGTTCCGGAGAGCGAACAAAAAGAAATTATTAAACAAGAAATCATCGAAAACCTTGAAGAAAAAACATTTGATTTAATGGAGCAGGGCAAAGAAGAGGAAGATGCGATTAATAAAACGCTGATCGAATTTGGAGACATTGAGGATATAAAAAAAGAGCTCGGAGTAAAACAACCCGTAAAAAGGAATATGTCCAAAATAAATTTAGGATTTTCACTCTGGGGTAGTATTCTTATTATTGCGCTATTTCTGTTCATTAACTTTTACTATACACCAAATACCATTTGGTTCGTGTATCCAACCTTTGCAGTTATCTGGTGGCCGTTAACAATGTTTTATCATTGGTTACGTTCAAAATAAGGAGGGATACAAATGGATAGACATAAAATTGGGTTTGCCATAGTAGCTAGTTTAATAAGTATCATTTTCATTATGATTGTCAACTATTTGACTAGCCCGAATTATATGTGGTTTATTTACCCTGTTTTTGCACTGTTGTTCTGGCCAGGGAGCATTATTTTTATTGCGAAAAAAAAATATAAACTGCAATCTATTTTCGGCAGTGTAGTCATAATTACATTTCTGATTATAACGAACTATCTTCATTCACCAGATTATCTTTGGTTTCACTATGCGATTTTTCCAATCATTTGGTGGCCAGTTTCTGCGTTTTATGGCGAAAAAGCAAAGACATTATCATTCGCATTAATCGGAAGTATGAGTACGATTCTTTATTACTCGTTGTTGAATGTCATCATGTCACATCAGCATCCATGGGCTATTTATCCTGCCTTTATTGTTCTATGGTGGCCACTCGCACTATACTATGCTCGAAAAAAGGATTATTTCGGTCTGTCCGTTTCCGGTAGTTTATTAACGATTTTATTTTTTATTACTGTCAATGCTGTTTCTTCTCCTAGTACAATTTGGGCTATTTATCCTGCCTTTATTGTTCTATGGTGGCCACTCGCATTATACCATGCTCGAAAAAGGGATTATTTCGGCCTGTCCGTTTCTGGTAGTTTATTAACGATTTTATTTTTTATCACAGTCAATGCTGTTTCTTCTCCTAGTACAATTTGGGCCATATACCCTATATTTATTGTTTTATGGTGGCCGTTAAGTATGTATTATTACCAATTTAAAAGACGTTAAAAAACTATTAAATAAGGAATAAGCAATGGATATGATGCGATTGACTTTTGGCATACATTCTCTCTGTAACTAAGAGAGAATGAACTCAATATACAAGCCATTCGATTTTTTTTTGGATGAGTATAACTATAAATATGCGAATTTTCAGCATAATAGGCATTTACAAGTTAAATAGTAAGAGGGTTAAGGAAGAAACTCCATTCAAAAAGGTATCAGAGACGTTAATCTAATGTATATGTGCATAAGGGTGGAAAATTGTAGTGCTAGAATGAGAAACTACAGGTTTGAAATATGGTTGCTTAGTCTAAGATACATAAATAGCTGCTTACACACTTATTCAAAAGGCATGCATAAAATGACAGACTGGCAAAACCACCATTATAGGGTTCTAAAAGGTCCTACTATAAATATACTTTTTCAAAATCTGTAGGGTTGAAAGTTAGTCTAACGTCTATATAAGTATCATATATGAAAGAAACAAGAAGATTGGATATATAAAAGAGTGTTCAAAAAGCCACCAAATGATAAACAACGAATTTATTCGTTGCCTTTGAAATTTGGCGCTTTTTTGAACACCAACTATAAAAGTTCGAAATCAGACTTAAGTCTTAGATGATTATTAGTCTATAGCTGGGTTCGCTTTGGAAGTTCTTTTTGTATGCTTATTATAAGATCACGGAATCACCGAAAGGAATGAGCAGTAATGAAGAAGATATTATTTTTCCCCCTACTAAGCATGCCTTCAGGCCATCATCAAGTTGCAGATACACTTACGAGCTATTTACGCAAAAGAAACCCCAAATTTATTTGTAAAAAAATAGACCTACTAAGTAAGTGGAATCCTTTGTTTGAAAGTATTATTACGAAAACATATTTAGAGTGGATATATCATTCTCCTAAAACGTATGCATGGGTCTATAAACAAATGGCGCACACCTCTAAGGAGCAACGGTCGTATAAATATTATGAGTTTTTATTCTTAAAAAAGATGAAGCAGATCATATCTGAAGAAAAACCGGATCTGATTATTTGCACACACGGATTCCCATCCTACTTTCTAAGTAGACTGAAAACACGGGATCAATGTCAAATACCAGTTATCAATGTGTACACAGATTTTTTTGTGAACGATGTTTGGGGAAGAGAGGGAATAGATTATCATTTTGTACCAAGTCAAGTAGTGAAGAATGAATTATTGGAGAAAAGTGGCGTTTCTGAAGGGCAGATATTTATTACCGGAATACCCATTGCGGAACAATTTGATAAACGACTGAATTCAATTAAAGGTAGATCCGGGTGCAATGTTTTAGTATCTGGGGGAAGTGTTGGACTGGGAAATATGATGGATCTTTTGCAGCGACAAAAAGAGGATAAAGAAATAGAATACTTTGTTTTATGTGGAAAGAATAAAAAACTTTATCAAAGTATTGTTCGTCTTAATTATAAGAACATCCATCCGATTCCCTATATTTCATCAAAAGAGAAAATGAATGAATTATATAATAAAGTGGACGCGATCATTACGAAGCCAGGTGGTGTGACCATTAGTGAGGCTCTGATGAAAGGTTTACCTATTTTTATTCACTCCGCTCTACCAGGACAAGAGGAAATTAATTTAAAATTTTTAAAAGAAATGAAGCTTGTACATGAACTAAATGATAAACAATCACTGGAAGATCAGCTCATAGATTTTTTCAAAGACACATTACTATTTGATCGATTTCAAGATTCAGTGCAAAGATATTTAAGTGAATTAGAGGCTGGTAAGCCCGAGTATATTTCAACTTTAATTGACTCTGTGATTGAGACAAATGATACAGCCTGGATTAGTGAGATAGAAAGAAGGAAAAAGGTGCAATGATTCAACAATTCTTAGAATGGCTAAATACAATTGGAATTGCCGGTTTATTTTTATCCATGTTTTTAGAAGGATCATCTCTACCCTTTCCAGGTTTGGTTATTGTACTTTCATATGGATATTTATTATCTCCGGGATATATAAATACAGCTTTCATCGCACTGGGCATGAGTATTTTTTACACTCTTGCTAGCCTTATTCCTTATTTTATAGGGGCAAAGCTTGAAAGACATCTCCCAAAGAAACTGAAAAAGGGGTTAGAGAAAGGAATCGTATTATTCAATCGCTATGGAATTTGGAGCATAGCACTTTCTCGACCATTTGGTATTGGTAATTATATTTCGTATGTAGCGGGTATAGGGAAAGTGAACTTATTTAAATATTTTATCTTAACTTTTTTAGGGATATACCCGTGGTCATACGTAATGATTCTGCTAGGAAATTACTTTAAAGGGAATTATGAGACATTCAAGGACTATTTCAGCTCCTACGGCATATACGTTTATCTATTCATAGCAGTTATCTTAATATTCATAGGATTATTATTTTATTATAAAAAATCAAAACAGAGAAATGTAGAATTATCTGATTTAGGTGAAGGAGGACGTAGTAAATGAAACAAACGGGAGTGTCACTGGGCGGCGGCTCTCTTAGGGGAGTTGCTCATATAGGCGCATTAAAAGAACTAATAATCAATGATATTGAAATCACTCATATAGCAGGAACAAGTGCTGGATCTATGGTTGGCGGTCTATTGGCGTGTGGCATGAATCCTGAAAAGATGCAAAGCGTTGTTCATGATGTTTCCATTCGTCGCCATATTGATATTGGCTTCAATAGAAAGGGCTGGATAAAGGGTGACAGAATTTATAATACTTTACTAAAATGGACTGAGGGAAAGCATTTTTCGGATTTGGATATTCCATTCGCGGTCATTTGTGTAGATCTTATTTCTGGTGAAATGGTCGTTATTGATTCTGGAGAAGTAGCACTTGCCATTCGTGCCAGTATTGCGATACCAGGTCTATTTTCTCCAGTAGAAATAGGCAATAAATTATTAGTTGATGGCTATATATTAAATAATAACCCTGCTGATATTGTCAGAAGTATGGGTGCGGAAAAAGTGACATCTGTAAGAGTTCGAAGTTCTAATCCTCATTATCCTTCTAATTTTTTTTCCGTTTTAAACAGATATATTGATATTGCTAGTCAAAAAAATACTGATCGCTGCTTAGAGGAGCATGCCGATTTATTAATAGATATCGACCTACACGATGTAGGGAGATTCGAAACCAAGTCTTTATCGAAATCAATTGACTTGGGGCAAGAGGAAACAAGGAAAGTATTATTTAATAAAAAAAATGAAGAGAGTAATAATAATATTATTTACATGGATCATTGGTTGAAAAAAGTCCGTTAATAGAGGTATATATAGTTCAAATGCTAGGTAAGGTATTTATAATGGGAAAGTCCTATTTTCATATGGTTAAAGTTAAAACCATTCCTGTGATTAGGAGTGGTTTTATTTGATAATTAGACGAATGTAATGCTTAGATAGCATGGATGGAGAGTTAAACACGAACAGTGGATAATGATTTTTTCAAAAGTGTACGAAATAATCTATAAAGTCAGATGCCGGAATGATATTCACATCTGACTTTAGATAGACATATTACTTATCCCGATATATCTCGTTTATTATATCCGACAAAGCCAATAAGCATCGCAACAATTGCGATCGTTGTTAGCACGGAGGCTTTCATAAAGTCGATATCTTCAACTGGTAGTTGAGAAATATGCCTATAGGGCGATAGGTGACTGAGCCATTCGGGAAATTGAAGTAACCCGCCTAAATAAACGACTACGAAAGAATAGGTTAAGTATAACCAAACGAAACCAGTGAATTTGGGTGCTATACCGACAAGCAATACCGTGATCCCGATCATGATCCACATTGCAGGTAAATAAGCCATTGCTGCACCATAGAGAGTGCCGAATGGAATTGGATCATCCATGACTGCCGATCCAGCACCCCATAGACCGATTGCAGTAAGTGATAGCATGATAAAAGCAACAACAATAGACACTAATAACGAGCTATTTATTAACCCTGTTCGAGAAATAGCAAGAGCTAGTAAATGTTCAGTACGATTTTTTCTCTCTTCCCCGATAAGTTTTAGTATGGCCATCAGAGCAGGAATCGTACAAATCATTGCCATAATGGACATCAACATTGTTATAAACTGTTCTGTTAATGAAAATCCTTCGACAGGTGTTAATAAATCTTCCATTATGTCCATATTTTCAAAAAAGGACTCTAAATCACCTAAAACGGATCCGTATGAGACACCTAAAATAAACATACCGATGGCCCAAGCGATCATTCCTGTTCGCTGTAATCTTAGTGTAAGACCAAGCGGACTTTGTAAAAGTGGGTGTGCAAATTTCTTTCCATTCTTTGCAGGTAAAAATCCCGATTCTAAATCGCGGATGGCGTTCAAATATAATGCTAGTATAATCAAAATGATTGAGACAACTATTGTTAGTAAAATTGGCCACCAGTAATTATTCACATACACTTCCGCACTTAACACCCAACCTAATGGGGAAAACCAAGAAAGTGTTTCAGTGCCTACATCACCTACTGCACGAACAAGGTAAGAAATGCCCAACACCCCAAACGATAAACCGATTGTCCCTCTGGAGTTTTCCGAGATCTGTGCAAAAACTGCGGTAATTGCTGTGAAAAAAATGCCTGTTGCTCCTAAAGCAGCTCCATATAACAATGAACCTTCTAAATTCATACTTTCAATACCTAAAGCATGCAGCCCGAAACCTATCACTAAGGCTAATAATACATTAGTACCAGATATTACTAAGATTGTTGCGTGTAAATGTGATAAACGCCCGGCAGGAAGAGAGCGGATCAATTCGATACGACCGTCTTCTTCATCTGCTCGTGTATGACGTGCAACAAGTAGAATACTCATAATCCCAACAACTAAAGCGGTGAAAAGTAACATTTGATGGGCCATCATCGCTCCATTTGTATAATTATCTAAACCATATCCTTTACCGACCATTGCTGTCATTGCAGGGTTCATCATCGTTTCTGCAATCGTCTGTCTTTCTTGCTGGGAAGAGTATAAATCTGTAAAGGCATTCGCGACTGCAAATGTCACAACAGATAAAGAGAGTAACCAAATCGGAATACGAATGCGATCTCGTCGAAGTATGAAGCGAAATAGGCTCCCTGTTTTATTGTAAAGCTGCTTTGTCATTATGATTCACCTCCAACTCCTTCGTAATGGCGCATAAATAAATCTTCTAATGTCGGAGGCGCACTTTCTAATTTCACAATCCCAAATTGACTAACATGCTGCATTACATTGCCTAGCTCTTCCGTATCTACATGGAATGAAAAAGCTTGACCTTTTTTTACAATATCATGAACACCTTTCAGTACATGTAAAGAAGTGATGGCTTGCTTCGTCTCGACAAGTAGACTTGTTCTTGTTAAGTGGCGTAATTCATTTAAAGAACCTGTTTCGATGATTTGACCTTGTCTAATGATGGCGACTTTGTCGCATAGCCTTTCTACCTCAGATAATATATGACTGGAAAGAAGTACGCTTTTCCCTGCCTTTTTTGCATTCATCACACATTCTTGAAACACTCTTTCCATTAATGGATCAAGTCCTGAAGTTGGTTCATCTAAAATATAAAGATCTGCATCAGATGAAAAAGCGGCAATTAATGCAACCTTTTGTCGATTCCCTTTTGAATACGTTCTGCATTTTTTTGTTGGATCTAAATCGAATTTCTCAATAAGTTCTTCACGTCGGCTTTTATTGTTCGTTCCACGAAGCTTTACGAATAAATCAATCACTTCACCGCCTGTTAAGTTCGGCCATAGGTCCACATCTCCCGGTACATAGGCAATTCGTTTATGGATGTCAACAGCTTCTTTCCATGTATCCATTCCAAAAATAACTGCTTCACCTTCCGTTGCTTTTAAAATACCGAGCAACACTCGTATTGTTGTTGATTTTCCAGCTCCATTAGGACCGATAAAACCATAAACTTCCCCATTATTCACTTCAATGTTCACGCCTTCTAAGGCGACAAATTTGCCAAACTTTTTCGTCAGGTTAGTTGTTCTTAATACGCTCATTTCTCATCCTCCCCTTTTGTATAAAAGCATGTTTTCATCATGTCGAGATAATCAAAAAACTCTTCAAAATATGCTTCGAAATGAATGGAATTCATATCTTGGTCCCGTAAACGATGTTTGACTTCTTCTTCATATCCATGAAATGACCACTGTATTAATTTGAATGTCTTTTCGGCATCAATGTCTTGTCTAAACAATGAAAAGTCTATATTTCCATATATTTTGGCGTGTGATTTCTCTTGCAATGTCTCAATCCGAGATTTTAATTTTGGATCAATTTGATCAAAATTCTTTAAAAATATGGTCGCTAAAAAATTTATAGCGTTAGGATACTTCATGAGGAACTCCAATTTGACGTTTGATATGTTTTTTAATCTCTCAAATACATTACGTTCACTCGTATCAATAAATTTGAGATACTTCTGCTCCGTTATGTCGATACAATAATCAATTAAATAGAAATAAAGGTCTTTTTTATTATTAAAGTAATAAAATAGCATTCCTTTTCCAATGCCAGCATCTTTGACAATTTGATTCGTTGAAGCCATTTCAAATCCCTTCTCTGTAAACTCTTTTAACGCAGCATTAATGATTCGCTTCTGTTTTGTAATATCGAGGTTTTTAAATGGTTTTGTCATACTTAATTCCCCCTCTGTAATTGTTTTATTCCTTTACGACATTATATAGACCAGTTCGGTCGATAAAATCAAAACAGATTTCGACCGAACTGGTCTACGCTTTATTTTCCAGTGAATGGAGGTTGTTAATCGATAATAGTACTTAAACTGTTTAAACAGGCATATTCTTTGAAATAAACTGAATGCTTATTCTGATGTCGAAATCATACTATTACTACTAAAAGATAGAAAATGTTAGTAAATTGCTAATATCTGATAAAAGATGATGAATACGAGTGAAAGAACGAACGGTTGGTATCGGTGGAGAGATGCTAAAAGAGGTAGAGTAAGCGCAAATGCTGTTAAGCGACGTACAAACTGGTGGCGATCTAAGATGGGACTAGTAATCCTATACAAAAAACCTGAAGGAGATTTCCCTCAGGTTTTTGATTTTATTGAAGACCATCAATGTCGAGTTTTTTGACAGGCATGAATGTTTCTCCGGTGTCTAAATATTGCAAGTTCACTTTATCTCCCACCTCTAGGTAGATGGTAAGAGGACTATTCTCTGAGGAAACGGTATAGTTTTGTTTGTTATCTAAATAAAATGAGATGATGGTAAAATCTCCAGTTTTTTCTTTGAATACTCGTAAAACTGTTCCTGAAACGCCTTTCTCTTCCGCGTTTGATGTACCATCGACGGAACTCCCGCCACGTTGCAGCGCTGTTTTATAGAGCTTTAGTGCTTCATTTGGTGTATTTGCAAAAACGGAAATCTCTGGATTGGCGGCAGAAACAATAAAGTAGTTTTGCAAAAATCCATTTGAATCAAGCACGGGTGTTAACCAACTAGCTTCACCATAAAAGTTATAAAGGACTGGCATTTCACCTGACCACTTTTTCTCAATGAATTTCTTATCAATAATCTGTAGTGCTGCTTGTGAATCCATATAAGATTCTTCCAAGTTACCAGTGTAATAAGTTGCTTTTCCTGTACGCGCATCTGTAAGCGAGTAACCGAGCATCGAATCTACGCCTTCTTTCGGACTCGTGAAGTCGGTGAAATAGACCATTTCTCCATCTTCATTAAAGATGGGACTCACATTTGCAACCGTTCCTTCATCAGAAGGGAGTTTTACATCTCTTTTCCCGAAGACACTATTCCAAAAACCGTGAATGTATTTTCCAAAGTAACTATTTTGAAGGCTGACAGCTTCGGGAGAAACGGCACCGTCAATGAATGCTGGAACCTGGTCCAAAGAGAATTTCTTTGTTTCTCCATTAGTAGGATTAACCATGACAACACCTTGCATATCAAAACCATCACGCGCCGAAATGAAGTGACCATATGTCCTAACATAAAATGGTTTTCCGTCATCATCGATCTCCAACCGTGGCTCACCATAGAAGATGAGATTAGGATTTTGATTACGAATAAAGCGATTTAGGTCTTTGTTTAGATAAGCTGAAGGGCTATAAGTCATTTCTGCCTTCACAAATTTTGGATTATTTGATGCATCTGTCGCGCTCATTTTAAAATAGCCAGGGGTTGTTTTTCCATTCCACCATTTGAAAAATCCAGAAAATTCAACAGGAGCAATATAAACATACTCTTCCCCGATTTTTTGAATCTGTAATTCTCCAAGTTCGTAGTAACTTGTATTTGGAACTTGCCCAAATGCTTTTTTCATTTTATTTCTTGCAAATTTGGGTGGAACGCTAGCAGGTGTCTTTGTTTCATCGAAAGCCTGAATTTCCACCTTTTCTTCCATTTTTGATACCTTGTACTTGTCATCAGCATTGAATAAAAAGGCACTAAATATATAGACCATAAACAATAGGCTTCCTAGGAATAAAATACCTTTGAACCATTGCTCGCGTCCACTTGCTATTAAAGCTCCTAGGGCGGTAACAATCAATAACAAGAGCCAAAGCGAACTAATCGTCCGATCAATATTTGTCAAATAATAATAGCCAAATATAATGAGGAAAAACAGGACAGTCACACTGATATACTCCGCACTTATATTTCGTTTCACTGCTTCCTTCACTTTCTTCGCTTGCTTAGGTTTGATTGGAATTACGATTAACGTAAACACAATCGAAACAATAATCGAAAAGATAAAAATACTTCCCATTTCCGAACATCTCCTCTAGTCATCTAAATTTCCTCTATTATTTTCTACGAGCTGATACACTAAAAAGTTTCAAACGATACAAAACAATTAAATGTTTTTTCAAGCACATAGAAGGGAAATATTAAAGAAAAGCGATAGCACCGTACGCATCGACGTATAACATATTGGTTAAGTGCGGCACGTCCTGTCGCTACGTCGATGTGACCGGTCTCAATATAAAGGAGATGTATACAGTGATAAAGAAGATGGTTTTTGCCATGATTGTTTTGATGTTGACGGGATGTAATTCTCCTCAATCATCTGATAAAAAGGGGCAAGAAAAAAACTCGTCGATAGTAGAAAACGATTCAAATGTTGATAATGAAAGCCTACCCAATGTAGAGGAGGAGCAAGCTAAAGAAGAGTCTGTCGATCAGCAGACATTATCACCTAAAAAAGTTATTGAAGAAACAGAAAAACAGTTGAAAGCAGATATTCCAATCAAGTTGCCAAAAACTATCTCGGTTTCTTCCAGGCAACATTTAACAGCCATGACTAGTTCTGACAAGGGTCAATATGCTGTTATGTTTTTGGAAACGGACGAACCTATTCCAATTAATAATGATGAATTGAAGGATAAAGAAGTAAATATAGCTACATTGAAAGGAACGAGATTCGAATCGGCAGAAAAAGCAGCAGAACAGATTAATCATGAAGAACACGCAGAAACGGGCGGGCATGAAGTGGATCTCGGCTATGGCATAAAAGGATATAGTGAAGGAGCAGCTGGTTCGCAGTACATTGGCTGGAATGAAGGTAGATGGTCACTCGTTGTCCGTGGCTTTACAGAGCAAGGGGAGAGTGTTGTAATCGAGGCGAAAAAAGTTGTTGAATATCTGGAAACAAATATGTTGCCAACTCCACATGATATTGGCGCGTCGATGTTAGATGTGACAAATAATAATGATCGGAAACAACTCATTTCCTGGCAGGAAGACAATATCGTATATGAAATAGAGACGAATAAGAATGCGCTAGATGCGCTTGAAATTGCTGTTTCCATTCAAGAAAACAAATAATATATTACAAATAATTGAACAGAAAGGGACTATTAATAATACTATAGAGATGATTTGACTTAATTTAGCTTTAATCATATATAATAAAGGGAAGGAAAAATAAAAAGGTGGTTTTTTTCGTGACATTACAAAGTAAAAATGATGCCCTTCCTCCTAAGACATGTACGATTGAACGACTAGTTACAGTTCCAGAAGACATTGAAAAGGTGCTTCAAGGGAAAAAGAAAGCAACTAGGAGAAATGGAAGATATGCAGATATCGGAGAAATAATGACGCTTCAAGATCGAGAGTTCATTGTTGAAAAAGTGTATACCCAAACCCTTGGTGAAATGACAGATGAACACGCGCAGCAAGAAGGATATGAAACACTAAACGAATACAAAGAAACAATACTAGCGATGCATCCCGGTATGCCTTGGGTTCCTAAAATGAAAGTTTGGGTTCATGAGTTTGCTTCTAAATAAATGTTATCACTCGTTTCGGTAGCATTTATGTTATAAAAGAAAAGTAGCTGACTAGGTCAGCTTTTCTTTTAAGGTTGTCGAGAAAGTCTCGGCAGCCTTTTATATTTTTTTGGTGCAATACTATACACGTACGAAACTATACGATTTCTCGACTAGTTCCTCCATCTGGCCAGTTTTACTAGTTGTGATCCACACTTTTACCCTGTAATCCAAGCTCATTCCAATAATGAATATGTGATAATGACTTTTTCCATGGCTCTGCGTGTAACTAGCCACTCACGTAAAATTACTGGTCGCGCCATAAATAGCTAACCATAGAAACTTCGTAAAAAAAATTGAAAGAGTCTTTATGTTTAGTCTCTTGCTTATTGACTGTAACTGTATGTAATTGGAATAATGGAATGAGGAATGTTTCTAAATGAAGCGGAGGTCAAAGTCATGATTAGATCAACCATCATGTTGTCAAAAAAATTAGAGTCTTATCGATATGAAATTGAAAAAACGGTGAAACCCTTTCTGAAAATCGAAACGATAAATGAAAAGCCTCGTATTTATCACAGCAAATTTGCCGGTCATCCTTATTTGCCCAAAACTGCTGAGCATCCGCTGGATGAAAATGGGAAACAGATGAAATTACTCGCGCAGTTGAATTTTGCAAAAATTCCTCATTTAGAACATATGCCACAAAAAGGATTGTTACAATTTTTTATTGCAGCTGATGATGATTTACTGGGGCTAGACTTCGATGACCAAACGAAACAGAATAATTTTAGGGTCGTTTATTTTCCAGAAGTGATAACAGATGAAAGTCTACTTGTTTCTGATTTTAGCTATATACAAGAAGTAGAGGAATCGTATTTTCCCATTGAAAAAGAGCTTTCTCTTTCATTTACAGTTGGGGAGGAGCCAGTCGCTACGGGGGATCATAGGTTTGATCATTCTTATTCTAATCTCGATTTTGATGAAGTGATCGATAGGGGAGGCGAAAAGAATGAGACATTATGGGATTTATTTGCTGAAGAACTCTCAAATGAGGGGCATAAAATAGGCGGATAGGGATTATGATGAAAAGTGGAAAAGTCATGATATATTGCTACTTCAAATAGATTCCGAATTTGAAAAGGGTATGATGTGGGGAGATTCAGGAGTTGCTAATTTCTTTATTCGCAAACAAGACTTGGAAAGGTTGGATTTCTCTCATGTATTATATAACTGGGATTGCTTTTAAAATGGTGTGAGGGGGAGTGCAAATGCTAAATGAAAGCATAATGAAGTGGGTATTGGCTTCATATAGTGGAAGTGAAAAGATCATTGCAATCGAACAGCTTCACGGGGGAATGTCTTCTCATATATATAGTATTTCACTTCAAGTCGGGGATAAGATAAAAGATGTAGTGTTACGTCAGGTTGATGATGAGGAATGGCTGGAGGAAGAACCTGATCTAGCTCGTCATGAAGCAGAAAGTCTTCGCTGGGCCACAAGTGCTGGATTAATGGCTCCAAGTATTATTGCTTTTGACGAAACTGGAAGCAACTGTGGGCATCCCACAGTACTCATGGAAAAGCTAGAAGGATCAGTCATTTTGAGGCCGGACAATGTGGATAGATGGGTAAATGGACTAGCGGAATCTTTAGTGCAGATTCACAAAGTGGATGCAGATGATTTTCATTGGAGTTATTTTACATATAAAGACCTTCATATAGTAGAAACACAGGAATGGTCAAAACATCCAGATTTATGGAACACAGCATTTAAAATAGCGAATAAACCTCGTCCAAAAGTGAAAGACTGCTTTATTCATAGGGATTTCCATCCAGCAAATGTATTATGGTCAAGGAACGCTGTCAGTGGTGTTGTCGATTGGGTAAATGCTTGTCGCGGCCCCGCAGGTATTGATGTTGGCCATTGTAGAACGGATTTGGCATTGCTACATGGCATTTCAGTAGCGGATGCTTTTTTGGATGCATACATAATGCATGCAGGGGATTCATTTCAATATAACCCTTATTGGGATATATTGTCCGTAATAGATATTCTATTTGGTACGCCAGAAGTGTATCCGGGTTGGACTGCTTTAGGTGTGACAGAACTTACGGATCAAATGATGGAAGAGAGATTGGACGCCTATTTAGTTAGTTTATTGAAACGTATATGATCTTGCTGATTTATCTATATATACTAGTGAAAAGCACTGAATGACAAGCAAACTAATTCAGTGCTTTTTCCCATTAAATATGAAAGGATTTGTTCGAATCCTTTTTGAAAAAAATTAGGGTTGCAGCAATTATTAACAAAATACCTGTAAAGATAAAGCCTTGATTTGCTGATAGTTTTAATAACCCTGTTAAACTGGAGCCAACTACGACACCAATGGAGAAAAATGCATAAAAGTATCCATATGCTTTTCCGCGATGCGTCTTTTGTGTGGCCTCAATTAGCAATGAATTAAGTGATGGGAACAAAAAGGCAAAGCCGAGTCCATATAGGCCCATAAAAACATAAAGAATAGGAATATTTTGACCGATACTAATGAAAATAAGGCTTACTCCCATCGTTCCCATTCCAAATGTTAATGTTTGAATTGGCTTAATTACGTCAAAAAGACGATTAGTTGGAAGAATGAAAATGAGAATGGCAACAATACCAAAAGTACTTAGAAGCAAGCCACTTGTTTGTGTATCTTGTCCAAGGGCAGCTACCTTTAATGGTAGCATATATGCGAGAACACCCTGTGAAAACATCAGAAAAAATGCTCCCAAGAAAGCTTTAATAATACGTGAATCTTGGAAGAAAACACGTACTGACATCTGTTCCTTTTTTGCTTGCGTTCTATTTGATGTAACCACTTGTGAACGTAAAAGGATAAACGCAAGTATTCCTAACGCGATCATAAAGCAAGCAGTTATAGACAATACAGCAACTTCATTTGTTCTGCTTGATAAAATACCACTAAATGCTGGTCCGATGACAGCGGCTAACCCTACAAATGCTCCTGAAAGCGCCGCACCCTTCCCCTTTTTTGTTGTTTCAACCGAGTTCGCTAAATAAGTAAAAGCTGCTGGGACAATCAGACCTGCAGTCAGTCCATGTACGAAGCGAATTAAAAGTAAGAGCCATGCATTTTCTGCAAAGTAATATATAGAAAGAGAAGCACCAGTAAGTAATAATCCAGAGATCAAAATGAGAAATGGTCCCTTTTTATCTGTTAAAAATCCCGAAACAACATTTCCAATTGTATTAGAAAAAGAATACATACCGACAACTAATCCAGTTAAAAAAGGAGTTGCTCCGACAGAAATTGCGAGCGGAGTCATAATTGGAAGTTGCGTAAACAAATCAAAGAATGAGAAAAAAACAATAATATATACAAAAACACGCATAAACGATAGCCGCCTCCATCTTAATAACCTCACACTATCATCTCTTTTTTAACGAAATTAGGCAAGAAGTTCTGCCTTTTTCGAGGATGGGTTAATAGAAATTCGTGACAATCTTGTTAATTATCCTTTTAATGGATAATAGGGCTATTACGGAAGTTTTTTAGGAAAATAAATAGGTGTGAACCATGATAGACTAACAATCATACCCAGCGTTTGGCCATAAGATGGTAAGAAGTGGCTATATTCATGTATTTACCTACATATGATACAATTTCACATAGGTATATTGGCTGGGATAGTCTCTTAGTGCATTAATCGTAGATGAACAGGTAGTAAAATCGGCTAATATAAAACTAAGGGACCCAGGGAAGCTCAAGGGGAAGGAATAAAACTTCTACTTTTGGAGGTTTTACTTTATAAAGTAATGAGTGTGGCCAGAAAGGGGGAGAGGAAATGATAAGGATGCAAAGAGAACATATCTTTAAAATAATTAAAATAATCTTCCCTTTGATATTATTAGTATTAACAGGGTTGGAAATAAAGAAAGCGGCAATGGGAATTAATATTGATTTGCTCCAATATGAAGTAAATCAATTGCCGTTTTGGCAAATACCTCTCATTTTTATCCTTTCTATCTGTGCGATCACACCGATGTTTTTATATGATATCATGCTTGTTAAATTGTTAGGGATTCAAGTATCGCAAAAGAAGTTAGTAAAACAATCCTTCATTGTCAATACTATTTCGAATTTGATTGGCTTCGGGGGGATTGCGGGCTTAATGCTCAGAAACTATTTTTATACAAAATATGACGTGAACAAGCAGGTCTTACTGAGGAATATTGCTTCTGTAACAATATTTTCCCTTACAGGAATTTCATTACTCGCAATGATTTTGCCAATCAGCTATCGAAACTTTCCTTTACTTAATGAAACTAAATGGTTATTTATTGCTGTAATAGGCGTAAGTTTATGTTTACCTATGTTTATCCTATTCTATTGGATTCAACATAAAAGAAATAGTAGCTCTGCTATAAGCTTACAAATGTTTGTAAAGCTTGTTTTGGCATCACTTCTTGAATGGATATCTGTATTTTGTGTGATTTGTTTTTTCGCTTATGTGTTGAATATTCCCATTCAATTGACTGATTTGTTTCCTGTATTTATTATCGCCACTTGCGCGGGGGTTGCCAGCATGATTCCTGGTGGGGTTGGATCGTTTGATCTAGTGTTTATTTGGGGTACCCAAAGTTTAGGTATTATGGATGAAAAGGTATTCGTTTTACTGATTTTTTATAGAATGAGTTATCTAATTTTCCCTTTCCTATTATCAGTAGCTTTATTTTATAAAGAGATATGGAGGAAGGTAGATTCCTTTTTGGAGCAATGTGCCAAATTTCTTCTTTCAGGGAATTAATCCTAACCTACTTGTAGTGGGTAGATCTGTAGAAATTAACCGTAGCCTGTTGGTGCCGTAAAAAGTGTATCCGAATTGTAGCCAATGCATGGCTATTAATCTTGTACAATATAGCTAAAAGGTGATTTTAAATTTGTTGCAATATCAATCGGTAGTAAAACTGATATAAACGCTAGTAAGTCGCCAAAGATTGGTAGAAAAGTATCTTGAATGGGTAGTAACTACACGAAAATCGGTAATAAAATAATCATAATTGGTAATAAGGCGGCCACCTTATAAGAGGATGTTCAAAAATTCACCAAATGATAAACAATAAAATCATATAAACAACATAAAGGATTTGAAAAGTGATGAAGAAAGTATTAATCATTGAAGATGAAGAGAGTATCCGTAGCTTTTTAACGGTGAATTTTAAAATGCAAAAGTTTATTGTAGTGGAGGCGGGATCAGGCGAAGAGGGTTTAGTGAAGGCAAAGAAGGAAAAGCCGGATATTGTGATTCTCGATGTTATGCTTCCTGGTATCGATGGATTCCAAGTGTGTGAGCAATTAAGAACGAATTTCCCGGATATTGGTATCATTATGTCTACGGCAAAAGGACAGGATTTAGATAAGATTAAGGGATTAGAGTTTGGAGCAGACGATTATGTCGTTAAACCATTTAATCCTTTAGAACTAATATTACGTGTGAAGTCTTTATTAAGAAGAATGATTGATGAAGTGGAAAAAGGAGAAACATTGAAAAGTGGTCCCTTTTTATTAGAAGTATATTCACAAAAAGTGTACAAACATAAAGTGGAAGTTTCGCTTACTCCGATAGAATACCTTCTGATGAAATTATTTATGGAAAACCCAGGTAAGGCATTTTCTAGGAATGAACTTTTAGACATTGTATGGGGACATCATTTCGTAGGGGACACGAAAATAGTTGATGTAAATATTAGACGGCTCCGAATTAAAATTGAAGATGATGTGGCGACCTCCATATACATAGAAACGGTGTGGGGAACAGGTTACCGTTGGAGGAAAGATTAAAGAATGGCTGGTAAAAGAAAACAGGCGAAGAGTATTAAAACGAGACTTGTTGGCAATTTTATTGTGATTATTTTAATCAGTGTAATAGCTTTTGAAACACTGCTAATCTATTTTACGCAATATTACTTTTATAATAATGCGGAAAATGTTTTAACAAACCAAATTAAAATATCTTCCGAATTTTATTCGAAATACTTTTCCAATGTTCCATTACAGGAAAATATTATTGATAATGTCGATGTATTTTGGAAGCAAACAGATGCCCAAGTTCAAATTATCGATACAACGGGTAGAGTTTTATTAGATTCTGTTGGCGCCGAACATAAAGAGAAATTGCAGAGTTCGGATTTCCAAGAAGCATTAGATGGCGGAAAAGGTATTTGGATTGGGAAGTTGGAGCAAGGACAAGATAAAGTGATGATCGTTTCTTATCCATTAGAATCTGACCAGGAAGTAGTAGGTGTGCTGAGGTTTATTTCAAGTCTTACTGAAGTAGATAATATGTTGAGAAATATTGCCTTTATCTTTATTAGTATTGGAGTTATTGTGATTGTGATTGCTGGTGCCATTAGCATCTTATTAGCAAACAGTATTATTCATCCGCTTAAGGAAGTGACGAATGGTGCTGAATTAATGGCTACAGGTGATTTGAAAATAAGAGTAATGAATCAGAAAAATGATGAGATTGGTAGACTGGCCTCAACTTTAAATTATATGGCACAAGAAATTGAAAATAGGGAGAAAATAAAGGACGATTTTATTTCTCTAGTTTCACATGAATTGCGAACACCACTTACATCTATTAAAGGATGGGCAGTTACCTTGAAAAATGTGGATCCAGTCGAAAAGAAAATATTTAAAGATGGTTTAACAATTATAGAAAAAGAAAGCGACCGTTTAACGGATATGGTGGAGGATCTGCTTGATTTCTCTAGCTATACAACTAGTAACTTAACACTAAATAAAAAAGCGACTGATTTACGAGGAATTTTTGATTTTATTGCGAAACATATGAGTCCAAGAGCGGACAGGGATGGTATTCAATTTGAAGTTCAATGTAAGGAACTCCCTATCATAACATTGGATAAAGATAGGATAAAGCAGGTGCTTATTAATCTTTTAGAAAATGCATTTAGATTCACATCATCTGCAGGTAGCGTTACATTAAGTGCTTATTTGCAGGAAAAGGAAATTATTTTATCTGTAAAAGATACGGGCTGTGGAATTACTGAAGTAGAATTACCTAAAGTGAAAGAGAAGTTTTATAAAGGGAAAAATAGTAGATCGCAAACAGGGCTTGGTTTAGCTATATGCGATGAAATTGTTGGAATGCATGGTGGGAGCTTAATGATTAAAAGTGAAATAGCTGTCGGCACAGAGGTCATTGTTGCACTTCCATTAGGGGAGGAGGAACATGATGGGGGAAAATAGAGGAACGTTTCCATACTATTTATGCATCTTGATTCTTTCCCTTGTCGGATGTAGTCATTTTGATTTCAATACAGATGCCATGCTACTCTCTCCAGTTAATGAAATATCACCCATACAAGGGACTTGGGAGATAGAAGAATTTTCACCTGTAAAAGAACAGGAGAACCGATCCGGTGAAATCGAGCGATACTTAGGAAAGACAGCAATGTTTGATGATGTAGTTTGTGCTATGGGTGAAGAAAAATGTGTACAACCTAAATACAAAATTATTAATGTGGCTACTGCTGATTACTTTTACAATAAGTTTAGGATAGATCAAGATCAGCATCATATTACCGCTGAAAGGGTGGATGTCATTACAGTTACGTCTGATCATCAAGTATTTTATGAGTTTATAAAAATAGAGGATAGTAAACTGCTTGTTTATATGGAAGGTGGATTTTTATATCTACATAAAACCTCTGATGAGGTAAAAGAAGATATGAAACAAAATGTTGTGGAAGATGATATTAAAAAGAATAGGGAACACAAAGGGAATAATGTATCAAAAGTAGGTCTATTGCTTGGGATTCGCTCTGCAAATAATACGTATAAAACATTGTGGATTAACATGGAAAATAACAAATTAAAGCCGATTCTCACCAATAAGCAATTACTTGTTCCTAGAAAGACAGGATTTTGGGAAGTGGGCCGCTCATCATCAAAGGAAAGTATATATGCAATGCCAATGACTAATAAAGGAGAGCCAACTATATTAGTGGAGAATAAAAATATTCTTACTGAAAGCCCAGATAGTAAGATCTTATTCGTGGGAAATGACTATATTGGAACAGAGAATAATTTAAAGCTTAATGTGTTACCAATCGATAATATTAGCCTTGGAAAAGGAATCAAGCTTACAGACGTAACAAGCAAAAATGCATATGCCATAATGCTCCGTTCCAGTGAAGCATTTATTGCGTCACTTGATCGTGAAAAGGCCCAACAGATTATCAAAAATCCGCACGAGGATAATTTTACTTTAGAAAGAAGAAGTGGACATTGGATTATGAAAGGTAGGCTTTTTTACGACCATGCGATTGGCGAAAAAGAGTACGAAGACTTTAATATCAATATATTAGTCCCGATGAAGCTAATAAATTATGATGAACTGTATACCCCATGGGGAGAAATTAAATCTAGCATGCCATGGATAATAGATGCATATCAATCACCTCTGCAAGATACAATGATACTGACATCCAATGAATCCCTTTATATTTATACATTGGATGATGGGAAGATTTCTAATCAACCATTAAGGGAAATCGGTTTGCAAGATGGCGATACAATAGTAATGGCCGAATGGGCTCTTGGGGATTATGTTGATAAATGGAATGCGATTGTTGAGGAGAATTTTACTATTTTAAATTAGAAATTGGAATGTTTAGTATATAAAAGTCATTGACAGAAGACAATGACTTTTATATACTAAAAACAACTACTTGGTATAACCAAGTAGTTGTTTTTACAATAGCTATCTTGTTTAACATAATAGATGAGAGAGGATGGCATTACATGTCCATTAGAAGCCAATTGTTAAAAGGGATCTTAGACGGCTGCGTGTTAGCTATCATAGAAAAGGACTCAGCATATGGTTATGAACTTTCACAAAAGTTACAAACGATTGGTCTACATGATGTAAGTGAAGGGACGATCTATCCAGTGCTGTTAAGACTTCAGAAAAACGGCTTAATCCGGGGAGAAATGAGACCATCAGATACAGGACCGAATCGAAAATACTATTTTTTGACTGTAGATGGAGAAGAGGCTTTAACAACGATCACAGAAGAATGGCAGCAAATATCTAATCCGGTAAATGAATTATTCAGAAGGAGGGAAAATTAATGCATGCAAAACAATTAATTGAAGAAAACAACCATAAAAGAGATCTGTTAACATTGGATAACAAATCATTTTATAGCGATATCCTATTATATATCCGTCTTCAGTTATCGTTATCGGAGCAGCAGTCGGAAGAGATATTAATGGAGATGCTTGATCATCTACTAGATGGGCAAAAGGAAGGGAAAACAGCGAAAGATATATTTGGACCAGATCCAAAAGCTTACGCAGATGAGATTATTGCTCAATTGCCAAAGGAAAAAATGCGAGCTATTATACCATTTGTCACTGGAATTATTTTTGATATAGTAAGCTGGCTGTTAATCTTTCGCGGAATTGCCTTACTTGTTATCTCGCAATTTAAAGAAGTGGAAACTACGATTTACCCAATTATGGTGACGATCATAGCTGTTGTAGTGCTTAGTCTAGTGCTATTAGCTGTTTGGTTTGTATTTAGAATGATTAAAAACACATTATTTAAAGAAAAATCAAGCGTGAAAAAGGATTCACTAAAAATAGGTTTATTCGCTGCAATTTTGATGGCAGTGGTAATGGGGTTAACGATTTTTATTCCGGACAAAGGGCCGTCATTTAACTTTACTTGGTGGGCATCAATAGTTGTAGGGTGTATTTTGTGGTTAATCACCTATTTCATAAAAAGGAAGAGATAACTTTTTTAGCTATCATGTAATGCAATGTAGACTGGTAAAAATATACGCGAGTTTTGAATCCCAAATCCGAAGCAGGAGGAAAAAATGCTCACTAAAAAAAGTGCGAATTTCATCGATAATCTACGATTATATTTAATTACATCTGGTAAAAACGAAGATGAAGTAAAAGAGCTAACAGAGGAGTTACGAGAACATTTAATCGAATCAGAAAAGCGCGGTAAGAACATGGACGACATCATTGGCGGTACCCCGGCAGCCTATATGGAATCAATAAAAGCTGAAATGAAAACGGACTATACCGGTCTTGTGAAAAATATTCCGGTCTATTTTTTGGGGGTCATTGCTTATTTTATTATGGGTCCAGCTATCCGCGGCGAATTCGAATTGAACATGATCCAAGTTATTGGCTTTCCGATTGTGGCAGCGGCAGCTTTGCTCATTTATGTTGCGTTTCTGCGGCAAGCCGGTAAAAAACAATATTCATCCAAAAGGCTATTCCTAGTTGGAATGATTGCGAGTACAAGTGTTATGGTGCTTTTTATCTTGCTTTTATTAGGGAGCAATCTTATTGTGAAGTCGTTTTTTCAAGCGAGCGCTACGGTTAATTGGGTGATTGTCGGGGTCTGTGCTTTCGTTTTTATTGCAGGGGCGATCTGGAGTAAAACGTGGTTTACCATTTGGATTCCACTGCTTTTATTCATTCCTGATGTTCTTTTCCGTTTTTCAAATTTAGGAGATGAAACGATATTGATAATAAGTGGTGCATCCTTTTTCTTAATATTTATCTTGCTTATATTGAGCTTGCTCATACAGGAAAAGTTTAAAAAGAAGCAAGGGTAGAATAATGATCATATAGTAAATAACTAAGGACATTGATTATTGCATCAGTGTCCTTAGTTATTTCCCATCGTGATTGTTCGTTCCGAAGCAAAGTATGATTAATTTACAATTTTAAGTCGTATCAAGTAGACTAGGAATAATTAAAGTGCGTGTTCAAAAAGGTGCCAAATTAGAAACAAGAAGTTCGAGGCGCGAAGGTTTTGAGGATCAGAGCTATGCTATTAATACGTGAGAACCGGACTTGCACAGGAAGTTCTAACTTCTACGTTGCCCACAGGACGTACTTGCAACACGACGTGAGCGATCTTAACATTTAGTAGAAGTACGACGTACCTTTGCCAACGAAGAAATTCGCTGTTTATCATTTGGTGACTTTTTGAACATCCTCTTAAAGGACTTTTTTACCTTTATCTACTATTATCTACTATAAAAATAAAAGGAGCACAACCATGATAAAATTTTCAAATGTATCAAAGTTGTATGCAGATGGAACCCAAGCGGTGAATTCTTTAGATTTACAAATCGAAGACGGCGAGTTTTTCGTCCTCATTGGTCCAAGTGGATGTGGAAAAACCACGACATTAAAAATGATGAATCGTTTAATAGATCCTACAAGTGGAGTCATTTCCATAGATAATGAGAAGATTGACAGTTATGACATTCATGAATTGCGCTGGAATATTGGTTATGTTTTACAGCAGATTGCTCTGTTCCCTCACATGACGATTGATGAAAATATTGCAGTTGTCCCTGAACTAAAGAAGTGGGGACGGGATAAAACTCGCTCGCGTGTGAATGAATTGTTAGAGATGGTTGGTCTTGACCCAGCTGTTTATAGAGCTAGAAAGCCAGAAGAACTCTCAGGAGGCCAACAGCAGCGGATTGGTGTTGCGCGTGCATTAGCTGCGGATCCGCGGCTGATTTTAATGGATGAACCATTTAGTGCACTTGACCCGATTAGCAGAGAAAAATTGCAAGATGATGTACTTACATTGCAAAGAACCATTCAGAAGACGATTGTCTTCGTTACACATGATATACAGGAAGCTTTGAAGCTGGGAGACAGAATTTGCATCATGAGAGATGGAGGTATTGTACAGATCGGTACGCCGGAAGAGATTGTGCAGCATCCTGTAAATGATTTCGTAAAAGAGTTTGTGGGAATTGAATCGCGTAGGGATGAAAATGTAGATTTGGAGTCAATAGTGGATCATAGTGTCGGTAATGGTAATAGTGGTGCTTCTGATTCATTGGTAACTATTTCGGTCCATTCAACCTTAAAAGAGATTCTTGAAGCCTTCACCCATGAAGATCAACTCCAGATAGAAAAAGAAGGCCAACGTATTGGGATGATCAATCGCCAAAAAATGATGCAGTACTTAGCGAATCGCTTGCAAGAAAGAGGCGTAAACAATGACTAATATGATGAATGAATTTCGTGACAGGCAAAGTCAACTGTTCCAAGCTTTATTTGAGCATATTCAAATTTCATTGATATCCCTTTTGTTTGCCGTCTTGATTGCCATCCCACTTGGTATTTACTTGACTAGAAGAAAAAAGGTTGCCGAAAGTATAATTGGAGCTTCAGCTGTTTTACAAACCATTCCGTCCCTCGCTTTACTTGGTTTATTAATCCCCTTGCTAGGGATAGGTAAGGTCCCGGCAATTATAGCTCTTGTTGCCTATGCATTGCTCCCGATTTTAAGGAATACCTTTACTGGGATTAATGAAGTTGATTCTTCACTAAAGGAAGCAGCGCGCGGTATGGGTATGAATACTCGCCAACAGCTCTTGAAGGTGGAAATGCCACTTGCTATGCCTGTAATCATGGCAGGGATTCGCACAGCAATGGTATTGATTGTGGGGACAGCAACATTGGCTGCGCTTATTGGTGCTGGTGGTCTAGGGGATATTATTTTGTTAGGGATTGACCGAAATAACTCGATGTTAATTGTATTAGGTGCCATTCCGGCAGCATTATTAGCAATTTTATTTGATCTATTATTGCGTAAGTTTGAGCAGCTTTCTTTTAAAAAAACATTGGTTTCCATCGGTCTTTTTATCATTTCAGCAGTACTGATTATGGTTCTTCCGTTCATATGGACAAGCGGTAAGAAAGATATTGTCATCGCCGGAAAACTTGGATCTGAACCAGAAATATTAATCAATATGTATAAAATTCTAATTGAGCAAGATACAGATTTACGCGTTGAATTGAAGCCGGGACTTGGTAAAACATCTTTTGTCTTTAATGCGTTAAAAGGTGGCAGTATTGATGTATATCCAGAGTTTACAGGTACCGCTATCTCTGAATTTTTAAAAGAGACTGCGATAAGCACAGATCGCGATGAGGTGTATGAACAAGCAAGAGAAGGTTTGTTAAAAGAATTTGATTTAGCTATGCTTGACCCAATGGAATACAATAACACCTATGCATTGGCTGTACCTAAAGAAACGGCAGACCGGTTCCAATTAAGTGCAATTTCTGATTTAGCTGCAGTTCAGCAAAACATCAAGCCAGGCTTTACTTTGGAATTCGCTGATCGCGAGGATGGTTATTTAGGCATTCAAAAGCTTTATGGCATCCAATTCTCTGATATCGTCACAATGGAGCCAAAATTACGCTACAATGCGATTGAAACAGGTGATATTAATTTGGTCGATGCTTATTCAACAGATAGTGAGATTAGGCAGCATCAGCTCGTTGTTTTAGAAGATGATCAAAACTTATTTCCACCATACCAAGGTGCTCCATTGCTACGCGAAGAAACAATAAAGAAGCATCCTGAAATCGAGGACGCTTTAAATAAATTGGCTGGGAAAATTACAGATGATGAGATGCGCGAAATGAATTACCAAGTAAATGTAGAAGAAAAAAAGCCAGTAGAAGTAGCGAAAGAGTTTCTCAGAAATGCAGGTCTGTATCTCGGAAAATAAATATATAATGATACACGCTCATGTATAATGAGTATAAATAAAAAAGGGGTGTGAACAGAATGAGGAAAAGTGTTAAACATATGGTTATGTTTAGCCTACATGTAGGTAAAGATACATCAGAGGCGGAGGACTTCTTGAAAGAAAGTGCAGCCGAATTGGCTTCAATTCCAGGTGTACAACAATTTGAGGTGCTTCGTCAGGTTAGTGCCAAGAATGATTATGATTATGGCTTTTCAATGATATTTACAGATCAAGAGGCCTATGATGCTTATGATAATCACCCAGTGCATCAAAATTATGTTGCCGAACGTTGGCTGAAGGAAGTAAGTATCTTCCAAGAAATGGACTTCGTGAAGTACGAATAACCCGAAAGAGCCGTCAATCTGTTGAGTGGCGGCTTTTTTTGCAGTGTGGGTGAACGGAGACCAGCATTACTACCGATTGTGACGTAATTACTACCGATTATTAGTATCTTACTACCGATTATGCAAAGTTTACTACAGATTGTAAAAAAGCGCATCATGTTATAGCTAATAATGATGTTTACTCACTCATTTTTGGGTCAAATATCATCGTATATGTTCGATTTTGAAAGGTTCCATCGTTTTTTAAGTTCATGCTTTGTAGAATCCTTGTGGTGGTTTGCATCTTTTCGATATACAGGAATTCACGGCAATCCTTGTTTGTCATTTTATCGCCAAACAATAAAAACCATTCTTTTATTGCCTGTTGATGAGCGTCTTTGCTTATTTTACTGCAATTAATACAGTACCAACCCTTTTTCGATTTAGTCATACCTAATACGCCACAGGATTCACACCTGACCCCTGTACGAATCTCTCTCTTCTGAATGTTATACACTTCGCAGAGCGGCGATGGGATATAGCGTTGATGATTATTCAAAATTTCTGTTGTTAACCAGTTTAACTTATCTTTTTCTAACCAAACGGAACTAGGAGTAAGACTTCTAATGTATGGTGGAATTAGGTTGGGGAATAAAACCTTTGTTTTCGCGGGAGCTTGCTCTACAATTTGTTTTAGATATGCGAGTACTACAACACCGTAAACGGGCAAGTGTATACCCCGAATTTGAAGCCATTTGTTGAATAATTCTACGTTTCGCTCTACCTGCGCTGCGGGACTGTCAAATCCGTCTATATGCCCGTCGGCCCTAATCCGAATTAGTTGCGGAGGATTATCAATAAACTTCAATCGTCCACCAACGTTTTTTACTTCGAAAATAATCGCAAAGGAGGATATCAATAATAAAGTGTCCATTGAAATATACTGCTAGAAAATAGGGCTATATCGTGGAAAATCCGTGGTTCATCGTGAATCTGTGTTTACAAAAGATGTCGGCTACTCTATCCTCACCTCCAATGCCAGCTTGTCGAGCAGAATAGCTTCCAATCAATGCCGATGATAAAGGATGGTTTTCAATTATCCGGGCCAAACCAGCTTCCAAGCTTTGAAGCGTTAGCGACTCGTCACAGTTTTTAACAATAATTACTAAACACCTCCTTACATTTAGGATAGCACAATACAAAGCCACCTTCATCCTTCCAACCAATCCATATTCTGATCTTCACTTGTCCATTGAAACCTCTCAAGATCAACACGCAGCTTTGCGTCTATTACTACGCCTTCCTTCTCCAGCAAAACTTTCTGCTTGCCTCCATCACTAATCACAATGTCACCTTTCGCATTTACAACGCGATGCCATGGCAATTGGTGTTTTGCGCTCATGGAGTGAAGAACTCTTGCTACTTGCCTCGCACCTCGAGCATTACCAGCAAGCCTCGCGATTTGCCCATATGATGCAACCTTTCCTTCTGGAATACCGCGAATCACTTGAATGATTTTTTCTGTAAAAGTTTTCATTTTACTTCACCCACCAATCATACGTGTTCAAAAAGGTGCCAAATTAGAAACGAGAATTTCGAGGCGAGAAGGTTTTGAGGATCAGACTTGCACAGGATGTGCTGACTTCTGTGTTGCTCACACGACGTGAGCGGTCTTAACAGAGGATCCTTTTCCTTAGAAGAAGTACCTAATTGCCAACGAAGAAATTCGCCGTTTATATTTGGTGAATTTTTGAACATACACCAATAGTATAACATTTTACCTTTTAAAATCCGGCTGTCAGGGTAAAAGTAATACAAAGAAGGGAGTGTCAATAATGACAATTAAAAACGCAGGAGAAGGTAAAGAATTCAACGAAGGCAGATTAATAAAAACAGAGCTATTCCAGGAAGGAAAAACGACCGCATTAGTACTGAACTTTTTACCTGGGCAAATATTGCCGCCGCATCCGCATCCAGACTCCAACGTTTATATATATGTAATCGAAGGAAAAGGAATATGCAAGATTGACGATAAGGAAAATCCTATATCTGAAAAAGATGTCATACATGCCGCAGACAAACAGCATGTAAGTATCGAGAATACCGGCGACGCTACATTAAGTATTTACATTGTTCAAGCCCATGAATCATTATAAAATGCTTGAAAATCTTCCTACAGTATGACATGTTTAACAAAAAAGGGAGATATTATGGCGAAAATCATGATTGTTGAGGATGATCCCAAAATCGCAGTACTTCTTCAGAGCCATCTAGAGAAGTATGGATATGATGTCGTACTCACAGAAGAATTTGAATTCGTAGTGGACCTTTTTCAAGAGGCGAAGCCGGACCTTGTGTTATTGGATATTAACTTACCAAGTTTTGATGGGTATTATTGGTGTCGACAGATCAGACAGATTTCCACTTGCCCGATTCTGTTTATTTCTGCTCGGTCAGGAGAAATGGACCAAGTGATGGCTTTAGAAAATGGAGCAGATGACTTTATCACAAAGCCTTTTCACTATGAGATAGTCATGGCGAAAATTCGTAGTCATCTCCGACGTGCATACGGGGAATATGCACCAAAAGTAGAGGAACGGATTGTCGACTTGGAAGGACTTATTCTTTACGTGGAAAGAATGGAATTACAAAGAGAAAATGCTATTGTATCATTAACTAAAAAGGAAACGATTCTTCTCGAAATGCTGATGAAGCGATCACCAAGAGTTGCAAGCCGTGAAGTAATTCTTGAAAAACTTTGGGACGACCAATCTTTTGTAGATGAAAATACGCTAAATGTTAATATCGCAAGAGTACGAAAAAAGCTTCAAGAATTAGGGATAGAAGAAGCAATTGAGACAGTCAGAGGAGCGGGATATAGAATCAATCCATCCTGGGAAAATAAACAATGAAATTATTTTTAAGAGAGCATGTCCCACTTGTACTAATCAATATCATTCAAATAATGATTATCATATTTATTTTCTGGATAGATGGATATCGAGATTATCCGCTTGCTCTTTATTCGGTATTTCTTGGTACCTTTCTATTAACTGTCTATTTAATTTATCATTATATCACTCATAAAGACTTTTACAAACGGTTGACAGTCTCGATGAGAGCATTTGATGAAGCAAATCGAACGCTAGGCAACGCTCCACTTCCAGAAGCACTTGAAGGACTTCTAAAGGCGCAGTATACCCAATATATGAATGAACTACATATGCAGGCGAAAAAGCGTAGCGACCATCTTACATTCATTAACCAATGGGTTCATCAGATGAAAACGCCTCTCTCTGTAATTGAACTGATCGCCCAAGAAGATGACGATGAGAAATTTGAAAGCATCCGAGAAGAAGCGGAGAGATTAGGTAAAGGTCTAGAAATGGTTCTATATGCGGCTAGACTGGAAGCCTTTGAACATGATTTTCAAGTAGGACCAGTTTCTTTGGGGGAAATAACGGAGCAAGCGATTCGTGACAATAAACGTTTGTTCATTAAAAGCAGGGTGTATCCGGAAACCAAGATTCATTCAGAAGTACTTGTTGATTCAGATGAAAAGTGGCTCATTTTTATTTTGAATCAATTTATTACAAATGCTGTAAAGTATTCAACAGGCAAATCGCAAAAAATTATTATCTCCGTTTCTAAATGTGAAGAACATGCGTTGTTCGAAGTGGAGGATTATGGAGTCGGGATCGCAAAGACAGATATGAAACGCGTTTTTAAGCCATTTTTCACAGGGGAAAATGGTCGGCTTTATCGTGAATCAACAGGAATGGGCTTATATTTGGCGAAAGAGGTGTGTGATCGCCTCGGCCACAATATTGAAATCAAATCTGAAAGAGGCACAGGAACAAAGGTGAAGCTTACCTTTCCTTCCCAGTCCAGTTCTAGCACTTAACCGAAGATCCTCTTCGCTCTATGTTTCTTGGAGGCCATCAGGCCAAAGGCCACAAAGGCTTTAGCACAGGATGCGCCGTTCCTAGTCTTTCTTCTTGCATTCTGTATAACCTTACAAAAGTGTAATAAAACTGAAAGCTGAACCGATGGTTAAAAACCCCTTTTTTCTATTACACTATGTGTAGAAGAGAAAGGGGTTTATTATGTTGGATATGTTAAAAATTAAAAACTTAAGTAAAGTATATGATGGAAAAGTAGCTTATAGAGCTTTAAATGATATTGATTTAACTATTGAAGCAGGTGAGTTTGTTGGAGTGATGGGGCCATCTGGGAGTGGGAAAACGACCATGCTTAATATGGTGGCAACCATCGATCAACCGACATCAGGCGGTATCTTAATTAATGGAAAAGATCCATTTCGCTTAAAACAAAATGATCTTGCATTATTTAGACGTAGACAATTGGGCTTCGTTTTCCAAGATTTTAATTTGCTTCATACTTTAACGGTTGAGGAAAATATTGTTCTACCGCTTACACTTGACGGCGAAAAGGTGAGAGTAATGGAGGAAAAGGTAAATATGATTGCTGAAAGATTAGGCATTACAGATATTTTAAAAAAGCGCATATATGAAATTTCCGGTGGACAAGCGCAAAGAACAGCAATTGCTCGTTCGATTATTCACTCGCCTAGCATGGTGCTAGCTGATGAGCCAACTGGAAATCTAGATTCGAAATCTTCAAAGGCAGTGATGGAAACCCTTGAGAATATTAATAAAAAAGATAAAACAACGATGATGATGGTGACACATGATTCGATTGCAGCAAGTTATTGTGATCGTGTTGTGTTTATAAAAGACGGAAAATTGTTTAACGAAATTCACCGTGGTGACAATCGCCAAGCCTTTTTCCAAAAAATCATCGATGTGTTATCGCTATTAGGAGGGGATTCACATGACCTTTCGACAATTCGCGTTTAACAACGTCATTCGCAATAAAAGGACATATGCCGCTTATTTTCTAAGCAGTACATTTTCCGTACTCGTATTTTTCATTTATGCGATTTTCGCCTTTCATCCTTCTTTATCAGCGATCAATGCGAATGTTTCTATGGGATTGCATGTTGCTGAAGGGATTATTTATGTGTTTTCTTTCCTATTCGTCCTCATTTCCATGAGTGCCTTTTTGAAATCGCGAAAAAAAGAATTCGGATTGATGGTCATGCTTGGGATGACGAATACGCAGTTACGAAGAATGGTCTTTCTAGAAAATGTCTTTATTGGTTTTTTTGCAACTATTTCTGGTATGGGGCTTGGCCTCGTTTTTGGAAAAATAATATTGCTTGCTGCAGAAAATATTTTAAATTTAGAGGAAACCCTGCCATTTTATTGGCCAATTCAGGCTTTGCTATTAACATTTATCGCTTTTTTATTGTTGTTTATTATCATCTCCTTTTCGACGGTCTCGATTTTAAAAGGGAATAAGCTAGTCGATTTAATTAAAGGAAGTTCTGCACCGAAGAAGGAGCCGAAATCCTCTGTTGCATTATCGATTATTGCCGTTCTATTACTGGCAATCGGTTATGCTGGAGCATTGTTGGCTCGTAATATGCAAGTGGTAATGGCGATGATCCCGGTTATCATTGTTGTAACGATAGGTACCTACCTTCTTTTCACCCAACTAAGTGTTTATACGATCAATAGGCTTAGAAGGGGAAAATCCCTATTTTGGAAAAAGACAAATATGGTGCTTTTTTCGGATCTTGCTTATCGAATGAAAGATAATGCTAGAACATTCTTCTTTGTGGCGATTGTATCTACTGTTGCATTTTCAGCAATCGGCTCGCTCGTTGGTTTCCGCTCGATGATGACCACGGCCGCCGTTGAAGAAAGCCCATTTGCATTTACTTATACAAATGAGGGGAATGTCAAAGGGGAAGAACATATCAGGCTGATCAAGGAGGAACTTGCTGATATTCCATATAAGGAAGCAAGTGTAAAAATGAAGGGGATTAATTTTAAAGAAACTAATTATCCCATGTTCGTTGTAAGCGAGACAGACTATAATCAACTGGTGGAGATTGGAGAACTGGGATTTAAGAAGGTCGACATCCAACAAAATGAAGCAATTCCTATTCAATACCATAGTTCGATCGGTATGACGCCAGATTGGGACCGTGGAAAAATCATTTTAGAAGAAGATAATATTGTCCTTAATCAAAACGAAAGAATCTTATCCAATTTATTTCCGCCTTATCATGATTATTTTGTTGTAGATGACGCGCTTTTTGATAAGCTACAACAGGTTGAATTACAACAGGAATATTCGGCCTTTTATATAAAGGATTGGAAGGAAACGGTTGAAGCTGGTAAAAGTTTAATACAAAAGATTGGCAAATTCGGAGATGCTTATCAATTCCATTCTTTAGCTTTTGATTGGAATGAAGTGAATCAAGGGTACGGGGCAATTCTTTTTGTCGGTTTGTTTATCGGGGCAGTATTTTTCGTAGCTGCTGGAAGCTTTCTATATTTCCGACTTTATGCTGACTTAGAAGATGAGAAGCGTAAGTTTTCCGCGATCGGAAAATTAGGATTAACTGACAAAGAATTATCAAAGATTCTCTCAGTCCAGTTAGCACTCTTGTTCTTTGTGCCAATTATTGTCGCTGTTATCCATGGTGCCGTTGCACTTACAGCTCTTCAACATATGTTTAACTTTAGTTTAGTGAAGGAGTCCGCACTTGTACTAGGAAGTTTTAGTGTGATACAAATCGTTTACTTTTTCTTTATTCGCGCCAATTATATACGAAAAATAAAAAGATCGATGTAAAAAAGATATATTATATTATCGCATATGAAATTCGTCCATTGAATAGACCTGATATTTTTAAGTGATTACATTGTTTCAAACTTGCATGCTATAATATCAGTATTCGAATCAAAGGGAGAATTTTATAAATGGATTGGAAAAATATATACCGTGGGCTTTTAATGGGAGTGACAGATTTGATCCCAGGTGTCAGCGGCGGAACCGTAGCATTTGTGCTTGGAATCTATGATCGTTTACTAGAAGCAATTAGTGGGTTCTTCAGTCGCAATTGGAAAAAGCATATCGGGTTTTTGGTTCCGTTGGGAATCGGAATTGTCGCTGCGTTACTTATATTTAGTAGATTGATTGATTATTTGTTAGAAAGCCATCTAGCATCTACCCAATTCTTTTTTATGGGACTGATCATTGGTGTTATCCCATTTATATTGAGGCAAGCGGAAGCAAAACAAAATTTTAAATCAAACCACTTTATTGGATTAATTGTGGTGGCAATTTTGCTTGCCTCACTTGCTTTTATTAAACCGGATGAAGCTGTAGCACCAATCACTTCTTTAAGCATGCCAGTGTTCTTTCTGCTTTTTTTTTCGGGCTGGTTAGCAAGCATGGCTATGCTTCTGCCAGGTATTAGTGGGTCGTTTATTTTGCTATTAATCGGTGTCTACACGACGGCAATTAAAGCTTTAAAAGATTTTAACATTCCTTTAATCCTTACAATAGGTGCAGGGGTCATTATTGGTTTCATTGTGAGTAGTAAGGCGATACGTTATTTACTTACGCATTATCAACATATGACCTATGCAGTTATCGTTGGATTAATATTCGGTTCATTCTTCGTCATGTTTCCGGGCGTTCCAGGGGGATCGGAACTATGGCTTAGTATCATCACTTTCCTAGCGGGCCTTGTTTTTTCGTTATGGTTTAGTTCCGAAAAATTCACGAAAAAAAGTCAATGAAAAAATTATTGGCTTTTTTTTATTTGTGGTGTATAGTGTGTATATAGATATACACACATAAACTTAAGGGGGAGACTTATTTGGAAAGCTGGAGACAGGCACTTTGGTTAGTGAAGTTTGAATTAAGGGCATACAGAAAAAATATGTTTTTCGCCATGCTGCCTTCTTTATTACTTTATTTCGCTATTGTCTATACATTGGAGAGCGATAAAGTAAATGACGGATCAATTTCGATGCTAGACGATATCCTTTTTGTTACTATCTTTTGGTTTGCGGTTGTTTGGATGAAACCAAAAGAGTTCCAATATCAAAAATTAGCTGGAAAGTTTTGGGCTTCACCATATTTTGTCATGTTAAAACAGTTACCGATCCCTAAAGATATTTTGATCAAGAGCCGTTTTCTACAATATTATGTGACTTCGATCCCAGTCCATCTACTTGTATTAATGATGATATTTATCAGTTCGCCAACGATAAGAGATCTATTATCTCCTGGTGAATATATCGCATTTTCACTTATTTGGCTTAGTTCGGGTATGGTGATGGGAGGCGTTTTTCCAGCTAGTGAATCTGGAGAATATAACTCAAAATTAAAATTAGTAATATACACTATTATTTCGATCGTTGTGTTTCTTGGAGGGTTTATTGCTCTTTATATATTTACTGGTGAAGGCCTCGTTTATTGGTCGATTGTTGCTGCAAATAAATGGCCTATTCTATCAGCCTCTTTCTCCATCTGTATAGCGGTAGCCTTCATGATTTATTGGCCACATTATATGAGGAAGAATATCGAACGGATCGATTATTTTAAATAGAAAGAGAGGAAGCGACAGATGCAACTTCCAATTCGACTTTCAAAGGATTCGCGGGAACCGATTTATTTTCAAATAGAAGAACAAGTAAAAGCGCTAATTGCAAGTGGGCAATTGAGTGCAGGAACACTTCTTCCTTCGATTCGTTCTCTTTCAAAAGATCTTGAAGTTAGTATGATAACGACGAGAAGGGCGTATCAAAATTTAGAACAGCAAGGATTCATTCGGACAACGCAAGGAAAAGGAACATTCGTCTCTGAAATCGAAGAAGGATTGAAAAAAGATGTGAAAATAGCAGCAGTAAAGCTTGCATTTGAAACGGCGATTGAAACAGCACTTCGCCATGATTATTCTTTAAAGGAAGCAGAAGAGATATTTCAAAGCATAGTTGAAAACTATCAAAGGAAGGGGGAGTAAGGAATGGAACAGGCTGTAAGAATAACAAATGTACAAAAACAAATAGATGAATTTCAGTTAGGACCAATCGATCTTCAGTTTGAATCAGGGATGATTACTGCGCTCGCGGGAAGCAATGGTGCGGGGAAAAGTACCTTGCTAAAAATAATCATGAATTTAGTAAAACAAAATCAGGGAAATATAGAACTTTTTGGAGAGGTCATCCGTAAAGAAGAGGAGAATTGGCAGAAGAGGGTTGCATATTTGCCGCAATCAATGCCGGGAGTTGTCCCTTTTACAGGAAGAGAACTTAAAAGCTTAGTTGCACATTGGTACCCAAGTTGGGACGAACAACTATTTAATCAAATGATTGATTTATTTGAGATCCCTTTAACAAAGCAGTTTGAAAAATTATCGCAAGGGGCAAAACAGAAATTAAATTTAGCTCTGACACTTCCACGGAATGCCGTTTTGCTTATATTGGATGAGCCAACTTCGCATCTTGATATTCCAGCAAAAAAGATGTTACAAGACTTACTAGCAAATTGGATGGAACGCGGCGATAGAACACTTATATTTGCTAGTCACCAAGTCGAAGAGATTCGTAAACTTGCTGATTATATCGCTGTTATGAAAAACGGAAGGCTGATAGGACAGTTTGAAAAAGAAGCACTGACAGAGCAGTATAAACGCTACTGGTTTTCAAACCCTATACCAGAAAATGCAATTCCAGGTGAAGTGGAGCGCAAAGGTAGAACGATCGTTACGAGCAACCCTCAAAAAACAGAAATGTTTTTTAGAAATAAAGATATGCAATGGTTAGACTCAAAAGCTGTCGAACTTGATGAAATATTAACATTTATGTTGAACAAGAAAGGGTGAGCCAAAATGGAAAACGTTTTAACCGTAAACAAGCTTGGAAAATCATTTAAAACAAAACGCGTCATTGAAGATATCAGTTTTGATGTTCGTAAAGGTGAAATTATGGCAATATTGGGGCCAAATGGAGCAGGGAAGTCAACGACGATTAGAAATATAATGGGAATTATGTATCCTGATGAAGGTAGTATTGTGTTTCATAATCATGCAGCGAATGAAATCCCGCGTCATAAAATTGGTTATTTGCCTGAAGAGCGGGGTTTATATAAAAATGTAAAAGTAATGGATATGATTTTATATTTAGCTGACTTAAAAGACTATCCAGTGAAGAAGGCGAAAGAGCGAGCTCTTGCCTATTTAGCTAAATTTGATCTGGAAGGGAAAGAGAAAGTGTCTGTGGAAGAGCTGTCGAAAGGAATGGGGCAAAAAGTTCAATTTATTGCTTCGATCATCCATGAGCCTGAATTACTGATTTTAGACGAACCATTCTCAGGATTAGACCCAGTCAGCCAAGAGCTTTTTAAAAAAGAAATTAGAGAACTCGCAAATAATGGGACTGCAATTCTATTATCCTCACATCAAATGAATGTTGTCGAGCAATTATGCGACCGATTATTTATGATTCACCGTGGACAAAAAGTAATTTATGGAACAATGGAAGATGTTAAAAATCAGTACGCAAACTTCAAATGTACAATTAAAGGAAGGAATGATCTTTCGGTATTAGAAAAACTGTCAAATGTGCAGCGAGTCGAGCAGTCCGATGATACGGCTATTCTTTATTTAACGCAAGACGTCGTTGTGCCACTGTGGCTGAGACAACTTCCAGAAAGTTTACACATTCAAGAGCTTTCAATTGATAGAATTTCTCTCCATGAAATTTTCATTGATGTAGCAACTGACAAACATATACTCCAAGAAGGAGGCGCTGTCCATGCGTAATAGCTTAAAGGTTGCAAAGTGGGAAATTAAAAGGAATATGACAAATAAATCATTTATCATTTCCCTTTTATTAACACCCGTTCTATTTATGATATTCTTTTTTGTGCCTTCTTTCTTTAGTGATAAAGATTCAAATAATACAGTGAAGGTACATGTTCTTGACGAGTTGAATGTTTGGGGTGAACTTGAAAAGGCAGTCGAACAGCAGGAGTTGAATACGTGGGATTTGCAAAAGACGGATATAGCTGAAGCCGATATGGCTAAAGCTGCTGTTGACTCGGAACAATCTGTGTTCATTGCCATGACAGAAAAAGGACTTGAGCAAGGTCAGGTTCACATGTATATGAGTGATGATGTAGATGAAAATTTTCAGTATGAAGCATTCATTTTAGAAGAACCACTACGGCAGGTGCAAATCGAGCGCCTTGGTTTGACGGCTGAGCAAAAGGCCGTGATCGCAAGCCCAATTTCAATTGAGCCGATGTATACTGAATCTACAGAGACCAGTGAGGAAGTAGAATCTGGCGAAGAATCAACGGCTGATCCACTGAAGCGAATTATTCCAGGTGCATTTGCAGGCATCATCTTATTTTCCATTGTCATGACGGGGATGATGATCTTCCAATCAGCGTCACAAGAAAAGAAAGAAAAGGTCGCGGAAATTATTTTATCTTCGCTGACACCGACGGAATTAATGCAAGGAAAAATAATTGGTTATTTTGTTCTTGGTATTACCCAAGTGATGGCATGGCTCGTTTTTCTTATTCCACTTGTCATGTGGAAACTCGATATACCAATAATGGAGTACTTATTAGTCCCTGAGTTATTATTGCTTTTATTTATTGCATTTGCAGGCTATCTTCTGTTTGCGGCAATTTTTGTCGGACTTGGAGCAACTGTAGAAGAGATGACAGCAACAAGTAATTTCCAAGGGATGATTATGATGCTTCCTTTCTTACCGTTTCTATTTATTGGTCCAATCATGAGTGATCCTAGTGGGCTGATTGCAAAAATCGGCTCATTTATTCCAATTACTTCCCCTGCAATATTACTGCTTCGCCTTTCCATGTTAGAAGAATGGCCGTGGACAGAAATAATTATTGCGTTAGTCATTTTAGTGATTAGTATTTGGCTATTTATGAAACTTGCCGGAAAAATATTCAAAATGGGAATTTTGATGTACGGAAAAAACGCGACACCAAAAGAAATATGGAAGTGGATGTGGGCTTAGAAGGGAATTGTGTGAGTTGTTTGGGGGTTGTTTGGGTGCCTGGCACCCAAACAACCCCCAAACAACCTTCTCGACGGGACAGCTACCTTATTTTGTGCAAATATTTTCAAATAACAAGAATTCATATATAATAGTCTATTAAGTATAGCAACAGGAGATGTGAATAAAAATGTCTGTTAAAGTAAATATAGAGAAAAAAGCAAAACAGCTAAATAAGAAGTTTGAAAACCGCGGCCGTTTATTAGTAAAATGCCCAGATAGACCGGGGATTGTTGCGGCGGTGTCCAAGTTTTTATGTGATCATGATTCAAATATTATTGAATCAAGTCAATATACAAGTGACCCAGAAGGCGGAGCTTTTTTCATTAGAATTGAATTTCAATGTGAGGATCTAATGTCTAAGCGTAAGCAAATGGAAAAAGACTTTGCAGATCTCGCGGCTACATTTTCGATGGACTATGATTTTACATATGGAAATGAGCGGAAACGTACGGCTATTTTCGTTTCACAGGAGCCACATTGTTTAATGGAGCTTCTTTGGGAATGGCAAAATGGTGACCTTGAAACAGATATTGCTGTTGTAATCAGTAATCATGAAGATTCACGCGGGATCGTCGAATCGCTTGGTATTCCGTTTCATCATATACCGGCGAATAAAGATATTCGAAAACAAGTAGAAGAAGAACAGATTCGTTTAATGGAAGAATATAATGTTGAATTATTAATTCTTGCGCGTTATATGCAAATATTAACACCGGAGTTTGTTGATCACTTTCCAAATCAAATCATTAATATACATCACTCGTTTTTGCCGGCATTTATCGGTGCACGCCCGTACGAACGCGCATATAATCGCGGTGTGAAATTAATTGGAGCAACTTCACATTATGTGACGAATGATTTGGATGAAGGGCCAATTATTGAACAGGATATCGATCGTGTGGATCACCGTGACCGTGTAGATGATTTAAAGAAAATAGGTCGACAAATTGAACGGCGTGTTTTAACACGAGCTGTAAAATGGCATTTAGAAGATCGAGTAATTGTCCATGAAAACAAAACGATTGTGTTTCACTAATTTACATGCGATAGTGTTACTTGTACGAAATAAGATGTAAGTGAATTTGAAAGACCTTCTGAAAAATGGAAGGTCTTTTTCCATTCAATATTATGGTACTGCTGTCTTTGGATTTATTTTAGTTCCGAAGTTTGGAGCGGAACGAACTCCCTGCTATGCTGAAAGAGAATTTCGTTAGGAGGTAATAAAATTTGTTTTGGGAAACCTTGTTTTTGTATAAAAATGTAAAAGGTATCGCAATTTCGGCAGCTATCTTTTTGTTATTTCTGCTTTTTGGAAGATATTCGCAAAATATGTGTTTACGCTTTTATTAAAATTGAGTAGAAAAGCACAGAGTACATTGTTCACCTATATTTGGTTAGCATTTGAAAAACCTATGCAGTGGTTGTTTATCATTATCGGGATTTATATTTCAGTTGAATACTTCCCACTTTTTGAAAATACAAATTCATTTTATTTAAATATGATAAGTTCTTCCATTATCTTTTTGATCGGTTGGGGTTTGTTCAACCTCTCGGGGTCTTCTTCCCTTCTTTTTACAAAGATCAATGAAAAATATAATATCGAAATTGATGATATATTAGTTCCGTTTTTATCTAAGGCGTTACGATTTATCATTATTGCAATAAGTCTTAGCATGATCGCTCAAGACTTTGATTATGATGTGAGTGGATTAATTGCTGGATTAGGTCTAGGTGGACTTGCATTTGCGTTAGCGGCAAAAGATGCACTCGCAAATTTATTCGGGGGCGTGGTCATTATTACAGAAAAACCTTTTACAATAGGTGATTGGATAATGACGCCAAGTGTTGTAGGCTCCGTGGAGGATATTAACTTTCTTAGTACAAAAGTGCGTACGTTTGCCCAAGCTCTAGTCACAGTACCGAATGCCACACTAGCAAATGAATCGATAACAAACTGGAGTAAAATGGGGAAGAGAAGAATTAAGTTTAATTTAAGGGTTGCTCATGATACTTCTAAGAATACATTAGAAAACATTGCTACGCAGATTGACGAATTATTTAAAAATCATCCTGGCGTACATCAAGAGAAGATTTTCGTGACGTTCGATGAATATTAGGCAAATGGATTAGATATTTATCTGTATTTCTTTACGAAAACAACTGTCTGGGGAGAATACTTAAAACTAAAAGAGGAAATTAACTTTGCGATAATGGAAATACTCGGAAATGAAGAAGTTTCATTTGCATTGCCAAGCAGCAGAATATATGTTGAATCTGAAATGGAAGGTCATCGGAAAGGTGATTCTTCATTAAATCAAGAAACTTAATACAGAAATCCTCGGTCCATGCGGATCGGGGTTTTTTTAGGTTCCGTTCACGAGTAGGCCCATGTCATAGAATTAACATCGATCTATCTATATTTACATTCGTTATTGCATATATATGGAACGTACTGACGACTCTTTTTTACGGCGAGATCTGTGATGAACACAAATTAATCATTCTTTAGTTTTATGTAGGTGGATCTATATGGAACTAGCATAAAAATGGAGGTTGTTCCTCGTGGCTAACAATGTAGTGAATGAAAAAAGACTTAAAAACTATTTAAACGGTGAGTGGTTAGAGCCAAAAGAGGCAATTTATGCAGCAGTCCATAATCCTGCTACTGGTGAAAGTATAGGCGAGGTTCCTTTATCACCTATAGCTGTAGTAGATAAAGCGGTGGAATCAGCTAAGATGGCCCAAAAGGAATGGGCGTTGATCCCAGCTCCACAGCGGGCAGAAGTTTTGTATCGGGTCGGATATTTGATGAAGGAAAGAAAAGAACGACTTTCGCAACTTCTAACAATGGAAAATGGAAAAGTAATTGAGGAAGCCCGAGGTGAAGTACAAGAAGGAATAGATATGGCTTTTTACATGGCTGGAGAAGGAAGGCGCCTATTCGGTCAAACGACACCATCCGAATTAAAAGATAAATTTGCGATGAGTGTACGTGCTCCAGTTGGCGTAGTCGGTATTATTACTCCATGGAATTTTCCAATTGCCATTGCTACGTGGAAGTCATTTCCGGCCATTGTAGCTGGAAATGCAGTGGTTTGGAAGCCTGCTACTGAAACACCATTCATGGCCTATGAACTTGCTCGTATTTTTGCGGAGGCAGGATTACCAAATGGTGTCTTGAACGTTGTTTTTGGCTCCGGTTCTACACTTGGAGAGGCGATGGTAGAGCATGAAAATATCCGTGTGATTTCATTTACTGGTTCAAATGAAGTTGGCAGAAACATTGCTAGCAAATGTGGTCAGCTGTTAAAAAAGGTCTCCCTTGAAATGGGTGGAAAAAATGCGGTCATTGTAATGGATGATGCTGATTTAGACTTGGCAGTTGAAGGGATTATTTGGAGTGCATTTGGAACAAGTGGGCAAAGGTGTACGGCGTGTAGCAGGGTGATTGTTCACGAAAATGTGAAAAATCGTATGGAAGCAAAGTTATTATTGGAAATGGAGAAGCTAACGATTGGCAATGGCTTAAATGAACATGTGAAGGTCGGACCGATTATTAATAAACCATCTTTGGCAAAAATCCAACGTTATATCGATATTGGTAAAAAGGAAGGAGCGAAACTTTTAGCTGGCGGTTTTGTCATAAATGATAAGGAGTTTGCGCGGGGAAATTACTATGCACCGACGATGTTCACAGATGTAAGTCCAAATATGCGGATTGCTCAAGAGGAAATCTTCGGTCCTGTTGTCTCGCTAATCCCAGTGAAAAGTTTTGCAGAAGCAATAGCAGTAAATAATAATGTTTCGTTTGGATTATCTAGTTCTATTTTTACTAAAGATATAAATAAGGTATTTACTGCACAACGTGATCTTGATACTGGAATTGTGTATGTAAATGCGGGAACGACTGGAGCGGAAATTCATTTGCCATTCGGAGGAACGAAAGGAACTGGAAATGGACATCGTGATTCAGGTGTTGCTGCGTTGGATGTATTTACAGAATGGAAAAGTATCTATATTGACTATAGTGGCAGGCTGCAAAGAGCACAAATTGATGTAGATTAATCATATACTATCAAGCAATCTCCATTTTGAAGATGGTGTCGCGCACTCTTGTTTTTAGGAGTGATCCCATTCGTAAGGAGGGAATTGATAGATGAAAATAGCTGTCTTAGGATCAGGTTTGATGGGGAAAGAAGCGGCGCGTGATTTAGTCCGAAGTATAGAAGTGAAAACGGTAGGACTTGCTGATATTGATTTAGTCCGTGCTAAGCAAGTGTGTGATAATTTGAAGTCAGATAAGTTGGAAGCATTTCGTGTTGATGCAAGTAATCAAGCGGAATTGGCGCAGTTTATCCGCCAATATGATGTAGTGATTAACGCGCTTTTTTATTCTTTTAATGAAACTGTCGCAAAAACAGCGATTGCTACTGGGGTAAATTGTGTAGATCTTGGCGGTCATATCGGTCATATAACCGATAAAGTATTGAAGCTTAAAGGTGCGGCAAAAAGTGCTCAGACTACAATTATCCCCGATTTAGGGGTTGCTCCTGGGATGATTAACATATTGTCAGGATATGGGGAAAGTAAGTTAGATAAGACTGAATCGATAAAAATGTATGTAGGTGGGATTCCTGTCAGACCCGAACCCCCACTTGAATATAACCATGTATTTTCGATGGAAGGGGTACTTGATCATTATACAGATCCTTCTTTTATCATCCGCAATGGAGTAAAACAAGAAGTGCCGTCTTTATCTGAAATAGAAAGAATATACTTTGAGAAATTCGGTCCTTTGGAAGCTTTTCACACGTCAGGTGGTACCTCAACATTGTCTTATTCCTATCCTTTTTTAAATGGATTGGAATACAAAACAATTCGTTATCCAGGTCATGCTGAAAAAGCGAAGTTGCTTGTAGACTTAAATCTGACTCGTAAGAATTATGAAGTAGAAATTAGAGGGCAAAAAGTGAAGCCAAGAGAAGTATTATTAAAAGTCCTCGATCCAATCGTGGATTTAAAAGACAAAGATGACGCCGTCTTACTTCGTGTGATTGTTTCAGGTGAGAAAAATGGAGTGAAAACCACTCATTCATATGAAATGACGACATATAATGACAAATCTACGAAAGTCACAGCTATGGCGCGGGCCACAGCTAACACGATTTCAGTTGTCGCGCAAATGATCGGTAATGGCACGATTACAAAAAAAGGTGTATATCCTCCCGAACAAATTGTGCCAGGAAATGAATATATAAAAGAAATGGCGAAACGAAATATTAGTATTATTGAAACAGAAACAAAAAACGAATTCAATTCATAAAGAAGGCTGCGAATATAGATTTCGCAGTTTTTTCATGGGGGGTTATGTCATTCAATAAAATAAAGTTAAGTTTCTCTCCTATGAGAAAGGGAATGGAGGAGTATCAGCAATAATTTTAGGAGGAGAATAAGTATGGAAATAAGAGCTTTAATACTTAATTGTACGTTGAAGAAAAGTAGTGAGCCATCGAATACGCGCGCGCTTATCGACAAGGTTATACATATTTTTGATGAACATCATATCGTATCAGAAATCTTAACGATGGCAGATTACAATATTGAATTGGGAATTACTCATGAAGCTGTCAGTGACCAAGATGAATGGCCTATGATTTTTGAAAAAGTAAAGCAGGCAGACATTCTGATCATTGGCTCTCCTATTTGGCTTGGGGAACAAAGCAGTGTAGCTGTAAAAACGATAGAAAGATTATATGGTGGAAGTAGTTTACCGAATGAGAAAGGGCAGTATCTTTACTATAATAAAGTGGGGGGTGTGGTGATAACTGGCAATGAGGATGGAGCCAAACATGTGGCAGGATCCCTCCTTTACTCGCTTACCCATATAGGTTTTACTATCCCTCCGAATGTTGATACATATTGGGTGGGGGAAGCAGGACCAGGTCCATCTTTTATAGAAGCCGAGGGTGAAAAGAATGAATTCACTATGCTACATGCTAAAATAATGGCTTATAATTTGATCCATTTTGCTAGAATGCTTAAGGAACATCCCATACCGGCAGAAGGCAATGTGATGGAGTAATAGTGCCTTTCAATTGGAAAAGCTATTAACGACCGCTGCTCCCTTATAGGGATTAGCGGTTCGTTCGTTAATTACTTTCGCATTAGTTGTTCTTGTGCCATTTTAATCATTTCTTTGACCATATTTCCGCCAATCGGTCCACCTATTTTTCCGGCTTGTTCTGATGTGAGTTGACCATTCTTTCCCTTACTTAGTGGAATACCTTGCTCTTTGGCGACTTCAAATTTTACATTATCAGCTGTAGCATTGTATCCCTTAGCTTTCATAACTCGCTCTTTTAGCTGATTCAGACCTGCTCTTGCCTCTGGAACCAATAGTTTATTTTTTCTTGCCATTTGTAATCACTCCTCTAAGGGTAGTGTTCCCATAAAGTGTGAAAAGACTAATAAACATAAAGAGCTTTCATTTTTATCGCAGATTAACGGGCAGTAAAACCCCACTTTAAGGATTCGAGTAAAAATAATGAAGAGTAAGTGGGGGACCAACTTTCCGTAAAGGCCCGATTGGTTCAACTAACAATCAGTGGGGGATGATAGAAAACCCCCACCGATTGAAGTTTCACTTTATATTTCGGAAACATTTTACATGTATATTCCGTCTACTCTATTAGAAGACTTGATTTTTAGGGTAGAGGTGGGAAAAGATGAAAAGGTTTTTAGGGATAATGTTTATATTACTTTTATTATTTTTAACTGGTTGTTTATTGAATAAGACCTCAGAGGGGGGGAGAAAATTCCCAGAAACGATAAATAATCCATCCAAAGAAGGATTTTATATTGTGAAGAAAGATAAATCAGGTGTAACCGTTGTTAGTGCTGAATCTGAAGACTTTAGCGATTCTGGAGGAGAGAAGGAATTTTATCAAGCGGTTGTGTATTCGAATGTGTCGAAAAATGTGAAAATTGGTCAAAGAGTGCAAATTGAAAATGATGGTCCGATTCTTGAATCATATCCTGCTCAAGGTAAAGCAAAAGCCACTGTTTTGCTTCCAACATATCATCCTGAAGGTGCTGATCTGACGGAAGCTCAAGTTGTGAGGAAAGCCTTAAATGTGTTAGAAGAGAAATTTGCATGGGTACCTATTATCAGAGAAGTAGTCTATCATCACGCTTTAGATAATTGGGAAATCAAAATTCAATTGGAAGAAGTAGTATATAAAGTAGAAATACAAGACAAATAACCAGCCTCAAAGTACCTTTTGGAGCTGGTTATTTGTGCTCTTTTATACAATTCTTAATATCCACTACAGACACTATCTGCTCGAGACTGTTTCGGTCTAGACGATTAAGTAATAAAGGCAATATTCACCACCATTTATCCTTCGGTCGCTTGTCGCTGAGGAGCAGTCGCCTCTGGTTTACATTACTAAAAGGTAAAGTCGACTTCTTTCTCATGTTCTTTTTCTACGCCTTGCATATATTCGATTCTGCGTTGAGCAGAGGCTTGGCTTACTTGCTCATCTGCATGGTAGGAAGACCGAACAAGTGGACCTGCTTCACAGTGGCTAAAACCTTTTGTCATAGCTATTGCTTTTAGTTCTGCAAATTCATCAGGATGGTAGTAACGCTCGACCATTAAATGTTTTTTTGTAGGCTGTAAGTACTGACCGATCGTCATTATATCAACATTATGCGCACGCAAATCATCCATTGCTTGGATGATTTCTTCCTTTGTTTCACCAAGCCCGACCATAATACTCGATTTTGTTGGTGTATTTGGCGCAATTTCTTTTACTCGTTTTAAAAGTTCAAGAGAGCGGTCATATGTTGCTTTTGCACGAACCCTTGGCGTCAAACTTCTTACAGTTTCAATGTTATGATTAAAAATATCCGGACCACTGGACATTAAGTTTCGTAAGTTTTCGTAATCACCTTTCATATCTGAAGGCAGAATTTCAATCGTACACCCAGGAACCTCCTGACGGATTGCACGAACAGTTTCAGCGAATACACCAGCACCGGCATCATTTAAATCATCGCGGGCTACTGCTGTAACAACGACATGCTTAAGCCCCATTATCTTCACTGATTCAGCCACTCTCATAGGCTCATTCAAGTCCAGTTCGTTTGGCAATCCAGTATTGACTGCACAAAAACGACATGCACGTGTACAAATAGAACCAAGAATCATAAAAGTAGCAGTTTTACGTTCACTCCAGCATTCGTGAATATTCGGACAACGAGCTTCCTCGCATACCGTATTCAAGCCTTTTTCACGCATTAGTTTCTTTAATCCTGTATATGCTTCATTCGTATTAATCTTGGTTTTCAGCCAATCAGGCTTTCTAATATATTCTTCTTTTTTAAATGCCATTATTTTAGCACCTGCTTTCGATTTTTGAAGTTCCATTCGTCCGATTGATACTTAGATTCTGCTATGGTATGTACTTCATTCCACTGCTCATTAGTGAGTTCGAACGGAATAAATGTAAGATTTAACTCCTTTTCAAATCCATATTGAAAAGCTTTGGCAGCTGCTTCGAATGTAATTTTCTTTTTTGCTGCTTCATTCATTGTGATCGCTTTTTCGGAAAAGGCTTTTCGCTGCCGCTCTCTCATTTTGTCTGATGAGAAGTTGAATAAATCGAATAACATTTGATTATCAATGCTAAACGGAAGTGAACCATGCTGTAGCAATACGCCTTTTTTTCTTGTTTGCGCATGTCCCGAAATCTTTTTCCCATCAACAAGCATTTCGTAATCAGATGGTCTTTCAAAACAGACCGCAGTACCGCTTTTTTCAAAATGCTCCTTCGGCATGGAGTAGTCTGCATCAATACCTAATTCCTTAAATCCAGCCATAATTCCTTTCGATAATGTAAAATAGGCCGCACGGATCGAATCAGCTATGTAGGATTTCTGCTCAGAAACAGCGATGCTGTATGTGAGTTCGTCCTCATGTAAAACAGCGCTTCCCCCAGTTAGGCGTCGAACAAATTCGCATTCGTATCGATCTACTGCAGAGAAATCAATCGTTTTCTCAAGTTTTTGAAAATGGCCAACAGAAAGCGTTGGCTTCGACCAACCGTAAAATCGGAGCACAGGTGGGATTTTACCTTCACTATGCCAATTCAACAAAGCTTCATCTAATGCCATATTAATAGCAGCATGATGAAACCCAGAATGAAGAAGGCCCCATGTATCATTCATGATTTTCAACTCCTTCGATTTGAATAGAAAAAGACCACATTCTAAGGAATGCGGTCTGATTGTATGCCAATTTGTAATGCATACGACCACACTTCCCCACGCTAGCATTACCTAGTTTCGGGTACAAAGAGTCAGAGCTTGATGTCTTCTCAGCCGCCATAGCAGCTCCTCCAGTGTATAAGTCAATATTCAATCAACAATTCCTATGTTAGCGAAAGAGAATCTACATGTAAAGAAATCGGATTGCTAGATAGTCTAGCAATCCGATTTCCAATTATGGAATGTTGGGTATTATGCTTGGTCAGTTAGTTTCTTATAGCGAGCAAGTGTTTCAAGCATTTTTGAAGGAATGGTTTGATTAGCCAACATGATCAGATCTTCTTCCTCTTTATCTTCTTCTTTAAGGATGGATACCTCTTTGTGAAGACGTTCCATTTTACGGTCCAGTTCGGCAGCGACAGTGGCCGTCTCCTCTAGTTCTTTTGATAAATGTTCAGGAATGTCTTTATTGTATTTATAGTAAATTTTATGCTCTAAACTAGCCCAAAAATCCATCGCAATCGTGCGGATTTGTATTTCAACATATGTATTTTCCACTCGATCAGACATGAAAATTGGAATTTCTATAATCATATGAAGACTCTGGTAACCATTTGGCTTTGGATGCTTAATATAGTCCTTACACTCGATTACTTTTATATCTTTTTGATTTTTTAGCATATCGCTTACTTGATAAATATCGGAAATGAAGGAACAGGTAATCCGAATTCCAGCTATATCTCTAATATTATTTTTGATGGAAGGGAGAGAAAATCCATATCCTTTTCTTTGGATTTTTTTTAATATACTTTCCGGAGTCTTTACACGGGACTTAACGTGTTCAATCGGATTGTAATCGTGAATATAATTAAATTCATCTGATAAAATATTTATTTTCGTATTTAACTCATCGCAGGCAAACTTGTAAGCCATCATAAATCGAGTCAATTCAATTTTAAATTCTTTTATGTAATTAAGGTCAAGTAAGTTTTGTTTTTCCATGACGGAATTCCTTTCCTGATGCAGTAATACCATTATCGTACCATAATATTAATCAAGAAATCGAATCTAATATGTCTAAAATCATAATGGGAAATAGGTGCATACATCTTGTTTTATTTTCGGTTTAAATATATACTACATTACAACACTAACGTACTATGTTAGAGGAGGTATATAAGTGATTTTACATTCGGATGGATCGAAACCAATTTATGTGCAAATAGCAGAATGGATAGAAAATGAAGTTATTAGCGGTGCGTTTATGAATGATGAAAAGGTTTATTCACAATATCAGTTGGCAGAGATGTTCAATATTAACCCAGCTACGGCAGCAAAGGGGCTGAATATATTGGCAGATGAACAGATTCTATATAAGAAGCGTGGACTTGGAATGTTTGTAAATGTTGGCGCGAAAGAAAAAATACTTAGCAAACGGAAAAATGAAACATTAAAGGGATTAATTCAAGATCTTGTTCAAGAAGCAGATCGTTTAAGTGTAAGGGAAGATGAGTTACTCAAATTGATCAAGGATGCGAGGCGAAAAAAAGATGAAGATAATTGAATGTAAAAATATAACGAAAATTTATGGAAAAAAAGCAGTTCTTGAAAATATATCTTTTTCAATTGAAGGACATAAATTAACGGGATTGATCGGACGTAATGGAGCAGGGAAGACAACACTTTTGAAAATTTTATCTGGATTTATTCGTGAAACATCTGGTGAGGTGGACGTTTTTTCTGAACAGCCTTTTAATAATTTATTTGTTTCTGCTAATAGCATTTTCATTGATGATCAAATGACATTGCCTCCAGCACTAACTCTTGCTGAAATTCTAGATGCTGCAGATAGCTTTTATGAAAACTGGGATGCAACTCTTGCAAAGGGGCTTTTTGAATATTTTTCATTGGATTCGAATCAATATCACGCAAATCTTTCTAAAGGGATGAAAAGCACATTTAATATGATTTTGGGACTATCAGCAAGATGTGCACTCACAATTTTTGATGAACCAACAACTGGAATGGATGCGGCGGTACGTAAAGACTTTTATCGTGCCTTGTTAAAGGATTATATTGCACATCCACGTTCGATTATAATTTCAAGTCATCACTTAAATGAAATCGAAGATCTATTAGAAGATGTTCTACTAGTAAATGATGGAAAGGTCCATCTTCACAAACCAATTTCTGAATTAAAAGAATGGGCGATTGGACTTTATGGAAAGAAATCTGTAGTAGCTGGATGGACGTTGGGTAGAGAGGTACTTCTTGAAAAAGATATGGGACCAGACCGTATGTATTCCGTTGTGCGAAATGATTTTACTGAAGATGATATAAAATGTGCAAGAGACGGGGGGGTAGAGTTCACATCTATTTCTTCAAGTGATATCTGTATATTTTTAACGAGTAAAAGCAAGGGGGGAATTGATGATGTCTTTAATAGAAACGAATCTATCTGATGTTGTAAAAAAACAGTTCTCATTTAAGGTAAAGGCATATTGGGGTGTATTTAATTCACTTGCGATCATGCAGTTGATTGCCGTTTTGTTTTCACTTGCACCATCGTTTAATGTTGGCTATGGATCAGCTAGTTTCTCGGTAAATATATCTTTTTATTCAGCAGATATAGTCATCGTTTTTACGATGCTTTGGGCTTTTATTTCCGCTATTTTAATAACCACAAAAGCGACAAGATATGATGATTTTGCTTTCGTGGGGAACCGAGTGAGCAGTAATATTTCAAATGCCCTTTTCCTATCAATAGCAAGTGTTATCGGTGGTATCACAGCTATTTTGTCGAGTTATTTCATTAAGGTAATTGTCCATTTTATTGGAGGAATTCAATCTGCCGGAAGTATAACAATCCAAGAATTATTGATCGGTATTGCAGCAACGATATTATACGTGTTCTTGTTCAGTGCTATAGGATATTTAGTAGGAATATGCATTCAAATAAGTAAATTATTTATCATTATCCTGCCTGCTTTGCTTATAGGAACGATTGTCACCGGCGTGCAGGTGGGCAAAGACCAATGGTTAGTAGCAGTTTTTAATTTTTTTGCTGCAGAGTCATCATTTCTTCTATTTTTTATAAAAGTCATCGTGGTGGCTGGGATACTATTCAGTGGTTCTGCCACACTCTCTAATCGAATGGAGGTTAGAAATTAATGATTATGAGTATAATTGCACCTGTATTGATCATGGGATTACTAGCGATTTCTGTAGTACTAATCATTCGTTCGAAAAATAAATATATGAAAAACAAGCGAGTGACAATGACTTTTTTAGGTAGCTATCTTACAATCTTGTGCATCTCGGCAATTGTCTATGGGCTACTGCCGGTAGAGAATGCAAATATACATGCAATAACGGAAAAAGAAGTCAATCGAATTTCCGACGTATTTAATGAAAATATTTTTAGTGGAAAAACAGAAAATATGGATCCTGCGTTTATAAAGGACGAATGGACTTTAGATTATGATAAAGATAAACTTACGATACTCCAACCAGAAGGATATTTCGATGGCATGATCGTAATTGAAAGAAAACCGGAAGATGATGAGAAAATAGAAGGCACATACTACGCGAATGCAATCATAGGGGGTGTCGATGTGACGCCAGAAATAATACCAACTAAGGTAGATTTAAATGGTGATACATTAGAGTTAATCATTCCCGCTATGGTCGAGCTAAAATTTTCCTTAACTAAAAAGGAATTTCCCATTAATCAATTTACCGAAGAAGGCCGGTTCAAGAGAAATCCAAGTTCCTTTACGGAGAATCAATTACTATATTTGCGAATTCCTCAAAACCTAGAGATTATTAATAACCAAGATCTTTTTATTCACTATGTGGAAGAGTAAAACGTGAGTGGCCAGTAATAATCGTGAGTAGCTTATAAATTCGCTGAGTGGCCAGTAATAATCGTGAGTAGCTTATAAATTCGCTGAGTGGCCAGTAAAAGAAGAGTGCCACTCGTAATCAATCATGATATGCGGTAAATGATTGTTTATATGTATTTAAAACTTCATTTTAAGTGTTTTCGCTAAACTCTGCGTTTAAATCTAGTGATTTTGGCAATCATGCTAAGGATTCTAAACATAGGAGGTTTTGATTTTGAAAAAAGTTATGTTGTTCGTTATTGTTGCTATGTTTACCCTAATAGTCGGCGCGTGTGCTACGGATAAGGATGCAACGCCTCAACAAAATAAGGATGAGGCGGTTCCCGTGAGTAGTTCTACTCCGCTGGATATAGACATCATCAACACGAAAGATGCAAAAGTGGGCAAGGCAACTCTTACTGAGACAAAAGAAGGTGTTAAGATTGGATTAAAGATCGAAGGAATGGAACCAGGTACCAAAGCGATCCATATCCATGAAACAGCAAAATGCGATCCACCAGATTTTAAGTCCGCGGGTGAACATTTCAATCCCGGGCATAAGGAGCATGGTTTCGATAATCCAAAGGGCTTCCATTCTGGTGACTTGCCAAATATTGAGGTTTCCGATAATGGCACTGTAAATGTAGAGATCATTGCAACCAATGTAACATTAGGACAAGGGGAAAACTCCTTACTAGATGAAGATGGTAGTGCCCTTGTTATCCATGAAAATGCCGATGATTACAAAACAGATCCTGCAGGAAATTCAGGAGACCGGATTGCATGTGGAGCAATCACCAAATAAATTAGTTTGTAAAATGCGTTTTTTAAAAATTTCCTCACCGAAATATCTTAGCTAATACTTTTAAAATTGCAAAATCCCCTACTAATAGCAATTCGTGCGTTAGTAGGGGAGATTTTATATGATCGCGATTACCGATCGCCACCAAGGATATTAAAAAGTCCACCGATTCCGCCTTCATCTTTTGATCCACCTGTTGTAGGCATCGCAGCAAATACACGGCTAGCAAGTCTTGAGAATGGAAGTGATTGAATCCATACAGTGCCTGGTCCACGAAGTGTCGCGAAAAACAATCCTTCGCCACCAAATAAAGCTGTTTTCACACCTTTAACCATCTCAATATCGTAATCGACATCATGTGTCAACGCAACGAGACAACCAGTATCAATTCTCACCACTTCACCAGGTGCTAATGTTTTCTTGTGAATGGTGCCTCCTGCGTGGACGAACGTCATACCGTCACCTTCAAGCTTTTGCATAATGAAACCTTCACCACCGAAGAACCCCGCACCAAGTTTGCGTTGGAACGCAATTCCGACAGAAACCCCTTTTGCAGCAGCTAAAAAGGCGTCTTTTTGACAAATGATTTTTCCGTCTAGTTCACTTAAATCCATAGGAATAATTTTTCCAGGGTAAGGTGAGGCAAAAGAGACATGTTTCTTTTCGGATCCTTCGTTCGTGAACATTGTCATAAACAGACTTTCACCAGTAAGCATTCTTTTACCTGCACCCATCAGTTTACCCATAAGCCCTCCGCCTTGGTCAGACGAACCATCCCCGAAGACTGTTTCCATTTTGACACCATCATCCATCATCATCAAACTGCCGGCCTCCGCTATTACAGTTTCACGTGGGTCAAGTTCAACTTGTACAAACTGCATATCATCGCCAAATATTTCAAAATCAATTTCATGGTTATTCATCAATGTCCACCATCCTTTAATAAATGTACGGATAAAGAAACGAAAAGGATTCAGAAATAATCTAAGGAATAGCGGAAAACTTTTTTAGAGATAGAAATGGATCAGAAGTATAGAGGTTATGTGACGAATGAATATAATGGAAAAAGGAATTATGTAAGGAAGATAAAGTGGATCTATAAACAATTCCTTGATTGTTGTTGTAAATCACATTGCAGGAGATTCAAATTAATATCATTGGAAGGACGATCAAATTAAACATAATGATATAGTTATAACAAAAACTGCCATTGAACAGGTAGCAATGGCAGTTTTATAAGCGGATCCTGAAATATTGTTTATATCCATGTCTTAAAGAATTTTACTTAAAAACTCTTGCGTTCTAGTATTTTGCGGATGATCAAAAATTTGTTCTGGATCTCCTTCTTCTGCGATTACACCTTCGTCGATAAATAGGACTCTATCGCCAACCTCTTTGGCAAAACCCATCTCATGAGTCACGACAACCATTGTCATTCCTTCTTTTGCGAGATCTTTCATTACTTGGAGGACATCTCCAACAAGCTCTGGATCAAGTGCTGAAGTAGGCTCATCAAACAGCATTACTTTAGGGTCCATAGCGAGTGATCTTGCAATGGCAACTCGCTGCTTTTGACCGCCTGAAAGACTATCGGGATACATATGCGCCTTATCAAAAAGCCCGACTTTTTCTAATAAAGGTAAAGCTTCTTTCTCTGCAGCAGTTTTTGATTTACCTTTTACTTTTAGCGGCCCCAGTATGACGTTGTCTAACACCGTCATATGAGGAAAAAGGTTAAAATGCTGGAAAACCATTCCCACTTTTGCACGGACCATATTAATATCGATATTCGCATCAACTAGATTTTCTCCATCAATAATTACATCACCAGAAGTGATTGCTTCCAATGAATTTAAGCAGCGAAGAAATGTACTTTTACCTGATCCAGATCGACCAATGACACAGACAACTTCTTGCTCCTCTATTTCACAATCGATACCCTTTAAAACTTCCAAACTACCAAAAGACTTATGCAAATTTTTTACACTAATCATATTAGACAGCCAGCTTCCTTTCTAGTCTCCGTAAATAAAATGATGCAGGAATAGTAATTAATAAGTATAAAACACAAACCATAATCAATGTTTGAAAGGGTGTATATGTGACATTGTAGTATTGTTTACCCATATATAAGAGTTCTCCAACCGCAATAACCGAAAATAGGGAGGTATCTTTTAAACTGATAATAAATTGGTTTCCTAAAGGTGGAATCATCCGTTTAAATGCTTGTGGCCAAATAATATAGCGCATCGTTTGTTTTTTTGTTAATCCAATCGAACGTCCCGCCTCGTTTTGTCCTTTATCCACTGAATCTACAGCCCCACGAACGATCTCAGCAATATAAGCTCCTGCATTAATCGTGATGGCAATAATCGAAGCTGTTAATTTATCAATATTAAATCCAATAATCTCTTCTGTTAATCCATAATAAATAAAAAGTACTTGAACAAGGATAGGAGTACCACGAACAACCTCTACATACACTGCACAAATGAAACGTAAAACTTTATTATTTGATAAACGTCCCAACCCAGTGACTGCTCCTAAAGCAAAGCCTAAAGCAAGACCGATAAGTGTAATGATAAGCGTCCACACTAATCCTTGTAAGAGAAAGGGTAGACTTTGAATATAATGACTTTCTAGAAAGGCTTCTATCATCTAACATTTCTCTCCTTTTAAATTATATATTTAATGGTATGTATTATATGGTGGGTATTGACAATTAAAAACAGTTGTTAAAAAAGCGCAACAAGATATAAGAGATTGTTGCGCTTTTTGACTGATAAAGTGCATTAACTGTAATGTAAGGGAATTCCTTTTAGAATGGCTTACGTCGGAGGTGCAAATCATAGAAAATGAGCATTGAACTAATTACTCACCTAGCCACTTTTCAGTTGGGGCCTCACCGAAGTATTTTTCATATATATCAGCGTAAGTACCATCCGCAATTATACTTTCCAATGCTTTATTGACATCATCTACTATTTCTGAATCCTTCTTTAAAGCGATTCCATAGGATTGCCCTTCAAGTACATCGCCGACAGTTTTTAACTTATCGTCACCTTCTTGGGAGATATAATAAAGAACGTTTGGTAGGTCATATAATGCACCGTCCAGTCTTCCTTCTTTAACATCCATATAGGCAGTAACGATTTCTGGGAATGCTTCGACTTTTGCCTCCGTTTGTTTCTGTAAGTATGTTTGACTTGTTGAACCTTGGCGAGAACCAATTTTTTTACCATCCACGTCCTCAATTGACTGGATATCACTATCAATAGGAACCATCATCACTAAACCAGAATCATAATAAGGGATCGAAAAATCGATCGATTCTTTACGCTCTTCTGTAATCGACATGCCTGCAACTCCAATAGGAAAGCGACCAGATTGCAGTCCGGCAAGGACCCCATCAAAGTCCATTGTTTCAAATTTAACTTTAAAACCTGCCCTGTCAGCAATCTCTTCAATGATCTCGATGTCAAATCCTTCTAGCTCTCCGGTTTTAGGATTTTTATATTCGAATGGTTTAAAATTTGAATCTGTAGCAACTGTATACGTTTTACCTTCTCCACTAGATTCAGAGCTACCACACGCTGTAAGTGCTACCAAAACGGAAAACGTCGCTACCAAAAATAATAACTTTTTCTTCAAAGTATACGAACCTCCTAATTTTTTCTGCATCTGTTCATCATTATCTATGAATTCTAAATTGGGCACAATATTCATAAATTTACATAAGAGACGATAATAGTGTATATATTGGGAAGCCGTTCATATGGAGGGTGGTTTCTATATAAATGCTCCAAATAAGTCTCAAATACTCATTACCCTTTCAAAATAGGAATAATCATAAATAATGAAATATATGATAAAAAGTTAGATTTATTATGCATGTGGAAGTATCTGCTCTTCATTTGCTAATGCGATTATTACATTTGCAATTATGAATTACTAATTGATGTGGTTGTTAATCATTGAAGGTACGCGGTTATTGGTTTACGTTTAGAAGTGGGGATGTAACACGCCGAGGGCTATTATTGGTTATATTTGAGTACCACTCATTATAACGGGGGAAAATGATCCAGTAGTTAGGGAGAAATACTTTGAACTAAACTTTCATAGGAAAATAAAAAAGCGTGCAATTTCTGCACACTTTTCATTACTTCACTAATTGCCACACGTGTTGACGATCTTTTTTCTTTTCTTCGCCTTTATGTGTAATTGTAACTGTGTAAGCTTTTAGTTCAGGCAATTTATCGCCTTGTTGTACTTCTACACGTTGTGCTTCTTTTACTTTACCGCCACCGTGTCCTACTTCTACATAAGTGCCTGCAGCTGGTGCTGCTTCACCGGATTTAACGAATTGACTCATAAGAAATTACCTCACTTTGAATGTATTGCAAAACATATAAGTCAATTATAACAAATAATCGACCTAAAAAGCTAATTGTAGTGAAAAAAGATAAAGTTTTTATCAAAAGATAAGGAAGTATACGGTTTTCAGTTAGCTTTTTTTCGAAAAGGCATTTCTGTATTTAGCTTCAAACACCTTCGGTCAAAAGGTCACTAATTAAATTGCTGTAGGACTGGGGAGCTTATCCTTTGGTAAACAAAATCCGGTACTTAGGTGTTGCCGCAAGGCGTGGCAAACTTGGCAGCTCTTTATAAGCTATTGCCGATGGGTGGGTGCCTTGTGCTTAATTACCCTTTATTTACAACGTCAATTGCTTTTAAACCATTATAAATTCCAGATTCTGAAACGGTAGTAGTTTTTCTATTTCCATAGGCGAACAAGTCAGGATGGGCGTTTCCCATGACAAATCCCTCACCGACAGTCGCTAGCATTTCTTTGTCGTTCATTCCATCGCCAAAAGCTATTGCTTGGTCTTTTTGAATGTTCATTCTCTCAAGTATTTTCTCAACTGCCCTGCCTTTATTTACTGAATCTCTGATTACATCGTAACAATCACGCAAACCATCTACATTTACTTGTGAAAAATGATAGCTAGAATTCAATTCATAAAGACTAGCTTCATCATCCTTTAAATTGATTAATGTAGCTCCGAGAATCTGATCGGCAATCTCAGCGTGAAACAGATCATTTTTCTTCATCTGAAACATCTGGATGAAATTTTCAACACAAGCTGCATCCATGGTAGTAAAATAATTTTTTTTGCTTGTATAAAATACAATTTCGTGGCCGTGTTTTTTAGCAATCTCACCGAATTGTAGAATAATCTCAGCTTGCATCGGTTCATTTACAATTGTTTTCTCTTGATAAATAGCAAGCGCTCCGTTATATCCAATGAAAGAATCGATATTCAATTCATCAGCAAGGTCTGCAATTTCATGAAGAGGTCTGCCAGTAGCTAAAAAAACTTCTATCCCTTTATCTTGTGCTTGTAGAATAGCTTCTTTTGTAGAATCTTGAAATGTGTGGTCTGGTAATAAAATAGTTCCGTCAATATCTAAAAATAATACACGATAGTTCGCCATCTATTTCTCCTTCTATTCATATTATTTGAATTTTATCATAAATTATCTAAATGCGTGTTAAAATGGTTTCTTCCAGTCTTTTTGGAAAAGTTATGGAGTAAGGAAGCTGGAATTTTAGGGCTTATTTAATATAAGAATATGAATTTTCGATTAGCATTCACACGTTGAATCTTTAAAGCTCATTGCTTGACAGTGGATTCATATTCGCTGATGATAGAATAGAAAGAATACTCAATCTTCAATGAGAGGGAGAGATATCATGAAATATCGTAGACTAGGTCGTTCAGGATTAAAAGTGAGTGAAGTTAGTTTGGGAAGCTGGTTGACTTATGGTAAATCAGTAGAAGATAATACTGCAGAGAAAACAATACATAGAGCATATGAACTAGGAATTAACTTTTTCGATTCCGCCAATGTATATGAGCGTGGCGAAGGTGAGAAAGTAATGTCAAAGGCTTTGAAAGAGTTCCCTCGCGAATCATATGTCATTACTACAAAGGCATTTTGGCCTATGGGAGAAGGTCCAAACGATCGTGGCTTATCTAGAAAGCATGTATACGAGCAGGTGCATAATAGTTTGAAAAGAATGGATTTAGACTATGTCGATATTTTTTATTGTCATCGCTATGATTCCGAAACGCCGGTGGATGAAACATTACGAGTTATTGATGATTTAATTCGCCAGGGCAAGATCCTTTATGCAGGTGTCAGTGAATGGAGCGCAGCACAAATTGAGGAAGCGGTTGGAACAGCAGATAAGTATTTGCTTGACCGAATTGTTGTGAACCAGCCACAATACAGTATGTTAAATCGCTATATTGAAGAAGAAGTCATTCCAGTATCAAGTAAACACGGCATCTCCCAAGTTGTATTTTCTCCGTTAGCTCAAGGGATGCTTACTGGAAAATATAAAGGTGGGAAAATTCCAGAAGGTAGTCGTGCGTCCAATGATACGATTAATTCTTTCGTAAAAAATATTTTTAATGAACAAAACTTTTCAAAGGTTGATCAATTGGATGCAGTGGCAAAGGAGCTAGATACTACCTTGCCGGCACTAGCCATCGCTTGGATTTTGCGTCAACCAAACGTAGCCAGCGCTTTAGTCGGTGCAAGCCGCCCGGAACAAATTGAAGCGAATGTAAAAGGTAGTGAATTAGAACTATCAACGGAGATCATCTCGAAAATTGAAGGAATTTTAACTCAGTTAGATTAATATTTTTATATAATAGTAGTTACGAACCACACTTCCTGTATATTAGTAAGGAATGTGGTTCGTTTCATTAAAAGCAATTGAGTTTATACAATACATCTTAAACATATAGGAAGAAGATCCGGTGGTTTCCGGTAACATTTAAATGGTGTTGATTTTCGGCCTAGCTAATAAGAACCTTATAAATTTATTTATTAAATTCCAATGAGCGGAACATACATATCAAATTGACGTGCTAATAGCAATTACAGTCAAATGTTTTAAGGAAAAAAGCATGGTAGGATAATGTTTTTAAATAGAAAATTCGATATGATATAGCTAAATGGAAAGTAAACCCTTACAAAATAAGTGGCATGCATATAAAGTGGGGTGAGTGAATGGATGAATGGTTGACTTCCAATTATAGAATGAAGTCTCTTGGTGAGCAGGCTTTAGACTTTCATTCACATTCAACGTTTGAAATATACTATTTTCATAGTGGTGATTGTAAATATTTGATACATAATAATATTTTTGACTTACAGCCGGGAGATATCATTATTATGGACGGGATGACCTCGCACCGGGCAAATCCTTCGCCGTTCGAAACGTATGAGCGGAGTGTTGTTCAATTTTCGCCAGATTGGATTAAACCCGTAATCGAGTCTTTACAAATGCCTGAATTACTGTCTCCATTTCAAAAAATGAATAATTGTTTGCTTCGAGGCCAAGAAGAAACAGAGCGGAAAAACATTCTATCATATTTAAAAGAAATCGATCATTTAACACATGATGATAATTCGTATGTATGGGAAGGTAATGAACGGCAGCAGAAAAGGGAAGTGGAGGTAGAGATAAAAGTATTGCTCGTATCTATACTTGTTCAAACATTTAAGCTGAGTAAAAAAGAAAACCAGACACTAACAATGCATAAAAGTGAAAAAGATATCCATGTAGAAAGAGTTGTGCAATATATCAATCACAATTTTAAAGACAAAATTACATTAGATGAAATTTCATTCGAAATGAATATAAGTAAGTTTTACTTATCTCGACTTTTTAAAGAGGTAACTGGAACAACTATAATGGATTATGTGATGGCTTGTCGATTGAATCAAGCGAAATACGAGTTGGAGATGAATCAGGGTAAAACGCTTTCGGAAGTAGCGGTAGAATCAGGTTTTGAGAGTCCAGCTCACTTCAGTCGCTTTTTTAAGCAAAAGCTAGGTATGACTCCTTCAGAATTTCGTAAAAAAAAACAAAAGTAATGGATTCGATAATCTTCAAATAGATGCTATTCGTGAATAATCAGAGGAAAAAAATAGTCAATATGAAGGGGGATTTAATTGAAACAAGGTAAAATTGGCGTTCAAATGATGATGCTCAAAGGGAAAGTCGAAGAACTAGGTGTATATGAAACGATGAGAAAGATAAATGAACTTGGATATCGCAGTGTGGAGGTATCGCAAATTCCGATGTCTGAGGAGAATGTTTCAGAACTGAAAAGAGCATCAGCGGACTTTGATATCGAAGTTGCTGCTTTGTCTGCTGCTGTAGAGCCAATGATGCCTGGTATGTCTGGTGAGACGTTAACAAATGATTTTGAGAAGATTGTTAGCGATTGCAAAATGCTTAGTTGTAATTTTTTACGCATCGGTATGCTGCCATTACATGTAATGGGCGACAAAGATAAAATAATGACATTTATCAAAAAGGCTGAATCCATGGCAGAGAAGTTAGCTGACCATGGTATTGAGCTATACTATCATACCCATCATATCGAATTCCAAAAATATGATGGTGTGTACCTGTTGGATTTGATGAAAAATAACACTTCAAAACTTGGTTTTGAGTTGGATGTTCATTGGATTCAAAGAGGTGGAGAAAATCCTGTGGAAATTATTAAGCAATATGAAGGACGCATTTCATTATTGCACTTGAAAGATTATCGAATTGGGTCTTTGGATATGGGTGCTTTAAAGAAAAATGATATGCAACAATTCTTCCAAGACTTTGCAAATGTAATTGAATTCGCTGAAGTTGGTGAAGGTAGTCTTGATATGAAAGAGATGATTGAAGCAGGCCTTAAGAGTGGTGTACAGTATTTCTTAATTGAACAAGATGATACATACGGACGAGATCCTTTTGATTCCTTAAAAATATCTGCTGACAACTTAAGGAAATTAGGATATGCAGATTGGTTTTCTGTGTAAGCGGAGGTCTATAACAATATGAAACTATTATTTACACGTTATTGACTACTTATCAATACAGTCAGTTTCACAATTATTATACGAGGAGTGAAGAAAATTGACGAAAAAAGATGGTATGAATTATGCCCCAAAAGGAAGAGTAAATCGGGTTGTTGATGAAGGTGAGTTTGTTATTGCTGCAATGTCTCTTGATCATGGACATATCTATGGCATGTGTAATGGCTTGATTGAAGCAGGGGCAACAATCAAGTGGGTATATGACTCGGATCCCGAGAGAGTGAAAAAGTTTATAGAATCATTCCCAGATGTCCAAGCCGCGAATAGTGAAGAAGAAATTCTCCAGGATACTGAAGTGAAACTTGTCGCTGCTGCTGCAATTCCATCTGAACGTGGTCCACTTGGCATTCGAGTGATGGAAAGAGGAAAAGATTATTTTACAGATAAGACACCATTTACAAGATTAGAACAATTGGAAGCTGCAAAAGAGGTTGTAAAAAGAACAGGGAAAAAATATATGGTTTATTATTCGGAACGCTTGCATGTGGAAAGTGCTGTATATGCAGGGGATTTAATTAAGCAAGGTGCAATTGGTCGTGTACTTCAAGTATCTAACTTTGCACCGCATCTTCTAAATGCACCCTCGCGGCCTGAGTGGTTTTTCCAAAAGGAAAAGTATGGCGGAATTTTATGTGATATTGGTAGTCATCAAATTGAACAGTTTTTGTATTTTAGTGGAAATACCGAAGCAGAAGTAGTGAGGAGTCAAGTGGCAAATTATACTGCAAAAGAATATCCAGAACTAGAAGACTTTGGAGATTGTATGATCGTCGGAAATAATGGTGCTACCCACTATTTTCGAGTGGACTGGCTTACTCCCGACGGCTTAGGTGTATGGGGCGATGGGCGAACATTCATCTTGGGAACGGAAGGGTATATAGAAATAAGGAAATACATTGATATCGCTCGTGACGATGAAGGAGATCAAGTGTATCTGTCTAATAAAGAAGGAACGTATCACTATTCAGTGAGAGGGAAAGTCGGGTTTCCTTTTTTCGGAGAGCTTATTCTCGATTGTATAAACCGTACGGAAAATGCGATGACACAAGCGCATGTGTTTAAAGCCGCAGAACTTTGTCTAATTGCTCAGAAAGAAGCGGTGCTCCTAGAATAAGCGCCATAATTTGCTTTATCATATCAACAGCCAGTGGTGGGGATAAGAAGGGGTAATAGAATGATTGTATTCAATACAATTGGAAAAACTCGGTGGGAATTGGTATATTCCCACCGGGTTTGCTTATTTTTGCATTATTGTACGGCATGATAGTAATTTAGATCATTTTGATTTCATGCTACAATAATGGTTAGATAGGGCTTTCAAATATCGCTATTAGTCGTGTAGCGGTGTTTCTTGATGGGGAAGATATGTTTGAAATATAGTGATTTCAACAAGTTTCACACTATGAACCGACCTAGATGCTATTGTCTAACAAGTGATTTTTTCAGAGATGGAGGTCGGTTAATATTAGTATAATCTACTTTTTTGTTGGTTTATTTGCCTCGATAATAGGCGCTATAGCTGGATTGGGTGGCGGAGTTATTATCAAACCGGCACTCGACTTCTTAGGTGATTATGATGTTGCAACGATTGGTGTATTATCAGCAGCAACAGTATTCGCAATGGCTTGTGTTTCATTATTAAAGGCTACTCGTTCTGGAATAAAGGTAAAGGGGAAGGTAAGTTTTATTCTTGCTGCCGGCTCCATTATTGGTGGTGTTTTTGGGAAAATAATATTTAATTATCTTATTGCGTCCGTAAGAGATCAAGAACTAATAACAGGCATTCAAGCTGGGATCTTAGCGTTCTTGATGTTCATTATTTTTTTATTTGTGAGAAATATAGAGGATATAAAAACATATCATTTGAAAAATAAGATTGTTATCTTGATCGCTGGATTTGGATTGGGAATGCTAGCTTCTTTTTTAGGAATTGGGGGCGGCCCGTTGAATGTGGCAGTACTAGCATTTGCTTTTTCAATGAGTGCAAAAGAATCGGCGATTAATTCGATATTTATTATTTTTTTCTCACAGCTAGCTTCCCTAGTCATTACAGCATGTACTACTGGTTTTGCAAACATCGATCTAACGATACTAGGGTTTATGTTAGTAGGTGGGGTAGCGGGAGGCTTTATCGGTGCAACGTTATCGGTAAAGTTGAGTAATATTCGAATTGGAAAAATATTTAATTTTACCTTAGTGGGAATTTTACTATTAAATGTATATAACTTAATCCGAAGTTTGCTATAACAATGAGGTGAAGATCATGAATTCTAATGAAAAAAAGTCTTGCTGTTCCATAGATCGTTCTGTAGTAAATGAAGTTTCCAGGCATCACTCCATGCTTAAGGATTATATATCTAAAGAAAATAAACATTCGGAAGATATGGTTCTCGTTACCGGTGGAGAATTTCTTATGGGGACGGATGATGTTGATAGCAATCGAGCAGATGGGGAATATCCGATTCGAAGTATAAGGGTCGATGACTTTCTTATGGATGCATACGCTGTAACCAATTTGCAATTCAAAGAGTTTGTTGAGGATACTAAGTATAAAACAGAAGCTGAAAATTATGGTTGGTCCTTCGTTTTCTATAAATTGCTTTCCGATGAAGCAGCAAAATCAGTGAAACAAGTTGTGACAGGGACTCCTTGGTGGGGTGTCATAGAAGGTGCATATTGGTCCAAACCGGAAGGACCAGGAACGGATATTAATGATCGTTTAGATCATCCCGTCATACATATTTCTTGGAATGATGCAAAAGCATATTGTGAATGGGCAGGAAAAAGACTACCGACTGAGGCGGAATGGGAGTACGCGGCACGCGGTGGTCTAACGCAAAAAAGATACCCATGGGGCGATGAATTAACGCCGAATGGAAAGCATGTTTGTAATATTTGGCAAGGGGAATTTCCGAAAAGTAATACGCGGGCAGATGACTACTTAGGTACTGCTCCTGTAACAGCTTTTGAGCCAAATAACTATGGGCTATATAATATGTCGGGAAATGTATGGGAGTGGTGTGAAAATTGGTTTAGTCCTAACTTCCATATATTTGATACAAAGGAAAACCCAAAAGGACCAGCTGTTGGCGAAACAAAAGCAATGCGTGGTGGATCCTATCTTTGTCATGACTCATACTGCAATAGATATCGTGTTGCAGCAAGAACTTCAAATACACCTGATAGCTCAACCGGAAATCTAGGATTCAGATGCGTGAGAGATATTCATTTTAAAGATAACGATAAATGACATACATATATAGGATGATTATTTGATGGCTGAAAAATAAAAAGGAGCTAAATTCCATGAGGCAACAAGATTTTACGAGTGGGAGTATATGGAGACAGCTACTCGTTTTTTCGACGCCGATTTTATTAACTAATTGACAGACCTACCGAACTAGAAAACTCATTGCTTTTAAGCGTGGGATGAGAGTGAGCCATATACGGAGTGCCACTAAAAACCAGAGGATTGTTGCGCTTTAAGTATCTGAAAATATTTTCACCAAAATGCAGCAGTAATGCTTGCCTTTGTTCTTTTTATCCAATAAACAAACCACACTTCCTGAATCAAGGAGTGTGGTTTATTTTATTTAAATCGAATATATCCTTTCAACTGTGAACTTTGAGCGATCTCCTCTAAAAACTGACTCTGAAAATTCAATTGGAATATGCTCCATATTGTAAGTGATCGTTTCTAATGATAATACGGGCGTTCCCTCAGAAACATTTAAATAGCTACTTATCGTTTTACTGGCTAATATGGGCTCTATTTCTTCAATCGTCTTATGAATTTTGAGCTGATACTTCTCTTGTAATAGTTGGTACAAAGATCTTTTACATTCCTCCTCGTCATTCACGAGACCTGGTGCGAAATGCCAAGGTATATAAGAGATTGCGTAGAAAAGAGGTTCATCGTTTGCGTAACGCACACGAGTCAATCGATGAACAGGATCGTTTTCCTTTATTTGCAAATGGTCAGCAAGCGAAGCATCCGCAGGAATGACTTGAAGATCAATAATTTCAGTTTTAGGCTCATAGCCCTGTTCAATCATCTGGCTGGCAAATCCTTTTTCAAAAGTGGTCAATGATTGCTGAATTTTCGGTTTGGCAACAAATGTTCCCTTCCCTTGTAATTTATAAACTCTTCCCTCTAATGCGAGTTGCTGCAACGCTATCCTGATTGTTGTGCGGCTAACACCATACTCTTCACATAACTCCATTTCCGTCGGTAATTTTTCACCAACTTCGTATTCATTTATTTGAATTTTTTTCATTATACTCATTTTTACAATGTAATACAATGACGCTTGTTCTTGTGATGACAATATAGGACCTCCTAGTATAGAACACTCTTTATATAGATTGTTGTTATAACAATAGTTATTTGAAGAAACAAATATATAATGATTTTAAATCTCAGAAATCTGTTAATTTGTAAGGATCATACTTCTAATATACAAGTAAATCTAACTAATGTGAAGAACTTTCAGAATAATGTTGACTATTTGTTATACCAAGATTACAATGTTTATAACAAGTTTTGCGTATGTAAGACAACAGATACTCGTCTTGAAAGTATTGCTTTGCGTTTAGAAATCTAAACTACAATGAAAACGCTGTCATTCTGAATCGGGTAATGACAATTGGTTAAGGGGGACGAAGATGCCTATTCTTATGGGGGTAGACGGTGGTGGCAGTAAAACCTATTCCGTCATTACAGATGAACATGGTTATCAATTGGGGAAGGGAATATCTAGTGGTGCAAACTACCAAACAATAGGAATTGATAAAGCGATTAAAAATATTAAGGATTCTATTGAAAGTGCTTTAATGTCCGCGTCGCTAAAGTACGATGATATTGATTATGTACAATATGGTCTTGCGGGTGCTGATCGAGAGAAAGATCTATTGATCATAAATGAAGGGCTGCGTACAATCAATTTTCAAAACTGGGGGCTTGTGTGTGACACGATGGAAGGACTTCGGATTGGTTCTCCGGATTATACAGGTGTAGTGCTTGTCTGTGGAACTGGTACAAATGCAGCTGGTCGCAATAAACTTGGTCAAATGGTGCAAATTGGTGGATTAGGAAACCTCTATGGAGATGGGGCTGGCGGCTCATCAATGGCAGAAGAAACATTCCGGGCAGCTATCCGTTCGTGGGAACTACGTGAACGTCCAACTATTTTAACCAAGACAGTACCGAGTTATTTTGGATTTGAAAATGTACCTGATATGTTCAATACGTTTCTTGATGATGAAGTATATAATGTTCCAAATGAGTTGACCATCGTGCTGCATCAAGCTGCATATGAAGGTGACGAAGTAGCCATTCGTATTTTAGAGGAAACAGGCAAAGAACTAGGATTAGCTGCAAGTTCTGTCATCCACAAACTTGGAAATTTGGAGGAGCCTACTCCGATTGTGTTAACGGGGAGTGTATTACAGAAAGGTCAAAGTAAACATTTACTAGAGTCGTTGCGAAGTACAGTTGAAAGTGTCCATGAACATATCAAATTGGTTATTCCAAAAATGGAACCCGTTTATGGGTCTCTATTGTTAGCGATGGATCATCTTGGCATTACAGTCACCGAAGAAATCCATCAAAAATTCAACTCTTACGGAGGATACGAGCAATGAATAAGAATTTAAAAATAGCAGTGATTGGTGGGGGATCTTCCTATACCCCTGAGCTGATTGAAGGATTTATTAAACGATACGCTGAATTGCCGATAACTCAGTTGTATTTAGCCGATATTGAAGAAGGGCGAGAAAAGCTAGACATTATTGGTGGTTTGGCCAGAAGAATGTTTGATAAAGCAGGGATTAATATTGACTTAAAATTAACTTTAAACCGTCGGGAAGCTATTAAGGATGCTAATTTTATTATTACACAATTCCGGGTCGGCTTACTTGATGCTCGTGGTCGGGATGAACGTATTCCTTTACGTTATAATCGTATCGGTCAAGAAACAACTGGGGCAGGCGGATTTGCTAAGGCGCTGAGAACCATTCCAGTAATCCTTGATATTTGTAAAGACATCGAGGGACTGGCACCGAATGCTATGCTTTTAAATTTCACGAATCCTGCGGGGATTTTAACCGAGGCAGTGTTAAAACATACAAATGTAAAAACGATTGGTCTCTGTAATATACCAATTGGGACAAAAATGCAAATGGCTGAGCTTTGTGAAACAGACGTGAACAATGTTTTTATTGAAATGCTAGGAATTAACCACTTAAACTGGACGACTAAGGTGGTTGTGAATGGAAAGGACATTTCGAATGAGGTGTTCACGAAAGCGGCTAGTGCATCTGGTCTTACAATGAAAAATATTCCCGACTTTGGTTGGGATGCATCCTTTTTGCAAGCAATGGGCGCTTTACCTTGTGGTTATCATCGTTATTTTTATATGGAAGATGACATGCTAAAAGAGCAATTGGAGTCGCTGGAATACGAGGGAACACGAGCTGATGTAGTGAAAAAAGTGGAACAAGACCTATTTGAATTATATAAAGACCCGAATCTTGCAATAAAGCCTCCGCAATTACAAGAACGAGGTGGTGCTTATTATTCAGAAGCTGCGCTAAATTTGGTCTCGTCTATTTACAATAATAAGGGTGATATTCAAACCGTAAACGTAAGAAACAACGGAGTTATTTCTTGTCTACCTGATGAAGTATCAGTTGAAGTGAATTGTATAATCGATTCACAAGGTGCACACCCTATTCAATTAAGTACTGAAATTTCACCGCAAATAAGAGGATTGCTACAATTAGTAAAAGCATATGAGGAGCTCACAGTCGAGGCTGGGGTTACCGGCAATTATGATACTGCAATTCAAGCATTAACGATTCATCCATTAGTAGGCTCTATAAAAGTAGCGATATCGATCTTAAACGATATTCTAGCAGAAAACAAAGCGCATTTAAGCCAATTTAAGGTTGATTCAAAGATTACTTGACTAGGAAAGTGGCTGATAGACCTACTTTGTTCTTAGTGAAAAACTCTATTGTAAGCGCACGCAAAGTGAAGCAGACTACTGGGGGATATGAAAATGAAAAAGGTTATCACAAGTCCAGAAGTGATGATTGTACCAAAAAGAAAGAGTACCTTCTCTCGATTTATGGCGCAATGGGATCTGCAATTAATGGTTATTCCTGCTGCTATTTTTATATTTATTTTTAGTTATATACCAATGTATGGGATCATCATGGCCTTTCAAGATTACAATATTTTCAAAGGGGTGATGGCTAGCTCTTGGGTAGGATTTAAGCATTTTCAGATGTTTTTCACTGCTCCTGAATTTGGAAGGGTGATTCGTAATACGATTGCCATTAGTTTTCTAAAGCTTTTTATTGGCTTTCCTGCCCCGATTATTTTGGCATTAATGCTAAATGAAGTAAAGAATATGGCGTTTAAGAGAATTGTACAAACAGTGAGTTATCTCCCACACTTTCTTTCATGGGTAATTGTATCTGGCTTCGTAATGTCCATTTTATCTACTGATAATGGCAGTTTAAATATCCTATTGCAGACACTACATATGATTGACGAGCCAATTGGGTTTCTTAACTTTCCGGAATACTTTTGGACAATCTTAGTGACTACAAATGTGTGGAAGGAGATCGGATTTGCTTCTATAGTATACCTAGCAGCAATTGCTGGGGTGGATCAGCAACTCTATGAAGCTGCTTCTCTTGATGGAGCAAATAGATTTAAACAAATGTATTTAATTACGATCCCTTCTATTATGCCGATCATTATCATCTTTATGATCTTAGCCATTGGGAACCTATTAAATGCAGGCTTTGAAGATATTCTTCTACTTGGTGCAAATCCAGTTGTAAGGGATGTATCAGATGTTTTGGACACGTATGTATATAGGGTAGGTATCCAAAATTCATTATTCTCTTATGCAACCGCAGTGGGCTTGCTTAAGGCAGTCATCAGTGTCGCATTACTGACAATAGCGAATCACATTGCACGTAAGGCAGATAGTAGCTTATGGTAGGTGCTAAGAAAGAGAGGGGGAGTCAGTTTGTTGAGGAAGAGTATTAGTGATCGGTATATGTCGATTTTTATTTATATTATTTTGACTATTCTTGCATTTGTTACCTTTTATCCGTTTTGGAACGCTGCGGTTATTTCTTTTAACAGCGGAGTGGATACGATGAAAGGAGGAATAACTTTCTGGCCAAGGGAATTTTCGCTAGATAACTATAAAGTAGTATTCAAGGATTCTCGTATTTTGAATGGGTTTTTTATCTCTGTTCTTCGGACGGTGATAGGAACTATCATGGCTGTAATGTTTACTGCAATCTTTGCATATGGGATATCAAAAAAAGAGTTAGTAGGTCGTAACTATTATATGCTTTTCTGTGTGGTTACGATGTTCTTTAGCGGCGGTCTTATTCCAACATTTTTACTTATTCGTGGCTTGGGATTATTCAATACATTTTGGGTGATGGTAATTCCTGGTTTGATCAGCGTGTGGAATATGATCATTTTCCGTACCTTCTTCCAAGCACTTCCAACTGGGCTTGAAGAATCAGCCAAAATGGATGGATGCGGGTATTGGGGAACGTTCTTTCGAATCATACTGCCACTTTCAGGTCCGGTTATCGCTACATTGTCATTGTTTACAGCGGTCTATCACTGGAATGATTGGTTTTCTCCAAGTATCTATATTTCAGATCAGGAGTTACTACCAATACAGACTATGTTACAACAAATACTATCCTCGAATATCATGACAGAGCAAATGGCTCAGACCGATTCTGCAGCAGCAGGACGAATGGCAGCAATGAAGTCAGTATCAACTAAATCACTTTCAATGGCTACAATGATGGTTGCAACAATTCCTATCATCTGCGTATATCCATTTGTCCAAAAGTATTTCGTAAAAGGGGTATTGGTTGGTTCCTTGAAGGGGTAGTGCCTGAAGTCTGACTAATGGATTTTAAGCGAAAGCTTTGATCATATAAAGTATGAAAAATAATACGAGGGGGAAAAGAAATGAAGAGAAATAAGAAATACTTTATGTTGTTGCTTGTAGCCATTCTTACGGTATTTATGGTAATGTCAGGCTGTTCAAAAAAAAGTTCCAATGAGGATTCCGAAAAAGGAAGTAAGAGTAGTAACGAAGATTTTATTCTAGGTGAAACTCCATTAGAATACACAATGTACGGGCATTATGATTGGTATACAATGCCTAAATGGGGGGAGGATCTTGCCTCTAAATCGATTAAAGAAAACAAGAAAGTAACCGTGAAACCAATTAGTTCAGGTGGTAACGCAGCACAAAAATTCAATACGATGATAGTAGCCAATGATTTGCCTGATGTTATTTGGATGGATCGAGGCCCAGATGTAGAAAAACTACGTGAGGCGGATATGCTAGTTCCGTTGGATGATTATATAGACAAATATCCCAACTTAAAGAAATGGGCAGGAGAATCCACGCTTAATATGCTACGTTCATCTGACGGGAAAATATACCAATTTCCAAATTGGTATACAACTCAGCCAAATGGAAATGCAGGTTATGTCGTGAATGATAAAATTTATAAAGAGCTTGGTTCCCCTAAGTTAGAAACAACAGATGATCTATATAGTTATTTGAAACAAGTTAAGGAAAAATACCCTGATGTAGTTCCTTTCGAACCAAGCATTCTGGCAAGCTCTGGATTTGATATTCTGTACTCAGCATTTGGTGAAGACCATTCTGGAATGTTTGTAGGCATGAGGGCAGTTCCGCAAGGAGATAAATTAACTTCAATTTTTACTGATCCTGTTTTTAGAGAGTCCATGCAATATATCAACAAGTTGTACAATGAAAAACTTATATCGCAGGATGCATTGACGCAAACAGAAGATCAAGTAAAAGAAAAGATTATGACAGGGAGATTTGCAGTTTATGCTGAAAGTAGCCCGACAACAAATGCGAATGTTGCTCACTCAGTACTCAAAGATGGAGACCCTGAAGCAGGTCTTAAAATGATCTGGCCGATCCATAAAGAGGGATTAGATAAAGATAAAATATATACAGGAAGCTATAATCAACTCGGGTGGAATGTAAGTGTTATAACGAAAAATGCCAAAAATCCTGAAGCAATCTTCGCATTCCTTGATTATATGACTGGCCCAGAAGGACAACGCGATATTTTCTGGGGGCCTGAAAAACTGTATTGGGAAGGTACACAAAGTGTTGAAGGTGTTGATGAAGCACCGATTTTCACTGAAGCATACTTAACAGATACAAAAAAACGCGACGAGCTAATGGAAAGTACAGACGGTTTACAATGGGTTGGGAATACAGTCTATATTGATAATTCAAAAATGGCATTTGAAAAGTCCTTGCCAGAAGAACAACAAAACTGGGCAACAAGGTATCAATCTCAAATTACTTGGAAAACACAATATAATGGTACTCCATTTGTGAATCTTAATCCGATGCCGGAGTCTCCAGAGGGAATAACGGAGCAACGTGTCAATGATATTTATGATGAAGCAAGAGCAAAAGCAGTTTATGCCAAGAGCGCTCAAGAGGTTCTCGATATCCTTGATGAAGCAGAAAAATCTGCTCAAGCAATTGGGTACGATAAATTACTGGAATTTAAAACAAAGCAATGGCAAGACAACTTGAAACAAATGAAAGGTAACTAACATGTTCAGCTTCTATACTTTACTGGAGATGGGAGCTGGTTTTTTATAAATTGTTATTAAAATCACAGCTTTGTTATGCTACGGTGAAGATAACGAATGAAGCACTTGTCAGAGTTGAAAGCAGAAATGAAAACATCACTAGTATTCTTGCTTGTGCAAATTTTCAATAGGTATGACTGAAATTAACTTGCCATTGAGACATCCTGGTTCTTCTATTATGCCGGGAAAAGTAAATCCCGTCATGGCTGAATTAATTAATCAAATTGATTCCAAGTGAAATGACAGAGCCAGGTATCGCCGGTGCTGATTGATTAGCGAAGTAAATAGAGAAATCCTCGAAAAGCAATCACGCTTCGAGGATTTTTTATTGTTAAGGAAATTAAATTTGATTGGGAAAGTAATACGATTCCTTACATACGAATTATCGTGAAAGGAAGCAAGTGTTAATAAATCTATGTTTGCACTTTTTCTTGTGTTAATCTGCTCCTGCCCCTCCGCCATCATCTCCTCCACCACTGTCACTGGAAAAGGAGCTACCACCACTACTGTCCCCACTGTTATTTTTCTCATTATCGCTACTATCGAAAAGTCTTTTTCCTGAACTATCGCTCCATTTCCATGTTTTTAATAAATAGCTAGCGGGATCTTCATTATTAAGAATAAGAACGGCCATGGGCGCAATCGACGCTAATTCTTCTATTGGACGGTTAAACTGGTTTACATCCAATTCAAATGTCTTTACTTTTAACAGAACAGCTCGTGTCATCCATTTTTCTAGTTCAGTTTCATCTATACCGGAAGGGATCCCTTCCTTTTGGATCCACTTTCGGAATTGACGAATTTCTGCTCTCATTTCAGTAGCTTCTCTATTTAAGATATAACGAGGTATTGTTAGATAGCAGATGCTGACTGCAAAAGTAAAAAATATGAATCCGGGAATAAACTCTGGATCTATAGCAAGCCATCCAGAAATCATCGAAAAGAAGAAAAATAGTAATACACGTTTTTTCGTTAATAATGACCATGCCCTTTTTAGCAAATAAGCAGAAATAACAAGATAGAGAATGATTCCGAAGCCAGACGATGCCCCAATAAAATAGGTGGAAATAGTAATGATCATCATCATTATCATCAAAACGCGAGTAGCAATAGGGTATAGTTTGCCTCTGATCCATTTTTTTTCAGTTAACTCATTGAGAACGCAATCAAACCAGTTCTCTTCATGTTGTTGACGTTTGATCTGTTTCCGGTAATATCCATGCACATTTTTCGCTTCTTTTTCTCTTTTTGTCGCACCGTATATATTATTCATTGAAAAAATCCGAGTGCCTAGTTTACTTTTTCTCGTAAATAGCCAATCAAGTAACATTTTTTCAGACTCAGCTAAAACTGAAGATGGTGGATGAAAGGTAAAAGAGAGCGTGTTTTTCGGTGCTTCAGTATCTTGTTGAAATCGTGTAAGAGTCGAGGTTTTTCGGACTGTTGCATAACCTTTTTCAACTAGAGAATACACGCCAGCTAAAAATGCATATCCATCCTTTTCTCCAGCACGATCAATAACGTATAAATAAAGTGGATCATATTTTAATAAATCCTCAGGGCGTATATGGTTTCTTAATCTACGTTGTGGTAGCAGTAGCAAAAAGGCAGTGGCTACCGCAAATAACCCTGATAATATTGGTAGAAAGCCCCTAAATGATTTTTGCGTGCTGCTTCGTGTCATCGCTGATTCTAAGGCTTTTTCCTCGTCCTTTAAAACAGTTTCCAATGACCTAGGTTCAGCTTGCTTAGACTGTTCCGTCATTATAGCTGAAGGAAATAAAAGGCGTGTTTCCGTTAACATGTGCATTTTTGAAAGTGGTGTAAAAAATCGTATCATTTCTTCTGTTTTTTGAACGATATATCCTTCTTCATCATGAAAAAAGGCATGATATTGGTTAGGATTTATTTGATTGGGAAATACGAAATCAATAGTAACATTTTGTAAATCGGTATCGTGGTTACTATCAGTCCCGAAAAAAGGTACGGTAATATCACTATAAGTCTTATAGGATTTCACTGCATTTTCAAGAATGTAAACATATACAACTTGCTTACTGGTATTTTTGACAAGTAGATTTCCGGTATAGCTATTTTCGTTTTGGATAACGTCAAGTTGACGAAGATCGTTTTTACTTATTGCGTTGAGAGAAGCATTTGGATTCATAAGCTCATAAGCTTCAAAGTCCTTGACTCCATTATGTCCAACAGTATGAATAGATCGCCTCACATTTTCAAAAGTACCGTTAAATGTGTATGTAAACATTTCATTTACTAGTAGGTTACCATCAGGTGCAATCATTATGCGAATATGCGCTTCGTCAATGGTGAATGAGCGTGCGGAAGCTTGTGGCGCAAAAATCGCAAAAAATAAAAGTGCAAATAAAAGAATGATATGTGGCTTTTTCAAACCGCCCCTCCTTAGACAATGTTTCTTATAAAAATCATAGCTTGAAAAAGGGGGGAATTCCATAGGGAGAACGTCTTAGTGCAAAAGGACAAAGCTTCTAAGCCTTGTCCCTTTTCTTCCATTAAATTTTTCAATTAACCGAAAATCCAATCTTCCCAAATTGATCTGCATTTTCCATTCTTTTAAAAGCTTCTTCAAATTGGCTTAGTGGATAGATTCGATCAATAACGGGAGTGATTTTATGTGTGTCGATAAATTGAATCATTTCATTATATTCCTCTGCACTGCCCATCGTTGATCCCAGCAGATTGAACTGTCCATAGAAAAAGTCGCGTAGGTTTAATTGGATTTCATCTCCCGCGGATGCACCGAAAGCGACGATTGTTCCACCTGGTCGAAGTTGATTGAGAGACTTATTAAATGTAGCAGCTCCAACTGACTCAATGACAATGTCTACTTTTTCACCATCAAGTGCTTCATTCCAATCTCCATTACTATCAATCGCTTTATCCGCTCCTAATTCAAGTGCCATGCGACGTTTTTCATGCGATCGGGAAGTAATATATACAGTCGCATCCGCAGCTTTGGCGAATTGCAAAATAAATGTAGCGACACCACTACCAATACCTGGGATCAATAACGTTTTTTCAGCGCTGATGTTGCCCCTTGTAAAAAGAGCACGATAAGCAGTTAAGGCAGCGAGTGATAATACTCCAGCTTCTTCCCATGTTAAGTATTCAGGTTTTAGTATCGCATTTCCAGCAGGGATCACGATTTGTTCGGAAAATGTCCCATGATCAGGTAAGCCGACGATCTCAAATCCATTCGGAGGTGCTTCGCTGTTTTCAGTCCAGCCTAAACCTGGATTGATAATTACTTCATCCCCGACTTGAACATGTGTAACGCCTTTTCCAACTGCATCAACGATACCAGCACCGTCAGAACCGATAATTAGTGGTGGCTCGGTTGGTTTATGTCGGTTTAGTACAAATAAATCGCGATGATTCAGACCTACAGTTTTTAATCTGATCCTGACCTCGCCAGCATTTGGATGTAATTCCTTCATTTCACGATAAGAAAGGCCCTCAAATCCGACCTTGTCTGCATGCACAACAGCTTTCAATTCAAATCCCTCCATTAAAAAATTTTCGAAAGTTATGTCATCTTTATCATACTCTACTTTTTACCTTAAACAAAAAAGAGATATTTATAAACCTAGATCTTCTATTTGATTCATTAGATCGGTAATTTCACTAATTGTTTTCATTATCTCCGAGTTTTCAAGAAATTCCGGATCAAATGTACCATTTTCAATGTTGGTTAAATATAAATCAATTCCTTCTTCCAGTTTCTTATTAGAGCTTACTATATTTTCATGAATGTCCGCTGCTATGGAAGGAGGTTCCATTTCGTTAAATGTTTGTATCTCTTCCTTCATTGCTTGGAGCTCATTCTCTAAATTTTCTCTTGCTTCCGTATCTGTAACTGCATCTTGAGCAAGAGGTGGTACTTCATTAGCGAAACTTTTTGCAGTATTAATATAGTCCGTTACTTCGTTTACATAATCTAGTGAATTGTTCACCTCTCCAAGTAGCGAGCAACCGCTAAGAATTAGCATAGATAATAGTCCGAATACAGCGATGATTTTTTTCATGAAACTCCTCCAGTAATTGTATTTTGTCTGTGAAAAAACTTATAAAAAGCAGCGATCCAATTGAGAATGAATGCGGGAATCTTTTTCGGGAAAAAACGCTTGTTGTAATAGCGATAAAAGGCAGTCTTTAAATCAAGCCATTGATTACAAGCTTTTCTTTGTCGAAAGCGGGCTACGTCAATCATCTTAATATCTTTATTGGAGGTGATTAAAATATTCCGCAAATGGATGTCTGAGGGATTTAATCCTTCCTTTCGTGCTAATTTCAAAGCTAGATCGACCTTCTGGATCTCCTTTTCAGAAATCCGAATCCCTCTAGTTAGACATTCAAAAAATGTATATCCTTCAATAAAGTCAATGACAATATAATTAATTCCAGCTTCGTGGAGAGCAGAATAAAAATCGATGTGTTGTATGGATTTATATACATCGGCTTCTTCTTGTGCAAGATGTCGATGTGTTGGGAAAAAAACTTTCAGCGCCTTGTTTGTGTGTTGAATCTTAAATACAAAGGCACTTCTACCAACACCTACAAGCGTTAAAGAGTCATCATATTTAATGATTTCTGGTTTGTTGTGCTTATTAGTGATGATTACGCTCTCTGCCAATTTTTTGAAAAAATACAAAATGTGATCTCCTCTCAAATTTTAATTGAAATAAAAAAGACGTTGATACCGATTTCGGTACAACGTCTCTTAGAGATAAAAAGACCTTACCAAAAAATCGGTAAGGTCTCGCAAACAACGTAAGTTGCCAACAAAGCCGAGGATATACTCCTGTATTGACGACTTTATTGTATAGCTACTCCCCTTATACGGAAGATTTATTTTATTATAATCTTTTTCATTATAGGGGTAGAAAGTTGATACGTCAAATAGGCGTTAGTTAGCAAATTTCCCCATATCTTAAAAGTTCGTTAATAGTTTGTTCATACTTTCTGGCTATGATAATAACAAGGAATCATTAATGAGGAGGAAAGAAAGATGACGGATATGCATGAAAATAACGGGATGAATACAATAGATGAAAACCGTGGGAAGCCGAAGAAGCCAAAAGGTGGAAGATTCTTGTCGACGATAGGTGCAGGTGTGATCGGTTCGGTGCTAACTTTGACTATTGTGACGAATACAGGATTGTTAGAAGATAAAGAGGCTCCAGTAAATAATAATACACCGATTACGCAAAAGGACGATTCGAATAACTATGATGTTCAGCAAACCTCTGCAAGTAGTGGTTCGTTAGCAGATATGGTGGAAAATGCATCTAAAGCGATCGTCGGGGTAGAAAAATTTCAACATACAAATAACCGTTTCTCTCAGGATTCAGAAATCCAAGCAGCTGGATCTGGATCAGGTGTTATTTTTAAAAAGGATGAGAAAAGCGCCTACATTGTGACGAATAATCACGTCATTGAAGGTGCTGAGAAAATTGAGATCTCTCTTGAAAGTGGCGAGAAAACAACAGCGGAACTCGTTGGAGCGGATGCATTAAGTGATTTGGCTGTATTAAAAATGGATGCCAAATATGCTAATGCGATTCTCGAGTTTGGTGATTCAGATAAATTAAGAGCGGGAGAACAAGTCGTAGCAATCGGTAATCCGCTCGGAAGTGACTTCTCCCGAACTGTGACGCAAGGAATCATTAGTGCTGTCAAGCGTTCTATCAATGTTAAAACTTCGGCAGGCGAATGGGATTTAAATGTTATCCAAACAGATGCAGCGATAAACCCAGGAAATAGTGGCGGTGGGCTCATTAATTCGGCTGGTAAACTGATTGGGATAAATAGTTTGAAAATAGCTGAGAATGGGGTAGAAGGTCTTGGTTTTGCTATACCAAGTAATGATGCAATACCATTAATTGAAGAAATGATTAAAAATGGAAAAGTCGAACGTCCATATATGGGTGTAAGTTTAGCAGAGCTTGCGCAAGTTCCGCCGCAATATGTACAGCAATTACCGCTAGAAGTAGAGGGTGGTGTGATGGTGACACAAGTGGATCCGGAATCTGCTGCAGCAAAAGCTGGACTAGAGGCACAGGATGTCATTGTTAGTATGAATGATAAAGACGTAAAGAGTACAAGTGAACTAAGGAAATTATTATACTCAGAATTTAAAACTGGTGATAAAGTTTCTCTAAAAGTATACCGGGGAAGCGAATTGAAAACCATTCAAATTACATTGGGTTAAACGCAACACCTCTTATCAAGCTTGGTAAGAGGTGTTTGTAGTTGCTTATTTTTTATATTCTGTTTACCTTTAAATTACAGAGAATGTAGAAAGGAGGCAGGTTGATGAAAATTTTAGTAATCGAAGATAATGAAAGTGTCGCTTCTATGATTGAAATGTTTTTTACAAAAGAAGGTATTGAAGGACAATTTATCATGGATGGGCTTGAGGGTTATGCGCGTGCACAAGAAAATAATTGGGATTGTTTGATTATTGACTGGATGTTGCCGGGAATGGATGGTGTGACCATTTGCCGCAAAATCAGGCAGAAAAATAAGACTGTTCCTATCATTATGCTGACAGCAAAGGATACGGAATCTGATCAAGTGCTAGGCCTTGAAATGGGGGCGGATGATTATGTGACGAAGCCATTTAGCCCGCTTGCACTAATGGCGCGTATTAAAGCGGTGACACGCAGATACAATCCGCAGAAAGAAAATTCAGATACCATTGAGACGACTCATTTTAAAATTAACAAAAATACGCGGGAAGTGATTCTTGATGGACAGAGAATTACGAACTTAACACCAAAAGAATTTGACCTTCTTTTTCATTTTGTTCAACACCCGAAACAGGTTTTTTCCCGTGAGCAATTGCTCGAAAGTGTATGGGGGTACCAATTCTATGGCGATGATCGTACAGTCGATGTTCATATTAAGCGATTGCGAAATAAAATTGGCACCGCAGAACAGCCATTTTTTCAAACGGTTTGGGGGGTAGGCTATAAATTTGAAGAAACTGATTCCCCACCTGATGGTAGTGGAAAATGAAGATTAAATATGTTTATCAACAGCTTGCCAGCCATATTGGTGTACTGCTTATCGCCTTTTTAATCTTGAGCTTATTGTTTACGCAGTTTGTAGAAAAATTAGTATATGAAAATAAGATTGAGGAACTTACTTCATATGGGAATAACATTCTTGGTGATTTGGAGAGTAATCAAGGGAGATCGCAACAAGTTTTACAACAGTATGGGAATGTTTTAGCGGGACGGGAAATTCAGTATAGCTTGTTTGATACGAATGCTGCGATTACTTATTCAAAAGGAAGCTTACACCCAGAAGTGGAGCTTACGAACAATGAATGGCGCGATATAAAAAATGGTAAGACGGTTATTATTAAGAAAGAGTTTAGACGTTTTGATCAAGGGGTTACTTTTGTTTTACTTCCATATGTGCATAATGACCAATTCATGGGAGGGATTTTACTAGTATCTCCAATAAAAGGTTCTCGTGATGTCATTGATCAAATTAATCGATATTTATTTTATACAGTCATTATCTCTTTAGCAGTAGCATTATTGATGAGCTGGATTCTATCTGCATTTCATGTGAAAAGAATCAAACGGATTCGGGAAGCAACAGCGCTCGTTGCAGCTGGTGATTATTCCGTACAGATTCCATCATCGAACTTTGATGAGATCGGGGAGCTCGCCGGGGATTTTAATGAAATGGTTGATAAATTACATATTTCAATGGAAGAAATTGAAAGTCTTGAAAATCGCAGACGCCAGTTTATGGTTGATGTGTCACATGAACTAAGAACGCCGCTCACAACCATTAGCGGTGTGATCGAAGGTATAAGAAATGACATGATCCCTGAATCGGAAAAAGAAAAAGGGATGTTATTGGCAAGCAAGGAATCGAGACGGCTCATTCGGCTCGTAAATGAAAACCTTGATTATGAAAAAATCCGCTCGAACCAAGTAAAACTTTATAAGGTAGAGACACAGCTAATTGAAGTGTTGGAAATAATCAAAGACCAATTAGAAATGTTGGCACAAGAAAAAGATAATGAAATCATCGTTGAGGTGGATCATGATGCTTTTATTTACGCTGATTATGATCGACTAACGCAGATATTAATTAATATTACGAAAAACAGTATCCAATTCACGAAGGGTGGAAAAATTATACTTCGTGGAAAAGTTGGTGTAAATCAAACAATTATCGAAATAGAGGATACAGGTATTGGAATTGATCCCGCAGAGATTGAAAAAATATGGGGGCGTTTTTACAAAGCAATGTTATCGAGGACGACGAACCCATACGGTGAATTCGGTCTTGGTTTATCTATTGTAAAGCAATTGGTTACGATGCACCATGGTAAGATTGAGGTGACCAGTGAAAAAGGAAAAGGAACAAAATTTACGATAATATTCCCCGTGAAAGAAACCGTCTAAATGGCGGTTTTTTCTCCCTAACCTAAAGGAGTAAGCAGTATAAAGTTGTAACCCTAGTGATGTTCGTTTTTTACTTACGCTTATCTTTTTCTTTTCAAAGTTTGTTAATAGTTTGTTCATAATTTCCGTTTATGCTTATGAAACAGGTATTAATTTGGAGGGGAAAGAATGAATAAGAAGTTTTTATTATCATTAATCGCAATAGTAGTTATTGGTGCAGCAGTTATCTTCAGTACTGCTTTTTCAAAAAAAGAGACGGTTGCAATTGTCGGAAGTGAAGAAATATCCAAGGATGATTTGTACAATATGTTAGTAGAAACAAATGGAGCAGCGGCGCTTGATTCATTAATAAATACAAAAATCATTGAACTAGAAGCAAAAAAAGAAAAGGTAGAGGTTTCAAGTAAAGAAATTGATGAAGAGTTAGTGAAGTATACAGAATCATTTGGCGGTGAAGAAGCATTCAATGCGGCTTTGGAACAAAGTGGTATCACAAAGGATATTATCAAGGATGACCTTCAGCAATTTGTATTAATTAAAAAATTGATCGAACCACAAATTAAAATAACAGATAAAGAAATGAAGGCTTACTTTGATGAAAATAAAACGAAATTTAATCAGGAAGAACAAATACAAGCAAGCCATATTTTAGTAGAAGACGAAGCTACAGCAAAAAAGGTTGCTAAACAACTTGTAGATGGTGAAGATTTTGCCAAATTAGCAAAGGAATACTCTAAAGATACCGGGAGTGCTGAAAACGGAGGGGAATTAGGGTATTTTCCTAAAGGTAAAATGGTAAAAGAGTTTGAAACTGTTGCTTTTTCGATGGAGAAAGGTAAGATCAGTGATCCTGTAAAAACAGAACACGGCTATCATATTATTAAGGTAACCGATAAAAAGGCTGCAAAGGAAGCTAAGTATGACGATCATAAAAAGGATATAAAAGAAATTTTATTTGAAGAGAAAATGCAAACCGAATATCCAACATGGTTAGAAAAGATGAGAAAGGAATATAAAGTTAAGAATTCAATGGAAAAGGCGAAATAAGGATACTTTAATTGTTTATAGTTTATTCCAACATACAGGGCATACTAGTAAGTGAAAAATTACTTACTAAAGGAGGCAAATCTGTATGAAAAATAAACTAGCATCATCGCTTTTGACGGTCGCTCTTATGTTTGGAGCGATCGGTTTAACCCCGGTTCATGCGGAATTTTCTAAGGTTAATGGCCAAACCAAGGGAGAGTATAAGCATGATTCCGAAATGCTTAAAAAGCATGCAGAGGATCTAGGGATTAACACAGAAGGAAAAGATGTAGATACGCTCCGAAAAGAAGTGCGGGATGCGATTATCAAAAAGCAGGCTGAGGCTCTGGGTATTGAAACAGAAGGAAAAGATTCGGACACTTTAGCGAAAGAAGTTCGCCATAAATGGGTTGAACACATCGCAAAAGAATGGGATATTGATACAAAGGGCAAAGACGATAAGACGATCATGAAAGAAGTAAAGGCGGCTAAGATCAAAAAGGCTGCAATGGAATTAGGCATTTCTACCGATGGAAAAGATCTGAAACAGCTTGACAAGGAAGTGCGCGAGACACAAATCAAAAAGCATGCTAAAGAATTAGGAATTAAAGTAGAAGGAAGAGACCTTGGGGAAGTAGCAAAAGAAGTCCGCGAGAAAATGATCTACCAAGCGGCGGAAAAATTAGGTGTCGATACGAACGGAAAATCACCTAAAGAAATTTTCCACGAAATTATGATGAATCATGGTGAAAAGGCGAGAGAACTAAATTTATTTCCTTTTAAAGAGGAAAATATCATCTTCTTTAACGGACATAGACATATGAATCGCTGGTAAAAATATTAATCCTAAGAGCTTTCATGCGAAAGCTCTTTTTAATTGTGCGGTCAGGTTATTATGAGCGGCTTATAAAATGTGGGAGTGGCCAGTAAATCGAGAGAGCGGCTTATAAATTGTACGAGTGGCCAGTAAATCGAGAGAGTGGCTTATAAATTATACGAGTGGCCAGTAAATCGAGAGAGCAGCTTATAAAATGTACGAGTGGCCAGTAAATCGAGAGAGCAGCTTATAAATTATACGAGTGGCCAGTAACCTCGAGAGAGCAGCTTATAATTGTACGAGTGGCCAGTAAATCGAGAGAGCAGCTTATAAATTATACGAGTGGCCAGTAACCTCGAGAGAGCGGCTTATAAAATGTACGAGTGGCCAGTAGTAACCCGAGTGAGTGGCTTATAAAATGTACGAGTGGCCAGCACCCCGAGTGAGTGGCTTATAAAATGTACGAGTGGCCAGTAACCCCGAGAGAGTGGCTTATAAAATGTGCGAGTGGCCAGCAAACCCGAGAGAGTGGCTTACAAAATGAGCGAGTGGCCAATAACCCCGTATGAGCGGCTCATAAATCCCACGAGCAACCTGTAAAGCGGTAATAACAAGTGAAGTAAGTGTAAATACAGAATGTATACATTTTTTTTGCATGTTTTTTCGGAACTAATCTGCGATTCGGGTTAAAATCATCAATAGCGGGTATTTTATAAGGCAAAAGGCAACATCTGAAATGTTTTTGACGTCCTTAGAAAAGAATGTGAATGAAAGGAGTGTGAATTGTATGAGGAAATTGTCGTTTTTATTCATGATCATTTTTGTTTTTGCTCTAGTAGCTTGCCAACAGGGAGCGAAAACCGATTCAGGTAATGGAATTGTGGAAAATGAATCTAAAGTGGATGTAGTTGACAAAAATAGGAGCGAGCTCAATAAGGGGATAGGAGATCCAGCTAAAGAAAATAAAGAAGAAGTAAAAAAAGAGATAGCACTCTCTACCTTTTTCATGAAAGACGAAGCGGAAGCGGAGTTTAGAGGAGAAGGAAATGAATTTGCGCAATTTACGGCCAAAACGCAGTGGCTCAATGATCATTTCGTGAATGTGTACGAGAATAATGGTGGGACAGTCATGCTAAGAACATTCCGTATTGATAAAGATAAAATAGTTGTTGTGCGAGAAGAAGGAGAGTCCTATGATGATTATTCGCCTTCCGACAGTGAACTTAAGCAACTTGAACCTATTTACACATACTTACATCTGCCTTTAAATAAAGGTTCGAAATTTGATGGCTGGACTGTCATTGATAATAAGGCGACACTCGATACACCGTTGCAAGAATTCTCAGATGTAATTGTCATTGAAAGAGAAGGGGATGATGGATCCATCACCCGTAAATATTTTGCAAAAGATTATGGTGAGATAAAACGTGAGATCATTATGAAAGAAGGAACCGAGGAATTTACAGTTACTTCTACAATAGAAAAGGTAAAATAATTTCAGTTGATATCCGTATACGTTTTTATATAAAATCCATCTGTTGCTGACCATTCGGCGAAAAAAATTTCGTCGATTACGGGAAATCCTTCTTTCTTCAGTTCACCTTGGAGCCACTTGGGCGTTTTTCCTGCAAATTGCAGGATTTCTTTTTTTATTCTACCTTCGTCGATCAATAATATGGAAGGAGATTCGTCATTTACTTCCATATGAAGCATGTCGGCGGTCGGTGGTTCTGAACTTGAATATTTCAGCATACTTATATTTCCACTCGGCTCTAAATACAAATCACGGACTTCACGTAAAGAGAATACTCCTTGCTGTCTAAGCATTGTAAGTAATTGTTCCATTTCTAGGTGATTTTTCTTCATTGCGTTTATATCAAGCTGTCCATTTTTTATAATAACGGATGGCTCTCCTTTTAAAATCTTTTTAATTCTATTATTTTTAATAGCTATTACTTCAATGATGTAGATGAGAATAGCCCAAACCGCAACAGCAAACAAAAAATTCCAAATGGTTATTTTTTGATCGTAGAGGCTTTCTTCTAGTAACCCGCCAAGGACGAGCGCATATACAAAATCAAATGGTGTGATCTGAGCCATTTCTTTTTTTCCAAGAAGTCTAGTAACAACTAGAAGAGCTAATAGACCCAGTACAAGTTTGAACGCTGTATCAAGAAACTCCATTTCTTTCTCCTCCTGTTAACTCTCATAATGATATTTACCACAGAAAAAACAAATTAACCTTGTCGGGAAATTTTTATTTCACCTAGAACTTAGAATAATCGTAATCTCGTAGTCTTTTGGTTTCAGTTTTACTGGTATAATTGGCATAATTAATGATATAAAACTGAAGATTGTGGATATGTAAGATAAAAAATATTATGTTAATTCATAAAAAAATTTGCCTGATGATTATTTATTCAACTACGAAAGGGCTGTGAAAAATGATGAAAACGTCAATCGAAGGTGTCGGTCTTTATTTGCCTTCTCGGATAGTGACAACTGAAGAGATTGCGCAACGTCTGAATGTAGATCCAGTCCAAATTTCTCGTGCTTCGGGAATTGACTTTCGACATATTGCTACAGATGAAACGAGTTCGTATATGGGTGCACAGGCATTGAAAGAGGCATTAGAAGATGCTGGGCTTCAATTGGATGATCTTGATTGTATTATTAGCGCTAGTGGAGTGCCGCAACAAGCGATTCCTTCAACTGCAAGTCTGATTCAGAAGCAGATGAATGGAAGCGAAACTGGCATTCCATGCTTTGATATCAATTCAACTTGTCTGAGTTTTGTAACAGCATTTGATGTAGCAAACATGGCAATTCTAACGGGTAAATATAAGAGAATTGCTATTGTGTCTACTGAAATCGCATCGGCAGGTATCAATGAAAAGGTAATTGAAAGTGCTGTGCTGTTTGGAGACGGGGCAAGTGCAGTTATCGTGGTTGCAATAGAGGGCGAACATGCAGGTGTTCTTGGTTCGCATATGGTGACATACAGTGATGGTTCATCTTTTACTGAAATCAAAGGCGGCGGTACATTAATCCCACCACGTGCTTATGGTGATCATCCAATGGAGGATTTTTTATTCCATATGGATGGGCGCGCTGTATTTAAAATGACATTAAAAAAGATGGATGCTTTTTTATCTGAACTACTTAAAAATGCTGGAGTAGCAAAGAAGGATTTGCAGATGGTTATCCCACATCAGGCAAGCGGTTCATCGATGGAGATTGTCCGCAAAAAGCTTGGATTTTCAGTGGACCAGTTTATGAACATCATTCGCAATCATGGCAATATGATCGCGGCTTCTATTCCAACGGCACTTTATTATGCGATCCGCAAAAATAGAATAAAGCGTGGAGATAAGGTCATGTTGATTGGAACTTCTGCAGGCCTATCTATCGGAGGGCTAATATTTGAATACTAAGTGTATTTTATTAACTGGAGCAAGGGCGCCAGTTGCGGTAAAAATGTCACGTACTTTGGCGGAGGCAGGACATAGGGTAATTTTGACCGACTCAACACCGCTAGTCATTGCAAAAAAGTATAAAGAAGTAAAGAGGTTTTATCAAACGTCTTCGCCGAATCAAATGCCAGAACGGTATATAAAAGAATTGCAGGAAATTATCGAACTTGAAAAAATTGAATTAATTATCCCGCTTTGTGAAGAAGTATTTTTTATCTCCCGGTATAAAGATAAGCTTGATACGGAAATTTTTGTCGAGGATTTCTCTAAAATGCAACTCGTTCATCATAAAGCAAAGTTTTGCGATTGGATATTGGAAAAAGGTCTTTACGCGCCAAAAAGTATGCTCGCAAAAAGTAAATCCGATATCTTAACATTTATGGAGCGAAGTAATAAGCAACGTTTTATTTTAAAACTGCCATATACGCGTTTTTCCAATTCTGTTCTTGTGCTGGAAAAAGAGGGAGTATTACAAAACGATATTTTTCCAATTGTTGTTCAAGAATTTATCGAAGGGCGAGAGTGGTGCACATATAGTGTCGCATTGAAAAGTGGTTTGACGACAGTGCTTTATCCATCGGATATACATTATGGTCGAGGCACAACGATTTATTATAAACAAACAAATAATGAAGCGTTGGAAGACTATGTTAATAAAGCGATCATGCTTCTTGGGTGGACTGGACAGATTGCATTCGATCTAATTGAGTGTGCTGAATCGGGAAAATATTACTTTATTGAATGTAACCCTCGTGCTACAAGTGGTGCACTTTTCATAAAAGCAGATGCTTGGTTTACTTCTACTAATCCATTAAAGGAAGCATATCAAATGGCTCCACTTATGTTAGGGAAGATCTTGAGAAAACCATCAGTGGAGATGCTGAGAAAGTTTCGAAAAGCACGTGATATTATCGGGTTTTCAAGTGGTATTCGACCTTTTTTTACCCAGTTCACTGTCCTGATCGGCTGGTTTCTAATCGCTAGGAGGTTAGGTTGCACGATGACAGAAGCTACAACAAGGGATATCGAATGGAATGGAGAGAGTTTATCATGAAATTGGCGATTACAGGAGCCACGGGATTTCTTGGCCAACGTGCATGTGAATATTTACAAGAGGGAGACCATCATGTGATTGGCCTAGGTCGAAATAATAGGAAGGGGTTAGAGCTTACTGCTGCAGGTATCCCATTTGTGCAAGCGGATTTGTCAGATGTTGAGGAGTTGACAAGAGCTTTCAAAGGAGTAGAAGTGGTTATTCACTCTGCAGCTAAGTCTGAACCTTGGGGACAGTATAAAGATTTTTATCAATCGAATGTAATAGGCACTCAAAACGTATTAGTCGCAGCTAAGAAAGCAAATGTAAAGCGGATCATCCACATTTCTACACCGAGTCTTTATTTTCGCTATAACAGTAGACATTTTGTTAGGGAAGATGAGCCAATACCAAAGAAATTCGTCAATGCCTATGCTGAAACGAAATTTCTTGCTGAAGGCCATGTACAGAGTGCAGTAAGGCAAGGGGTTGAGGCGATTATTTTGCGGCCGCGTGCTTTATTTGGACCACGCGACACGACGATTATTCCGCGATTGATCGAATTAAATGGACAGCGTGGTTTTCCGCTTCCTAATAAAGGAAAAACACTTGTTGATCTAACATATACAGATAATGTCGTGCGAGCGATTGAACTTGCACTTACAGCGCCCGAACAATGTATAGGCGAGGTATACAATATAACGAATGGGGAGCCAGTTTACATAAAGGTAGCATTGCAGCAATTATTTACAGCACTACATATGCCAATGAATAGTAAGCCGATCCCTTATTCCATTTTGTATTGCCTTGCCGCTATCCTTGAAGGGGGCCATAAAGTGTTCATACCAGACAAAGAACCAATACTGACGAGATATAGTGCTAGTGTATTAGGGAAAAACCAGACTTTAAGTATTGAAAAGGCTAGAAAAGATCTGGGGTATGCACCAGTCATTTCCATACAAGAAGGGATTGAGCGTTATGCAACTTGGTGGCACGAACAAAATAAAAAATGTGAAGGTATTTAAGACCGGATCTTGCTCGAGTTATGATTTTATTGCACGCGCGGGAGGAAAGTTCAAACAAGTGCATTTTCCTTCTCTTGCTTTTCTGATAGATCACGAGGATGGATATGTTCTTTTTGATACAGGATATGGCGATCATTTCTTTACTGCTAGTGAAAGTTTTCCGTATAAATTGTACCGTTATGGCACACCCGTTACTTATTCATCGCAAGATAGTTTGAAGATACAGTTACAAAATAATGGGATAAATGCCGATGAAATTAAGACAATTGTTCTTTCTCATTTCCATGGTGACCATACGGGAGGGTTGCTTGATTTTCCTAATGCAAAGATTATCTGCAGTAACAAGGCGTGGGAGGCAATTAGGGACTGTAAAGGAGTCAAAGCAGTAAGACAGGCATATTTGCCAGGAACGATTCCAATAGATTTTAGTGAGCGTGCAGTTTTCATTGAAGAGACCCCGATTCTTCCTATAAAAGAAACACATACCCCTTTTACGAAAGGTTACGATATTCTCGGGGATGGGTCGATCATTGCAGTATTTTTAGAAGGTCATGCAAAAGGTCAGTTTGGTATTTTTTTTAATGATATTTTTTTATGTGCGGATGCGACTTGGTCTTCAGCGGCTATTCGTGCTAAGTCTTTGCCGAACCGAGCCGCAGGGTTGATCATGTCCTCATGGAAAGAGTATAAAGAGACATTTGATCAAGTGGTGGACTTCTTGAGGTTACATCCCGAATTTCAAATCATCCCATCCCATTGTACGGAGGTTTCTCATGAATAAAATTCGTGTGCTTCAGCATTATTTGAAAACCCGATATCGTCATCCATTTAAGTCACGGCAAGAGCTTGAATACCACCAACGTCAGCAACTGGATCGTTTTTTCAAAAAGTTACCTTCCAATTTGGCCTATTTTACAGGATTGTCTGAAATAGAAAGGAAGCAATTATCGATAAACACACTACAAACATTGCCGATCACAGATAAGCTATTCATGATGGAGAACTTCGATAAGATTAATACGGTTGGCATATCAAAAAAACAGGCATTCGATGTTGCACTGAAAGCAGAACAATCCCGAGATTTTTCTCCCATGCTCAATGGTGTCACCATCGGTTTATCATCAGGAACGTCTGGGAACCGTGGACTTTTTCTTGTATCGTCCGAGGAGAGAGAAAGATGGGCAGGCATTATGCTCGCGAAGATGTTGCCGAAATCGATTGTACGAAAACAGAAGGTGGCATTTTTTCTTCGAGCAAATAGTAATCTCTATGAGACGGTTTCTAGTAGCTCCATCCAGTTTACATTCTTTGATTTACTAGATTCGGTGAATGAGAATGTAAATAAATTACGAGCCCTTTCACCAGATATTGTCATAGCCCCGCCAAGCATGCTCCGGATAATTGCCGATTTAAAAGACCGACCTCCATTCAAAAGAGTGATCAGTGTAGCGGAAGTGCTGGAGAAACAGGATCAAGCATATTTAGCACAAGCATTCGAACAGAAAATTCACCAAATCTATCAATGTACAGAGGGATTTCTCGCACATACCTGCAAAGAAGGCAATCTTCATTTGAATGAAGAATTTGTGTATATTGAAAAGGAATATGTAGATGAAGATAAAGGCATTTTTTCGCCGATTATAACTGACTTTTCGCGAATGGCCCAGCCAATTATTCGTTATAGATTGAATGATTTGCTTGTGGAAAAAGATGAACCTTGCAGATGTGGCAGTGCATGTACAGTATTAGATCGGATTGATGGACGTAGTGATGATATTTTTACTTTTAAAGGAGCTGATGGTGAAGGAGAAGTAGCCGTGTTTCCAGACTTTATCCGTCGTACGCTCATTTTGCACGGTGATGAGCACGACCAATTTAGGGTAATCCAAGAGAAGGATCTTTCACTATCAATTTACGTGACAAACTTCCACGATGGCGATGCCATTAAGCAATCATTTCAAAAGCTCTTTTCAAAAATGGTCTGTGTACCAGTGGATCTTACTATTTTTCCGTATGTGCCACCAGAGGCAGGCGTAAAATTGCGTCGAGTTCAGAAGCGATGATTGCACTTTATAGAGATTTTCAAAGTATTGATTGGTCTAATTGTGAGAATCGAGAAGAAGTAGAATCTTATCTTCAAGTGATGCTGGGAGGCTTGACAGAAAAGATTCGCAATGTTCATAGTGAAGTATATGCGATACGAGCGGGAAACTGGATTTATCCATTGACGGTGACAACGGAAAATTACGATGACAGTTGGATTGTGTCTCCGTATGGGCAGTACGTCGTTTCATTGGAGGATGAACTCGCACAGTATATTGATTCCCGTTTTTCTCGCAGCATCATTCGGGCAGTGATTCGTTTTCAAGGTGGCTGTATTCGCCGCGTAAAGAACAGGATCATTTATATACATAATTTCCTCGTTTCCACGAATCTATATGCTAGTAAATGTAATATAGATATGGAAAAGATGACTGCTTTTCTGACGAAGGAATTTCCTGAGCATGCGATCGGTTTCCGTTCACTCAATGAAAAGACAGCTTTGGATTGGATAGATCAGCTAAGGAACGCAGGTTATCTGCCTTATGGAAGCCGCGTCATTTATTATTGGCATCCGGCAGAAAGGATGACGAAAGGACAGAGGAAGGACCATGCGCGGGACCGATCCATTCTAAGAAAGTCGGGACTCACTAAGAAAGTAGTGTTAAGTGAAATCGACATGGACGAATGTGAACGGCTTTATGATAAATTATATTTGCAGAAATACTCACCGAACAACCCACAGTATACTGCTCGGTACATGCATGAAATGTGTCAGAGTGGAAAATTTGATATGATTACATTAAATAATGATATATGTGTGGCTTTTGGTGGCTATTTTATCATGAATGGTCAAATGGCGACCCCTTTTTTCGGCTGGGATACGGATATAGACGAGAAGGATGGTATTTACCGAATGCTTTCAAATCAGCTGTATGAAAAAGCCCGCGAAAAAGTTATACTGATGAATAATTCAGGTGGAGCGGGGAGTTATAAAAAGGCGCGTGGTTGTCAGCCTGAAATGGAGTATAGCTATATTTATACGAAACATTTACCTGTAAAGGACCGTTTAAATTGGTGGGCAATCCAATGCCTTACGTATACTGTAGGTAGTAGGATACTTTGGAAGTTTAGATAAGAGCACTTATAGAGGATGTTCAAAAAGTCTCCAAATGATAAACTGCGAATTTCTTCGTTGCTTGGTTTTTCCGGTTCTCACGTATTAAAAGCATACGCTCTGATCCTCAAAACCTTCGCGCCTCGAACTTCTTGTTTCTAATTTGTCATCTTTTTGAACACGCATTTATAGGAAAAGGAATGGTTATTATGTCCCAACAGAGCAGAAAGTCGATTGCTGCAAAGTTAATCTCAGAACACGCTCATTTTTTCAGCTGCCCGATCTGTACAAGCCCTATGGTGTTTGAAAATAACACAACATTAGTTTGCACAGAAGGTCATAGCTATGATCTTGCGAAAAAAGGCTATATTCATCTACTGTCACAGTCCATAGATACGAAATATGATAAATCCTTGTTTCAATCCAGACAAAGAATTGCTGAAAGTGGTTTTTTTACGCCACTTGTAGAAGCAATTGCTATTTTAATCGAAAATGAACGGTTAAATGAACTTACGGCCATCCTTGACGCTGGTTGTGGCGAGGGATCACATTTGGCGCAAATCCAGGAATATGTTGCTGGAAATACAATTGGTTTTGGAGCGGATATTTCAAAGGAAGGGATTCAACTTGCAGCGAGTAATCTCTCCAATGCGATTTGGATAGTTGCTGATTTAGCCAAAACACCGCTTGCTAGTCAAAAGTTTCCGTTCATCCTAAATATTTTATCCCCGTCTAACTACTCTGAGTTCGATAGATTACTTACAGATGACGGCCTACTTATCAAAGTAGTGCCAAACAGTGCTTACCTGCAAGAACTTCGGGAACTTTTCTATGAGAATAGAGAAGCTTTTGATAATGAAAAGACAATGAGTCGATTTCAAGAAAAGTTTGATTTAATAAAAACACAAGCTGTTAAGTATCATGTTCGGTTAGAACAGCCACTTTTGAATGATTTAGTGAAAATGACCCCTTTATCATGGTCAGCAAATGAAGCAAAACGGAAGCAAGTAAGTGATATGTCAGATATGGATATTACCATCGATTTAAACATTTTGGTGGGAAGAAAAAAAGTTGAAAATGGAAGCCAGATTTAATTGAGAAAATAGGATAAAGAAGACTCCGAATTTCAAGATTTGGACATAGTGTTATGGTTCTTATATGATGAAAACACACGCCAACATTCTCATTAGAAATGACGTGTGTTTTGCATATGAAAGCTATTTCCAAGCGTTAAGCTTTAGCATCTGCTTTTCCAGATGAATTCTTATGATTATCTGTCGCCATATTTTCCCATCCCCGTAAGCGCCAACGTCTCATTAGTATAATGCCTCTTACCCACTCATCCACGATAAAGCCGATCCAGACACCAATCAAACCTAAACCAAAATGTATGCCTAATATATATGCAAGCGGTACACTAATTAACCACATTCCAAGGATACCTACGATCACCGGATAATTAATATCACCTGCTGCTTTTAGAGAATTATTAAACACTAAATTCAAAGCACGCCCAGGTTCTAAAAGTAACGTTAAGAGAAGGAGGGTGGTCCCTAACGTAAGAATATCAGGATTGTCTGTAAAGATACCCAGTATTGGCTTGGAAAAAATATAAAATACCGTGGCAACCCCAAGTGCAACCATTGCTGCTATTTTATAGAGGCGGATACTTTGCTGATAGGCACCATCAAGGTTTCTAGCACCAATTTTACGGGATATGAGAATTAACGTCCCTTGCCCAATAGCTCCAGAAAAAGCAGTGACAAATACCCTTATATTTGTACTATATACATTGGTTGTTAAAGCAACGGTTCCCAGTAAGGCAATAAACACAGTAATTACTACCATTTGCAGGTTCCAAGCTGCCGAATCTACCGAGGATGGTATTCCTATTTTTAAAAGACTTTTAACATGTTGTTTCGGAAGATGGAATAGCTTTGATAAGGGAATCGTTTCCCCAATCCACTTTACTAATATAATAAAAAGAACAATGACACCTATTATTCGACTTACCACGGTTGCAATTGCAACACCTTGAACACCTAACACTGGTATTCCGAAGGGGCCAAAGATAAATAAATAATTTCCTACGATATTTAGTATATTGACACCTGTGATTACATACATGACTTGCTTCGTAAAACCATGGCCTCTAATTATCGCAGACACTGTTAACATCAGGGATTGAATGAAGGAACATCCTCCGATGATGATTAAATAAACTGTGGCATCTTTCATTAGCTCTTTAGGAAGCCCCATTAGTTTCAATAGACCAGAAGCGAATACGATCAAGATCACACCTATGAATAATCCAAATAGAAAATTGAGAGAGATGGAGACACGAGCGATTTCTGACGCACTTTTATACTCTTTCGCACCTAAATGACGTGAGACCAAAATCGTTGTACCGATCGTCAGCATGCTACATAGCATGATTGTCATCATTATTAATTGATTAGAAAATCCTACTGCAGCGACTGCATCATCCGAGTAATGACTAAGCATCAATGTATCAACAATACCCATTAGTCTATTTAGAATTATCTCAATAAATATCGGCCATGTTAGAGCAAATAAAGTGATCTTTTGTACTTTGTCATTACTCATAAAGTTGATTATCTCTCCTCCGGAAATAAAATTTAGAGCGTTTTTATTGTACTTCAACATAAATTAAAAATATAGACTGATAATTTCTTTTATTCTGTGTTATGATAAGAGTATAGTAAAAGAAGCGTGTTCCTAACTTGAAAAAGGTACGTAAAAAACGGCAGATATGTTATTCTGCCGTTTTTTTATTCTTTATTATTTAACTTTTTAGTCATTATTTTTTTCAATAAAAGACCAGTAAAGAGTCCTGGGATGAGACTTAATATTGGAAGCCAAATAGGACCTAATAATACGCCAAATAATGAAAATTTTGGTGAATAAATGGTGCCTAATGTTACAAAATACGCAGAGAATGCAAATGGCAGAAATGAATACGGTTCTTTCCCGCCTCCTGCATCTTTAAATGCATCCCACATGGCGAAAAAGTATAAACATGGATAAAACATAAGCCACTGATAATCGGCTTGATTAATCGCATGATTAATATCTCCGTGAAAACTAGAAATAATAACTTCATTAAAACGTGCCCGTACGTTAATTAAAAATTCTAAGGAAATAAATACAATACCTTTGATATATTTTTCGTTTAAAAATTGACCGAATCCGGGAAAGGCAATGCTCCAAAATAACTTCTCTTTTGCTTCCACATCGTTTTAACCCTTCGCCAAATCTTTTCGATCTGGAGCAGAAGGAGGTTTTTCGAGCCATCCATTGGAAATCATTATTTGCGCCCCGTCAGTAACAAACTCCCCGGTTTCTATTAATAAACGGCTATAAGCGGTCGCTAAATCTTTCCTTGGGCTTCCTGCTATACTTTGCCCATAAAAGCCTATCCCGGCATTATTTAATACATCTGTATGAAACATTAGTAATTTATCGGAAAACACAGGTTCTTGAGAGGTTGTCACAGTTAGACTTGAAGAAACAGGTGTAGCCAAGTTGCTCTCCGCTAAAAATTTACTAAAAACAGCACTATGATGTTTGGCAATTTCCGCTCCATTCGTCATGAATTTACGTACTTCTTTCATCTGTGCGATTTGAGAAAATCCCGTCAATAGGGAGCCTCCAAGCGTGTTTCGATATAAATTCATAAATAGAAGTGAAATTTCATTGCTTGTTAAAGGTCTTTGCTCTCCTATCCATCCAGATAAAAAGTGCTGTTTATTAACGAATTCTGTTTGCTTTGGATAAGGTATATAGGGGGGACGTATATACAGCCCTTTTTCAAGTAATAGATTTGTTACACGATTAAATAATTCAGTTGATGAATGCAACCAAGATGTAAAATGTGTGCGAATATCATTACGGGTTGCATTTGGAAGTATAACACTGTAAGCAGTTAGTCCCATAATACCTATATTAAGAACATAATGAAGGATCATTTCATCACTAAAAAGTCGAGGCGCTTTTATATTGACATCTTGTTCTGTAAACCCTACTGGTATAGGAAGACCTTCATCATGATAAATTTTCTTTAAAATATCTACATGCGATTCGGATAATTTTAATGAGTATTCCAAACAAGACTTCACTTCAAGATCCTCTACATGTTCTAAAAAGTAGGAATTGACACAAATAGCTAATGTATCTTGCATATATGCTCCAAACAAAACGGCCAATTCACTAGAAGTTAATTTTATGTGATCATGATTTTTCATTATAATCCTCCTTGTCGTTTGCAGTTGCATAAATAGTGTCTCCCAAAAGAGAAAAAAGTATAATAGTTAAACTCTTGTATATATCCAAGTTGACAGTTTTGCGGTGTGGATACTGCTTTAGTAATCTATCGGGGTAATTTGACAATTCATTAGATGACTCGTATCATTAATACGAATTTGAAAATAAAATTAGGAACTCTCGTTAGGTGAGGCTCCTATATGGAGATATGCTGCTGCCCAGAAATGTCGAAAGACTCCAATGGGTCAACAGAAACCATCGACTTAAGGTGGTTTTTAATGTAGCTGGATCGATTTCATCCTATGCCATATAGTGCTAAAGCTCTACGAAGGAGGTTTATTCACTTATATCATTTTTATGCTGAGCACCCTTCTTTGTAGAGGGGTGTTTTTTATTATTTTGAGGAGGTGGTGGGGAATGTGTAGTTCTAAGGAAACAGAACCCCCTGGTTGGTTAAAGTTAATTGCCATTCGAATGAAAAGTAGTATGTCCACTTCCCCACACATGGTGAATAAGTGGACGCAATAAGGAGGTCCACATACATGGGCACAATTACTAACGGTGTTTTCAAGCAAGAAACGACCGGAACACTTATGAAAAAAGGCTATATCGCTCTTCAAGAAACATACACAGTTAAGGAAGCACTGTCACGTCTTCGGCAAAACGTACGTGATAAAACGAATATTCACTACTTGTATATCGTTGGTTCTGATAGTGAGCTAATGGGAGTTTTGTCTATTCGAGAATTGCTCGGTGCCGCTGATAACGATTTTATTAAAAATATTATGATGAAAGAAATTACCTCTTTTCCAACTGATTTAGACCAAGAAGAAGCAGCGCATATCTTCCGTGATAAAGACTTAGTTTCTATTCCTGTCGTCAATAATAGGGAACAGATTATCGGGGTTATCCATGTTGAAGATATTTTAGATGTTATGCAACAAGAAGCAGATGAGGATATCGGAAAACTTTCCGCATCTGGAAAAGAAATTGACTTTCACACAAGTCCCTTCGTTGCTGCTGCGAGAAGGTTACCATGGCTTATTTTATTATTATTTATCGGACTTATTTCAGGTGGGATCATTGAAAGATTTGAAGCTACCCTTGAAGCAGTCGTTGCCCTTGCCTTTTTCATGCCGATGATTGCGGGAATGACTGGCAATACAGGTACACAATCGCTCGCAGTCGTTGTCCGTGGCCTCGTTTCAGAAGATCTTAATTTTAAAAAAACGATGAAGCTTTTATTTCGAGAGTTAATTGTCGGAATTATTATAGGTGTTACGTGTGCGATTGTCATTTCAATCATAGCATTCGTTTGGCGAGGAAGTATAACACTGGGTCTTGTTGTAGGCTCATCACTTCTCGCTACTCTGATTATAGGGACACTCGCTGGAACAATTATCCCACTCATTTTATACAAGTTTAAAACAGATCCTGCAGTAGCATCTGGGCCGCTCATTACAACAATTAATGATATCTTGTCCCTACTTATTTATTTCGGCATTGCGACAATGTTCATTTCAAAACTAATGTGAAAATAAACAAAGTCCATGTTCGATAACAAGCAAAGCCATAATTCCGAGCGTGTAAAAAGTGAATATTAACTAGTAAGTCCAATGCTTACCTTAAAAAGTGATGGCGGGTCAGTAACAGGCTGTTAACTGCCAGTAAAAGAAAAAAGCATCTATTTTATCCTAAATAGATGCATTTCCTTCACATTAGCGAGTAAAAGTTTATCAAAAAAATAGGTTCAGTTAATATGCCTATGCAAATGATGCAAGACAATAAAAACGCTCAACCTAAGTTATTCGTGGGAGCACTTTTATTTTATTCTATCAATAGGCACGACCAAACCAAACGGTATGTTTTGCTTCTTTCCCACAGTTAATACAAGTAGACTTCTTAGCTGGTGGATTAAATGGAATATTACGAGTAGTAAACTTCGTTTTTTCTTTCACATGTTCTTCGCAAGCGTCATCTCCGCACCAACCTGCAAGGATCCAGCCTGGGATTTCTTCGTTTTGTGTTGAATTAGCAATATGATTCGTTAATTGCTCTAAAGATTCTACATGTGTATGGGAATGCTTATCACGGAATGCACGCGCTTTTTCTAATAAGCGTGTTTGCATGGTGTGTAACGCTCCTTCAATACAGTCTGCTATTGTTGGAAGATCAACAGAAACTTTCTCATCTTCATCGCGCGCTTTGATTAGCGCTTGGTTATTTACCAAATCACGAGGTCCTAATTCCACTCGAATTGGCACACCTTTAAGCTCCCATTCATTAAATTTATATCCTGGTGATTGATTGGAATCGTCTAAACGCACTCGAATGCCTTTTGTTTTTAATGTAGCAAAAACTTCATCTAGCTTTTCAATAATTTCAGGATTTTTCTTCCATGGTCCTACTGGAATTAATACAACTTGCGTTGGCGCAATACGCGGCGGTAATACAAGCCCTTGTTCATCGCCATGCACCATAATAACAGAGCCGATTAGACGTGTAGACGTTCCCCATGAGGTTGTATGCACAAATTCGTGCTTATTTTCTTTATTTAAATACTTAATGTCAAATGCCTCGGCAAATTTTGTACCTAAGTAATGGGAAGTTCCTGCTTGAACTGCTTTTCCATCCTTCATCATTGCTTCGATCGAATACGTATCTACAGCCCCTGCAAACCGCTCGGATGGTGTTTTTTGACCATCGTATACGGGAATAGCCAAAAGCTCTTCTACGACCTCTTTATAAATGTTTAGCATTTGCATCGTTTCAGCACGTGCTTCCATTTCATCTTCGTGAGCAGTATGTCCTTCCTGCCATAAAAATTCAGATGTTCGGATGAAAGGAAGTGTTTTCTTTTCCCAACGGAAGACATTTGCCCATTGATTGATCAGTACAGGTAGATCCCGATAGCTTTTTATCCAATCACTATATAAATGACCGATCATGGTTTCAGATGTAGGACGAAGTGCTAAACGTTCTTCTAATTTTTCACCTGCGGCTTCAGTAACCCAAGGAAGCTCTGGTGAGAATCCTTCGATATGATCTTTTTCTTTTTGGAAGAAAGACTCTGGAATCAACATTGGGAAATACGCATTACGATGTCCCGTTTCCTTAAAACGTCTATCCATTTCATCTTTAATATGTTCCCATATTTCATAACCATCTGGTTTGAATGCAATACATCCACGAACGGGTGTGTAATCCATTAAATCCGCTTTTTGAATCGTCTCGATATACCAGCTTGTAAAATCATTTTTCTGTTGATTAGTCATTAATAATTCCTCCTCATAATAAAAAGCACAAATCTGTCCTTGTGTAAGGACGTCTTTGTGCTGAACCGACGTGGTACCACCTTAGTTTAGCTTCATTAAATGTAAGCCCTCTAAAACGTTTGTTAACGAAAACGACTCGGTTATGTTGTCCATAACATCTCCGTGGTAGGTTTCAATAAGAAGCGGTGATATAGCTCTCAACAAGTTGCTATATTTTCTGTTTCACAATTCTTATTTAGTTGGCCACATCAACGAGTTAATATTTCCTATAATATAACAAATACCTGTAGTTAATACAATTCTGTTAAAAGTCTGTACTTCCCTTTTTCTAACAACTGTTGCGTGGTGGCAAAATGAATCTTACTATTTCCGCCTATAAAAAGCGCCTTCAGAAATATCCCTCTATGAGTTTTTTAAAAGTGGAATTAATTTTTTCCCTTCATCCTTACAATCATACTTTGTTTTCTCGGTGTTGACTATATAGGAGGAGGCGACCAATTATAAAAGCCTCCAATTCTGTCAAGAAGTTACTTGCAATAGGTTTGAAGATGAAATTTGATTATAAAGTGCCGGAAAGATGTAAAAAAGAGAATGCTTGTAACTTAAGTATAATTAAGAAACCAAAAAAAGTAGAAATAACGAGTTATATTAAGTCTAGGAAAATGGAAAGGATAGTAGATTCCGAGAATAAAGAACTAGATTCATTTGTCCTAATTTTGAATTTCTTTGACATGGTAGTCCCATAGTGATATTCATTAGTAATGAAATAATCTAATTGAAAGCTAGTAGTTGATTGGAAGAAACTTATTAATCTTAGTTGGATGAAATGCTTTCAATAGAAGAGTTTAGTCATTGATTGCTAGTAGTCGATTTTTTAAATTTATGATGGGAGTGTTTTGGGATGAGGAAGCTAGTCATAATCCTGTTCTTAGCGATAATGTTGGTGGGATGTAGCTTAGCTAATAAGAGTGAAAAGGTCGGAAGCGTGGATAAAGAAAAAGAGCAGCAGGCAATTGCCATGCAATTACTAAGAGCAGATGAGGGAAATGGTGTTACATTGGAAAATGAAATGTATCAACAATTAACTGGGCTTGTAGAGGCAAATCCCGATATTGGCGTTGCCGATGACTTCAGTATTCATCCAATTGATCTTGTAGATACTAAAGCAGGTGAGAGTGTCCTTTTATTCCTAGGCATTAATCGTTTGGAAAAACCGATTAAAAATATTAAGTTTGAATATACGTCTGGCGTTGAGACGGAAGGTTCCGTAGACTATGTGTTTGATCGTGAAGAAGTAGACCTATCTGAATCTTTTGCAGGTATTATTCAGCCGGGTCATGCGATTCCATTTACTATTCCTGTTAATGAAAAGGGGGAAGCACTGTTTCAATTGATGACCGAGGAAAATAAAATTGTAAAACTTGAAAATGCTACATTCGAGTTAGAAGAATAATTGGCTGCTAATGCAATAAAGAAAAGAAGGAATTTAAGCAAATTCCTTCTTTTGGTTTCTCATAAATATGGATAGAGTGTACAACGATCCCTTATTTAGTTTTTTGATTGAATGAATGGTCTATTCTTCAAATGGGCGGTATGCTCTTTCATAAAAAGGTAAAACAATTCATAGAGGACCCATCTGAGCGGAAACTTAAAAACAAGTTTATTTTTCATGTTATAGGTAAGAACATGCCTTTTGTTATATTCGACCCTTTTGATGTCACGCAAACCAACGCTATATTGCTTAGCTCCATCCTGCTTTACAAGCTTTTGACCAATGATCGTGATTTGTGGTCACCCTAACCCAGCTATAAATAAGAAGGACCTAAAAGAACCATGCTCCCATGCTAAGCTTTGGCGAGCTTTCAAGTTCTTGAATGGTGGCCGAATCGAATTTAACAAAATCAGTATACGTGGCATCCTGTAGTTGTGCTGTATCATCATCTTGTTTAAATGCATAGCCGCCTGTCCAGCCAGCATACACACAGTTTTATCGGAAAAAAGTATACAAGTTTAGATTTAGATCTGGAGCCAGCGTCAAGTAAAGACGCTGGTTTTTGATATGGGGAAAATTACTGCTCTATTCCCGCCAGGGGGATTATTCTTCTTCGAGGGGTTTTCCGCGAGCAGTCAATTATGAGATAATGAACGTATTCTAACATAGCAAGGTGGAGTAAAAGATGAACTTTGTTGCAATAGATTTTGAGACAGCGAATAGTGTACGGTCGAGTGTTTGCTCAATCGGCATTGTAAAAGTAAAAAACGGTAAAATTCAAGAAGAATTACATACATTGATCAATCCGTTAAGTGAATTTCATTATTACAATACAAAAATTCATGGCATTACAGAATATATGGTACATGATGCACCTACATTTGAAGAGTTTTGGCCGAAATTTAAAGGCTTTATTGAGAATCAAATGATTATTGCACATAATGCGAGCTTTGATATCGGAGTGCTTCGAGACTCTTTAACTAGGATTCATGAAACGGAGCCGAACTTTCAATATGGATGCTCTTACCGCATTGCAAAAAAAGTGTGGCCGAATTTGTATAATCATAAGTTATCTACTGTCGCAAATTATTTAAGTATTAGCCTAAAACATCATGATGCGCTTGAAGATGCTCGTGCTTCCGCCATTATTACACTCGAGGCGATGGAAAAAACAAAAACTGGCTCCATTCAAGAGCTATCTATTTTGCACAAGCTTAAACTCGGTAGCCCAACGTCTTCTAGTAAACAACCGACTCGTTCAAGGAAAAGTTCGCAAGATGCATCACTAAAAAGGATTGTCCCTGAAAATATAATAACGAATACAAAGCATCCATTTTACGGGACAAACATTGTATTTACGGGTAAGATGATGTCAATGACTAGACCGATGGCTGCTCAATATGCAGTCAATTGTGGTGCTGCTTGTAAAGATCGTGTGGATTTAGCGACGAACTTCTTAGTGGTAGGAGAGCAAGATTTATACAAATATGTGCAAGGAATTAAAAGTATGAAAATGAAAAAAGTAGAAGAAATGATTGAGCAAGGATATCCAATTGAAATTGTAGGAGAACAAGAATTTATAAGATTGGTAAAATGAAAAGGTTGTACTAAGTCGTATTTTTCGATTTGGTTATTTTATCCTTAACGCTCAAAATCGTTCAAAGGTGGAGCATCTACTAAGATTGTCATTAGCGCTTTGAAGTAACCAGGGTACCTATAACTAATCAAGCCATAATAGAATTCAAATTATAATTTACTCTACTATACAACTAAACAGAAACGCATGTGATTTGTAAATCGTTCATTATGCTATACCAAAAACACACGCCATCGTTTACAATGAAGTAAACGAACGTGTGTTTTTATTTGGAGGTTGATTTCAAATGAAATTAATATTGGCTGAGAAGCCTTCCGTTTCGAAAAATATTGCGGATGCGCTGAAAATAAAAAATCGCCAAGATGGATATTTTGAAGGAAATGGCTATATTGTGACATGGGCATTCGGCCATTTGCTTCAATTAAATGATGCGAAAGATTATGATGAAAAAATGTCATCATGGAAAATGGATAATTTTCCGTTCATTCCTAGCAAATTTCAATATAAAGTAAAAAGCGATCCGAGAAATAGGGACAAGCCAGATCGAGGAGCGCAAAAGCAATTAAAGATTATCCATCAACTAATGAAGAGAAAAGATGTACAAGCGATTGTCTCTGCATGTGACTATGACCGAGAAGGGCAACTCATCGGTGATAGTATCATTTACAACTTGAAGACGGATAAACAGGTGTATCGCCTGTTGTTAAATGAGTGGACACCTGCTGAAGTGATAAGAGGGATAGAAAATATAAAGTTGAATGCTGAGATGAGACCATTACAAGATGCTGGAGTAAGTAGGCAATGGGCTGATTGGGTGATCGGTATCAACCTAACATCTGTCGCTACCCTTAAATATCAAAAAGGAAAAGGGAAGGCATTAAATATTGGCCGAGTTCTCTTGCCAACGTTAAAAATAATATATGATCGCGATCAAGAGATTGAAAACTTTGTTCCAGAAAATTACTACAAGCTCCAGGCTACTTTTCAAACGAGTGAGAATGAAACATATGAGGGAACTTATTTTGAAGGCAAGGAAGACAAATTTAAAAGTAAAGAGATATTAGAAGCGATTCAAGGATTATTACAGGGTAAAAACGGTATTATCCACGAAAAAAAGGTACAAAAGAAAAAAGAGTTCCCACCATTTTTATTTAACTTGTCTAATTTACAAGGGTATATGACGAGTAAATATAGTGGCTGGACAGCCGATAAAGTATTAAAAGTGGCTCAGTCCCTTTATGAGAAGAAGTTTATTACGTACCCAAGGACTGCTAGCATCGCATTAGAGGAAAGTTTGGTTGGAAAAACGGCGAAGGTATTGGAGACATTATCACAGGATCTACCATATAAGGATGAAATAAAATTTGTCCGTACGAAAAGAATTTTTGATAATGCCAAAGTGGAAAGCCATAGTGCGATAATTCCTACTTATATGAAGCCAAAGAGACTTACTGCAGATGAAGGGCAAGTATATCAAGCGATCAAAAATAGATTTATTATGCAATTTATGCCTTTAGCAGAACATGAAGAAACAACCATTGAAACGAAGATAAAGGACACTGATTTAAAAGGTTTATTCCTATCAAAAGGCAAGGTTCAACTTGTTGAAGGCTGGAAAAAGGTTGAAAAGATTCAATCGAAAGATACGCTTTTGCCACTCGTGAAAATCAATGATGAGGCAGAGTTAATAGAGCATGAATTAACATCTCATGTGACAAAGCCACCAAAGCAACATACAGAAAAAACCTTGTTGCGCATCATGGAAACATGTGGAAGAAACATTAATAAGGATAAAGGTGAAGAAGATGTTGAGGCAATTTTAAGCGGCTTTAGTATCGGTACTCCGGCGACAAGAGCGGAAACGATAAAAAAGTTAAAAGACATTGGATATATTACTGCTCAAAATAAAAACCTAATTTGTACGGAATTAGGAAAAGATTTAGTTGAAACATTTCCAATCAAAGATTTATTTAATCTTGAATTTACGGGTCGTTTGGAAAAGTCATTGTATGATATCGAGAAAGGAAACTTTAGTAAGAATGAATTTCTACAACTCATTTATTCTTTTACAACGAACTCGGTAGAGAAAATAAAAGAGCACCAAGCGGGAACGATTCATGAAGTGACCACACAGCGTAAAACAAATGAATTCATGGGGAAATGCCCTGTATGCGGAAATGCAGTCATTGAAGGTCAAAAGGGGTTTGGCTGTAGTAATTGGAAAAGTGGCTGCAAATTTGTTATTTGGAAAAACGATAAATTTTTAGCGACAATGAAGAAAAAACCGACGAAAACAATGGTAAAAGCTCTACTGAAAAATGGAGTAGCTACTGTTAAGGGATTAACAAGCAAAAAGGGAAACAAATTCGACGCACAAATGAGATACGAAAAGAATCCTGATAACGAGTACTATAGTTGGAAAATGGAATTTGATAAACCATACAAGTGAAAAGTGCATGGAACAGGTTAACTTTGCCTCGAACTTCGATACCCTTTATACACACGCACTAAAAACCACATTTAGATGAAAATCCTGAATTTTTTGCTGGTTTTAGCACATAATAAACTAGATTTTTTAAAAGGAGGAATTCACTTTGCAAAACCAACAAGGGCAAATGCATCCTAATATGCACACAGGTATGGTAAATCAACAGCTTAATCATGGTGGGCATGAGGTATTTGATGTACATGAAGTGCTATCGGGTGCGATAGGTACTTTAAATCTATTTACTTTATTGCGTCCCCATGTGAAGGATCAGGAATTATTAAGCATTCTGGATCACCAGTATCAATTTTCATTAAATGAATATAACACGACAGTCGATTGTTTTAAATCAGGACAAGATCCTGCCGTTCCGACGCAAAAATATGAAATGAATCAAGGGAATGATTTTGTATACGGATTAAAACCATCTCAACCGAAAAAACCGCTACAATCCATTCAAGAAATTACCGATGAATGCATTTCAGGATTAATGCTTGGATCAGTAAAGTCTGGGGCTTCAATGAAGGCCATGGCAGCACTTGAAGTAACGAATCCTGTTGTGCGTCGCGTAATTGCCGACTCTGTGCCAAATTGCATTGAAATGGCTTATGAAATTTCTATCTATCAAAATAAAAATCATTATTATCAAGTGCCACAGCTTGCTCAACAAGATATGCAACAATTGTTAAATGCATATGCACCGGCGCAGATACCTAACCCGAATGCTCCACATTAAATGAATATAAATAAGGCGATACCTCAAAGGTGTCGCTTTATTTGTATTAGATGTTAAGTCTTAAATTAATTGAAGATCATGGACATTCATTTTTCGAGAAGAAACGAAAATATTTTGTATAACTTTGATACAAGTGGATAAATTATATGATGGAGGTGATAAGGATGAATAACAACACTAATCGAAATAAAAACAATCGTAATCGTGACAACAACGAGAACATGGAGATAAATGAAAATGAAAATGTAAACGTAAACGTAGAATTTGCAGATGAAAATGATGCACAAGAATTATTAAATAGCCGCAAAAATAACAACAATGATAATAAAAGCAACTAAATATACTTATAACAGCAGAACAAATATCTGTCATGAAAATACTTAAAAGGAGATGGTAAAACCATCTCCTTTTCATTTCTCCTGATTAATGTCTGCGTTTGATGAATGAACTTTTAATCTAACAGTCGATTATTTTCATCAACAGACATTACTTTTGCCGATTGGGAAGCTTCCCCTGGATACAGGATACCTTTACCTCTACACACACTGCAATTATATTGCCAACCTTCATCATCAGAAAGCATTCCAGTTCCTTCACACGCTTTACATGTATTTTCTCTGTCCATTAAAGGTACCCTCCAATAAAAATTATTTTGATCTTTCTTTATTTATGAACCCACCTCTACAATGTTTCAGCTTGGCAAAACGAGTTCACTATGTAGTACTTTTTTGCCGATCTTTCACCCAGTTGATCATTCCGCCCTTTAGCATTACTTCGACCTGCCGATCTGATAGGGAATGTCTAACGCTTATTTGTAGATCTTTTCCTTTGACATGAATAGTAAATTCGTTTCCTTCTTTTACTTTATTTCGCAAATTAAAAAGCTGAAGAACATCACCCTCATCTATCTTTTGATAATCTTCTTCATGAACAAAGTTGATTGGTAGCACTCCAAAGTTAACAAGATTTTGCCAATGGATTCGAGCGAAGTCTTTTACTAATGCAACGCGCAAGCCGAGGTATCTTGGTGCAAGTGCAGCGTGCTCACGGCTTGATCCCTGTCCATAATTAGAACCTCCAACTACAGCATGTCCACCTTGATTAACACTTGCCATTCCACGTGTATAATACGTTTTATCAATAATTTCAAAGGTGAATTTGCTGATTTCGGGAAGATTGCTTCTAAAAGGAAGAACTCGAGCCCCCCCGGCAAGTATTTCATCAGTTGAAATATTATCTCCCATTTTTAACAGGATAGGCACTTCCAAAGTATCTTCCATCTCGCCCATTTTAGGTATTGAGGCGATATTAGGTCCTTTGTATAACACGACTTTTCTAGCATCCTTAGACGGTAGCGGCTCATCTAGTAAATTCAAATCTATGGTTGGTTTCTTTGGTTCTTGAACTTTTGGATATGGAATGTCCATTGTTCGTGGATCTGTGATTTTCCCTGTCAGTGCTGAGACTGCAGCGGTCTCAGGGCTACATAAAAAGACACTATCTTCTCTTGTTCCAGAACGCCCAGGGAAATTACGGGGTGTTGTTCGTAAACTATTCCGTCCAGTTGCAGGTGCTTGTCCCATTCCAATACAACCATTACAGCCTGCTTGATGCAATCGTGCACCAGATTGAAGCAGACTTGCGATATGGCTTTCTTTTACTAAATCAGTTAACATTTGTCTTGAAGTTGGGTTAATGTCAAAGGAAATTCCCTTCGCAATTTGTTTTCCGTTAACAATTTCAGCGGCTATGGCGAAATCACGGAACCCGGGATTTGCGGATGAGCCAATATATGATTGATAAATAGGTGTGCCCGCTACTTCTGTCACTGCCACAACATTTCCGGGACTTGAGGGCTTAGCAATTAATGGTTCTATTTCAGATAAATTTATTTCTTCATCAATATCATATGTTGCTCCCTTATCGGCAATTAACTCTATCCAGTCATTCTCACGATTTTGTTCCATTAAAAAACGCTTGATCTCATTATCTGATGGGAAAACAGTCCCTGTTGCTCCTAATTCAGCACCCATATTAGCTATAACGTGGCGGTCCATCGCACTTAATGCATCTACTCCTGGCCCGTAATATTCAATTACTTTCCCAACACCACCCTTCACATCATGTCTACGTAGTAGTTCCAAAATAACATCCTTTGAACTCACCCAGTCGGATAGTTCTCCAGTTAGTTTTATCCCCCATACTTGAGGTGTCTTTACATAGAAAGGCTCACCTGCCATTGCTAAAGCAACATCCATTCCTCCGGCACCCATCGCCAACATCCCCATACATCCATTCGCACATGTATGGCTATCAGATCCTAGCAGAGTTTTCCCCGGTTTGGCCAGTCGTTGCATATGAACGGGATGGCTAACTCCATTTCCCGGGCGGCTATAGTATAATCCGAAGCGTTGTGTAGCACTTTGTAAAAACAAATGATCATCAGGATTTTTACTGTCAACTTGAATGAGGTTGTGATCAACATATTGGGCCGATGCTTCTGTTTTTACTCGATCTAATCCCATTGCTTCCAGCTCCAACATCACCATTGTTCCGGTGGCATCTTGGGTTAGCGTTTGATCAATTTTTAACCCAATTTCTTTCCCCGGAATCATTTCACCGGAAACAAGATGCGATTGTATTAGTTTTTGGGTAACATTAAGTGGCATGATAACGATCCTCCTTATCTTTACATATAAAGGTTAATAGTAATTTTTTATACATTATATAGGATTGATTAATCATGATAAAATATACATTTTCGTATTCTTATATAGGAAAACAAGTAAAGAAAAAAATTCAGCTTTGATTGGTTTACTGCAAGTATTTGGGTGGCGGGTTAGAAGGTTCTTTCTTTGTGACTGGTTGTTTTTCTTTTTTAAACGTATATCTTAATTTACCATTCGTTCCTATCGTGGCCGTTAGTACATCGTTAATAGACGTAATTCCAATCTGTCTGAGTCGTTCTTCAAGTTTATCGACTGTTAACTTTAATGTTTTTATGTTACTAACATTCAAATGACCATTTTATTGGTCGATAACATGGAATCATCAGATAAATATTGATGTATGATGTTCATAAGGATTTTATGATGATTTGAGTAAAGTATGAGGTCCCTTTTTACCGTATGAACAGGAGGTAGATAGCGATGAAAAAAGTAATACTTAATGCTAAGGTTATTACAATAAAAGAAATAACACTGCCATCAACCGTTTGGATTGAAAGCGGAAAAGTTCAAAAGATTGATAAACAAGATAAGCCACAGATTCCAGAAGACTATCAAATCATCGATGCGGAAGGCCATATGTTAATACCCGGGATGATCGATGTACATATACATGGCGCGAATGGTTTCGATATGATGGACGGTACCTTAGAAAGTATTCTAATTCTAGAAGTCTCTAAGACTGCTGCGATAACTGGCTGCACATCATTTCTTGTGACATCTGTAACTTCTTCAATTTAGGATTTAATGCAAATGATTCGCAATGTTAAAAAGGTGATTGGCAGTGAGTCTGGGGCCAAAATAGAAGGTATTCACTTAGAAGGTCCCTACTTAAATGTAAAACGAAAAGGCATGCAAAATGGTTGTATATGCGGCATCCAAATATAGAAGAAATGAAAGAGATATTAAGAGAAGCAGGTCCATTTATCAAGATGGTTACAATTGCACCTGAGTTACCAGGCGGGATTGAAATGGTCGAATTTCTAAAAGAGAAGGGCATTGTCGTTTCTATTGCCCATTCTGATGCCACATATGAAGAGGCAAAGGATGCATTTGCTAAAGGGGCAAGCCATGTACCCACTGCTTTAATGGTATGCGCCCCATTCATCATCGAGATCCTGGCCTTTTTATAGCAGGGTTTGAAGAATCTCATGTAAGTCTTCAAGCCATTGTCGATCATGTTCATTTACATCCAGCTATCGGGTGCTAAAGGTGTTGTTTTGATTACCGATACCTTGTATATGTATCATAGTACTTACCCGATTGAAATTGCTACTGTAATTGTACAATAAAAAAGTTATAACATCCTTGTTTTATGAGGATCTTATACCTTTTTACTTTTGATCGATAATTTTTAACAAGCTCCGTTGATTGGAGCGGAAGGCGGTGACTCCTGGAGGATTAGCGTGACAGGTGAGATCCCGCAGGAGCGCAGCGACAAGGAAGCCCACCTGTCACGCCCCCCGGAAAGCGTCTGCCTGAAGAGGAAATCAACAGTATTCCACATGATCCCTATATTAGGAGGACTTTTTCAGTGCCCTCTTTTCTATGCAACTCTTTTTAAAAATAACGGATAAAAAAACACGAATATTATGTTCATTCACAATTTGTAAAGAAAACTACTAATTTTCTTTACAAGATTTTTTGAAAAAAGTATTAAAGCAAGCTATGTCATCATATATAGCTATAGCTTGCTTTAAAGGTAAAGGTATATCAATTACATTAAATCAATGAGTACGTTTATCCACATATTTCCCATAGTCTGGGATAGCAATCTGATCAAATTCACGTACTAATTTTTGTAAACTATTTGACAGTAATTCACCTGACATAGGTAGTCCATGTCCAGTTACCGCAACAGATGGTTTCAATGCTTCTAATTTTTTTACTGATTCTAAAGCTGCTTGCCAATCGGTGGTAAGATATCTTGGAGGTCCATTTATTTCCTGTTCCTGTGTAAACACTTTATAAAGGGAGTCTTGTTTGACGGTAACAAATGCATCACCTGCGATTAATGCTCGATCTTCTTCTCTAAATAACGATACATGCCCCGGTGCATGTCCAGGTGTATGAATCCAGCGAAATCCAGGCATATGAGGGACGCTACCATCAGAAGGAAGTTCTTCCACTTGATTGCCTAAGTTTATAGGTTCATTCGGAAACATTGGTGACATTTTTGCCACCATCCCCCCTTCAACAGTTGGATCTGGTTCTGGATAACTCATTTTCCCCGTCAGATAAGGTAATTCTAATTCATGTGCATATATGGGAACTTGCCAATGCTTAACTAACTCAATAATCGCACCAACATGATCAAAATGACCATGGGTTAAAATGATTGCCTTCGGACTACTGTCTTCACCAAAACGGTCTTCTGTAACAGATATAATTTCATCTGCCGAATTTGGCATTCCTGCATCGACTAAAACAAAATCTGTAGTCCCTGGATTTCCTACCAAATGAATATTTACAATTTGGACCGTATGACAGAATAAATCTGGCAATACCTCTATTCCAACGCCACTTCCAATTGATGTTGCAGGAATAAATTTGTAATCACTACCGTAAGAAAGTTCTTTATCCATATGAAAGCCTCATTTCATTTGTAAATTAGGGCATAGTAATAGTGTTTCACGGGTTCAAATAATTATGCAATCATATACATGAATGGGTTGGTTTCTTATTGAAACAGTATGAAATATATCGAATTTTATATATAAACGCAAAAAAGCCCTAGCATCAAATACTAGAGCATACATAGATTTATACAATCGCAACTACGGATTCCCGCTCAACGATATGATGGGGCATATAAAAGACGCCATTTTCAGTTTGCGTTTTAGGTTCTTCTAATAATTTTATTAGATATTTGACACTTTCCGCGCCAATTTCCTCAAATGCTTGTGAAACGGTTGTTAATTTTGGCGTGACCATATTTGAAATAGATAAATTATCAAAGCCTATTATGGAAATATCCTCTGGAACCCTTAATTTTTTATCATGTACACATCTCATGGCTCCAATGGCCATCTCATCTGTTGCAGCAAACACCGCAGATATATTTGTGTCATTTCTAGTTTCAAGTAATTGCTTCATTGCATTATAGCCGCCTTCATAGCGAATGTTATCTCCGTAAGCAATTTGATTCCTATTAAAAGTAAGATTATAGAAATCCATAGCGTTTTTAAATCCACTAAATCGAGGTTCGCCAACTAGTTTATCCTCACCTGGTGAGGAAGTAATCATTCCAATATTTTTATGTCCACGTGAAACCAAGTATGAAATGGCATCAAATGAAGCTTTTATATCATCTGTTTTAAACGAGGAAAACTTTGACTCTTTATGCTCACTAAGTGCTAATACAACTGGGATTCTTAATCGATTTATTACCTCTTCATACTCTTCGGTCATCATGCGACTGGATATAATAATGCCGGATACGCCATGTTTTTTTAAAGAAACCATTCCATCCAAAATCCGTTCCTGTAATGGCCCTTCATGATCTAAATCGCGCAAAATGAGATCAATATTGGCATTTTTGGCTGTTCTACTAATCCCTCTATACAGTTCTCCAAAGTAGAAGGTAGTAATATCAGGAATCAATAAACCTAATGATACATTTTGTTTTTTTGAGCTTAAAGACCTTGCTTTTTCATTGGGGTAATAACCTAATTTACGGACACTTTTTAAGACCCGTTCCCTTGTTTCGGAATTTACCATGTCTGGATTATTTAAGACTCTAGATACTGTAGAAATGGAACATCCTGAGTCTTTGGCTACATCTTGTATTTTTACCAAATTATTTCATCACCTTAACTTTACTAAAATAGTAATATTTAAAAAAACCTTTGTCAATAATGGCATTCCTTGGTTAAAAGAACTATTTTGCGGGGCGAATGTAGAAGGGTATTATGAATATTATTTTGAAATCGTTTTATGAAAAACACATAAGAGAATATCTTATTAAAGAATATATCATACATCTTATATAATGAAAAACTTGTAATAATTAAAAAATTATTGCAATACGCATTGACAGCAATAATTTTTTAATATAATCTTTAAACATATTGTTTCTGAAAACGTTTTATGAAAATAAATAATTAATAAGTCAGTGGGTATTACTGTATCTACTTCTAAAATGGAAAGGTTTTATTTTTTATGGAAATAGAAAGCGGTTTAATGATTGATGAGTTCCTTAAAAAGAAGAAATAGTATTAAGGTTTTGCGCTGTACAGGATTTGATTGTATTAAGGTTTGTAGAGTTTTTCACTTTTAATCTAATTGAAAAGAGGTATGAAAATGTCAAATAGTAAAAAGGTAAGAGTTGGAGTTATTGGATGCGGAGGAATAGCCAATCAAAAGCATTTGCCATCTTTGGCTAAGTTAGTGGAAAAGGTAGAACTTACTGCATTTTGCGATATTTCGATAGAGAGAGCGGAGCAAGCAGCAAGACAGTATGGTAATGAGGAAGCGGCTGTTTACTCTGATTATAAGAAATTATTGGAAGATACATCTATTGATGTAGTTCATGTCTGTACCCCAAATGTTTCACACTCTTTTATTACCATAGATGCACTTGAGTCTGGAAAGCATGTGATGTGTGAGAAACCCATGGCTATTAATTCAGAAGAAGCGAAAAGGATGCTTGATGCAGCAAATCGGACAGGCAAAAAGCTGACTATTGGTTATCAAAATAGATTCAGAGGAGATTCAATCTCTTTAAACCAGGCCTGTAAAGAAGGGGATTTGGGTGAAGTATACTTTGCGAAAGCGCATGCTATTCGAAGAAGAGGAGTGCCGACTTGGGGAGTCTTCATGGATAAAGAAAAGCAAGGTGGCGGTCCATTAATAGATATTGGCACACATGCGTTGGATCTTGCTTTATGGATGATGAATAATTACAAACCAAAACTGGTTGTTGGGTCCACATACCAAAAGCTTACAGACAAAACAGAAGGAAATGTATTTGGTCCATGGAATCCCGAAGAATATAAGGTTGAGGATTCAGCATTTGGATATATAAAAATGGAAAATGGCGCTACTATCACGTTGGAAGCATCATGGGCGTTAAATATGCTCCATGAAAAAGAAGCACAAGTAACCCTATGTGGAACAGAGGCTGGAGCAGAAATGTTTGGTAACCCAGACAAAAATGAAGGGTTTGTTACTTACAATAGTACAAAATATGGTCAAAGAATTGAATCAGAAACAACACAAGCTTCTGGAATCGCTTATTTTGAAGGACAAGAACTTGATATGGGTTACCTTGAGGCCAAACAATGGATTGATGCGATTCTAAATGATGACGAACCATTGGTTAAGCCTGAAGAAGCATATGTAGTAACACAAATATTGGAAGCAATATATAAATCGGCTGAAACAGGAAAAGCGGTCGAATTAAATTAGGAATTCATTTTCCTCTTCATGATTCTTAATTTAAGTCTAATAGAGGAAACTGTTCAAATAAAATATAAATGGAGATTAAGATATGAATCCAACTACCGCAGTAGAAACAGAACAATATATGAATACTACTGAACGATTAAGTATCAAAGAAAAGATCAGTTATGGTTTTTGGAGATTTAGCAGCGCGTTAAAAGATTTACAATCATATTTAAATGTAATGAATCTAGGTTCGTATAATAACTTAAATTAGGAAGCTATAGAAAATTTGAAAGGAAGCGATTACTATGACATTAAAAGTTGGTATTCAACTTTACTCTGTACGGCAAGCATTAAAAAAAGAACCATTCGAAACATTGGAGAAGGTGGCAGAGGCGGGCTATAAATATGTAGAAGCTGCAAACCATGATGCTTTAACTGATGATGGTGTCGGTTTTGGACTTTCGGCTAAAAAAATGAAGGAAGCTCTCGACAATTTGGGACTATCTATTGTTGGTTGCCATGTAAATCCTTTGAAATTGGATAGACTTCCTGCTGTTTTGGATTATCATCAAGAATTAGGAAATAAACAAATTGGCTGTGATATCGAATTTTATCCTTATAAGGACATGGATTACTTGCTTCGTAGATGTGACCTATTTAATAAGGTAGGGGAAATGTGTAAAGAGCGAGGCATGCGCTACTATTACCATAACCATTATCAAGAGTTTCAAAAGTTTGGTGATCGGACGGTTTATGAAATTATTATGGAAAATACAGATCCTAATCTCGTATTCATAGAAATGGACACGTACTGGATTACACGTGCTGGGGAAGATCCATTAAAGCTGATTGAAAAATATAAAGATCGTCTTGTCCTTCTACATCAGAAGGATTTTCCAAAAGAGTCTCCACAACCGATAATTCTGTATGATGGTATCATTGATCGAAATAAATCTATTACATATCCAATGTTTGAAGATACAAAAGATCCGCAATGTTTTACTGAGATTGGAACTGGAATCCTTCCTATTCAAGATATTATTGACACTGCACTGACAGCACCGCATTTGGATTATATTATTTTGGAACAAGATCATACGAAACTAGATGAAATTGATTCGATAAAGGCTAGCATGAAAGCCTTTCAAAAATATTCCGGAATAGAATGGGATTAAAGGTAGGATAATTATCAAGATATCAAGTAGATGTCTTGACGCATTTTAAAGTGACTTATATTCCTTACGAGTGGCTCGTAAAGTCGGTCGAATAGTTGTTTCTATTTCTTTATTTATAGTTACAATTTACTATAATTTCCTTTTGAAATTTTAATAGTATTTAATTCTTTGCTTTTGGCTCATTCGTGAGAAACCTTTGTTTCTTATCAATGGGCCTAAAGTCGTTTCATCAAAGTTAAAATCGGTATAAGAACAAGGTAATATTACCAGTATGTATTTTCTGAAAACTTAAGTATACTGATATGATAATAATAATTATGTGTGGTGTATAAGGATAAAAAAATTGGAGGCGATTTTTTGTTGAAAAATACTGGTTTATCTGGGGTTAGCCTGTTTCACGAGATTGAATTGTTCAAGACGTTTATTAATGGATCTGTTGATTTATTTTCCAGTCATTCATCAGATGGCCGATTTGTATATGCTTCTCCAGCCTCCCAGTCACTACTTGGTTTTGAATCAAACGAATTACTAGGTGTTTCTGTTTATGACCTATGTCATCCAGAGGATCGGAGTAAAATAGAAAGCTTGTATGATAGAAGTCATACTCAAACGAAGCGCGTTTTTTATCGAATTCGTCGAAAAGAAGGTGATTACCTTTGGTTTGAAACAACATGTACCAATAAGGAGGATCCTGAAGGTATTCTCTGTATATCAAGAGATGTAACTGCTTACAAGATGACGGAAAAAGAATTGAAAGAAAATGGGGAAAGATATCAGTTATTAGTAGAGAACTTCCAGGATACAGTAGGTATTGTCACCATAGACGGAATTTTGATTCACATGAATAATACTGGTAGGAAATTATTCGGCATCACAGATAAGGAAGAGATGATTGGAAAGTGTTTATTTGACTACATTTATGAGCAAGAGATGGCTAAAAAACATATCCTTTCATCTGTTAGTGAAACATCGATGGAGTGTACCATTTTACGAAGCGATCGCCAACAGAGGTATGTTGAAGTCCAATTTATTCCAACTGTTTATAAGGACCGAAAAACATATCAAGTGATCATAAGGGATATAACAGAGCGCAAAAAAACGGAATATATGATGCAAAGGGCAGAACAACTACATGTTGTCGGTCAATTAGCTGCTGGCGTTGCTCATGAAATTCGAAATCCATTAACATCTATTAAAGGTTTTACACAATTATTCATACAAGAAGAGCCAAATAAATACTTTGATTTAGTCATGCAAGAAATTGAGAGAGTCGAAGAAATAATAAGTGATTTGCTACTTTTGGCGAAACCGCAAATATCCACATTTGAAAAAGTAGATATGCGAAAGATCCTTAAGGATGCGATTAAGCTATTTCACTCCGAATCTTTACTTCATAATATTGAAATCAACCAAGACATCCACCTAAACGATCCAATTATTAAAGGGGAAGCCAATAAATTAAAGCAGGTCTACATTAATTTAATAAAGAACGCAATTGAAGCAATGCCAGATGGCGGTAAAATCTTCATCAGGGCAAATCAACTGAACGAAAATATGCTAATTACTCAAGTGGTTGACGAAGGAATAGGGATTCCGTCAGATCAGATAAAAAAGTTAGAAGAACCTTTTTATAGTACAAAAGAAAAGGGGACAGGCTTGGGTTTAATGATTTCCAATCAAATTATCAAAAACCATAAAGGAACTTTTAAAATTGAGAGTAAGGAATATGAAGGAACGACCATTACGATTCAACTTCCTACATACTTTGAAGCCAAGAAAAATGAATAGCTTTTAGATGGAAAATCAGCAAAGAGATAAAGATGTCCGTAGGCATTCCTTCGGTTCACTTCCTCTTGCACTTGTAATGTTGGTAGGATTTATTGGTTCTTTCGAATTTCACGAGTCTAACGCGTTAAGGATTACAAGCGTACTAAGGAAGAGTGTACATACTCATATTTCGGTCAGTTGCTTTTGTGAGGGGGTAAGCATATGCAAATGGATCTGCTTATCAGCAATTAACACGATGTAAGTGATGAATCTGGAAGTAAATAATGTTATTGGATATGTAGGAGGAGAAATAAGTGTGCATGTCAACGAAATTTAGCTGTTATTAGCCTAAAGAAAATTCCTTGCTACTTTAAATAAAAGAGACACCCAAAAGTTGTCAGGTGTCTTTACTATCCATTTGTATATGACTTTTACTTTTTCAACCGCTACCTTTGCTCGCTCACGTGCGGTATCGACTGTTTCGGCCGTGTTTAAAACGACGCCCATGCGACGGCTGACTTTTGTTTCTGGTTTGCCAAATATTCGTACCTGTGTTTTGGCAATGAGGAGACTATCAGCTACTCCGGAAATTTCATATGAACTACTTTGTTCCCATGTTTTAATTGTTCGGCTCACACCTGGAGTGATAAGTTTGATCTCTGGGATTGGATACCCTAGAATAGCCCTAATGTGGATAGCGAACTCTGAAAGATCTTGGGTGGCAAGTGTTACCATACCTGTATCATGTGGTCTGGGGGATACTTCGCTAAAGTAAACGCCTTGTTTAGTCAGAAAGAGCTCTACACCAAATAAGCCCCAGCCACCAAGTGCATCGGTTATTTTCTTAGCTATTTCTTCTGCTTCATGGACCTGTTCTTTCGTCATCTCATGAGGTTGCCATGATTCAATATAGTCACCGTTTTCTTGTATATGTCCGATCGGTGCGCAATAACTTGTGCCAGAAATGGATCTTACTGTGAGCAGGGTAATTTCAGAATCAAAATGGATAAATTCTTCGACAATTACACGCGCTTTTTTCGTCCGTCCGCCCTCATGTGCTTCATTCCATGAATGTTCAATTTCATCTATTGATCGGCATACACTTTGTCCTTTTCCAGATGAACTCATAATCGGTTTAATCACGCAGGGGAGACCAATGATGTCAACCGCTGCCTTTAATTCTTCTAGCGTATCAGCGAAAGCATATTTCGCAGTTGGGATTCTGAGCTTTTCACTGGCTAGCCGTCTGATCCCTTCACGGTTCATTGTTAAATAAGTTGCTTTTGCGCTTGGAATAACGGTAAACCCTTCCTTTTCCAGTTCAATTAACGTTTCGGTCGCAATTGCTTCAATTTCTGGAATAATAAAATCGGGTTGTTCTTTCTCAATGATGCTGCGAAGTGCTGGCCCATCAAGCATATCAATCACATAAGATTGGTGTGCAACTTGCATTGCGGGTGCATGCTCATATCGATCGACAGCAACTGTTTTTACGCCTAAACGCTGTGCTTCAATAACCACTTCTTTTCCCAGTTCACCTGAGCCTAACAACATGATTTTCTTCGTCTGCAAACCGCTCAAAACGAACACCCCTTAATATACGTGTTTTATTCATAATAACGTACAGTAATTCGTTGTTCAAGTCGACTTGAGAATTAAAAGCGAACTATATCATCTTTTAATATATGTTTAATTCGTCTTATTCTTAAATGCGTTGGAATAAAAAGGACTATTTGCATGTGAAGCAAATAGTCCTTCTACCTTAATTATCCTTAAACCATGCTGCAGCTTTCTCGATCTCACCAATAGTCAATTGATGGCCGTGGTGTTCCCAGTGAAGCTGAACTTCAGCACCAGCAAATTCAAGTAGTTTCTTTAGATCTTCTGATTCTTCTGGTGGGCACATTGGATCGTTTTTTCCAGCGCCGATAAATACAGATGTTCCTTTTAAGTCAGGCAGATCGATTCCACGTCTTGGCACCATGGGGTGAAAAAGAATTGCACTTTTAAGGCTATCTTGAAAATGGAATAAAAGACTGCCGGCAATATTTGCACCGTTCGAGTATCCAACAGCGATCACATTGCCTCTATCAAATTGATATTCTTGCGCACTTTCATCCAAAAATTGTTTTAATTCTTCTGTACGGAAAATCAAGTCTTGCTCATCGAATACACCTTCTGCCAACCTGCGGAAAAAACGAGGCATGCCGGATTCAAGTACATTTCCTCTTACACTCAATAGGGAAGAGTGTGTGGATATCATTTTGCCGATTCCAAGTAAATCCTGTTCTGTCCCACCTGTTCCGTGAAGAAGAAGTAGGGTAGGGGCGTTTGGATCTTTTCCCTGTTGAAAAATATGCTTCAAAGTGTAACCCTCCAATTATTATTATAGACTCTCGGCATTCACCAAGCCGGATGGTACTAGACTTTCTGTGCCGTTTTTTCATGTCTCCTCCTACTTTTAATAGGGGGATAGTTCACTTTTTATTAGTAGAATTACTCTACATACAGCGTGTCTTCCGACCACCGTTGATTTCCGTTCCAGGCGGGGCGTGCGGTGAGTCGCCTCAGGCCAACAGGATGTTGGTCACGAAGCCGTTGCCACACGATGTGGCGACGGCTTCGTTCCGTAATAGCTCTTGCGGTCTCACCTGTCACGCTGATCCCCCAGGAGTCGCCACCTTCCACTCCAATCAACTGTCTTTACATGATATCCACCAGCGACAGTCGATACGATTTCCCGTTGTATCCAAGACTTCAACCTGCTTCCCGCCATGATTCTATCAGCCTGTTGCCAGCGCTATTGAATTTTCACAACGTACTACCTTGGGGACAATTGGCAAAATGCTTTTGGATACTGCACACGATGCTGAACCCATTTATGAATTGAATTGCTGAATCTCTACCAGATCGACCTTTCATCGATGTAAATGTCCGAACCAAGAAAAATTTCTGCACGGAAAGTGATATACAAATCTCTCCCGAGGGAATCCCGATTTGTCCCGCGAGCTTGAAAATGAAATCAAATGGGTACGACAAATCCCAAAACAGGCAAAGCGGAAATCAACCACGCACTACTTGGTAAAGCAACAATTTTTTCAAGAACAGCCTTTTTAAAAAAATAGTGACGCTTCTTTGACATGTCTCTTTTTTAAAAAATTTGAAAATGAATACCAAATATTCAATAAAGTTTAATTCCCAGTATGTTTTTGGAAATTCGGCAGATTTACGTCTCGAAATTCCGAGAGTCTATTTTTTGGTATTTAAAGGTTTCAAATGTGCTTCAATTTTTTCGCGTTGATTTTCCAAGAATGGAGGAAGTGCAAGCGATTCACCTAAATGATCGATATGCTCATCCGTATCAAACCCTGGTCCATCTGTTGCGAGTTCAAAGAGGATTCCATTGGGTTCTCTGAAGTAAAGGGACCTAAAATAAAAGCGGTCCACAAATCCTGAATTCGGGAATCTAGCTGCGCGGATATGTTTAATCCATTTGCGTAACTCCTCTTCATTTTCGACACGGAATGCGACATGGTGAACACCACCACGGCCTAATCGCTCAGGGGGAAGATCGCTTCGTTCCTCCAGATGAATTTCAGCTCCACTGCCACCTTCACCTGTTTCATATACAGCGATGTCAGGTTGTCCTTGTATATGTGATGGATACGCACCCTTGAGGCGGAAGCCCATCAATTCTGTTAATACATGGGCAGTAGGTTCTGTATCGCGTACAGTAAGTTTCACTGGACCTAATCCGGTAACGCCATGGTTTTGAGGTACTGGGCTATTTTCCCATGGTGTGCCTGCATCAACACCCACGTTATTTTCGTCGGAAACGAGGATCAGTCTTTGACCTTCAGGATCAGTAAATGCCAATGTTGCGCGGTCTGCACGGTCGGTAATATCCTCGTGCTCGACTCCTAGTTCTTCAAAACGTTTTTTCCAGAAAGCAAGTGCTTCATCATTTGCAACCCGGAGTGAGAGAGCAGAGATACTACTCACACCTTGATGATTCTTTGCAGCCCGTGGAATTTCAAAAAATGTTAATTCTGTTCCAGGGCTGCCTTTTTCATCACCGTAAAAAAGATGATAAACAGATGTGTCATCTTGATTGACCGTTTTTTTCACAAGTCGTAAACCCATTACTTTCGTGTAAAATTCTAAGTTAAGTGTAGCATCAGCTGTCATCGCTGATACATGATGAATACCTTTCAATTTCATATTAAAAACCTCCTTAAAGGTGTTTATTCCCTTAATCAAGAAAAATATATCTTGAATTCGAGATAATTGTACGATTTTATCTAATACTTGTCAAATGAAAGTAAGTTTTATTTAGTAACCTAAGTAGTTATATCAAACATCAGAGGATGAGTACATAAAAGAGTCGAACAAATTGTGTTGGACTCAACAGATTTATCGCAGATTAACGGGCAGTAAAAACAATGAAGAGTAAGTGGGGGGATCAACTGCCCGTAAAGGCCCGATTGGTTCAGGCCAACAGGATGTTGGTCACTCAGGCGTTGCCGCAGGACGCGGCGACCTTAGCCTGAGTTCCTTAACCATCAGTGGGGAGGAACAAAACCCCCACTGATGGAAGTTTCACTTTATATTTTTTTGACGATAAAATTATCTTCAAGCAATAACCAATTTTGTGGGAATGGGTAGCCGAGTACCCAATAGCTGATTCCGTTCAGTCGGTAATCTTTTACAAGATTAAATTTTGCCTGAGCACTGCGGGCATCCTCAAACCAGACCTCATGCTTGCGGCCTTGTTCATCGGTATATCGATAAAAAGGGGATTGTGCCGTTTTATCGTATTGAATGGTGACACCATATTTTACTGCACGTCGAATGGCTTCCTGCATATCGAATGTTTCTGCTTCCATTCCTTTGACATGGGGGAGGAGCCAGTCACGGGCATATAGCTGGAAGCCCATGAAAATTTTATTCCGTGGAATGACGGTGACGGCATAATCTAGTACGCGTTTCATTTGATTAAGTGGAGAAATGGCTTGTGGCGGTCCTAAACGATACCCCCATTCATAGGTCATTAAAAATACAAAGTCAACAATTTTTCCGTGAGCAGCGTAGTCAATGGCTTCATATAAAAGTCCTTTTTGTTCTGCACTCGTTTTTGGAGCAACTGCAGTTGAAACAAAGTAACCGAGGGGATGAAGTCGGTTCACTGTACGCTGTAAAAATGTATTGTACAATTCACGGTCCGTTTGCAAAACATTTTCAAAATCAATATTTAGTCCGCGGTAGCCTTTTTCTTTCATCGTAATCGTAATGTTCGTTAATAACTTATCCTGTAGTTGGGTGCTAGAAAGGATTGTATGTGCGAGTGTTGTTCCAGGCTCCTCAGCAGTAAAATTAGTAATCGACATAATTGGGACAATCTGCATTTCGTGAGCAGCTTGAATAACCTCAGCATCTTTTAAAGAACTAAGTCCACCATCTTCTTTCATCGTATAGACAAAAGGGGAAATATAGGTTAGATGTTGGCCAACTCCCCGAACTTCATTGGCACCTGTTTCCCCCATGTTCATCACGTATGCATTGACATCCACAAGTCTTTTTGGAAATGGAATGATTAAAACAGTCCCAACGTAAACCATATTGGGATTCTGGATTTTATTTGCTAGCAATATTTGCCCAACAGTTGTGCCATATATTTGAGCAATTTGCCCCAAGGTTTCCCCGGCTTGGACAGTATGAAATCTTGGAGGAATGATTAACACCGTATCAATTTTTAACATGGAAGGGTTGGCGAGTTGGTTTATTTGGATAATGGATTGTACGGATACACCATACCTTTGAGCGATATGCCAAAGCGTCTCCCCTTGGCGAACAGTGTGTTGTTGTGAAGCTATAGGGATTACAAGTGACTGTCCAATTAGTAATCGGTCTGGATTAGGTAATTCATTGGCTGAGGCGATTTGTGAGATACTACTACCATAACGATTTGCAATACTCCATAAAGTATCCCCGCTACTAACCGTATAAATGATCATTTTTACCACCTCTGATTCTAGTCATATGCCTAATATATGCAGGGAAGTGCAGTGCAAGACTAAAAAAGAAGGTCAGACCCTGTGACAAGGACTGACCATTTATTTTACTTGTATGGTAATTTTTTCAGTAGTGAAGGTTTCGTGGATTTTCCTAGCGAAGTGCAGCGCATCTGCGCCATCTCCATGGATACATATTGTATCAGCTTGTACGGCAATATCTGTACCGTCAGTAGAAGTGACCCGCTGCTCTTTCACCATTTTTATTGCTTGTGAAATAGCATGGTCGACATTGGTAATCAAAGCATCGGATTGCGATCTCGAGGTAAGGGTACCGTCCCGTTGATATGTTCGATCTACAAACACTTCATTAGCCGTCCTCAGCCCAAGCTTTTTTCCAGATTGGATTAATTCACTGCCTGCTAGTCCATATACAATTATTTCTGGATTTAGATGGTATATAGCTTCCGCAATTGCATCTGCAAGAAAATGGTCGGTTACAGCCATATTATATAATGCGCCATGCGGTTTTAAATGATGAAGCTTGCCGCCGCTAGCGGTCACAAAAGCATTTAATGCACCTGTTTGATATAAAATAAGTTCATAGGCCTCCCGCGGAGTAATTGCCATCTTTCTTCTCCCAAATCCTTGTAAATCAGGCAATCCCGGATGGGCGCCAATACTTACTTTGTTTTTAAGAGCCAGTTGAACTGTCTTGTTCATCGTAGCAGGGTCACCAGCATGGAAGCCACATGCAATATTAGCAGAAGAAATATAGCCAAGTATTTTTTCATCTTGGCCAAGCTCATATTGCCCGAAGCTTTCACCCATGTCACAATTCAAGTCGATTTTATACATTAGATCTGTCCCTCCATTTTAGTGTGCAAGCAGCCCGTAATGTCGCCAATTCTCGATGATAAGTAAGCAATGCTTGCTGTGCTTCTTTTAATGAAATTTCCTCGAAATGCACTTTTTCACCAGGACGCATTTGACTTAGCCGGGGAAGATCGCAGCTTATGACCTCTCCGATTTTCGGATATCCTCCCGTTGGTTGACGGTCAGCCATTAAGATAATGGGCTGTCCATTCGGGGGGATTTGAACCGAACCGAATGCTGTTCCTTCTGTTGTGAGTTCTCTTTTTTCAGCCAAGTAGATAGGAGTTCCATGTAGACGATAACCCATTCTGTCAGAGGCAGAGCTGATTGTAAAAGGCGATTCGGTAAAAGCTTGCCTAGATTCAGTATTGAACCAATCGTATTGGCGACCTCGCGTAAAGCGAATCGGCTTTGAATGGCTTATGTAGTTTTCCAGTTTATAAGATAATCCCCACGAAGTATCTGAAAAAAATGATCTCTTCAAAGGCAAGACGTCGCCAACTTCTAAGCATCGACCATGCAAACCACCAATTTCGGCTTTAAAATTAGTACTCTTGCTATTCAACACTTCAAGGATGGTGAGACCGCCCTTTACCGCCAAATAACATCTAGCCCCTTTTTGGGCAGTACCAAATGTTAATACCTCGCCTTTCTTTATTTGAACAGGCTTTCCATGTCGTATATCCATATTATGAAGCGTAGGGGACATAAAAGCTCCGAATATGGAGATGACGGCATCTTCTGTGAATTTCAGAGATGGACCGGTAAGCGTCATTTCTAGGACAGCTTCATTTTCATTATTTCCAAGCACTATGTTCGCCAGCCTTGCTGCGGTGAAATCCATTGCGCCGCCGACTGTAATTCCGAATGCTTGCCATCCATTTCTTCCGAGGTCTTGCACCGAAGTTAGCATACCCTTTTTGATTACTTTAATGGCCATGGCTATTCCTCCAAAGCAAAAAATTCTTCTTTATTAATAGATACAAAGCGAACCTGATCGCCAGGTAAAATTAACGTTGGAGGGTCCGCATAAACATCAAAAAGTTGTAAGGGGGTTCTACCGATAATTTGCCATCCCCCAGGAGACTCAAGGGGATAAATGCCAGTTTGACCGCCTGCAATACCGACTGAACCACGAGGTATTTTTAAGCGAGGTACATTTTTGCGGGGTGTAGAAAGGCTTTTATTCATTCCACCTAGGAAAGGGAAACCTGGTGAAAACCCTAAGAAATAAACATGGTATATATTTGCACAATGGATGTCGATCACTTCTTGGATTGTTTTCTTATTATGCATAGCAACAATCTTGAGATCTAGGGAAAAGGGCTCTTCATAACAAACAGGAATCTCTACTGTTTTATTATGATTGACGGAATGATGTATTGAGAAAGAAATGTTTTTTACCGCTTTTTTTACCGTATCATATGGAAAAGAAGTTCCAACCGCCACCGCATCGTAAAAAATGGTCAGAGTGGTATATGCGGGAACAGCTTCAATAAATCCTGGAAAAGGATGTGCTTCAAGCGTTAGCCGCCACTTGAGTATGAAGCGATTTTTCTCCAAATTCATCCCTTCGCCAAAATCGACGATCAACCCCTGGTCACCAAGAGGAGAAAAAGTGATGCTTTCCATTGTCTCACCCTCCTTAAGGAATCTAATAATGTAATCGTATCATTTTGTGAAAACTTTTTATACTCAGGAGAAACGTCCAGTTTAAAAAGCGGAGAAAAAAGAGATGCCCCACATCACATGGTCATCTCGTCTTTGCAGAATAGAGCTGAGTCCTAAATAAACAAGCTAAGAATCAAAACGATGGCTAGTCCAACAATAGAATTTGTGAATAAGAGTAGACCCCATGTTTTAAATGTTTCTTTAATGGATAAATTAAAGTATTCTTTAAACAGCCAGAAAGATGCATCGTTTACATGTGTAATGGTGTTACTACCTGCAGCTGTTGCCAATACCATTAATACAGGATTCACATCGAAAGTATGAATTAGCGGACCAACAATTCCAGCAGCTGTAATGGCAGATACAACGCCTGTACCAGTGGCAATCCGAATCATAGCTGTAATCAGCCAAGCCATAATTAATGGAGAAATGCTTGTATTTTGCATCATTGTTGCGATGTAGTCACCAACACCTGTATCTAAGATGATTTGTTTGAAGGCACCACCAGCACCAACAATAAAGATAATCATTGCAATGCCTTCAATTGCGCCTGAGAAAGAGTTCATAATTTCCGGCATTGTGCGTCCGACACGAAGACCAAATACGTAAATGGCTACTATGACAGCTAGAATCATACTAATTTCAGCGCTTCCAAAAAAGTTAACGATTTGATGACTCATCGTGCCTTCTTCGACAAAAACATTTAAAATAGTAGCAGCGGTAATGGTAATTGCCGGAATTAATGGAACGAGTAAACTAACGGCAAAGCCTGGCATTTCTTCCTCTGTAAACTCTTTTGATTTTTTTAATAGAGGTGGTATTGGTCGATCTAAATTTCGTAATAATCTAGGTAAGATAATACCGGCACAAATAACAGCAGGGATAGTGACGACAAGCCCTAAGATATAAACCATACCCATATCAGCACCGTATGCTGCAACAAGTGCAACAGGACCAGGTTGCGGTGGGAAAATACTATGTGCCATGGTAGCGGATGCAACCATTGTAATGCCAAGGCGCAAATAGGGAATTTTGGCTTCGACAGCAATACTGATCACCAAAGGAGCCAAAATGATAAAGGCAACTTCATAAAAAACAGAAATACCAAAGATGAAACCGACGATCAAGATCGCCCATTCAACATTCTTTACACCAAATTTGCTTAATAAGGTTGTTGCTACACGTTGAGCAGCACCAGAATCGACCATTAATTTACCTAAGACAGCCCCTAGACCGATAATGATCGCTAAGCTTCCTAGCGTACTGCCAAGCCCTGACTTTATCGAGCTGATGACATCAGTTAATTGCAAGCCATTTAAGATACCCACTAATATTGCGACAATTAAGAGGGAGAGAACACTGTTAAGCTTCACCTTCATGTTCAAGAAGAGAAGCAAAGCGACTCCAAGTGCTACCCAAATAATTGGCAGTGAATTTGTAATCCAATCCATGTTTAGTTCCTCCTGATGATAGTTTGCATCCATTGAAGCCTTTTCATTTCGATATTAAAAAGTTTACTAGCCAATGAAGGCGCTTTTACTAATTTGATTGGTAAACAAACTAATTGTTTACTAGCCATATATTACAAGTATAAAAAATAAAGTCAATCAAAAAAAGGAAAATAAAACTATTGAGAACAGAGGGAATAATAAATTAATTTGATCTTTAAAAAAAGGAGCCCCACTCAGGGCACCTCTGTGTTTACATGACAGAAATATAAACTATTCCTAGTATAACAGCAAGTACAATTCGATATATTGCAAAAGGTAATAATTTGATTCGGCTAATCAACGCCAAGAAAAAGCGGATAGATAGCCATGAAAATAAAAAGGCACTGATGAAACCAACAGAGAAAAATGGAATAAGGTCAGTCGTTAAAAGATCCATTTTTTTGATTAATGATACAGCACTTGCTCCGAACATAATTGGCACAGCCATAATAAAAGTAAAGTCTGCAGCAGCGCGGTATTTCAGTCCCATTAATACACCGCCTGAAATCGTTGCACCTGAACGAGAAAATCCTGGCCATAAAGCGATACATTGGAATAAACCAATTAAGAAGGCTTGCTTATATGTAACTTCATCTAAGGAATCACCTTCATAATGATAATTTTGTTTTTCGGCGCGTTTTGTTTTCCAATCAGCTAAAATCATGAGGAATGAACCAGCTATTAATGCAACAAGAACCCATTCCACTGTGAAAAGATGTTTATCAATGAAGTCTTCAAATGTGAAACCAAGTATTGCTGCTGGCAATAGCCCTACAATAACATGTGTCAATTTTAACCGTGATTCAGATGAAGCAGATTTTTGCGATTTACCAACGTTTAACCCGACTAAGCTCCAAAGACGTGACCAGAAAACAATCACAACTGCCATGATCGAACCTAGTTGGATGACAACTTTAAAGGTATTAGCAATTTCGGGCGAACCTAAAATGTCTTTTGATTTTAATAACATATCGTCGACAATAATCATATGTCCTGTTGAAGAAACAGGAGCGAACTCTGTTAATCCTTCTACGACTCCTAAAATTAAAGCGACAATTAAATCCCAAATGTTCATAATTATAAATTCCCCACTTTCACTTTAAGTTCCTATTTTACATTTATTTATAAGAAAAGAAAAGAGATTGTCCATTCGAACTACTTGAAAAACATCCACATAAGTATAGACGTATTCATTTCACTCGGCACTACATTTTGAAGAAAAAATAATTGTATAAGTTGAGCCAATTAGTTTACTAAAAAAACAAAATTTCTAAACTGGTACTCTCTCAGTGATGTAGATTTATCGAATTTGAAAAAAAAGTTTTTAGTATTATGAAGATGAGAAATCATATAGTATAATATATTTTATAATAGTCTATCCAGGAATATTCGGGGTGGACAAATTTAAATCACAGGAGGTGTACACCTTTCTTTGAAAGGTGAACCATTTGGACATAGTCAGTTTACTCTTTATTGCAGTATTGATTGCTTTAACCGCATTTTTCGTTGCGACGGAATTTGCTATCGTCAAGATTAGAAGCTCGCGGATTGATCAGCTAGTGGAAGAAGGAAAGCCCGGGGCAAAAGCAGCCAAGCATGTGGTAACGCACATGGATGAATACTTATCAGCTTGTCAGCTAGGAATTACAGTTACAGCACTTGGAATTGGTTGGCTAGGCGAGCCAGCTATAAAAAGTCTGATTGATCCTCTGCTTGACAGATTCGGATTTGATGCATCTCTGTCACACATCGTTTCGATTGCTATTGCATTCTTGATCATTACATTCTTGCACGTCGTAGTTGGGGAATTGGCACCTAAAACTGTGGCAATTCAAAAAGCCGAGGCTGTTACTTTGTCTTTTGCAAAACCAATTATTTGGTTTTATAGAATTTTGTTTCCATTTATTTGGGCGTTGAATGGATCTGCCCGTTTACTGGTAAGAATGTTTGGGCTTAAATCTGTATCAGAGCATGAGGTATCCCACTCGGAAGAGGAGCTTCGTATTATCATGTCTGATAGCTATAAAAGTGGTGAAATCAATCAAGCCGAATTGACATATGTAAACAACATCTTTAAGTTTGATGACCGGATCGCCAAAGAAATCATGGTTCCGAGAACGAAAATGATCTCCCTTTCTACTGAAGAGGATATTGAAGATTGGATGCTTGTAATTAAAAAGGAAAAATTTACTCGCTATCCCGTCTATGAAGGTGACAAAGATAATATTATTGGGATCATTAACATAAAAGACATATTAATGGCGCAAATAAAGGATGCCGAACCGGAGTCTGATATGAAAGTCACTGGCTTTCTTAAGCCGGTAATTCTCGTCATTGATACGATTCCCATTCATGATCTTTTATTAAAAATGCAAAAAGAGCATACTCATATGGCAGTTTTGCTTGATGAGTATGGTGGTACATCAGGACTAGTTACTGTAGAAGATATCATTGAAGAAATTGTCGGGGAGATCCGCGATGAATTTGATTCAGATGAAGTGGCTGATGTGACAAAAATTACGGATGATCATTATACATTCAGTGGAAAGGTACTTATCCATGAGGTGAATGATTTAATCAATACAGAATTATCTGATGAAGAGGTCGATACGCTTGGTGGCTGGATTTTATCGCAGAATTTTGATGTTGTTGAAGGAGAAAGTATTTACTCCGATGGATTTGTATTTACCGTGAAAGAGATGGATGGGCATCAAATTCAAATTATTGATGTTCAAAAAGATGAGATTCTCCAAGAACCAATTGAGGTAGAAGCATAAATAAAATGAATGCATAAAACGCACCTTTTTTCCTGGGTGCGTTTTTGATTATTCAAAAGTTATAATTTAAACACCGGTTGTATCCTCGCATGTAAATGATTTCTATTTTAAAAAATGATATTAACGTATTTTTACCACAAGAAACGCTTAAAGGAAAAATACATATAAAGAATTAGAAGGTATTTCGATTAAAGAATCCTCGACAAATTTTTATCCCAAAAGCGGATAGCAGAGAAAAAGTGTATGAGATTATTCCATGACTCGATTAGAAGCATTCTCAGTGCTTTTTATGAAAAAAAAGTATAAGATGATATGGATGGAAGGCAAAGAACATTATAAGAACCTGTCCAATACCTTTCTGTAGTTCTTGAGTTATCCGTGAAACGAATGATAAAGCGTTTTAGATATTATTTTATATTATGGGGGAGACCCCTTGAATGAAGGGAATGGAGATAAAATGGAAGACCGTCTATTTAGAACGGCCATGGGGAAATTTGCAACGGGTGTTACTGTCATTACTACGGAAATAGAAGACAAAGTGCATGGAATGACAGCAAATGCATTTGTATCGGTTTCACTAAATCCGAAGCTAATACTAGTTTCTATTGGAGAAAAAGCTTCGATGAACTCTCTCATTAAAGAAGCCGGCTCCTTTGCCGTCAGTATTTTAAATGAAGATCAAGAAGACTTATCTGCTTACTTTGCAGGACAAATCAAAGAGGAGAGAACGGTTGCATTCGAAACTTTTAATGGTCTGCCTGTTATAAAAGATGCATTGGCTAATGTGACTTGTACCGTGCAAAATTCTGTCATTGCTGGCGATCATACCTTGTATATTGGTGAAGTCACTGATTTACGCGTACAGGATGGAGAACCACTTGCATTCTTCGAAGGAAAATATAAAAAAATCACATAATGAAATCCCGTCTACTTCAAAGCTATATTGAGGCAGGCGGGATATTTTATTGGACTATCGTGAAGGTAACGCTGATTGCGTTTTTTATAGGAATAAGTATTAGCCTTAATATAAAGACCTCCAAGGATATGGCGCTCGCCAAGCATCCTGAGAGGTTTTTCTTATTTCTTGATTTTTCTCTTTGGATCCTTTGGAAGGAGTACTAAACCTAACTCCTTTTTCTCTTTTGTTAAAGCTTTATAAAGGGAGAGCATCATTAGAATGATAATGATGGAAAAAGGAAATGCGGCAATAATGAGCGCATTTTGCAATGCCTGTAAACCACCACTATATAAGAGAATTGCTGCCATTGCTGCAAGAATTGCCCCCCAAGTTAATTTCACTTTGTTTGAAGGGGTCAAGGAACCATAGGTTGTCTGCATCCCTAGGACGAATGTTGCTGAATCCGCTGATGTGATGAAAAAGGTGCCGATTAGAATAATCGCTACGATCGACATGACGGATGAATATGGCATCCCATTGAAAACAGCAAACAATACTTCCTCTGTGGCGAATTGCGTTAAATCAACGACACCAGTTTGCTGGACATTAATAGCCGCTGTTCCAAACGCAGCAAACCATATAAAGCTAACAACTACTGGTAGTAGTAATACACCAATCAAGAACTCGCGAATGGTTCGGCCTCTTGAAACACGGGCAATAAAAATTCCTACAAATGGGGACCAAGAAATCCACCATGCCCAGTAAAATATTGTCCAATCATTAATCCATTCCCGATGCTCAAGATCAAGTGGTGCTATTCGAAAGCTCATTCCAATTATATTTTGAATATATGCGCCGATCGTATCTGTGAACATATTTAATATAAGTAAGCTCGGCCCTAATATAAATACTAGTACTAAAAGTAATATGGCCAGAAACATGTTTGCATTACTCAAATATTTAATTCCTTTACTTAATCCCGACCAGGCAGACATGACAAATAAAATAGTCACGACAATGATAATAATTAACTGGACGGTAAAATTGTTTGGAATGCCAAATAAATAAGCTAGTCCTCCATTGATTTGCGCTGCACCAAATCCTAGTGTGGTGGCCACGCCAACAACAGTCGCGGTAACAGCAATGACATCGATTAAAGTCGCGACTCGACCTTGTGCATATTTTCCCAAAACAGGACGTAAAGTGGCACTAATTAACCCTGGTTCGCCTTTGCGAAAGTTGAAGTAGGCAAGACAAAGTCCCACAAGCGCATAAATTGCCCAAGCATGAATTCCCCAGTGGAAAAATGTGTATCTCATTGCCTCTTTTATTGCTTGATCTGTTCCAGGATCAGCAGTGGGAGGACTAGTAGCAAAATGAGAAATTGGTTCCGCTGCTCCAAAAAAAACAAGTCCAATTCCCATGCCAGCACTAAATAGCATAGCAAACCATGTTGGCCTAGAATAACTAGGTCTTTCATCGACTTTTCCCAATCTGATCGTTCCAACAGGGCTAAAAATAAGAAATACACAAAAGATAACAATGATTGTCACCAAAATTAAATAATACCAGCCAAATCTAGAAGTAACGAAGGACTGTATATTTGATGTAACCGCTTCAAAGTTGTTTGGTGCAGCTACACCAAAAATAACTGCAACCATTAAAATGGCTAATGAAATCCAAAAAACCTGTGATATATTTTTCATCATATCTCCTTTCATGTAATGAAGTTAGTACTGATTATTATTCATACGTTTTCCTTAACAGGAAGCAATAATATTAAAGTGCGTGTTCAAAACGGTGCCAAATTAGAAACAAGTAGTTCGAAGCGAGAAAGTTTTGAGGATCGGAACTCATACACGTGCTGACCTCTGAGTTGCTCACAGGATGTGAGCGTAACAGAGGATCCTCTATCCTTAACAGAGAATCCTAGAAATTCGTCGTTTATCATTTGGTGACTTTCAGATATAGTACTTAATACTTCCTCAATTTTATCAACTTCAAACGTTCTCTCTAAGGGAAATGTGGTTAAAAAGGGTATACCATCAATCTAGCATGACTAGCATCTCCACTACTTCAAAAAATGCCTCTTGTCCACTTTGTTCTTGATTTTGACTTTTGTACGCTAATTCCTTTTCGAATTTGAATTAGCCGAAATGATCTTTCTTTTTTATAGTTATAGTTTTCTTTAAAAAAGAAATTTTATCCGCAAGTAAATGATCCAAAGTGATATATTAAATAAAACGGTTACAAGTTTTGGGGGATTAAAAAGAATGAAAGCTAGGAATAGGAAGCAACCAATTACTGTAGAGACATTTGAAACAGGTATAGAGGATTGGAGATCAAGAGGTGATCGCTGTCAGTCAGTATCGATTCGTCGAACAGCTTACCCGGAACCCGTTCGCTTTGGTAATCATGCATTGGAACTTTCCTATGATTTTTCAAATACGATCGGCACTTCAGGGGCATATGCTTATCGGCATGCAGCAATCACAGTAGAAGATATCCCTTCGGCAATTGGTATGTGGGTGTATGGGGATGAGAGTAGGCATATGGTTCGTGCGCAAATGAGGGATGGTAATCAACATGCGTTTCAAATTAATTTTGTGGAAAAGATCGATTGGAAAGGGTGGAAGTTTGTTACTGCACCCATTCCGGAGGGGAAGGTTACACCTCTTGCGCTAGAAATCGCTGTAAGATTATTGGAAACGAATGATAAAAATAAAAATGCAGGGTCCATTTATATTGATGAAATTCAAGCTATTTATGGGGAAAATGATCAGGACGTGACGAATCCGCTGATTGCAGGAGAATACCCTTCCGACTGTGAAGTTGTAAATATAAGCGAATTTCCTATCCATGCGCGGGTAATAGATGAAGAAAGTGGCATTCATCCAGAAAGTATCAAATTATACGTTGACGGAGTAAAATTTGGTACTAGATTTAATGAAAAGTTAGGTGAAGTTATTAGCGATTCACACTTAACACTGTTGAATGGTATGCATCAGGTACAGCTGATTGTGCATGACCGGGCGGGAAATGAAAGTGAAAAGGTATGGCAATTTGAAGTCGATGCAAATCAGCCAGGAATAAAAGTACATTCCGAATCATCGGCTTATATAGGAGAACCATTTGAAATGATGTTTGAGGTAAATAAAACCGAAATTTTCGATACAATAAAGCTTCATTTCTATTTTAATCCTGAGGAAGTCGGGGCCAATCAAAAGAAGATCTTGCTACACGAGCAAATCACTCAACGCAATATTGTAAGAAATGAGATAACAGAAACTGGTCATATTTATCTGGAATTAAAAGACCTATATTATATTCAAACGGATTCAGCAATCAGTCAGTTAGGAAAAATAGATTTTTGTATGAAAAAAGTAATTACTGATAATACAAAGATAGGGTTTTTAGAGAGTCATGCAACATTACGAGAAAACTCGACAAAATTCGGGTGGTGCCTGGCACCAATTAAGGTGAAGGCAAAGGCTCATTATCGAATAGCTATCAATAGGGCGACGGTTGGGTTTGCTAGTAATATCATTGTGATGGATGAAATGGACATGCCTGTAAAAGGAGTACGAATTGTAAGTGGGGATAAGGATTTAGGCGTAACGAATGAAGGCGGTTTATTAAGAACAAAAGAGCTTGCCAAGACTGTGGGTGATTTAACAATTCAGGCGGAGCAAGGGGGCAAGTATAGTTTTTCGACAAAAGTGAAGGTACTAGATCAGCTTTGCTCACAGCAACCAACAATGTTGAACATAACTTTTAACGAAAATCCCACATATATGAATATAACATGGGCTACGTCCCCATTATTCACCAATTCTATTATTGAATATGTAAAAAAAGAGCAATACGCAAAGACTGGATTTTCTAGCACATCTGTGCAACGTTTATGTGGAGACAGTGAAGAATATGCTTTTGATACTGGCGAAATCCAGATGCACGCGGTATCAGTTACCTTGGAAGAAAATAACTGTTATGTATATCGTGTCGGTGATGGAACAGCTGGAGGCTGGAGTGAGATAAGTGAAATTTGCACACCAAAGGTGAAAGATGATTCGTTTCATTTTATCGTACTTGGAGACACGCAAGCACCCCCTAATCAAACGAAAAGCGGATATGGATTATTTAAAGAAATCATTAATAAAGCCAAAAGTGAATATAATGATCCAGCGTTTTTTGTGCATGTAGGTGACATGATAGATGATGGAAATCTGTATGCTCACTGGGGAGCTTTCTTCCGATCGATACAAGCGCCTGATTTGGCAATGTCGACACCACTTGTGCCAACCGTTGGTAATCATGAAAATATCGGGGCGGGGGTCGAAACGTTTAAAGCTGTCTTTAAAGTACCGAATAATGGACCCGATCATTTTTTAGGAACTGCATACATGTTTGACTATGGTAATGCATGTTTTGCGATACTTAATACGGAAACCAGTAGCGAAGAACTGATTGAACAGGCCAAATGGCTTACAACAATCATGAGTGAAACAAATAAAAAGTGGAAAATAGTCGTACAGCATCGCGGTCCTTATTTTTCAAATCCAGATAGCGGAAGTGAATATGTACAGCAAATTCTACCTCAAGTATTTGATCAATTGAACATAGACCTAGTAATTTCTGGACATGATCACTCATACGTACGAACATATCCGCTTAAAAATGGTGAAGTCAATAAAGCTGGAACAACTTATTTGATTGCCGGATCAACAGGGAAAAAGTTTTATGCTGCGACACCACAGCCATATATGAAAATATACTTTGATGAAAAAACCCAAGTATATACAAATATAGCGATTTCTAAAGAGAAGATTCACATACTTGTTAAAAAACTGGATGGTACAATAGTAGATCAATATAAATTAGAAAAGTGAACTCGTTTCAGCAAGCTAAATATCAGGGAATTGGTGGGAACCTTTAAACCTAAAAAAAGATCAAGGTCAATTAAATAAACTATATCGTCACAAGAAATACAATAGAAATTATTGCAAAGGAGAGGACGATCGATTAATGGTTTTTGAAAGTCAGAAAATACTACCTGCATTAAGGGATTTTAGACAATTTGAGCAACTAATGAAAAGTCCTTTTGAATATATTATTTTATTGGAAGTGAATATCGGAAATTTGAAGAACGTCATGCTAGAAGCAAGAAAGTATCATAAGAAAGTATTGGTTCATGCTGATTTAATTCAAGGTTTAAAGAATGATGATTATGCAGCTGATTATATTTGTAATGATATTAAGCCAGCGGGAATTATATCAACACGTTCAAATATGATCGTCAAAGCTAAAGCAAAAAAGATTATCGCCATTCAGAGAACATTTTTACTAGATACGATTGCGCTTGAAAAAAGCTACCAATTAATTGAACGAACAAAACCTGATTTTATTGAAGTATTACCAGGAGTGGTGCCACACTTGATTAAAGAAGTTCATGCAAAGACGAATATTCCAGTAATTGGTGGTGGTCTTATACGAACTGGGGAAGAAGTGGAGGCTGCGTTAGCAGCTGGCGCCAGTGCTGTAACAACTTCTCACCGTGAATTATGGGATGATTATAGTAAAATATGGAGGGAAAAAAATGACACAAAAATATATTTTAGCACTAGATCAAGGCACGACTAGTTCACGAGCCATTTTGTTTGATCAAAAAGGTAATATTTTTCATTCATCGCAAAAGGAATTTAATCAATACTTTCCTAAATCTGGCTGGGTAGAACATAATGCGAATGAAATTTGGAGTTCCATTTTAGCAGTGATTGCTGGTGTGTTATCAGAGAAAAGTATAGAACCCGAACAAATTGCTGGAATTGGCATTACGAATCAACGTGAAACGACTGTGGTTTGGGACAAAAATACCGGGAAGCCAATTTACAATGCGATTGTGTGGCAGTCCAGACAAACAACTGAGATATGCGAAGAATTAAATATAAAAGGATATAATGATATTTTCCGTGATAAGACTGGATTGTTGATTGACCCTTATTTTTCAGGAACAAAAGTGAAATGGATTTTGGATCATGTAGAAGGAGCGAGAGAAAAGGCGGAAAGAGGAGATTTATTGTTCGGTACGATAGATACGTGGCTAGTCTGGAAGCTATCAGGTGGAAAAGCGCATGTCACTGATTATACAAATGCGTCCAGAACACTTATGTACAATATCTATGATTTAACATGGGATGAAGAATTACTGGACATATTAGGAGTTCCAGCATCGATGCTGCCTGAAGTTAGGCCTTCTTCAGAAGTATACGCTCATACTGCCGATTACCATTTCTTTGGACATGCAGCACCAATTGCAGGTATCGCGGGGGACCAACATGCAGCATTGTTTGGTCAAGCGTGTTTTGAGAGTGGAATGGCAAAAAATACATATGGTACTGGTTGTTTTATGTTGATGAATACGGGAGAGAAAGCAGTCAAGTCCGAAAATGGATTATTAACAACGATTGCATGGGGGCTTGATGGCAAAGTTGAATACGCGCTTGAAGGAAGTATTTTCGTTGCAGGTTCGGCGATTCAATGGTTACGTGACGGACTCAGGATGTTTAAAGACTCGGCTGAAAGTGAAAAGTATGCGGCTCGTGCTGAATCGACGGACGGTGTGTATGTCGTTCCTGCGTTTGTTGGACTAGGGGCACCATACTGGGATAGTGATGTGAGGGGGGCAGTTTTCGGTCTCACGAGAGGGACATCAAAAGAGCAGTTTATTCGTGCCACTATAGAATCGCTCGCATTTCAAACGAAAGATGTGCTGGATGCGATGGAAGCAGATTCTGGTATTTCTCTAAAAACGCTGCGTGTTGATGGTGGGGCTGTAAAAAATGACTTCCTCATGCAGTTCCAAAGCGATATATTGGACGTTCCGGTAGAACGTCCCGTCATCAATGAAACAACTGCGCTTGGAGCTGCCTATCTGGCAGGACTTGCCACAGGGTTCTGGAAGGATCGTTCTGAGATTGCAAAGCATTGGGATATAGATCAATCTTTCAGTCCAGATATGGAAGCGGAACAGCGCGAAAAACTTTATCGAGGTTGGGAAAAAGCAGTAAAAGCTGCGATGGTATTTAAATAAATCAGTTAAGGTTGTCCCTAAGATGGGGCAACCTTTTAATGTGAAGGAATACCCGAAATGTGCAACTACTGTTATAACCGGACATTTCAATTTTAAGCTACAATCTAGTGCAATACTGTCAATTGCACGCAAATAAGCAAATTAGAAGCATTTTAATTAATCACAATTAATTCATAATATTGATAATGATTATCAATCCTTTATTGACAGTGCAATTGACCATGTTATAATTAAAATTGATAACAATGATAATCATTTTCAATTAAATGATAAATAAAGGTAATAGAATTGTTGAGGGTAACTATGAAAACTTGGTATATGATTATAACTCTTATTCTAGCGTCGCTTCTGTCTCTTTTCGTAGGTGTGAGTAATATTTCACCTCTTCATTTGCTAGATTTTCAATCGGAAGAAACGCAGATTTTTTTAATAAGTCGTCTGCCTCGCCTTATGGCAATCATATTGGCTGGAGCTGGTATGAGTATTGCAGGCTTAATTATGCAGCAGTTGAGTCGTAACAAATTTGTTTCCCCGACTACTGCCGGTACACTCGATGCAACCAGGCTTGGTATCCTCGTCTCTATGTTATTATTTGCGAATGCAACGATGCTAGAAAAAATGGCTGTAGCTTTTGCCTTTGCCTTAGCTGGTACATTTTTATTCATGCAAATATTAGATCGAATTAAGTTCAAGGATGCAATTTTCATCCCACTTGTGGGACTTATGTTTGGTAATATTTTATCTTCCGTAACGACTTTCTTTGCTTACAAAGCAGACGTTATTCAAAACATGTCTGCGTGGTTGCAAGGAGACTTTTCTATGATTATGAAAGGTCGGTATGAGCTTTTATATATTAGTATTCCCGTCTTAATTATTGCTTATTTGTATGCAAACCGTTTTACCGTAGCAGGAATGGGAGAGGACTTTTCGAAGAACCTTGGCCTCGCATATAAACGGGTTGTGAACATAGGCTTAATACTTGTTGCGCTTATTACAGCAACTGTTGTTTTGACTGTTGGGATGATCCCATTTTTAGGTTTAATTATTCCTAACATTATTTCTATAGCTAAAGGCGACCATTTACAAAAGACTTTACCACATACAGCATTACTAGGTGCCACGTTTCTTCTGATTTGCGATATATTGGGCCGTGTGCTCATTTATCCATACGAAATTTCTATCAGTTTAATGGTAGGGGTAATCGGAAGCGGTATTTTCTTATACTTACTGTTCCGGAGGAAAGCATATGCGTAACTCGACGAAGATCGCCATCCTTTGCTTGGTCGCGGCGGGATGTTGTAGCCTGTATTTATTTCATGGATTAAACGGTAGCTTCGATTATGCGCTACCGAGAAGAGGAATTAAAGTTCTTGCGATGGTATTGACTGGGCTAGCCATATCCTATGCAACCATCGTGTTTCAAACAATTACCCATAATAGAATTTTAACACCAAGCATCATGGGTCTTGATTCGTTATACTTACTTATCCAGACAGTGGCGATATTCTTTTTAGGGTCAAATCACGTTACGATTGTAAATAAACAATTGAATTTCACTTTTTCTGTAATAATGATGGTCGTTTTCGCATTGCTACTCTATCATTTCTTATTTAAAAAAGGGCAACAACCGATTTACTTTTTACTTTTGGTCGGTATTATTATTGGTACTTTTTTCCAAAGTATCTCTACATTTTTACAAGTCCTTATTGACCCGAATGAGTTTCAAATCGTCCAAGACCGTATGTTTGCGAGTTTTAATAATGTAAACGGTGATCTGGTTTGGTTATCACTTGTTCTTATCGCTATCGTTATTGCATTCGGTTGGCGAACGATTGCATATCTGGATGTGTTGTCATTAGGAAGAGAGACTGCAATCAATTTGGGTGTCTCCTATGACAGAATTGTAAAGCAAATGCTTGTTACTGCAGCTATTTTAATTGCTATTTCTACAGCTTTAGTTGGACCTATTACGTTTTTTGGTTTAATTGTTGCGAATTTGTCCTATCAGTTTTTCCGAACATATAAGCATCGGATTTTAATTAGCGGGGCAGTTGCGATGAGTGTGATTGCGCTAGTTGGCGGACAATGGGTTGTAGAGCGAGTGTTCACATTCTCCACAACACTTAGTGTCATCATTAATTTTATTGGTGGAATATATTTCATTTATTTATTGCTGAAGGAGAGTCGATCGTCATGATTCAAGTACGTAGCTTAACGAAATTATATGGGAAGAAGCGAGTAGTTGAAGATGTCACGGTTAATATCCAACGTGGTCAAATTACATCGTTTATTGGGCCGAACGGGGCAGGTAAATCTACGTTGCTTTCTATGGTAAGTCGTCTTCTTGCTGCTGATACTGGCGAAGTGCTTGTAGATAATACAGATGTCAGAGGCATGAAATCAAATGATTTTTCAAAAAAAGTATCGATTTTGAAGCAGTCTAACTATATGAATGTGCGCTTAACCATTCGGGAACTTGTATCATTCGGACGTTTTCCATATTCAAAAGGTCGGTTAACTCCGAAAGACAAAGAAATGGTCGATCAAGCAATTGAATATATGGCTTTGGCAGATATGGAAGATGCGTATCTTGATGAGCTATCTGGTGGACAACGCCAACGAGCATTTATTGCGATGGTTATTGCACAAGATACAGATTATATTTTACTAGATGAGCCACTGAATAATCTCGACATGAAACACTCTGTTCAGATTATGAAAATATTACGAAGACTTGTTGATGATTTAGGGAAAACAGTAGTCATTGTTCTCCATGATATTAACTTCGCATCGGTCTATTCTGATAGAATTGTTGCATTAAAGGATGGGAGAGTTGTAAAAGATGGTCCGACCGAAGAAATAATTCAGTCAGACTCATTAAAAGAAATTTACGACATGGACATTCCAATCAAGCAATTAAGCAATTGTCGAATATGTGTTTATTTTAATTCATAATAAAAGGAAGTAGAATTTATAACTAATGACACCTGCGATGGTGCTTATTTTAGCTGCACGCGGATTGAATTGGCATTATAATAAATATAAGAAGATCGTAGAGCATTCGGCTCTACGGTTTTTTTGTAGGGAAAATACAATAAAGATAGAAGAACGTAATGTAAGAAAAGTTTCAAGCCAACGATATTTAAATGTTCTCCAGACAGAAATCCAAGCAGCAGTTAAAATAGCTCTAACTAAGGCATTTTTACAAAATTTGATGTACATAAAGGAAAGCAAGGTGTTATTGTTGTAGGAAAGGGGTTAAAGAGGTTTTAGATCCTGATGAAGATGATGAAAATTGATACCGGCGATTGTTCAGGAATTTATTATATCTTAATAAAATCAAAATGATTTTACAGCAAATATCCATTAAAAGTGCTAGGGAATGGACTGAAAATGGCTATTGGATGTAACAGAGAAAAATTTATAATATGAAAATAAATTTACAAGTAGAGGAGACTTCCATATGATCGGTGTGATTGCACCTTACTCTCAGTTTAGAGTAGAAGTAGAGAACATATCTGGAAACTTGAATATCCCTGTTGTAGTAGAAGTTGGTGCTTTGAGATCTGGATTAGCTAAAGCAAGGAAAATGATTAGAGATTACGGTGTGAAAGTAATAATTGCAAGGGGTCCCACAGCAAGTTTCCTTAAAAAAAAGTTGGATATCCCTATCATAAAGATAGATGTCACGAATTTTGACATTATGAAAACTTTAAGTGATGCAAAAAAAATAGACGATACCATTGTATTAATTGATCATGTCGAAAACCATGGGAGGAATGATTTAAAGGCCATACAAGAAATCCTTAATATCGACATTCATTTGAAGGAATTCGAACATGAAAGGGATATTATAGATCAAATTGATGAAATTGCTAAAAAGGGTGAACAAAGACTAATTGTAGGAACGGCAGAATGTATGGAGAAAACAGCTGGAAAAAAGGGAGTACAATCCTTTATTGTTTTTTCGCAAACAGATTCCATAACAGAATCTCTATGGAGAGCGAAGGAAACGCTTGAGCATTTCGCCAAGGAAGAGATGAAGCAAAAGCATTTGGAGGCGGTTATCTCCCATGCATTCGCTGGAGTAATATCGACCGATCAATTCAATAATGTAACCGTATTTAATGATGTGGCAGGAAAGCACTTAGGTATTCGTGCAACTGATATTATAGGGCGTAATATCGCAAATATCCATTTGCCGCTGTTCAAGAAGTTAATAGGAGATTCTAAAGCCGCCACAAAGAAAGTGGTTAAAAATGGAAATAAAAAATATGTGTTAAATCGAGTTTGTCTTGACAATATGGGAATGGTTATTCATTTTCAAGAAGCAGAGGATGTTTTACAGATAGATACAAAAATTAGAAGTGAATTATATCATCGTAGATTTTATGCCAAGTATGAGTTTGACGAACTTGTTTTTCAAAGCGACATTATGAATCGAGTGATTTCGTTGGCCAAAGCTTACGCTAAATCGAGTAGTAATATTTTGATCTATGGAGAGAGTGGAACTGGAAAGGAATTAATTGCGCAAAGCATACATAATGAAAGTGGACGTAAATATGGACCTTTTATTGCAATTAATTGCGCAGCACTACCGGAAAATCTACTAGAGAGTGAATTATTTGGTTATGAGGACGGTGCCTTTACAGGGGCGAAGAAAGGAGGAAAAGCGGGACTGTTTGAAATGGCACATGGAGGTACCATTTTCCTAGATGAAATTGGAGATATTGCACCAGCATTGCAAGCAAGATTGTTGAGAGTATTACAAGAAAAAGAGGTTCGGAGAATTGGCGGAGAAAAAATTATTCCTGTTGACATAAGGGTAGTTTCCGCGACAAATAAAGACTTGTTGGAGTCAATTCAAACAGAGGAATTTAGAAGCGATTTATACTATCGACTAAATATTTTACACATTCATCTCCCTGCACTTAGAGATCGAAAAGAGGATATTGACCTTCTTATTGATAGGTTGCTTAAGAAACATAATGGAGATTTCAATTTGATTTCAAGAACGACAAGAGAGATATTGAATAAATATTACTGGCCAGGAAATATTCGCGAGCTTGAAAATGTCATAGAACGGGCTGTAGCAGTTGGATCGCATTTTCAAGGACAGATTATCGATCTTTTACCTAAGCGGGTTGCTTTTGATTCCGGAAAAGTAAATGAAGAAGAGTCGGTAGAATATGTGAAAGTGAAGATTGGTAGTCTTGAAGAGATGGAAAACCAAATATTTGATACATTGGGAGCTAAATACGAAGGGAATAAAACTGAGCTTGCTGATCAACTTGGGATTAGTAGAACAACATTATGGAAGAAAATGAAAAGAGTAAATTAAGTAATATGTTTACTTGTTGAACAATCGGTGTTCAAAATAAAAACATTGCTGTTTTTATTATGAACGAGGAGATGTGTGGACAGATTGTTTATTCGTATGAGTACTCTATATTTTATACACTTTTTTATTTAATATAAAAATGAAGGCGATTACCAATAAGGTGATCCCTTACACTCGAAACCTTGTATAAGTTAAGGTGTTAGGGTGTTTTTTTGTCTGAAATTAAATATTTTACGTTTTTTTTTATTGTTGGCACGCAACTTGCAAGAGTATAAGTGAATACAAATTAGGAGGAATAAAATATGGACAATCATCATTTCTTAAACCCACCACAACCGGAAGAACTAGATTTGCAAAATGTCATATATGAAAAAAAGGGTGGAATTGCTACCATTACGATTAATCGTCCTGAGGTTTATAATTGCTTAAATTTTCAAACGCTGAAGGAAATGACACGTGTCTTTGAAATTGTTTCTTGGGATGACGAAGTTGGGGTAATTGTTTTAACAGGTTCAGGAGACAAAGCATTCTGTACAGGTGCTGATATGAAAGAACAAAATAATGAAATTTTAGAAAGACCACGCAATTATTGGAAATGGATGGGACAATTTATTGATGCTCACAAGAAGTTGCTTGATATAGGAAAACCAACGATTGCAAGATTAAATGGCATTGTAGTAGGTGGTGGTAATGAGTTTAATATGAACTGTGATTTAGCAATCATGGCTGATCATAGTTATATCCGCCAGGTTGGTAATTCTCATGGAAGTGTAGCTGCTGGTGGAGCAACACAATGGCTCCCAATCATGGTAGGAGATCGTCGTGCGCGTGAAATTTTGTGGCTAAATGAAGAGATTAGTCCTGAAAAGGCTTTGGAATGGGGATTAGTTAACCAAGTTGTACCATATGAACAATTGGATGAAGCTGTTGAAATCATGGCAAAGAAACTATTGAACAAGCTTCCTGAGTGCATGCGTTATACAAAAGAACAAACAAACTTCTGGAAAAAAATGCCGCTTGATTTGACAGTTGGCCATGCCCGTGACTGGCTAACTGTTCATACAGCAAACTATGAAACTCATGAAGCGATGCGTGCTTTTAGCGAAAAACGCTTGCCAGATTACAAGATGCTTCGTGAACGGATGAGCTCTGGAGATTCATACGAGCATATGTGGGGAGCTCCAGCACTTGATTGTTCGGAATGCGGGGCGAAGGATATCCCTGAGCACTTCAAACACTGTGGAGTTTGTGGTTCACCATTAAATAAATAAAGGTGGAATGGGAGTGACCTGTAATAGCCCGACAAGCACAAGGCGAATTGCGAGGGTTCAGATCTACCTCTACCACAGCAATTTGGCTTGTGACCTCAAGGGAATGATAGATACTGGAGCTAGACAAAAAATGCAATTTATATATAAAAATTTAATGATAGTTTATACATTATTGTAAAATGAAATATCTTAAATTATTGTTTCTGATCAAACAAATTGTGTAGTTATTTTATTGTAATTGCATAAATGTAAGCGGTTTTATTGGTGCTAAATTAAGTGACAGTAAAGAATGAATTTAAATGTATTCTAATTGGGAGTTTATTTCAGAGTGTTTGAATAATTAGGGGGATCATTTATGAGAAAATCAATGTCTGAAAGAGTAGCGGATGCATACAGTAAATATTTCCCAGATGCTTTTATATTTGCACTCGTTTTATCACTTTTGGCTATTTTAATGGCTACTATATTTACTGAATCCTCAGCAATCAATGTATTAGGTTATTGGTTCGATGGATTTCCAATGCTATTTACATTTGCATTCCAACTTATTATTACTTATGCAGCAGCACTTGTACTCGTCGATACACCAATTGTCCAGCGAATGATTAAAAAAATGGCACGTAAAATTAAGACACCGACCTTTGCTTACGTTTCAACAAGTATTATTGGGGCCTTAACCTCATTTTTAGGTTGGTACTTTGGCCCGGTTGTTACGTCACTTTATGCGAGGGCCTTAGGTCAAAACGTAAAAGGTGTTGATTATCGCCTGTTGGCTGCGGTCGCGTATTGTTCATTTACAATCTCACTTACAGGAATATCAGGAACCATTCCTTTGTTTGTAGCAACAGAAGGAGCACTTACTGAAATGTTGGGTGGACTTTATACCTTGGATCGAACAACATTTTCAGTTTTAAATATGGTTACTGCTTTTGCCATTGTTTTAGTTACAACCATTATCTTTTATTTTATAGGAAAAAATAAGAAGGAAATTGTGACGTACCATGATCTTGCGATCGTAAAGCCTGGAGAGCAAGCTGCAAGTATAGATGTGGAAATAACGTCAACTAATCAAACACATACAACATTTGCCGAGAAAGTGAATCATTTCCGTCCAATCCTCTTTATATTTGGTTTTCTTGGGCTTATTTATCTTGTTTATTATTTTGGGAAAAATGGGATTGATGGATTAAATTTGAATTCAGTTGCGTTTGTGTCGATCATATTAGGATTTCTTGTACACAAAAATCCAGTTACATATGTCGACTCATTTTCAAGAAATATTCCAGCAACGAGTAGTATTGCAATGCAATTTCCAATTTATGGGGGGATTGCATCTGTATTAGTCGGATCGGGGCTAACGATAAAACTATCCGAGTGGATGGTTAGTATATCAACGGAAATGACTTTCCCGATATATACATTTTTAGTTACAGGTGTAATTAATTTATTTATACCTTCAGCTGGTTCTCAATTTACTGCTACCGCACCGTTTATCATACCGGCTGCTGTTGAACTGGGAGTAGAGGTTCCACGTGCAATTCTATCAATCACATTTGGGGATATATGGACAAACCTTATTCAGCCGTTTTGGGCATTATTATACTTCCCAATTTTGGCATTGGGTACACGCTTAACTGTCCGCGACTTCATGGGATATTGCCTACCGATTTTGGTAGCGGTTGGGGCTATTTGGATTCTTGGGCTTTTGCTTTTACCACTTTAACGATAAAGCATACGAACTTCATCCACCTACAAAGGGAACGAAGGTAGGGTATTTAGGAGGAAAAAAATATGAAGCTTTCAACATCTATTCCTTATTATTATAAGTCGATTGATTTTAATAAATTAGTAAAAGAATATGAGCCACCTATTGAATATATGGAAGGTGGGTGGTTGTGGGAAAGAGAGCAGATTGAATGCACACAGTTTAGGCGACTACAGGCTACTTTGGCCCGCGGGGAGGAAATCCCTTTTTTTCAGAGGTTATGGAAAAAACACGATTTCCATCCAAGTGATGTAAAAAGTATCGCGGATATGCATAAAATCCCTCAATATACGATTGATGATATACGAGAGAGCATTGATCTTGAGCCACCATTTGGAGATTATCAAAAATATCATTTTGAAGATGGAACCTACGAGCCGCTGCGCTTTTATACTAGTGGTGGTACAACTGGAGCACCGCGGCCAACAATTTATTCAGCATGGGATAGAGAAGTGGGTGCAATTTTGAGTGCGAGAACTTTTTATCTGCACGGCATTCGGCCAGGGGACGCAGTCATGAATTCATGGGCATACTCCACACATAATGCAGCATGGATTATGGATCATGGTCTTTGGCATTGGCTAGGATGCACACCTGTTACAACTGGGACAGGTAATGTGACTCCTACGGAAAAACAAGTAGAATTTGCACAAACATTCGGTGTAAGTTCAATTTTAGCAACTTCAGATTACTTGGTTCATATCGGAAATACCGCCATGAAAATGGGAATTGATCCAAAAGTAGATCTAAAACTTAAAACACTATCGGCATTCGGGAATAAAGAGCCGGTGCAAAAAATGTTTGGATGTCCAGTTTATGATTCTTATGCGTTTCATGAAGTTCAATACGTTGCTGCAGAATGTCAGGCTGAAAACGGATTGCATATTTTTGAAGATGCTTTCATTGTTGAGGTTGTTGATTTTGAAACAGGTAAGCCATTGCCACCGGGCTATATGGGAAATATTGTTGTGACAGCGCTTTATAAAACAGGAACACAGCAGATCCGTTATAACATACAGGATATATCAGCTAGCTATGAAATAGAACAATGTTCATGTGGAAGTTGGCATAAAAAAATTGATTATTTTCAAGGTAGAAGCGATAACATGGTCAAATTGCGGGGAATCAATGTCTGGCCAGAAATACTAGGCGAAATTGTTAGTAAAAATCCGAAGGTCAATGGAGAATATTTTTGCTTTGTTGATACGTTAAGAATTGATGGAGAGGCCGGACGTGATGAGATGACAATCCTCGTAGAGCCAAAGTTTGCAAGTGTTGATGCATTTACATTACAACAAGAGCTTGAGAATGAATTAAAACGAAAGATTGGTGTGAAAATTAATGTGCAAATTGTTGAGGAAGATTCATTGCGTCCTTTAACAGGCCACGGATCAAGAGCAAAGCTAAAGCGCTTTGAAGAGCGAAGACTGGGGGCTCCAAAATGTTTGTGAAAGAGATGAAAGGAGTCATTTTGGAAGAACACGGAAATCTTGACAAGCTATTATATAAACGTGATTTACCAATCAATGTTATTAAAGAAGATGAAATTAGAGTTCAAGTGAAGTTTTGTGGATTAAATCATTTAGATATTTGGCTGCGCAAAGGTGGGACCGGGGATCGTCTATCATTTCCGCGTATTTCGGGAAGTGATGTAGTTGGGATTGTAACTGAAATTGGGCTGAATGTCACCAATGTGTCTAAGGGTGATACGGTTGTACTCTATCCTGGAAGAGGCTGCGGGGAATGTGCAGCTTGCTCCAAAGGTAGAGAAACGTTATGTAGAAGCTTTGAAGTACTTGGTTATAACAACGATGGCGGCTACTGTGAATATGTCCAAATCCAGGGGAAAAGAGCAGTAAAGATTACGGATGACAAGTTGGAAGAATGGGCAGGGGTTCCTGTCGCATATGTAACTGCTTGGAATGCACTTATAACAAAAGGGAAAATGACTGCAAAAGATACTGTTGTCATATGGGGAGCTTCTGGTGGTCTTGGCTATGCGGCCCTTTCGATTGCAAAAGCATTCGGGGCAAGGGCCATTGGTATTGTCAGTTCTGAAGAGAAGATCTCTTTTTTAAAGAAAAAAGGGTTTGATGATGTTGAATTTATTGTTCGCGACTCTGAAGTTGGAAAAAAGATTCGTGACTTAACTAATAAAGCTGGAGCAGATCTTGTATTAGATCATGTTGGGAGCAAAACTTTTAATGAAAGTTTAAAAATGCTTGGGAGAGGAGGGAGACTCTCGTTTTGTGGCATCACAACAGGACCAATCGCCGAAGTAGACTTGCGATTGATTTTTGGAAAGCAGATTACGATTACAGGTTCGTGGATGGGAGATTTACGCGATTTTCATGAAGTCATTGTATTCCTGTTGAGAACGAGGGCTTACCCGCATATTGACGAAGTATTTCCATTGGAAGAAGTGAAAGAGGCCCAGAAAATGCTTGAAGAAGGCAAGCATATTGGGAAAATCATTCTACAAATATAGGAGACATTCAAATCGGTATAAAGTAAGCAATCGTTAATAATCGGCCTATGATCGGTAATAAGGTGACCATAATCGGAATAACCATTCAGAGATCCGTAGTAATGAGGTGATAATCGGTAATAAAACGCTTTATTGATGGAGTTATGATAATAGAGTATTCAGGAGGACAGCTATGAATGTAAACCGTATTTTAGTAGTCGGATCGGGTATTATGGGGGGCGGAATTGCTTATGCAAGTGCTATTGGAAGCTTTGAAACAATCATTTGCGACATTAAGCAAGGCAGTCTGGATAAAGCGAAGGAATATATTGAAGGAGTGCTTGAAAAAGGTGTGAATCGAAATAAAATCACGGTTGAACAGAAGGAAGCTGCAAATAACAATATTTCGTATACAACGGATTTGAAATTGGCAGCAGAGAAGGCTGACTTTGTTATCGAGGCAGTTCCTGAAGTAAAAGCCATTAAACAACAGGTATTTGAACAGTTGGATAAATATACGAGAGAAGAAGTCATTCTCGCTACAAATACATCAACGATGAGCCCAACTGAAATTGGTTCTTACACAAAGCGTCCTGAAAAAGTGATTGCGATGCACTTTTTTAATCCGGTGCCATTAATGAGGCTTGTTGAAATAGCGCGCGGTCTTGAAACAAGTGACGAAACTGCTGGAGATGTCAAAGCTGTTGCATCCCAAATGGGCAAGGAAACAGTATTAATCAATGAGTTCCCAGGTTTTGTAACAAGCCGGATCAGCAGCATGGTCGGAAACGAAGCTTTCAATATGTTAATGGAGGGTGTAGGAACGCCTGAGGAAATTGACAAAGCAATTGAGCTTGGACTAAATTATCCGATGGGACCTTTTAAACTAGGAGATTTGGTTGGTCTTGATACAAGATTGAACAACCTAGAATACTTACATACTACTCTTGGCGAACGCTTCCGACCAAGTCCACTTCTAGTGAAATACGTAAAAGCAGGAAGACTGGGACGTAAAACAGGCAAGGGGGTTTATGATTATAATGACGAATCTTGATGTGGCAGAGTTGTTCATGGAATACAATTATTTACGCGTATCCATTGAAGATCTCATCGGCACGATCCAAATTTATCGTCCGGAAAAAAGAAATGCGATGGACTCAGATAGCTGGGCAGAGCTTGACCTCGCTATAAAACAATTGAACAATGACGATCAAGTCCGTGTGATCGTAATTACGGGACATGAAAAAACGTTTGTGGCAGGAGCAGACATTCAATGGATTCACGACAGGAAGCCATTGGATATATATGGTCTAGCAGTTCAAGATGTTTTGTTAAATGTATATAGATCGTATAAACCAGTAATCGGGGCCATTAATGGCTATGCACTTGGAGGAGGTTGTGAATTAGCTCTCTCTTGTGATATACGTGTTGGAAGTGAAACAGCAATGATGGGACAGCCTGAGATTAATTTAGGTATTTTACCTGCAGGGGGTGGTACTCAACAGCTAACAAAAATTATCGGCTTGGCTAAGGCGAAAGAATTAATTTTAACCGGTGACATGATTGATGCGCATGAAGCACATAGGCTTGGTCTATTAAATCATGTTGTATCAGCTGAGAAGTTAATGGAAAAGGCGTACGAGATTGCCAATAAAATTGCGGAGAAGTCACCTATTGCTGTGAAAATGGCGAAGATTGCACTGAATGAAAGCACAACAACCGATTTAGCTTCAGGACTTGCATTAGAAAAATCATTGCAGGCTGTGCTATTTAGTACAGAAGATAAAAAAGAGGGAACTAAAGCATTTTTAGAAAAAAGAAAAGCAGTTTTTAAAGGTGAGTGACATGGAGCAAAGAGACGTATATATTGTTGATGCAGTTAGAACCCCAATTGGAAGATACAAGGGTGCATTAAAGTCAGTTCGACCGGATGACATGGCTGCAATAGTAATTAAAGGGCTATTAGACAGGAATCGGACTATTCCAGTTACTGAAATTGAAGAGGTGGTTCTTGGTAATGCCAACGGAGCGGGGGAAGAAAATCGAAATGTAGCGCGTATGGCTGTGCTGCTCGCAGATCTACCAATTGAAGTAAGTGGAACTACGTTGAACCGTCTATGTGGTTCAGGTCTTGATGCCGTTAATTATGCTGCAAGAGCTATTCTGGCAAATGAGGGTGACATATTTATTGCAGGCGGTACGGAGAGTATGACTAGAGCTCCTTTTGTCATGGGCAAACCCGAGACTGACTTTCCTCGCGGAAATATGGAGTTGCTAGATACAACGATTGGTTGGAGATTCACAAATCCAAAATTCGAGAAACAATATGGTGCGGATAGCATGCCGCAAACAGCAGAAAATGTTGCGCAAAGATACGAGATTTCCCGTGAGGCGCAGGACCAGTTTGCCCTTGAGAGTCAATTAAAAGCAAAAACAGCGATGGAGAAAAGTAGATTTGCGGATGAAATCATTCCAGTTGAGATCAAAGATCGAAAAGGGAAAGTAACCGTAGTTAGTACAGATGAGCATCCGAGATCGAATTCAACAATAGAAGGTCTACAAAAGCTGCGCCCTATTTTTGAAAATGGTACAGTAACAGCAGGAAATGCTTCAGGTGTGAATGATGGTGCTTCCGTTCTACTCCTGATGAGTGGAGAAAAGGTAGAGGAGCTTGGATTAAAGCCACTTGGGAAGTATATCGTTTCAGCTGTTGCTGGACTTGAGCCGAGCGTGATGGGGCTTGGCCCAATTTATGCATCAAAAAAAGCTTTCGCTCGGGCTAATCTTTCTGCTAGGGATATGGGACTTGTTGAGTTGAATGAGGCATTTGCGTCCCAGTCCTTGGAGTGCATCAAGCAACTAGAACTAAATCCGGAAATTGTTAATGTGAATGGAGGTTCCATTGCATTTGGTCATCCGCTGGGTGCAAGTGGGGCGCGCATTTTAACAACTCTACTTCACGAAATGAAAAGACGTAAGGATGTTAAATACGGTCTAGCGACAATGTGTATTGGTGTAGGACAGGGAATTGCGACAATTGTTAAGAAAGTAGATAAGTAAAGTTAGAAACATAGCCTTAGGAGGAACGAATGAAGTCCTTCAAGCTATGTTTTTTCATATGCTATAATATCAGAATATAGTAAAATATCATTAAGAGGGAGGAATTCACGTGAAAATGGAAATAGGATTGGTGCAGCGTCAGACATTAAATGTTACGATGACTCAGAAATTACAACAGGCGATATCTATTCTTCAGTACTCCACGCAAGAGCTCACCTCTTTTCTTGAAATGAAAGCGATGGAAAATCCTTTAATTAATATAGAAAGTTCCGCAGTGGAGCCAGTTGATACTCGTGATACCATTGTGAGTAGAAAAACAACAAATATTGAATCTGATAGAAATAAGTGGCTTGAACAAATTGCCAATTCTTCTGAGAATCTTGCTGATTATTTATTATCGCAACTAATAATGGAAGCGTTGTCAATAATAGAGATAAATATTGCAAAACGACTCATTTATAATCTTGATATGAATGGATATTTGACTATTTCACTAGAAGATGTAGCGGCTATTACTAACGCTAACCAAGATGAGGCTGAGAAATGTCTTCATTTAATACAAAGTTTAGATCCTCCGGGTATTGCTGCAAGAACTTTACAAGAATGCTTGCTCTTGCAAGTAGAACGTAAAAAGGACATGCCTAAGCTCGTAACCACCTTGCTAACAAACTTTTTCAAAGATTTTGCTGAGAGAGAATGGAAATATATTTCAAGTAAACTATCTGTTAGCTTAACAGATATACAAAAGGCAGCAGATTTAATTAGAAAATTAAATCCGCGTCCAGGCTCGCAATTCATTAGTGAGCAACCTCAGTATGTGGTACCTGATTTAATATTAAAAATAAGCAAAGGAAAGATGAAATTAGAATTATGCGAGAAAGGTATGCCAACAATTACATACCAAGCTGATTACTATTCCAAAATGATTAGCCGTGGGGACCGACAAGTAAATCGGTTTTTGAATGAAAAAAAACAAGATTATTATTGGATTTTAAATAGTTTAGAGCAACGAAGAATAACGCTAATGAAGGTTGGAACAGCCATCCTTCAAGCACAGAATGACTTTTTCTTAAAAGGACTTCGTTTTCTACGGCCTCTTACAATGAAGGAACTAGCCCGAAGCATTGATATGCACGAATCGACTGTTAGCCGTGTGGTTAGAGGGAAATATATACAAACACCGAGTGGAATGTTCGAGCTCAGAATGTTCTTTTCACAAGCGTTACAAACGAATGATAATCGAGGCGGAGATGTAGCTTCAGCCATTCAGGCTAAAACTATGATTGAAGAATTAGTTCAAAAAGAAAATAAGAGTAAACCGTTGTCAGACCAAAAAATTGTCGAAGAGCTAAGTAAAAAAGGGATGGAGCTATCGAGAAGAACAGTGGCAAAATATCGTGAACAGCTGGGGATTCTTTCTTCAACGAAGCGAAAGCGCTATGCCTAATATATATGCAGTCAAATCTGGTATAGAGTGATTAAACTTATTGATTGTTCCCGACATTTTTTGAGGAAAGATGGTGTGAAGAAGCTTTCTCACATCTGCAAAAGGTATCTGAAAATGTTGCTTCTTTAATGAAGAGGACCGAGCTCTTAAAATAATTGATGGAAAAGTGAATTGGTAGGTAAAATAGCTACCTTTTACCACCACTTATGTGTTCGTTTTTTTGATCCTTATTTAAATTGAGATATAAAGACTAATTAAAGACATGTCGCAAATTGGAAAAGTCTCTTATAATAAAAGTATAGAAGATAATGGCCTTATATATGAAGGCGGTTACAATAAAAGGGAGGCTAATATAACTTGCAAACTATTGAACAACTAGAACATTTTATGACGGAACCGTCTGTAGCTCTCATTGAAGATATGAAAATAATAGAAGGAAATATCATGATTTTAGGTGTCGGAGGGAAGATGGGACCGACGCTTGCGAAGATGGCAAAGCGCGCGATTGATGCTGCTGGGGTTGAGAAAAAGGTAATTGGAGTTTCACGTTTTTCATCGGGTGCATTAAAGGGAGAGCTGGAGCAAGCTGGTATTGATACGATTGCCTGTGATTTATTGAATGAAGACGAGCTTACAAAGTTACCATATGAAAAAAACATTATCTATATGGCGGGAAATAAGTTTGGAACAACTGGAAATGAGCATTTTACATGGGCGATGAATACGTACTTGCCAGGTAGAATAGCAGAACACTTTAAACAAGCCAATATTGTTGCTTTTTCAACTGGCAATGTGTATCCCTTTGTTCCTGTTGCACAAGGTGGATGTGATGAATCCCATGAAGTGAATCCTGTCGGTGAATACGGGCAATCTTCTTTAGGGAGAGAGCGTATATTCACTCACTTTGCACATCGAGATCACACGCCATTGACTATTTTCCGTTTAAACTACGCGATTGATATGCGTTATGGCGTTTTATTAGAGATTGCGAGAGCTGTTCATGAAGGGCGAGAAATTGACGTATCTATGGGGCATGTTAATGTCATTTGGCAAGGAGATGCGAATGAATATGCCATTCGTTCCTTGCTCATCGCAGATGTTCCACCAACGATTTTGAATGTGACGGGACCAGAGTTATTACCAGTTCGCTGGATTGCTTCCCAGTTTGGAAAATTACTAGAAAAAGAGCCAGTGTTTACTGGGACAGAGCAGACAACGGCCCTTCTTAACAATTCTGGTAAAGCACATCGCTTGTTTGGTTATCCTCGAGTTTCTATTAATCAAATGATTGATTGGACAGCTGAATGGGTAAAAAATGATGGTGAAATTAGTGGTAAGCCGACACACTTCCAAGAAAGAAAGGGGTCATTTTAAAAATGTTAGCTCCTAAACTAGTAGAATTTTTACATGAAGGAACGGTAATACCTGCTCATCCACTTGCTTTAAATAAAGATAAAGAGCTTGATGAAGTAGCGCAACGCCGATTGACACATTATTATATGGAATCTGGTGCAGGCGGGATTGCAGTTGGTGTTCATACAACGCAATTTGAAATTCGTGACCCAGCGTATAATCTGCTCGAACCAGTTCTTAGAATGGCGGCAGAAGAAGTAGAAAAGGCGCAGCTTGATCGACCTTTTCTAAAAATTGCTGGCGTATGTGGGCCGACAGACCAAGCCATGAAAGAAGTTGAACTTGCAAAATCGCTTGGATATGATCTTGCATTACTAAGCAATGGTGGGCTTACAGGGTATTCAGAGTCTGAATTGCTTGAACGTACTAGAAGAGTGGCGGAAATCATGCCTGTATTCGGATTTTATTTACAACCATCTGTTGGTGGGCGTGTATTCACGTTTGATTTTTGGAAAGAGTTCGCTGAAATCCCGAATGTTGTTGCAATTAAAATGGCACCATTTAATCGGTATCAAACATTGGACGTTGTCCGCGCTGTTTGCGAGTCCTCAAGAAAAGATGAGATTGCCCTTTATACCGGGAATGACGATAATATTGTCTTGGATTTACTGACAACATATTCTTTTAATATTAATGGGGAGCAAGTTTCCAAAGCGATTGTTGGAGGACTGCTAGGACATTGGGCGGTGTGGACGGAAAAAGCAGTGAAGTTGTTTTCGGAATTAAAAGAGGCGAGAAGTAGTGGTGCAATTGAGGAGAAGTGGCTAACGCTAGCGCAAAGTGTGACAGATACAAATGCCGTCTTCTTTGACGCAGCTAATCAATTTAAAGGCTGTATCGCTGGAATAAATGAAATTTTGGCACGCCAAGGATTATTGCAAGGTAACTGGTGCTTATCAGACCATGAAGTGATGTCTCGGGGACAGGCCGATGAAATCGAGAGAGTGTACCGGATGTACCCTGAGCTCCATGATGATGAGTTTGTAAAGCAATTTCTAAATACGTATAAGGTATAATTAGCATAAACTAAGGGCGCTTCCAAGATCGGAAGTGCTTTCTTTTTCAATATGTAAGGAGCTGAATAATCTGATGGAAAGTAGCATTCGGCTTGGTGTAATTGGGCCAAGATGGATACGTGCTGTAATCGATCCATGTTTACAAATGTTTCCTTCTATTCAGCCGATTTTTCGCCTATCTGATGAACTAGAAGAGGCAATTGTCTTTACAGAAGAACTGGAACATGAAGTCGATGCGTATATTTATTCTGGCCAAGTACCATATATGTTAGCAAAGTTTAAAATACCACCAGGCATCCCCGCGTTTTACATACCATTAAAAGGAACGGGTTTGTATCAAGCATTGTATAAATTGCGAATGAATGCGCCATTTACGCATATAAGTTTTGACGGGATTATTTCCGCATATGTTGATAGAGTCAAAGTCGTCTTGAATGAAAATTTTTCATATAGTATATGTGACCAAAAGCCTCTATTGGAAAATGTGGCGGAGATGGTTCGCTTTCACGAAGGTCATTTTAAAACGAGTGAAAATAGTGTTGCCATTACTTGTATGAAATTAGTATCTGAACGATTGACTGAAAGGGGTATCCCGAATGAATGGCTAAGACCAACTGAAGAAGATATTACGGTAACTTTGGAAAGATTGCTACTTGCTACAACGCAACGAAGGCAACGGGAATCACAGATCGTTTTTGGGCGTATTCAGATTGATAGTTATTCAAAGTTGGTGAAGCAACTAGCCTCCGAGCATCAGGTGCAAAAAAGAAATGTTCAATTATATAGGCTGTTGCTTGATTATGTAGAACAATTAGACGGTTATTTAACATCTGTTAGTGAAGATGAGTATTTGTTTATTACAAATCGGGGTATATTTGAACAAGTCACGGAAGGTTATAAGCGCATGCCAATAGTAGAAGATGTCAAGCTACGATTGAATCTTCGGGTTTCCATTGGTGTTGGTTTTGGTAGGAGTGCCACGGAAGCTGGTACACATTCGCGAATGGCTTTATTTCAAGCACAGGATTATGGTGGCTCCGCGTGTTTTATCGTTAAAGAAGATAGAAGCGTCTTTGGACCAGTAGAGTGGGAAGCACCAATTGTATATCCGCTGACAGTGACCGATCAAAAAATACTCGGTCGTGCGGAGAAAACGGGAATGAATGCCGCATATTTAGAGAAAATGATTGCGATAGTTAGAAGGAAAAAGAGAAACGAATTTACTGCGTATGAATTGGCACAAATAGTAGGGATCACAACGCGTAGTGCGCATCGAATCATTTTAAGTTGGCAAGATGCGGAGCTTATTAAGGTAGTTGGAACGGAAAAAATGTCAACGCGGGGGCGACCTCGCCAAGTATATCAATTCGACTTTAATGTAGAGGAAGGCGAGGAGAATTAAATGAATATAGGAATGATCGGAATTGATACATCACACTGTGAAATTTTTGCAAGGCTCTTAAATGATAAAAATGATCCACACTATATAAAAGGTGCACGAGTTACCAAAGCGATACCCTTCTATTCCCCAGAATTGCCAATTAGCGCAGATCGGACCGTTCAGCTAACGGAAAAGGTGAAGATGCAATATGATGTTGAAATGGTGGAAGATGTAGCGATATTCTGTGAAAAACTAGATGGTATTCTTTTGACAGCAGTAGATGGTAGTACACATCTTGAATGGATAAGAAAACTTGCACCATACCAAATCCCTATCTTCATTGATAAGCCGATTACTTTTTCAAGTGAGGACTTAAGGGAAATACGTGAACTCGCGGAAACATATCAAGTGCCATTGATGAGTTCATCGTCTTTAAGGTTTGCAGAAAGTTTTATTGATTTGAAAGAAGCTATGAAAGAACCGGAGATGGCATATATATATGGACCATTACCGATGCAAGAAGGAATACCAGGCTACTTTTGGTATGGTATTCATATGGTGGAGATGGCTGTTGCGTTAATGGGGACAGATATTAAACATGTTCAAGTCGATCACTATGAGACATATGAACTTTGTCATATGACATTTAAGAGCGGTAGCCAAGTAATAATGCGAGGAGAAGATGAATGGCATCATTACTTTGGAATTGTTGGGCATACGTCTGGAAATACTTTTAATGCGGAAATATGGAAAGATGAGAAGCCATACTATGCTAGTTTATTGGAGAAAGTAATTGCTTTCTTTCAATCAAGGGTTTCACCTGTCCCTTGGGAGGAAACGGAAGCAGTCGTTTCTATAATTGAGAAGATAAATATACAACGAACAGTGTGATGTCTTACACAATACGGGCAACAATTATCTAGCCAAGTTGAAATAATTGCTGCTGCGTTTTATGTAAAGGTCAAATGAAATAAAATCCTGTTGACTGACGAGGACAACAGGATTTTATTATTCCAAATTAGCGTTAATTACTTCATCTATTACTGTACCATCCATAAACTTAGGTGATTTGAGCCCCATTAGTTCGTATAATGTGGGAGCGATATCTATCGTAGAAATTGAACTCGTTATATTATCTTGTGTTAAACCATTACCTGTTACGAATAAAACCGGGCGCAATGCTTTACGTTCTGGATTACCGCCGTGATTCCCTAAATCAACTGCCTTTTTTGCTGTTTCATCATCATCTTGCGCGATAAAATATCCTTGTTTCGCAATCAACAATACATCGCCTGCCCGCTCGTGGTCAAGGACATTTCCTTTTTTGTTTCCTGCCGTAATTACATCCTCAAATGGGTTCTCTTTTATCCCAACCATTACCCGAAACATTCCTCGCCAAGTAGAGGCTGTATCCGAGAAATCTGCTTCACCACTGTGAACCTTATCTGACCAATCACTGTATAAATACCGTACTGTTTCTTTCTTTGGAATGTCTAGTCTTTTTATTTTTAGCTTTTCGAAAATCTTAACTATTTTATTTTGAACTTTAGGATACTCATCCTCTGAAACAATTCCATTTTGTTCACGACCAGCCAAATTAATATAAATATGTCCAATTGCACCACTTGCAACAGCATATGCTTTCGATTTGGAAGTATCTATTTTACCTTGCTCATTTTTATGTAATAGTCCGGCTTTTTCTAGTTCACTATTAGGAGCGATCATCGTATGAACAGGTTCCATCCCATGATCAGAAGCCAGAAATAGTAGATCATTATCGTTCATTGCTTGCAATGTTTCACCGAGAGACTGATCAGTCAATTGATATGCCCATTTAATATAATTCATATATTGATGCGATTTTTCCTTTGAATATCCGGGTTGTCTTGGGTCTACCAGTAGATATTTATGTTCCTCATGATCAATTTGAGGATAATAGAACATTAATAAATCAGGCTTATATTTTTCTTTTATATAGAGCGATACATCCGTTGTCCATTTAGCAAATCGTTCGCTGATCTGCTCATAATCTTCCCGCGTAATCCATTTTTTAGCTAGTGCGTGATCGTCATCTTGGGTAGGAAGAAAGCCAAATTTTTCTGAAATGTCCTGTTTAAAGTTAGAAGGACCTTCTATTGCTGCTGAAGTTACAGCTGTTCTGTATAGCTTTACTTTAGACAGGGATTTGTCTAATTCTTTTAGCTTAAAAGAAAATCCGGCTGTATTATTTCTATTTAACGAAATAATTCCCCATTCATCTGCTTGAACAACTGTCGCTTGATTCGCATCCTTTTTTACAGAAACATAAAAAGTATCATAATCTGTCATGCTGTTATTTGTAGAATCAACAGCTAATATATAAACAGTCTGCTCCTTATCTTTTTGAAATTTTATCTGAAATGCCGCATCCCTAAGGGGACTATAGCTTTTCGGTGGATTTGTCCATGTTTTTGCTGATTTAAAACGAAGTGTTTCAAGGGCACTTTCTGCCCAAGTCTCATCATAATAAATGGAATATGTCGCTTGATTCCCATCTTCTGGATTGGAACCAGGGAAAAGAATGGTGGCTGTTGTTTTTCCTTGCTTTTTCGCTTCCGACCAAATAGGGGTTGCACCAAGTGGTGAGAAGAAAGCACTTTGTTTATCGGTAAGTTTTCCCCCTGATTGATGGAGATTATTGCTGATCATCCCTGTTTTATTAGGTTTTGCTCCCGTAGAAATGGCAGCATGGGAGGCTGCCGTTAACGAAGGGAAAATCGTTTTAATATCTTCAGCAAATAATCCATTATCTTTCACATTTTCAAAGTTTGGAAGCAGTCCCTCATCCATATATTTTGTGGTGAAGTCATGGCGCATTCCATCGAAGGAAATGACGATATGTGTGTGTGCTTCTTCTGCGTTTTTTGCAGGCGGTAAAATGATTTGTCCTGCTAGAATAATTATAATTAATGTCATTCCTTTTTTTAATGGATTCAAGATCCTACTCCTCTCTTTTACTAATGGTAGGTTCAGCTTATTTTCCCTTTTTCCTTGTTTATAAAACAAATAAACGTCACAATTTGAAGTATTAATAGGTTAAATAAAATGTATGCGGTGCCATTATTCTGCTAATATTGACAAAGAATATTTCGTATATTAGCATGATTACAATCACAATTTTCATAAAATTCATTGGAGCTATATTATGCTCAGGTCAGGGAGGAAGAACGTAGTGAGAAGTCCCTTAATTTTTCAATCAGATTTCGGTCTTGGTGATGGTGCGGTTAGTGCGATGTATGGGGTTGCTAATGGTGTGGATAATTCGCTCAAAATTTTTGATTTAACCCATGAGATCCCGCCATACAATATTTGGGAAGGATCATATCGGTTGTTGCAGACGATCTCATATTGGCCTGAGGGTTCAGTGTTTGTTTCTGTTGTTGACCCTGGCGTAGGATCGGAACGGAGAAGCGTTGTAGCTAAAACAGCTTCTAACCATTATATCGTTACTCCGGATAACGGAACATTGACACATATTCACCAGCAAATAGGAATTACACAAATTCGTATTATTGATGAAAATATTAATCGCTTACCTAATTCAGGTGCATCACATACTTTTCATGGTCGCGATATATATGCGTATTCTGGCGCGAGACTGGCATCAAATACAATTTCATTTGAGGACGTAGGGCCTGAAGGTGATTTAGGATCCATTGTTCAGCTACCTTTTCTTTCAGCGAATTTAGAAGATGGCGTGCTATCAGGAATGATCGATGTACTTGATGTCCGATACGGAAATCTATGGACGAATATTAGTCGGTCTTTACTGATGGAACTCGGTGTTGAGTATGGTGGGCATGTCAAAGTAGCGATTGACCATGATGGAACACGTGTATATGTAAAGAAAATGATTTACGGGAAGTCATTTGCTGATAATAATGTTGGTGAAGCACTTATTTATATTAATTCCCTCGATAATGTAGCTGTTGCAATTAATCAAGCTTCTTTTGCTGAAAAGTATCAGATTGGAACAGGGATAGATTGGAAAATAAATATAAGTAAGGGATAAGTTTTTTGCTACGTCAGTCTTTAAGGAAGCGAAAAATCCCAATCATATGGTAAAATTGATAGAAATGAGGAAGAGCCTCAAATTACATATATTCAAGGAGATAAATATGGAAAAAATACTTGTTTTCGGACATAAAAATCCAGACACAGATACCATTTGTTCAGCGCTAGTATATGCAGATGTGAAAACGAAGCTTGGTTTAAATGTGGAAGCTGTGCGGTTAGGTGAAGTGAATGGTGAAACCCAATATGCATTAGATCATTTTCAAGTAAGCGCACCAAGACAAGTGGAGACCGTAGCTACTGAGGTCAAACAAGTTATTTTAGTAGATCATAACGAGCGTCAGCAAAGTGCGGTAGATATTGATGAAGTGCAAGTGATAGAAGTAATTGACCATCATCGCATTGCTAATTTCGAAACGAGTGATCCACTCTATTTTCGTGCAGAGCCAGTTGGATGTACCGCAACGATTTTAAATAAGATTTATAAGGAAAATAATTTGGAAATCGATAAAAAGATGGCTGGCCTAATGCTATCCGCGATTATTTCAGATTCCTTACTGTTTAAATCTCCAACATGTACAGAGGAAGATATTGTGGCAGCAAAAGAACTAGCGGATATTGCTGGTGTGGATGCAGATAGCTATGGACTCGAGATGTTAAAAGCGGGCGCAGATGTAAGCGGGAAAACAGTAGAACAATTACTAACTTTAGATGCGAAAGAGTTTAATATGGGTAGCGCTAAAGTGGAAATCGCGCAAGTCAATGCTGTTGGAGTTGAAGATGTATTAGCGAGAAAAGCTGAAATTGAAGCAGCACTTTCCGACGTAATTGCAGAAAGAGGATTAGATTTATTCCTCTTTGTAGTGACAGATATTTTGACGAATGACTCCACGGCTATTGCTGTTGGGCAAGCAGCCAAAACAGTAGAGCAGGCATTTAATATCACACTTCAAAATAATGAAGCAGTATTAAAAGGCGTTGTTTCGAGAAAAAAACAAATCGTCCCACCACTGACAGCAGCATTAAATAAATAATCAAAGGGACAGCGTGTTGCTGTCCTCTTTCTATATGCAATATGTAAAGCTGCACTGCTATTTGAGTATTGGATGAAAAGGAGTTTGTTAATTTTGAAAGTAGCATATTTAGGACCAAAAGGAACGTTTTCTGAAGAAGCGGCATTAAAGTACTTTTCAGAAGAGGAGATTATCCCGATTAATCTTGGGACCATCCTCGATGTGCTTGAAGCAGTTACTGACGAACGCGTAGATAAAGGAATTGTACCGATTGAAAATGCAATTGAAGGCACGATTACGATGACGACCGATGGTTTAATCAATAATGATTTATGGATTGAAGGCGAAGCTATTTTACCTGTAGCGCTTCATTTGTTGACAGTCGAAGGAGCTAGTTTGGAAAACATTAAGGAAGTATGGTCAATCCCACCTGCCTTAGCCCAATGTCGGGCATATACGAGAGAACTAAGAGCGGAGACGAAACACTATAACAGTACAGCAAACGCTGCCGAGTCACTTAAAAAAGCAGGAAGACTTGATGCAGGAGCGATTGCATCAGAGTGGGCTGCAAAAACATTTGATTTAAAGATCGCCAAAAGTAATATACAAGACTTTGAAGGCAATTCTACACGGTTCTTAATCTTATCAAAAAAAGATACAAAAAAACAAGCAACAGAGAAAACGATGCTGCTTGTAACGCCAATAGAAGACCGCCCTGGATTACTTGCGATCATCCTTAATGTTTTTTCATCATTGGGTGTCAACCTTACATGGATTGAATCAAGACCAACGAAAGTAAAATTAGGTACATATCGTTTCTTTCTAGAAGCTGGTCTAGGAATGCACGAGTCAAATTTGAAAAAAGCGATCGCTATTTTAGAAACATATGGATATGATGTTCGCGTGTTAGGTAGCTATAACGCGAAGCATCTGTAAAAAGAGTTGAATAATAATTAATGAGGTGTAAAAATGAAAATTGCAGTGTGGTCTGATTTTGTTTGCCCGTTTTGCTATATTGGTAAACGTCGTTTAGAAGAAGCACTTAAGCAGTTTGATCATCGTGATCAAATCGAAATTGAGTTTAAAAGCTTTGAGTTAGATCCGAACGCTCCGAAAGATAGCAAGCAAAGTATGCAAGAAGTCCTCGCAACTAAATATGGCATGTCGCTTGAAAAAGCGAAAGAGATGAATGCTAGCATTGGCGAGCAGGCAGCGAGTGTAGGGTTGACGTTCAATTTTGAAAATATGAAGCCTACAAATACATTTGACGCACATCGACTTGCCCATTTTGCGAAGAAGCAAGGGAAAGATGCGCAATTGACGGAAAAGCTACTATATGCGTATTTTACAGATTCGAAAAATGTCGGCGATCAAATTACTTTAGCAAATATTGCGGAAACAGTAGGGATTGCACATGAAGATGCTTTAACTGTTTTAAATGATGAACAAGCTTATGCCGATGACGTTCGCAATGATCAAAAAACGGCTCAGCAAATTGGTGTGCGTGGTGTACCATTTTTCGTCATTAACGATAAATATGCGATATCAGGTGCCCAAGCTCCAGAAACATTCCTCGGCGCGCTACAAAAAGCATGGGAAGAAGCGAATGCTACGCCAGTGCTTGAGGATGTATCCGGAAATAATGCTGAGGGTACAAGCTGTACGGATGATGGTTGTGCGGTTCCGGACAATAAATAAGTTTAAAAAACAGACGATCATAATAACTGATCGTCTGTTTTTTCAACTCACTATGAAATCACGGCTCTTGTTAGGGTCTCGCTTCATTTTTGGTTAAATCATTCGGGATATACTTTATTGGACATCACGGTTTAAACTTGGTAAATATATCTTTCACCATATTCACCGCTATCCCTGATCCACCACCTTCTTCAACACCTTCAACCATTAAAGCAATTAATAGATCTGGATTTTCTTTCTTATAAGCTACGAACCAGCCATTCTCTTTACCTTTTTCATTTTGTTTTTCCTTAAATTCCGCTGTTCCAGTTTTTCCAGCTAGTGGATAATCCTGTATTCTTGCGCCACGGGCTGTCCCTTTTGGATCCTCCACCACTTTGACTAGTGCTTGGTGAATATTCTCCGCTTGCTCCGCGCTAACCACGTCTTTTTTCCAAATTTGTCCGGGCTGATCATCCATTTGCAAAATTGGTTTGATCATATTTCCTTTATTGACAAATGGTGTAAATGCACTGGCTAAATGTAGTACACTCATTTCTACTTGTCCTTGACCATAGCCTGAATCAGCTAGAGCAATGTCGGAGTCAATCGTTCCGATTTTTGAATCTTCCATTGGATAGAGAAAAGGTAGCTTCTCTTCAAAGCCGAATTTTTTTAATCCGGAAATAAATTTATCCTTACCAAGCTCAAGTGTTGTTTGCGCAAAGTAAATATTATCAGAGTATATTAATGCTTTTTCAAGATCAATTGGCGTCCCAGGGTCTGAGACTCTTTTTACCTTATAGCCACCCCAAGATGCATCTTTTTGCCATGTTAGATCTTTGATTTCAATTGCTTTTTTCCAATCGATTATACCTTCGTTCAATTCTATCGCTGCTGTGATTGGTTTGATTACTGAACCTGGGGCAGTGCTCTTATTAAAACGAATGGTTAAAGGTTTATTTGGATCGTCTTGTAGAGCTGCCCATTGTTCATTCGTTGCCCCTAAAGAAAGTGTATTAGGGTTAAAGCTTGGACTACTAACTAAGGCAAGTGTTTCTCCCGTAATTGGATCCATAGCTACCGCTGTTCCGGGTTTGCCCGCCAGTTCTTCAAATATTGTTCTCTGCAGGGTGCTATCGATTGTCAATTTAACGTTTTCGCCATCCTTTACAGGTTTCTCAGCAAGGAAAATTTCTGATCCATCTTCTTTGTTGATAACGATTTGTACACCGTTTTCGCCTTTTAATCGATCTTCAAGTACCTTTTCCAGACCTCTTTTACCAATACTATCTGTGTTGCTATAGCCTTTTCCTTTATTTTTCTCTATTTCGTCAGCTGTAATAGGGCCAATATTACCTGTCAAATGGGCTGCAGCCTCACCCAATGGATAGACCCTTGCCTCGACCCCCATACTGTGAACAGACGGAACTTCAGATAGTTTATCCAAAAGCTCCGTTTCGTCACTTGCGATTGTATGAATCGGGACGAAGTGCTCGGGTTTTACCCAAGAGGCACTTAATGCCTTTTCAATTTGTTCTGGACTTACTCCCAAAAGATCGGAAACTTTTTGTTTAATCTCTTCTTCATTACCAGTCATATCTTGAGGAACGATGCCAATTTGCCTGGCTTGTCCCGTTTCAGCGAGTTCGATACCATTCTTATCGATAATATCTCCACGCTTGGCGGGGGTAGTAGGAAGGGAGATTTTATCCCCATCTTCAAGATCTGGGAAAATAAAAGATGTATCCCAATTAACATACCAATTTTTTGCCTCATCGCGTTCTTCTTTTACGATGATCGCTTTATGGTCAAATTCGATTTCTCCAGCGATACTTTCCATTTTAGTTGAAAAAGAAAATGGAACTTCCTCTAGTTCTTCCTTTGTCTCTTCATCTTCTTTAGGCTTCTTAAAAAGTACTGATAAATTATGAATCTCTAAATCTTCATATATTTTTTTGTAACGATTCGTGAAATCCTCTTTAGAAATAGATTCTTTCGCATCTGTTGACAAATAATCATACATCTTATCAAACTTTTGATCGTTCCAAAGCTTTACATAGTCCGCAAATCGATCTTCCGGTTTTGGATCTTCTACTTTATTACATCCGGCAACAACAAACACAAACATGAAAAGAAATAAAATCATCATATACTTTTTCAATATGTATCCCTCCAACCTATGACAATAATTGTAACATTTTGAGATAATGAATAACATATTAAACGAGAGATATTCACTCATTTTTTGTTGATATGATAAAATGATAACTGTTCGGACTTTCATTATAGCTAGTTGTATGAAGATAGAGAGGCTGTTGCTATGAGGAAAGTACAAAGCCCACATACATAAGGAAAAGCAGTGAATATCTATCCTAAATTATATAGAGGATATTTGTCTTTTTATCAACATTGAAAATGCTGAAACGATAAGGTTAAAGGGCGGGAAGACTAATATAAATTATTTTATAAAACTTAATTTTGAAAGGATGTGTTTATCGTGAAGAAATATTTTATCATCCGTATCCTTATTTTATTATTTTATGTTGCCTGCTTATGGTACGGATTGAAAATGCGAAGTGATGCGGGATATATTTTGGCCGGAGGAGGAGTCGTCCTAGGTCTTGTCCTTAACTATATAAACTATCGTGTGAATTTCAAAGGGAAATTCGATCAACCGCAAAAATAATCGATTCGATATTAAAACAACTCCAAGCGGGATTATGAGGCTTGGAGTTGTTTTAGTTTACGGATACATGTCATTGTAATTTGAACCAATACTTCCGCAAATACGAGTCCCATTGCAATAGCACCTGAGATAATAAATGCTTTTGCTGCAAGTGGGATGGAACCAGTATAATCATTGCTCACAACATGACGCATCGCATCGTAAGCAGATCCGCCTGGAACTAGTGGGATAATCCCGGCGACAATGAAAATAATAATTGGTGTTTTATAATATTTAGCCATGATATGACCAATTAAGGCTACAGCGAAAGCACCTGAGAAGGCAGCAACGGAAACGTCATAACGTGCATTCGACATTAACCAGTACACAAGCCATCCAATCATACCGACTAAACCACATTGAATTAATGACTTTTTTGGTGCGTTAAAAATAACTCCAAATCCAGCTGCCGCAATAAAACTTAACAGTGCGTGGACAAGTAAACTCGGCATATTATTCTCCTTTTCTACATCCATAATGAAAACACAACGGCAACTCCTGCTCCGATCGCAAAGGCTGTTAAAAATGCTTCGGCACCTTTCGATAGTCCTGAAACAAAATGACCCGCCATAAGATCACGAATGGCATTGGTAATTAATAGCCCGGGGACTAGCGGCATGACGGAAGCGATAATAATCAAATCGAGATCCCATCCCCAACCATTTTTTACTGCAAGCATTGCGGCAACCCCAATCGCAAAAGCAGCTGAAAACTCAGCGAAAAATTTTACTTTCGTAATACGCTGAATCAGTACTAAAATAAAAAAACCTATGCCTCCAACGATAAAGGCGGGCAGAAAATCTGACCAATTTCCATTAAACATAATTAAAAAACTTGCGCTTGCTAAAGCTGCCGCCGCAATTTGCATCCAGATAGGAAAGGAGAAACGGGCTTTGTCTAATTCTTGGAATTTGAGCAAAGCTTCTCGCGCGTTTAACTGTTTGTTAGATATCATCCGAGAGATATCGTTCACCTTAGCTATTTTCTCTAAATCGGTTCCACGCTCATTAATCCGAACGAGATGGGTGGGACTTAATCCATCTAAGGAAAAAATGATTCCTGTTGGAGTTACAAAGCTTTGGCTATCGGAAATACCATTAGCATCCGCTATTCTTCTCATCGTATCTTCAACGCGATAAGTTTCTGCCCCGCATTGCATCAGAATTCGACCAGCAAGTAGACAAGCTTCTACTATAGTCTGGTCATTACCCGTAATATCTTCTTGCAATACAATTCGACCTCCACATCAAGTTTTGACATCGGGAATTTTTATTTTTAAAATAAACTTATTTTGCATGGCTGAAAAGTCGAGGACACCTCGATGGTTCTTTACGATCCGCGCTATTTGCTTTGTACCAAATCCTTCGTGATTACCGCCTTTGGTCGTTATTGCTTTACTTGTATACATTCGTGAAGTCGTATAATGGTCGAGTAGGATTGTACTATTTTGGCAAATAATGATCCATATACCGCTGTGTTTTCTGCATGTAAGGATAACGTAACCGCCGTTGCCATTTTTCTCTTTGTATTCAGATGCTGCCTCTATCGCGTTCTCTAATATGTTGCTAATGAAAGAGATACGCTCATGTTCTGCTAAAGGTAGTCCTGAGATCGCGTGCTGAATATGATATTCAAGAACGATGCCTTTTTCCTTAGCTTGTCGATAATATGCAAAGAGAGCGCCAGCAGTGATGTTTGATTCTCTACGCAAAAGCTCATCCATTTCTGTGTATTGACCAAATAATTGAGACCGGTACGCTTTTATTTCATCGGTAAATAAATCAGCATGTTGCAATGCCGTAGTATGTTTCTGCAAGTCGTGGCGCTGTTTTCTAAGTTCGAATAGTAAAGCAGTTTGTTGATTAAAATTGGCAAGTACTGCAAGATGTTTTCGCTTTTCTGTTTGGTGAGCACTACTGAAATACGTAAATACCCCAAGCTGAAGCAACATTCCTAAGGTAACAATAGGTGAGGCAGTATAATAAGCGGTACATAGCCAGCTTAGCAATAGTATGGCAATAATGCAGTCACTTTGAAAGGGCAAGCGTAATGAATAGTATTCTCTTAACTGCCATAATGCCCCCAATAAGAGCAGACCAGATACGAGAAAGTCCTTTGTCCATATTGTCCACAGAATGGCTAAAATCCACGGAACGAGCTGCATTCTTTCACCTCAAAAATAATATTTTTGTAAATAGTCCATTTTTTCTTTTGTTAACATAGCATTTCTTTTCGTTCCTTCGAATAAAACACTATATGATTTTTTCGTATAAATTGAAAAGCTTTTTACATAATGGAGATTAATAATAAATGAGCGATGTGAACGGATAAAATTACTTTCACGCAAAGTTCCTTCAAGCTCATTCATCGTCAAATAAGCTTCAAATGTATCATTTGCGGTATAAATAGTTGTAGAGCGCCCCGTCCGTTCTGCAAAAATAATATCTTTCTTCGGAATCATTTCGATATGCCCTTTTTGCCTAAGGATGAGCCTTCCTGTTAAATCGCCTGCATGTTGTTTTTCTCGGTATTTTGAGAGCGCCTGGAGCAATCGTTCTTTCTTATAAGGTTTTAAAATATAATCATGCACATTTAGTTCAAAGGCATTGACCGCATATCCGCTTTTCGCTGTTACGAAAATTACTGTAATTAGAAGTCCGTGTGTTTGAATGAAATCTGCAAGTTCATATCCGGAAATACCAGGCATTTCGATATCAGCTATTAATAAATCAATGTTGCTTTTTTGAATTTCTTGATAGGCCTCTTTAGGATTGGTTGTGGAAAAAATAAGCTCCACATCTTCTTCCCCTTCTAAAATATACTTTAGCTTATCAAGATCTATGATTCTATCGTCGACAATTCCCACTTTCATGCTGAAAACTCCTTTGGAAATACTATACATTATTATAGAGTATTTTCCAGATACATAGTTAAAGAAGTTTTCACCCATTCACGACATGAAAGGTCCCTTTCGCGACGAGATGGCAGACGGGGAGGAGAATTGATCGTACAATACAGTTATATATTACCGAGAGGGAGATGAACGGCATGATTGTGGTTAATCAAGTGTCTAAACAATTTAAGGATAAAAAACAATATGTAAAAGCGGTTGATTTTATATCATTAAATATCCCTAAAGGGCATGTTGTCGGATTAATTGGGGAAAATGGGGCTGGTAAAACGACATTGCTTCGTATGCTCTGCACATTAATAGAGCCAGATGAAGGAACGATAACGCTTGATGGCCGTAATATTTTTGAAAATAAAGTTCAAGTGCGGTCTCGGTTAGGTGTCCTATTTGGATCGGAAACGGGACTTTATAATAGATTGACTGCACGAGAGAACCTAGAATACTTTGGAAGTCTTTACGGTATGTCAGCACATGATATTAAAAATCAGATCGACATGCTTGCGAAGCGGTTCGGCATGCGCAAATATCTTGATAGAAAAGTAGAGGGATTTTCCAAAGGTATGAAGCAGAAAGTTGCAATTGCACGCACACTCATTCATGACCCGGATATCGTTTTATTTGATGAGCCAACAACAGGTCTTGATATCACTTCATCGAATATTTTCCGGGAATTTATTTATCAATATAAAAGTGAAGGTAAAACGATTGTCTTTTCCACACATATTATGGATGAAATCGCCCAGCTTTGTGAAGATGTCATTATGATGCACAAGGGGCAAATAGTTTATGAAGGCGCTCTTGAAGAACTTTATGAGCAGGAAAATAGCCGCGATCTCAACTATTTATTCACATCTAATGTTGTCAGGGGGGATTTATATGTTTAAAACAATTTTTCTAAAAGAAATAAGATGTTCTTCGAGATAAACGGAGTATTACTTTGCTTGTTCTTTTTCCAGTTTTAATGATGGCAGGTCTTACTTTATTTTATGATAAAATCCTTACAACTAGCCATGAAGATGAGTTTACGATCGCTGTTGAAGAAGGAACGGATACAGAGTTGCTTGAGCAACTTGGCAATTATATGCCAACAATGAGTATTGAAACAATGTCTGATGTTCAGAAGGCGGTAGAAGAAAAGGAAGTCCAGATTGGATTGGTTCTTGACTCAGAATGGGAAAGTAAACTTGAATCACAGGAAACAGTACCTGTTCAGATTCTATATGATCCGAGCAGCCAAGAATCCTCTAATGCTTCAACGCTTGTGATGGGTGCTTTTACACAGTGGCAACAGGAAATGGTCCAACTCAGACTAGCTGGTCATAATATTGACAGCAATATCGTGGAAGTTTTCCAAATGGAAACAAAAACGACAAAGGATGAAGACAATGCCATTGCATCATTTATGCTCGCCCTACTGCTCCCAATGTTGATTCCAATTGCGGTCATACCCATCAGCATCAGAGTTGTTTGCGGGAGAAAAGGAAAAGAAAACAATTGAAGCATTGCTAATCACACCTGTGAAACCAATAAAAATCCTGTTGGCGAAATGGCTAACCATTTCATTACTAGGTATCTTTACAGGAGTACTTTGTGGCGGTGTGCTTAGCCTACTCATGAACTTTACAACCGAATTGAAGAAAGGGTTTGCGGTGATTCCGAATCCCGCGACATTTATAGCAATGAGTATTGTGTTAATTGTACTATTTGCGGTTTTTATCGCGGAAGTGGAAATGATCCTCAGTATGTTAGCGAATTCTGTGAAAGAAGCTGGTTATTATATCACACCAGTCTTCAGTATTATTGTACTTCCAATGATGTTCATGTTTTTTGCGAGTGAAACCCTAAATATGTCACTGTATGCCATTCCGATTATGAATTTATTTTTATTCGTTCGTGATGCGTTCGGAGGACAATTAACAGCAGGTGCATTTTGGGTTGCAGCTGGAAGCTATGTATTGTTAATCGGTATATTATTTCCGGTAGCGATAAAACTTTTTGGCAACCACCGATTAATGCTCGGAAAATAATAGTTGACATTACGGAAGATTTCTAATATTATCATTATCAACCAATTCAAAACTTATGCAATGATGAAGAGTAGTAGCCTGTGTGGCACTGAAGAGAGCCGGTGGTTGGTGCAAACCGGTGTGATCATACAGATGAATGGACTTCTGAGCTTCTAAACCGAACCTTGATTATATGAGGTGTAGGCTTTGGCGAAAATCCCGTCGTTACAAGGGAGTACGTATCATGCATTTGCATGTATACTTAATGAGAGCTGTTTTACAGCTGAAAAAAAGGTGGCACCACGGTCCCTCGTCCTTTGGATGAGGGGCCTTTTTACGTAGAAAAGTAGAAGGCGCTCGTTTAGTAATGGGATTAGTACGTTGTAGCTAGACATAAGGAACAACGGCTAGGCGCGCAACGTCGTGTGGCAACGCCGTTGTGACCCACGTCATGTGGGCCTTAGTTCGCCAGGTCGTGTGGCAAAACAGTACGTCATGTAGGCCTAATAATTAAAACGTTGAGCAAGAGGAGTATGTGCAATGATTTCGTTTCAGAGAACCGGTGATGGTGTGAATCCGGTACGAAAGCTTGGGCAGAATGGACTTGCGAGTGGTTCCTTGAATTGTTAGTAGGGGAACACGGTTTTCCGCCGTTACATGGATAGGGCATCGGAGTTATTCCCGTGCCTGAAAGAGCCCAATATGAGGTGGCACCGCGGTTATGATCGCCCTCAGATAAACACAGTTTTCATGTGTTTGTCTGAGGGCTTTTTTTGTTTAAAAAAAGAGAGGGGAATGAAAATGCAAACAAAAAATGCGAGTTTTAAAATGAAAAAGTTGAATGGTGATGTGTTGACTCCGATTAATGTATTTTTACGATTGGAAGGTGTAAAGAAATTTTTGTTGGAAAGTTCATTGAAACATAATGAACAAGGACGTTATTCGTTTATCGGAGTAAATCCATTGATGGAAATCATTGGGGCTGGCGACCAGACAAAAGTTATTTCTTCAGATGGGGTAGTGATAAAAGAGGAGAAAGGACTGCCACTTAATATTTTGCGGACGAATCTACCTGAATTGACATTAGATCTTCCATTCCCTTTTTATGGTGGAGCAGTTGGCTATGTAGGTTACGATGCAATAAGGCAATATCGAGAGATTGGAGTCGATCTTTCGGATCAAATCGATATGCCTGATATTCATTTCATGATCTATGAAGACGTTGTTGTATTTGATCATTTAGCACAAACCATTTATTTGCTAGCGATTGATTTAGATGGAAAGCGATCGGAAGCGGAGCTAGAAAAGAGACTTGAAGAATTGGAAATGCAAATTTCCCGTAAAGAAACAGATGAATCTCTTTTTGATTGTAATATTGAATTTCGTCCTGAGATGGAAAAAGAAGAGTTTGTTCGTAGAATTGCAAAGGCTCAGGAATATGTGAAGAGTGGTGAACTTCTGCAAGTGGTGCTGTCACAAAGAATGATCGGTCATGTAGATGCAGATCCGTTCCACTTTTATCGTGTGTTACGTAACTCTAATCCGTCGCCATATATGTTTTTCTTAGATTTTGGTGAGCACGTTGTTTTAGGAGCTTCACCAGAAAGCTTTATTAAAACGAATGGGCGCCACGCCTCAACAAACCCAATTGCAGGGACGAGACCGCGGGGAGAGACAGTCGAGGAAGACGAAAAACTAGCTACGGAACTTTTATCAGATGAAAAAGAGTTATCCGAGCACCGGATGCTCGTTGATTTAAGTCGTGAAGAAATGTCAGAGGTTTGTATGCCGGATAGTATAGATGTAAAAAGGTATATGAAAATAGAACAATATCGCCATGTGATGCATATCGTCTCGGAAGTGGAAGGGGAGCTTGCTGAAGGGCAAATGGGTATCGATGCACTCATCGCATGCCTTCCGGCTGGGACGGTATCAGGGGCACCAAAAACGCGAGCAATGCAAATTATCAATGAGCTGGAAGATGTGAAGCGTGGTGTATATGGCGGTGCAATTGGCTATGTTAACGCGAATGGGGACATCGACTTCGCCCTCGCGATTCGCTCACTCGTTATCAAAGAGCAACAGGCATATTTACAGGCAGGTGCTGGAATTGTTATTGACTCAGTACCGGAGCGTGAATATATGGAAACAGTAAATAAGGCGAGAGCACTACTCAGCCCGGGAATAAAGTAGAAAAATGTAGACCAATAATATTATCCGTAAAAGCGTTGACATTGGAAATTCATGGTGCTAAGATATGAACATTCAAATAATTAAAATTTTACAGAAAGGGAGGCTGAATAACATGAAAAAGTTAATTGTCTTTACTCATCATCAATTGAATAAAGGATCAGCCTGTCGTTCGTAAATTAGTTTTTATCATAATTTAACGATAAAGACATGGGCTGTTTAAGGTCCATGTCTTTTTTATGTGAAGCATAGTTGCGCGCATTTCTTGGGCGCAACTATGCTTTTTTATTTTTAACAGAGAAAGGGTTGTTATTTTGAAGATTTCAGCATAAAAATTGCTGTTTCTTAATATATGAAAATGGAAAAAGGGAGTGGAAACAATAAGCGTGCTTTATGCATGTCTTTTATAAATGAGGAGGGAAATGAAATGACGAGAAAGAACATTCAACTAATGATTGCAGTGGAGCTAGAGAATGGGTAGCTAGGTAGAGGGAGGATAATATATGTTTAGTGTATTAGCGAAATTAGGCTGGTTTTTTAAAATGCATTGGAAGAGGTATGCAATTGCTTTAGTGTTACTTGGATTTGCGAATATATTTGAAGTCATTCCACCGTTTCTTCTTGGTGCAGGGATAGATCATATTCATCTCGGTACGATGACAAAAGATACATTATTCCTATATATTGGAATATTAGTCGGAATCTCCGTTTTTAATTATGTGGTAACTTATGTATGGCAGTATCAGCTTTTCGGTGGAGCGTTCATCGTAGAAAAGCTGATTCGGTCAAGGTTAATGAACCATTTGTTAAAAATGACGCCAACCTTTTTTGAGAAAAACCGTACAGGTGACTTGATGGCGAGGGGGACAAATGATTTAAGAGCGATCTCCACAACTGCGGGGTTTGGAATTTTAACACTATTTGATTCGACGATGTATATGATTACGATTCTATTGACGATGGGGTTTCTTGTTTCGTGGAAATTAACGCTTGCAGCCATATTACCATTGCCAATTTTGGCCTTGATTATTAAGATTCTAGGGGCGAAAATTCATACCCGCTTTATGACAGCGCAGGATGCTTTTGGAGATATGAACGACAGTGTCCTTGAAGCAGTTGCAGGTGTGCGCGTAATAAGAGCGTATGTACAGGAAAAAGAAAGTGAAGTTGATTTTCAAAAAATGACTGAGGATGTATATCAAAAAAATATTAATGTAGTCCAAATTGATGCCTTTTTTGGTCCTGTGACTAAAGTGATAACAGGTATTAGTTATATAATCGGATTGTCTTATGGGACTTATCTTGTCTTTCATCAAGAAATATCACTAGGGCATCTCGTTTCTTTCAACGTTTACCTAGGAATGCTTATATGGCCAATGTTTGCGATTGGAGAATTAATCAATGTGATGCAGCGCGGTAATGCTTCACTTGACCGAGTGCAGGAAATATTAAATCACGAGGAAGATGTAAAAGATCCAGAAGTTCCAAAAACAATTGAACAACCAGAAAAGATTGCATTTTCACAAACGGTATTCCGTTATCCATCTTCACATACAGATAATTTAGCAGATCTTTCATTGGAGATCGAACGTGGATCAACGATAGGTGTTGTTGGTAAAACTGGGAGTGGAAAGACAACTTTTATTAAACAGTTTTTACGGGAATATCCGTTGGGTCATGGTGATATTACGATTTCAGATATAAGTATTGCTGAACAGTCAAAAGATCAATTGCGAAGCTGGATCGGTTATGTACCACAAGACCATGTGCTGTTCTCTAGAAGTGTACGGGAAAATATATTGTTCGGAGACGAAAAGGCTACCGAATCTGATTTAAAGAAGGCGATTCATCTCGCTTATTTTGAAAAGGATTTAGCCATGTTGCCAGAAGGGTTGGATACACTTGTCGGTGAAAAAGGAGTGGCACTTTCTGGTGGGCAAAAGCAGCGGATATCGATTGCCCGGGCACTGATAAAAAATCCGGATTTACTCATATTAGATGATTCATTGTCTGCTGTGGATGCTAAAACGGAGGCACGTATCATCAGAAATATTCGGAAAGAAAGACAGGAAAAAACAACGATTATTACAACGCATCGATTATCTGCGATAGAACATGCTGATTGGATCATTGTTTTTGATGATGGAAAAGTAATCGAAGAAGGAACACATGAACAATTGCTTGAATCTCAAGGTTGGTATAAAGAACAATATGATAGACAACAGGTAGAGAGCTTGCTCGAAGAGGAGGTGCAAGCATAATGGTCGGTAAACGATTATTTCGATATGCACTATATTTCAAAGGACTCATTATTGCTGCACTTGCAATGCTGACGGTATCGGTTTGTGCTGACGTGCTTGAACCGATTATAGCGAAAACTTTAATTGATGAACATATTTTAGGAATAGAAGATCATTGGTTACAAACGGATCAAAGTGAATCATCCGTTAAATATAATGGGGAATTATATGTACGCGAACGTTATTTAGATGAGGGGAAAGCGAATGACACAGCAAGTTTAGCGACGATTTTACAAGTAGGAAGAAATTTTTATTTTATTGATTCGAAGGTGCCGCTTGAAGGTAAACGTGAAGTGAAAGATGGAAAGCTCATGATTTTAGATGAAGACACATCTACTACGGTCGATGCTAATAAATTATCGGCAAATGAAGTGTTGAGTTTCTATCAGCCAGAGCTTCCTGCAATGATCAAGCTACTTATTATTTATGCAGGCTTGTTCATCATATCGGCCCTATTTCAATATGGACAATATTTTTATTTGCAAAAAGCGGCAAATAGGATTATTCAAAAAATGCGCACAGATATCTTTGCACATGTACAAAGACTGCCAATTCGTTATTTCGATGATTTGCCTGCCGGAAAAGTAGTAGCGCGAATTACAAATGACACTGAAGCGATTAGAGAATTATATGTAGCGGTATTATCTACATTTTTCTCCGGTCTGATTTATATTATTGGCATATATATTGCCATGTTTTTTCTCGACGTGAAATTGGCTCTTTTCTGTTTAGCCCTTATGCCAATTATGTACGGATGGATGATTTTTTATCGGAAATATGCGTCAAAGTATAATCATGTCATTCGTTCTAAAGTAAGTGAATTGAATGCAATGATCAATGAATCGATTCAAGGAATGACGATCATCCAAGCTTTTCGTCGGGAAAAGCAGATGAGCAAGGAATTCGAAGAGTTGAATGAAACACATTTTCAATATCAAAATAAGATGCTCATATTAAATTCCTTGTCTTCACATAACTTCGTGGGGATCTTGCGAAATCTCGTATTTGTCGGCTTCATTTGGTATTTCGGAAGTGAAGCGATTGGTGTTCAGTCCGTGGTAACAATCGGTGTTTTGTATGCCTATGTTGATTATATTAATCGTTTATTTAACCCTGTTGGTAATATTGTCAACCAGTTCGCCAATTTAGAGCAGGCGCTAGTGGCTGGAGAACGTGTTTTCCGTCTTCTTGATGAGGCAGGTGAGGATGTTAGCACTGAAAAAATGGGGCGCTATAAAGGGAATGTTACCTTTGATCATGTTCATTTTGGCTATAAAGAAAATGAATACGTACTAAGAGACATTCACTTTGAAGCAAAACAAGGCGATACAGTTGCGCTTGTTGGTCATACTGGTTCAGGGAAAAGCTCGATTATGAATGTGCTGTTTCGGTTCTATGATTGTAATGAAGGAGAGATCCGGATTGACGGTAAAAATATTAAAGACATTCCGAAGCAAACACTCCGCGATCATATGGGGATAGTGCTACAGGATCCTTATTTATTTACTGGAACGATTGCGACGAATGTTAGTTTAAATGATCCGCGGATTACAAGGGATAAGGTAGATGCGGCATTAAAAGCAGTTGGTGCGGAAGGCGTGCTGAAAAACTTAGAAGATGGCTTTGATGAACGCGTCATCGAAAAAGGTAGTACATTATCATCCGGTCAGCGGCAGCTCGTTTCATTCGCGCGTGCACTTGCATTCGACCCAGCTATTCTGATCTTAGATGAAGCGACATCAAGCATTGATACTGAGACAGAAACGATTATTCAAGAAGCAATGGATGTGTTAAAAAAAGGAAGAACAACATTTATCATTGCCCATCGTCTTTCAACGATTAAAAACGCAGACCAAATTCTCGTGCTCGACCGCGGAACAATCGTAGAGCGCGGAAATCATCAAGAACTAATGGAGCAAAAAGGAAAGTACTATCAAATGTACCAACTACAAATCGGCCAAGAGGCAATGTAACAAAAAAAGCGAAATCTCCCGTGTAGTGATGTATAAACTGCGCCCACAGATGTGGGTGCGTGGACGTTGCCACAGGGTAGTCGAGAAGCCATATAAAGGAAACACGGTAAGCTGTGAAAAGGAAAGGCGCTCGTCCAGGGGCGACAAGCATAAGGCAAGGTGGCGGGAAGGTTGGTCTTTGCATTCTTGACGAATTGACTTATGAACTCGAACCCCTGGCTCACACCTGCAAGGCGAACCGATGTAACTTATCGTAGGAAGCATCCTGAAGTTTGCTAGTCACTGCGCGCTGTAGCTAGACAACGAAATGTTTAGTGATATATTTGCTGAGACTTAACAACTAGAGAGCGAAAGAAAAGGGTTCTGTTCCCCAGCGCATTTTAATGCTGAGGGGCAGATCCCTTTTCTGATCATTAATACATACATATTTGCTTAGGATAGAAGAAAGAATAGAATATGGAGGTGATTTTGATGGACAAGAGGAGTCTCCAAGGTATGAATGCAGCCAAAACTCCTGATCATGGCATGAAGGATTTTAACGAAGAATTTTCAAAAGAACCGTTAACAGTGAATCAAAAACTAAACAATAAAAAGCGAAAGAAAAATCAATAAAAAAATCGGGAGCGAGCGTAAAACCTTCGCTTCCGATTTTTTTAACCCAAACAGTTCATTTATAGGTATATAATTTCCCCTCTTTGATGCTTTCATAATTGCCCAAACACTTTTATATGATAAAGAAAGTCAAAACTGAAAGTACTATCGAAACAGTTACCATGGCGATGAGAGGCTTTAGGGCTCTTTTTCGTAAATCGCCTAGGCTAACATTTAAGCCGAGTCCGACCATTGCTGCAGTAAGTACCCATGTTGTAATGTTCGAGACCACATCCAATGCCCCTTCAGAAATCGGCACGGAATGTCCAAGTACAAAGCTACCGATAATACTCATGATGATAAAGCCAACAAGAAACCAAGGAAACTCAATTTTAGCGTTCCCGCTTTCTCTGGTTGATTTACGCTTAATCCAGTACATAAAAATGAAGCAAAGCGGAATAAGTAAAAATACACGTCCAAGTTTTGCGAGCAGAGCAAAAGCGAGCGCCTCGTCTCCACCAGAAGCTGCAGCAAGCACAACTTGCGCTACTTCATGTAGACTGACTCCAGCCCACATCCCATATTGAATATCTGTCAAAGGTAAAATCGGGCGCAATATCGTGTAAGCAATTGCAAAAACCGTTCCGACTAATGCGATGATACCAACGCTGATTGCGGTATCTTCATCCTTCGATTTAATAATTGGTGCAATAGCTGCAATGGCAGCAGCTCCGCAAACCCCGGTACCAACACCAAGCAGCAAAGAAATGGTCGGATTTGCTTTTATTTTTTTGGCTAACCAGATAGTCGCCAAGATCGCGAAGATAATCACGCCTGCATCTCGAATTAACAAGCCCAGACCATCAGTTAAAACAGCGCCAATGTTCAACTTCAATCCGTATAAAATAATAGCAAATCTTAGTAAGTTTTTAGAAGAAAACATGATCCCGGAACGTAGTGATTCTGGATAACCGAAAAATTGCCTATAAATAATTGCAATGACGATAGCTGAAGCCAATTGCCCAACCATGCTGAAACCAGGAAGCTTTACAAGGATAAATCCAAGGAAAGCGATGAAAAAGGTGAAAGCAATCCCACCAAACCAATGAAGATTAATGGATTGTGGGATAGATTTGTTATTTTGCTTTTGTTGCTTCTGTGGCTCGCTCATATAAAAACCCCCGAAAAGTAAGTGCTTTCTACAGCATAAGATATTTTTTGATATAAGGAAAATAAATCATTATAATAGTTACAATAAGTATTACTTATAATGGCGGTGAAAAGGTGGATCAGCAATTATTAGTGTTTATAACAGTAGTAGAAAAACAAAATTTTTCCCGTGCAGCAGAAGAATTGCATATGACGCAACCAGCAGTGAGCCAATATATCCAAGGATTCGAACGGGAGATTGGTACAAGGCTTTTAGAGCGAAGCAACAAGTATGTAAGGTTGAATAAAGCAGGAGAAATTGTGTATCATCATGCAAAAGAAATATTGGGATTGTATACAAAAATGCAGCGCTATGTCGATGACATCACAAATAAAATGAGCGGCCCTATATCAATTGGAGCTAGTTACACGTTTGGTGAATATGTATTACCTCATATTATGGCAAAAATGCTTGATCAATATCCATTGATTATACCTTCTGTTGCGATAGGGAATTCTAAAGAAGTTGCAGAACTTGTACTAGGTCACCAAATAGATGTCGGAATTGTTGAAGGTGACTATAAAAATGAAAATTTGAATATCGAGGCTTTTGATGAAGACAAAATGTATATCATTTTAGCTACAGGTCATCCATTGGCGAACCAACAAAGAGAGATAGGAATAGAAGAGTTGGAAAAAGTAAGTTGGATCGTCCGAGAGAAGGGGTCTGGAACACGGGAAGCAACCGAACAATTATTCCGACAGTTGGGCATTGTACCAAGTAAGAAAATGGAATTCGGTAGTACCCAATTGATAAAAGAATCAGTCGAGGCAGGGCTTGGCATCAGTTTACTCTCAAAATGGGCAATTCAGAAAGAGCTGTCCATGGGGACATTGCAAATTATGGATGTACAAGGGGTTCCTTTTTCAAGAATGTTTTCCATCGTTACACTGTCACCGTATAAAACAAAAGCAATAGATACCTTTTTAGACTTGGTCCGTGTCAATAGTGAGCGTACGACATGAATAGATAGTATGTCCTCATGAGCCCGCCGAGTGGCCAGTAATTCACGCGTGCGGTTTAAAAAAGTTCTGAGCCGCCAGTAAATCCCGCGAGTGGCTTATAATATCTTTGAGTGGCCCGTAAATCGGAGCGAGTGGCTTATAAATCCTTGAGTGGCCAGTAATTCGATGCGAGCGGCTAATAAAATTCCTGAGTGGCCAGTAATTCGATGCGAGCGGCTAATAAAATCCCTGAGCGGCCAGTAAAAGAACGCGAGTGGCTAATAAAATTCCTGAGCGGCCAGTAAAAGAACGCGAGTGGCTAATAAAATCCCTGAGTGGCCAATAAAAAAGAGCGAGCGGCTTATAAAATTCCTGAGTTGCCAATAAAAGAGCGCGAGTGGCTTATAAAATTCCCTAGTGGTCAGTAAATTGATGTGACTGTACCATAAAAGTTGTATATCCGTACGATAGTAATGTAAACATACTAGATAGACGTAATTTTTTTCATATATTTGTATGTTCACATGAATTTACTGCAGCATATGATGTTTTGATAGAAATATATATCATAAAACATAGCTAAACCATAGCGCCCCCCATATTTTCCCGAAAAGGACAAGCTGTAGAAATAAGCCTACAGCTTGTCCTTTTTTCTTTCAATAAGTATTTTACTAGTTAATCAAACGTTTGATTAACAAATTTTAGCACTAAATTTTTAACAGAAATGTATTGCGCAATTTTCTACATTATGTATAATATACTAGGGTTTAAGGTAAACAATAAGTTTACTATAAGTAAACTTAGTTTACTGCATGTTTACTTATAATAAACAGACAAGAGGGAAAGATTCATGAAAATTGGGAATAAAATTAAAAATTTGCGACTGAAAAAGGGACTTACACAAGAGGAACTCGGGGAGCGCACAGATTTAAGTAAAGGATATATTTCCCAGCTAGAACGCGAATTAAGTTCTCCAGCAATAGATACCTTTTTTAATATATTAGAGGTTTTAGGTTGTACGCCTAAACAATTTTTCGATGAAGAAGAACGCGAACAAAAAGTTGTCTATGGAGAAGAAGATCAAACCGATTATATGGATGAGGAACGAGGCTATGATATGCAATGGCTCGTGCCGGAATCTAACGAAAAGGATATGGAACCAATTAGGTTAACGCTGCAAGAAAATGGCGAATTTAAACCATTTGAACCTTCGCTGTCTGAAACCTTTGCCTATGTTCTTAAGGGAAGGGTCAAGATTACTCTTGGTAAACGTGTTTATTATGCTGTGGCAGGAGAATCTTTATATTTTCATGCGGCAAATGAACATCAAATTAGTAATGCCAATAATGGTAAATCAGAACTCATTCTCGTTGCAACAGAATCTTATCTATAAGAGGATGTTCAAAAAGTCACCAAATGATAAATGGAGAATTTCTTCGTTGGCATAGGTACGTACTTCTACTAAGGAAAAGGAACCTCTGTTAAGATCGCTCACGTCCTATGAGCAACACAGAAGTCAGCACATCCTGTGCAAGTCCGTTCCTCAATTCTACGCCGCCTCGAACTTCTTGTTTCTAATTTGTCACCTTTTTGAACACGCATTATAAGAAATGGAGGGCATATGATGCTAGATCAGACAATTATTCGCTTTGAAAACGTTTCAAAGCAATATGATCAAACAATAATATTAGATGATGTCAGTTTTGAAATTGAAAAAGGTAAATTTTATACATTACTTGGCCCTTCCGGATGCGGGAAAACAACGATCCTTCGTTTAATAGCAGGCTTTAACCAGCCGACAAAAGGTAATATCTTATTTCAAGGTAAAAAAATAAACAGCATTCCAGCAAATAAGCGTCAAGTGAATACTGTGTTCCAAGATTATGCTTTATTTCCGCACCTAAATGTTTTTGAAAATGTTGCTTTTGGTCTGCGTATAAAAAAGATGAAGAAGTCAGATATTGATGTAAAGGTAAAAGAAGCACTTAAATTTGTAAACTTAGTAGGGTATGAACATAGAGAAATTAATGAAATGTCAGGTGGGCAGCGGCAGCGTGTTGCAATTGCACGTGCGATTGTTAATGAGCCGGAAGTTATTTTACTTGATGAACCACTATCAGCTTTAGATTTAAAATTAAGAACAGAAATGCAATATGAACTGCGTGAATTACAGCAAAGATTGGGTATTACATTCATATTCGTTACACATGATCAAGAAGAAGCACTTGCAATGTCAGACGAAATTTTTGTTATTAACCAAGGGAAAATACAGCAAAGTGGAACGCCAATTGATATATATGATGAGCCTATTAATAGATTTGTCGCTGATTTTATAGGCGAATCGAATATCGTGAAAGGCAAGATGATTCAAGACTATCAAGTGGAGTTTGGCGGCAAACAATTTGAATGTGTCGATCAGGGGCTTAACCCCAATGAACCTGTAGAGATTGTTATTAGACCTGAGGATTTAGAAATTACCTCACGAGATCAAGGTAAGTTGAAAGTAAAGGTTGATTCGCAACTTTTCCGAGGCGTCCATTATGAAATTTGTTGTTACGACGATTACGGCAACGAATGGCTTGTTCATTCCACTAAAAAAGCAAATGCGGGGGATGAAATCGGTCTTCATTTTGATCCGGAAGCGATCCATGTAATGAGATTTGGAGAAACAGAAGAAGAGTTTGATAAACGGTTAGAAGCTTATGATGAGGCCAGTCATGAATAAAACGCGTAATTTTTATCTGATTCCTTATATTCTATGGATTGCCTTGTTCGTCGTTGCACCGATCTTGCTTATTGGTTATTATTCTTTCTTTGATATCGAAGGCCATTTTACATTCAATAATTACCAACGATTCTTTACACCTGTCTATTTGAAAATGACGTTCAGTTCTTTTTGGTATGCATTTCTTATCACTAGTTTCACATTATTAATTTCTTATCCAACGGCCTATCTTTTGACAAAGACGAAGCATAGGCAGCTTTGGCTATTATTAATTATCTTGCCTTCGTGGATTAATTTACTTTTAAAAGCATACGCTTTTCTTGGTTTGTTCGGAGCATATGGTCCGGCTAACAGCTTTTTGGAAGTAATAGGAATAGGTTCTAAACAGATATTATTCACCGATTTTAGTTTTATATTTGTTGCGGTTTATATATTTATTCCATTTATGATTTTACCAATTTATAATTCTTTGGAAAAGATGAATCCTTCCTTTACTGATGCTGCAAGTGATCTCGGTGCTTCCGGATGGACGACTTTCAGACGTGTCATTTTTCCATTAACATTAGATGGCGTTAAATCAGGCTGTCAAGCTGTGTTTATACCTGCACTTTCTTTGTTCATGATCACAAGATTGATCTCAGGTAATCGCGTTATAACGTTAGGAACAGCGATTGAACAACATTTCCTCGTTACGCAAGATTGGGGAATGGGTGCAACTATTGCTGTATTTTTAATAATAGCTATGGCAATTATTATGATTCTTACCGGGCAACGGAAGCGAGGTGATTTGGCGTGAATATAAAAAGTAAATTACCTAATATATATTTAATCTTTGTTTTTTTCATCCTTTATGCACCGATTATATATTTAATGTATTACTCATTTAACGCTGGAGGGTCGATGCGGAATTTTGAGGGGTTTACACTTGATTGGTATAAGGATGTTTTTCAAGACACAAGGCTATTGATCATCGCATTGAACACATTAATTATTGCATTATTATCTGCTGCCATTTCAACGATTCTGGGTGTATTAGGCGCACTAGCGATTACGTATGTAAAAAAGCGCAGAACGAAAAACACGTTACAAACATTAAATAATGTTTTGATTGTTAGTCCCGATGTCATCATTGGTGCATCATTTCTTATATTATTTACAATGATTGGGATTAGACTTGGATTTATATCGGTATTACTGTCGCATATTGCTTTCAGTGTCCCCATTGTGGTGATTATGGTACTGCCGAAACTCCAGGAAATGAGCTCATCCCTGATTGATGCGGCACGCGACCTTGGAGCGAGTAACTGGAATATTCTTTCGAAAGTTATCTTGCCATATATTACACCAGGTATTTTCGCGGGGTTTTTTATGGCGCTAACATACTCGCTAGATGATTTTGCTGTTACTTTTTTCGTTACAGGCAATGGTTTTTCGACATTATCAGTAGAAATCTACTCAAGGGCACGCCAAGGGATTTCTCTTGAAATCAATGCCTTATCTACTCTAATATTTTTACTTACCATTGCGCTTGTGATTGGTTATTATTTCATTAATCAGCGTAATGTCAGATCTGCCGGAGCGGGGGTGAGAAAGCGATGAGTAAACTTGTGCGAATGTTTTCAATTATTTTTATTGTTTCTTTTGCTTTACTTTACTTTGCTTCTCATTTGAATTCTTCGCAAGGCTATACGAGTGGTAACACATTGAATGTATACAATTGGGGCGACTATATTGATCCGGATTTAATAAAAAAGTTTGAAAAAGAAACTGGTATGAAAGTTGTATATCAAACATTTGATTCTAACGAAGCGATGATGACGAAAATTTCTCAAGGGGGAACGGCCTACGATATTACGATTCCTTCCGAATATGCTATCAGCAAAATGAAAGAGGAGGATCTTCTGCTGCCGCTTGACCATACGAAATTATCAAATATGAAATACATCGATGAGCATTATCTGGATTTATCCTTTGATGAAAACAATGAATACTCCATTCCTTATTTTTGGGGAACCTTCGGAATTGTTTATAATCCGAAAATGCTTGGCGGAACAGAAATAACAAGTTGGAACGATTTATGGGATCCAAAGTTAAAAAATCAAATTTTTCTTGTGGATGGTGCAAGAGAAGTAATTGGTATGGGGCTGAACAGTCTTCATTATTCATTAAATGAAACAAATAAAGATCGCCTTCAGGAAGCGAAACAAAAGCTAGACGAACTTACCCCTAATATTAAAGCGATCATTGGAGATGAAATCAAGCTGCTTGTAGCTAATGAGGAAGCAGCAATTGGAGTCGTCTGGTCAGGTGAAGCTGCCGATATTATGTGGGAGAACGAGGATCTTGATTATGTGATTCCAGAAGAAGGATCGAATCTTTGGTTTGATAATATGGTTATCCCTAAATCCGCGAAAAATGTAGATGGTGCCCATCAATTTATTAACTTTATGCTGGATCCTAAGAACGCGGCGCAAAATGCGGAATATGTAGGATATTCCACACCAAACGCCAAGGCACTTGAATTCATGCCAGATGAAATTACCCAAGATAAGCGATTTTATCCCGATGCAGAACTAACAGAAAAACTTGAAGTGTATGACAACCTCGGCAAAAAAATGCTGGCATACTACAACGAACTTTTTCTAGAATTCAAAATGCATAGGAAATAGAAGAACCTTTAAGGAACAACGGCTAAGAGCGCCACGTGTGTGGCAACGCCGTTGTAACCCACATCGTGTGGGCCTTTAGATCGACTGCTGACGACATTTCAGCAGTCGACTTTTTGGATCGGAATGATATAATGAAATATATGTAGAAAGGAGGAGGAATATATGAAAATGGAAGAAGAAATCATGGGAATGCTAAAGGAAATAAAAAGCACCTTGAGTGATCATACCCAGATATTGGGTGAACACAGCCAAATATTGGGTGAGCATACCCAGATATTGGGTGATCACAGCAAAATATTAAACGAGCATAGCCAAAGGTTTATTGAACACGGCCAGATTTTAGGGGCACTTAAAGTAGGACAAGAAGGCTTAAAAGCTGAAATGAGCGAACTGCGCTTACAAAATGCGAAAGACTTTGGTGAAGTGAAGGAACAGATTAAAATACTTGAAGATAGTTTTGAAATTTTAAAAGAAGAAACGTGGACAAATAAAAAAGATATTCGCAGAGTTCAAAGAACAATGGGAATGATATAAAAGCTTCAAAGTCTACTTCATGCCTCTTTTACTCCCACAATTGAGCCGCGATTAATGCTACACTATCAAACACCTACAAAAATAGTAGTTTTAAGAAGTTTCTTCCATATAAGGAGTAAACTTCTTGAGGCTTTTTTTTATAAATTAAAAACCTCTAAAAAAACATATAATTTATTGAATTATCGTATATGTTGGTCTTATCAATAAGTAAGCGGATACACAATGATTTTATTTAATTCTAACTGATAAAACATTCTGAAAATGTATTGACGTATCAGCGATATCAAGGTATCATTGAGAACAATTTAATAAATAGAAAAATGAGACAGGCAATAAAATGTGAGAGGGGCAAACAGCAGTGAGTGAGCAATTGATTTTCCTCAATGGTCAGTTCGTGAAAAAAGAAGATGCCGTCGTATCTGTATATGATCATGGATTTTTATATGGGGATGGGGTTTTCGAGGGTATACGTTCTTATAGTGGAAATGTATTTCGCTTGGAAGAGCATTTAAGACGTTTATATGACTCCGCGAAGTCCATTATGCTAACTATTCCTTATACGAAAGAGGAAATGACTAGTATTGTTGTTGAAACGCTCCGCCAAAATAATTTAAAAGATGGTTATATCCGTCTTGTCGTATCTCGTGGGGTTGGAAATTTAGGACTTAGTCCATTTACTTGTGCGAAACCGCAAGTCATTGCTATTGCTGAACCGCTTAGTATTTTTCCGAAAGAGATGTACGAAACAGGACTTGAGATTGTTACTGTGGCTACAAGGCGCAATCGTTCTGATGTGCTCAGCCCAATGGTTAAATCTTTGAATTACTTAAATAATATACTTGTAAAAATTGAAGCTAACCTTGCAGGTGTGGAAGAAGCGTTGATGTTGAACGATCAAGGCTACGTTGCGGAAGGTTCAGCAGATAATATATTTATTGTTAAAGATAATAAATTGTTAACTCCCCCAGGGCATGTAGGTGCACTAGTTGGAATTACACGGAATGCTATCATGGAACTTGCACTGGAAAAAGGTTATGAAGTTGCAGAGGCTGTCTTCACAAGGCATGATGTATACACTGCAGATGAAGTGTTTCTAACTGGGACAGCGGCTGAAGTAATCGCTGTTAGTAAAGTAGACGGACGCGTCATTGGCGAAGGTAAACCAGGTCCGGTCACATCAGTCTTGTTAGAAAGTTTCAGAAAATTGACTTTAACAGACGGAGTGAAAGTGTACGACCAAACATTAAATGTCAGCTAAGACAGAAACAGGAGAGGTAATATGCGCAGTGATATGATTAAAAAGGGGATTGATCGGGCCCCTCACCGTAGCTTGTTATACGCAACTGGTATAAAAACAAAAGATTTAGAAAAGCCATTTATCGGAGTATGTAATTCATATATAGACATTATCCCAGGACATAAACATTTGCGAGAATTTGCTGATATTGTAAAAGAAGCTATTTGGGAAGCAGGTGGTGTGCCCTTTGAATTTAATACAATCGGAGTCGATGATGGAATTGCAATGGGACATATCGGAATGCGCTATTCACTTCCAAGTCGAGAATTGATCGCAGATTCAGCTGAAACAGTTATCAATGCACATTGGTTTGATGGAGTATTTTATATCCCGAACTGTGATAAAATCACACCAGGCATGCTAATGTCAGCTGTTAGAACGAATGTCCCTTCTGTTTTTGTTTCAGGAGGTCCGATGGAAGGCGGCGTATCTTCAGAAGGTGAGCCACTTACACTTACATCTGTTTTTGAAGGAGTAGGAGCATACCATTCTGGGAAAATGACTGCGGAAAAACTGCTCGACATTGAGCAAAATGCATGTCCTACATGTGGTTCATGTTCAGGAATGTTCACAGCTAACTCTATGAATTCACTAATGGAAATGCTAGGATTTGCCTTGCCGGGGAATGGTACTATTGTAGCAACATCTAATGAACGCCACAGATTAATTAAAGAAGCGGCACATCATTTGGTGCGAATGGTAAAAGAAGATATTAAACCACGTGATCTCATTTCAGAGCGCACGATTGATGATGCTTTTGCGCTCGACATGGCCATGGGCGGATCAACAAATACAGTGCTTCATACATTAGCCATTGCACACGAAGCAGAAATAGATTATGATTTATCTCGTATCAATAAAGTAGCAGAAAGAGTTCCATACCTTTCTAAAATTGCTCCAGCATCAGACTATACGATGCAAGATGTTCATGATGCTGGCGGAATAAGTGCCATTATTCGTGAATTATGCGAAATGGGCGCGGTTGAGAGTGATCGAATGACTGTAACTGGAAAAACAGTGTATGAAAACGTAAAAGACAATGTGATAACAAATCCAAATGTCATACGTCCTCGCGAAAATCCATACAGTCCAGTTGGCGGTTTATCTGTTCTTTACGGGAACATCGCTCCAGACGGCGGAGTAATCAAGGTGGGAGCGGTAGATCCTTCTATCAAAACGTTCAGCGGTAAAGCGATCGTATTTGAATCACAGGAAGATGCGCAACAAGGTATAAACGATGGGACAGTACAAGCGGGTCATGTAGTAGTCATTCGCTATGAAGGTCCAAAAGGCGGACCGGGAATGCCTGAGATGCTTGCTCCAACAGCAGCAATTGCTGGAAGAGGGCTTGGTACTCAAGTTGCACTTATCACAGATGGTCGCTTTTCTGGAGCATCAAGAGGAATTTCTATTGGTCATATATCGCCAGAAGCTGCTGAGGGTGGACCAATCGCACTTGTAGAAGACGGAGACGAAATCCTCATTGATTTGATAAATCGGACGATTCATCTTGAAGTTTCCGATCAAGAATTGTCAGAACGCAAAGAAAAGTTAGAACCGTTTGAACCGAAAATTAAAAAGGGTTACTTAGCAAGATATTCTAAGCTAGTTACTTCCGCTAACACTGGCGGAGTTATGAAAATATAATATTAAAGCAATGAAGAGGTAAAAGTTAATGGATCACTGTATTTACAGAGAGTCGGAACTGCTGGGAACCGACAATACAGCCATTAGCGACATCGCCTCAGAGCATGAATCCTGAAAGCTTATGCGACTATGGATTCGCGGGGACTTTTAGTTAAGCTTCCCGATATCAATGAGCGGCTAGCCGCCGCTCCCGAGTCAGTGAATTTCACTGAGAAGTAGGGTGGTACCATGAAAGTTTTTTCATCCCTGCATAAAAGGTTCTCCTTTTGTGTGGGCTGAAAGAACTTTTTTTTATTATAAAAGTACTCAATTTGGTAGATCTTTGTCATGTGAAATAGTGTTAACACATATATGCTTTAACAAATACAGAAATTGAAAGGAAGGGCTCAACGTGAGTATGGGTATCCCGATGAAATCGAATAACCCCAAACCAGACACGGCCGTTAACGAAAAAGTGAAGAACGGGGCAGACCTATTTATCGAGGCACTACAAAAAGAAAAGGTGGAAATCATTTTCGGATATCCTGGAGGAGCAGCACTACCGATTTATGATGCGCTGTATAAAAATCCAATTCGCCATGTGCTGACAAGGCATGAACAGGGAGCTATCCATGCAGCTGAAGGATACGCAAGGGTAACTGGGAAACCTGGAGTTGTGATGGCCACTTCTGGTCCAGGGGCAACAAATTTGGTTACTGGAATAGCAGACGCGATGATGGATTCGCTACCGCTTGTGGTATTTACCGGCCAAGTGGCAAGCTCCTTGCTTGGAACTGATGCATTTCAAGAGTCAGACATTATTGGTATCACAATGCCAATTACAAAACATAATTACCAGGTAAAAAGAGTCGAAGATCTAGGCAGAATCATTAAAGAAGCTTTCTATATTGCTTCAACAGGACGCCCTGGCCCAGTGCTAGTCGATATTCCAAAAGATATCGCTACGAACCAAGCAGGGAACTATCCTGACGAACCCATTAATTTGCCGGGTTATCAACCGACAACCCAACCAAATTACTTACAAATTCAAAAGCTTGCAAGTGCTATAGCCAATGCTAAAAAGCCGCTGATTCTTGCAGGTGCCGGTGTCCTTTTCGCGAAGGGATCAGACTATTTGAAAGAATTTGTAGAAATGACCGGTTTCCCAATTACAAATACACTTTTAGGATTAGGTACAATTCCTGGGGATCACCCTCAATTTTTGGGGATGGCGGGGATGCATGGGACGTATGGATCAAACATGGCAATTACGGAATGTGATTTACTTATTAATATCGGTGCACGCTTTGATGATCGATTGACAGGCAATCTAAAGCACTTTGCACCTAATGCAGTGGTTGCTCATATAGATATCGATCCTGCAGAAATCGGTAAAAACGTACCAACAGCTATCCCAATCGTATCTGATGCAAAAGAAGTATTAAAAGAACTTCTAAAAATGGAATTTGATTTTTCGGATATTACTGAGTGGACAGAGCATTTACAGGATTATAAAACGAAATATCCATTCAAAACTCCAATATCAAAAGAAGATTCACTTTCTGCTCCGCACGTGATTAAAATGATTCATGAATTTACAGGTGGAGACGCGATTGTTACAACGGATGTTGGACAGCATCAAATGTGGGCTGCACAGTATTTCGGATTTAACGGACCTGATAACTGGGTAACTTCAGGTGGACTGGGCACTATGGGCTTTGGTTTTCCTGCTGCAATCGGTGCTCAATTAGCTGTTCCGGAAAAAACTGTTATTGCTGTCACTGGAGACGGAGGTTTTCAAATGACATTGCAGGAACTTTCGGTCATTAAGGAACTAAACTTGCCGGTGAAAATTGTAATTATCAATAATCAATGTCTTGGAATGGTTCGTCAGTGGCAGGAGTTATTTTATGAAGAACGCTACTCACATTCAATATTTTCTGGGCAGCCGGACTTCGTAAAACTTGCGGAGGCGTATGGGATCAAAGGTTATCGTGCCACTACAGAAGAAGAAGCAAAAGCGGTAATCGAAAAAGCTTTCAATATCCCAGAACCAGTGCTTATTGACTTCCGAGTGGTTCAAAAAGAATTTGTTAATCCAATGGTTGCACAAGGTAAAGGCCTGCATGAAATGATAGGGGTGGGAGAATGAAACGGGTTGTTACTGTAACAGTCAACAATAATAGTGGAGTGTTGAACCGTATAACCGGATTATTCGCCAAAAGACAGTTTAATATCGAGAGCATTACAGTCGGGGCGACCGGAAAACCGGGGATTTCAAAAATGACTTTTATCGTTCCGATGGAAGATCCTGCTAAAATGGAACAACTGCTCAAACAGCTACAAAAACAGATTGATGTATTAAAAGTAACGGATATTACTGACAAAGCAATCGTTACTCGAGAATTAGCACTTATTAAAGTGCTTTGCCCACCGTCGGTTCGCAGTGAAGTGTACAGCATTATTGAACCTTTCAGAGCAACCGTAATTGATATGGGCAAAAATATGGTTACTGTTCAAGTAACAGGTGAGCCCACAAAAGTGGATGCCTTTATTGAACTATTAAAACCATATGGAATAAAAGATATTGCCCGCACAGGTGTCACCGCATTTGTGAGGGAGCAGCAAAAGTTAGAAACACCGCAATTATCATTATTACAATTATAAAAGAGGAGATGGACAAAGATGGCAAAAGTATATTATAACAACGAGATTAATGAGCAGGACTTACAAGGAAAGAAAATTGCAGTTTTAGGTTATGGATCACAAGGGCATGCACACGCAACAAACTTGAAAGAAAGCGGATTTGATGTAGTTGTAGGAATTAGACCAGGAAAATCATATGATCAAGCAGTTGAGGACGGACATGAAGTATACACGGTTAAAGAAGCGAGTGCATTAGCTGATATCATCATGATTCTACTTCCGGATGAAAGACAAACAGCTGTATACGAAAACGAAGTAAAACCTGAACTTTCAGAAGGAAAATCTTTAGTATTTGCACACGGATTTAACGTGCATTTCAGCCAAATCGTTCCTCCATCAAACGTTGACGTATTCTTAGTTGCACCTAAAGGACCGGGACATCTTGTAAGACGTACATTCCAAGAAGGCGCTGGTGTTCCAGCACTATTCGCAATCTACCAAGATGCTTCAGGTAAAGCGAGAGAAACAGCATTAGCATATGCAAAAGGAATCGGAAGTGCTCGTGCAGGCGTATTAGAAACAACTTTCCAAGAAGAAACAGAAACAGATCTATTCGGAGAGCAAGCAGTACTTTGTGGTGGAACAACTGCCCTTGTAAAAGCTGGTTTCGAAACGCTTGTTGAAGCAGGATACCAACCAGAAGTAGCATACTTCGAGTGTTTACATGAATTAAAATTAATTGTTGATCTAATGTATGAAGATGGTCTTGCTGGAATGCGTTATTCGATCTCGGATACAGCACAATGGGGTGACTTCGTTTCAGGACCACGCGTTGTTAACTCTGATACGAAAGATCGCATGAAAGATATTCTTGATGATATCCAAACAGGTAAATTTGCAAAAGGCTGGTTACTTGAGAACCAATTGAACAGACCAGAATTTAATGCGATCAACCAACGCGAAAGCGAACATCTAATCGAGAAAGTAGGTAAGGAGCTCCGCGACATGATGCCATTTGTTAAAGCTGGTAAAAAGAAAGCGGACAAGGAAGTGGTTGCAAGTGCGAAAAATTGACATCTTTGATACAACTTTACGTGATGGAGAGCAATCAGCCGGTATTAATTTAAATACGGCTGAAAAGCTTGAAATTGCCAAACAGCTAGAACGCTTTGGAGTAGATGTAATGGAGGCGGGATTTCCCGCCGCATCTCCTGGCGATCTTGACGCTGTAAGGAAAATTGCCTCAACAATAAAAACTTCATCTGTTACAGGGCTTGCACGCTGCGTTAAATCGGATATTGATGCTGCATGGGAAGCGTTGAAAGTGGCAGAATGCCCTAGGCTCCATGTATTTCTTGCTACCTCACCGATCCATATGACGTATAAATTGAAACAAACACCTGAACAGGTTGTGAAAACAGCGGTTGAAATGGTTAAGTATGCAAAGACTTTTTTCCCAATTGTTCAATGGTCAGCTGAAGATGCTTTCAGGTCTGATCGGGCTTTCCTTGCCCATATTGTGGAACAGGCAATTAAAGCTGGTGCATCAGTCATTAATATTCCTGATACAGTTGGGTATGCCTCACCACAGGAATATGGAGCACTATTCCGTTATTTAAAAGAAAATGTTCCGAATATTGAGGAAGCAAAACTATCTGCACATTGCCATGATGATCTAGGGATGGCTGTGGCAAATACACTAGCTGCAATCGAGAATGGTGCGGATCAAGTGGAGGGTACTATTAACGGCATTGGTGAAAGAGCGGGAAATGCCGCACTTGAAGAAGTTGGAGTAGCCCTTTATACAAGAAAAGATTTCTATAATGTCGATACGAATTTAACGCTAAATGAAATTAAACGCACAAGCCAATTAGTTAGTAAATTAACTGGTATGGCAATTCAAGCAAATAAAGCTATTGTTGGGAAAAACGCCTTTGCACACGAATCGGGTATTCATCAAGATGGTGTGTTAAAAGAACCAACAACATATGAAATTATTACACCAGAATTGATTGGTGAAACATCTAATAACCTAGTGATGGGTAAACATTCTGGTCGTCACGCATTCCAGGAACATGCAAAATCTATGGGCTTTGAGCTTGACCAAGATACTTTAAATCAGGCATTTAAGGAGTTCAAAAAGTTAGCAGACAGAAAGAAAGAAATGACAGAAGAAGATATGTGGACAATTTTGACAAACCAACAATTAAAAGACGCAAATGCATCTATTTATGAGTTGGAGACAGTCGAGGTCCAATACGTAACAGCACATACACCATCAGCGACTGTTCGCGTAAAAAAGCCGGATGGTAATACGGTTGAAGAAACAATGGAAGGCGCAGGAAGTGTTGAAGCAATTTTCAATGCGCTTGAAAAAGTAATTAATAGTAAAGTTCATGTACTCGATTATCGTGTTTCCTCCATCGGAAAAGGGCGAGATGCACTTGCAGAAGCTGTGATCAACTTGACATTTAATGGTGAAGAGTTGCGAGGCAGAGATTCGGCGCAAGATGTACTTGAAGCATCTGCAAAAGCATATTTAAATACGATTAATCGAATCTTGCTTAATGACCATTTGAAGAAAATGATCAAGGCAACAGTTTAGCTTTTTCAAGAACATGAGAAATGGACACAATAAGGGGATATAACGATGAAGAAAAGAGTAGCTGTTCTACGTGGAGACGGAATCGGTAAAGAAGTAACAGATGCGGCAACGGCTGTATTGGCATCCATTGGCCGTCGCTTTCATCATGAATTTGAGTTAGTGTACGGCTTACTAGGTGGGGAAGCGATTGACCAAGCTGGAGAGCCATTACCTGCTGAAACAATTAAAGTGTGTGAAGCGAGCGATGCGATCTTGCTTGGTGCAGTTGGTGGCCCTGCATGGGACAATAATCCATCACATCTACGTCCGGAAAAAGGACTTCTTCAAATACGTAAGCATTTTGAGTTAAGCGTCAATCTTCGACCTGTGCAAGCATTCAAAAGCTTATTGGCTGTATCTCCGCTAAAAGAAGAAGTAGCCGAAGGTGTAGATATGATGATTGTTCGTGAGTTGACTGGTGGCTTATATTTTGGGGAACCAAGTTTTCATGATGATGAAAAAGCTGTTGATTCCTTAGTTTATACACGAGAGGAAATCGAACGCGTAGTCATTCATGCTTTTGAGTTGGCTAAACTTCGGAGAAATAAATTAACCTCAGTTGATAAGGCGAATGTGCTTGAATCTAGCAAGCTTTGGAGAAAAATAGTCGAGGAAGTTGCAGTTAAATATCCAGAAGTTGAGTATGAGCATATGCTTGTGGATGCAGCAGCAATGAAATTGATTACTTATCCAGCAGCGTTTGATGTAATTGTAACAGAGAATATGTTTGGTGATATTTTAAGTGATGAAGCATCTGTTATTACAGGCTCTTTAGGGATGCTACCATCTGCTAGTCTCCGTGTCGATGGCTTTGGAATGTATGAACCAGTACATGGTTCCGCACCAGATATTGCCGGACAAAATAAAGCAAACCCACTTGGAGCGATATTATCAGTAGCAATGATGTTACGAAGCTCGTTAGGTATGATTGAAGAAGCAAATGCAGTGGAAACGGCAGTCAAGAATGTGCTTGAAAACGGCTATTGTACAACTGAATTTATTAATATTGGCAGAAATATTTTATCGACAACAGAGATGACAGACAAAATAATCGCTGAAATTAAATCTGAATCAAATATGTGAGGTGAAGAAAGATGGGCAAAACAATTATTGAAAAAATATGGGAGAGTCACGTTGTCCACAGAGAAGAAGGTAAGCCTGATTTGCTGTATATCGATCTTCATCTAGTACATGAAGTGACTTCTCCTCAAGCTTTTGAAGGACTTCGGTTGAATGATAGAAAAGTAAGAAGACCGGATTTAACATTTGCTACGATGGATCACAACGTGCCAACGCGTTTAAATGAGGCAGTAGAAGATCCGATTTCACAAAAGCAAATGACAACATTAGAAAAAAACTGTGCTGAATTTGGCGTACCTTTAGCAGGAATGGGTCATCCAGATCAAGGGATTGTTCACGTTATTGGTCCAGAACTTGGTTTGACTCAACCAGGTAAAACAATTGTTTGTGGTGATAGCCATACATCGACACATGGTGCGATGGGTGCATTGGCATTTGGAATTGGTACGAGTGAAGTCGAGCATGTACTATCAACACAAACCCTGTGGCAAGCGAAACCGAAAACGATGGAAGTACAAGTGAATGGAGAATTAGGTCCTGGTGTAACATCAAAAGACTTAATTTTAGCGATAATCGCAAAGTACAGTATTAATATCGGTACTGGTCATATCTTCGAATTTACAGGCAGTGCCATTAGAAATTTAACGATGGAAGAACGTATGACAGTTTGTAATATGTCGATTGAAGCAGGAGCAAAAGCTGGTTTGATTGCCCCTGATGAAACAACATTTGCTTATTTGGAAGGTCGTCCACATGTAGCTCAAGGTGAAGAATTCGAACAGTTAAAAGCTGAATGGAGAAAGCTTGCAACTGACTCGGATGCCAAGTATGATGCAATGATTGAGATTGATGCATCTGCGATTGAACCTGTTGTTACATGGGGAACGAATCCAGGAATGGGTGTTGGCGTGAATGGTCAAGTACCACGTCCTGAAGACGCAAAAACAGAAGCTGAAAAAGCGGAGATAGCAAAAGCACTTGAGTATATGGGACTTGAAGGCGGCACAAAAATGACCGATATTGATATCCAATATGTGTTCATTGGCTCATGTACGAATTCCCGAATTGAAGACTTACGTGCGGCTTCGAAAATTGTTGCAGGGCAAAAAGTAAATCCTGGTGTAAATGCCATTATTGTACCTGGGTCACGAACAGTGAAAACAATAGCGGAACAAGAAGGATTGGATCAAATTTTCCTTGATGCTGGTTTTGAATGGCGTGAAACAGGATGTAGTATGTGTTTAGCAATGAATGCGGACCAAGTACCATCGGGTATGCGCTGTGCATCCACATCGAATCGTAATTTTGAAGGTCGTCAAGGAAATGGATCACGTACACACTTAGTTAGCCCTGCTATGGCAGCAGCTGCGGCAATCGCCGGTCACTTTGTTGATGTTCGTACGTTTAAACAAGAGGGGGCGCTTGCATGAGACCGATTAAAGAAGTAGCGAGTGTATTAGCGCCATTAGATCGTTCTAATGTTGATACAGATCAAATCATTCCTAAACAATTTTTAAAGCGCATTGAGCGAACTGGTTTTGGTAGATTCCTATTTTATCATTGGCGTTATGATGACGAGGGTGTAGAAAAAGTAGATTTCGAATTAAATAAACCAGAATATGCGAACAGCGAAATCTTAATTGCAAGGGAAAACTTTGGTTGCGGTTCATCACGAGAACATGCACCATGGGCACTTGGAGATTATGGTTTCCGGGTTGTTATCGCAATGAGCTTTGCCGATATCTTTTTCAATAACTGCTTTAAAAATGGCATCTTGCCCATTCAATTAGCTGAAGCTGATGTGGAAGAGTTATTGAAAAAGTCTCAAGAAAAGGCACTGAAGATTACCGTTTCATTAGAATCAGAAACAGTTGTCACGGAAGATGGGGATACTTACTCGTTCACTGTTGATCCATATCGCCGTCAAATGCTTCTTAATGGATGGGATGAAATTGCATTGACATTGCAATTAGAAGCTGAGATTACAAAGTATGAGAAATCATTATCATAATAATTAAAACGACTTGCGTTGGATGTAATCCAAGCAAGTCGTTTTCTTATCTAAACAGTTGCTCTTCGAATTAGTAAAAAGGATGCAACAAGAAAGAAAACAATAAAAGGGAGGAGCCAAAGAGCTAATTGCACTGCCGTATGGATTGTAAACCACTGGAAAATGTCATACCAGACTTGGTAGTGAGTAAATAATAAGAGAATGACGCCCCCAAGTAGCAAGGTAGAAATAGAGAGGATGAGCATTCCTTTTCCACCAAAGCGACGTACAAAGCTGGAAATTGTAAATCCAGAGAAAAACAGGAAAGCTAATAAGATGATATAAATAATTATTTGTTGTAATGCGTTACCATCATTTACGTAAGGAAAGTGGAAAAAATGTAAACCGGTACCCCACCCGCTCGTATTATTTTCAATAAGGGCGAATACATAAATAAGCACTCCAATTCCAATACTTGCTAAAACCCCCATTAGTGAAGTTCCGATAAAAAAGTCTTTTCTACGTACGGACATCCCAAGAGCGAATGGAAAGGTCTGAGAAACAGTGATAATTCCAGCTACGAATATATAGATGAAAATGGAGGATACACCGCCTGTATATATCTTTACACTATTAACGAAATAGCTAACAGTTAGATTTACTAGAAAACTTGAGAACAGAATCAATGCGGGAATATAGATCCATGACCACTTATCTATGCTGTGTATTTTTAACACACTTTGAACACTCTTCATTTAGCGATCGCTCCTTTATGTTCTGATTTTCCGTTCGTTAAATGGACAATGAGCTGTTGTAGCGAAACAGGGGTAATCTCCAGTCCATTTGCTGCTGCCTGTTTTTGTTCTAAACTATTATTATGCTGAATGACTGTAGCAGAAAGCAATCCGCCGAATGGTTCACGGTGCACCGTTTCTTTTCCAGCTAGAAAAGCTTCCATTTTTGTGACCTGCCCAGTGACTGTATACGCCATTCCTCTTAATTCTTCTGCCTCTTGATTAATAATCAATTTTCCATTATCAATGACTAAAATATGCTCAAGCAAATTACTTACCTCATCAATTAAATGCGTGGAAAGAATGACTGTTCGTGGATGTTCTGCATAATCTTCCATCAACTTATCGTAAAATATTCCCCGTGCGACTGCATCAAGCCCTAAATAAGGTTCATCGAAAATAGTAAGTGGTGCCCGACTTGCAAGGCCGATAATAATCCCGACTGCAGAGAGCATTCCGCGGGAGAGTTTTTTTATCCTGCATTTTAATGGTAAATTAAAATCCTTTATTAAGATGTGAGCGAATTCAGTATCCCAATTTGGAAATATTACTTTTGAAACCTCTAACACATCAATGACGCGAAAATTATCAGGATATTTCTGACCTTCTTTTATAAAACATATTTGACTAAGGGCTTTGGTGTTTTCATACGGACTTTCACCAAATACTTTCAAATCTCCAGTTGTAGGAAATATTTGTGCAGAAATCATGTTCATGAGCGTAGTTTTTCCTGCACCGTTTCTGCCAAGCAATCCATATATTTTATTTTCTTCAATCGAAAAACTAACATTTTGGACAGCTTTAAATTCACCGTAGACTTTCTCTAACTGAGTTATTTCAACTATGTTTTTCATCATCTCTTATCCCCTCTCCGAATCATATCTGTCAGTTGGTCAGCGGTAATTCCAAGTTTTTCAGCCTCTTGCATCATTGTAATGATATATTGTTCGAAAAATAATTCTTTTCTTTTCTCCATTACTTTTACACGTGCACCTTCCGCTACGAACATCCCGATCCCTCGCTTTTTATATAAAATGCCTTCATCTACTAATAGATTGACGCCTTTTGCCGCTGTGGCAGGATTAATTTTATAAAAGGCAGCGAACTGATTCGTTGAAGGAACCTGTGTTTCCTCAGGTAGCCCTCCTTCAATAATGTCATCTTCTATACGTTCTGCGATTTGAATGAAAATCGGACGCCCATCATCAATTAATTGTTTCAATGCTTCACCACCATGTTGGTTAGTTACTTATGTAATTAACCATATAACGAATAGAGAAAGAAGTCAATCATTATTTAGAAAAAAAGATCAAATGGGTTGGAAGGAGGAGAATGTAATGAAGTGATAGAAATGGTAGTAAAGGATGTACAGTGGAGGAGAATACGTATGCTGACAAAAGAAAAGCTTAAGCAAGCGTTTAAGGGAATGGGAATAAAAGAAGGAATGGTACTTGCTGTTCATACATCACTAGGAAGTGTTGGTTACATTGAAGGTGGGCCAATAATAGTGATAGAAAGTTTATTAAAGATTTTAGGAGACGATGGTACATTAGTTATGCCATCTATGACGAGTGGTGAGGAAGTTTTTGATCCTAAAAAGACACCTACTGATGAGATGGGGATTGTAGCAGAAACATTTTGGAAAATGCCTTTAGTGAAGAGAAGTTCACATCCGAATAGCTCTTTTGCTGCTAAAGGAAAATACGCTGAGGAAATAATATCAGAACAACCCTTAGATGATCCTGAAGGTATTAAAAGCCCGATTGGAAAGGTTTTTCAGCTGAATGGAAGTATTCTATTACTTGGTGTTTCTCACAGTGCCAATACGATGATCCATCTGGCCGAATCATTAAGCAATGTTCCATATAGAATTGCCTCCGATATGCCCGTTCTTAGAGATGGGAAGGTAGAAAAAGTCTCCGTTCCGCTAATCAATCATTGCTGTCAAAACTTTAATAAAATAGAACCATTACTCAAAAGTAGCAACCTACTATCCATCCACCAGATCGGAAATGGTATGGCCCAATTAATGAAGGCTAAAGATGTAGTTGAAACTGCTTGTGAACAACTAAATAAGAATAGGTATTACTTTCTTTGCGAAAGCGACTGTGACGAATGTATGCAAGCGAGAGCATATGTCGCTAATTAATGAGTAATCTACTATTCATACTCCGTTCATATTCACTTCCTACAATAAGGGAAGAAAAGAAATAGGAGGAGATGAATCGTATGTTACGTCCATTCCAAAGACTTGCTAAATATTCTAGTAGCTCAAAAGGTGCGAAGATCGTGATAACGGCTTGGCTTATCGCTGTTGTACTTCTGAGTGCACTAGCCCCATCGGCGAAAGAATATGATGGTAATAGTAAAGAGGGCAGTGTAAAAGGGGACACACCTTCAGAATTCGCTGCCCAAGTATTAAAAGAAGAGTATCCCTCGAATGAAGGGTTAACAGCTCTACTTGTTTTCCATCGTGATAAGACGATTACAGAACAAGATAGAGAAAAAATTACAAAGTTAAGTGAATGGCTTGCATCAGACCAAAAGCCAGAATATATTTCTAGCGCACTACCATATCACCAATTTCCCGCTTCTGTACAAGACCAAATGTTTTCAGAAGATGGTACAACATTATTGTTTAATTTGTCATTACAGGCTGACTTAGATTCAGGCCTTGCAAATGAGACGATGGAAAAAATCAGGGAACAGGTAAAAGCGATTGGTATCGATGATGGTATGCAATTTGAAATTACTGGTCCTGCTGGGATCTCTGCCGATACCACTCTATTGTTTAGGAATGCTGACTTTGTCTTAATGTTGGCGACGATTGTTTTGATATTCATTATTTTAATCATTATTTATCGTTCGCCATTACTAGCGATTACACCTCTGATCATCGCCGGGATTGTATATGGAGTGGTTGATAGAGTACTAGGACTGGCTGGTAAAAATGAATGGTTCGCTGTTGATAGTTCAGCAGTTTCTATTATGCTCGTATTATTGTTTGCTGTCTTAACCGATTATAGCCTCTTTATCTTTTCCCGTTACAGGGAGGAATTAAGGAAGCAAGCATCGAAATATGGTTCAATGGAAGAGGCAATGCATCACGTATCTGAACCGATTACGTTTAGCGGTGGGACGGTATTCTTGGCGATGCTGACATTATTCGTCACTGTATTTGAGCCATACAACCATTTTGCTCCAGTGTTTTCGGTTGCAGTAATCGTAATTTTACTTGCTGGCTTAACGCTAATCCCAAGCATCTTTGCTTTAATGGGAAGAAAAGCATTCTGGCCATTTGTTCCGAAGGTTGAAAAGGATGCAAAACACAAGGTTGGTGTATGGTCGAAAATAAGTAAGCAAGTAATGAAAAGACCTGCATTATTAGCTGGTAGCTTACTAATAGTCTTGCTAATTGGTGCCTTTAATTTTACATCAGTAAAGTATTCCTTTAACTTGTTGAACTCATTTCCAGAGGATATCTCATCACGTCAAGGATTTGAACTATTAGAAGAGCATTATCCAGCTGGTCAATTGGCACCTTTGACAGTGATTTTACAAAAGGAAAAAGAAATAGATGTGAATGAAGCATTTTTACAAAAAGTAAAAGAGTTGAAGGAAGATTTAGAGGGGAAAAGCGGTATCAGTTCCGTAACAACTGCTATTCCGGATGATGCAAATGAACTTCCGCGTAATTTTTTAGCGGAGTCGAAAAAGGCAGTACGTCTTCAAGTTATATTGGACGATAATCCATATGAACAGGATGCGTTAGATACGGTTCAGAAGCTCCGTGATTCAGAAGAAGAACTAATCAAGAACAGTGGTTTTTCAATAAACGATTACGAGCTTCAATATGCTGGTCAAACAGCACAGCAGCTTGATGTAAAGCAAATGAACCAGCGTGATATGATTATCTTATTTTCACTTGTAACAGTGTTGCTGACTGTTATCCTTGGATTCCAAACGAAGTCAGTGCTCATGCCAATTTTGATGATGTCAACAATCCTATTATCATACTTCGCATCATTAGGATTTGGTTGGTGGATTTTCAAACATCTGATGGGCTTTGACGCAATTAGTTATCGATTACCTGTATACACTTTTGTCTTCATGGTCGCACTTGGAATTGATTATAATATCATGCTCGTTTCACGAATTAGAGAAGAAGCAAGAATACATCCGTGGAAAGAAGCAGTTGGCCGTGGCGTTGCTTTAACAGGAGGCGTCATATCATCAGCAGGATTGATATTAGCAGCGACATTTGCGGTCCTTATGACACAGCCTTTGCAAGAACTCTTTTTATTCGGCTTCACAATGGCCTTGGGAATTTTACTTGATACATTCCTGATAAGGGGGATCTTCCTACCAGCGATTTTAATATTGACGCATAAAAAGGATGAAAAAACTAAACTAAGCACACAAACAGAATGGAAAGCATGACCCTTTGATATATTATTCAGTTAGATGCGTTTTGAATGCTTACATTCAAAACGCATTTATTTTTGATTTCATTAGCGGCAGTAAGGTAAAGTAAATAGAAGGAGTGATCGTGATGCAAACACATATATTGGTTACGGATGACGACCCACATATTCGTGAATTACTGCGCTTTTATCTGCAACAAGAGCGCTATATAGTTATCGAGGCTGAAGATGGTCTACAGGCCTCGGCACTGCTTGAAACAGAGCAAGTTCACTTGGCTGTTGTCGATGTGATGATGCCTGAAAAAAATGGCTGGGAACTTTGTGAAGAAATTCGTAAATATTATGATATTCCCGTCATATTACTAACTGCAAAAGGCGAGATGGAGGATAAAGCAAAAGGATTTTTATCGGGAACCGATGATTATATGGTCAAACCATTTGAGCCGGAAGAATTACTTTTCAGAATCCGCGCATTGCTTAGACGTTACCAAATAGTTTCTGAAAATATTATCACGATGGGAAGTACTGTAATTGATCGCAATAATTATCAAGTAAAAGTGGGAGAGCAGCACTTTACATTGCCGCTGAAGGAATTCGAATTACTCTCTCAGCTTGCTAGCCAGCCGGATCGGACATATACCCGGGATCAGCTCTTACAACTTGTGTGGGGTAATGATTTCGAAGGTGATAGTAGAACGATTGATGTTCATATAAAAAGACTAAGAGAACGATTCCGTAGCCTAACAGAAGACTTTCAGATCGTCACAATTAGAGGACTTGGCTATAAACTTGTGGTAAATGGAAAATGAAATCACTTTACTTTAGAATCGTTGCTACCTTTGCTTTAGTAGCACTTGTCAGCGGTTTAATTGCATTTTTATTGTCCAATCTTTATTATCATGCGAAGTTGAAAGATTTTAATGAGAAAAAAATACTAGAAATCTCCCGTGAAATCGTTTATTTAAATGATCATAGTGAACTATCGATAAATGAATTTTTAACAAGCATTGCTGATATGAACTTTCAGTTATACTTGGTTGATCAAAACCTTAAAGGGACACATTATGGAGATGAATTTCGTAACTATGATTTGGATGAAAAAGTTATCAAATCCATTTTGAAGGGAAATACGTATTACGGTATAACTAACTTCCAAAGCAATTTATTTGTAACAGGTTTCTTCAAGGATAATTTGGAAAACAGCATTGGCATTCCCATTACGGTTAATGGGCAGACAGAGGCATTATTCGTACGTCCTAATGTCGAAAAGCAATTCGGTGAAATGCGGATTGTGTTTAGCTTACTACTGGGAATCACCTTTTTATTAAGTCTTGTACTTATATTTGTATTTACTACCTTTCTCGTACGTCCAATTAAAAAACTAATGAAAGCAACCCGAAAAATTGCTAGTGGAAATTATCATGTCCAGCTCGAGAGCAATCGATCTGATGAAATTGGTGCACTTGCGAATGACTTTGGGAAAATGGCTAAGTCATTGCAAAAATTAGACGAAATGCGCCAAGAATTTGTTTCGAATGTATCGCATGAAATTCAGTCTCCACTTACATCGATTCAAGGTTTTACGAAAGCAATTCGGACAGAGGCCGTTTCAAAAGAAGAAGCAGACCGTTATTTATCGATTATTGAACAGGAAAGTAGTCGCTTATCTTCACTTAGCAAGCAGCTATTGATGCTTTCATCGCTAGATAAACAGGTGAAAGCTATAAGTAAAACGGAATTTAGGCTAGATGAACAAATACGTGAGGTAATTCTTGTGGCTGAATGGCAGTGGAGCCAAAAAAACATTGAAATGAAACTTGATCTACCAAGGATAGTGATTCATGCGGATGAGCAGTTATTGTTCCAAGTATGGATGAACTTAATTACGAATAGTATTAAATTTACAGATGAAAATGGCGCTATATATGTTGCGGTTGTTGTGGATGAAGATATTGTTGTGACTGTAAGGGATACAGGAGCAGGTATACAAGAAGAAGCTCTTCCACATATTTTCGATCGTTTTTATATGGGAGATAAATCAAGAAACAGAACGAAATCTGGAAGTGGTTTAGGCCTGTCGGTTGTGAAAAAAATCGTCGACATTCACGATGGATCTGTAGATGTTGTAAGTAAATTAGCTGAAGGAACGGAATTTATTATTAGACTACCAAGATAATAAAGTCCATAGATTATGTTTGAGGGCTAATCGGTTTTGTCTGACGGCAATAGAATGTTTTCGCGGTTAATAATGAAAGAAATTTAGTATATTTGACGCATTAAACTGCAATAAATTTATACTTAGTGGCCTAAAATGGTGAAAATAAATAATGAAAAACTTTCTGGTAAGGGATAGTGGCGCGTTAATATTTAAAAATAACTACAATGCTGACAGTTAAAATGAGAACGATTGTTATAAGCAATATCATGATAAACATGTTTAGGCCACCTATATTTTTGATCACGCCACCTTTCTTTTCGAGATCGTTTAATTGCTTAACCAATTTCCGACCACTAATACTAATAGAAATAATTGAAAATAAAATGGTTACTCCGCCGAATTGATTCATAAAGTTGAAATAGAATGGCTTAGTTGCTTCACCAAAGTTCACTGAAATCATCATAAAAAAGCCACTTATCAAAACGAAAATTGCGCTCGGATGTATGAGAATATGAATGATTTGTATGATTTTCTTTAAAATTATTGACAGTTCTTTGGAACCAAGATGTTTTTTCATCATCAATAAAGTCAAAGTAAAAGCTACCAGTGAACCAATCCAAACTGTAACCCCTGTAAAATGTAAAAATAGCCAGAATTTGAACATAATTTCTCCTCCTCAGCATAATCATAGCGATGTAATATGAATAACGGATGAACAAATAAAGCAAAATCGGTAGTAAAAGCCCTATAATCGGTAGTAAACTATAAAAGAGCGGTAGTAAATATACAATTAGCAGTAGTAAACGCCGGAAAGTCGCTAGTAAACTGATAAATAATCAATAGGATATTCATTATTTTTAGGCTCATTCTCAAAGGAGGAATGTAAGTATGTTAAGTAAATCTATAGTCGAGGATGTATTGACAGCCGCTTTGTCTACGGGTGGTGATTTTGCAGAGGTGTTCGTGGAGGATCGCTTTACGAATAATATGACGCTTCAAGAAGGTAAGGTTGATCGAAGTGTTTCTGGACGAGATGCGGGTGTCGGAATCCGTGTATTTAATGGTTTTCAAAGTGTATACGCATACACGACGGATTTTTCACACCCAGGTCTGCTAAAGGCAGCGAAAAATGCAGCGCATGCGATAAAAGGAGACGGCCAGCACACTATTACGGCGCTTAAACAAGAAACGATCGAACCATTACATAAAATTCTGCAAATGCCGCGTACCATCGAAAACGGGCGCAAAGTGGCCGTGATGAAAAAAGCTTATGAGATCGCGAAAAACTATCACTCAAGTATTAAACAAGCGACCATCCATTATATGGATAGCGAACAAAATATACTAATTGCGAATTCAGAAGGCAAGTTCGTCGAAGATACGCGGGTAAGAAGTCGGATGGCGATCCAAGCAATTGCATCGGATGGAACGCAAATGCAGCCGGGCTTCTATGGTCCTGGTGCCTATCAAGGATTCGAGTTTTTCGAATCCCTTAACCTAGAACATTATGCAAGTGAAGCAGCGCGAATTGCAGTAACAATGCTTGATGCGGAAGAATGTCCGAGTGGGAAATTCCCAGTTATTATCGATAATGAGTTTGGCGGTGTTATTTTTCACGAAGCATGTGGACACGGATTAGAAGCCACTGCTGTTGCGAAAAATAATTCTGTGTTTGCGAACCGAATTGGCGAAAAGGTAGCACCGGATATCGTGACCTACATCGATGATGGCACAATAACAAATGAATGGGGTTCCTTAAATATAGATGACGAAGGTGAAAAAACGAGGAAAAACGTCTTGATTGAAAACGGGATATTAAAAGGCTATTTGATTGATAAATTTAATGGACGGCGCATGGGTATGGATGCAACTGGCTCAAGTAGAAGAGAGTCATACCGTTTTAATCCGACTTCACGCATGACGAATACGTATATTGCATCAGGTAAATCGACACCAGAAGAAATCATTTCATCTACAGAACATGGACTGTATGCCAAGTATATGGGCGGAGGCTCAGTGAATACGGCGACAGGCGATTATAACTTTGCAATTATGGAAGCTTATATGGTTAAAAACGGGAAAATCGGCAAGCCAGTCAAAGGGGCAACATTGATCGGTAATGGAGCGAAAACATTACAGCTTGTCGACATGGTCGGTAATAATCTTGCTCACGGAGCGGGGATGTGTGGCTCTGTCAGCGGTAGTCTTCCAGTCAATGTCGGCCAGCCAATGATTCGTGTGAGTGAAATAACTGTCGGTGGAACGAAGGGGGAGTAATTGGATGAAAATTGAAAAGTTTCAAGAAATGCTTCTAGGAAACGGGCTAGGCTTCGGTTTTGAAGATATGGAGATCTATTATGAAAAATCAAATCGGTTCGCCTGTGAGATTTATAAAGGGGAACTCGACCATTACGAAACAGCGGAAAATGGTGGACTATCATTTCGGGGTCTTTATAATGGAAAAATGGGCTATGCTTACACCGAAAAATTTGATGAGTCTTCCATTACTTATTTACTTGAAAAGGCGAAAGCAAATGCGGAAGTAGTCGAGGAAGAGGAGCAAGATGATATTTTCGGAGGCAGCGATGATTATGAAGAAAGAGATTTTTATTCAGAAAGTTTGGATATGGTTTCGATTCCTGAAAAAATTTCTTTTCTGAAAGAAGTGGAAAGTAAGGTTACAAGCTACGACCCGCGTATCGTCTCACTTAATTCTTGTAAGATGATGGAGCAATCGAAAGAACGTGTTCTCGCAAATAGCAGAGCTCTTGTTTTACACGAACGAAAAAATTACCTCGCTGTCGTGTTATCAGTTGTAGTAAAACAGGAAGAGGAAACGAAAAGCGGATTCACGATTAAAATAACAAAGGATTTCTCTACATTAAATGCAGATGAAATAGCAAAAGAAGCGGCGGAAGAAGCTTTGTCCTATCTTGGTGAAAAATCAATCGCTAGCAAAAGATATCCAGTTATTTTTCGTAATGATGCCGCGGCAAGTTTGTTAGCGACATTTGTATCGGTATTTTCAGCGGAGGTTGCGCAAAAAGGTCGGTCATTATTAGAAGGAAAAAATGGAACATTGATTGCAGGTGAGCATATTACGATCAAAGATGATCCCTTTCATGAGGAAGGCTTCGATAGCAGGAATTTCGATGGTGAAGGCGTAGCGTCAAAAACATGTACGATCATCGAAAAAGGAATATTAAAGACCATGCTTCACAATCGCAAAACAGCGAAAAAAGAAGGTGTGGAAACAACAGGTCACGCATATAAGTCATCATATAAAGGGACCTTGACGGTTGCGCCGTCTAACTTTTATATCGAACCAGGTGAGAAAAAGCATGAGGAATTAGTGAGCGCACAGAAGGAAGCTGTCATCATCACTAAGCTTGCAGGTCTGCACTCTGGAGCTAATGCCGTTTCAGGAGATTTCTCCGTTGCAGCAAACGGCTTTTATGTGAAAGAGGGTAAGGTAGAAACAGCTGTGAAGCAAATGACGATTGCCGGTAATTTCTTTGAACTATTGAAAGAAATAGAGGAAGTCGGATCTGACCTTTATTTTTCAACAAGTGGAATTGGATCTCCATCGCTATTACTTAAAGGATTATCAGTAACTGTAGATTAAATATTTCACAAAAGGGGGTGTCCAAAAAGTCATATAATTGGCTTTTTAGGAGCCCCTCTCCATTTTATCCTCTTCGCGAAAAAGGCACGACCTGACCTGGTCATTGGGCGCCATTCGAATGCCCCTCCCTGCAAAAAAAGCAGGGTTAAGGTAAATCGAACGTCTCCCGAATGCCTCTCCCTGCGAAAAGAGCAGGGTTAAGGTAAATCGAACGCCATTCGAATGCCCCTCCGAGCGAAAAAAGCATGCCTAAGGTAAATCGACCGTTATTCGAATGCCCCTTCGAGCGAAAAGAGCAGGGTTAAGGTAAATCGAACGCCATTCGAATGCCCCTCCCTGCAAAAAAAGCAGGCCTAAGGTAAATCGAACGTCTCCCGAATGCCTCTCCCTGCGAAAAGAGCAGGGTTAAGGTAAATCGAACGCCATTCGAATGCCCCTCCGAGCAAAAAAAGCATGCCTAAGGTCAATTGAACGTTATCCGAATGCCCCTCCCAGCGAAAAAAGCAGGGTTAAGGTAAATCGAACGCCATTCGAATGCCCCTCCCTGCGAAAAAAGCAGGCCCAAGGTAAATCAAATGTTTTCCGAATGCCCTCCCAGCGAAAAGAGCAGGACTATGGTCAATTGAACACGCCCCACTACAATCAATTTACATTTTTTTAAAGTCAGAGCAAGATGAAAAATCAGCCAAAAGCCGTTTTAACGATTTTCCTACTTATCGGACAGCTCCTTTTGTGTGTAGAATATATATTACTAATAACGGAATATTTAGTATTTAGAACTATATCTCATTAAAATGGGAAGAAATAAAGATAGGAGTGAGCTGAATATAATCAGCGCTAAACCGGTAGTAAGCATGGATAAAGAGATTTTATTCAGTAAGAAAAGTCCCAATATCCACAGTGGCAGGACGGTAAGTAAAGATACGACAATCCTAGAGGAAAAAGCTATCTTATGCCATGTACCACATTGCCTGCATTGAATAGGTTTGTATGCTAAATAAAGCGATATTAATAGTTGCTTCCATTTAAATTTGGTTTTACATTTATCACATTTCTGCATATTTCTTTCACACTCTCCTATTGTTTGGTATTAGCCACTATCCCATTTTACATGAATCCCACCATACATATTGCTTAGTTGTATTCCTATTTTGCCGACAATAATCCTCACTATATAGACGGCTTATTCATGTGAAATGTTGCATAGATCCTCCTTTATTTCATAAAAGTATAGAAAATATAAAAAGTATCTGTTATATTATATATATAACAGACGAGAGGGAGTGCAAAATGCCAACAATTAACTGGGGGTTGATCGCGCCATTGCTGGTGATTCAATTTATTTTACTTGTAATTGCGTTAGTTGATTTGAAAAAACAAGAGCAGGCAAATGGACCAAAATGGATTTGGGTACTTGTCATTTTGTTAGGAAATCTTCTAGGACCAATTATTTATTTTGTATTTGGAAGGGGTAAGGACAGATGAATGTGTTAGAAATAAACAACCTGTCAAAGCTATATAAAAATAAAAAAGCTGTGCAAAATATTGAGTTTGCGCTTGAATCGGGAAAGTGTACCGCTTTACTTGGACCAAATGGAGCGGGGAAAACAACGACATTGAATATGATTGCCGGTTTGCTTACTTCAACAACGGGAAATATTCAATCACCACTTCTTGAATCAAAGCAAGATCTTCGCAGATTAATCGGATTTTTACCGCAATATCCGTCTTTTTACGGCTGGATGAGTGGAGAAGAATACATGATGTTTGCTGGTGAAGTTTGCGGATTAGCTAAAAAGGAAGCTAAGACGAGAACGGAATCCCTTTTACAGCTAGTCGGTTTGGAGGACGGGAAGAAGCGGAAAATAAGTCAATACTCGGGTGGGATGAGGCAAAGACTTGGCATTGCACAAGCACTTATTCACAAACCTAAACTTATTTTGCTGGATGAACCGGTGTCTGCACTTGACCCATTCGGTAGAAGAGAAGTGTTAGAACTCATGAAGAGGTTAAAAGATGAGACAACGATTTTATTTTCCACTCATATTTTAAATGATGCAGAGGAAGTCAGTGATCATGTTTTATTTATGAATGAGGGGAAAATAATTGAAGCAGGTAGTTTGCAAGATGTGAAGCGAAGAAATGCGGAGAATATGATCAACCTACAATTTGCACAAGTTGCTTCGAACTATACTCATCTTTTTAATGAATACGAAGTGAATGTTAACGGCGCTACACTTGTACTTCGCGTGCAAGATATAGAGGAAGCCAAAAACGATATCCTACAAATCATTCTTCGTGAACAATTGCCACTTATCAAATTTGAAATGAGTGACGCTTCATTAGAAGAGATCTTTATGAAAGTGGTGAAAAAATGAATCAATTTCAAGTTCTTTTTAAAAAGGAATGGCTGGAAGCAACTCGGGACTTTAAGTGGATATGGATACCGCTTGTTTTTATCATCCTCGGCATTATGGAACCATTAACGGCTTATTATACACCACAAATCATCGAAGAATTTGGAGACTTGCCTCCAGGAACGGTCATCGAAATACCACTTCCAACAGCAGGAGAGGTGCTCGTGCGGACAGCGAGTCAACTGAATTTATTTGGTGTCCTAGTCATTATTTTGGCATTTATGGGGATTCTTGCTGGAGAAAGAAAATCAGGTACGGCGGCGATGATTCTCGTAAAACCAGTTTCCTATCATGCGTTCGTTGGAGCCAAATGGCTTCACGGAGCGGTTCTCATAGGTGTTTCTTATTTACTTGGAATGCTAGCATCCTGGTATTATACGTATCAATTATTCGATTTAGTGAAGGTGTCAGACTTTTTTATGGGGACGATGACGTTTGGCATTTTTCTTCTATTCATTTTTACGCTCACTTTATTTTTCAGTAGCTTTAGTTCGAAGTCAGGAATCGCTGCATTTGCAACGCTAGGGACAGTCATTGTTTTAACGATGATCTCATCCTTATTACCGGAGAAATTTAACTGGACTCCTTTCGGGTTAACCGTATATGCAAGTAAGCTTTGGATGGGTGATCAAGAAGTATCTGGAAAAATATATATTGCCTTTATCGTAACAGTTGCTATGATGGCTTTATTAACATTCCTTTCTATTCGGATATTTAAGCGGAAAGAATTGGCTTAACTGAAAAGAGGTGCCAGCTTGGAAAAGAAAACTGCACTCATTGTGGGTGTAACTGGTCTTGTGGGAAACGAGCTACTCCGTATACTTCTAAAATCAGAAAAATATAAGGAAGTCATTGCGCTTGGGAGGAGAACAATAAATGTTTCCCATCCGAAATTAACGGAAATCCTAGTTGATTTTGAAAAGTTAGGTGATTATGCGAGCAGCTTCATTGCAGACGATATTTTTTGCTGCTTAGGAACGACTATCAAGAAAGCAAAGACGAAGGAAGCGATGTATCAAGTAGATGTTGAATATCCCTTAATGATTGCGAAGCTTGCTCATACAAGCGGCGCGAAGCAATTTCTAGTAATTAGTGCGCTGAATGCCAATCCTCAATCGTCACTTTTCTATTCGAAAATGAAAGGCGAATTAGAGCAGAAACTAGCGGAAATTTCATATGAGGCTATATCAATACTACGTCCGTCACTATTACTCGGCGAGCGGGATGAATTTAGGTTAGGTGAGAGATTAGCAGGGGTAATGCTTAAAATGATACCATTTTTATTTAAAGGTCCATTGAAAAAGTACAAAGCAATCTATGGGAAAGATGTTGCATTGGCTATGTATGCAATTGCGCAATTGAATAAACGAGGAGTGGCGGTTTATACATCAGAACAACTAGATTTACTCTCGAAATAACAATAGAACCAAGACAGTCTTAAGTGGCAGTCTTGGTTCTATTGTTATTAAGTTGTTTGCTAAAGATTTTCTGAACAAGTAATCACGCTTTCGACTCGATAGTGCGGCATATGCTAAGATATGAGTAATTGACTGACTTAAAAATGTGTAAGCTAATCGTGCTTTTTTAATATAAATATATCTTATCGAGGGGACACACAATGAAAGTAAAATTAGAAGATGTTGCAAAAGCTGCAGGGGTATCTCCAACTACCGTATCTCGAGTATTAAATAATAGGGGATATATTAGTGATCAAACAAGAGCAAAAGTGGAGAGTGCGATAGAAGAATTAAATTATTATCCGAATGACGTAGCTAGGTCTCTATTCAAAAAAAGAACTAATTTTATTGGCTTAATATTACCAACAGTTAGTAATCCTTTTTTTGGTGAATTAGCACTATATATTGAAAACCATTGCTCTGAATTAGGGTATAAGATTATTCTTTGTAATAGTAATGGTCAAATTGATAAAGAAAAGGCATATTCGACGATGCTTATAAGGCATCAAGTAGATGGAATAATTGTTTGCTCGTATAATAGGGGAATAGACACGTATAAGCATCCAAAGCTCCCTATTGTTGCGATTGATCACTATTTAGCACCCACTATACCAGTAGTAGGTTCTGATAATTATGCTGGCGGAAAGTTAGCTGTCCAACATTTAATCGATCAAGGGTGTAAATCAATTATTCATATTAATGGTCCCATAGAATTAGAAACACCTGCCCACTTTAGAAGAAAAGCATACGAAGATCTTGTGGAAAATCCAATTAATTACGCACTTCCATTTGATGTAGATAGGATTGCATTCATTAGAAAAATTTTAAAGGATGTTCCTGAAATAGATGGGATATTTGCTAGTGATGATATGATTGCAGCTGCATGTTTACAGGTTGCCAGGGAATTGAACATACATGTACCTGATCAATTAAAAGTGGTTGGATATGATGGTACTGAAGCAACGATGACCTTATTACCTCAATTAACAACCATTAGACAACCAATTGAAGACATAGCTAAAACGTCTGTTTCAAAATTAACGTATATGATCGATAACTCAAAATATTCAGGGCCGCACGAAACAACGCTGCCTGTAGAATTACTAATTAATGGGACAACATAAGTTTTATCGAAAATTAAAAGGCAGAAATTCCCCATATACTGATGGAAGTCACACTTTATATAAGAAAAAAACTTGTGGAAAAAGTTCCTTTTTTTCTACAAGTTTTTTTACAATCATCTAGGTCAAGCGGTTGACATATGAAAGCGGTTGACATACTATTAGGTTACAAATTAAAAAAGTATTAAAGAGGGAGGATTTATATGGAGACAATAATTCATAAAAAAGTGCATAAAAAAGCTCCAAAGGAAAAGAGAACTTTTATTGATTATATGCGTCAAAACTATATGCTGTATTTGTTCCTAACACCTGCAATAATTTTAACGATTGTTTTTAAATATGTACCTATGTACGGAGCTATTATTTCATTTAAAGATTTTAGTCCGATGAAAGGGATTTGGGGAAGTGAATGGGTGGGATTTGAGCATTTTACTAGATTTCTAACGTCACCCAATTTTGGAGAACTCTTTATGAATACGCTTAAATTAAGCGTTTATGGCCTGGTTTTAGGTTTTCCCGTTCCAATTATATTAGCGTTAATGTTAAATCAAGTGAGAAGATCATCCATCAAAAAAAATATCCAGCTAATATTATATGCACCGAATTTCATTTCGGTTGTTATCATTTGTGGTATGCTGTTTATTTTTCTCTCACCTACAGGCCCAATTAATGCGATATTGTCTTATTTTTTTGATAAACCTATTTCATTTATGTCAGATCCAGAGGCATTCAGAGCCATCTATATTATTTCTGGTATCTGGCAAGGAGCCGGTTGGGCCTCGATTATCTATGTAGCTGCTCTTGCCAATGTAGACCCGCAGTTACATGATGCGGCAACGATTGATGGAGCTTCGCTATTGCAAAGAATATGGCATATCGATCTGCCGACACTAAAACCAATGATGGCTGTATTATTTATTCTTGCCGCTGGTGGAATTATGGGAATTGGTTTTGAAAAAGCATATTTGATGCAAACTGCCATGAATATCCCAACATCTGAAATCATCCCAACCTATGTTTACAAAGTAGGATTACAAGCTGGGGATTACGCATACTCATCTGCAGTAGGATTGTTTAACTCTATTATTAATATAATCTTGTTAGTGTTTGTTAATTTTGTTGTGAAAAAATTGAGTGAAGGCGAAAGTCTTTATTAAAGGAGGGAAATTTGAGCGTATGTTCCATACAAAGAAAGATAAGCTTTTACTTTTCATTAATAAAATCCTATTAATTGGAATGGTATTGGTCATTATATTACCGTTACTTTATGTTCTATTGGCTTCATTTTTAGACCCAAGCGTATTGCTAAGTAAAGGAATATCATTTAATCCGGTTGATTGGACCATTGAAGGTTATGTGAGAATAATGCAGGATGGTGCAATTATTAGAGGCTTTTTTAATGCCATTCTCTATTCAGTCGGTTTCACTCTTGCAACTGTTATCGTTTCAATCTTTGCCGGTTATCCATTGGCAGTTGATGGATTAGTAGGGAAAAAAGTCATTATGGTATTTTTTCTCTTTACTATGTTTTTCGGTGGCGGTTTGATTCCTACATACCTAGTCATTAAGAACTTAGGAATGCTTAACAGTATATGGGCGATCATCTTGCCAGGTGCTGTAAGTGTGTGGAATATCATATTGGCTAGAACCTTTTTTAAAAGTATTCCAAAAGAACTGAACGAAGCTGCAAAAATTGATGGAGCGACAGATATACAAATATTTTTTAAGATCGTTCTCCCGTTATCAAAACCAATCATTTTTGTACTAGCTTTATATTCTTTTGTCGGTCAGTGGAATTCATTTTTCGATGCGATGATTTATTTAGAAGATCCGAAGATGCACCCATTGCAATTAGTGTTAAGATCGATTCTTATTCAAAATGAAGTACAACCTGGAATGATTAATGATCAGCTTGCGATGGCAGAACTGAGTAAAATCTCGGAAAAAATTAAATACTCTTCCATTATACTTTCAAGTTTGCCTTTAATTATTATGTATCCTTTCTTCCAAAAATATTTTGAAAAAGGCGTTATGGTAGGGTCATTAAAATAAAAAATGGGGGTTTATGATGAAAAATATGTACAAGGTATTTTCTACACTTATTATTGCGGGAGTAATGATGGCGGGTTGTAGTAGTAAGAGTGATACTTCATCAAAGGATTATGAACTTAAGGATGTCACTTTTCCATTAGAAGAAAAAGTAACATTGAAATTTATGACGCAAAGTTCACCGCTTGCATCTACAGATCCTAATGAAAAGTTAATTTATCAGCGCTTAGAGGAAAAAACAGGCGTGACCATTGATTGGAAAAACTACACAAGTGATTCCTTTGCTGAGAAGAGAAACTTAGCGGTTGCCAGTGGGGAATTACCGGATGCGATTATTGATTCCGGATATGGCGATTATGATCTGTTAAAACTGGGAGGAGATGGCACAATCGTTCCAGTTGAAGATCTGATTGAGAATTATATGCCGAATTTGAAAAAGGTTCTGGATACTAAACCAGAATACCGAGCGATGATTACCGCCCCAGACGGACATATTTATGCTTTCCCATGGATTGAGGAATTGGGTGCTGGAAAAGAGAGTATTCATTCTGTAGATGATTTTCCGTGGATTAATGTGGAATGGTTAGATAACTTAGGATTGGATATGCCGACTACAACAGAAGAATTGAAAGAAGTTTTGATAGCATTTAAAACCCAAGATCCAAACGGTAATGGTGAAGCGGATGAAATTCCGATGTCATTCATTATTAATGGTGGTGGAGAAGATTTGACGTTCTTATTTGGCTCTTTTGGTATAGGAGATAATTGGGACCATACAGTCGTCACGAATGATGGACAGGTAGTATTTACGGCCGCCCAAGATGATTATAAAGAAGCAATGAAATACTTTAATGATTTGTACAAAGAAGGCCTAATGGATGAAGAAGCCTTTGAACAGGACTGGAATACATATCTTGCTAAAGGTAAAAGTGAAAAATATGGTCTGTATTTCACGTGGGATAAAGGGAATATTTCAGGCATGAATGATAAATATGAATTGATGGCGCCGCTTGCAGGTCCTTCTGGTGAAACAAATGTAACTCGTACAAATGGAATGGGATTTGATAGAGGACGCATGGTTATTACTAGTGCCAATAAAAACTTGGAATTAACAGCAAAGTGGATCGACGAGCTGTACGAACCACTTCAGTCTGTTCAGAGTAACTGGGGTACCTATGGTGATGAAGAGCAGCAAAATATTTTCGAACTTGATAAAAGTACTGGGATGTTAAAACATCTTCCACTTAATGGAGCTGCGCCTGTTGAATTAAGACAAAAAACTCAAATCGGCGGACCATTAGCGATTCTTGATGAATATTATGGCGTCGTTACAACTAAGCCAGATGATGCAGCTTGGAGATTAGATTTGATGAAAGAAGTAATGGTTCCACATATGAAAGCAGACAATATCTATCCAAAAGTATTCTTTTCTATAGATGAACTAAAAGAACTATCAAAGATCGAAGCAGATTTAATTGCCTATGTTCATAGAAAGCGAGCGGAATGGATTAAATCTGGAAAAGTAGAAGCAGAATGGGCTGATTATTTAGTTGAGTTAAAAAGACTCGGATTAGATAAATGGCTGAAGATTAAACAAGACGGATACAACAGAAATGTGAACTAACTTAGGAGGAGAAAAAATTGACGACTTATAAAATTGAAAAATACAGACCAACATTACATTTTGCACCACAGAAAAATTGGATGAATGATCCAAACGGATTAATTTATTTTAAGGGTGAATACCATTTATTCTTTCAGCACAATCCAAATGACAGCATATGGGGTCCTATGCATTGGGGTCATGCTGTCAGTAAAGATATGATTACATGGGAAGAGTTGAATATTGCTTTATATCCAGATGAATTAGGTACCATTTTTTCAGGAAGTGCTGTAATTGATTGGGATAATACTTCAGGCTTTTTCCCTGATGAGCCGGGGATGGTAGCCATTTTCACTCATCATTTGGATGAGACCGAACAGACACGAGCTGTTCAAACACAAAGTCTTGCTTACAGCCATGACCAAGGTAGAACATGGATTAAATATGATGGAAATCCAGTGCTAAAACATGCGACAAAAGTGGATTTTAGAGATCCGAAAGTTTTTTGGCATGATGAAACGCAAAAGTGGATAATGACATTAGCTACAGGGCAAACGGTTACCTTTTATTCTTCTCCTAACTTAATTGATTGGCAGTTTGAAAGTGAGTTTGGTGAAAATATTGGTTCACATGATGGTGTATGGGAATGTCCGGACTTATTTGAATTAACTGTGGAAAACAGCGGAGAGAAGAAATGGGTTTTATTTGTGAGTATTGGGGATGATCCTCGCTTTGATACGGGCTCCCGAACACAGTATTTTATTGGATCTTTTGATGGTTCAACGTTTTCTCCTGAAGGTGATCAAGTTCAATGGCTGGATTTTGGAAAAGATAATTATGCAGGAGTTAGCTTTTCAGATATCACTAAAGAAGATGGTAGGAGAATTTATTTAGGCTGGATGAGCAATTGGAGGTATGCCAACCAAGTACCAACTGAAGGTTGGAGAAGTCAGATGACTTTACCAAGAGTTCTTACATTAAGGAATGTGGAAGATAAACTTTTGGTGGTCCAAAGACCAGTAAGAGAATTGAATCAATATTTTTCTAGAGAGATTGAGATAAATGATGAGTCAATAAAAAGCGAAGAGTCAAAAACGATTAAAATTGATGAGTCAAGTGTAGAGATCTTCTTAAATATTAATAACAATCAAGCAAAACAATTTGGTGTAGTACTGTCACATACACAAACTCAAAAAACGGTGATTACGATAGACTCAAAGACGAATCTATTAACTTTAGATAGAAAGGATTCTGGGGACGTAGCATTCTCAGAGAACTTTCCTAATCTTCAAAAGATGAAAATTCATTCTACAGATCAAGTGAGTTTGCGAATCATTATTGATTCTTCTTCCATTGAAGTATTCGTTAATGATGGTGTTTATGCTTTAACTAGCTTAATTTATCCGGATAAAGCATGTGAACAGATTTCCATTTTCTCGTTTGATGGAGATATAAGGCTAACGAATAGTTATATTTCAGCACTTAATTCGTAAAAATACATTGAAATCGATCTGAGAGGAGGCTGTAACTTGCTTGGTGCAATTGAAGCGGGAGGTACAAAATTTGTCTGTGCTGTTGGAGATATAAATTTTAATATAGTCGATATCGTAGAGATACCGACGGCATTCCCTGCTGAGACAATGAAGGAAGTAAAATCATTCTTTAAACAATACAATATTCAAGCACTGGGAGTAGGTTCATTCGGTCCAGCTAATATTAATCCCCAATCAGCAAATTATGGCTGTATTACAACTACACCGAAAGAACAATGGCAATATTTTAATATCATATCTTCTCTAAAAGATTGTTTTGATGTTCCGATGATTTTTGATACGGATGTAAATATAGCTGCATTGGGGGAAGCGATGTTCGGAGCTGCCCAAAACGTAAATAGCTGCATCTATGTAACTATCGGTACCGGAATTGGTGTAGGTGCAGTTATCAATGGCAAGATGCTACAGGGAATCAGTCATCCTGAAATGGGACATATATGCGTTAAAAGACACCCGAAAGACCCATTTGCAGGAAGTTGTCCATTTCATCGAGATTGTTTAGAAGGGCTAGCTTCCGGTCCTTCTATTGAAAAACGATGGAATCAAAAAGCGGTCTTGCTTGGTAATAAAAGTGAAGTTTGGGATATACAAGGTTATTACATAGCACAAGCATTAATGACATATATCCTAACTCTCTCGCCAGAAAAAATCATTTTAGGGGGAGGGGTAATGAAGCAAAGGCAAGTACTCCCTGTTATCTATAAATACTTGAAAAGTTTTAATAATCATTATTTATCTTTCCCACAGCTGGAAGACCAGATGGAAGATTATATTGTAACACCTGGAGTGGAAGGACTTTCTGCAATAAAGGGAGCATTTTATTTGGCAAAAGACGTATTGGCGAAATAAAGATTACAGTGTTTTTATAGGCCATCTCAGCAACATTCATTAACCTTTTTTAAACTTTGCCTTTGTTTATCTAATATTCAATTATAGGCATAGGGAGTCTCTCTTCTGTCATTGGAGTTTGTTTGGTTACTCACTCATTTGGACATTTAGGAGATACTCTCTTCTTTTATTACTGGAAATAACAGAATTTTTATGGTGCTAATTAATGAAACTAGCAAATATTATTCGTTATTGAATGTGAGGTAGTTCGAACCTATGTCAAAGAGCCAGTAATATGGGTAGTAAATTGTTCTTAACTTCAGTAAACGCCTATAATTTAGGAAAAAGCACTAATAAATATGTTTAAAGGCGTGAGAAAAAAGCAGCGATTTCTCGAGCGAAAAATCATATAATAACAATATTGTTTAAGAACGCCTATTCAAAAAATATCGCAGTATCTTTTGTCTTTTCCCGAAAATATCGTTATAATTTAAGTATACGATAGGAAAGTGGGTGTTCAATATGTATGAGATTCTTTTACAAGATTCATATGCGGAATGGGTTGTGCCGCTAACGATGGCGGTTGTGTGGATTCTTAGTTTGCAGTTTTTTTCCATTGTACATCCTATTTATGATCATAATAAAATGGAGAGCGAACGGCAATCTACTATATTTATCGTACCTACAACACGAAATGAGCATCCACTACGTATAGCTGAACGATTAATTAAAACGGTTAAACGAAAAGAATGCCCTGATGATTCGGAAGGGCCGCATTTTTCTATTTAAAATTCAAAATTTTAAATAGAAGGGTGAATTCATTGAGAAAAAATACATTATTTATTACAATATTAGCCATTACAACAGTTCTGCTAGGCGGTTGCTCTGGCGTTGAAAATCAAACTGGTTTTTTTTATACCACATTGGTCCGTCCTTTTGCTTGGTTGATTCATGAAATTGGTACAATGCTCGGAGGGAATTTTGGATTAGCGTTAATATTGATCACGCTGCTCATTCGCCTCATTTTAATGCCATTTATGCTGAAAACGTATAAAACCCAGCAATTGATGAAGGGTAAAATGGAGAAGCTAAAGCCAGAAATGGAAGAGATTCAAAAACGTTCAAAAGCGGCAAAAACTCCGGAAGAACAAAAAGAAACTCAACAGGAAATGATGCAGTTATATCAAAAGCATCAAGTAAATCCGCTTAATATGGGCTGTCTTCCGATGCTGATTCAAATGCCGATACTCATGGGACTTTATTTTGCAATTCGCAGTTCTACGGAGATTGCCACACATTCATTTTTGTGGTTTGATCTTGGACAGACAGATATTGCGATGACACTTATAGCCGGACTCGTTTATCTTGTCCAGTCGCAGGTATCAATGTCAACAGTTCCGGATGCACAGAAAAAGCAAATGCGTATCTTTATGTATATATCGCCGATCATGATCATGTTTATTTCTTTTTCAGCACCAGCTGCACTGCCATTATATTGGACAGTGGGAGGAGCTTTTTTGATCATTCAAACATGGATTGGACGTCGATACTATCAGCATCATCCAGAAAAAGCAACAGAATAAGAATGAAATGGTAGCCTTTTAGCGAAGGCTATCTTTTTTTGTCAATTTTTATATAAACTTTTCTAAAAGGTGAAACTTTTGTCTCATGAGATACGTTATATTAATGAGAGAAAGAGATATTCTGGTAATTTTCCATCGTTTTCTAAAATTCTATAAGAGCGTCGGGAAATATACCAGAAATAAAAGGTTCTAGGGGGATAAATGTGAAGAAAAAAGTATGGATATGGATCGCGTCTATAGTCGGGGTCCTAGTCATTGCGGGAGCAACGACGTATTGGATATTAGGCAAACAATCGCAAGCAGTAGGAAATGAGGCTCCCGAGATGGGGGTTATGGTTCAAAAAGCATCAGAACAAGAATTAGTTGAGTCCATTCTTGTTACAGGACAAATTGTACCAGAAGGCGAACAAAAACTATTTTTAGAGCCTGAAAAGGGAGAGGTAAGTGAATATAAAGTGGAGGAAAACCAGAAGGTAAAAGCTGGCGATCCACTATTTTTTTATGATTCTTCCAAACTAGAAGTTGAGTTTGGTAGAGCAGTGCGGGAAAGAGATTTAATTAAAAGTAGAGGAAATACAGAATTAAATCAAATTGCTGATATAGGCAAGCGAATTGCGGAAACAAAAAGGAAAATGGGAACTAAAACGGTGGATAAAGAAACTGGAGAAGAAATAGTACTTGCGACGCAAGAAGAAGTGAATGAGCTTGCGAATGAAAAAGTGCAATTAGAGATTCAATATGAAAGTACCAAGTCAGAAATTGCTTCCGCGCAGGAGCAAATTAATGATATAGATTCGCAAATAAAAGAAATGTCGGTAGTTAGTAAAATTGACGGAATAGTAGTGAAAGTAGATAAAAATGTGGCGAAAACTGAAACCGGATCAACTGAACCAGTCATACATATTATTTCAAGCGATCCTTATAAAGTAATCGGTACGATGAGTGAGTTCGATGCAGTAAAAATTAAACCAGAACAGGCAGTTGTGATTCGCCCAAAAGTTTACAAAGAACGCGAGTGGAAAGGTGTCGTTGAATCAGTCTCTCAATTTCCGAATGATGAAAGCGGTGGCGGAGAAGACTTCGGTGGTGGTGGCGGTAATGTAACGATGTATCCATTTAAAGTTGCTATTACCGATGATACTTCAGAATTAAGACAAGGATTTCATGTTTCATTGGAGATCAAAGTTAGCGGGAAAGCTAAATCTCTCGTTGTTCCTCACATGGCATTGGTCGATGAAGACGGGGTAGGGATTGTTTATGTCTTGGTTGATGGTTTATTAGAGAGACGTGAAGTGCAGACGGGTGCTATGAATGATGAGTTCATTGAAATAACAGAAGGTGTGGAATTAAATGAACTTGTTGTGTCAATGCCGGATGAAGGAATGCATGACGGAATGGAAGTGACCTCCTTTGATGAAGTTGAGTGAGATTACGAAAATATATGGGAACGGTTCGTTACAAGTTCCTGTATTGCACGGTATTGATTTAACGATAGAGGATGGAGAATTCGTTGCCATCATGGGTCCTTCAGGATCGGGAAAATCAACGTTGATGAACATCATTGGTTTTTTAGATTACCCCTCAGCAGGTGTATTTGAGTTAAACGGTGATAAAATCGGTTTAGTAAAAGAGAATCGGTTGGCAAAGTTAAGAAATGAACATGTCGGTTTTGTATTTCAGCAATTCTTCCTGCTACCTAGGTTAAACGCGCTAAAAAATGTGGAATCACCGCTCATATATGCAGGTGTTCAAAAACGGGAAAGAACGAAAAGAGCAAAAGAAATGTTAGAAAAAGTAGGTTTAAGCGACAGAATGGGCCATTTGCCAAGTCAATTATCGGGTGGCCAAAAACAACGGGTTGCTATTGCACGTGCACTTGTTAATAATCCGTCGATTATTTTAGCAGATGAGCCAACTGGTGCCCTAGATTCGAAAACGAGTGAACAAATTATGAAGCTATTGGTCCAACTTAACGAAGAAGGAAAGACGGTTATTATCGTTACACATGAAGAGGAAATTGCAGCCTATACAAATAGGATTATTACTTTAAAAGATGGCCTGATCACAGATGACCGGAGGACGACACCATGAGTATATGGGAAAGTTTTAAAATAGCTTTATCCTCCATATGGAATCATAAGGTCCGGTCTATTTTAACAATGCTCGGGATTATTATCGGGGTAGCAGCTGTGATCATTATTGTTGCGATTGGTGAAGGTGCTAAAACACAAATGACCGAAGATATGTTTAGTACCGAAGAAAGTATCATTGAACTTTATTATGAACCATTTCCTTCTGAAGATGGGTCAGAGATGGTGTGGAACGAACCAGAATTAACAAGCGCTGATTTGACGGTTGTTCAGGAGGTGCCGGGCGTTAAAGCTGTAATTGGTACAAATAACGGCTATGGCATGATGGTTCATAATGACAAACAAGGTGATATGCAAATAACTGGCGTAGGTCCAGATTACTTTTCTGGAAGAAAAGTGGAGATTGCGGAAGGACGTGCCCTAAATATTCGGGATGTTGACAGCATGAATCGGGTTGTGATGATAGATACAGTAGCTAGAAAGAAATTCTTTAAAGAGACAGACCAGGTCATTGGCGAGATTGTTGATATTAATGATAATCCTTATAAGATTATTGGTGTATATGAATCAGCCATGCCTGAGATGTATCGTGGTGAAGAAGGTGAATCTCTGATGCCGCGGACACTGATCGCTATGATGTTTGGTGGCATGGAAATTCAACAAATTTCTGTTATTGCTGAATCTGCTGATACACTTGTAGAGACAGGGGCGATGGCTGGAGCGGCACTAACAGAGGAGAAGAAGCTTGAAGATGGTATGTATACTTCATACGATATGGGGGACTGGGAAGCAGAATATACGCAGTTCTTAACGATCATTACATTGGTTATTAGTAGCATCGCCGGTATTTCTCTATTGGTTGGCGGGATTGGCGTTATGAATATTATGCTCGTATCTGTTACTGAGAGAACGAGGGAAATAGGTCTAAGAAAAGCGTTGGGTGCAACAAGAGGAAGAATCTTATTACAATTTTTGATCGAGTCCGTTACATTAACCTCACTAGGGGGATTAATTGGTATCGGTTTAGCTGTACTAGGGACCATTCTTGTTTCACAATTTGCTCCGATTACAGCTGTGATCAGTCCGATCGTTGTGATCATCGGTGTTGGTTTCTCCGCATTTATTGGTATTATTTTCGGGATTCTCCCAGCTAATAAGGCGTCGAAACTTAGTCCGATAGATGCTTTGAGATATGAATAATTAACATATAAAATAACAGTCGCTGCTTCGTGGCGTCTGTTTTTTTGAAAATAATTCATAACATGCATTAAAGTGAAAGTAGCGTAATTATTACCCAAGCTCGTCCAATTAGACAGAAACTATTGCAATAAAATCTGTTGATGGGTCGTAACTGACAATAGATATGCAAATAGTAAATGAAAAAGATTGAAAGTATCTTCTTTTCAAAGGACGGTCACATTTCTGTTAAAATGTATTTAGAGGTGAGGACAGATGAGGTCAGCAGTTCAAATACGTTCGCTTCACGATATGGAAGAAATGAAACAAGTACAAGTTCTTGAGGATTTGGTTTGGACAGGAGATTCGATTCCTACACACCAAACGATTACCGCTATCAAAAATGGTGGTCTGATGTTGGGTGCTTTTATAGAAGGAAAACTAGTCGGATTTAATTATAGTTTTCCGGGATTTCTTAAGGGGAAAATCTATTTATGCTCACATAACATGGGGATTCACCCAGATCATCGTGGAAAAGGGATTGGATCAATGTTAAAAGGTGTTCAAAAAGAAAAAGCAAGTGAAATGGGATATGATCTTATCACATGGACCTTCGATCCGTTAGAAACAAGGAATGCCTACTTGAATTTGTCGAAACTTCGTGCGGTCTGTGATACATATATGGAAAATTGCTATGGGGAAATAAATGATGGGTTAAATAATGGATTGCCCACTGATCGTTTTAAGGTGGAATGGTGGCTCGAGAGTGAACATATTGGGAAATCATTTCAAGCGCAGACGCCAATCGGAATTATTCCCTGGGAAATGACAAATAATGACTTGCCCAAGTTAGGTGATTTCGACAGTCTTTCTGATGAACGGTCTATCCATGTTCCAGTTCCAGTCGATTTTCAAATGTTAAAAAGAAAAGACTCTGGGCTTGCGCTCGATTGGAGAATGAAAACAAGGAAGGTTTTTCAAACCTTTTTTGCAAAAGGATACACAGCTATTGCGCTTGAAAAAACTGAAAATGATCCTGTTCACCATTATGTGCTCGTGAAAAGGTCATCAGTACATATCGATTGAGCTTCTAAATCAGTGTTGGATAGGCAGATATAGGAGCTAACTACATAACATTAACATTAAAATTATATGAAAAGGTGAATGAAATGATCATTAAAGAAGTGATTGTACGCCAGTTAAAAATGAAAATGAAATTTGATTTTACAACGAGCTTTGGAACGATTAAAGATAAAGAATTTCTGTTAGTACAAGTAATAGATGAGCATGGTAACAGCGGTTGGGGAGAGTCCGGTGCTTTCCATGCGCCGTGGTATAACGAGGAAACGATTAAGACGAATCGACATATGCTAGAGGATTTTCTGATCCCATCTTTACTGAATAAAAACATTGAACATCCTGATGAAGTTTCCGTGATTCTCTCAGATTTTCGTAGAAATTATATGGCGAAAGCTGCCATAGAAACGGCCGTATGGGATCTATACGCCCGCAACAAAGGGGTGCCTCTTGCTACAGCGCTTGGAGGTACAAAGGGAAAAATTGAAGTTGGCATCAGCATTGGTATTCAAGATACAGTCGCCGATCTACTGCGCATCATTGATGGTCATGTGAACGAAGGCTATAAACGCATGAAAGTGAAAATAAAACCAGGATGGGACATCGATGTCATTCGCCAAATTAGACAACAATTTCCTGACGTTCCGCTCATGGCCGATGCTAACTCAGCGTATACACTTAACGATATCGAGCTTTTAAAAGGATTAGACGAGTTCAATTTAATGATGATTGAGCAGCCCTTGGCGGAAGACGATATCATTGATCACGCTAAGCTTCAGAAGGAGATTGCGACTCCTATTTGTTTAGATGAAAGTATTCATTCCTATGAGGATACGCGGAAGGCAATTGAATTAGGTAGTTGTAAAATTATCAATATCAAAATTGGCCGTGTTGGCGGGCTCACTGAATCGAAACGAATCCACGATCTTTGTCAAAAGCATGATATCGCTGTATGGTGTGGCGGCATGCTCGAAGCTGGGGTTGGAAGAGCACATAATATTGCATTGACTACATTAGGCAACTTTATTTTACCGGGTGATACAGCAGGATCTTCGCGATATTGGGAGAAGGATATTATCGATCCAGAGGTTATCGTAAAAGATGGCTATATTGAAGTTCCTCACGGGTCAGGAATAGGATATGAACCGAATTTGGACTTAATAAGACAGTTTACTGTCAATGAAAAAAACTTTTCCTAGGTTGTCAAGAAAAAAAGAAAAGCTAACACAAAGTTAAAAGGAAAATAAATAAGTTCAATTATTATTTCAACAACATGAGGACAAAAAATGAAACGAAAATGGAAAAATAGGCTAATCCTTATATTCATAACGCTTTTGGTACTAGGTGCAATACTAACAGGTGGAAAAATTGGATTAGATTTCCTGTTCGGTGGCATGTGTGAAAACGAGATTATCCAACAAAGCAACTCGCAAAGTGAGAAGAAAACAGCTTATATTTTCATAAGAGATTGTGGGGCAACGACAGGTTATTCCTATCATTTATCGATTCTTAACCAAAATAAAGAATTAAAAAATAAATCGGGTAATACCTTTGTTTCGGATCAAGAATTCTCCATAGAGTGGCAAAGTAATAAGTCATTAAAGATATATTATAACGATAGCGTCAATACGTATGAGATGGATAAACGAGTAAATGGCGTAAAAGTTGAATATATAGGAGATTAATAAAAACATCGACTGCTATGTCGATGTTTTTCATTCCGAGCTTATTTCCCATTCTGCGACCAATGAGCTCCTTTATCCATATGTACGAACGGAATATCTGTATCAACCTCACCTGTAATCCGTCCAATATCTACATCTTTCCCAGCTAACCAATCTGCGAAATAAAAGGAGGTAGGCTCTTGATTATCGCCTAAGGCAATCCATGCCTTCATGTCTCTTGGAAGATAAGCTGATGTATGTATCGTTCCAGCCCAACTCCCGTATAATTTTGAAAATACCCCTTTATCTACATCGTTCATCAACCGAAAAGCATCGTAGGATCTTGAAATATGCTCCTGTTGGTCTTGCATTGCTGTTAATCTGCGCTCCGAATCAATAAGGTGATTCCGATTTTCATGCTTCATTATTTCAAAGTGATTGGTACAAAATTTAGATTGGCGCACTTTCACGTCGCGTGGAGATGTTTCCACAATATAGGTCTCACCACTCTGATCATAGACAACATAGCTAAAGGAATGACGATGTGGAATTTCCCGCAACATTGCGACAGCTTCTTTCACATTTGCACATGCTTCTATAATCATTCTACCAATCATACAACAGATGAACCCATCACCTGGTTTTTTGCGGTGCATAAAATTATATCCGATTGCGAGCCCTTTTTCGTTCATTCCATCCATACGTCCAGTCACTCTTTGACTTGGACCGATCGTGGCATAACCTTGATCCGTTGGCTGATAAAGTACGTAGCGGCCTTCATATGTCTTAGGGTGATAATCATAATTCCGAATTAAATAATGATCACCTGTCATAATCGAACAACCTGAACGAACATAATCTAAACGATAACCACCAAATTCCATTAATACACGTTCCATCGGCCATTCTAATGCTGCTTGCAATCCCAGTAATTCATCCCATATACCAGGCGCAAAGGGAAGAATAGCTTGTTTGACTTCCTCCACTTCTACAGTAAACCGAGGTTTACGCACTTTCCACTGTTTTTCGCGGTTCTTCACAGTCAAAGAATCTTTTACTATTTCACCTTGCATATATCCAAAATCATAATGTGTACCACGAAATTGAATCACATCACTGTAAACCTTTTTCATTTAACATCCTTCTTTCTACATATATACTTATATATATTCTTCCACATACTCCTCATAATCTAACACTTTCGGGTTTATTCACGTATCAATACAGGAATAAACTTTATATAGGGGTGTATGACAAATGGAGATATTTACGATCGGTCATTCTACTCATTCCAAAGAGAGGCGTTTAGTTCCATGCTTAAAGCCTACGACATACAGTTATTAGCGGATGTACGAGCATTCCTAGGCAGTAGAAAGTTCCCGCAATTTTCTCAAGATCATATGCCATATTGGTTGCAAGCAGAAAATATTGGCTATCAGCATTTTAAAAAACTCGGAGGGAGGAGACCGAAGTCGAAAGAGGTAGACCCTTCATTAAATGGAGGTTGGAGAAATAGATCATTTCACAATTATGCTGACTATACATTATCAGATTCCTTTGCAGAAGGTATAGAAAAATTGATCGAGGAAGCTAGCAATAAACCTGTTGCCTATTGTTGTGCTGAGCGTCATCCGGTAAGATGTCACCGTCTGTTAATTAGTAATTGGTTTACAGCTAATGGATGGAATGCTAGCCATATTATCGATGGGCCTAAAGGGAAAATCGATGTGGTGAAACATGAACTAGGACAATGGGGTGCAGCACCACTCGTTCAGAAAAATAGGGTTATCTATCCAAAAATAAATTAAGGTCAGGTTCAACTGAACCTGACCTCTCACATTATATAAGTAGATGGAATAATCTACTATCTTTATTAACCTCAGTATACGAGAAGCCTTTTTGACTCATTCGCTCAACCAAGCCATCATAATCTTCTTTTCTTTTCAATTCAATCCCGACAAGTCCTGGACCGCTTTCTTTATTGTTCTTTTTCGTATATTCAAACGTAGTGATGTCATCATCAGGTCCGAGTACATCATCTAAAAATTCCCGCAATGCTCCGGAACGTTGTGGGAAATTGACGATGAAATAATACAGTAACCCTTCGTAAATCATCGACTTTTCTTTGATTTCCTGCATCCGGCCAATGTCATTATTTCCACCGCTGATGACACAAACGACAGACTTGCCTTTAATTTCGTCTTTATAAAAGTCAAGGGCAGCGATCGGCAGAGCACCTGCTGGTTCTGCAATGATAGCATGCTTATTATATAAATCTAAGATAGTTGTACATACTTTACCTTCTGGAACAAGCACAATATCATCTAAATATTTACGGCAAATATCATAATTGTTTTGGCCAACACACTTCACAGCTGCACCATCAACAAATTTATCAATCGCATCTAAAGCAAATACCCCTTTATTTTCAAATGCTGCTTTCATACTGCCAGCACCTGCTGGTTCCACACCAATCATACGTGTATGTGGGGAGACATTTTTAATATACGTGCTAATTCCAGACATGAGGCCGCCGCCGCCAATACTACCGAACACGAAATCAAGTGGTTCCTCTGTATCATTCATAATTTCCACCGCAACCGTACCTTGACCAGCGATGACATCTTGATCATCAAATGGATGAATAAAGATTCTACCTTCGCTTTCAGCACAGGCTGTCGCACTAATAGACGCATCATCAAAAGTATCACCAATTAAAACGATATCCACTTGATCTTTACCAAACATTTTTACTTGGTCTATTTTTTGTCTCGGAGTTGTTTGTGGCATGAAAATTTTCCCGTTAATTCCTAAATGGGCACAAGCAAATGCGACACCTTGCGCATGATTACCTGCACTCGCGCAAATAACACCTTTTTCAAGCGCCTCTTTTTCAATCATTTTTATTTTATAAAATGCCCCACGTAATTTAAAAGAACGTACATGTTGCAAATCTTCTCTTTTTACATAAATATGACAACCATATTGTTCAGATAATCGTTCATTTTTTTGCAAAGGTGTATGTACCACCAGATCTTTTAAACATTGATACGCAATTAAAATATCCTCTACATGCACAGTTTTTGTTTGCTCCTTTGTTTGATTCATGGCGTTAATCACTACCTCCGCTCTCTTATAAACATTTCTACATTATAACATGAAAGGAAGACAAACATCAAAGGAATATTCAAAATATTTGGTGGTAATATGGTTACCTTTAGATCTAAACGTACGTTATTAGCTATTTCGCCGAAAATAAGCTTGCATATGTAACGAAAGATTCAATTTTCAAGTGCAATATGACCACTGCGGTTCGGAGAAATCTTGTGAGGGAGAATACACAGTTATTGTCTTAAAAATAGAAGACTTTTAATAGAATTAATGGTGAAATAATTGTTGCGGAAAAAATAAGACTATAATATAATCACAGGTATAAGAATATTAAGACTAATAGAAACTCTGTTTTAAATAGTTATTTTCAGCAGTGGAGAAAATAAAGAAGAAGTATTTCTTTATTACTAAAACGCTCGTTGATTTGGTAGTAATTATTAACATGGTGTTAATAATTTATGAGATTGCTGTTTCATATCAATAATGGAGTAGATAAAACATAAAAAGGAGTGGGGAATAATGAAATTAGGATTAAGTACATATAGTTTGGTGAGAGAATTGAGAGATGAAAAAATGACAGTGTTGGATGTCATTCAATGGATTGCGGACAATGGTGGGGAACATATGGAGATTGTCCCATATGGTTTTACTGTCGTAGATAATGAAGAATTGGCTGACCAAATTAAGGAGAAGGCTGCCGAAGTCGGGATTGAATTATCTGCCTACTCATTGCCGGCCAATTTCGTTCAGGAGACAGAAGAAGCATTCTTAGAGGAAGTGGAGCGTCTTAAAAAGCATGTAGATATTGTGAACCGAATGGGTATAAAAATTATGCGCCATGATGTAACAGCGTTTACACTACCGCCGGAGGATAGGACGATTCACTATTTTGATAAGCATTTTTCGAAATTGGTTAGAGGTAGTCAATTGCTTGCTGATTATGCAGTGCAATTCGGCATTACGACTACGATCGAGAACCATGGCTTTAATGTACAAACGAGTGACCGTGTACAACGTGTTATTCATGCTGTAGATCGCGAAAACTTCAAAACGACATTGGATGTGGGGAATTTCCTTTGTATCGACGAAGAGCCACTAGTTGGAGTTAAAAAGAATCTTAAATATGCAGCAACGGTTCATTTTAAAGATTTTTATATTCGCCCGTATTATGAGAATCCAGGTGGCGGTGATTGGTTCCGTACGGTGAATGATAACTATTTGCGTGGAGCTATTGTTGGACATGGAGATATTAATATTCGTGAAATTGTAAAGCTGGTGAAAAACTCTGGATATGATGGTTATTTAACTGTGGAATTCGAAGGAATGGAAGAGTGCAAACTCGGTTCAAAAATAGGTATGGATAATGTAAGAAGATTTTGGCATGAAGTATAATTCCATTTAACATGGGATAGTTGTTTAGTATTGCGCTGAATAATGAAAGCTTGAACTCGCTTAATCAATTCCCTTAACAGCGAAGCGTTTATGATTGAAACCGTGCAATTACTTCATCTCACACTATAGTGTACTTAGGTATTTTCAGCTGATAAAGGGATGATACTTTTATCGAAAAGAATTGGCATTCATTTGGATTTAACTTATTATAAGAATGCTGGGAATTTGTGTGATTTTGATCAAATGATTCTTGAGGGAACTTGATTAGGAGCGAGCTTAAAATGGAAAAGCAAGACCAAGTTTTAATGAAAAAGCAAAATAAAAACCTTGTTCTAGATATTGTTAAACAGAAAGCGCCGATATCTAGAATCAGTATCGCTAAGGCAACTGGTATGAGTCCGACCTCGATAACGAGAATTGTCAATGAGTTATCTGAGCAGGGATTCGTGAGAGAGACGACACTTGTAACTTCTGGCGTCGGTAGAAGAGCAACATTACTAGATGTAGATAAAGATGTTTTATATACAATAGGTGTAGAATTAGATAAATCTCTTATAAAAATAGGTATCGTTAACTATGTTGGTGAGATTGTAGTGATCCAAAGCTTAAAACATGAAAACATAGAGACATATGAAGAAACCCTACATAAATTGTCTCAGAATATAATGGGGCTTATTGATAATTATGCAATTCGACCTCAGAAAGTAATTGGAATAGCAGTGGGATTACCAGGGTTCATTGATTATAAAAATGGCATAGTCAAAATATCTGACCAACTTAAATGGAAGGATGTACACTTTGCTGAGGACTTAAAAAAACTTACCTCAATAGATGTCATTATTGATAATGAATTGAAGATGAAGGTAGTTGCGGAGAGTACCGTTGGTAAGGCAATGAATTCGCAGAACGCTATACTATTAGGGATCGGTTCTGGAATTGGTACTGCAATTATACTTAATGGAGAAATTGTTCGTGGAGAGTCAAACAATGCAGGGGAGATTGGGCACACTATCGTTGACCCTACAGGCAATGTTTGCAATTGCGGTAAGATTGGTTGTCTTGCTACATATATATCAGAAGGCGCTATTTTGGCTGATAGTAAAAAAGTAAAAGAAATAGATTCTATTCAGGATGTGTTCAGTTCATATCGGAAAAAGGAAGCATGGGCGCTTAATATCCTCGATAGGGCAGCAACATATTTATCAGTCGCGATTAGCAATATATTATGTCTCTATAATCCCGAAGTCATTGTCCTGAGTGGCGATACGATCGAGAATTTACCGGAAATGAAGGAAATGATCGAACAGAAATGTGAATTATATATTTGGGAACCACTGAAAGATAGTGCAAGAATCGTATATTCTGATTTAGGTGAAAGTGGAGTAGTGTTAGGTGCGGCTATCCAAGCACAAAATAAGTTATTAAATTTAAAATAGAAATTTTTCATGAAAAGGAAGTAATGTAAAGTGGAGCTTCAATCATTAATTGCAGAAAACAGGAATGGGATAGTTGAGAATATTCATCATGGATTAATTTGTGGTGTAAATGATCAGTTGCAACCAATCTATCATGTTGGAAATGAAGATCAATATGTATACTTTCGTTCGGCAGCAAAGCCTATTCAAGCAATTCCTTTATTTTTAACAAAGATTATATCTAAATATAATCTAACAGATGAAGAGGCAGCATTATTTACCGCCTCTCAAAGAGGGGAATCCTATCATATCTCCGGTTTAGAATCTTTATTAAAAAAGCTGCCTGTAAAAGAAGAAGAGTTATTTTGCGCGGCAGCCCTTCCCTTAAACGAAGGACCTAAAGAGGAAATGCTCCGAAATAATAAGGTGAAAAGAAGACTTTATCATAATTGTGCAGGTAAGCATTTAGGATTTTTAACAGTATGCCATGAACTCGGTTATCCTAAAGAAGGATATTGGGAATTAGATCATCCCTTACAGCAACATATCATTGAAGTTCTTTCCATGTTAGCTGAAGTCCCAGTATCAAAGATCAAAACGGGAATTGATGGCTGTGGTGTGCCGGTTTTCGCAATCCCATTAAAAAATATGGCGATCACCTATTTAAAATTAGCCTGTCCCGACTTAATTGCGGATGAACAAATAAAGCAAGCTGTAATAAAGATGTCCCAAATCATGAATGATCATTCTAACATCGTTGCATCAGAGGATTTTATCTGTTCCATCTTATTAAAGGACAATAATATCATCGCTAAAGGTGGTGCGCAGGGTGTTTACTGCTTCGGCTTGAAAAAGGAAAGAATCGCATTCGCATTAAAAGTACTAAGTGGTTCTGAAGCTGTATGGCCGAATGTGATAGCATCCATTCTCGAACAAATCGACTATAGTAATAAACAAACAATCGAGGCTATAAAGGCATTAAGACCAGCTGTAGTTAAAAATGACGCAGGTGTTGTAGTGGGAGAAATTGAGACGACATTTTTGTTGTAATCAGCTTTTGAATAAGCTAGTAGTGAGAAACTGAATAAGTATATTCGACAAGATGCCTGCCAATCAAGATAGATATTATCATTGAGGCAGGCGTTTTTTTACATATAAATATATTAAGCTGGCCTTCGATTCTGCCAATTAAACAGTAGTATCTATTTGTATAATCATTACAAAAAACAGTTGCTCCAGTTTTAGGTTAAGTAACAGAAGCCACTTTCCCTCGGTCTGGTTCCTAATAGGGATTCGCTGGTCTAACTAGTGAAGTTGTTTTATAGTAGAATTGACAGGAAATTCTTAACTAGTACCATGATGAATTATTAAATCAATGCTAGGGATATAATAAAATAATTACGCCATATTTGAAAAGGAAAGGGATATCCTATGAAAAAACATGGGAAGACAGAAGGGAATGCATCGTTGAACAAGCAAGAAATCATTGAAGATGGTCATAAGTTGAGAGATATATTACTTGATGCAATTGAACACGGGGATATAGATGCGGTAAATCAAAGTATGTCGAAGATGGGAGAAATTATGAGCGACGATTCCTTTGATTTATTGAAAAGAAGTCCAGGAAATAAACTGCGATCTTATAAAAATTTCATGTTATCCCATAACACTCTTTATGGTCACTACGCAGGAAAAGGCGGCTTAAGTGCTGTGCAGTCTCATTATATGACAGAAAAGTATGCCATCCTTATTGAGCATAGTGATACAATATCGCAACTTGAACAAATTCATATGAATTTGTTAAACGATTATTCTGATCCAACAATTCGATTTAAGTATAATGAGAACGCTACGATTGTAGTGAAAGCGGAGAATTATATTGCCATGAACTTTGCTGAAGATATTTCAATTGAGGACATCGCTCAAAAAATACATGTCCATCCATCCCACTTAATGCGCTCGTTTAAGAAAGAAAAAGGGATAACGATTAGTCATTTTCGAAATCAAAGAAGAATAAAGGAGGCAAAAGAACTCCTTGCCTATTCAAGTCTTTCAATGACTGATATTGCTTTCATTGTCGGTTTTACCAGCTCCCAGTATTTTTCTAGGATTTTCAAGAAAGAAGAAGGGATGACACCAATTGAGTTTAAAAGAAATAATTAAAAAGTTTTCTTGTTCAGCAATAAGTGAATTAGGAGGCTTTTTTATTTTGTTTGCAATTCAATTCTACAGCATTTACTCTAAATGCAATTATAGTACAAAAAATTGCTATATTACTGCAAAATTATTAGGGGAATCGATTGTATAATTGTTTTTAGATACTTAAATATAGCGCTTACAGTATTCGAAGGGCGACTTATTAAGGGTAAATTGATATTGAAAAAATTAGTTAGGATCGATGCGTAATAATTAATTTGTTGGGTAACCAAATTTTGGAATAGAAAGTGAACTCATAAGGAGAAAAATGAGAGGAAGAGTCTCACTTGAGGTTTTCTGATGTAGTAAGCAAGCAGTCGAATAATTACTATTTTGCTGTAATTGTAAGCGGTAGCTTTCGAAAAAAGATCAGGAGGAATTTATATGACAATGAATCCAATTCTTAGGAAAATGGGGTTTTCAGAGAATGATAAGGTATTAATTGTACATGCCGATGATGTGGGGATCACTCAGTCATCCGTTGATGCCTTTTTAGAATTACTTGATTTTGGAACAATCTCTTGTGGGTCTACAATGGTTCCTTGTCCATGGTTCCCAGAAGTAGCGAGGAAATTTAGGGAAAGTCCAGAATTAGATCTGGGGCTTCACTTGACCTTAAATTGCGAATATGAAACCTATCGATGGCGGCCAATTTCTACAACAAGTCAGGAATCAGGAATGATCGACGAAAATGGTTATTTTAAGCAAGATAAACTAGAAGTAATGGAAACTGCTGACCCGAAAAGTATTGAACAAGAGATTGAAGCACAGTTAAAAGTAGCGCTTAATTTAGGAGTGAAACCGACCCATGTCGATTCACATTCTGGCACACTTTGGTCGGCTAAATTCATGGATTCATATATTAACTTTTATAAGAATCATCAAGTTTTACCTGTTGTGTTTAATCCTAGCGATAATAAGGATCCTATCATGCAAAGCGTGATGAATACTTTTAATGTTTCATCTGAAAAAGTAAATGATTTTGCTGCAACAGGTCTGCCTGTTGTTGATAGTATTTCAGGTCTTCCAGTTGAGCATACGTATGATTTAAATGATCGTCTAGATTTAGCAAAACTTATATTAGATGGTGTACAACCAGGTATGCTGACACATTTTGCCTTCCATCCGATGAAAGATACGCCTGAATCACGTGGCTTATTACGCTACTCTGATGGACGAATTGGAGATTATGAGGTCTTTATGCAGAAAAAATTGAAAAACCATTTAAAAGATAGCGGAATTCAGCTTATAGGATATAAAGACATTATCAAATACATCGACGTCCATTCGTTAGTTTAAAAGTGTTTAAGGGATGGATTAGGGCACAAAAAACAATATAAAACAACGAATTGTAAGATGAGGTTGATGTGAAAAGGGTGGCAATGTATTTATATTATTTTTTAACATTATTGCAAGCGTATTCACAGAGCCAGGTGCCGTCGGAGTATGTATTTTATAATATCGGAGGTTACAATATGAAAACTAAAAAATTTGGTATTCGAGATCAAATTGGTTATATGTTAGGAGATGTTGGTGGAAGTTTCGTTAATTTATATATAAGTGCGTTTTTCCTTATATTTGCGACATATGTTTTAGGTGTCAGCCCCTATTTTATGGGAACGTTATTTTTAGTCGCTCGCATATTCGATGCTTTCACAGATGTGATGATGGGAACTATTCCAGATCGTTGGACAATTGGAAAAAGCGGAGATAAGTTTTTGCCTTATATCAATATTTCAAAATGGTTATTAGCTGCTTCGTTGCTATTATCTTTCGCTGATGTATCTAATTTTTCTTCAACCGTCATTCATATATGGGTCGTTGCTGTTTATCTTTTTTTTGGAATTGCCTATACAGCTGATTCGATTCCTTATGGTTCATTAGCTGCTGTTATTACAAATGACCCAATCGAACGGACTAAATTATCACGTGCTCGTGCCATTGGTGGAATGATTGTTGGGTTGGGTGCTTTATCATTTGTTCCTATGTTTATTTATGATAAGGCTGGAAACGTAATCCCAGAGGGCTTCTTTAATGTTGCGATCGTATTCAGTATTTTATCTCTTTTGTCATATACAGGATTAGTAAAATTAACAACAGAACGTATCCGTGAAGAAAAACCAGCTGGAGGATACGCTGACTATAAGTTTGTAGATGCATTAAAAGCAGTGTCCAAAAATAGACCATTAATTGGGATGATGGTTGCTTCGGTTGGCTCACTTATTATGATAAATGGTGTTACTCAATTAGCTGCAATTGTTTTTGCTGAATATTATCATATGCCATCAGCTTTTGCGATCAATTCTTTTATTAGTATATTTATTACAATGGTACTATTCTTCACTGTACCTAAACTTGTAGAAAAATTTAATAAAAGGAATTTGGTTATTGCTACCGCTGCTTTCAGTTTAATTGCAACGACTCTATTAACTTTAGTTACTTTCGAAAATGTATATGTATTTATGGTTTTATACAATATAGCTACGATTGGTTCGTCTGTTTTCGTCATGGTTGTTTGGGCGCTTGTCACAGATTGTTTAGACTATACAGAGCTTCAAACTGGAAAGCGCTACGATGGGACACTCTTTTCTATTTATTCATTCTCCAGAAAGGTAGGAATGGGTGTTGGTTCTGCAATTGGTAGTTATGCACTCGGCTGGGTTGGCTTTGTTTCAGGGGCTAAATCACAAGCCCCAGAAGTTGCCCAAGGTGTGTTGAAAATGTACACTGGGATTCCAATTATTACGTTTCTTTTAATACTAATCGGGCTCGCTTTGATTTTTAATTTAAATAAAAATAAAACAGACGAAATGTATCTAACACTTGAAGAAAGAAGAGCATCTTAAAAAGGATATCCTTTAGGGGGTTCCTTATAATCTGAAATTATAAATTTAAATAGAAAAGGAGGCTTACTTTTATCAGCATTTGTTGACGGACTTCTGCAACTGCCGGGTGGTTTTCTCAATGGGATTACATCACTTATTATTGATCGTTTATTTGATAAATACGTACCCAAACACCTTCTAATCACAGGATTCACGATTACAATAATAATGGCATTTTTATTCACAAGAATATCCACAACTACATCTTAAATAATGCTTGTAGTTATCCACAGCTGTACGCTAATTGGAGTCGCTATGATTATGAATCCTAAACCAATTACCGAGAAAACTCTATCCAGATGTCGCAGCTGCCATTGTACTCTTCAACAAATAGCTGGAGCAATCGGAGCCGCCAGTGCTATCAAGTATTATGTCGGTGGGTCAAGAACAATATCTGGCAACAGCTACCTATCTGTCAAAATTAGCAGATGTTCAAAATGCATTCTTATTTGCATTAATTGCAGCTATCATTAAAAGGATATAGATTTAATCCTGTGGGTAACCTCAGTAAATAAGAAAAAGAGCCAATTTCACTAGTGAAATTGGCTCTTTTTCTATAATAGCAGAGAAATTATCCACATTGTTTTTCTTGGATCATAATCATATAAAATTGTTTCAAGGAATTTCAGCGTTAATAAACAAATTCAGCTGTAATGCTGCTTATTATTTCTATTATGCCTGGCTGTATTGGAGTAGCTGCTTCGCTTTTTGCGAATGCGGTTGTATGAAAAGGAATCGGACCTTCTTGATCCTGGACATTTTCAACTACTGATATAGGTGCCTTCGTTAAAATAACTCTTATCGTATTGGCAATCGTCTCCGCTTTCTGACCGGCATTAATGATAGCCAGAGATAATGCCTGTTGATAATATTGATTGTAGTCTGATGTATCAAAACTAATCCCCAAAATAGTATTTGCTCCATTGCTAACAGCAGTATCCACAACCAAACCCGTATTTTCTATATGCTCCACGGTTATATGAAGCATATGCTCTACCTTATAATTCCGGAAAATTTGTTTTCCATCATTATAGTCGTATTGTGGAAAAATTGAATAATTAACAGTTTGGATCTGCTCATTAGTTATTCCAATCTGATTCAGCGCCTTTTTTATATTTGAAATTGTAATAGCGTTGCTTTCCTGAGCTTGGGATAATGATTGATCTTCAGTTGAGGCTCCAAGTGTAACGTCTGCCTTATTCGGCTGTATAGATACGATGCCTTCCCCGGTTACTCTAATTACATTCGGCTTACTATTCTCAGAAGACCGGTATGTTGATTGATATTGCAAAATGATCGCCCGCTTTCCATCGTTTATATGATATGTACGATGGAAAGCGAAATAAGATACAGTATTTTTAATTAATTATAAAAAAGTAGAGCAATCTGCGAGTGGCCAGTAATGGTGAGTAAGTGGCTTATAAAACTCGAAACATCGTTGATGAATACACAAAAAAAGGAATAGTTACAGTAATCTTGCATTAAACAGAGAAAATGGTAAGTGAATTGTAATTAAGTTTCAATTTCAGCAGCCAATGAGTATGAATGTGAGAGTAACTATAACTTATTCACAAAGTTCACTCATTTATCCACATTATTCACACTTCCACATGTATAAGTCTTCTTTCCTCTCAAATTACTAACAGGAACGGTTTTATTAACAATTTAAAATTTACAATAGAATATAAAACACGGATGTGTTAGTATACTTAGTATAAAATAGACATAGGTGATGACATATAAAAAACGTACCATTGTATCAACAGATAAAGGATTATATTAAAGAACAAATACTATCCGGTGACTTGCGCCTTGGAAACTTAGTTCCATCTGAAAAAGAATTAATGGAAAAGTTTCACGTTAGCCAAATTACGACCAAAAATGCTCTTAATGGACTTGCGGAGGAAGGGATAGTAAAAAGAATTAAGGGAAAGGGGACGTTTGTTGAAGAAAGCAGTTTACTTAAACATTCTGATCAACAGATAAATAATTCTAAAGGTATAATCGGCCTTATTTTGCCGAGTATGAAGACAAAGGTAGAGCAAGAATTTGTCAATTATATAGAAAAGTATGTTTCGGAAAATAAGTATAGTTTAATGATCAAGATCACAAGAGAATCGCAGTTTGAAGAGACGTACGCGATTGAAGCGTTTCGTGAATTAGGCGTTAAAGGAGTGATTATTTTTCCGACGGAGAAGGAGACATATAATGAATCTGTTCTTCGGCTTACGCTTGATAAATATCCTCTAGTTTTAATAGATCGATATTTAGAAAATATACGGACATATAGTGTATCTTCAGAAAATGAAACGAGCACTTTTGAGGCCATTTCGTACTTGATCCATAACGGTTATAAGCATATTGGGTTGGTATCCCCGTTAATTACTAATACGGTTACGATTGAAAGATCGAAAGGGTTTGAAGAAGCCTTTGCAAAAAGTGAAGTAATCATGGATAAAAATCTTTGGCTATTAATAAATTTTAATAAAATATCTAAAGATCAAACACCTCTATTAATAAAAGAATTCCTGTTGAAAAAATCAGAAATAACAGCAATCTTTGTTATGAATGCTGAATTAGCACGATATACATATATCGCTATAGAGTCTATCAAAAATGAACAATCGAGAAATATTAAATTAATCTCTTTTGACGATCCGGGAATTGATGGGATTACTTATATGCAACAGAATATTGAGGAATGTAGCAAAAAAACGGTTGAATTATTGCAAAAACAAATAAATGGGGAATATGATCCGAAACGAGTTTTCGTTCCTGTTCGATTAGAAAATAACGAGAATATAGATAGCATTTAGTTAGAGCCTTATAAGTCTTCTTTAATAAGACTTATAAGGTTTTTTATTGATTGGGAAACATAAATAGTATACTTATATCATTTTATACTATACCTAGTATATAAAAGTATTAGAATCTTTAATAGTATTAAAAATGTAAGGGATTACATTATAAGGGGGATTTAATATTGAAGAAGTTCAGATGGGGATACTTAATGTTTGTATTATGTACTTTTTTATTGATTGCAGGCTGTAACAATACTGAGAAAACAGAAGGAAAGACAAAAACTGGAGAAGATGTTATTGAACTATCCTTTATGGGGCATGGCAATCCTGATGAAAAGAAAATCTTTCAATCTGTTATTAAATCATTTGAAGAAAAATACAAGAATGTAAAAGTAAAATATACGAGTGTACCACCCGCTGAATATTCGCAAAAACTATCAACCTTGATTGCTTCAGGAAAGCAACCAGATGTATATTATGCTGCTGGTCCGGAATTTTCCAGATTTGCAAGTGCTGGTGAACTATTAAACCTACAGCAATATTTAGATTCTACAGATATTTTTAATCCGGATAATGTATGGGAACAGGCTTTGGACCGATATCGATTTAATGGTGAAGTGGTTGGTCAAGGTGATCTATATGGATTGCCAAAAGATATTGGACCATGGGCAATGGCGTATAACAAGGACTTGTTTGATGAAGCTGGAGTTGAATATCCTTCCCAAGAAGTTGGTAAATGGACGTGGAATGAATTTTTAGAAGCTGCGAAAAAATTGTCCAAGGATACGAATGACGATGGAAAAATTGATCAATATGGAATCGCTGGATTTCCGCTAGAGACGGCGGTTTGGGGCAATGGTGCTGATTATATAGATTATGAAACTGGTGAAATGAAAATTGATAGTCCTGAATTTATAGAGGCCATGCAATTTGTTGCAGATTTAAGTCTTAAACATAAAGTATCGCCTTCTCAAGAGGCAGAAAAAGCTCAGAATTCATATACACGATTTGTTTCTGGAGGAGTAGCGATGTTCCCAATGGGTCCATGGGATCAACCTGGGTTTTGGGAATTGCCTTTTGGATGGGATCTCGCTCCGTGGCCAGCTAGTCCAAATACAGGTGAAACGGCAACATGGCTTGGCTCTATGGGATTCGTTGTGTCAAAGAAAACGAAGCAACCCGATGAAGCATTTGCACTGGCTTCATACTTATCCTTAGATGAAGACGGGCAAAGACAGTTTATGGAACTTGGTCAACAGGTCCCTAATTTAAAGGATTTAACGGAAAATGAATTTTTGTCAATGGAACAAGCTCCTGAAAATCGCCAAGAATTTGTTAATATTATTCAAGATTATGGTAGGCCCAGTTTAGGATGGAAATCAGCAGATGTTAAATGGTTAGATACTTTTAAGCAAGACGCAGCAAAAGTTTGGAATGGTGACATGTCAGTGGAGGAATGGGTAAAGCAAGAAAAACCAAAGTTAGAAGAATTATATCAAAAAGGTAATATGTAAGTACCTCGATATGGAACGATGGATATAATCTAGTGGTTTATAGCAGCTACTAGATTATATTTGAAAGAAACCTTTTGCATCATTCTAAAAGGTAAGAATAGGAGGGGACTCATTGAAAGTAGAAGACAGAAAAAAGGGCGTAACCCTTAAAAGAAGGTCAACCTTTTCAAATATGCCTGGATACAAAAAGAAAGAAATATTATTGGCTTACTTTTTTGTAGCATCTCCAATTATTGGATTTCTATTATTTGGTTTAGTTCCGACTATATGGTCTGTTGGTCTTAGTTTTACCGAGTGGAATTTGATAGATTCACCAAAATTTATAGGGATAGACAATTATAAGGAATTAGTAAAGGACGAAAAGCTATACAAATCAATCTTTAATACCGTCTATTTGATGATAGGGATTCCGATAGGGATGATCATATCTTTAGTTTTAGCCGTTATGATGAATAGGAAAATCAAAGGAATAACAGTTTTTAGGGCAATTTATTATATACCAGTTATTTCACCAATTATTGCAGTAGCTTTAGTATGGCAATGGATTTTTAATTATGATTACGGTCTTTTAAATAATATGCTTTGGGAATGGTTTGGAATGGAAGGACCTAACTGGTTGGGAAATGCAGCTTGGGTTAAACCATCTCTAATAATTATTGGAGTTTGGGCAGGAGTTGGAGGTACGATGATACTTTATTTGGCTGGACTTCAATCCATTCCCGATTCCTATTATGAAGCCGCAGATGTGGATGGGGCTAATATATTCCAGAAGTTTTTTAGAATTACTTTGCCGCTATTAACGCCTATTCACTTTTTTGTGCTTGTTATGGGGGTTATTGGTTCTTTTCAATCATTTAGTCAAATTTATGTGCTTGCCAGTGATGGAGGCCCTGAATATAGTGCAGCAACAATTGTGTTTTACATCTTCGAAAATGGATTTAAGTATTATGACATGGGTTATGCAAGTGCAGCCGCATGGATTCTTGGTGTAATTGTATTTATTGTTACTTTAATCCAATTTAAGTTGTCTAAACGCTGGGTTTATGAAGGATAGGATAAGGAGGATTAAGGTATGAGACGAGAAAAGATACTAAACTTATGGGCATTTCTAATATTATTATCTGGGACAGCTATGATGCTTATACCATTTATTTGGTCTATTTCTACATCATTAAAAGATCAAAAGAATATCTTTCAGGTGCCACCTAAGTGGATACCCGATCCAGTAACTTTTCAGCATTATATAGATGTATGGAAGGAAATTCCTATGTTAAGTGGGTTTATTAATACGTTAATTGTTGTCGTTTTGGTTTTAGTAGTCGGTATTTTCACATCAACAATGGCAGCATATGCTTTTGCAAAAATTGATTTTCCATTTAAAGAAGCTATTTTTTTAGCTTTACTTGGGACGATGATGATTCCCTTTGCGGTAGTAATGATACCACAATTTATTATGTTCTCTAAATTGAACTGGGTTGATACTTTACTTCCATTAATTATTCCAGGCTTGTTTGGAAATATCGTAGTCGTCTTCTTTTTAAGACAATTTTTACAAACTGCTCTCCCTGATGAGTTATTAGATGCTGCGAAAATTGATGGCAGTGGTTTTTTTCGAACATTCTTTTCGATGGTTCTCCCTGTTGCTAAGCCGGCAATCGCAGCTCAGGCAGCTTTAGGGTTTATGGGTATATGGAATGACTTTTTAGGTCCGTTAATTTATTTGCATTCACCTGAGAAGCAAACAATCCAGGTTATCATTGCCTCTATGCAAGCTCAATATATGAGTTCATCCAATTATCCATTAATACTCGCGGCATCTGTTATTTCTATGATACCTTGCGTGATCGTCTTCTTGTTTGCTCAGAAACACTTTATTCAATCTTTAGCTATTAGCGGAATTAAGGGATAAATGTATGGTTTGATTCGAGCTGTAATAGTGTATAGGAGGTAAAGATGCTTTATAAACAGTTGTCGGCAATCACTGCAATCTGTTTGCTACTTATGATAGGAAGCGGTTGCGAGCATGCGACCGAAAAGGAGGTCAACATAAATATGGATAAGGAATCGTCATACGCTAATCCTTTTTCAGAGCTGTCTAATGAATGGCCAGATTATGGAAATGGTGATCCATACATTCTTCGACATAATGGCATGTATTTCTTATATGTGAGTACAAAGGATTCCAGAGTAGGAATAAAAGCGTGGAGTTCTCAAGATCTAGTCAATTGGACATATGCAGGGTTAGTAACGGAGGATGAACGAACAACTTCTGCTTATGCACCTGAAGTTGTTTATTGGAACGGCAGATTTTATATGTATACATCACCAGCTGGACAAGGTCACTATGTTTTAAGCAGTGAAAGTCCAACGGGTCCATTCGAAGTCGAAACAGAAAATCTGGGTATGTCTATCGATGGTTCGGTGTTTATCGATGATGACGGCTCATGGTATTTTACAAATGCAGGCGACAAAGGGATAGTTGGTCATAAAATGGCCGATCCATATACCTTCGATTATGGTGTTAATACGAATGTTTTCTTAGGACATTGGACGGAAGGTTCCATGATCATAAAGAAGAATGGACATTATTATATGACCTATACGGGAAATCATGTGTTTAGTAAGGGATACAGGATCAATTATGCTGTTTCAGACGAAAATCCTCTTGAAGGATATGAAGTGCCAGAGCATAATCCAATCATTATTAGTACGAGAGATGATTTTAATGGGCTTGGGCATAACTCTATTGTGTTAGGTCCGAATTTAGATTCATATTATGCTGTTTATCATAACTTAATCGGAAGATCCACAGAAGGTCCGCCAGTTCGAAAAATGAATATCGATCGATTTGTTTTTAATGGAAAGAAAATGGATGTGTTAGGCCCGACGAATTTTGATGTGCCTATTCCAGAACGCCCGGTTTATGAAAAAAGATGGAGCGAAGATGAGGAGCCTATTTTAGAGGATGAAAAGAGATGGCTAAGTGATGAAAAGACGGAAGCCTATTATACTGCAGAGTATAATTTAAAAATAAACGAATCAACCGAGAAATCGCAATTTGCAGTACTTTTATCATATGAAGATGAAAATAACTTTGGGTCCATCTCCATTAATCTAGAGGAGAAAAGGATTGATTTAAACCAAGTGAGAGATGGAGTAGAAAAGGTGCTTGGCTCAGGGAATTATCCTAATGAATTTGACTTTACAAAGCTTCATACACTTAGAGTCGAAAACAAAAAGACAAGGACTATTGTATTTTTGGACGGAATGAACAAAATAGAGGTCGAAAATACTGACTTTGGGCGAGGGGAAATTGGATATGAATTCGAAAATGTAGAACCAGCGCTTGCTTATACTGCCTTCTCAAATCATGTCGATAGTTCCAGCGATTTTGAAGTATATAAACCATTGCCTGGCACGATTGAAGCGGTCCATTACTTAGAAGGAGAGAATCGCGGATTTTATATAAAAAACCCTTTAGAAAAGGAAGGCTACCGAAGTAAGGTTCCTATTCGGTTGAAAGAAAATGGGGCTTACTCCGTATCTTTAATGGATAAAGGAGATTGGCTTAAATACAAGGTGAATGCAATGGAAACAGGTATGTATGAAGTCAGTGCAGTTATCAATCCTCACTCACTTAAAAAGGATATAGCTATAGGAATATCGATAGACGATCAGAAAGTGGATACTTTTAAGGTATCAAAAAAAGAAATAGATCTTGAAACGGAGTCACTAAAAGTGCGTCTTGGCAAAGTGAAAATGGAAAAAGGGCTTCATGTATTAAAACTTATGCTTGAACGTGGGGAAGTTGAGGTTGACCATCTGGAAGTGTATCGCGTTTCAGATGAGGAGATTGATATTCCAAATGGATTTAGTGAGGTAGAAGAGGACGATATCCATGGATCGTGGATGCAGAAAGAAGAAGGTGTTAACTCCAATTCTACAGAAGATATGAAAATGTATGTGGGGGATGAGAAATGGACTGACTTGGAAGTGCACTCAACATTTGAAATTAACAATGAATTTATGGACGATGCCGGATTATTAGTAAGGGTCACAAATGAATCCAATTTTGAACATCAAGTAAGAGATTCTTTGATAGGCTATTATCTTTCATTTAATACAAGGGAAATCGCATTGCAAAAACTAAACTACGATTCTACCCTTTTAAAAGCTGTATCGGTTTCGTTGGAGCAAGGGAAAGAGTATCAATTGCGTGTATTGGTCCAAGCGAATGAACTCAAGGTATTTTTAGATGATGATAAAGAACCGATCATTTCCTATAAGGATCCTGATGCATTGATGTATGGAAAAGTAGGAGTGAGATCCGTATATTCGGATGTTTTTTTCAAAAATATCGCTATTAAGTCTTTATCTCGATAATTATAGAGTGAACTCGTTTCAGCAAGCTGAAACATCGGGCGTCAGATGAGGGCTAAAACCCTAAAGAAAAACCAATATAAATAAGCTAAAGGAGAAATGATCTAAATGACAAATAAGACAATTCCAAGAAGTGAATATCCAAGACCACATTTTGTGAGAGAGGATTGGTTAAATCTTAATGGCGAATGGGATTTCGCTTTTGATAATGATAATACCGGGGAAAAAGAACGTTGGTTTGAATGTAAAAACTTCGAACAAAAAATCATTGTACCTTTTACATATGAAACGAAAGCGAGTGGAATTGGCAAAGAGGAAATGTGCCCAAATATTTGGTATCAAAGACTTGTTACTATACCTAATAATTTTAAAAACAAGAAAATTGTTTTGCATTTTCAGGCTGCAGATTACATTACGAAACTTTGGGTAAATGGAAAATTTATTGGGAAGCATCAAGGTGGGCAAGTTGCTTTTTCGTTCGATCTTACGGACTGTCTTGATGATAACGAACTAAACATAGTAGTCAAAATAGAAGACAATTTTAGTTGTTACCAACCCAGGGGGAAACAAAGATGGCTCGATGAAAACTTTGGTTGTTGGTACGTTCAGACCACTGGAATATGGCAGACTGTTTGGTTGGAATTTTTAAATGAGACAAATTTGGATACAGTTAAAATAACACCAGATATTGATACAGAGTCGGTCGAGTTTGCATTTAAATTTACGAATGATATGGATCCAAATACCAATCTTTTATTAAAAACGTCGATAACTTTTAATGGAAAGCCAGTTAAGGAATTCGATCTAGCGATTGACAGGCAGAATCATACGATAAAAGTGAATGTCGCTAGTGAGCATTTTCATTGGAAGATAATGCAATGGAGTCCGGAAGACCCACATTTATATGATGTAGATTTTACATTATATAGAGAAGGTGGAATAGTAGATCAGGTTCAATCATATTTTGGCATGAGGAAGATCTCGATTGAAAATGGTAATGTCTTATTGAATAATGTTCCACTGTATCAGCGATTGCTTTTAGATCAAGGATATTGGCAGGATAGCCACTTAACTCCACCATCAGAGGAAGCGATTATAGAAGATATTGATAAAACGCTTGAAATGGGCTTTAACGGTGTTCGGAAACATATGAAGGTGGAAGACCAACGTTTTCTTTATTGGGCAGACAAGAAGGGACTGCTAGTTTGGTCAGAAATGGCTGCTACATACGATTTTTCAGATGAAGCGGTGGAAAACTTTACTAAAGAGTGGCTGGATGTGGTGCAGCAGCATTATAATCACCCGTCCATTATAACTTGGACACCATTCAATGAGTCGTGGGGGATTAAGAATATATATACAGACGTAAAACAGCAGCAATTTACCGAGGCAATTTATCATCTTACTAAATCACTGGACAGCATGAGACCAGTTATTGTCAATGATGGATGGGAGCATACAGTTTCAGATATTATCACTTTGCATGACTATGTAGAATATGGCGATGAATTCTTGCAACGTTATAAGGATAAAGAAACAATCGTCACTAATAAGGTTGCTTTTAATAAACATAAACATGCGATGGCACAAGGGTATAAATATAATGGACAGCCAATTATTATAAGTGAGTATGGCGGTATTGCATTTAATACTGAAAAAGGCTGGGGTTACGGCAATCAGGTGAAAAATGAAGAAGAATTTTTAAAACGCTATGAATCTATCACTCAAGCAATAAAGGAAACGGACTATATTTGTGGTTTCTGTTATACGCAAACAACGGATGTTCAGCAAGAAGTGAATGGACTGCTGACTGAGGATAGAAAACCGAAAGTGGATGTTGACAAGATTAGGAGAATTAATCTCGGTAATTGATTTTTTGAATAAGGATTCGAACCAAGATCATACTCATATTGTTTTTGGAACATACAACCTGCCTGGTTAAAACGATGATAAAAATCAGGCGGTTTATTTTAATAGAAACCATGTTAATTAAAACGTAATCTATGGAGCTATTGAAGTAGTTAAATAAATAATGGTATATGGAGGTTGAAAGTGATGACTGAAACGCCAAATATATTATTAATATTGACCGATGACTTAGGTTTTTCTGATTTAGGTTGTTATGGAAGCGAAATCAAGACTCCGAATTTAGATCAAATAGCGATGGATGGGTTACGATTCACACAATATTATAATTCTGCTCGTTGCTGCCCAAGCCGAGCTTCACTTTTAAGCGGTTTGTATCCTCATCAGGCTGGTGTGGGAGATATGACACATGATCAGGAAACGCCGGGGTATCGGGGTCATTTAAAAGATCAATGTGTTACCCTTGCAGAAGTGTTGAGAGAGGGCGGATATCGTACATATTTATCCGGAAAATGGCATGTCGGAAAACACGGTCCGATTGAACGTGGATTCGATGAGTTTTATGGAATATTAGGTGGATTTACAAGCTTTTGGGATGAACAAGATTATGTGCGTTTACCTGAATGCCGAACAAAACGGAATTACAAAAAAGGCGAATTTTATGCAACAGATGCTATTACGGATTATGCCTTGGATTTCATTGAGGAATCACGTGTGGATGATCGGCCACATTTTCTTTATCTTTCATATAATGCACCACATTTCCCGCTACAGGCACCGGAAGAGGATATTGCAAAATATGAAAAGATATATGAAAAAGGCTGGGATATCATCAGGAAAGAACGATTTGAAAGAATGAAAGAGTTACAAATTGTAGATGAGGATATGATATTAACGCCTCCAGCTGAATATTGGGATCGGGATCGCAATATTCATGGAACCAATCCGGCGTGGGAGTCCATTGATATGGACCGACAAAAAGATTTAATACGCCGTATGGCAATCTATGCGGCTATGGTAGATCGAGTCGATCAAAACGTAGGAAGAATAATTGAAAATCTAAAGGAACACGGAGAGCTCGAAAATACTTTAATACTATTTTGTTCAGATAATGGTGCATGTGCAGAATGGGATCCATGGGGCTTTGACAACTGGGTGACAACTTCAAATGTTTTGCACAGAAATGAAGATTTGCAAAAAATGGGTGGTCCAGACTCCTATCACAGTTATGGATCCGGTTGGGCAAATGCAAGCAGTACCCCGCTAAGGATGTTTAAACACTACGGTCATGAAGGTGGAATCAGTACACCTTTGCTTATCCATTGGCCGAAGTTAATAAAGCGAAAAGGGGAAATTGATCATCGTCCTGGCCACTTTATAGACTTTATGGCGACTTTCGTTGATATTACTGGAATACCATATCCAAAGGAATTTAAAGGGAATGAAATTTTGCCAATGGAAGGGGAAAGTTTAATGCCTGCGTTCTTGGGGGAGGAGCCATTAACACGTACGCTGTATTTTGAACATGAACAACATTGTGCCCTTCGCCAAGGAAAGTGGAAACTCGTAAAAATTAAAGAAAGGGATTGGGAGCTTTATAACATCGATAAAGATCGAACGGAGATGAATGATTTAGCCAATGTTTATCCGGATTTAGTTGATGACATGAAAAAGACTTGGGAAGCTTGGGCTGAAAGAACGAATGTTTATCCACGTACAAAGTGAAAAGAATGATAAACACTAGATTTGAGCGAATAATTTAGTGGTTTTATTTGAGACGATTTTTTACGAAAAAGCGCCTGTATTATACGTGATCTTAAAATTCAATTGAAGACATAATTAAGTGCACTGTCCATCATTCGGTTAAAAGTTAGGTTGCTGGATGATGGACACTTAATCTTAAAGTAGCTGCGATTATCATGGTCTTTTTTTGAAGCAGAAAAATAATGATGAAATTAAAATTATTATGTCCTGATAGTTAAATGTAAACGTACTGCTTTTTTCAAGTGGATCTAGTGTTGATACTTCTAATTTAAATTTATCGCAGATTAACGAGCAGTAAAACCCTCGCTTCAAGGATTCAAATTTAAGCAATGAAGAGTAAGTGGGGGATAAACTGCCCGTAAAGGCCCAATTGGTTCAGGCCAACAGGATGTTGGTCACTCAGGCGTGGCCACAGGACGCGGCGGACCTTAGCCTGGGTTCCTTAACAATCAGCGGTGGATGATAGAAAACCCCCACTGATTGAAGTTTCACTTTATGAATAGTTCGACCATTTGAATATTGGGCAACCGGCTAATAGTGATATATTATCCCAAATCTAAGTGTGTTGTAAGAAAGAATAATAGCTTCGTCTATTCATCCTCTTCTACTTCGAATAGTATTGCGATTAGATTAGGACCTCCTGATGCCTTCAATCATAATCAGAACCATCTACAACTAGTCTCATATCTTCTATCTTCTTAATAATTTTACGCAAAATGAGGACTGCCGCGTTTTCCTTACTTTAACTTTCCATCCTATTTTAAATGATTCATAGTATATCATTCTCCGAACGGCGCATCACTTTTTGTGAGTGGCTCATAAATCTGCGAGTGGCCAGTAATCACAAGTGAGTGGCTCATAAATCTGCGAGTGGCCAGTAATCGCAAGTGAGTAGCTTATAAACTCTGCGAGTGGCCAGTAATCGCAAGTGAGTAGCTCATAAATCTGCGAGTGGCCAGTAATCACAAGTGAGTGGCTTATAAATTCTGCGAGTGGCCAGTAATCACAAGTGAGTAGCTCATAAACTCTGCGAGTGGCCAATAATAGTGTGTGAGTCGCTTATAAAATCCGTGATTAGCCAGTAATCACAAGTGGACGGACTCATTAACCCCACAAAGTCGTTGATTAATGCACATAATTAGGGAACTTCAGCAATATCCTTACTTTAAGTAGTGGAGATGTGAATAAAATTTTGTGAAAGTCTGTTTATCAACAGCTAGGAGGTTAAATGTGGATAGAATCGATGCTTATCCACAGTATTTGTTTATTTATCCACATTGTCCACAACGGCTTATGCACGAGCAATTTCTTTTAAAAGAAATACGCCTACAAAACTGTAATATTTATGCACTTTTTGTAAAATGAGACTATATACCAATTAGAATAGTGTTAAAATGGTCGAGATGAGTAATTTTTTAGGGGGTTTTGGAAAATGGACGCAAAATTTAATAGACCGAAGGGATTTGGGCAGATACTTGATCTGACGTTTACGATAAGTAAGAACAAGTTCCGAGATTTAATTATGATTCTACTTATTTTTATGGGACCTATTTATTTATTGCAAGCGTTGATTCAATTGCTGTTTGGCACTAGTTTTTTTAGAGAAGTTGGACCGGGTAATACTTGGTATGAACAGATTCTATCGGGATTTGATGTGGGAGAAGTGACAGAGGCGACGAACTTAGGTGCTGATATCGGAGTTGGCTTTGTTGGATTTATTAGTTTTTTCTTGTTTCCAATAGCTACGGCAGCGATTTTGCTCGTTGTTAATCACATGAGAAAAAATGAAGATTATACAGTTGGTTCAGTCATTAAAGAGGCTTTTGCACGATATTGGCCAATTATTGGTAGTACGATTTTATATAGTTTAATCGTATTTGGACTAATATTTATCCCGATTATTATTATCACATTAGTAGGGGTCTTTGGTGCTCTTGCGCTTCCTGCTCTAGGCATTGTATTGGCTATCGTTCTATTTCTAGCATTTGCTGTCGGAATCATATATCTATTAACTCGTTGGAGTTTTTATTATGGATCTGTCATATTAGGGGAAGGATCTCCTGGATTTTCAAGAAGTTGGAGACTTACTCAAAAACGTACGTGGACATTAATCGGTCTTTATATTGTTTTTTTATTAATTATTACTTCCATTAGTACAGCAATTGAATTTACCTTTAGTCTATTTTTAGGGAATAGTGTGTTGTATCAGATGATAGTAAACATTGCGACTATATTTACTACATTAATTTTGTCTGTCGGCTATGCTGTAATGTATTTTGATTTAAAAATTAGGCATGATGCAGAAGATTTGAAGGAAATGATTGAAGATTATAAGTGATTTAATGAAAAACCTATAACCTATCAAAGGTGATAATCTATGGTAAATGTAGACGAGGCAAGAGATGAACTGGAAAAGATACTAAATGGACAAGAATATACGATTTATCGTGACCAATCGAAAAGTATCGTTAAGATGTGGTGGGTAAAGGCGAAAGAGTGGCTAGCAGAACAATTGGAAAAATTGTTTCCTTCTTTTGAAAAAACAGCTACTGTTGCGGAACCACTTCTGATTATAATCATAGCAATTGTAATTATCATTTTAGCTGTAGTTCTATTTTTCATTGTTCGCAACATGAGACGAAAGCGCATATTCCGAGATAAAACACCTTTGCGGTCCATGAAGGAAATGGATTGGTCGTATCAGATGCATTTATCTGAGGCAAAAAAACAAGAGAGTTTAGAAAAGTATGCACCTGCGACACGACATTTATTTTTGGCATTGCTGCTTTATTTCCATGAGAAAGAATGGCTGGAAGCGAGGATTTGGAAAACAAATTGGGAGTACTTCGAAGAATTGAAGAAAGTGAATAAGCAGTCAGCTGATCCATTTTTTCATCTCGCGCATTTTTTCGAAGAGGTTACGTACGGGGAGCGAGAAGTACAGAAGGAAGAATATATTCAGTTTCACACGGATGTAATGAAATGGCTTGGAGAATCAGATAAATCAGCACAAGGATAGGAAGAAAGGAGGTACGAAGACACGTTGCAGAACCGAATATCGAATAAAAGAACGTGGATTTGGCTGTCACTTCTTCTTATTTTGTTCATGGTAGCTAGTTACTTTTTAGTAGAAAAACAGCCGGAAGAATTCCCAAGATATGTTTCTGATTCTCCTTCTCCTACAGGTGTGAAGGCATTTTATACATATTTAAAGAATAATAATGATGATGTCAAAAGATGGTCCAATTCACCAGAAAGATTACCAAATAGTGCAGAAAATCAAATGCTAATTATGGTTGAACCATTTTCCATTCCGGAAAGTAAAGAAATAGAAGCATACGAAGATTTTATGGAAGCGGGAAATACGATTCTGTTACTGCAGAATAATCCAAAAGGCATGTTCGATATAACGACGGAATTCGTGGAAACTGATTCTTACACTTTGCTTGATCAAGCAGGGAAAAAGTATCAAGTGGAAGAATCCACCACGGTGCGCCTTCAAACAAGTGATCAAGATGAAATCTTACTATCTGATGACGCCGGAACGATTGCGCTAAAGCGGGTATTTGGTGAAGGGCATTTAATTGTAGCTAATTCACCTGATTGGATCACGAATGGAAAAATATTAAACGAAGATCATTTACCACTCGTTTTGTCACTAATAAATGAAGGAAATGCAGACACCTTCTTATTCGATCAATACATACATGGTGGGAAAAATGCCACCAGCGCTTTGAAGGTATATCCGCGTTGGTTTATACTATTCATGCTTCAAGGAGCTCTATTAGCTATTCTTTGGCTTTGGTACCGTGGCAAGAGATTTGGACCGATTTTTATTCCAAGAGAAGAGACTGTTCGTTTTAGTGATGAAGGAATTAGGGCATTGGCTGCGTGGTATTTGCGAGGACATCGTTACCATGATTCATTAGTCATCCAAGCTGATTACGTGAAGCTTTTGCTACAAGAGCGTTGGAGAATTCCTTATCACCAAGAATGGCAGGATCTTACCGATCATTTTGAACGGAAGTTTCCGCAAATGAAAAGAACGGAGATTCATGCTTTTTTAAATGGCTTAACAAACATATTGGAAAGAGAAAAAGTTAGTAAGCAGGAATACTTATTATGGTCGAAAAAGATAGAGCGAATGAGGAAAGAGGTGGAAGAAGGATGAGAACGCAAATTTTATCCTTATTGGAAAAATATGAGGAGCGTATTTTAGGTCAAAGTACGAATCTCAGACTCTTATTGTCTGCTATTTTATCAGGGGGACATGTATTGTTAGAAGGTGTCCCAGGTACAGGAAAAACGCAAATGGTAAGAACGCTCGCCAGTTTGCTTGGCGGAAGTTTTCATCGTATCCAATTTACACCGGATTTACTACCAAGTGATATTACAGGAAGTATGATCTATAACATGAGAGAAAGCTCATTTGAAACGCTTAAAGGACCAGTATTTACGAATATCCTTTTAGCTGATGAAATTAACCGAACGCCGGCAAAAACGCAGGCAGCACTTTTAGAGGCAATGGAAGAAAAACAAGTAACCATTCAAGGTAAAACATATCCATTACCTGATGTGTTTTTTGTTGTTGCAACACAAAACCCAATTGAATTTGAAGGTACATATCCATTACCAGAAGCTCAACAAGATCGCTTCTTATTTAAGATATATATCGACTTCCCTTCATTTGAAGAAGAGAAGAATGTGCTAAAACAAGTGATTGAAAATAGCTTTGACGCAAGCCAAGTTTCTCCAGTTTTAGATATGGAGGCTTTTCTTGCCATCCAAAAAGAAATTGAACAAGTTACTATCGGTGAAGGTGTTTTAGATTACATCATGAAAATCGTTAGAAAAACACGTGAGACAGAATCGATTCGTTTTGGAGCGAGTACAAGGGCAGGGATTTCGATCGGGAAAGCTGCTCAAGCTTGGGCTTATTTAGCAGGTCGTGACTATGTGACACCAGATGATATCAAAATGGTAGCCAGACCGTCATTAAGGCATCGGATTCAATTATCCCCACATGTAGAATTGGAGGGAGCGGCCGTTGACCAAATCATCGAAGAACTTGTGGGGTCGATTCCTGTTCCAAGGTAGAGGGGTATTGCCGACAAAACGTTTACTGATTGCTTATTTAATCATATCTTTAGCATTCATTTTGTTCGGAGACATATTTCATATTTCTTGGGGATTCATTATTGCAATGAATATTATTGTTATTTTAGCCAGTTTGCTAGATGTTTTGTATTCTCCAAAGAAAAGTCAATTATCCTTTCAACGGACGATCACGAAGGAAATGGAAAGAAATCTTGCGTACATAGTGCAGATTCATGTGAAAAATACTTCTCCACATGGCGTGAATTTTTTCTTAGTGGATGGAATTCCCCAGTCATTTAAGCATCCCTTTCCTTTACGAGGAGTGGTGCAAAAGGACTCTACAACAGTATTGACATACGAAACTAGTGCATCTGTAAGAGGGAAATATGATATCACGACAGTGAATTTTCGGTATGCCAGTCTTTTCGGGTTATGGGAAAAGCAAATGACGATTGAACTGGTGGATACTATTAAGGTAATTCCAGATTTAACTGAGACGAAGCAGTATTTAGAGAATGCCCAGAAGTTTTTATTATATGAGGGTTCGAAAATCCGTAAGCAACAACGTGGGGTAGGAGATTTTGCACAGATTCGTAATTATGTCGTTGGTGATGATCCACGGATGATCAACTGGCGGCAAACGGCGAAGCTTCAAGAAGTGATGACGAATGAATATGAACCGGAACATGGAAAGTATATTACGATATTAATTGATTGCGGGAGAATGATGGGGGCGGAACTGACGAAAGGTAATCGCCTCGAGAAAGTGTTAGAAGCAGCTCTAACTGTGACAGCTGCAGCTTTGCAAAAAGGAGATTATGTTTCCGTCCTTGCTTTTTCAAAGGAAGTAAAGGTATTTGTACCACCAGCAAAAGGGATGGCTCATTTGCAAACGGTTCTTCATTCAATCTACGATCTCGAAGTAGATTCCGCGGAATCGAATTATGCAGCCGTCCTCTCATACTTAGAAACAATGCAAAAGAAACGCAGTTTGCTTTTATTATTCAGCGATGTACGTACATTCCTTCATGAGGAAAGTGCCCTAACATACTTAATGAGGCTCAGACAACGACATTTATTTTTCATGGTTGGCATTGAAGATATAACACTTTTGAAGCGAGCAAATGAAGAACCCACTGATGTCCAAAACGCGATGGTAAAAAGTATCGCCCAGCAGCAAATACTGACTAAGAAAAAAGGCAAAATGAAGTGGGAAAGACAAGGCCTCCAAATGATCGAGGCCAGTGAAGAAAAACTAGCTGTAGCAGCAGTTTCCCATTATATCGATGTCATGAATCGAAATCTTATATAGGTTGTTTTTTCATTAGTAACATCTTGCCGATTAAAATATAAAGAATTAAGCCAATCACAGTTATGAATGCAACCGCGTATTTTGCTTCTAAGGAAATGGCTGCTGGAGTGATGAACCCTTCGATTAAACCAGCAATTACAAATAAAGGAATGGTCCCAAGGATTAATTGGATGGAGCGCTTTGCTTGTGTTTTTAATTGGAAACCTCTTGAAAATTGTCCTGGGACAAAGAGTTTATAGCCCATTAATAGACCAGCACCGCCTGCGATAAAAATGGCTGTAAGCTCAATCATTCCATGAGGAAGAATATACGCCCAAAACTCATACGTTTTCTCGTGATGCCAAAACAACGCAGCGAGTGCTCCAATAATAATGCCATTATAAATAAGTACATAAACTGTTAATAATCCGAATGTCACTCCTCCAGCAAAAGCCAATATCGCTACCTGGATATTATTTGTCATAATACTAGCTGACATAACCGAGGAATCGACTTGGCCATCACTACTACCAAGCGATCCAGGATCGACACCTTGAGCGATATCTGCAGGTAGTATCGCATACATATTTTGCGGATCATTGATAACCGAGAAAAAGCTACCTAACGCACCAAGTACAAAAAGAAGCATCGCTACAATGACAAACTTCCATTGCTCAGATAATAATCGAATAAATGTCGTGCTTAAAAAATGCCCAACTTGCTTCATACTCGATATTTGGTCCTTATATAATAGATTATGTGATTTCGCAACTAGTCCATTTAAATAGGGCGTTATTTCTTCATTTGGAAAATAAGTTTGCGCATACGAAAGATTTTGTGCCGCTTTTTGATAGAGTCGATAAAATTGATCAATCTTTGCACCAGTAATGGTAGACCTTTTCTTATGTAAAGCCGTCACCATTTGTTCGAGCTGTTTCCATTCTTCCCGATGTTGCTGTACAAATTGCTTTGTATTCATTTTGACACCTTCTTATATTTTGATAGATTATTTTGCTGAGTGGCTTATAAATAACCTGAGCGGCCAGTAAATCTCGTGAGTGGCTTATAAATTAGCCGAGTGGCCAGTAAATCTCCGCGAGCGGCTTATAAATTAGTTGAGCGGCCAGTAAATTCTCACGAGTGGCTTATAAAATGTCTGAGTGGCCAGCAAACCTCGCGAGTGGCTTATAAATTAGCCGAGTGGCCAGCAAACTCATGAGTGGCTCATAAAATGTCTGAGTGGCCAGTAAATCTCGTGAGTGGCTTATAAAATAGCCGAGTGGCCAGTAAACTCCGCGAGTGGCTTATAAAATAGCTGAGTGGCCAGTAAATCTCCGCGAGCGGCTTATAAATTAGTTGAGCGGCCAATAAATTCTCGCGAGTGGCTTATAAATTGGTTGAGTGGCCAGTAAATCTCGTGAGTGGCTTATAAAATAGTTGAGTGGCCAGTAAATCTCGTGAGTGGCTTATAAATTAGCCGAGTGGCCAGCAAACTCATGAGTGGCTTATAAAATGTCTGAGTGGCCAGTAAATCTCGTGAGTGGCTTATAAAATAGTTGAGTGGCCAGTAAATCTCGTGAGTGGCTTATAAATAATCTCACTCTAGATGGATCAAATCTCGATTAAAACTCTAATTAACCGTGCCAAAATGTATGTATATTCTTTATTATAGTTAGTTTGCTGATGAATAGAAACAACTATTGGAAAAACAACCTAGAAATGGGGGAATAGTGATGAATCAAGAGAGGGTAGGAATTAAAACTCCGGAATTCGTATCCCTGCAATTTCAGCTCGCAGGTCTTGGGAGTAGAACTGCTGCTTTTATTATCGACCAACTTATTTTGACGGTCACAAATATATTAGTTTTGTGTCTTCTATTTGTGTTTTTAATTGGAAGTCCGGATTTATTTTCTTTTATGGAAGTGGATTCGGTCATTTTAAGTGTTGTAATCGTTTGTCTATTTATTATTAATTGGGGATATTTTGTTGTGTTAGAATACTTTTCAGGAGGTAGAACGATTGGTAAGCGTATGGTTGGGATTCGAGCGATTCAGGAAAATGGACATAGTTTAACGCTTTTATCCAGTTTCATCCGCAATCTTCTACGTATTGTCGATTCCTTACCAACGGGTTACTTTCTTGGTATTGTAATGATTTTTTTCCATTCGAAACATAAAAGGATTGGAGACCTTGTCGCTGGTACAATTGTCGTTCATGAGAGAAAAGCGAAACGAACCAAGAAACTTTCTCCGCTTGAAAAAGAAATGGAGAAAAAGGGTCTTACGAAAAATGATCTTATAATAGAAGATTGGGCGTTAAAATCTGTGAGCCAGAAAGATTGGGACCTAATCAAAACGTATAGCAATCGGCTGATTCAGTTACCTCTAAATGAACGATATCAGCTTACTCAACAAATGGCCGACATATTATTCAAAAAACTGGGATTGGATATGACAGGAAAAGCGAATCTTGATTTAGAAAATACCCTTCTCGTTCTTTATTTGATACTAAGAGAAGAATGGGAGTATGAATTGTAAATTAGAAGCTGTTTTCAGTCTAATATCAGTATATGGAGGTGCAAGATGGTAGATATAAAAATTGAGGTATTTGAAGATGATAGCTTTACAAACTATTCATTCGAGGTAGAAATGAAAAAAAGGCTGGAGAAAGTCAATTATCGTGTAACGGCGATGAATGCTAAAAAAGTACAACAAAAATACATTTTTAAAAAGTTGAAGTTGATCGAAATAATATTAACACTTGAAGATACCGGAACAGAAGTCCGTGACCTTGATGATCTTGACCATTTTCACGAGGTATCAGACTGTGTGATAGAAGGTTTAGAAAATCTGTCACTTGATTTCTATGGTATTGAATAACCGTATTTTGGCCTGGCACTCCGCCAAGTTTGTTGAACTTCAGGGAGTGACTAGGCCTTTTCTTTTTGTTCATTTAAAAACTGGCATCCAAACATGATCTAACCCGTGTTGGCAATGCCAGTAGATTTATATTTAAGTAATTTATCCTAATTTCTCTTTTATTTCTTCGATTTGGGCTAGATGTCTTTTTTCATGAAGCCCGATAAATGGTATCCATTGTTTTAGGCTTAATTCGCCAAACATTGGATGCGGGTAAAATCTTTGCTCTAATAAAGTCTCATCTGCCGAATTTTCTACATCTATCAATGCTTCTCTTGACTCAAAAAGCTTATTTTTCATTTCTGCTAACGTAATAAAATCATCGGAAGGTACGACAATGGAAGGTGCGTCTACTTTGGTTGAACGATTAGTAGTGAATTGAATGGGTTTTTCGGCGACAGTTTTATTATCTCCATTTGCTAATTGATTAGAAATGGCATGAACGACTGTACGCTCCATTAAATAAAGATGATCTAATACCTGCATAATAGTCCAACGGCCTTCTTCCAGCTGTTCATTTAATTGTTCATCTGATAAGCCACTTACACTAAGTAAAATATCTTCCCTTATTTTCTTATTTTCTTCCATTAATTATTCCCTCCATTGGATTCATCATATTTTACAGTAAAACCATCTCTAGATAAAATGATTGGCCTGTCTCAGAGCTGAAAAGTGAAAAAAACTATATTGAAAAGGTAAATGAAGTAGCATTACCCTTATATGCAATTTTTACTTATAAAAACTCAAGTCGCAGTACCATCCATGCAAAAGTTACTTACACCATCATTATTCTCCTAGACTACGATAATTGCAAAAAAAGAAGAGGTGAATGGATAAAGCCGTATGTTAGCGACTATTCATTCAACCTCTTCTTGGCAATCTCATTTGTCATATTTATCTTTAGTTAGGAAGTATCTCACTTTATTCTCATTAGTAGGGGAATGAATCGCTACTTTTAAACCATGATTTCGCAAATGTTATTTGTGAAGTCAACTGGATCCTCGACTGGCAATCCTTCAATTAAAAGTGCTTGGTTATATAAAAGATTCGTGTACAAGTCTAGTTTTGTTTTATCTTGTTCAAATGCTGATTTTAGAGATTGGAACACCTCATGATTAGTGTTAATTTCCAATACCTTTTCTGCTTGTATATTTTGGTTATCTGGCATTGACTGTAGTATTTTTTCCATCTCGATTGTGACTTCTCCATCAGTAGAGAAGCAGACCGGATGTGACCTCAATCTAGTTGATGCACGAACATCTTTGATTTTATCTGCTAAAATATTTTTCATATAATCGAAGAGCTCTTTGTTTTCCTTTTCTTCGGCATCAGACTTGGTTTCATTGTCCTTCGATTCAATTCCTAAATCGCCGCTCGATACAGATTTGAATTCTTTGTCTTTATAGGCCGTAATCATTTTGATTGCGAATTCGTCAATTTCCTCTGTAAAATATAGAATTTCATAGCCTTTTTCAGATACTAGCTCTGTTTGTGGCAGCTTATCAATTCTTTCATTCGATTCCCCAGAAGCATAATAAATATATTTTTGATCTTCTGGCATTCTTGATACGTATTCATCCAGGGTAACTAATTTCTTTTCCTTTGATGAGTAGAACATTATTAAGTCCTGTAATGTTTCTTTATGTGTACCGAAATCACTATACACACCGTATTTAAGCTGTCTACCAAAGGATTGATAGAATTTTTCATATTTCTCTCTTTCATTCTTCAGCAAGTTTTGCAAATCGCTTTTGATTTTTTTACTAATATTATTAGCAATTCGCTTTAATTGACGGTCTTGCTGTAAAATCTCCCTAGAAATATTAAGGGACAAGTCCTCTGAATCAACCATTCCTTTAACGAAACTAAAATGGTCTGGTAGCAGGTCTGAGCATTTGCTCATGATTAATACTCCATTTGAATATAATTCCAACCCTTTTTCATATTCCTTTGAATAATAGTCGAAAGGAATGTTCTCAGGGATGAATAATATCGCGTTGTATCTTACTGCGCCGTCCACGCTCGTATGGATATATGTTAAAGGCTTATCAAAACCATAGCGTTTTTCCGTATAAAAGTTGGCATAATCTTCATCAGTGAGCTCACCTTTATTCTTTTTCCAAATCGGAACCATGCTGTTGATGATTTGTTCTTCTTTAATATCTTCATATTCATTTTCGCTGTCTTCTTTAAGTCTTTTCTCGGAAACATCCATTTTAATCGGATAGCGAATGAAGTCGGAGTATTTTTTTATAATCTCTTTCAGACGATACTCTTCCAAGTACTCGTCATAATTTTCATCTTCTGTATTTTCTTTAATTGTTAAGATGATCTCCGTGCCTACAGCTTCTTTCTCACAAGGTTCGATTGTATATCCATCGGTACCAGTGGATTCCCACTTATAAGCTTGATCACTTTCTAAAGCCTTACTAATAACGGTGATCTGATCCGCAACCATAAATGCCGAATAAAATCCAACACCAAATTGACCGATAATCTCATGCCCGTCTTTTACTTCATTCTCATTTTTAAAAGCTAAAGAACCACTTTTGGCAATGATTCCAAGATTCGTTTCCAAATCTTCCTTAGTCATTCCGATCCCAGTATCAATCAATTTTAATGTTCGGCGATCACTGTCAGCCTCAATTTTTATGTAGTAGCCATCAGTATCAAAGGTTAAAGTATCGTCCGTTAATACTTTATAGTAAACTTTGTCAATGGCATCACTAGCATTAGAAATTAACTCTCTTAAAAATATTTCCTTATGAGAGTAGATAGAATTAATCATCATTTCTAATAGTCTTTTAGATTCTGCTTCAAATAGCTTCTTTTCCACGATGTTTACGCCCCTTCAAATCATAATTTAGCACTCTGTATATGGAAGTGCCAATCAATAATTAAATACCATATATGATATAATATGTCAATATGAAGCTCTTTTGTTGAAGAGGAAAAAATCAGTAAATAAATCAATTTAATAATGGATTAGCTATAATTATTTACATTTCAATTGTCGCTTTTTACCTTGCGAAATATTTGGCAAGTGCTCATTCCACTGGACTTTACCCATTAGCTTTATAGTAGTCTTAAAAAAAGTGTTATGGTTTTTAATGTCCTATTATTATTGTGAAAAATATATGATGCTTTTGTGAGAGAGAGGCACTGACCGAAATTGTTGGAAAACCAAATGGAAAGTATTTTGTATATACTTATAGAAAAGAATTCCGAGTTTGGAAGGAGATTAAAGTGATGCACCTAATTGAAAAAGCAACTCAATTCGCAGCGGTTAAACATGAAGGGCAATATCGTAAAGCAACTAATATTCCCTATATTACACATCCATTTGCTGTCGGGATGATTTTGCAACAAGCAGGATATAGTGAGGAAGTGGTGGCAGCTGGATTACTCCATGATACGATTGAAGACACGGATACGACGGAAGAGGAATTATTGCAGGAATTTGGCGAGAAAGTTTTGAATCTTGTGATGGCGGCTACAGAGCAAGATCGCTCCCTATCATGGGAAGATAGGAAGCAAGCTACTATTAATGGTTTGGCATTGAAAACCCCAGAACAAATTGCTGTGGTTGTTGCGGACAAAATACACAATGTCTGTTCTATACGCACTGATATAGATAAGAATGGGGAAGAAGTATGGAGCCGTTTTAATCGGGGAAAACAGGAGCAAGCATGGTATTACACCAGTATTATTAAAGCAATCACCCCATTTGAAAAGAAAGTTCCTTTAATTGAAAAACTAAGCGCAGAAGTAAATTGCCTTTTCCTTGAAAGGAACGAACGTTAGTAATTATGCAAAAGTAAAAGTAGGGTGACTATATGATTACGACAATAATGAAAGATATTGAAAGAATAAAAAATATAGATGAAATGTCGATAAGAAAATCTGCAAGTCGTGATAATATTGAAGTACTTAAAAGATGGATATCGCAGAATATAAAAGAAGATTTATGGATTAGAGAGTATGAAAGCCTATTAAAGGAAACAGATGGATTAGATTTCAACGGGCTTGTTATTTATAATGCTCGTGCTGATGATAAAAACAATGGGTTGATTGCGGCTAATGAGATATGGTATGAGAATGAGTGGCAAAGAAGTTATTTGTTTTTTGGAGATTCAAGTATATCTTGGTACTGCCTAGATATCGATAATAACTATTTTCTTGAATTGGATAAGCCAAGCGGAGATATAATGGAACAATATAATAGTTTTAATGAGATGATCAAGAATGCAATGAATAGTGTTTTATGAAAAAGCTGGATGATCGAAAAAGCATGTAGAAAGTACAGATTGTATATTTAAAATTTATCGTATTTGCAGGTGATGGAAGTGCAAGTTTTTCTAAAACGTTTATCTCAACATCGTGAACGCTTAAGTCAATTAGAATTGGAAGTGCTAGAATATATCTTGCGTTATCCGGAGATGGTTGTACAGTCGAATGTAGATGAGTTAGCCAAAAAGCTCTTTGTATCTACCGCTACTATTAGTAGAACATGTCAGCAGTTAGGCTTTCGGGGCTTTCAGGATATGAAATACTCTTTAAGCAAAGAAGTTAGTCAAGAAAAACAAAATATAGCATCGTCTAAATCAGGTGTATTTACTGATCATTTAGATAGAGTAAAACGTGAAATGCAAAGTACATTGGATTCAATTGAGGAAGAAAAGATTATTACCGTGGCTAAATATATACATGAAAGCACCTACGTTGAATTTTTAGGAGTTGGTAATTCGCTTCCTCCTTGTGTAGATGCTGCTAGAAAATTAATGTTCTCGGGGAAAATAACAAGTGCCAGGGAAGATTGGGATGAGTTACGAAGCGTGGCAAATAGTTTGAATAAGAATGATTTAGCGATACTGGTCTCCTATAGTGGAGAAACAATCTATATGTTAGAATACGCTGCTTTATTAAAGAAGCGAAATGTGAAAACAATTGCAATCACGGGACAACATAATAATCGTTTACAACAAGAAGTTGATTTATCACTCCAAGCGCATGTGATGAACTGTTATTATGGGGATCTAGATATGAGCTCCCGTTTTCCATTAAGTATCATCCTTGATTTAATAATTTTAACCTATCTTGAGCAGTTCAAAGATTCCTGAAACAGTAGCAATTCTTAGAAGGCACAAAAATACCGATAACTTCATCGGCTTTTTTGTGCCTATATTTATTATGGGTGATGAGAGTTGTGTAGATGCGGTGCAAGTTTCCCGATCTTTAGTGTTTTAGACTTCCGCCTCTAAGCGAAGCGTAGGTGGGGGAGAATCCCCACCTAATTCCCCGATGTTTTAGCTTGCTGAAACGAATTCACTTCAAATCACCGGCTGATTTGGCACCCTCGAGCCGAAGCCACTGAACCAACTCGGTGGTTTCACTGCGATTCGCAGCGTCAAGAGGTGTTAGCTCTTCCCACCCCGGTATCCAGTTGATATCAGCATCTTGGTGGAGGAGATACTCAGCGCACCGCTGTTGCCCGCCATGACAGGCATTCCAGAATGCACAATTGATATCCTCCTGTGCAGGTGGCGTGGAGCTAGCGAAGTAGTTCTCGACTCGATCCATCAGCCCGAGCGTCGCAGCGTCATGGAGTGTAGTCTTTGCTCCGAGTTGTACTAGTCGATGTGCCGCCTTCCACTGCCTAAACGCCCTCGCGTCCGCCAGCGGAGTGCCACCGCCGATAACTGCACCTGTTGCCTCAATGTCGGCGCCAGCGTCGATGAGAGCGTTGAGTACATCAACATCGTCACTGCTCGCCGCCCAGTGGAGGGGAGTCTCATTGTGCGGGCCAACGAACCTTGCGTTAACATCTGCGCCTGCCTTGACTAACACGGCGACGGTCGCAGCACCGTTGGGAAAGTGGCCTGGCCAGTCTGTCACCACATGTAATAGTGTACGTGACATCCCACCGTCACCAAGTCCGTCAACATCGCCGCCAAGCCTTATGGTAGCTAAATCGGGATTCTCATGCAATATGCGTTTCAACTTCTCGATGTCTCCGCTGTGGATCGCTTCAACGACTGTGACAGCTAAAGGATCGTCGGGATGGATAGTCAACATGTTTTCAGCCTCCTTGGTTCATATTCGTATAAAGGATGTTCAAAAAGTCACCAAATGATAAACGGCGAATTTCTTCGTTGGCAATTAGGTACGTACTTCTACTAAGGAAAAGGAACCTCTGTTAAGATCGCTCACGTCCTGTGAGCAACACAGAGGTCAGCACGTCGTGTGCAAGTACGTCCTGTGGGCAACGTAGAAGTCAGCACATCCTGTGCAAGTCCGGTTCTCACGTATAGGATGGAGATCTTCTGTTAAGTTCGCTCACGTCCTGTGAGCAACACAGAAGTCAGCACATCCTGTGCAAGTCAGATCCTCAGAACCTTCTCGCCTCGAACTTCTTGTTTCTAATTTTGCACCTTTTTGAACACGTACTATAAAGGATGTTCACAAATCTCTGTTTTGTAGAATCTAACAATAAGACTTCGACATTAAATACATTAACCCTTCTAAAATAGGAAAGATACAAAGATTACCACAACCACTAATTGTCTATCACATACAAAAAATGTACGCACATACAAAAAACTGAAAGCGATTGCCTATAGGGAGAATGCAGGAGTATATTAAAGGCGTAGTACTATCCAAAAAGGAGACTGAATAATGAAAAAGAAAAAATCTATAAAATCACAGCTATGGGAGTTTTTCCAAGGGCTTGGAAAAACATTTATGCTTCCTGTTGCTTTATTAGCATTTATGGGACTTATATTAGGGATAGGTAGTTCGTTTACTAGCCCTTCAACGATTGACGCATTTCCGTTTTTAGGAAATCCGGTTTTGCAAATTATTTTTAGTTTCATGGGCACGATAGGGGGATTTGCATTTACCTATTTACCTGTTTTGTTTGCAATGGCTATTCCTATGGGACTTGTTCGCTATGAGAAAGGTGTAGCAGCATTCTCAGGCTTTGTTGGATATGTGATCATGCATTTATCAATCAACTTTTATTTAACAGAGACTGGAACACTAGCAGAGGCTGAACAATTAAGACAAGCGGGTCAAGGAATGGTAATGGGGATCCAAACAATAGAGATGGGTGTACTAGGCGGTATTATTGCTGGTATTATCGTCTATTTATTGCATAAGCGTTTCTATGAAATTAAATTGCCAGATGCATTTGCGTTTTTTGGTGGAGCACGTTTCGTTCCGATTGTGACAGTACTTGTCATGTCGATCGTGGGAATTCTAATCCCGATTATTTGGCCAATCTTTGCAGTGGCTATAGCTGGTATCGGGACAATTATAAATAAGTCAGGCATCTTTGGTCCATTTTTATTCGGTGCTGGAGAACGATTCTTACTTCCATTTGGCTTACATCATATTTTAGTAGCGATGATCCGTTTTACGGAAGCTGGTGGGACAGAGGTTGTGAACGGTCAAACGATATCTGGTGCATTAAATATTTTCTATGCACAATTGCAAGGTGGAACGGCAATCAGCCCTTCAGCAACCGCGTTCCTATCACAGGGGAAAATGCCGACATTTATGTTTGGTCTACCTGCAGTGGCACTTGCGATCTATCATACTGCTCGACCTGAAAATCGTAAGAAAATTAAAGGTCTATTAATATCTGGTGTAATTGCTACTTTTGTAACAGGAATTACGGAACCAATTGAATTTTTATTCTTATTTGTAGCACCAGCATTATTTGTTATCCATGCATTTTTGACAGGATTAGGATTCATGGTTATGTCTTTGTTGAATGTTACGATTGGAAATACGGACGGTGGTATACTCGACTTCTTAATTTTCGGAATTATGCAAGGGTTTAAAACAAAATGGTATCTGGTGCTTGTAGTTGGTGCGATTTGGTTTGCGATCTACTATATTGTTTTCCGTTACGCGATTGTGAAATTTAATATAAAAACACCGGGACGCGAAGTAGCGAATCCTGAGGATAAAGATATTCCAACTACTAGTAAGGGTTCTAACTACAATGCGGAAAAGGTTTTATTAGCATTAGGTGGAAAAGAAAATATTCACTCTCTAGATAATTGTGTTACACGCCTCCGACTTGTTGTCGAGGATATGGAAAAAGTAAATGAAAAAGTCTTAAAAGAAGAATGTGGGGCACTTGGCGTTGTGAAGCTTGATGAACATAATGTACAAGTAGTCATTGGTCCGCAGGTAGGACTATTAAAATCACAAATAGAGAAAATTTCCTGAAAATGGAGTTGTAAAGAATGAAGCAAGGCTTTGATGAAGTAATAAATCGCAGGGGAACATTTTGTACCCAATGGGATTATATTGAAGATCGATTTGGGGAGAAAGATCTTCTCCCTTTCTCTATTTCGGATACGGACTTTCTGTCCCCAAAAGAGATCTTACAAACACTAGAAAATCGACTACAGCATGGCATTTTTGGCTATACACGTTGGAACCATGAGCAATTTAAAGAATCTATTAGCAACTGGTATGAAAGACGTTATTCTTCGACAATAAAAGAAGAATGGATCGTTTATAGTCCTTCTGTCATTTACTCGATCTCAAAGATGATGGAAATACTGACAGATGAAGCAGATCATATTGTCATGCAAACTCCAGCATACGATGCTTTTTATAAAACGATCACAGATAATAAGCGAACAATCTTGCCAAATGAATTAATATATCATGAAGGAAGATACTCGATTGATTTTATTGATTTAGAAGAAAAATTAGCGCATACAAAAACGAAAGTCCTGCTTCTATGTAGCCCACACAATCCTACAGGACGCGTGTGGAAAAAGGAGGAACTAGAGAGAATAGTTCACCTTTGCAATCAATACGATGTCTATATTATTTCCGACGAGATTCATATGGATATCATTCATGAAGGGAATACACATATCCCGATCACAGATGTTGCTGTTGACCTAAATAAAGTGTGCATTTGTACCTCTGCTAGCAAAACATTTAATACTCCTGGCTTAGGCGGATCCTATTCTCTCATTCCTAATAAAAAGCTAAGGGATGCATTTCTTATCGCTCTGAAAAATAAAGATGGATTATCAAGTGCAAGCGTGTTTGGCACATTAGCAACAATTACTGCTTATAATGAATGTGCCGATTGGGTAGACGAATTAGTTGAATATATAGAAGACAATCTACGCACTATACAGTCTTATCTAAAGAAACACTTACCAAAGCTCCAGTTAACTATGCCTGAATCTACTTATCTTGCCTGGATTGATGTATCACAGCTTCCTTATTCAAGTGAGCAGTTACAGCATGCACTCGTCCACCACGGAAAAGTAGCGATCATGTCGGGAGAAACATACGGTGAAGCGGGAACAAGCTTTATTAGAATGAATGTAGGTTGTCCTAAATCCAAGGTATTAGAAGGACTTCAGCGATTGAAAAAGGGAATTGAGTATTTAGAGGAGCAAGAGAACCGTATTTAATCTGAAATAGAAAACCACTCAATCCTTATCATGGGATTGAGTGGTTTTTTCAAGCCTATTATAGAACGGGATTCAGGTAGTGAGTTAATTAATTACAGCAATAATACCTTCTTCTTCATCAAGCTGTAGGTCTATTCCAGCGTAAGGGTCTCTATTCAAAAATTCATCAAGCCATAAGCGCAAGGCTTCAATTAAGTTTACAGTAATGAGGATTTGCTTTCGTCCATCTACAAATGTCTCTGCAGAAAAGCCGTAATCATCATCATGCATGAGTTCTACCTCAACCTCTTCAGGTTTTACTTGCTTTTTGCGGGAAATATAAACGCAAACGGCATTAATAATATCTTGTTCGGGAATGATTAGCTTCTCCATGGATTGGCATCCTGTTTCTTCTTTGAATCCTTGAAAAAGGCGAAAATTTTACGAATAACAGAAATTAAAACGACAATTGCTATTACGTTGATAAGTAAACCAAGGATGGAACCCAATGCTCCCATATTTGCAAATAGACTACCAAATAAAAGTCCAGCTAGTCCACCTACTAATAGGCCTTTCATAAGTCCACCTGACATGAATCCGCCTTTTTTATTTGTAGCAGAGTTATTCGTTGTAGAGTCTTCCTTTTTCTTTTGTATATTCGAATTGTTATTCGTCTTATTACTATTATTCATGTTAAAACTTCTTTTACCTGATTTGTAGCCTTTTGCTTCAACAGTTGTTGATTGATCTTGAAAAATAATGCTTCCAACAGGCGAAAACAAAAACACTGCTGTAAGTATAGCTATGAAAACTTTTTTCATTGTAAATCCCCCTCGTGCAGAATGAGTATAACTAATCTATGTTAACATTCATTTTACATCAATTTACGATGCTAAAAATAAAGGAAGAGTGACATTTTTATGTATATTTACGTTTCACTTTTCAGAAGATCCATGACCTCATATGCTCGATCTGAATCAAGAGATGCTGTCAGTTCATCTGCAAGTATAATCGAGGGATTACTGTATAATGCTTTAGCTATCGCAGCTCTTTGCCGTTCTCCACCAGAGAGATCGGCGAGATATTTATGATGAAGATTGCTAATCGTTATCTAGCCAGCAGACATCCACTTGAAAGGCTTAATCAAGTGGTTCGCAGGAGGAACTGGGAAAGAGTCATACGTATCTTCCCGAATAATCAATCTGCATTTCGACTTATCACTGCTATAAAGTATTATGAAAACAGAGAACGAAGCGGAAAATAGAGTTTGTAAAATGATAATTTCACATGATGAAATAAAATAGCCAACTATAACCAAATATCATACAGAAAACATTGTAATCTAAATTACACAATTATCTGGACTTGACTCGTGAAAATTCACTGATCAGCTCGCAAAGTAGTGTGAGCCGATCGCGAATTATATTAATCAGTTCCGCCTCGGAGTATTGCGTCCAGAGTTTATCGAGCTGGCTGGATAAACTTCCTCACATCCGCCGAGGGATTTACCCAATTCAGCCGAAGTTCGAACTCCTACTGAATTGGGTAAATCCAGCATTCATCTCACCACATATAGAAGTGGGGGACTGCTTCTGGATGAAGTTAAAGATAGGTGCTCTTATTTATTTTATGTGTGGAATTTCTCCCTAGATAATGGAAGCTCTCCATAATAAGCGCTGATATTATTCCGATGAGCATTCCGTTTGAAAGAAGTGGTCGTACAAGATCCGGTAGCGTTGTGAAGGCGGCTGGAGGAAATGTCATGATTGACAGGCCTAATAGCGATGGTAATGCAACGCGGTAAATCGTTTTCGGATCGAAGGTTAGACCTTCAATGTTTCTTAGCGCTGAACGGAATAATTGCAAATAGGCGACAAATAGGACCGTGTTCCCAACACTATTAGGAATCGTTGAAAAGAAGGTGCTTAGTTGCGCAGCCAATCCTAGGAAAATGAATAGCACTGATCCGACAAAAAATGGCGCACGCTCCTTAATCCCTGTGGATTGCAAAAATCCTAATGAGGAAGCGTATGGTGCATAAGGAACAAGGCCGAAAATCCCAGCCAATGTGTTGAAGGTTCCTGTTATGAAGAAGGAAGTCCGATATTGTTTGGGAGTAGTCTCTTTTTCAAAAATATCTTCCGCCCCTTTTAAGGTCGCTACCGTATTAGTCGTATTTAATAGTCCGGTAATGACGACGGTAATGACAATGCCCCATTCAAGAGTTGGTTCCCCCCAAGGAAACCATGTGAGAAAAGGAGTTGTTCGGATTGTTTCCGTCGTTTCTCCAGGGAATAGCAGTGCAGCAGCAATCCACCCGATAACCATCCCGATAAGTAGATTTAAGCTGCTAATAATCCCTTTCCCTTTCACATGGATAATGATCGTAAACGCTGCAAGTATGAATGAAAAACAGGCCACTTTTATATCAATGGAATCACCTGTATTGAGACCGAGCATTCCTTTAAGAAAAATAGAGATGAGCTGGTTCGCCAATAATAGAAGAAAGACGAACATGACAACAGGTGTAAACCACTTTTTTAAAAGCTCGCCCATTCCTAAAAGGCCAAAGGTAGCGACAAGAACTCCAGAAATAATTGCGCCTACAGCGATACTTCCACCGATTGTCGTCAGTTCAAGATTCATCGTACTAGCTGTAGCAGCCAAGCTTAAAATAACACCCCACCAAAGTCCTGATTGACCCTCCATTAACGCCAAACGATGCCCCAGGACTCCTTGTAGTAGACAAGCAATCCCCGTAAGAATGAAGGAACGTTGAATGGCAGAGATAATTTCTACTTGTTCCAACTGAAAAGCGCCACCAACCGAAATCGGAATGACGACCGTATTAGCAAACATAAAAAACAGCCATTGAAATCCTGCTAATAACGTAACAGACGTACGTAATGGTTTTATATTTGTATTCATCCTATTTCCTCCTCTTCCAGTGCCGCAAATCACTATAATTTTATATATGGGCGATTATATCATACTAATTTTTTTAGATTGAGAAAGATGCTTTTGGGCTATTAATTATTTGGTTATATTCATCCATTGAGTAAAATAAGTGATGTTTATCTTTACACTAAAGAAGGAAGACTATAATGAAGTCTTTGAAAGGGAGTAGATAGAATGAATGCAAAAGAAACGGCACTAAAAATCCTTGAAGAAAGCTATATCGGTACGATGGCGACGATTCAGAAGAACAAACCTCATACTCGGTACATGACGTTTTTCAATGAGGAATTTACACTCTACACTGCAACTTCAAAAAAGACTCAGAAAGTTGATGAACTTGAAGATAATCCGTATACACATATTCTGATTGGGTACGAGGGAGAGGGCTTTGGAGATGCTTATCTTGAAATCGAAGGGATTGTCCGTATCTCTGATGATGACAGATTAAAGGAGAAAACGTGGAATGAGCACATGAAGCCATGGTTTAGTGGCCCAGATGATCCGGATCTCGTTATATTAAAAATTAAACCGGATACGATTCGTTTGATGAACAAAAAAGGCGAAGAACCACAAACGATTGAATTGTAAAAAAAAGTAGGGTGTTCCAATCGAGCTTTGGGGGCACCCTTATTGTACATGGGAAAATAATAAAAAATTCCTCTTTGACATTTTGTGTCTACTTTAAAAAAGAATAACTTAAGATATGTCTTTGATTAATTTAGGATAATCATTCAAAGGTATATTAATCCCCCAAAATCTCTGCAAGGTTTCCGACCTCGTCTTGTGCATGAATGAGACCTTCGATTACTAAATCATCTCGTTATAGATCATGCCATCGTCATCTAATGAGATGATTTTCAAACGATTATCCCTTTTAATATAGATACTTTTATACACTTTATGACCGTTTTTATCTGCAAAAAGAATAATGCGATTGCCGTTATTGTCCTTTTCGATGACGGCCTGATAGGCATCCAAGTCAATCTTTTCTGAAATTACTTCGTATTCCTCTAAGCTTGATAATTCCTTATCATGTTCTGAAACAACGCCGTCTTTTTCTTGTTCCTTTTCCGTTTCAGTGACAAGGTCAACCGTTTTTACAGTGTCCTCTTTTTGCGCTGTTTCACTATTATTGTAAGAACAACCTGCAAGAAGCAATAAAGTTAAAAAGGTAAATACTATTTTTTTCATTTAGAGCTCTCCATCCACTCGTGTAATTTTTCACTTAATTATGTCTTGAAATAAGGACAAGACGAATATTAAAAAAGTCGATAGTATATTTTAAAATGTACTATAGAGAGAGTCAACTAAAAGCGATGATGGTGTAATATTTCATTAGGTCAATCAATTCATCTAATCAGAAGAGTCGGACAAGATCCAGATTTTCACAAACCACATCACCTATTTTGCTTGTTCTTAGGTAAAATGGTAAAAGGAGAAAATCACGGAATTTTGGACCTGAAAATGAAACAAAGCCCCTTTTCATTTCAAAAAAGGTGACTTTGTAAATCTCTATTATTTAGGAGTATTTTCGATGTATTTCTCTTCGAGCATTTGTATCGCTTCATCCACTTTCGTGTCATTTAGCTTATGTAATTCTTCTTTTAATTTTGTATATTCTTCTTCTATCCAATCATGGTATTCTGTATTTTTTTGTCTTAAATAATCATGGCTTTCTCGAGACATTAATTTTCTAGTTTGATATAAGTACTGCAACGAGAAGCCAACCTGTTGGCGTTCATCCACCCATTTTCTAAATTCATGAGAATCGTAACCGAAAATAGCAAGCCAATTATTGATACGGTCACCTTCTAATCGAGCGCTTTTATTCTCTTTCCAGTCTGCCCACTTTTTGGCGACCTCGCTCGCTTGATCCAGTTCTTTTTGGAGACTTTCCGCATTTTGTACGTCTTGATATGTGCCTTCCGTTGCTTTGGCTACTTCTTTCAATTGTTTCTGTCCTTCATGATCGATATTAAAGCCGATTACATTTACAATTGGCGTAATATCGGAATTGAAAAGTGATTTGGCTGCCCCGATCGGATCATCATCACATGTAGATACGCCATCACTTACAAGGTACACGATATTCGTATTTTCTTTCCCTTTATATGGTGCCAAATCTTTCTCAGCCTCATTCAAAGCAAGTTGAATAGGAGTCCACCCTGCAGGTTGCGTTTTATCCAAAGAATCTTGAAATGCAGATTGGTCATAAGGGGCTAGTGGATAGACTAAGTCACTGCTGGAACAAGATAACGCCTTATCGGAATCACTACCTGTCCCTTTATGTCCGTAAACCCGCAGTCCAACATTTGCTTCTTTCGGCAATCCCTTCACGAAATTTGTAATCGCCATTTTTGCTGCGCCCATCTGCGTCTGGCCACCAAGATCCACTCTCATACTTCCTGATGCATCGAGGAGGACAAGGACATTAAGATTTTCCTTGAATTGCATGCGCGGATTGTCTATATCAGGACTGCCAATTGATTGAAACTTCATCGCTGCAATTAGCTCTTCTGGTCCATGGAAATCTTGCTGAAAGACGGCCAATAAATCATGATAATAAGCATCTAGCTGTTGCTCTGTAGGTTCCTCTGAAATATCCGGCAAATCCTTCGTTAGCTTATCCATTTCTTTTTGTTCTTCCTCCGTAAGAATGCCTGCATACGTAACATGGCCGGGAGGGAGAGCCGCCAATTCAGATAATGTTTGCGGAAGTTGCTTGACTTCTACTTTTTCAGTATTTGAAATTCCTCCAGTGTCTTTTTCAGAATCAGGAACATCTTCCTCTTTTTGGTCCATCTCTTCTTCAGTGGTTTCATCGAGGGAAATCGGCTGATTTGGTACAATTTTGTTATCTTCAGCAGCTTTTTCCCCACAAGCTGTGAGGGCAATAAGAATGCCTATACATAAAAAAAGTTTTGTCAGTTTCATAATATCTCCTTATCCAAATTAATTGTGTTTTAATAATAGATAATCTTGGAAATAATTGTAGCATTTTATAGGGGTATATGGTCATTTATATCTTAGAATGGTAGGAAAGTCGTGATATGGAAATGGTTTTATACCTAGTGTTTTATAGTGGGGTTTTGGAATTTGTTTGATGATAAATACAATGTAAATAATTTTCTATAAGTCTGCCAAACGAAGTTAATGATGTTGACAGACTTATAAACATGGCCTAAACACTGCGCACTCGCATTTTTGCTAACATTACTAAGTAAAGAAGGATGGAGCAGAGTACGGATATTGCTGCGACGCTATAAATCATGCTATAACCAAACCAATAAGCGATTTGTCCGAAAAGGATCGCACCTATTCCGACACCAAGATCAAAAAAAGAGAAAAAAGTTGCGTTTGCCATACCTCTTCGATTGGCGGGGGAATCTTTAACAGACCAGGCTTGTAATGCGGGCTGTACGGTTCCAAAACCAAACCCATACAAAATGGCAGCGATATACAGTGTCATGCTGTTTGGTAACCATGCTAACAGGATCATGGAGAAAATAATCAATAGAGCTCCCGGAATGAATACGGCCTGATGTCCCCGTTGGTCATATACTTTACCAGCAAAAGTGCGTGAGAGCATCAATGCGATGGCATAAAGCAGAAAGTACCAATGAATGCCTGTAATCCCTTTTTGAGCTGAATAGATGGGTAGAAATGCAGCGATACCACCGAAAGTAACAGTGATGAAAAATAAAAGCAATGATGGTTGAATGGCGCTTTTTTCATAAAAATCCCACTTTTTAAGTGGTACAGTTCGCTTCTCCACTTGTTTATAGCGGATTTTGGAGGATAATAACAAGGCTGCTAATCCAAGCAAGGAAGAAATTAAAAATAATTGCGGAAATGTGATAACACCAACTAAAGCAAGACCTAAAGTTGGTCCGAATGCTAGCGCCAGATTACCTGAAAGTCCGTAATACCCCATTCCTTCGCCACGTCTTTTTGCAGGTATCAAATCAGTCGCAATTGTCCCAGATGCAGTGGTTGAAAATCCCCAACCGATTCCTTGTACAACTCTCATCAGAAATAAAAAAAGCAAACTTTTAACAAACCCGAAGGAACCAACAGATAAAACAAAAATACCTAATCCAGTCAGGAATACAAAACGTCTACCTTTCGATTCTAAAGCATGCCCTGCATAAGGACGAAAGAGAAGTGCAGAAAAGGTAAAGATGCCTACAACAACGCCAATAAGCTGATCGTTTCCACCGAGCTTTTCTACAAACAAAGGAATGGTCGGCAACGTCATTTGAAAGCCAAGAAAAACAAAAAAATTGGACATAACGATTAATACAAAATCTCTTGTCCAAATCTTATCGGAACTCACCTGTGGCTGAGAAACTACCTTTGCGAGTTGCTGCTCCAATTAAATCTCCCCCTAACATTAGTTATTACATAAACCGAATATTTAGACACACTAAATATATTTTCTATTCTACATGATTTTAGTTGGGAATTCTAATGGGCAGCCTTTGTTGATTTGAAAAAAGAATGAATGAAGGGATACTTCGCAATGATATGGAATGCACTATCGTTTGGAAAAGTACAAAACATATTTATTAAAATGGACGAAACAAACATAAAAAAATCCCAAATAGTAAGGATGAGTTGTCTTATTGATTTATCAGTGAAGAAAAAAGATGTCGGCTTAAAAATTGCTGACATCTTTTGCAATAATAGTTTAATGTGTCGTTCCACCAATTTCTTGAATATCTTCTTTTTCATACGCTGCTACGATAGCTGCCGTTTTCAATCCTTTTACAATATCATCAAGGCTTAAACTAGGAGCACCATTTTCCAGCGTTTGCTCTGGGATATATGGAATATGGATAAAGCCTCCACGTATGTGAGGAGCAGATTTTTGTATATAATGCATTAATCCATAAAAGAGATGATTACAAACAAAGGTCCCTGCTGTATTGGAAACAGCTGCGGGCACTCCAGCCTTTTTCATATGACGAACAATCAGTTTGACCGGCAAGGTTGTCCAATATGCGGCTGGACCGTCCTCATATATTTGTTCGTCAATCGGCTGGTTCTTTTTATTGTCTGGAATCCGGGCGTCATCTACATTAATGGCGATCCGCTCAGGGGTTACTTGTGTCCGTCCACCTGCTTGTCCAACACAAATAACAACGTCAGGTTGATGTGTTTCAATTGCTTTTATCATTACATTAATAGAATCATGAAAGACGGTGGGCACTTCCTGAGTAACGATTTCTACCTCATCGATGAAGATACCATCTAATTGCTTTACTGCTTCCAACGCTGGATTTACCGTGTCATTGCCAAATGGATCGAAGCCTGTCACTAACACCTTTTTTTTCATCTGTTATACCTCCCATTTTACTAGAAAATACATGAGCAACACAATAAATGCAAGTACGAATAATGCAGTAGGAATTTGCACGCGAATGACATGATTCATATCCTTCAAATCAAATAACGCTACAGGGACGATATTGAAGTTGGCTGCCATTGGTGTCATCAATGTTCCACAATAGCCGGCAAACATGGAAATAGCAGCGATACGATATGATTTGGATTTGCGTTAAATTGATGAAACTCCTAGTGCCAGGCACGGAAACAATTCAGAAGGATTAATAGGAATGGCTTTAGTTCATACTACTAAAGGTGATGAATATGGCATGTCAATCAAGTGATGAATTAGAAGTATTAGTGAAAGAGGCGAGGGCCTTTACAAAAAAGGGCAAGATTGCAGACTATATTCCTGCACTTGGAAAGGCAAATCCAAATGATTTATCAATAGCCCTTTATTATCCTGATGGGCGATGTATTTCAGCAGGGGATATAGAAAAAAAGATTACACTCCAAAGTGTATCAAAAGTGATCAGCCTAGCCCTCGTTTTGATGGATAGAGGACAGGACTATGTGTTTGAGCGCGTTGGCATGGAACCGACTGGAGACCCTTTTAATTCAATTATCAAATTGGAAACGATCGCCCCAGGTAAACCGTTAAATCCGATGATTAATGCAGGAGCACTTGTTGTGACACATATGATAAAAGGAAATTCTGTTAATGAGAGGTTCCAGCGACTGTTATCCTTTATTAGGGAAATGACCAACGATTCAACCATTAGCTATAATGAAGAAGTTGCACGATCTGAATTTGAAACGGCTCATTTAAACCGGGCTTTATGCTATTTTATAAAGCAGCATAAAATGTTAGATGAGGACGTTGAACAGCTAATAGAGTTATATACGAAGCAGTGTGCCATTGAAATGAATTGTTTGGATTTGTCCAGAATTGGTATGGTGTTTGCAATGGATGGAGTAGATCCACAAAGTGGTAAACAAATCATGCCTACAGACGTAGCTCGTATTTGCAAAACATTTATGGTGACATGTGGCATGTATAATGCTTCTGGAGAGTTTGCCATCAAAATTGGGGTACCAGCTAAAAGTGGTGTATCTGGCGGTATTATGGGAACTGTTTCAGGGAAATATGGCATTGGTATTTTCGGTCCTGCTTTAGACGAAAAAGGTAATAGTATCGGTGGAATAAAATTATTAGAATTGTTATCAACAAAATATAAGTTGAGTTTGTTTTGAGTGACAGGCACCACTCGAATTTTGTCGAATGACAAGCTTTGTGAAAAAGAGTCAATTGCTCAAAAATGGGCAAGTGACTCTTTTTATTAGCGTACTTATCAGTAATGAACGGAGTAATAGCCGGTTAGGCAAATATCTCATCCAGGTTTACTTGAAAGCCATTTAATATTGTTGATGTAATGATTCCGGTTTCTTTTAGAGCATCGACTTGTTGGTATTGCCCATTAGGGTCTAATTGATACACTTGGATAATATGGAGCATTGGATTAACGATCCAATACTCTTTAACCCCGGCTTGCATATATAAGTTCAATTTGTAAACTAAATCATGGGATTGATTGGACGGACTTAATATTTCAATAATCAGATCGGGAGCACCCGAAAACTTGTTATCCGATAAACCGCTTTTATTGCAAATGACCAAAAGATCCGGTATGACAATGTGTTTTTCTTCTGCGTTTTTACTTTGAAGCTCTACATCAAATGGAGCGTGGAAAACTTCGCACCCACTCCCATCAAGAAAATGAAATAGCTTGGCATGTAGGCGTCCAGAAATACGCTGATGTTTAGTTGATGGCGATGGAGTCATAAAAACGATCCCATCAGAATATTCTAGGAGGTCATCTGTCTTTTCGCGCAATGTATAAAATTCTCGCAGTGAAATGGTTCTATCATGAGGTAAGCTCATGCACATATCACCTTCCTTTTGTAAAATTGCTTTATTTTTTTCATTGTATCATTGTTTTGAGTGCCAGGCACGTCCCGGTTTTTGGCGAATGTACGCAAAAAAATACCTCTCTAATATTTTGGAGAGGTATAGCTACTACGTATTGGATTTTCAATTCCCGAACCCATTTATCTAATACTGGAAGCACCGACCAATGATTCAGGTGTCATACCGAGTACTAAAAGACTGATATCTGCGAAGCCAGTATTTCTAAAGTCAGAAAAGATATTTTCCAACGCATGGAAATCGTGATCATCCTTTAATGTTTGTAATTCTTTTTTATACAAGCGGAGAACAGAGCCGTAAACAAATTTCGGGCTATATTGACCAGGATCTTCATCCATAAGCAAACATCCCATATAATGATATTTGAATTGGAATGCACGTGTAAGATTAACCACATCTACTAGTTTGTTGTATAGGACTGGATAATCATTATTGAATTTCTCAAGTGCTTCTTTGGTGGCTTTTAATTCATCTATACTAGATAAAGTAAACATATATTTTTCCTCCTTCACTTTTTTGTCCCAAGGCTTTTCTAATGAAATGTATGCGGCTAATTCTTTACTTTTTTGTCTTCTCAATTTACGAATTTCCGATCTTTCCTTACCTGTTTTATAAAGAAATTTCTCTTCATCTGTTTCTGGTATGATATTTGGAACTTCAACAGGTCGTTTATTTTCATCCAAGGCAACAAATGTTAAAAATGCCGTAGATGCGACTCGGCGCTCACCACTCACGATATCTTCAGCAATAACTTTACAAAAAATCTCCATAGAGGTTCTTCCTGTATATGTTACAAACGATTCGACACAGACAGAATCAGTTTGTTGAATTGGATATAAAAAATCGATTGAATCGGTGGATGCAGTTACACATTCTTTCACCCTAGAATGCCTACGTGCTGATAATGTTGCAGCGTCATCGAGCTTTTTCATCAAAACGCCGCCAAACAATGTATCGTAATTATTTAAATCGCAAGATAATACTTGAGCAGTATTAACAATGCGGCTTTCTTTCGCTCTTTTTGCTTTCATACAATTGCTTCCTTTCGTGATTGGATTCTAGTGTATAAATACTAAATCCATATATTAAAAGGTATTTTTAACCTAAAACAAGTGTACGCCCCATTGTTCCGTTAGTAAAATGGTTATTTTTTATCAGCAGTATAGCTTTTGTCTATGTAAGTGTATTCATATATGCCGTTTATGTATAAGTATAGCAATGCAAAAAACGGTTCTCTGCAACTACTAGTTCACGCTTTGATAAACGAACTTCATCGGTATAAACGTAGGTACGGAATGTGCAAACGGTTTTTTAAAATTGCCTAACCGCCTTAAATTCGTGTTCATAATAAATGCGTTTTTTTTTTCATTCCGTTCAAATGAATATCCTGCTTTCTCAATCGACCATATTCTTAGTGTGGACGGGATGAAATCTACATCTTTTGCAATACCTTTCTGCTTTTTATTCTAGAACATAGGACAAAACCCCTGCATTCACATAAATATGGCGAAATACAAGGGTTTGATTGCGGAGATACTTTCTAGATCCGGTTTTATGTAAACTACAATATTAAATTGATTAATACTTTTTATATTTAAATCTAATTAGTTCAGATATTGCTAACAAGATATAAAAACCAACAGTGAATACTAAAATATTTATAATATAAATTTTAATATCAAATATAATATTATAAAAAACCAAAACTCCTAAGAAAATTAAAGTATGATCAAATATTCTTGAAGAAGTTAAAATTTTATTGATTTCTCTCAAAAGTTATCAGCTCCTTCTATCTGTGATGCTATTGATAATTACTAATCTATATATATTATGACGTACCAGTTTAAATATCGTTTCTAATAATTCTTAAAAAATTTAATGTGCAGCGGACTTATGTAAACTGCATTCATGAAATTGATTATTAAATATTCTGATTCAGGACTTCTATATGTGGGACTTCTTGACTGAGGGAAGGAGAAGTGGAGATAAGCATTTTGGGGGGCGTATGAAAAAGGAATTTGGTATGAATCGGGAGAATGATATGTAGTTCAGATTTATAAGGTTATGGGGAATTTACAAACTTTAAAGAGGCCTATGATGGCAATGTGTGAAAACCAACGGAATATTCCCTTTCTAACTTTCTTTTCCTCCACATCTGTCTGCTTGCACTATCATCAGCTTTTTGGTTTCTTGCACTTCTTTTAAGAGCCGTTTTTGACATGAAAGAAGCTATAAAGTAAAGCTTCTTTCGGAGTCATTAATTTTCTCGATAACATCGTGTCAGCTGGTCTTTGGTGAACTTCAGCCATTCTTTTGCAGCATAGGAGAAGTATTGATTCTTGGCCCAAATAATCGCTAAATTCCAGCTGATAGAAGGGTTTATCACTTTGACAGACTTCACATCTTTATTTAAATTATTGCAAACACTGCTAGGTAAAAGAGAAACTCCTAGCTTGCTTGCAACCATTTCTTCAATAAAAGATCGTTGCGAACTCTCTGAAACAATATGAGGATTAAAGCCGACACTATTGCAAAAATGAATAATTCGGTCGTTAAGGGCAAAGTCCTTATTAAACAATATGAATGATTCATTAGCCAATTCAGCTAAATTAACTTCCTCTTTATCAGCAAGAGGGTGTGATGGGTGAAGAAGTAGCTTTAGATCCTCTTCCATAAAAGAGAAATGGTCAAAGATGTCGTTCTTAGTCGGAAGAACAACCACACCAACATCAAGAAGATTATTTCTGACATCTTCTTCTATTTTCTTGGAGCCATCCTCCACTAATTGGAAAGTAATCTCGGGATACTTTTCATGAAAACTGCCAACAATTTTGAGAAAATGATGCGCATCAAATATGGGCGGCAAACCAATGCGAATATGGCCCTTCTTTAGTCCTGTAAGATTGTCCAATTCCACTTCCAAATTCTTAAATGCTTTATCAATTAATTTTGCTTGCTCTAAAATGATGCGGCCTGCATCAGTAAGCACTAATTGTTTTCGAGACCGATCAAATAAAGCAACCCCCAACTCCATCTCCAAGTTTTTAATCATTTTACTAATGGTCGGTTGAGTAATAAATAAATGATTTGCGGCACGAGAAAAACTATTGAAATTTGACACCTCGATAAAATATTGTAAATGCTTGATATCCAATATCGTACACCTGCTTATGTTTAATTTGTAGGGATTCGTATATAAGTTGTCTGTAAACACGTTATTTTATTATGATAGCATGAATTTTGACGGGACGGATTGTGCATGTTGTATCGGAGATTGCTGCTTCTGATTGCTTTAACTATTATTCCACATTCAGTACTTATCAGCTGGTGTTCCAAAATCTGTGCAAAAAAAATATAAAAAGTATGGATGGTTTTAAAAAGGGGTTAGAAAAACAAAAAAATTAGATAAAGAATGTACTAAAGTAAGTAAAATGGCTTGGAAAGATATAATATTAAAGCCTACATTATATTTAAGGGCAACAGCAATTTTAGTAGGTATAACTGTAGGAAAATTATTATTGCATCCCAAATTAGTATTTGGGTAGGAGGAATCGATGATATCACTTAATAGAATTTTAAAATTGCGTGATTTAGAAATTTTCAATGTATTAAAGAATGGAAATATTTTAGCTTATGTAGTAATTGAGGATACTAGAAATCCTTTTACAGAAGAAGATAAAAAAATGGATCCTTTATGTTATATGGACGAAGAAGACATTAATAAGATTTTAAATGTTTTTAGAATTTCATTAATTAATGATGAAGCTTTTACAAAAGAAGATTCAATTACTTTGAGAACGTACTTTTCGGATTTTGTGAATAATACAAATTTGACGAATTTCATTATTAAGGAATATATTCAAGAAGATTTGTATGATAATGATGATAATATAGAGTCTTTCAATAAGATTTTACAAAATATAGGTTCAAATTATATTATTGAAGAATTTGATGAAATAAATTGGATTTATTTATCTCAAGATTAAAAAATGTAAATCGCAACAAAAGGACAGCCTTCTTTACTGATCTTGAAATGAATAGACGCTAATCGCCCTTGCTTTTGATTAGAGAAACCGCCAATCAAAGATAGGGCGGTTTTTCTCATTAATAGAATCCCTGCATTACAACTCCATTTCATTATTACGATTGCGAGGCTTTATTCTTCTTTCATGTTCTTTATCCTTCTTCATGGATTCATTTACATCCTTTACCAAACAATGTGGAGAAAAGCTGATCCTATTAGCTGATGATTTTGACAATTGATAGATAAACGCATTGTTAATGTATCAATCCCAATCTATGTAGAATTAAAGAGAAATGTTAAAAAAGCGACTAGGAGCATCTTTTTTTTGTATGGTAAAATTACATAGAAACTAGTCATTAGGTAATGAGAAAGCGAGAGTTATATGATAAAAAATCAACCATATTTTTATACATTTTTAGAGCCTGTTTCGAAAGAATTGGCTTATTTAGCTCGTGAACTTGAAAATAGCATCTATTCAAGTCCCCGCACAATGCTGACACACGCTCGAACGTTTGTCGAGGCGATTCTCCAAAAAGTGATCCGTGCGGAAAGGATGGATGATCTGTACACCACATTAAAGGATCGGATTGATCTCCTGAATGAAAAAGGCTATTTGACAACAGAAATAATAGATGCGCTACATCATATTAGAATGAGCGGAAACAAGGCTGCACATGACGTGCGGAAGTTTCGATATTCAGAAGCACTTCTTTCATGGGAAGCAATCTACACGATTGTTAAGTGGTACATCGAAGTATATGGACCAGTTGATATGATGGTACCAGATTATCAGGATCCTAGTACGGACAGGAATGAGTACGATATGACTGAGTTAGATGTGAGGCTTAAAAACCTTGAAGAACTTTTAGTGGTATCACTTGGACAAGGGCATGAAGAAGCAACACATGAGGAAACTGTAGCATCCACTGAAATTATTACTCAACATACAGAGGAGCCGGGATATACCGCAATACGAAAGGTCACATATCAGGATCGAAAACTTGATATCCCATATTTTTTACGGGATGCATTCCTTTTGCCTCAACGATTTGACAAATCCGAAAGATTTCTTATTAAGCTTGGAGCAGAACAACAAGCGCGAATTATGAGCGAATTGCCAAACAATCTAGAAGGATTGCACAAACATGTAAAACGCTACAACGAAAAGAATGATGAAAACTTATTCGAGGAACTCCATATATTCATTGAAGAGGAAAAAGTGCGAAGGAAATTAGCGCTCGAACGTCCCGGAGAACTTTTCTTCTTTTATAAATCCGACCACATCGTTGTCACTGAAGAACTATCAAAAGTACCGCTCACTACAGATGAATTCACCGGGAGTCCAAGTCTCATCAGGCAGCTTAACCAAGACCAAATCGAAACGGTAGGACAATTGCCAAGGGAGCTAGTCATCCTTGCAAAATACGAAAATGTTGGGATTGGGACTGTGGAAAGATTGTTTGAGCAGTTGAAGGGGAAGCAAAAGAACGGATCGATGAAGAGGTTGGCCAGGAATGAAGAAATTTGTGGTGTGTTGGAGGCCCGATAAGTACTAATACCCTGAAGTATCTTATTTCATAAGCAGGAGTATTGAAAAAATACCCTTAGAAATGTTGAAAAGACAACCGAGTCATGTGTTTAGGGTGATGAAGGAAACTATTTTTAAATAATAAAGAGCCAAATCTCTAGGTAAAGATATACCTAGAGATTTGGCTCTTTATTTGTATTTGGTCAGAATATTGCTATGTAACACTAATCTTGGTTAAAGGTTAGCTGACAAGCTGCAGCACTTGATAAAACATTATGAATATATGTTTTAAAAAGTATATCAAGATCTAATCTTTATATTCATAATGTGAAAAGCTACCTTTTAAATTGAGTTTTATTCGAAGCATGAAGCATTGGGATAATGTGAGGAACATGCTAGTCATATTAAGCTTAAACTAACAGTGAAATTAGGTATACTTTGACATATTAACAAATCTAAGTCCGATCTGGTGAATAAAAAAGTATAACATATTTCTTTTAATCATTATAAAACTTTTAGGACAGATTCTCTTTCAACTATGTGATGTGGAAGAAAATTCACTCCGTTATCTAATTGTGTGTGTGGTTCTTCCAGCAATTTCATTAAATATTTGACACTATTTACACCTATATCCTCAAAAGATTGTGAAACGGTAGTTAACTTTGGAGTAACCATATTAGAAATCGATAGATTGTCGAAGCCTATGATTGAAATATCTTCGGGTACTCTTAGGTTTTTATCGTGAATGCACCTCATAGCGCCTATAGCCATTTCATCGGTTGCTGCGAAAATAGCAGATATATTTGTTTCGTTTCGAGTTGCAAGTATCTGCTCCATCGTGGCATAGCCACCTTCATAACGAAAGTTTCCGTAAGCAACATGCTTTGTACTAAACGGAAGATTGTAAAAACTTATAGCATTTTTATAACCTCTAAATCGTGGCTCGCCGACTAATTTATTTTCAATTGGTGAGGGAGTTATTATTCCTATATTCTTATGACCATGAGAAACTAAGTATGTAATAGCATCAAATGATGCACTAATATCATCTGTTTTAAATGATGAATATTTTTCGTTTTTATGATCCCCCAATACTGAAATTACCGGAATCCTTAACCTATTAATTACTTCATCATATTCCTCTGGAATTATTCTGCTAGATATAATAATACCAGATACGCCATGTTTCTTTAATGATACAAATCCATCTATCATCTGTTCTTGAAAAGGGCCATCATGGTCTAAATCACGCAGCAATAAATCAACATTTGCATTTTTGGCTGTTCTGCTAATACCTCTGTATAATTCGCCAAAATAGAACGTTGTAATATCAGGAATTAATAAGCCTAATGATATATTTTGTTTTTTTGAGCTTAAAGACTTTGCCTTTTCATTGGGGTAATAATCTAGATTACGGATACTATCCAATACTCGTTCTCTGGTTTCAGCATTAACTTTTTCAGGATTATTTAAAACCCTAGATACAGTCGATATAGAGCATCCAGCATCTCTAGCTACATCTTGTATTTTCGCCATTAAAGTGAATTCATTCCCTTATCATTTTATTGAAATAGTATTATTTAAAGACTTGGTTGTCAAGGAAATGATTTACGTTAATTCTGAATTATGTATCATGACTAAATTTTCTAAAAAATTATTGACATCTGTTATTTGGATTGATTATACTGTGTATGAAAACGGTTTATGAAAAAACAGTAAAAATGAAAGGGGAATTAGTGAAAGTAATCAAAATATAAATATTCAAAGATTATGTGTAATGGTAAAAAGGTAATTACTTGTCAATTAAGAAAAAAGGATCGAATATGGGGTAGTTTATGAAATTTTTCAGGAGGGAAATTCTATGATTAAAGGATTAAGTCAGGCTGGACTCAATAAGGTTGAAAATGTAGAAGAGTTAATAAATCTCGCTTCAGCAAATGGATTTGGAGCTATTGATACAAATGGAAGTGACTTAAGAAGATGGATAGAGGAAAAAGGGATAGAAGGTGCAAAGGAATTTTTAAAAGAAAAAGAAGTTATAATTGGTTCGGTAGCTTTTCCAGTGGAATGGAGAAGATCAGAAGAGGAGTTCAAGAATGATTTAGCGATTCTGTTAGCTGATATAAAAACGGCTTCATATTTTAACTGCAAAACATTTTTCACATACTTTATGCCATCTACTGATGAAAATCCAATAAATTATTTGCTAGCGCTTACAAAGCGTATAAAGCTCTGTGCTCGGCTTTTAAATGAGTATGGGATGACTCTTGCGCTGGAATTTGTTGGTCCCCTTCATTTAAGGAATAAATGGAATAATCAATTTATATATGATATTACATCTACTTTAGAGTGGATCGAAATAATTGGTGAAAGTAATGTAGGGGTTTTGTTGGATAGTTTTCATTGGCATACGATTGGTGGTTCACGACAAGATATCCTTGATTTAAAACCACATCAGATTGCCTATGTTCATATTAATGATGCGAGAGATGTACCTATTGAAGATGTTTTGGATGATGATCGGCTTTATCCGGGCGAAGGTGTAATTGATTTAAGTGGTTTTCTCAGTGCATTAAAGGAAATTAATTATACTGGTATTGTTTCACAAGAAATACTTACTCCAGAAGAACCAACAGAAACAAATGATTGCTTAGCTGAGAAGTCTAAAGAAGCTTTTGCAAAGGTCTTTTCTGATGCTGGAATAGACTCACCCCTTATTAACGCTGTTCATTTATAAAGAGTGGTTAAAAATATAAAGTAGGAGGGTTGGGTATGTCGTCGCAAAAAAAGAAAAATATATTAATATCAATTGTTTTAATTGCATTATTAGTATTAGTTGCATGCAATCCAAATAAATCATCAGAGACGAACGGTAAAGATTCGGATGGGAATGTGAAATTAGAAATATTAAGCTGGTGGACGGCAGGTGGCGAAGCAGATGCATTGAGTGCTGTTTTGGAAGGATTTAGTGCTAGAAACCCAAGCATAATTGTGGAAAATGCAGCTGTTGCAGGTGGAGGCGGAGCAAATTCGCAGGCTGTTTTATCTACCCGACTTCAAGGGGGGGATCCTCCAGCGGTATTTCAAGCCCAGGGTGGAACAGACCTATTACGTTGGGAAACAGCGGGATATTTAGAAAACCTTGATAGTATTTATGAGAAAAATGGTTGGAAGGAAGTTTTTCCAGAAAAAATTATTGAAATGAATATGAAAGATGGACATGTTTATGGTCTTCCGATGAATGTACACAGAAATAATGTCATTTGGTATAACAAAAGTATCTTTGCAGAATATGGCCTAGAACCACCTAAAACATTTGAAGAATTTTTTGAAGTGAGTGAAATTTTAAAGGAGAAAGATATTATTCCATTCGCCTTAGGTGACAAAAATCCACGATGGGCAACTCTGGTTTTTGAAACTGTCTTATTGGAGAAATTTGGGGCAGAAAAATTTGCACAGTTGTTGAGTGGTGATTTGTCGTTTGATAATGAAGGGATTCGTGAATCAGTTGAAACATTTAAAAAGATATTGAGTTATACAAACGAGAATCATAGTTCACTAGATTGGCAGGATGCAGCAGATCTGTTAATAAACAACAAGGCTGCGATGCATATAATGGGAGATTGGGAATCAGGTTATTTTGAAAGTAAAAATTGGGAGCCTGAAAAAGATTATGGTTGGATAGCTACCCCTGGTGCAGAAGGAATTTTTAATGTAGTCAATGATTCAATGGGATTACCAAAAAATCTTAAAAACCCAGATGAAGCTGAGCAATTTGTCGAGTATTTAGGCTCGACAGAGGCACAAGAAGCGTTTAATAAACTGAAGGGTTCTATTCCAGCTCGGACCGATGTAGATATCTCAAGCTTTGGAGTATATAGTCAATCAGCGGCTGCAGATTTCAAAAAAGCCACTATCTCCATCAGTTTAGCTGGTGGTTCTGCTACACCGGCTGGATTTTTGTCTAAGTTGGATGATGCTGTAAATATATTTGTTACACAGCAAAATGTAGATAAGTTTATTGATTTACTTATACAAGCCGAACCTTTATTAAAAGAATAATTCTAATAACGGAATAGATGATTGTCATTCATTAGCAAGAAGCGGTCGTTGCTTGTCTGTACGACCGCTTTAAACTAACTAGATTAGTTATTTTACCATAGGTTGTTATTGAAGGGAGGAATCACTTTGCAAGCATATAGTAAGACTCAGATGAATAACAAACAAGGTAAGGGTAGGCTTCATTTGATTAACAAAAATCGGGGAAAACTATTCTCGATGGATAAATGGTTACCTTTTTTTGTCGTTTTGCCTTCTCTTATTGTGGTTTCTGTTTTCGTTTATATTTTCATAGGATGGACAGGCTATGTGTCTTTAAGTAATTGGAATTCCTTAGTACCCGATTATAGCTTTGCGGGATTGGAGAATTACAAAAACTTATTCCAATCTTTCCGCTTCCAATCCGATATTAGAAACATGATATTTTTCTCTATTTTTTTTATCCTTGGAGTATTGGCTTTAGGGCAGCTACTTGCCGTATTACTAGATCAGAATATAAAAGGAAAATGGCTATTCCGCAATATATTCCTTTTCCCTATGGCTATGTCCTTTGTCGTCACTGGGGTCGCTTGGAGGTGGATACTAAATCCGGAGTCCGGTATCAATCTAATTCTACAAAAGTTCGGTTGGTCACCTGGATGGTATACGGATACGACAATATTCCCGGGGTGGGAAGTATTTCAAATCCAATTTGGACTTCCGTTGGGGTTGATAGCAGTTCTTATAGCAGCTATTTGGCAAATGACAGGTTTTTCATTAGCGATGTATTTGGCTGGACTAAGTGGAATTCCAGAGGAGCTAAGAGAAGCGGCTCGTATGGATGGTGCAAATGCATGGCAAACTTATGTGAAGGTGATACTGCCACAATTAAAGCCGATAACATACGGTGTTATCCTAATTATGCTTCAAGTATCATTAAAAATCTTTGACTTAATTTATACCATGACTGGTTCTGGCCCAAATTTTGTTACAGATATGCCAGCAATTTATATGTATGAAACAACCTTTAAAGGTAGCTTTTATGCAGAAGGTGCAGGAATTGCTATTTTCATGCTTCTCTTAGTGATGTTTTTTATCATACCATTTATTTTTAGACGGAAGGAGGAATTGTAAATGACTAAATCCCTTTCGAGAGCTTCTACTTATATTGTATTAATAGCGTTAAGTATTCTTTTTTTAATTCCTTTTTATATCCTTATAGTCACTAGTTTGAAGGCGTTTGAGGAAGTTTCCTTTTTAACAATGTGGCATTTACCTAAATCAATTGAACTCTCAAGCTATCTCACTGCGTTTAGTGAACTATTACCTAACTTATGGAATAGTTTTAGTATGGTGATTCCTGCGACATTATTATCAGCATTTATCGGATCCATAAATGGATATGCACTGTCGAAATGGAGATTTAAAGGCTCTGAATGGTTATTTTCTATCCTATTATTAGGTATGTTCATACCTTATCAAAGTATTTTAATCCCACTAATTAAGACGATCGAAGCCATGGGTTTGTACAATACGATCACGGGACTAGTTATTGTACATGTTATTTATGGAATACCTATTACCACATTAATGTTTAGAAACTTTTATGCAAGTATTCCACAGTCAATGATTGAAGCAGCACAAATAGACGGATGTGGGTTCTTCAAAACCTATAGTCATGTTATTGCTCCCTTATCTATAACTGGTTTTGTAGTAGTTGGAATATGGCAGTTTACGAATATATGGAATGAATTTTTGTTTGCTATTACCATTACAGGCCATAACCATCATCCAGTTATGGTAGCTTTACAAAATTTAGCAGGAAGTCAAGTTGTAGAGTGGAATATTCAAATGGCCGGAGCGATATTAGCGGCATTTCCAACGATGTTGATATATATATTCGCTGGTCGATTCTTTATTAGGGGCCTATTAGCAGGTTCTGTTAAGGGATAACTACGATGTTTATCAAAAACTGATAAATAATTAAAGAAGGTGATGAATGGTGAAAATTGTGGTAGGTAGTTTTTATCATGAGACTAATACCTTTAATCCATTTCAAACAAATACAGAAGATTTTATTTTTGTTGAAGGGGAAGAAATAACAAAACGGCTTGCTAGCACAGAAGTGTTTAATAAGCGGGGTGTGGAGGTTATTCCCAGTATTTATGCAACGGGCTTATCATCAGGGGTTGTCACTCAAGAAGCATACAGATATTTCGCCGATAAGATTCTTACAACTTTGGAAACGGAGCCCGAAATTGATGGCATTTGGCTGCATTTACACGGATCAATGGTAGTAGAAAACATCGGATCTGGTGAGCTTGCATTGTTAAAGGAGATAAGGGGATATGTAGGAGATGAGGTACCGATATCTTTAACCCTGGATATTCATGCGAATAATGCTATTAATCTGAATGAGTATGTGAACATAGTATGTTCATATCGTACAGTTCCACATGTCGACCAGTATGAAACCGAGCAAATTACAGCACATCTCTTAATAGATGCAATAGAGAAAAGGTCAATGATTAAACCATCTTTTATTCGTCTCCCAATGGTGATTTCTGGAGAGAAGGCCCTTGGTGCTGCTGAACCACTTAAATCTATTTTTGCAAAATTAGAAGAGGTCGAAAACAGGGAAGGTATTTTAACCGCATCATTCTTCATTTGCCACGCATGGAGTGATTCGGAGAACACAGCATCTTCTATAATTGTTACACCACTTTCTGAGTCATATGAGGGAGTAGCGGATGAAGTTGCAAAGGAATTAGCAGAGTATGTGTATAATAAGCGGAATGAATTTGAATTTGATGCACTTGTACTTGAACCTGAGGAGGCCATAGGTAGAGCGCTAAATGAAAAAGAAAAACCAGTCTTTATCTCTGACTCGGGAGATAACTCTACGGCTGGTGCACCAGGAATAAATACACTATTGCTTCGGTTATTGAATGAAAAAGAATTAGGGAGTAAGAAAATCGCTATTGCTGCAATATTTGATGAAGAAGCCTTTAAACTATTAAATGTATGCAAAGTTGGGGAGCGTATTTCAATAAGAGTTGGAAAAGACTATGATAAAAATAGCGCACCAGTATTCTTAGAAGGTACACTCAAAGCAAAAGGTGATCTTCTCGGATATTCAAACGTTTCCGCTGATAAGGTAGGTGAGGTATGCACCGTCACTGTCGGCAACTTAGATGTAGTAATTGCTAATCGGGGAGATTCGTTTATTACAATTAATCATTTTACAAGTGCTGGAATAAATATTAATGATTATGACATTATTGTCGTAAAGCAAGGTTATTTGTTCGATGAACTAAGTGCCGTATCCAAATTAGATATTTTAGCAATGACACCGGGTGCAACCTACCAACGAATTGAGGACTTGCCCTACCAATTTATTCCCCGCCCTATATTTCCGTTGGATCAGGGGAAAGAGGACTTAACAAGCATATTGCAACTATAAAACAGAAATCGAATATAAGAGTGAAAGATATTTGGACAGTAGCATAAAAGATTAATTTTGTTAAAGGAGTACAATAAATGAAAATTATTCAAACGAAAAATTATGATGATATGTCAAGAGAAGCTTATAAGGTAATTGCCAATACTCTATCAGAAAATGAACGTGCAGTTATCAATACAACTACAGGCGCTAGCTACGACGGGACTTTTGAGTTATTAGTGGAAGCAATTAATAATGATAAACTATCAATCAAGAAAGCTATTTTCACAAACTTAGATGAGTATATAGCAAAAAAGAATAAAGCTTTTACAGTATATACGTATATGCATAAAAAGTTTTATGATTTAATAAAGTCAAAACCTACATACATCGGATTATTAGATGGAGATGTAGAAGACACACAAGCAGAAATAGAACGCTATAAGGAGATTCTAAGGAAATATCCACGAGATTTACAAATTGTAGGGTTAGGTGTAAATGCGCATTTAGCTGCAAACGAACCTGGAACATCCTTTAACTCTCGCTTGTTTCTTGCCGATAGTGATGAATCCACAATTCAAAGTACAATGGGTTATCATAATTTATCACAAGAAGAAGCTCCTACACAAATGCTTACAATGGGCTTAGCAGATATAATGGAGGCGAAACATATTCTTGTGGCTTCATCGGGTGAAAGAAAAGCCGAAGCTGTGAAAGCAACCCTTGAGGGGCCAATCAACGAAGATTGCCCTGCATCTATTCTACGGACTCATCCAAACGTTACGTTTATTATGGATGATGCAGCAGCTTCATTATTACAAAATAAATATAATTAATCTTATGTTTCAAGCCTATAGACATATAAAATGTCCATAGGCTTGATTTATTTTAATTTAAGGAAACTTAGTGATATTGGTGTTAAGGACTATAAAAAAGATATTTTTACTCGTAGGCTTGAAAAAGGTAACCACAATTATTTATGGATCATAAGAAAGGGCAACACAAGAAATGGATCCCAATTGGATAAAACTGTAGCATATGCGTTGTTCATTACATGGGTAATAGAGAAAAAGTTAACGCATCTAGCTGATAATTGTGTGCAGATGCCCCGGCGTACAGAAAACAAGTGCTAATATTATATTGCAAGTGAATAGAGGAAAATACCTTGAGTTTATTTTGTTTCATCCATCTATTCCTCAAAAAGATTAGTAAGCTGCACTTCAAATTCGTTTGTTGGGTCATCCAATGGATAAATGCGTGCTGTATCGCTTTGTTCATTCACATGTTGAATATAGACTCGTTGACCATTATATGTGACCTTTTTTAAGTCAGGCGATAGTGCGATTTCTCCTGCTCTTTGTTTGTTCATTCTAATCCCTCCATTATTTTTCAAGGTCCTGTTTCAAATAAGCCATCCAAATCTACCAGTTGTACATTATTCAGCTCATCAAGAGGGAAAATCGTAGCTGTTTTAGTATTTGTATGTACTTCTTGAAGATATACTGGTATCCCGCGATAATGGACGTTGATCTTATTGGTTGAATTCATAATTTCTTGTGCGCGCTGGATGTCCATAAAAATAATTACCTCCTGTCATAAAAGTTAAATTTATCGCAGATTAACGGGCAGTAAAACCCCCACTTCAAGGATTTCGAGTAAAAACAATGAAGAGTAAGTCGGGGATCAACTACCCGTAAAGGCCCGATTGGTTCAGGCCGACAGGATGTTGGTCACTCAGGCGTTGCCGCAGGACGCGGCGACCTTAGCCTGAGTTCCTTAACAATCAGTGGAGGATGATAGAAAACCCCCACTAATTGAATTTCGCTTTATTTTTCTCATGTTCTAAAGAAATTATAAGAGGTAGTAAAAACCATTTTTCTGATCTAATATAATCTAATCTTGCACCGCACTGGCTTATGGTTTGAACAGGGAATATTGATCCACACAATTTAAAGTTTTTCTCATATGAAACCCGCTATATGCAACTGTAAATGCTTGATATCCAATACTGTACACCTGCTTATGTTTAGTTTGTGGGATTCATATATAAGTTGTCTGTAAACACGTTATTGGGAGTCCAAGTCTCATCAGGCAGCTTAACGAAGACCAAATCGAAACGGTAGGACAATTGCCAAGGGAGCTTGTCATCCTTGCTAAATACGAAAATGTTGGGATTGGGACTGTGGAAAGATTATTTGAGCAGTTGAAGGGAAGCAGGGAAATTAAAAAGCAAAAAATGCTTCTTTTCTAATAGAGGTTTCAATATTATTGATCCGAGTACTATCCAATTTTATTTATAAAAATTTCGGAAAATGTAAAAAGTATCAAATGCTACCACTGTTTCAATAGCGAGAAGCGGGAGCAAATGTGGTAAAACATGAGCATCATCAATATAGAAATGAAGTGCTGTTAAACTAAAAACTAGATGCGGAAGTAAAACGGCTGATGTGTGGGGTATCAGGCTTTATTCAGGATCTTATTCACTAAATTACTTCGAAAATATTAAGAAGGTATTTTCTTGAAATATTCAGATTTGTCACAATGTATATGCTACAATAAAAGAGCAATATAATAGGTTTCTCACGGGCGGTCGGCACACAGTTCCTCCAATTAGGAGGGAGGTGATGCCGTATGACAGTTTTCGAATCGTTGACCAGTATGATTGCATTTGCAATCTTGGTTGTGGCCATTCTGTCATTCCATAAAAAAGACTAAAACCGCCCATGAGTTTACCCAGCTCTGGCGGTTTTAGCACGTTCATTGTGCCGACCCCCATAAAAGGGAACCAGCTATTGCGTAACCGTTTCGATGTATCGAGCATCGAAGCGGTTTTTTTAATTTATGACCTTATTGAACATATTATACCCTAATATTGTTCATTTGAAAACGTATATACATTCGGCTATTTTTAAAATGAACTGGCAACTTTCTAAAATGCGAGAAACCATAATACGGTTCCGATTTCTTTTAAATGAAAAGGCTAGGGGGAAAAGTGATGAGCAAATTATTAGTGAAGGAATATCCCGTGATGATTATTCCATCGTTGGCTGTAACAGTAAGCCGTTGCTAGAGGATTAGAAGTAGGCTATTATTATTATTATTAATGACAAAACCATTCCCATTTAAGTTATATGTTTAACTCTAGGCGCCATCGGCTCTTAGGGCAAGCCAATCCATCTTGAGGGTTTAAAAACTAATTCAAGACGGCTCTTGTGCTTTTTTTCTATAGGAGAGGGGTAATTTTCAATATGAAAGATGTGCAAGAACGAATTGAAAGACATATAGATACATTGAGTTGGTTTACTTCCACACCAGGAAGAGGCACGACTCGTCTTACTTATAGTAAAGAGGATTTACAGGCAAGGAATTATATTAAAGAAAAGATGAAGGAATATGGATTAAAGGTTAGAGAAGATGGGGTTGGAAATATATTTGGTAAACTTGAAGGAACTTTAAAAGACGCACCGAGTGTGCTAATAGGTTCGCATTTTGACTCTGTCCCAAATGGGGGTAACTATGATGGTCCTGCAGGGATAGTAGCAGGGCTTGAAGTAGCCGCTCTCTTTTCAAAAAATCATATTAAACCTAAATATCCTTTAGAAGTCATTGCTCTTGTCGAAGAAGAGGGAGGAAGGTTCGGAGCAGGATTAATGGGATCAAGAGGGATTGTTGGGTTACTTAGCGAGGATGAATTTAAGCAAATAAATGATAAAGACGGAATCTCAACAGAAGAGGCGATGGCAAGTATTGGGCTTAATAGCACACTTCCGAAAAAAAGAGACCCAAAAACAATAAAGGCATTCCTTGAATTACATATCGAGCAAGGGCCGATTCTTGAGGAAAAAAATATTCCGATTGGTGTAGTAGAGTCAATTGTAGGATTAACTCAATTAGAGGTAACAATAACAGGCCAAGCAGGACATGCAGGAACAACACCAATGGACCGCAGATATGATGCATTAGTAACAACGGCCAAGATTATTGCTCAGTTGCCAGAACTTGCAATTGGTGAAGGGACAGTTATAACGACTGGGCGCCTTCATGTATTTCCAAACGGAGCAAATGTGATCCCGGAAAAAACAGTGTTCTCAATTGATATTCGATCTAGTAAAGAAGAACATGTATTGGATGTCATCCAAAAGGTAGAAGAATTAATAGAGTCATATAGTGGTCATGGTATGCAAACATCTGTAGAACAATCTTTATATATTCCACCAAAAGCAATGAATCAAGACATTATGTCCCTTTTGAAGGAAAAATGTGATGAGTTAAAAATTGAATACAGTCCCATTCATAGTGGTGCGGGTCACGATGCTATGGTCTTCTCGGATTTTACTGACGTAGCGATGCTATTTGTTCCTAGTAAAAACGGATTAAGTCATTGTCCGGAAGAGTGGTCAGATTCTCGTGATATAGAAAAAGCTGTGTATATTCTGTTTGAGGCAGCCAAGAAGTTAACGGAAGCAGAGTAGATATGATTCATACAAAAATTATGCGTGAGAATGCAAAACATATATATTATTAATTTTATTGTGGCGTATCTAATTTATGTTAGGTGCGCTTTTTTGGTGCGACTGGATTAAAAGGGCTAGACCATTTGTATGGTCGTGGAATCTTGCCATATATGGAACCGTACACAGATTGATTGGTGTGGGAGGTCGGCTAATCAATTAATGATTAACCTCCTACTCGATTAATTATTCATATTCCAAAGGATTGGGTGTTTTACTAAAGTTTCCTTCACGGGTTTAAGCCCTTCCCGTCCCTATATGTCCATAAATCCGCAATCCGACATTCCCGTCTTTTGGCAGTCCCTTCATAAAATTCGTAATAGCCGGCTCTTCAGGCCCTTGGAAATTTTGCTGAAAAATAGCCAATAATTCATTATAATATCCATCCCCGTTGTTCTGAAGCTCCCCGGAAATATCAGGAAAATCCTTCGTTAATTCATCCATCTGCTTCTGTTCTTCCGAATTAAAACTGTCTATATAATCAAGCTGGCCGAGGAAGTGGCGCTAACTGACCGTCTATTTGACCGTTCAAATGTTGGGTTGTAAAAGTAAATTTCATATATTTTCTTCAACTAAGGTGTCCTTTTTCCAAATTCCTGTATATATAAAGGGCAGGAGGCGGCGAACCGATGCAAGAGTTTAAAATGACTTGGTTTGGTCATGAAAGCTGAAACGGTTCCGATTTCTTTTAAAATGAAAAGGCTAGGGGGAAAAGTGATGAGCAAATTATTAATGAAGGAATATCCCGTGATGATTATTCCATCGCTGGCTGTAAAACTAGGGTTGAATGAGGCGATAGTGCTACAGCAAATTCATTATTGGTTAGAGACAAGCTCGCATCTGCAGAATGGACGAAAGTGGATTTATAACACGTATAAGGATTTGCAGATGCAATTTCCATTTTGGTCAGAGAGCACGATTAAGCGGATGATGAAGGCGTTGGAAAAGCAGGGGTATGTTACAGCTAGCAATTTTAATCGTTTAAAAATGGATCAGACGAAATGGTATAGCATCAATTATGAGAAGCTTGCTGAATTAGAGGGAGTGTGTCGAAATGAGCAGACCGCTATTCAGAATGAGCCAATCCATGACGCAGATTGCCCTGGACATGAGATGGGTTTGGTACGAGCAATACCAGAGATTACTACAGAGACTACGACAGAGACTACGACAGAGACTACGACAGAAGATAATACTATCCCTTTTTACGAAGTGATTGCATACTTGAATGAAAAAACGAAATCCTCCTACAAAGCAGGCACAAAGAAGACGCAGGCTTTCATTCGCGCACGCTGGAAGGAAGGTTTTACATTGGCTGATTTTAAGAAGGTTATTGACTTGAAAACAGCAGAATGGCTGCATGATCCCCATTGGAATAAGTATTTACGGCCGGAGACATTATTTGGGACGAAGTTTGAGTCTTATTTGAACCAAAGGCTTACTCAAAAACAGTGGAGTGAGGAGGACTTTGATTAGATGACTAAACGGGAGACTTTTAAGCTACTAATTAAATCCGCTGTATGCGGTAGAGGTTTTAGCTACCCTCTCAAAAAAACTAAGGAAAACAGTACTCTTTTCTTAGAGTGCTGTTTTTTTATGCAAAGGAGAAGAAATTATGATTAGATTAATTTCATATTTAGTGGCGATCGTAATAGCCATTGTGGTGACAGCATCATTCGCTCCATTATCGCTTGGAGTTTTTATTGTGCCGATGGGGACATTTTTGATAGGCGCAACTTTTATTTTAAGAGATCTAGTACAGAATAAATATGGTAGAAATAAAACATATATTGCAATTGTAGTTGCACTCATTATTTCTGCGCTCGTTTCCTTTCTATTAGGGGATACATTATTAATTGTGCTTGCCTCAGCTATTTCATTTGCTGTATCAGAGACGACGGATACAGAAATTTATACTAGGCTAAAACTTCCGATTGCATGGAGGGTGTTTTACAGTGGATTAGTTGGGGGATTCTTTGATTCAACTATATTTGTCATTATCGGCCTAAGTCCACTTGGGGCAAACTTTATTCCGTGGGAAGCAGTGCCGTTTGCTATTTTCGGTCAACTCTTTGTTAAGACGATTATTCAGGGTATGGGTGCATTAATATTAAATAGAGTAATAAACATTCAAAAGCCAGCCAGTCCTTTCTAGATTTTCGGCGTCGATTAGCGGATTTCACTTACAAATAAAGGAGAGATTATTATTGCAACAACTTTATAATCCCTTCTTTTCTTAAAATGTCCGCCTCATGCATCAAAAAAACCATTTCATTAAATCTTCATTTCTTTTATTAACTAAATCTAACAGTTCATTTAAAAGCCGGTTAAGTATGGGTTAATCAATAAAGTTTTCGGAAGCGGATGTATATGATGATATTAGATACGAAAGAAGGGAGTGGAAACCTCTGTAATTATTTTTCAAAATAGTTAGGAGGAATTGAAATGAAACGATATTGGAAACTGTTAGTTCCGATGTTTGCCCTGTCCCTTGTTGTTGCATGTAGTGGTGGTCAAGATATAAATCCACTAAATATGGAGGAACCTGCTGGTGTAGATGATAATACAGGGAATGGTGACGTAGAAACTGAGTAGTTCTTTCTTTTTAATGCGACTTTAAAAAACAAATAACTTACTGGCTGTAAAGAAACTTCTAAAAGAAAAGTAATTTTCTTTTAGAAGTTTTTCTTGTATACGGATTTGTAGTTTTGAATTCATATAAAGAAGTTGAGATTGTTTGTACAATTAATTATATATCTAAGAAAATAAATAAAGTGGTGGAAGTATCCACGCAATATTCTAAATTTGGGTTATGATAATAATAGAGGGCGTTGGAAGTAACGTAAGCTAAATCTATCAAAATCGAGGTGGATACATACTCATGAAAAAGATCGCTGTTGTTACCGGAGCTGACAGAGGATTAGGGATTAGTCTTACCCGCTGGTTATTGGAAAATGGATATAAAGTATTTGCAGGTCAGTTCATGGAAAGCTGTGATTTTCTCAAAGAAATGAAGGCGTTATATCCGGAGGATCTTGAGTTGGTGCCTTTAGACGTGGGTAAGGATGAGAGTGTTCAGTCTGCAGCGCGTATGATCGCTGCTAAGGCGACGCATATTGATTTGATCATTAATAATGCAGGGATTTCGCATCAAGCGGATCAAGCGACTATTTTGGAAAAGCAGAATTATGAAGTGATGCAGGAAATATATAATGTGAATACGCTTGGGACTTTGCGAGTTACTAATAGTTTGATGGAGTTATTGCTTCAAGGGTCAACTAAGTTAGTAGTTAATATTTCGTCTGAGGCTGGAAGTGTCGAAAAAAATAAAAGAACGAATATGTATGGGTATTGCATGTCTAAGTCAGCGATGAATATGCAGTCATCCATTTTGCATCAACATTTACGAACGTTTGGTGGACAGGTGATGGTGTTTTATCCAGGGTGGTTACAATCATATATGAGCGGTACTTTAAATGAGGAAGCACCAACAACTACGGACGAATCGGCCCATAAAATTATGAATCTTGTAAAAGACCACAAGACATACATGGCGGATCAGCCGATCTTTTTAGATATTGACGGAAAGAAATGGCCTTGGTAAATAATTAGTTAAAGGGGATTGTCGAAATGAGTAAACCAAAAGCGATAGCATTGGGGAATTATGCAGATGCAAAATATCATCCGTTTACAGATGTAGATAAACAGATCGAAATGATTTTTCAAGATTCCATTGATGTGAAAAGCACTGATGATTATAGTGTGTTAGATAAGGAGCGCTTAGCAGGGAATGAATTGTTTATTTCCTATACAGAATTTGCTGATGAGCCATTACCAGCATCAAGTACTGCTGCATTACTTTCTTATGTTGCTGAGGGGGGAGGACTACTGGCGATTCATAATGGTGTCTCTTTGCAACGAAATCAAGAACTTGGTGCGATGCTTGGTACAAGATTTACTGGGCATCCTGCATTTGGTTCTTTACCTATTCAAGTCAGCGAGCCTGAGCATCCAATTATGAAAGGCATCGAGGATTTTATCATTGATGATGAGCCATATCGATTTGATATGTATCCACATTATCAAACGACGATTTTGGCTGAATATGAGCATGAAGGTAAAAAGTGGCCAGCAGCATGGGCACACGAATTTGGCCTTGGTAGGGTAGTCTATTTAATGCCGGGCCATCAGCTATCTGCTTTTCACGTGCAACCATATCGGGACCTAATTTTACGCGGTGGTTTATGGTCCGCGAAATTATTATAGTTTAGAATAACTAAAATTACTCATTACATAAGGTTGCTTCTTCGTTTTTGAAGGGCAACTTTTTTGTTATTCAGTACGGAAGCATTTAACTGTTAACGTGACAAAGATGTAAGATTACTGAAAGGAAGATCAATAGAAGCAGGGAGAATACTCTTTTATACTGAAGATAGAAAATGAAATATAAAGGAGAGATCTCCTATGAATGCAAGTTATATATCAGATATAAATGTAAGTGGAAAATCAGCAAGTCGTGAGCAGAAACAGAAGAAAAGGAAAAATATGAATATATTGAAGTGGCTTATTTATTCTGTTTTAGTGATATTTGCTCTATGCCTAGTTACTGTGATCGCAGGTGAAAAGCTAACAGACGGCGAGCAACTAGCAAAACTGGAGGAAATAAGAAATGAACCAGGGTTTGTTTCAATGGGGCAGATGCCTGCGTATTTGCCGAAAGCTTTCGTTAGTATTGAGGATCATCGATTTTATCATCATTTTGGTGTGGATCCCATTTCAATGATTAGGGCGTTTATTGTTGATGTTAAGACTAGATCTTTTGCCGAAGGTGGAAGTACGATCACGATGCAATTAGCAAAAAATCAATTTTTAACTCAAGAAAAATCGATTAATCGTAAATTCAAAGAGCTGCTTATTGCGATTCATTTAGATCGTATATACACAAAAGAAGAGATATTAGAAATGTATTTAAATACGATTTACTTTGGACATGGGAAATATGGGATTGAACAGGCTGCTAATTTTTATCTAGGAAAAACATTTCAAGCCAATGACCTAGGAAAAGAAACAGTTACTTTAAGAGAAGCGGCCATGCTCGCATCTCTACCAAAAGCGCCTGAATACTTTTCACCGATTAAACATCCTGAAGATGCCTTTAACAGACAGGCTGTTGTCCTAAATAGAATGAATGAACTTGGAATGATCACAGAAAATGAAAAAGAGGCTGCAGTTTGGAAGTCTGTGGATCAGCTACCGATAAATCAATAATGAGCTACGACTTCCGTGTTTGAACGTGAATATGTTGATATAACATTTTGACAGATGATGATAAAAATAAAATTCCCTGTTCCTGATAAATATCAAGAACAGGGAAAGGACTGTTAAATCTAACTAAGAAATGCATAACCATGGCTTTCAACTAACTTCATTTTTTGATTCTCTTTTCTTTAGGTTTTTCGCCCAATATGGAGCGTAATTCTTTAATATCATCTTCTGACAAAGAATCCTCCTGGATGAACTGAACCAACATTGACTTTAACGTTCCGCCATAAATTCGATTAATAAAAGAGTGGGTCTCGGCGCTCTGACACTCCTCTTGCGAATAAAGCGGGTAAAAGGTATAGACTCTTTGATCTTTATTGACACCGACCACTTTTTTCTGAGTAAGACGATCCAAAAGGGTGCGTACGGTTTTCGACTTCCAATCCGTTTTCTCCTGTACGGAAGATATCACTTCATTGGCCGTTCTTGGAGACCTATTCCAAAGCACATGCATAATTTCCCATTCTGATTCTGAAATATTGGGGATTTTCTTCGTCATCCTTATTTTCCCTCCTTCTTTTGGATGTATGTAACATTCAATTATTCTCCAATTTCCTTAATGATTCCTTTATCCCTCAAAATAGATAACGTGATTTTTGCGGCCTTGCTTCCATAACTATTATCTTCATTTTGTAAATTGGTTGCAAAGAAATAGGTATTGCCCTTTGTTTCTACATATCCAATAAACCAACCGTTTATATTCTTACCATTCACATTGCCAGTACCGGTTTTTCCGGATAGACTTGCACCATCGTATACCTCTAATAAAAGGGAATCTTTAACGGCTTGGATATTCTTATCTTCAAATCCAAACTGGTTTGTATAAAATGCCGATAGTAATTGTACTTGTTCGATTGGAGATATCTTTAAGGAAGATTCTAGCCAATAGTCTGTTCCATCAGAAAGATCATAATTTCCATAGCCAATTTGTTTTAGATAAGCTTGGATGGTATCTCGCGGGATTTTTTGGTCCAATTCGTTAAAATACCAGGTTACTGAATTTTTCATGGCTGTCGATAAACTTTGGTTCGAATTCCAGGATTCATAAGGATACTGTGTTCCATTCCATTTGATAGTGGAATTATCACCCGTTATTACCCCTAACTCTAATCCAATTAATGCGCTATAAATTTTGTAAGTAGAATTCGGAGAAACTCTATTCATGCTACTATCTTTATTATAAATGGTATAGTGATCTGCTCTCATATCATATAATACAAAGCTTCCATCATATCCAGTGAAGTATTCGCTGAAATCTTCATAAAGCGTGTTTTCTTCACTGTTAAAATTATAACGGTTTTTATCAGTGGACATGGCAGAAATAAATGGGACTTGACTCACTACGAATAGGCCTATAAGGACAAAGATTGAAATACTTTTCAGCTTTAACCACTTCGATTCAATCGTAAAAGATGCAATTTTTTCAATCCGTTTTTTGATTTGCTCCTTGGGACCATTAAATCCATTAAATTGATTGGTCCAAGTAACATGCTTCGAGTGTAAGGCTAGTTCCACGAAATGAATAATCGTATTCCCATAATCTACATGACAAGGCTCATCCAATGATTTTAAAACAGCCATATCACAGGCGATTTCACGATCTACCCTCATTTCTTTAAAAGCAATCCACACAAGTGGATTAAACCAGTAAATAATTTGATAAATGATGAGGAGGGAATTTGTTGCAATATCTTTGTATTTATAGTGATGTAGTTCATGCATAAAAATGTATTGGAAATTTTCTATAGGCATCGATTCGTCCAGATGCATCGGCAATACAACGTATGTCTTAAATATTCCGAACGTCATTGGAGATTTGACCAGTGGTGATTCTCCTATGAATATAGGTTTAGATATATGCAAACGATTCTTACACTGTTCAAATAAGTGTAAAACGTCTTTATTGTTCAAGACCGATGTTGTATTTTTTATTTTCTTTAATTTAAACCAGGCATGTAGGGACAGAATAAGCATCACTAACATGCCTGCAATCCAAATACTGCCTAACGTTATATTCAGGAAATCCAGATTGAGACGGTTAACAGATACCGTGAAATCCTGCATCCAGTTTCCGTTACTGAGCCTTGAGCTTTCGACGTTGTGGATAGAAGAATTGATAATCCCATTGTTTTGATTTATATCGAATGATAGAAAAAGATTTTCAAAATGAAACAACTGTTTCGGTATAAATGGGAGCGTCAATGCGGCTAACAACAAAAACCATAGATTGTACTGCCATTTCTCTGAAATGTGCCTTGAAAATAACTTCTTAATGAGCATAATAATAACTATAGTAATAGAGGACACCATAAAACATGTGAATATATGAATGAGGAACATTCTTTTTACCTCCATTTCTCGAAGTATCGCTATAACTTCCGCTGCAACAAACTTCATTATGATTTATCCATAAATCGGTTATCAAATTGTATCATATATATCTTCCATCTTTGTTGCTAAAAAAATCCCTGTGGTATTTGCAGTTTAACAATTCGTTATTAGATTATCAATTTTTAGTTTGTTGATACCTAATGGAGGAAAATTTAATAGATACGAACTCAGTGGTCTTTAGAAAGTTGGGTATTCCTTTTTTGAATTAAATGGTTGACATCCTTTGATTACAATTGTAGTATAGGACTACAGTTGTAATCAACTGATTTGAAGATTAAAGGAGGAAAGTGTAGTTGATTTTGATTTGTTCAGGAAAAGATATACCTATCGGTTAACAATTAAGACTTTTTAATAGTTATAAATGAAGAAGATAGGGTGCAAATTTAATTATTAAAGTAGAAAGAGGTTATTCATTTGATGAAAATATATAAATACAAATTCAGCATACATAAATTTACACTATCTATATTGCTACTCACGCTGCTTACACTCACGGCTTGCGCGGATAGAGAAAGTTCACCTGATGCTTCATCTAAGGAGGGGAACGAAGGGGAACAAATAGCAAATACAGATGAAAAATTTGCCCAACTCGAGAACGACTTTGACGCACGGCTCGGTGTCTATGCAATCGATATGGGCTCAAATAAGACCATCGAATATCGACCAGAGGAGCGTTTCGCCTTTACATCGACATACAAGGCTTTGGCAGCGGCCATCGTACTGAAGCAAAACACTATGGAAGAGCTTAAAGAAGTCATCACTTACACCGAGGATGATTTGGTTTCCTATTCTCCGGTTACCGAGAAACACGTGGGTACCGGAATGACGCTTATGGACATAAGCGAGGCTGCGGTTCGATACAGTGACAACACAGCGGGGAACCTTTTGTTTAACGAATTGGGAGGTCCTGAAGGATTTGAACAAGCTTTACGGCAAATCGGTGACGACATTACCCAAGCGGATCGATACGAACCAGAGTTGAATGAATTCACCCCGGGAGATCCTCGTGATACTAGTACACCAAAAGCTCTTGCTACCAGTCTCGGGGCATTCGCAGTCGGCGACATTCTTTCAGATGATAAGCGTGAACTATTCACGGATTGGCTACTTGGAAATGCTACAGGAGATACATTAATTCGTGCGGGTTCACCTGAAGATTGGGAGGTCGGCGATAAGAGTGGGGCAGGAAGTTATGGAACGAGAAACGACATTGCAGTTGTTTTCCCGAAAAATAGAGAACCAATTGTCATTGCGATTATGTCGCGTCATGATACGGAGAATGCCAAATATGACGATGCGTTGATTGCAAATGCTGCAGAGGTCGCACTTAACGCTTTAAAGTGATGCAAGAAGAGGGATTAGAAAAAGGAAAGACGACATCTTGCGTAAATTGTAAAATAACAATTAACTCAACAAAAATAAGGTATAGGGATTACGATTCCCTATACCTTATTTTCATCAAATCGTTCCGTACCACTGGTTCTTCAATCGCTGAACTCAAATCATGCCCCATCGTCAGATTTTCTGATTATATTTTTGTTCACTCGTTCAATACGATAATCTTTATTTTTCATATACACCTGTGCTTTTTGTATAATATGTTCCTGTATTTTCATTTTTCGCGAAATCCAAAAGGCATTACTTTCCCCAGACTTTCCAATAAGAAGTTTATACAAAGGCGATAATGTTTCACTATTGAATTGCATAGCGGCGTTCATGAAATCGATATGCATTTCCGAGTAACGTTTTATTTCACCATAGTGGGTAGTAGCAACTGTCATGCATCCCATATGATAAAAGGCTTCCAAAATAGCAATCGCAAGTGCGGCACCTTCATTTGGTTCTGTCCCACTACCTATTTCATCAAATAACAATAATGTATTATTATTAGCTGCTCTCATGATTTCGGAAATATTACTCACATGGGATGAAAAAGTACTTAGTGCGTTTTCCATATTCTGATTATCACCGATATCAACGAAGATATGATCGAAAACGGCGATTTCTGATGCGGGATCAGCTGCAATATGGAGACCGGACATCGTGGCTAGGGTTAGTAAGCCAACTGTTTTTAACACAACCGTTTTTCCGCCAGCGTTCGGACCTGTAATGACTAAACTGCGATAGCTTTTGCCAATTTCAAAATCTAACGGAACAATCTCTCCGTGTAGAAGAGGATGTTTACATTTAATTAACTGTATATACCCATGACTATTTAACCTAGGTTCTATACCGCCAATCTTTTCGCTATGTTTAGCCTTTGCAAAGATCATGTCATATTGACCAATGCGTTCGATATTAAGCATTATACTGCTTATTTCCTCAAAAATCATGCCAGATAAAGTCGCTAAAATCTGATATTCTTCCATTGCTTCTTCCGCTTTTAAGGTAGCTAATTCCGTGGTTAACTTTGTAATAGATGCAGGCTCAATAAAAACAGTTACCCCTTTGGATGACGTCTCCACAATCGTTCCGGTCACATGGTTCTTATAAGAAGCCTTGATCGGAATTGTATATCTATCATCTTTCTTACTAATAAAAAATTCTTGAATATACTCCTTATTGGCACTGCTTTTTAAAAACTTATTTAATCTGTCTTCAATTTTCTCCCCTGTCGTTTGGATGCGGCTTCTAATACGTTTTAATTCTTTACTTGCAGCAGAATCGACTTTATTACCTTTAATGGAAAAATTAATTTCTTCTTCTATGCTTGTGAATGCTGACATGGATTGGGCATACAAACTTAGCACAGGTGCAATTAGCGCTCTTTCTAGCATAAAGTCTTTCATCTTTCGACAACCCTTTAAAAAAGTAGACATATCCATTAATTCCGTTGGATTGAAAATGACTCCTTCTTCAAGCTTTTCAATCATATTCTCTATATTAAAAAGGCCAATCAAAGGAACGCTACATTTTGTATTCAATATATTTCTCGCTTCCGTTGTTTCGCTTAATTGGTTTTTCACTTTTTTCATATGAGAGCTAGGCTGAAGCTGATCTAATAATTGCTTTCCTAACTCGCTTACACAATATGATTTTACTTCTTCCATTAATTCGTTATACTGTAATTTTTCGAATGTCATTGTATTCATTTTTATTCTCCTCACTATGATTTACTCACCAATGAAGATACCTAATACAAATATTTTACTGTCATTTTTTAAAAATAAAAAAGCCGTGGGGATACCACTGCTTTACTTTATAACAAGGCATGTGTAGACCTATTATTTAAGTTTAAATAAACTAAACATGATGAAATGTATAGTTAAACAATAAATAATGTTACACGCTTTATAAAGTATTGTAGGTATCTTCATAGGTAATTTAAATAAATCCATAATAAAATAAAGGAAGCCCAAAGCGCCCATTTACCATAAGATTTATTTTATTAATTTTTTCTCCTATTTCGACACTACATTACTCAAAAAAAGCACCCCTTAAATATATTTATTTTAATACCATTTATATCCAACTCATTTCATGAATTATACTACATTGCCCTCTTTCAGTAAAGGGGCAAATGAAATATAAGAACACCCTGAATTGCTTTTTCCTTTAGAATAAATCCCCTATAATTGGAGGGTATTTATTCTATTATTGTATAAGCTATTATAAGTAATACATTATGGTCAATTTATCATTGATGGCGGTACAACTGCGGATAATGTAAAACCTCCAAGAAGTCAGTCTTTAAATGAGGAGAGATGTTGGATGAAACTTACTGATAAAGTAGCAATTGTAACAGGAGGAGCGAGCGGAATCGGTGAAGCTACGGTTCGCTTATTCGTTGAAGAAGGAGCTAAAGTGGTAATTGCGGACTTTTCTGAGCATGGAGAAGAACAATCTGAACAACTTAACACCGAAGGATATGATACTTTTTTTATCAAAACAGATGTAACAAATGAAGATGATGTCAAAAATATGATCACACAAACAGTTAACAAATATAGAAAGCTTGATATTATGTTTGCTAATGCCGGGATTGCGAATGATGGGGCAGCGCATGAACTGACTTTTGAAAAATGGAAAAGAACGATTGATATCAACTTATCAGGAGTCTTTCTTTCGGATAAATATGCGATAGAGCAAATGCTTAAACAAGGCACAGGTGGAGCAATTGTTAACTCAGGATCGATCCATAGCTATGCGGGGAAAATAGGAGTGACGGCTTATTCATCCGCGAAAGGCGGAGTCAAGCTTTTAACACAGACATTAGGCGTAACTTATGCAAAAGAAGGTATTCGTGTGAACGCCGTCTGCCCTGGATATATCGATACGCCGTTAATCGCCGGTGCGGATCCTGAAATGAAGCAACAGCTCGTTGACCTTCACCCACTTGGACGCCTTGGGAAACCAGAAGAAGTGGCAAAAGTTGTCTTGTTCCTAGCAAGTGAAGATGCCTCATTTGTAACGGGTACAAGCATGCTTGTAGACGGAGGTTATACAGCACAATAATTTGAAATTAGTCAGGGCATATCTCACTAATGTAAGTAGAGAGTATAATGCTCTCTACTTTTTTTGTACTATCTTTTTCCGGAACACATATTTTTACTGGATAAAATCGAGTTCAACATGTCCGCGAGCTTGGATGCAGTTCACTGATAAAGTGGCCAATTTAGCTGGATGCTTGAATATACAACCTAATTCACATGTAAAAAAGGGATTTAGCAAGTAATCTAAAAAGTTATATAGAATGTTAAGAATTGTCCCATATTCATAAAAAATAAGGCTATTTTGCAACTCTCTTACTTTAATCTCTATAAAATCCACAATTAACTAGTGTTTGAAATTTCATGTATTGATGAAGTAAATGCGCGTGTCTTCCCATTCTCGTATGAGGGGTTATCAATGGGCGGAGGTGGCGAAGAAATTCTCGGTCACATTCACAATAGTTTCCGGATCGCCGATAACATTCATCGTGTGCACGACAAGCCGCATCCACTTTATTGATTGGAGCTCCCGGTCCGCTGCAGCCAGGTCCACACCAGTTATAGCCTGGCAGGATACAAAAGCGCAACCTTTTTTTATATCTTCTCCTTTTCAATCTCACAACCCCCCTCTAATTTAGCTTAGTAATATAGGATATTCAGTGGTTCATAGCTTTGTATAAGCGGTTTTCTTACATGTCCTCCAAGAATTTAGCCGTTTACATCCGTTGCAGGCTTTCAACCTCAGAGTAATGACGCCCTTTTAGTGCGACTTTAGTGAGAAAGTATTTCTCGCTATAAAGAAACTTTTAAAGGAAAGGTTATTTTCTTTTAGAAGTTTTTCTTGTATACGGATTTGTAGTTTAATCCATTCATACAAAAAAGTTGAGATTGCTTATCCAACAAAGAAAATAAAAAATATAGAATTGCTAATGCAATATTCTAAAATCGGGTTATGATGATAATAGAAGACGTTGGAAATAACATAAATACATAAGCGAATAAGGACACATACTTATGGAAAAAGTAGCACGTGTTACTTGAGCTGACAGTGGGTTAGGAAATAGTCTAACGCGCTGGTTAATTGAGAATGGTTATAAAGTATTTGCTGGGCAATTTATGGGGAATTGTGATTTTCTCGATGAAACGAAAGCGCTGTATCAAGGGAGGATTAGTTGGTGCAGTTAGATGTGGTAAGGATAAAATCTGCAACGCGTTTGATTGCTGCTAAGACGACGCTAATTGATTTGATCAATAATAATGCAGGGATTTCGAATGAAGCGGACCAAGCGAATATTTTTGGAAAAGCAGAATGATGAAGTGATGCAGGAACAATAATTTTGGGGAGTATGGAAAAATAGGGAGGATAATTCAATGAGGCAAGAAGTTATTATTTTCGAAGGAAATGAAAAAGACCATCTTTCAGCTATATTAAGAATGAGATTAGATTTAGAGCGACACATGGCTAAATCAAACCCTGGATATTGGATATCTGATGAAAAATCTTATTTAGAAAGTTGTCAAAGATATCTAAATAATAAGGATGTTAAGGTGCATTTAGCTTGTTTGCAAGGTACTGAACAAATAATTGGAATGGGAATAAGTGTAATAGAATACCACGAAGACTTTTCGATAAAAATTACTGGTAATATACATCACTTGTGGGTTGACCCTGAGTATAGAAAAAAAAATGTAGGTAAAGCGATTGTAACAGAAATAATCAAATTTTTTAAACATAGGGAAGTTGAAGAACTTATTTTGGATTATTCTCATGGTAATATTGAGGCAGAACGTTTTTGGAGCAAGTTGGGTTATACACCGTCAATAATAATGTGTAGCAATACAATCAAAAATATTGAAACAAAACTCAGTTGAACTAAACCAGTTTTTACACTATCGAGGGCTTTTTTTCGATTATTATCAATGAAGCGTAGAGTCTTCAGGTCGACCTTCAATTAAAAGGTGCTTTAATGAAAGAAATGATTGTATAAACCAACACTTTTTTATGCAACCAACAAGCTTTTTCAGAAGCCGAAAACGCTGATTCATCAACGTTGTATAAAATACTGCATAAATGGAAATTCCGACATGTACAAACCCCTTGTGCGTCAAGGGGCTTGTACATGTCGGCTTCCGGAAATTGCTATTATGTTAACTAGATTTGTATAAAGTATTCATTTGATCCTTAGAGGTTTTCTTCAATTAATGGGGCAGGTTAGTGAAATACTGAAATTCAAAAAAGGTATTACCAAAGTTAATCCAGAATTAGGAAAGAAAGATATAAAATTGAGAGAAATGAATTATGAATTAGAATATATTATATAATACTAAAATTTAGGAGTGATTTTATGAAAATTCTTTATTACATAGTAGTACATGTTATAAATTTTTTCTTCCTAGTTGTAGTAGGATTTGTTTCACTTGCTTTTTTTTCCAATCCATCAGCAGGTTCATTGTCACCTTTAAGCCCTGCAATCCTAGCTCCTGTAATTTTCTTACTATTACTTTTGGTTGCTAACTATATTTATCAACTAAGGAAAAAGAATTGGCAGGCACTACTTAACGGAAATGTCATTTACATAGTAGTTTTATACGTCGTAATAACCGTGGTAATGCCATTTCTAAATGCACTTGTCTTATATTAGATAATGCCACAGCCACTGACTCTTTTATCATACCCCTGAAATTCCGTAGCAAACAAGCATCCTCGATTTAAAGATCCCTTTTTAATGCCGATAAGAAACTTTATTTCAACTAGATTTGTATAACGTATTCATGTCTTCCTTAAAAACCTTGTTCAGCTAAAGGGCCATTTATGAAGAACACCTTCATTAGTGAAACAAGAAGGTATGTTATACTGAGGTTACAAAAATTCCCAATTATATGGAGGGATTGTTGATGACGGACATTTCTAATTTACTTGCATTCAGTGCAGGTGCATTAACTTTTATATCGCCTTGTGTATTTCCTCTTTATCCTGCATTTTTATCGTATATTACGGGAATGAGTGTAGCAGAAATACAAAATGGTGAATTAAAAGGACAACGCAAAGCAATTTTTCATACATTTTTCTTTTTGTTTGGATTTTCAATAATTTATTTAGTGCTTGGTTTCGGAACAGCAGGAAGTGCGACTTTATTAGAGAATTGGTATTTTCGATATGGGGATTTAATTCGACAAATTGGTGCTATTTTAATGGTCGCCTTTGGATTGATTACTATTGGGCTACTCCAACTAAAATTTTTGATGAAGGAGCATAAACTACATATTCAAAATAAACCAGCTGGTTATTTAGGTTCAGTAGTGATTGGATTAGCTTTTGCAGTAGGTTGGACACCTTGTATGGGTCCAATTTTAGCAGCTACATTAGCGCTGGTAGGTGCAAACCCATCACAGGGTCTATGGTATATGGCAGCTTATGTTTTAGGTTTTAGTATTCCTTTTCTTTTAATGGCATTTTTCATTACTAAATTTACTTGGTTAAAAAAATACAGTGGTACTGTAATGAAATTTGGCGGGGGAATTATGATAGTTATGGGAATTACTCTGTATTTTGATAAACTTACACTTATTAATTCATTATTACAACCTATATTTGGAGATTTCCAGGGATTTTAATCTTTCGAGATATAGAAGAAGTGTATTAATTAATTTTAAGGCTGAGTCTATATTCTAGTTATTCCATTAACCGGCGCTTTAATTGATCAAACAGATAAAAGGATCTTCAAAAGAAGATCCTTTTTTAATGCCCATAACATGCAATTATGTTAACTAGATTTGTATAGAGTATTCATGTGATACTTGGAGATCTTGTTCAACTAACGAGCCAGCATTCTTGAACAACAGTTTAAAAGGAATTGGACATTTATGTTAAAGTTTAGATGGAATTATGAAGGTTTTACTTAAAAACATGCTTGGAAATTGACCTTTTGTAAGGGGAAGAAATCGAGGTGAGTAATAATGGGCTTATTTTTTGAAAAAGCTAGCAGTCAAAGCAAGAATCAAAAATTGGTTATACATGCATTTATAGTTTTATTAGTATTAGACACCATAAATAACTTTTTGCTCCATTGGTCTTGGTTTAGTGTAATTTCTATTTGTTTATACATTGTATTTATAATCCTTTTCATAAGGGAAACCATGAAGAGAAAAAACAATAACAGGTAACAATTAGATTACATCAGAGTATCTTCCATAATCGGGCGCTTTAATTAAACAAACAGCTAAAAGGATCTTCAACCGAAAGATCCTCTTTTCAGTACCTATAAGAAACTTTATGTTAACTAGGTTTGTATAACGTATTCATGTATGTATGCTGGAAGATCTTGTTCAACTAAAGGGCCATTATATGTAGTATGAGTTTCTACCGTATTCAACGAAAGTAATAATACAAAAATGACCGAATTTCTATCTTTGCTAACACATTAAATAGAGGTATTTTTTATAGTATTCAACGTATTCAAAGATATGGAAATAGATATGTCTAACAGGGGAAAGATACGACCTTGAAGTTTAGTGTGGAAGTGTACTCCTTCCACACTAAACTTCAAGGCTAGTAAGCGAAAGCGCGGTATGGATGAAAGATAGACTAGTTGCCTGATGAAGAGACTGATTAATAACAGGATCTATTGTTACCCAAAGAGGGCTTAATTCAAGTTCTTAAGTCCCGTACCTACGAATACATGTAAACAACGATAAAAGGTGCATTCCTTCAACATTTTTTAAATCGATACTATATATAAGGGCCATTTAATTGAGTAATACTTTAAAGAAAATTGATGAGGTTATGAAGTTTTGCACTTAAAGTAACGCTCTAATATAGTTTAAGTGAGACTCTCGCAAAACCTTAGTGAATGGGTGTTAGCATCTTTTATTAAAATAAAACTGCAAAAAATACCTCATTATTTAAAGAAAGCATAAGTAAGGCACCTTATTTATCACACCAAGATGCCTTACTATTGTATGCAAATATTAAATTTACTAAAAGAAAGTACCAATTAGATTACCAACAGAAGTTAGGAAAATATCGCTGAATAGGCTAAACCGTTTTATTCACCTCCTCTATAGCTATAACTTCTCTTGCTGCTTCTATGAAAGATAATATGATTGGTGAAAGCCATTTGTCTTTATGCCATGCCATATGTGTATATACGTGCAAGTCCGGAATTTGCCATGGAAGAGCAACAAGTTCACCCCGTTCAACTTCGGCTTCCACTGTTATTTCCGGAAGAAAGGCAATGCCGATTCTCGTAATTGCACATTGTTTAATGGCTTCGGCATTTTGAAACTCTAAATAAGTAATATCATCAATGCCCTTTTTCTCAAATGACCGGTCAAACATGGTTCGATAGGTACAACCTTTTTCATTGACCAGGAACACTTCTCCGTGAAAATCTTCCAGCTGTAGTACAGTTAGTTTCGCGAGAGGATGATCTGGAGCGACGAAAAAGCGGAAAGTTTCTTCTAGTAACGGTTCCACTGTAAGCCTCGTTGAGAGAATGGTTTCGTCCAGCATAAAGACGACATCCGCGGTTCCCTCAAAGAGCGTTTGCTTGAGTTCCTGATTTGGAACAGAGCGGAAGATGAGACGAACTCCTGGATAGCGCGAACGAAATAGCTGGAAGACAACTGGAAGCCGATAGGCGCAAAGAACCTCGTTGGCACTTATCGTTAGGGTACCGCTTAGATTTTCATTATCATGAACGGCACTGCGAGCTTCGTCCAATTTGTCTAGAACACTTTGGACATGAGGTAAAAAGCGCTTACCCGCAGTTGTGAGCATGAGTTGTTTGCCCAATCTGTCAAAGAGACGAACACCAAGCTCTTCCTCCAATGCTTTTATTTGCATCGTGACGTTGGAAGGGACGTAGTTTAGCACTTCCGCAGCCCGACTGAAATTTAAAGTTGAAGCAACCGTGCGGAATGTATTCAGTTGGCGCAATTCCATCACACCTCCCCCTTTTACTTTCAATATTATTGAATACAGTTTTGAATTTTATTCACTTTTTTTGAGAGTACCATAGGTCTATACTAAGTACAAGAAATACATTCTTAATGTTTGTGTTTCATTTTGAAGGGAGAGACACTAACTATGGATTATGAAATATTTGATTTAGGAGAAGTAACCTTGCAATCAGGAGTGGCGTTACCGAGCGCTTTTCTTGCTTATAAGACTTATGGAAAATTGAATGAAAAGAAAGATAATGTTATCGTCTATCCAACAGCTTTTGGTGACCAACATGTTCAGAATGAATGGTTGATTGGAAACGGCAGGGCACTAGATCCGCAGAAATATTTCATTATTATTCCAAATCTGCTAGGAAATGGATTATCTTCGTCTCCTAGTAACACATCTCCTCCATTTGACAGGGCTAATTTTCCGCAAGTAACCATCTATGACAACGTTAAATTCCAATATCGGCTGGTGACCGAAAAATTCGGCATTCAAAAGATTGCACTCGTAGTTGGATGGTCAATGGGAGGCATTCAATCATTCCAATGGGGGGGAATTTACCCCGACATGGTGGAACGAATTGCACCTTTCTGCGGAGGTGCAAAGACTTGGCCGCAAACGTATGTGGTCCTTGACGGAATGAAAGCTGCGCTCATGGCTGCAATTGGCTTCAATTCAAGTAAATTAAACCAGTTGACATCTGCAGACATGCGCACCGTTGCCCGTGTTTATGCGGGATGGGGCCTATCACAGGCCTATTACAGAGAGGAGCTTTATCGTGATATGGGATTTGACTCATTAGAAGATTTCGTGGCTGGTGTTTGGGAAGATAGCTTTATGAAGATGGATCCGCACAATGTCCTCGCCATGTTATGGACAGGTCAAAATGCGGATATTAGTGCAAATCCTGTCTATAATGGAGATTTCGATGAGACGCTTAAAAACATTAAAGCGCTAGCCTGCGTCATGCCAGGGAGTACAGATCTCTTCTGCACTGCGGACGATAACGAATACGAGGCTAAGCTTATACCTAATGCTGTTTTTAATCCTATCGAATCGATCTGGGGTCATTTTGCCGGTCGCGGAATCAACAGTGTAGATAATAAATTTATAGATGACAATCTAAAACGCTTATTGTCGCTTAATCCAAACTGATAAATAATCATTAGTAATTATTTCGGAGGAAAATGTCAGAGTATATAACAAAAAATAAGTCTACATTTCATCAAAAGCCAAAAAATGAAGTGAAGAAAAAAGCCTAATTTCTCAATTAAATGCAGAGAAATTAGGCTTTTTTAATATTGAAAATTCCTTAACGTTGTAAATCCGCATTTTCCTGACGATTTCCCTTATAAAAAGGTAAATCATAACAACCAATTGATGAAACAGGATAACACAAAAACGACCATGCTTTTTTAATCAGCTATGCCGTTTTTGTATCACATCATATCGTGAGTATAGAAGATTTTTTTTCAATCACAGCTTTTATTGTTGAAACACTTTCTTCGGTAGATTGATTTGTTGTGTCAATAATATTGGATTCATAGATACCCAAATTGTTAAATTGCTCCCACATTTTTTCTACCAATTCAATGTTGGCATCTTCGTCTAATTTGGTGCGATTGATTGCTCGTTTCATTGTTTCTTCTTTAGTCGCTCTTAAGATAATGTAATGTACTTCATAATTATCTTGTACAACGTTTAACCACGGCTTTAAGAACCAAGGACCAACAATTCCATCTATAATCACATCGTACCCACCACGTGCAAAACGTTTTGCAGCTTCCAAAAAAGCTTCAATAACAATTAAGTTTTGTTCTTGTGATTCCGATAAAAACGGAGGTATTGCCCCCTTTTGAATATAGTGATAAAAATCATCCGTGTGCATATGTACCGATTTTGATAAATTAGATTCTTTAGCAACAATAGATGCCGTTGTACTTTTACCAGTCCCTGGTGAACCAGTAATTATAATAATTCTGCCTTGTTTCATAAATATTCTCCTTTTCACATTAATACATTTTCTATTTCATTATCTCAAAGGAATTTTCCATCAATACAATTAAGTTTAGTATAAATCAACCTAGTTCAACTAGTGTAAATACGGCGAACAAATATCTCATAATTTCATGCACTATACCTGAAGTGTTAATTCAAATCTAAAAACAAGACATATTCTAACCACAAATCCCCTTATCCTCTAACTGGGATAGCATCAGGAATTTGCGGATTTTCAACGTTAAGTTGTTTATATCATTAATAATGAATAACTTAACAACGATAAGGATTTTGAGACAAGTTATACGAGACACTTATAAACCTTATTTGAAGCAAAATCAGTTAAGTATCAATAGAGTAACTCTATTGATACAAGGATTTCTACCTTAACGTTGTAAATCCGCATTTTCGGGACGCTATCCCGCCACGTCCCGTGGCAGCGTTGGCACTAGGACTTCCTGTCCGTCGAAAAGCCGTAGCCGTTGAGCAGCGCAGCACTTGCATAGGATGTGCTGACTTCAGGACGTGAGAGCGGTCTTAATAGAAGATCCTTTTCTATATGTGAGGAGCAAAGTAGCAAGCAGCAGCGAAATTCGCCAGCCATTTTTACCGGACTTCTTGAACATTTTCTTAAAATCAGAAAGGGATCTCTATGAAAATACAAACTTTATACACGAAGCTCCTGTCTCTACCATACCGCTTTAAGCTAATCCTCGTTTTCTCGTTGCTTATAGTTTTGACAGCGCTTATTCTTGGTGGGATTACGGGCTGCCGACCATAGATCACATCATCGGATATTCATTTTCCTATGATGTAATACTGAACATTTTTTTCGCTGAAAGTGATTCACAATTCACTGGTGAAAAAAGATTATAGTCACTTTACAGGAACTAGTGTTCGTGTATAATTAAGGCATATTGTACAAAGGGGGAAATAATTAATGGATGAAGGTAAAATGAAGGCTGTCGTACTTGAGAGATTTGGGGACATTGATGAGCTTGTGCTACAAAATATCCCTGTCCCTATTATAGAACCTAATGATGTGCTTATACGAGTTGAATATGCAGGTTTAGGGGAATGGGATATCTTCGAACGAAAAGGCGGATACTCGGAAATGCTCGGCTTAGAGCCTATGTTTCCTTATGTATTGGGTTCTGAAGGCGCCGGTACAGTTGTTGCTATTGGCGAGGAAGTAAGTGGGTATGACATCGGGGATAAAGTGTACGGTGCAGGATTTCTCAATCCAAAAGGCGGTTTCTATGCAGAATATGTTGCTCTAAATTTTAACTATGTATCTCATTTATCTAACAGTTTAACAATTCAAGAGGCTAGCGCGATTTCTGGAGTTGGTATAACAGCATTGCGCGGACTTGAGGATGTGTTGAAACTTAAACCAGATGAATCTGTAATGATCTTCGGTGCTAGCGGCGGAGTAGGACACTTGGCCGTGCAATTAGCAAAAAGTATGGGGGCTCGTGTTTTTGCCATAGCCTCTGGTGAAGATGGGGTCACTATGGTTAAGGGACTTGGTATTGATGCTGTGGTAGACGGTCGCGAAGTTGATCTTTCATTAGCAGCTCATTCATTTGCACCAGAAGGTTTTGATGCTGCACTGATCACTGCTGGTGGCGAACTTGCTCATATAGCGATTGAGTGTGTTCGTGAAGGTGGTCGGATTGCCTTCCCTAATGGAGTATACCCAGAACCACAGGCACGAACAGGTATCAAATCATTTGGATATAATGGAGATCCTGATTATGAGATATTACAAAGACTCAATCACTACATTAATTCAAGCCATATAACAGTGAATATTGATCGGTCCTTTTCACTTGAAGATTGTCGTGAGGCACACTTAAAACTAGATAATCACTATCTAGGAAAGCTTTGCCTCAAGGTTACCCCTGTTAGTTAAATTCCAATGACTTAAAATGATCTTCAAGAAAAAGGCGATCACAGAAATAATCAAACTTTTTTATAAAGGAATATCCAATTGAATATATTAAGCGTGTTTTGATCCATTTTTTTCAAAACATGCTTTTTCTTTTTGTACATTTATCAAGGCTATTAGGGACGAATTATCGTCATTCCCCTTTGACTACTTTCGATGATAAAATAATGCTAAACAATAAAAGTAAGATCAGAAAGGGATCTCTATGAAAATACAAACTTTATACACGAAGCTTCTGTCCCTGCCATACCGCTTTAAGTTAATCCTTGTTTTCTCGTTGCTTATTGTTCTGACAGCGCTTATTCTTGGTGGGATTACCTACTTTCATTTTGCTGGGGCTAGTCAACGGGAAGCGAAGGATTATCAAGTCCAGCTAGTGGAGCAGATTCAACACAATTTTGACCGATATTTAAAAGAGATGCAGATTATTTCTTTGTCACCTCTGTACGATCAGAATATATTGAATATTTTAAAAGGACATGAGACACCAATCTCTACAGCATCCTTTCCACCTGCTAATGAGCGGATTGAAATGTGGAGGTATATGTCTAGTCTTATTCATTCACGGAATGAAATTAAAGGTATTCATATTATGGCTAATGATGGGACGATCTTTACTAATTTAGATTCGAATACTGTCTGGTTAAAGATACTCAATATAAGTAATAGCTGGGTTTCACAGATTAAAAAAGCGGATGGTGAATGGGTACTGCTACCCCTTCATAAACCAGACTATTATTTAAATAAAGAAACAGAAGTATTTTCGGTAGCGAGATTGATTAGGGAACCATCAACAAATAAGCATCTTGGCATGATTAAATTAGATTTAAAACAGGAGCTGTTTGAAGAGTTTATTGGTGAGGAGAATAATATCTATATTTTAGACGAAAAGAACGAGCTTATTTACCCGAAAAATGACCAAGCAGGGATGCTTCGCTTTGTTATTCCGCAATTAGAAACTCAGCAGGATTATCAGTACTTAAAGACGGATATGGATGGTAAGTCATATATGATGGTTCACAACGTGTCTGATTACTCTGGAGCGAAAGTAATTATGCTTACACCATTTGATACGATTTTAAGTGAAGTGAATCAATTGCGAGTTTTACTTTTATTAGTGGTGTTGTGCGGAATTCTCGTCTCTTTCATTTTAGGTTTTATTTTATCGAAGCCATTGGTTCGTTCTATTCATACACTACAAAAAGCAATGGCCGAGGTGCGAAAAGGTAATTTATCGAAGCGGGTGGAAAGTTATCAACATGATGAAATCGGCCAGTTAAGCCAGGGGTTTAATTATATGGTAGATGATATTGAAAGACTGGTAACGGAAGTATATGAGACAGGATTGCGTGAGAAGGATGCGGAGATTAGAGCACTTCAAAGTCAAATGAATCCGCATTTTCTTTATAATACGTTGGAATCTATTAATATGCTTGCGATTACGAAAGGGAATTTGGATGTATCTGATATGGTAACTTCCTTAGGAAAATTGCTTCGCTATACGATTGACCACTCAGCAAAAATTGTTTCTTTACAGGATGAACTTATGTTTATTCGTTCTTATGTGATGATTCAACAAATGCGAATGGGGGACAATCTGCAATACCAAGAAGATATTGAACCTCACCTGCTTCATGTTCAGCTGCCAAAAATAACTTTACAGCCATTGATTGAAAATGCAATTATGCATGGTCTGTCAGGACAAGTTGGGAAGATTTATCTCCAGGTGAAAGAGGTTGGTCCAGAGATGAATGTAATTGTTTCTGATGATGGAAATGGTATGGACGAGGATAAATTGGCTGAGCTCAAGCAATCTTTATATGTGAAAAATATAACCCGTACTGAGAACCATCATGGCATTGCTCTAGTAAATATTAATGAAAGAATAAGATTTTTATATGGTGAGTCATATGGCATCGAACTTTATAGTGAAGAAGGGAAAGGGTTCACTGCTACATTGAGATTTCCTACTAATCGACAGGGGGAAGCGTCATGTTGAAAGAAGTATTAGTTGTTGAAGATGAGATGATTATTAGACAGGGGTTAAAGGTGCTTTTGGAAGATGTTCTCGGTGGATTTCAAGTAATAGAAGCGAAGAGTGGGGAAGAAGGATTACTCTATATAAGACAGCAGTTGCCCCATTTGATCATTACAGATATCCGCATGGGTGGGATGGATGGACTAGCTTTCACTGCGAAAGTGAGACAAGTATCCAAAGATATTCCGATCATTATTTTAAGTGGCTACAGTGATTTTGAATATGCAAGATCAGCAATGAGGCAGGGCATCTCAGAATACTTGCTTAAACCAGTAAATCGGACTGAATTATCAGAGGTTATTTCGAAAATTTTTAAGACGACAGAAGTAGAAAGTATAGACACATCAAGGCACTTCCAGAAAATACTTCAGTATATTCAAGAGCACTTAAGTAAGGAAATAACCTTACATCATCTTGCTGATTATGTAGATTTGCATCCACAATATATTGGACAATTATTTAAGTCAGAGCTTGATCAGTCTTTTACCGAATATATGACAGAACAGCGTTTGAATCGTGCCAAAGATCTATTGCGGGATACGCAGTTAAAAGTGTACGAGGTTGCTAATTTGTCAGGTTATAAAAGCCCAAAGCATTTTATGACTATTTTTAAACAAAAGGTTGGTAAGACACCGATTCAATTTCGTAATTTAACCTAAAGTTCTTTAAGAGGATGTTCAAAAAGTCACCAAATGATAAACGGCGAATTTCTTCGTTGCTCGGTTTTTCCGGTTCTCACGTATTAAAAGCATACGCTGTGATCCTCAAAACCTTCGCGTCTCGAACTTCTTGTTTCTAATTTGGCACCTTTTTGAACACGCAATTTAAATATATGTTTAACGAACTTTTTCTTCTGCCTAGAGGATATTTTAGAAAGCGATATCATTATACAATTTGAACAAAGGGAGGGGTTAATATATGAAAAAGCGATGGCTAATGATGCTCGCTATTATGTTATTGATTTTTACGACTGCATGCAGTAAAGATGCAGGGGGCAGTGCAGGAGATAACAAAGAGTCGTCTAAAAAAGATAAGGATGTGGAATTGACTTTTATGATGTGGGGGAATGAAGCCCACCAAGAGGTGTACAACGATCTCATCAAAAAGTTTAATGTAGAGCATCCGAATATTAAGGTGAAAATGGAAACTATTCCATTTCCAGACTATCAGCAAAAGATCACCGTTTTAGCTGCTGGAAAGGAGCTACCTGATGTAGGTTGGGTAGCTGAGCGTATGGTTCCGCAGTTTATGGATAATGACATTTTGGAAGATGTTACATCCTTTAAGGATGACAAGGAATATGACATGGATGATTTTTTTCCATCGACACTAGAGTTATTTGAAAGGGATAGTCACTTATATGGCATTCCATTTTCAACGCCACCAATGGTGCTATTTTATAACGAAGATTTGTTTGTGAATACTGGTGAGAAAACGCCTAACGAGCATTTAGCAGATGGTACATGGAATTGGGAGCAGTTTGAAAAATCTGCAAAGGCGATATCAGCACAAGGGGTATATGGAGCGAATTTCTTCCGTGACTGGAATACTTGGATTGCACTTTTATCTCATACATGGGGTAATGGTGGAGATTTATTTAATGAGGATCAAACGAAGTTTACATGGAATAGTCCTCAAGGAGTAGAGTCATTAAAAATGCTTGACCGGATGATGTTTACGGACAAATCTCATCCTAAGGCAGGGGAGCAAGTAAGTTTTGAATCAGGGAAAATTGGTATGTTCTTCGATGTATATAGCTATGTTTCTCGTGCGCGCGAAATTGGAGATTTCACATTTGATATTGCTCCACTACCTGAGGGGACGGAAGGTAGATTTCCTATGTTAGGCCAAGCTGGATATTCGATCTTTAAAGGCTCAAAACATCCAGAGGAAGCAAAAGAGCTGTTAAAATTCTTTACGAGCCAAGAAGGAATCACAGCCACATCGACATATTTTGTACCACCACGTGAGTCCGTGCTAGGGTCGGATGAATTTATTAATCAACCAAATAACCCGCCAAAAGAAAGTATACAAAAAGCGGTATTAGACGAAATGGATAATGCCCGTTTACAAACTGGACATAAAAACTGGCAGAAGATCGATAATGCAGTTCAATTTGGTTTCGATGAATTATTTGGTGAACTGAAAGAACCAGAAGAAATTTTGAAAGAGATGGAAGAAAAAATTACGCCGTTAATGAAGTGATTTAGAAGGGAGACGGTTATGATCATAATCGTCTCTCCTTAATTAGAGGTGAGAAATGTTGAGTATGTCTTTAGAAAAGTTATTAGCAAAGAATAAAATGTCCTTGATCGTTAGTATTCCGAGAAATGAACCTGCATTGGCTAATGCTGCCATGCGAGCTGGAGCCGATGCGATTAAAATGCATGTGAATGTTGATCATTGGGCTTCGGGAAATAATTTTGCTTCTACAGAAGCGTATGTAGAGCCATTTCGCGACATTCGCGAACAGTTTTCAGGACCATTAGGCATTGTTCCAGGCGGTTCTTTTGAGGCTATTAAACAAAGTGAATTAGAAAAGCTATCAGAGTTAGGGTTTAATTACTTTTCCATTTATGCCCATCATATGCCAACTTGGATGCTGCAATTAGATAAATACGAGAAAACTTTTGCGATTACCGGTGATTATTCCATAGAATCTCTAGGAAGTATGCATGAACTTGGTATAGCAGCAATTGAAGCCTCGATCATTCAAGCGCATGAATATGGGAGTCCACTGACCTTTAAGGATATTCTTGCCTATCACTATATTGTACAAAACACAGATGTTCCTGTCATGGTACCATCTCAACGTCTGCTTTTGCCTTCAGATATGGCACCTCTTTATAAAGCGGGTGTGAAGGCAGTAATGTTGGGGGCAGTCGTTATTGGTCAGACAGAAGAAAGTATCGAAAGAGCAGTTGCTTCTTTTAAAAATGAATTGGATAAGTTGTAAAGGAGGCGGTATGGTTGGAAGCTAAAGTGAATGCAGATAGACCTCTTCCGTTAAAAGCGAATGTGAAAAAAAGGCGTAAATTTATAGGAAGTGAATCATTTTATGGGTATCTTTTTGTTAGTCCGATGATGGTAGGGTTCCTGCTCGTCATGCTATTTCCATTGGTGTATTCCATTTATATGAGTTTGACTGACTGGCAGTTACTTGGCGATCCGAATTTTATAGGAACAGCAAATTATCAACAATTAATAAAAGATCCTGAGTTTTTTATCGTTTTGAAAAATACGTTTCTTTTTTCAGCTGGTCTTGTCCCCGTTAATATCATTCTAGCCCTTTGGTTGGCGATGCTATTACAAAGAAATCTACCAGGGATGGGTATTTTTCGAACAGCAATTTTTATTCCTGTGATGACTTCGATCGTCGTCTGGTCGATTATTTGGAAGTATATGTTTGGAACAGATGAAGGATTTATTAATCAAATATTAGGTGTAGTTGGCATTGAAGGACCTGCATGGTTATACAATCCAAAACTTGCGATGGGGGCGGTTATTTTTGTCAGTGCGCTTAAAAATGTTGGATTAAATATGATTTTGTTTTTGGCTGCGCTACAGCAGGTGGATAAAAATTTGTATGAAGCATCCTATTTGGATGGGGCTAGTAAATGGAGACGTTTCTGGCATATTACGATGCCGATGATTACGCCAACGATATTTTTAACAATCATATTGACAGTCATTGGATCGATGAAGGTGTTCGGGCAAATATATGTGATGACGAATGGTGGGCCAGGTAATCACACAAAAGTATTGGTTTATTATATTTGGGAAAATGCGTTCAAGCTATATGAGTTTGGCTACGCATCTGCTATCGCCATTATCTTATTTGTAATTATTTTAGTCTTTACACTGATCCAATGGTGGGCCAGAAAAAGGTGGGTTTTCCATGAACAATAAATTGACAGGCGGCATGCTTTCTCGTATCTCATTTTATGGCATTTTAACAGCTGTATCGCTTATCATGATCGTGCCTTTCATATGGATGATTAATACATCCTTTAAGGATTCGACTAAAATCTTTAGCTTTCAGTTCATTCCCAGTCCATTTAGATGGGAAAATTATGTAGAGGTGTTAAAATCTACTCCATTTCATTTGTTTTATTTTAATAGTATCTATATTGCTGTTTTAGTGACAATTGGAACGATATTCTTAGGTTCTCTTGCGGGATATGCATTTGCTAAGCTGCAATTTCGCGGAAGCTCTTTTATGTTCCTTTGTTTATTAAGCACAATGATGATTCCAGTTGAAGTAATTACCATACCGTTATTTTTGTTCATGAGAGATTTGGGATTTATTAATACACATATACCGTTGATTGTCATTCCAATTTTAGGTCCAGCAGGTGTGTTTGGCGTATTTGTAATGAGGCAGTTTTTCTTACTTGTGCCAAAGGAATTGGAGGAGGCGGCGAAATTGGACGGGTGCTCCTATTTCCGCATCTTTTGGAACATCATGCTCCCTCTTGCAAAACCAGCAGTAGCTACATTAACTATTTTTACATTTTTAACAAGCTGGAATGAATTTTACGAACCGCTTATTTACATCAATTCGAAGGAACTCATGACATTGCCAGTAGCATTGGCATTGTTTACAGATGAAGTAGGAACGAGATGGGAATTATTAATGAGTGCTTCTGTCATGGCAACTGTTCCATTATTAATTGTGTTTTTCTTTGCACAGAAGCAGTTTATCGAAGGTGTTGCGATGACAGGAGGAAAGTAAGCTCCTAATGAAGGTAATATTATGAAAAGGACGTGTTTATTTTGAAAAGAGATCTTGACTATGATGTCGTCGTTGTCGGCGGTGGGCCAGCTGGAATTAATGCAGCTATAGCATCAGGAAGAGCCGGTGCAAAGACATTGCTTGTAGAAAGATATGGATTTTTAGGTGGGATGTCGACGGTTGCGCTTGTTTATCCGTGGATGACTTTTCACACTAACTCTGGAAATCATGTCATCAAAGGGATTGCGCAGGAAGTTGTTGATCGATTGATGGCCATTGATGGTTCCCCAGGGCATTTGCGGGATACAGTAGGATTTACGTATACAGTTACACCGTATCATCCTGAAAAATATAAGATGGTAGCGTTAGACATGCTGGAAGAGGCAGGAGCGGATGTATTGGTTCATAGTTTCGTAGATAAGGTGGAGGTAGATGGGAATAAAATTACCTCGGTTAATCTTACAACAAAGTCTGGACCAATCCGTGTATCTGCCAAACAATTTGTAGATACGTCCGGTGATGCTGATGTAGCTTATCTATCAGGTGCACCTTGTTTACAAGGGAGAGACAGTGATCATCAAACACAACCAATGACGATGAAGTTTAGAATGAGGGGCGTCAACTTACAGAGAATTAAGGAAGAGATGAAAGCCAATCCTGGTAACTTTTATCGGAAGACACCTATTGCTGAATTGGATGAGTTGCCACTAACTGGCGTGCAAGGATTCTACAAGGAATGGAATGAATCGGGTATCGCAATCAATCGCGACCAAATTTTATTTTTTGCTGGACCTGAGGACGACGAAGTATTGGTTAATTGCACCAGAGTCCAAGGATTGGATGGAACGAATGTGTTCGACCTATCTGCAGGAGAAAAAGAAGGTAGAAAGCAGATGTTAATAATCGCTGAATTCCTGCAAACGAAAATTCCTGGTTTTGAAAAAGCATCGATCTCCGCAGTAGGCTCACAAATCGGTATTAGAGAAACGCGGAGAATCGATGGTCTATATGCACTTACTTTGGATGATGCAGTAAATGGAAAGAAATATGAGGATACGATTGCGCTAAGCGGCTATCCGATTGATATTCACGATCCAACTGGGAAAGGTGTGCAGGCCAATGACATCGAGGGCGATGGAAGCTATGGTATTCCATATCGATGCCTTGTTCCGAAAGTGATTGATAATTTGCTAATGGGTGGAAGATGCATCTCGACGACTCATGAAGCATTGGCGACAACAAGATTAACACCAAGCTGTATGGCTACAGGGCAAGCAGCAGGAACTGCCGCGGCTTTGTCGATAAAAGCTGGAGTGGCGCCAAGAGACTTAGATATTGTAAAACTTAAAAGTTATTTAGTGGAGCGTGGGGTAGTTTTATAAGCGGCAGTGAATCTTAAACTTTAGGGTGGAGGAGAATCTAGAATGGCACTTTTGAAAAAGGCTTTTTTCGTAAGTTTGGGAGTCTTTTTACTTAGTAGTTCAATAGGTAATGTGAAGGCAGCACAGAAAAAGAAACCATTAGCTACAATTCTCATGGTTCCTCTAGACGATCGACCTGCTAATATATATTTTCCACAGCAAGTAGGGGAATCCGCTGGGATTGAGGTAATAACTCCACCGAAGGAAATAATAGGACATTTTACTAATCCCGGTGATGGTGAAAAGATAAGTCAATGGTTATTAGATAATGGTAAGAAAGCGGATGGGTTTGTCATTTCTACCAGTATGCTAGCGTATGGAGGATTGGTTGCTTCGAGAACAGGGACCAAGTCGTTAGAGGATGCGACAGTTGATATTCAAGTTATCAAGGAACTGAAAGCTATGTACCCTGATAAACCTGTATATGTGTATGATACTATTCAAAGATTAGCTGTTACGGCCATCAATGAAGAGTACGCAAAATACTATACATTGATCAGCGAGTGGGCTATTTTATACGATAAAGTAGTGAACTTGGATATGCCTGGGAAGGAAAGACTAGCTGAATTGGAATCTATCATTCCTATTTCGGTACTAGAGGATTACAAAAATGCTCGGGACAGAAATCATACGATTAATAAACGAATGATAGACTGGGCAGATCAAGGATATATTGACTACTTAATATTATCCCAGGATGATGCTGCTCCTTATGGATTACATCGAGCGGAAAGAGAGTTGCTACTTGAAAAAGTGAATGCGCTTGATGTGGAAGAAAAAGTAGCTGTGTTTCCTGGAGCAGATGAAGTTGATGTAGTGTTAGTTTCTCGTTTTGTTAATGACCTTTTCGGTAGCTCACCGTCTTTCTTTATTGAATACGGGGGAATCGATGGAAAGGACTGGATTGCCCCATTTGAAGATACTACATTTGATTATAACGTTAGGAAACATATTGTAGCATCTGGTGGAATCATAGTTGAGGATGAACAGAATGTGGATATCCATCTTTTGCTAAATACCCCATCTGAACGTGCGGAAGCTAGAAGTCAGGATATCAATAACTTTGTGAAAAGAATAGGTGATTTAACTGTAGCAGGTAAGCAAGTTGCGATAGGAGATGTACTGATTGTAAATAAAGCGGATGAAGCGTTTGTTACGGAACTTGCTGATAGAGTCGATATAACAAAACTACTTTCATATAGTGGTTGGAACACTGCTGGAAATGCACTGGGAATAACAGTAGGTCATGCTGCTTCACGCTTTGCTTTTATCGAGCAAACATCTGGTTTCGGTGTTCCTGTATATGAACAAGCCGCAAAGTCACATTATGAATTTTTACTACACAGATTTGCCAAGGACCAGGGATATAAAAATATCGTTCATCCAGCTGCAAGAGAATTTATTATAGACATTGGAGCTAGTGAGTGGGATTTAGGCGATAAATATGAACCAGTGAATGATTTCGTGGTCGACAAATTAACAAGTGAAACAGAAAATTGGTATCAATATTTTAATGGGAAAAAGGTCTATATCGGATCAAGAGGAAACAAAGCTTTCTATAAAACCATCGCATCTCTTGAAAGTGTGCACGTAAAACTTCCGTGGCCACGAATTTTTGAGGCCGAACTTGAGCCAGAATTGACGTTGAAGTAGTACAAGTGTCTAGCACATCTCCAATTATGCCGGAGAAATTTATTCAGGCCGGATTTTCCGGTCTTTTTTCGATATCTATCAATAGGAGAAAGGGGCCATATATCATGATAGATTCCTATTTTGCAAAGATCACTGAACGGTTAAATATCGTATTGGAAAAAGAAAAAGCGAGTATGAAAAAAGCAGCGGTAGAAATAGTGAAAGCTATTAAAAAAGGTGGGGTTGTTCAGTTATTTGGTTGTGGACACTCTCATATTTTAGCGGAAGAAGCTTTTTATAGAGCAGGTGGACTGGTTCCAATCAAACCAATTTTTCATGAACCGCTGATGCTTCATGAAAGGGCCCTGCTTTCATCAGAGCTAGAAAGAAGGGACGATTATGCTTTGTCCTTTATGGAAAATCAAGATATTCAAAAGAAAGATATCATGATTATTATTTCAACATCGGGTCGTAACCCGGTCCCAATCGATGTAGCCATCATTGCAAAGGATAAAGGAGCATTTACAATCGGGATTACATCCGTTGAATATTCGAATAGTCAGCCATCCCGCCATGCATCTGGGAAACTTCTACACGAAGTTGTTGATCTAGTTATTGATAACCATTCTGTCATCGGCGATGCAATCCTAACCCATGAAAAAGTAGCTGTGCCATTTTCCCCGACATCAACAGTGATTGGTGCAACAACCATCCATGCCATATTTGCTGAGGTGATCGTACAGATGGCGGAAAACGGACTTCGGCCACCAATATTTCTAAGTGCAAATATCGAAGGTGGAGACGAGCATAATAAATCAATGTTAGAGAAGTATGGTGAGAGAATTTCATGGTAGAGCGGGATTTTCATAAACGGAGGTAACTTAGTATATAGGGATACCCGAGTCAAACATGCTCAATGTGAATGACTTCCTATGATGATGTATATTCAATCTTAATGAAGTGTTAGATACTTTAAGCGTAACATTTAAATGACTTCATAGGTGCCAATTCCTCTTCAATCATGTAAGATTAATAAATAAAGGAATCAATGATAAGGAGAGGAATACATGTTCAGTTCACGTATTGCAAATGCATTAAATCAGCAGATGAACAATGAATTTGAAGCTGCTCAATCCTATATGGCCATGGCTGCTTATTGCGAATATAATAGCTATGGAGGATTTGCGCACTTTTATCTACAACAGGCGATTGAAGAGCGTTTCCATGGTATGAAAATATATCAATATTTGAATGACCGTGGGGTTCATGCAGAATTCACTGGAGTGAATGCACCGAAAATAAATTTCGAATCCATTTTGAATACTTTTGAATCGGCATTGCAACAGGAAAAAACAGTAACTAAAGATATCTACGCATTGACTGACCTGGCTTGGGAAGAAAAAGAACATGCAACTATTTCATTTTTACAATGGTTCTTAGATGAACAAGTGGAAGAAGAAGCTAGCTTTGATACACATATCGAATATTTGAAACGAATCGGCGAAGATAAGAATGCCCTATATATCTATGAAAAAGAACTGGGCCAACGTTCATTCACCGCAGAAAATGAAGCTTAAGGGCATATAGTCAAAAGCGTCTCCGACTGAGTTGTTTAGGAGATGCTTTTTTTATCCGTAAGAACTTTCTTTAGAAATGCAAAAACGACAATTCATCTACTATTCTTCAAGAATGTGGCCGATTTACCACAGTAATATACCGATTGTACAGTGAAAGACATTTGAATGCTATAGCAACACATCACTAATCAAGGCATAATATAATTTGAATCACTCTGTTTATCATTAGTGATGGATCATGTGAATTTGGAAATAATGTATTCAATTATAACTAACTGTTATTGACTAAAGGAAAACATGTATAGTATGATATTTTTGTTTCACTTTTTTACTTTAGAAGCGAAAGGAGCATAGCTGTTTTAAAAATAAAAGCGCCAGCACTAATCTAATGAGGAACTTCCGTATGGAGGAAGTCGATATTTCTTTGAGGTCCAGAAGAGTGACATTCATAGCCCAATATTTCTTCGAAAGTTGTGGGCTGACTAGGAAGATATCTGGCTATAGGTGTAAGGGGATTCGAGATAAGGTTGATCCGTTCAGTGGAATGTTGTACCACAATGCGATTCATTTTATGATTGTCACCCCTGGTCAAGCGCCTTCCGTACTTAGATTAGTAGACGAGGTGGAGGTTTATCGAACGTTCGGCGGATGCCTCCCAGTTGTGCTACACAGCTGAAATTTCTTTCTTAAATCACTGAGGCGACTCGGTGGACAATGGAAAGGAAATGAGCACATAAAAAAACAGAGATGAGGGGGCAGGTGTGCCCCCGTGCTTGCTTGCCTCCTTATTAGGGAGGAAATAACTATGTGCGGTATTACAGGGTATATTGGAGCAACTGATTCAAAGGAGATTTTATTAAGAGGCTTGGAAAAGCTTGAATATAGAGGGTATGATTCTGCGGGTATTGCAGTAAGTAATGAGAATGGCGTCCATATTTTTAAAGAAAAGGGACGGATTGCCGATTTAAGAAGTGCCGTAGACGGAGAAATCTTTGCACAGGCTGGAATCGGACATACACGCTGGGCAACCCATGGCGTACCAAGCTATATCAATGCGCATCCACATCAAAGTACATCAGGTCGTTTCACTTTGGTTCATAATGGAGTCATTGAAAATTACACATTAATACAGAGGGATTATTTGCAAGACGTAGAATTTCAAAGTGATACGGATTCAGAAGCTATTGTTCATCTGATTGCTAAGTTTGCAGATGAGGGACTAGAAATAGAAGATGCCTTTCGTAAAACTTTGAATCTATTAAAAGGTTCCTATGCAATTGCCCTGCTTGATGTGGAAACACCTGATATTATTTTCATTGCGAAAAACAAAAGCCCTTTGCTTGTTGGTGTTGGAGATGGGTTTAATGTTGTGGCTAGTGATGCGATGGCGATGATACAAGTAACGGATACATTCATTGAGTTGATGGATAAAGAAATGGTCATCTTAAAAAAGGACGATATAGCGATCAAAAACCTTCAAGGTGAAACCGTAACTCGAGCGCCATATAAAGCGGAAATCGATGCGGGAGATATCGAAAAAGGAACATATCCTCACTATATGCTCAAGGAAATTGATGAACAGCCCCTTGTTATCCGGAAAATCATACAGGCTTACCAAAATGAAAAAGGTAAGCTTGAGGTTGCTGATGATATTAAAGAAGCGATGAAGGAAGCTGACCGTATTTATATTCTTGCTTGCGGAACGAGCTATCATGCCGGTCTTGTAGGAAAGCAATTTATTGAAAATATGGCGGGAATTCCTGTAGAAGTGCATGTATCAAGTGAGTTTAGCTACAATATGCCACTTCTTTCAGCAAAACCATTGTTTATTTTTATTTCACAAAGTGGAGAAACTGCTGACAGCAGAGCGGTTCTTGTTCGGATTAAAGAAATGGGACATAAAGCGCTCACGATTACCAATGTTGCTGGTTCTACTCTTTCACGTGAAGCTGACTATACGATGCTTCTGCATGCTGGGCCAGAAATCGCAGTCGCTTCCACAAAAGCATATACTGCGCAAATTGCGGTAATGGCAATTCTTGCAGATGTAACAGCAAAATTTCGTGGATGTAATCTGACATTCGATTTAATTCATGAACTTGGCATCATTGCTAACGCAATGGAAATGCTTTGCGACGAGAAAGAAGAGTTTGAAAAGATTGCAAGTGAATTCCTACCATTTACACGTAATTGCTTCTTTATTGGCCGTTCTCTCGACTATTTTGTTTGCCTCGAGGGAGCATTAAAGCTAAAAGAAATTTCATACATCCAAGCAGAAGGATTCGCTGGCGGAGAACTGAAGCATGGAACAATCGCGTTGATTGAAGAAGGAACACCTGTTATCGCCCTTGCTACACAAGAAAACGTCAATTGGAGCATCCGCAGCAACGTGAAAGAAGTAGCTGCCCGCGGTGCCAACCCCTGCATCATCTCGATGAAAGGCTTGGAAACAGCAGAAGATCGTTTTCTTTTACCAAAAGTAAATGAATTACTAACACCTCTTATCTCTGTAATCCCGCTCCAACTCATCGCATACTACGCATCCTTACACCGCGGCTGTGACGTGGATAAACCAAGGAATTTAGCGAAAAGTGTGACGGTGGAGTAAGGAGAACGGATCTAAAAAGTTTATTTGTGGCTTCGAAATAAAATTGAACTGTTTATAAAAAAGATGAACCGGAATTTCCTATCTCTATAAAGAAGGGATTTCGGTTTTTCTTATGGATTAAGAACTTGTTAAGTGATAATAAAGTTATTCCATTAAAGGGCCATTTAATCAGGTAACAGTAAATAAAATAGACAAGTAAAAGAAATACCCCCTGAATCGTATTAAATTGACAATACGATTCAGGTTTTTTTCTTTTTAGAAGACCTCTAGATTACTTATCTAGTGCTTATTTTAATTAACGGATCAAGTGGAATACTAAAGTTGCTGATGCTTCCTCTCTAAGTTGTATTCGTCTCGATTTGCTTTCTCAATATTGCACCTAACATAACAATCGTATATTGTTGTATTCAACAATATGGTTCATCAACTTAAACCATTAAACTGATTTTCGGAGGTATTTTACTGAATGAATAAACAGGACCAACTAAAAATGATCAAAGAGGATTTTATTAATTGTCAAAAAGTACTATTGGCAATTGGTGATGAAACACGTCAATCGATCTTGTTAGTTCTAATGGGGACGGATTGTCAAACAGGATTACGTGTGGGTGAAATCACTGAACAAACACATCTTTCTCGACCTGCTGTGTCCCATCATCTTAAGGTTTTACGAGATGCCGGTGTTATTTTAATGCGTAAAGAAGGGACTAAAAACTTTTATTATATTAATGTACGTACAGAATTAGGTTTATTAAGAACGCTTGTGTTGGATATTGATAAGTTCATGCAGAACTTTTATTGAAATGATGGAATTTAAACAGATTATTTGGAGGTATAGGCTATGAGAGCAATGGTTATTGATAGCTATGGGAAAGTTCCAATGCGTTTGGCAGAAATGCCCACACCTGAAATTGGTGAATATGAGGTACTCGCAGAAATTCATGCAGCTAGTATTAATCCTGTTGATTTTAAGATACGCGATGGGAAAGTGAAATTGTTAGTTAAATATAAAATGCCTCTTATCTTAGGGAATGACTTTTCTGGTGTCGTTGCAAAGGTTGGCGCAAAAGTGACTCGTTTTAAAGTTGGTGACGAAATATATGCACGTCCACGTAAGAGTAAAATCGGTACTTTTGCCGAATTTATCGCTATTCACGAAGATGACATCGCCTTAAAGCCTAAAAATTTGAGCTTTGAAGAAGCAGCATCGATCCCACTGGTTGGGTTAACCACCTATCAAGCCCTAACAGACATTTTGCAATTACAAAAGGGACAAAAGATTTTAATTCAAGCTGGGGCTGGTGGTGTCGGTACCTTTGCTATTCAACTGGCAAAACTAATGGGTGCCACTGTTGCAACGACTGCCAGTGAAGCTGGTGCGAATTTAGTAAAATCTCTTGGTGCAGATGAAATTATAAATTACAAGAAAGAAAAATTTGAAGAGATACTGAAAAACTATGATGCCGTATTTGATACACTTGGGGGCGAGATACTCGAAAAATCATTTGAAGTGATAAAAAGCGGAGGAAAAATTGTTTCCGTTTCCGGATTACCGAATGCTCGTTTTGGTAAAGAATATGGTTCCGGATTTTTTAAAACGTTGTTGTTTTCAGCTGCAAGTCATAAACTTACTGCGCTTGAAAAAAAGCATAATGTTCAATATACGTTTTTGTTTATGAAGCCAAGTGGAGAGCAATTACGAATAATCGCAAATTTTATTGAGACTGGTAAAATCAAACCTATAATTGATAGAGTTTTCCCTTTTGAAAATACTCAAAAAGCGATGGAATATGCAGAGTCTGGTAGGGCTAAAGGTAAAATAATATTAAAAATCAAATAGTTATGAAACGAAGCAAAAAAATGTGCTGAATATGTTGAATGACAATAAAGTTGCTTAATTACAAATAAAGTCCTTTAATTTACAATAAAGTTGTTTAAAAACTTCGATTCGCTTATTCCATTAAATTCCATATCGTTGAGTGCACATCCATGTGATTTTTTCAAAGATGGAATTAGAGTGAGAAGAATTGACCATAAGTAGTTGGAGGAATGATTGAAGTATGTTAACAAGAGAAGATATCTTTAAGCATGTCGAAGAGAAATACGGTACATTGCCGGATTATCAGTGGGGAAAGTTTCCCAACTATGCTGTTTTAAGACACGCATCCAGCGGAAAATGGTATGGTCTTGTAATGAATGTCTCTCCAGAGAAATTAGGATTAGACGGAAAAGAAGAAATAGATATTCTGAATCTAAAATCACCTCCCGAATTAAATGGTAGTTTAATAAACCGACGAGATATTTTACCCGCTTATCATATGAATAAAGAACATTGGATCTCTATTATCTTAGAACGTGCCGATTCAAAAAGAGATATTGATGACTTAATTAAAACGAGCTTTGATTTAACCAAGTAATAATAAAGAATGTTCCTGCTAATTGGGCCTAATCGTTGAAAAACTAACTAAGATACACTGGTGCTTTGTTCCGTAAAAGAGCGCGATTGTGGAGGGAAAACTTTAGATTTAAACGACTTTATTGTTATATTTTTAAGTACAGTTAAGTATCCACATCTAAAATTAAACAACTATATTTTAACCCCGCCTTAAAATAAAATAGGGTTATGTTTGTTTATGGCTTTAAAATTAAATAACTTTATTGTAAATTTACAGAATAATGTTCCTTGAAAAAATCATTTAGTAGAACAAGAAAATCCATTTTAATCTATCTTTTTTAACATGGAGTTTTTATTAAAGGTGATATAGAGGTTAGTTATTCAATTAACGGGCGCGATTGTTGAGCAACACAGTTAGAAAATGATCAAACTTTTTTATAAAACCGAGACTTAAATATGCAAGAGAAGAATCTATTTTGACCAAACTTTCTTTCAAAATGGATTCTTCTTATTTACCGTAAAATATGGGTTTGTGGGGTATTTTTGATTAAACTTTATTACAGATGAAGCGTTAAAAACATTTGAGATCAAACGATCGTTGAGCATGAAGGGAAATCCCTATGATAACGCCGTGGCTGAAGCAACATTTAAATTGTTTAAGACTGAATTTACACAAGATATGCACTTTGAAAATCTTGAACGACTGGCTCTTGAACTTAGTGACTATGTTCACTGGTTTAATAACATTCGTACTCATAGTTCACTAGATTACTTGAGCCCCGTAAAATATAAACTTGATACCCTTAAGAAAAGTGTCTAGTTTAGTGTTGACATACCAAACTCGTCCTATTTATAGTATAAGTTAAAAGGGTTATTTATTGGCAAAAGTGTCCAATTTTAGCTGGCGATTACTGTCCAATCTAGTCTAGCGTTTACAAAAACTTATATTATTATTGTTCGACGTACTGATAATATGAAATATCATATAGAATATGTAGTAATGATAAAGGAGAGTATAATGTACACTATTGGACAAGTAGCTAAATTTTTAGGTGTATCTAGAGATACCTTAAAATTTTATGAAGAAAAGGAATTAGTAAAGCCTAAGCAAAACATTGAGAATGGGTATAGAAAATATAATCATTTTGATATATATGATATAACAACAGTAAATTTCTATAGAGAAATTGATATTGAAATTAAAAAAATCCAGGAATTAAGAAAAAGTAAAAGTATAGAGGGAATAAAATCATTAATAGAAGAGAAAGAACAAGATGTTTTAGAGGAAATAGAATATAAAAAGCTTCTTTTAAAAAAGCTTCAGATAGTAAAAGAAGATTGCGCGAAAATTAAACAATTCTTAGGAGAATACACAGTAAAAGAAATGAAGCCTTTAGAAATAAAAGGAGAAATAGAGCATTTCACTGCGTATGATGAATATGAATCTCTAAAAAAGAACACAGACAGCTTAAAAAAAGCAGTTACTCTAACATCTTTAAGAAGAGTCATAAGTTTCAATGAAGAAGGTATTATAGAAGATAAGTTTATAATTGTAAGAAAAGTAGAAGACTTTGATAAAGAAATAGAAGGTAAAATTCTATCTCATCCAAAATGTATTTATACAGTTATTGAAGATGGAAGATGGTCAACTGGTGGAAAAAGTATTGACCATAACGTGGAAGCTAGTTTAAGAAAAGTAGCAATAGAAAAAAGGTATGAACTTTTGGGGCAAGTTTATATAAATCTATTACTTACCACTTATGAAGATGGACTTGAACGTATATTTTTAGAAATTTATGCACCTATAAAATAATGCAGACATGTATTGACCTGTGAGTAACCCCTAGGTTTAAGCTGAAGGTATTAGTAAATATGAGCGTTATTATATTTACGAAAATACTTAGTTTGAAGCGGGGAATATACATGAATAGAGAAAAGAAACTAAAAAAACCAGTAGCAAGTTTTATTCTACTAACCAATATCATTTTTTTGCCACTTTTTTTTCTTGTAGGAGCCATAAGCATGTTAGGATTTCCTGCATGGGTCTTTGATGTAATGTTTTGTATTTCATCTTGGTCCTCAACCTTTGCTTTTGCAGTGCTATTTAAAAAAATCTATCCTGGGCAGAGTTTTATACAATTTGTAAGTGATAAATTCAAGAATAAACTTAAATTTTCCGTGATTCTTACTGTGAGTATGATTCAAGCCTTCATATTTTTGATGATTTTATTTCTCGTATCTAATAATAGTGAAGTAGACTCTATTTTTACTATATCTTCATGGGGAATGCTGATCTATTTCTTTTTTAAAAGCTTTCTTGCAGGGCCACTAGGAGAAGAATTAGGGTGGAGAGGTTTCGCTCAAATTGAGCTCCAAAAGAAGCATTCGCCATTAAAAGCTTCGATAATTATAGGATTTTGGTGGGGTATGTGGCATCTACCTATATGGTTTACTACAGGGTTTGTGGGCATTGATTTAATCAAATATATTCTATTCTTTATGATTTCAATCATGTCCATTAAAATCGTCATGACAGCATTTTATAACTTAAATCAGAATTTAATCATCCCAATTATCATCCACCAATTCTTTAATTTTTTTATTGGCATAATAAACGGAAACTTAATCGATTTAATCATGTATAACGCAATTTTTTATGTAGTAGTATCAGTTTTAATCATCGTTATAAATCCAAAGAAAGTATTGTATGGAAAGGAAGATACAAACATTATTAATGGAAAGCATTACATGATTTAGTGATAGTTTGTACAGCTATACACTTAAATTATCGGGAGCATTAGTTGAATAAGGTTTAATAAAATTATCAAACTTTTTTATAAAGAAATGAATCGATTACATTAAATAAGATCATGTTTTGATCAATCTTTTTTCAAAAATGGCTTCTTTTATTTACCGTAAAACAAGAGTTTGCAAGGTGTTTTTAATCAAATTACTATCCTCTAATAATCATAGTACAGTTAAAAATTACAATAAAGTCATTTAAAAAATAATAAAGTTATTTAAAACTCCTTATGTCACCAACGGAGCTTCAATCAAGTGAAAATATAAAAACAGGAAAAGAAAAACAACTTGTTTTTCTTTTCCTGTTTCATTTTAAGGGCTTATGGGACAGCCCCCTCCATTTTTCGATTTACCTCGATGTAGGTAATGCTGTGCGACATTTCCTGCATTAAATTGCTCAGTAATATATTGAACAGCCTCTTGTAGGGCTAATTTACTGCTACAAGTAAAAACATCTATTGCCGCATAACCGTACTCTGGCCACGTATGAATCGTTAAATGTGATTCTTGAATAATTACTACACCGCTAACCCCGTAAGGTGAAAAATGATGGAAATGTTCGGTCACAATCATTGCCTTTGCTTTATAGGCAGCTTGACACATAATCGTTTTAATTTGTTGCACGTCATTGAGTAATGCAACATTGCAATCGTGTAACTCTAATAAAATATGATGCCCAAATGTATGCTGGAATTGTGACTTTTGTACTGTTCTCTTAATTTGTGAAAACTTTTTATTTTTGCAACTTGGGCAACCACTGGATTGAAGTTGAGCAATCGTGATGTATGGATAGCCAGCGCCGACTGTAAGCTTGTGCTGACAATGGATACACTGATAAACGATGGATTTCCGCTCAATTTCTCCCGTGTAAATTGGTCGCGTAAACTTACGCTGATTAGGAATATAGGAAGTCATTTGCTCTGTTGTTTGTAATACGAATAATTGGCTTTTAGCACCTAAAATCTGTGCACCTTCATAGGTGTTAATGTCGTATTTAATACTGTCAATAACGAAGCCCATAGCATATAAACTTTGCTGTAGTTGCCACTGCTTTTGATAGCTACGCTTAGCGTAGGAAAAAAACACATGCCGCATTGCTTCTGGCTTTAGTGCGTTAATCGCACGTGATAAAAAAAGCTGTGCGCCAATCAAGGTATATGGTGTATCTGTGTATACGCAATCAAACTGAAGGGCGTATGTTTTAGGCAAAGGCTCCTGAACGTTATAATAATCTGTTTTAATCTGAAGCTCATAGTCCTTAGCTATTTTGCTAATCGTACATAAAATTCGCCTGTCAATATCTAACACAACAATTTTAGTTGAGGAATGTGGAGCGATTTTCTTTAGTAAAAAAGCTAATGCAATACTGATAAAATCATCATCGCCTAAACACAAAATGCGCTTATTGAGTAGCATCGTATAGTCTAGTGCAAGCAATGCACGTTTTAAGGCTGTCTCAACTGTACATTTTGCTTGATCAATTGCCACGTCAGCTGTGGGTCTAGCGTCATAAATAGTGCTTAATTCGCTTATATTTTGTGTAATCCATTCTGTACGAAATGCATCATCTGTCGTTAATTGAAGATAGAGTTTAGCATCAGCACCTGAGAGTTGAAAATATTGCGAGATAGCAAGCTGACCCTTTTTCGTTAAGCTATGTTTACCCCAACCTTGCTTGGAAAATTCTTTCTTCATTGCTGAAACGATAGGTATTGGTAAGTCTGTCGTATGAGCTAAAGATTTAGTTGTGCAATTTTTATGGAAATATAAAGCAAGTAGAGCTTTTTCTAATGTGTGATAATGTTCTTCAAGCTGCATATCAGCTGTAATTTGTTGTAATTGTTTTTGCATTGTAGATTCGTCCTCTCAATTTTAATAAGAAAAATAAAATTGTCAAAATCAACGAATAGAAAAAGCGCGACTAAAATTAGTCGCGCCAAATGTTTATAAGAAGCTAACTAATTCTAATCTTGCTTTTTTTGCACAACAAATAACACTCCAGACGGGTGGTTTGTTCGACAAAATTAAGCTATTACGTTGATTCAGATTAGAATTCTACAATTAACAAAAAGTTCACCCTTTAATAAAATAGTACTTCAACTGTATAATAGATATTAAAATTTCGCAAGTTTTTGGAAATCATTTCTTGATAGTGTAATAATTGCTCGATATGTTCTAGAATTTAGCCCCAATGCAGGGAATTTTCCACCGACTTCTGTATTAGAATTGACGACACAAAATGCAAAAGATCAGTTTGACGGAGTTGTTGCCAGCGCCATTCATATGGTAAATAAAGTATTACCAGATATGCTAAAGAAAAATGAAGGAGCATTATTGTTTACGACAGGTTTGTCTGCAATGTCCGTTGCCAATAATGGGGAATGTCGGGATCGCGATGTCGGGACTACGCAATTATATAACCAATCTCCATGCTGAGCTTTCATCGAAGGGAATCTATGTTGCTCACCGTTCTATAGGTGTATTAATTAAATCAGCTGGGTCGGGTACGGTAAATGATCCTGATGTCATTGCAGATATGTGGTATCATACTTATGTTGAAAAACAAGTATGGGAAGAGGAGTTTCCTAAAGGAATTACCCCATCAATAACCATAAAAGATGAAGATTTTACTCAAAATCACCTCGCTAATTTTTATACGCATAAAAAGAGATAGCGACAACCTAAAGTTTAATTAAGAGCGATTGAAATCCGTGATATGATTCATAAAATTGCGAGCGGTTAAGTAAACAATCAATCTGGCATAGAACATTTTACCCCGCAAACTGGCACGATTGTTGTGGATCATAGCTAAAAAATGATTAAACTTTTTTATAAAAATATCACACCCGTTCACAAGAAAAGAATCCATTTTGATCAATCTTATTTCAAAATGGATTCTTTTTATTTGCCCAAAACTGTGGCTTTGCGATGTACTTTTGATTAAACTTTTTTCCAAAGCCACAGTTTGTTTACTTGAAATGATGCCGTACTCTTTCATCTAATTCAGGCCCATATTGTTGAACCCAACGCATAATGGTTGTGTGAGCCATGGATAAGCCGCGTTCGTCCATCATTTCCATCAAACCACGAAAACTGAGGCTGTAACGTAGGTACCATCTGACCGTTAACAAAATAATGTCAGGCTGATAATGCTTCCATTTGAAAAAATTTTGTTTTTCCATACTGATCACACACCAGAACCTTATGTTGATCAAGATGATATGGAGAATGGTACAAAAAAACGTTTGAAGAAAGATAGTTTCTATTGGTATCAGAAAGCCATCCAGACAAATGGAGAAGATTTAGGGTAATCATCGCTCGTAAGGAAGGTGGCTCTAAACAATGGCATCCGTTTCATGACGGATGCTTGCAGCCACATTTACTCTTATTGTATTAGCGAGAGATCCCTTTAAGAAAGCAATACCTGCGCTTGTCTTGTGTGTCCTCAGCTTAGAGATAAGTTTTTATCATATTTTTTAAACATAACCTAAAACCGTATACTCTATGAGATGCATACCAGCTATCAAGTTTATGGGGTGCATCTTTGGTTACTGGACAGTGAAAGGAAAGTAAAAGACCCAACTCTTTAACCATATTTAAACGATAGTAAGACCACCATTTTGAATATACTCAACTCTAAGTAGTTGTGAAGAATACTTAGAGTAAAGGGTTCTTATCTTCAATAAGATCTTCCACAAACAGGTAGAAAATGATCGAACTTTTTTATAAAAACTGAACACCCAATCACAAAGAAAGAATCCATTTTGATCAATCTTTTTTTCAAAATGGATTCTTTTTGTTTACGATAGAATGCGGATTTGTAAGAAGTTTTTAATCAAACTTTATTCCAAAGCTACATTTGTTGTGTTTTGAGACAACTCAATCGTGACCTCAAACAATGGGGTTACTTTCTAAGTTGTTTGAAGTTATGGATGGAAATTATTTTATAATTGATGCTTATTTTAAACCAATGTACTATGGTTACACAGGATGGGATTTTAACTTGAGCAATAATCAAAAAAACAAATAATTCATGATGTCACCCCTCTTTTAATAAGTAAACGCCGGTTTAAATCTAGTTCTTTATTTCAAAATAAAAGAACCTTTACCATTTGTATGGTGAAGGTTTTACGTGTATATAAAGACCTTTACCAACTAAAAGGTACTTCTTTTTTTAGGCATGGTTGATTCTCCTCACTAGTTGTGTATTATTTTACTCGCTCTTATTTTTATTGGTGTGGCCTATCCATGTAATAAGCTATTTTGTTTAACCCGATTTTTTTAAGGGAAAACTAATATTAATCGACCGCTTAACCTGAATGGATAGATTGGATAATACTATCAAAAAGGATGCACTTTTAGGTTGAGGGGTTTCATTAATGTATAACTATCCAGATTAGGGACAAAACAATAATAAATAATTGAATTGGAGGTCTTACAGTGGCAGATGATTCCGAAGTGAAGGCAAATGATTTAGAAGTGGAACCAATATTTGAGGGGCGTACGTATGAGCGCCATCTACTGAAACTTTCTATAAATGAGAATGAATATAAAGGACATTTTCATGAAGGAGAAATTCAGTGGTTAAACCCAAATCCAAAACAGGATCTTGGAGAGAAACAATTAAAATCACTTGAAGCTCAGATTCACCAACTTATGCAGGAGCGCGGGATTGAGGACGAAACAGATGATCTTGAAATCAAACCAATGTTTGATGATAAAAACCATGAGGGGCATATATTTAAACTAACTATTCAAGGTAAAGAATATACTGGGGTCTTCCATGAAGGGCAAATACAATGGCTTCATCCAACGCCAAGACGCAAATTTAAGGGAAATCGTGTAGAAAAGATAGAAGAAAAAATTCATGAAAAAATTCAAAAAAAAATGGAGTGAAAAAATTTGAAATAACATATAGAAATACTCTAGTAAGGGTAGTCTTTGTGTCATTTAGTTCGCAAATCATTCCTGTTTTATCTTTACAAACAAAATTAAAGGTAACTGCCTTCTGCGTCTAATAAGCGTTTTTGGGTGATTATTATCTAATATATACGATTACTCATGCCAATTGTTTACATATTAATGAATCATTATAAAAAGCGATTAAACTTTTTTATAAAAAGTAATGCATGTTCCTTACTAATACACACGTTTTGATCAATCTTTTTTATAAAATGAAAATTATCATCGTGTAAAATCAACGCTTATAGCACATTTTTAATTGAACTTTTTTATAAACCTACATTTGTTGTAGATTTGAAATAAAGTCAACCATATATAAAAAAGGATGTACTGTTTTAAATAAAGTTATACCGTTTTTCCCCTTTGGTTATGAGTAACCGAAGGGGTGTTTTTTATGTTCAAAAGAAAAAGAACATCTAAAGTCGATAAGTGGATAAAAGAAGGTCGAGGTTCTGGTGTAGGTGTGATTATAAGCCGTGGTTGAAGATTCAAGATGTAATCAGACTAAGTTCTGAATAAAGAAGGAATTTATAAATGATATCTTGAAGTATTAAGTTATACCTGTTTTAAATGGACAATAGACAACAAATAGTTTGTATGTCTGAACAAGAAAAAAAGATATAATAGATGAATATACCATACACTCTTTTACTGAGGGAAAACATGAAAATAAAAGTGAGGAGGAGCTATCTGAAAAATGGGAAAATCCTATAGAGATTGCTAATATGCTATTAAGAAGGTTGACGAGAATAAAAGCATTTAAGAGTATGTTTACAGCACTGCTCTCAATTATGGGATTAGGTATAATGAATTGTATTATTATTATAGTAAGTTTATTTGCACTATTATTACTTTTACCAATTATATTAGCTTATATAATTGGTGTACCTATCCTGATTCTATCTGCACTGATTTTAATTGTAATGGGACTTGTTAATGGATTGAGTACAATTGGCAGTGGAGAAATCCTTGAGTCTATAAAAGGGTTTATTATAGCTTCTCTTTTAGCAATCCTATGGTATAGTAAAATTCCCTTTTATATTATTTATAAAATATTTGAGATGGAACATGTCAATTGCAAGGGGGAAGAAATTATTATTATGAGAAAATTGTTTTTTAGTTTTTTAATTCTTTTTATATTAAGCGCATGTTCGCAGGGAGAAAATATTGACACTATAGAAGATGAAGATGAAGATGAAGTTCTTTCTATACAGGATGTGGAGATTCCTGATGTTATTTTTACCTCTGAAAAACAAGAAAGTGTAATAGACGAGGAAGAAATAAAATTAAGCATAAAAATATATCTAGATAGCAATGAAGAATTATCGAATGCTAGCGAACCATTTCAAGATTATATATATGAAGAAAAGGAATTAAATATACAAGAGTTACAGAAACTAGATAAAATTAACAAACTTACAAAAGAAAATGATGAGAATTTCTCTAACTATATCTTAAATAATACATTGCCTGAAGGTTATCAAGAAGAATCAAAGAGAATTAGCCGGTACATTACAGCTGTAAATGAGACTCTTTATGAGATAGGTGAAATGTTCGATAATTTAACAAATGACGCAAGTGAAGGAGTTCTTCCAAAAGTAAATGTTAAATCACTAATTGATAAAAGTGATGTAGTGAATGGAAGAGAACAGAAAAAAATAGAAGACTTCCTTGATAAAAAAAATATTAATACTAAAGCATTTGGACGGGAACATTAAGAAAAAGAAAAGTAACAGATGTAGCTTTGCAATAAAGTCGCGATGCTTACCCCCTTTGGATATGCTTTGTCTAAAGGGCCTATTTATGTTAAATATGACATAACATTATTCAACAATTTGGCCATTTTGCATAATAAAGGAGTACATTTTACAGGAAATAGGGGATGCCTTTATTGAAAACGAACTCTCTTTTTTCTGCAATAGGGTCTATAATAAAGTAATAGTAATCAAAGCCTAATTTTCTCGGTATTATAAGCGAGAAATTAGGCTTTTTCTTCAAAATGCCAGTCAGTGGTCGGTGTATTCTATAATAAATTATAGTCTAACCTTAACCTCAGTACCGTCCTTAGCTTTGACATCTACTAGCACGATCCCTTTATAATTTTTCAGTTCCTTGACGATAGGCTTTAGCGTTTTTTTGTCTATTAGTGGAAAGGTAAAGTCCAGTTTTTTTCTTTCGAAGTGCTCTTTTGTCCATTTGTTTGCATTTTGCTGAAAAAATTTTGAAGACAAAATTGAAATAACAATGTTCAAAATAGCATATGGAATTGGGATGGTAAACCGAACGTCTTTTGCTTTTACTTTTACATGCATCATAAGCAAATCACTAATCAATGATGACCGAAACGGTATCCCCGTTTGCCGATTTAATGTCAACAATTTGGCCATCTAATTCGTTTTCGATTGCTTCAATAATAAGGCTTATGTCTATATCTTTAACGTATTTTTCCGATTGAGGAATACTCGCTGCGATGCTGTGTCCAGCCATTAATACTGCCTTGACAAGTTTTATAGGCAAATTGACCATAACGTTATCATTTTCGGCCGATACAACACGAACCTTTAATATTTTATCTAAATATTTAGTCGGTTTGTCAAAAAGCTTATTACTTGTTTCTTCTTTCTCTTTTAATACTTGAATCAGTTCTGATCCCTTATCTGCATCAATCTTCCCTTCTTGAACCATTGTTAACACTCTTGTAATTTCCTCTTTCATGATAAATTCCTCCTTATTCCTTTTTTAAGAGCTTAATGGCTTCTTCTGGTGTGATTTCGCCATTTTCCAACATGGTGACAACTTTTTTCTCGTCTACTTCATTTTTCTTCTTCTGCACATACCCAAGGGATGAAATGATGTCTGTTAGCTTGCCTCGAACCGTTGGATACGAAATCCCCAGTTCCTTTTCAACTTCTTTGATATTCCCTCTGCTTGTTAAAAATACTTCCACAAAATGAAGCTGATCCTTTGATAAGGATGCCAGCTTAGATAATTCAAACTCATTTTCAATCGTAGTGTGACAATGAGAGCACTGCAACTTTGTAATTTTCAATGTTTTACTGCAGACAGGACAATTTGTGATTACTTTATAAGCCATAATGAAATCCTTCCTTTTAGTTGATTCGATAATATTATATAACAAGGAATCAAAAAAATAAATAATAAAATTAATTTTTTTATTATAAAAATATAATAATGTTAATTCAATGTTTAATATTATTGATTATCCATTTTCGTTATTCATTCAAGTATTATATTTATCATAATGGTTGAAATTGTAGACATTCCTCTGGGTGAAAATACACACAGTTACATAATGAGCACGATTACTTAGACTTGAGCTGCTGATTAATAATCCATGGATATTTGATATTAATATTCCAACTGGTGATAATTCAGCAGTTAGCATGGATGTATTATTTAATGATTAGAACTTGAAAATTATTGGTCCCAGTTCTTTAATGCAAAAGTTCCTACCATATGTCGATGCTAAAGAAAATACACTTTCTTACTTAGGTGTAGTAAAAAATATTTTTGTTCTTAGAAATCTCAAAGAGCCCTTAAAAGTCATTGAAACAGATATGAAATTAGCTTGCAATACGATTTGTTATTAATTACTGATGATTTTATAGAATGTCTACCCAAAGATAAGAAAGAGAATATTTGAAATGAGTACAAGAGGTTAAAAAAGAGCAGTGACAGAACAGTATATTTAGAATTGAATGATGAAATGGTTTCTTCTTGTTCTACCATAATGGAAGACAAGAATAGTGCCATGGTTATTGGTGTAGTTACAAATCCAAGGTTTAGAAACATACAAGCCGGGTTTAACAACCTTTTATAATACATATCTTCTGCAAACGGGCGCATTTCTTAAAAAAGAGATGCGTCTATTTAAAAATCTAAAACCACGAGTGATTTGAATAGCAGCTGTCTCCACGAGAGGAAAGACCTCGATAACGGAAACAAAGACATCAATGTTGTAGTAAGTATTTTCAGGAAAAAACAAGTCTAGAATTTCCTTTTTATAGGGAGCCCGAGCATTCAACCCACTGATAAATGAAAACCCAAAGGGCATACTAAGATTAAATTTAAAGTGGGAGGATTATAAATTTGAGTATAAAAGAGAATGCATTATCTATTTTCGCCTTAGGCGGGTTGAATGAAATCGGGAAAAATATGTATGCGATCGAATATTCAAACGATATCGTGATTATCGACTGTGGCAATAAGTTTCCAGATGAAAGTTTATTAGGAGTTGATTTGATTATCCCTGATATAGCTTACTTAGTAGAAAATAAAGATAAAGTCAGGGCTTTAATTGTCACACATGGACATGAAGATCATATCGGGGGGATCCCGTTCTTTTTAAAAAAATTGCATGTACCCGTTTATGCCACACGCTTCACACTAGGATTAATTGAAATTAAATTAAAAGAACATAAACTTTTAAGAGAAAGCGAACTTGTTGAAATCAACTCAAACTCAAACTTGAAAATCGGAGAAATGAGTGTAAGTTTTTTTAAAGTGACCCATAGTATTCCTGATTGCTTGGGAATGGTTTTTCGCACACCAGAGGGTAATATTGTACATACAGGGGACTTCAAGTTCGATTTAACCCCTGCGAATAATGAGCATTCGGATATTCATAAAATGGCTGAAATCGGCAAAGAAGGTGTTTTGCTTCTATTGTCTGAGAGTACCAATGCAGAACGTCCTGGTTTGACCCCATCGGAACAAATGATAGGTGAACATCTGGAAGCAACTTTTATGAAAGCAGAACGCAAAGTTATTCTTTCTACCTTTGCTTCAAATATTAGTCGCGTTCAGCAAGTCGTGAATGTAGCGCAAAAAACAAATCGAAAACTTGCGTTGCTTGGACGAAGTATGGTTAAGGTAGTAGCGGTTGCTATGGATCGTGGTTATTTAACAGTTCCTGATGGAATGTTAATTGACCCACATGAAATCAATGAAATGGCTCCTGAAAAGGTGGCTATTTTATGCACGGGGAGTCAAGGAGAATCATTGGCGGCTCTTGCTCGCTTGTCCACTGGAGACTTTCGTGGTATCGACATTTTACCTGAAGATACGGTTATCATTGCAGCAGGTCCAATCCCCGGGAATGAACGAAATGTCACCAGTATCGTAGACAACTTATTTGCACTTGGAGCCAAAGTGATTTATGGATCAGGAAGTACATCCGGAATGCATGTTTCTGGGCATGGTTATCAAGAAGATTTAAAACTAATGCTTACATTAATGAAACCAAAATATTTTATTCCTATTCACGGTGAATATAGAATGCTACACCATCACCGTTTGTTAGCTGAATCCGTTGGGGTAGAGCAAGGAAACACGTTTATCATCAATAATGGTGATGTTGTCGATATTGAACATACCGTTGCCCGTCAGACCCGGAAAATACCGGTTGGGAATATCTACGTAGACGGGGGGGACGTCGGAAATGTTGGGGAATTTGTGTTACGAGACCGCAAACAGCTTTCAGAGGATGGAATGCTCATGATTGTTTTAACTATAAGCAAAGCGGAAGGAAAACTAATTTCTGATCCAGATACCATTTCTCGAGGATTTGTGGATAGAGATTTCTCCGAACTCCGGAAAGACGTTAATCGACTTACTATAGAAACTGTTAACGAGTTACAAGAAGCAAATAGAAATCAATGGAATGTAATGAAAAAGAAAATAAAAAAATCAATACGACAATATGTATATACACATACTAAGAAAAAACCAATGATTGTTCCTATTCTTATTGAAATTTAATAGGGGGGTATTTTTAAAAGTGAATTAATTGAACTTCCACATCTGGCGCGATTCTTGAACTGACGTTTTAGTTTTAAATGACTTTATTAAATTACTTATCAAAACCTAAATCATAAATAAAAAGGGATAATACATATTATACATGACGAATATGTATCATCCCTTTTACTTTTTCTTTCACAATCGCGACCTATTGCTTTAAATTTGTTTATCTGATTGCATAAAGATAGAAAACATAATCTGTTGGTACACTGGAGTAACCCAGTTGACGTAACATTGCCGTAAGATTTCCACGATGATAAGTGCCATGGTTTACAACATGCTGAACCAATTCGGAAAGATAAGTTTCTAAACGACCGTATTGAGGATGTTCGGGGAAAATTTCTTTATCCAAATCACTCTCATTGTTAAAAAAATCCTGATACTTCTTTGACAAATCATAAAACAGCGCTTCTATTTCTTCGAGTCCCTTATCCTTTGTCTTTTCTTGCGCCTGGATAATAGAAGCTTGAATCTCATCCATACTATCCTCTCGCATTACACCAAGATATATTGTATCCGCCTTATAAATATGAACAAGCGTCTCCGCAATTGAGGAAAAAACACTTTGAATTTCCCGATCATAAATATCTTTCGGCAATTCATTCAATCGCACAAAAAACTTGTTGTTCGCCCAAACATGATAATCATACAACTGTAACGCATGATGCTTTTTCATAAAAGATCTCTCCCTGTATAAGTTTTTCTACCTATATTTATTACTTCTGTTTTCATTGACAAAATCCTTTATTCTAAGCTGCCCCGATTGTTGTATAATCTTTAGATTTAAATGACTGTATTGTTTTATTTTTGGTATAGAAAAAGTGTTTACATGGAATTAAAACAATATTATTTAACATCGCCCACATTTACGGACGGTGAAGTGTTATCCGAGTTTATAGCATTGAAATTAAATACTTTAATGTCGTGGATCATTGTTGAATTAAAGTCACGACGTTTACAAAAATGTTGCGATGCTCCACTCCTTTAAGTGACCTATCGGTAGCTGCAAAGTTAATGAGCAAAAGGTTGCGTTAATCCATGAAGGGTTAACGCAACCGTTTGTTGAATTAGTAGTAATCGTTATTGTACTACCACAGCAGGATAGAAAAAATACTAATAGGGCTAATAAATATGTAGGGAGGGACTATAATGGACCAAGTGAGACTTAGGATTATTGAAGAAAAGGATATACGCTTCGTTCAAGAGTATGTGTCTAAAAAGGAAATTGCTGATACAACGAATGTACCTTATCCATATCCAAAAGATGGAGCAAGACAGTGGTATAAAATTGTAAACGCAGAAAGAGAAAAAGGAAACCATTATCCTTTTGCAATCTTGTGTGATGAAGAATTTGCAGGAAGCATTTCGGTTAGAAAAGAAGATGAAGAGACAGGTGCAATAGATTATTGGGTCGCACCTGATTTCTGGAACAAAGGAATTGGAACGAAAGCAGTACACAAAGCGATTGATTTCGGCATTGAGGAATTAAAATTTAAAAAGTTTGAGACTTGTTGTCTTGTTGAAAATCCTAGTTCTGGAAGAGTGTTAGAGAAAAATGGTTTTAAACTTGTAAGAGAATTTCAGATAGCAAATAACGATAAACACGAAGGGAAAATTGCTAATTTATATAGATTGGAGATATAAATGATGAACCTTATTCAAGTAATGGGTGCTTACATACAGTAAGTAATTATAGTTTTCAACGTAACAAAAATAGGATTTTATTTGGAGGGGTGGGTATGATAGGCTGGGATGCCTGATGAAACACCTGCTTTAGCCTTTCACGACCAAATTACCCACAGAGGCTCCAAGTCAAAATCCTTAAATGCATACATTTACAATGATAAAAGGGTGCGCCATATCAATGTTTTGTGGCTGATACTGTATATAAATGTATTTAAATAGAAGGATTCGGATTGGCATAAATGATCTAACTTTTTTACAAAAAATGATTCAATTGAATGTGTTAAAAGCGTGTTTTGAGCAGTGTTTTTTTCAAAAGCATGCTTTTTCTATTTGTACTTTTATCAGGTTTGTAGAGTTAATTTAATCTAACTTTTTACAAGGTTACATCTGTTGGAGGCATATTTGTTTTGTATGAACCATAATCGCCAGTTTTAATTCGAAAAGAAAATATATTTTTTCACACATTGCCATCCTAGTCCTCTTTAAAGTTTGTAATCTTTCCATTAAGATGCATTTGTGCACTAACTCCTTTCAAACTTAAATAAATCCCTCACCTATGAAAGTTCTAAAGATATTTATTCAAAGCTCTAAGGATTTTATCTAAAGGGGTGTTTTTATAGTGAAAAAGAAAAAAACATCTCAGGTTGAAAAATGGAGTAGGGAACTCGTTAGTAAGAATAGAATGCTTCCAGGCCCAGCTGCTGTCGTGTCTTGTTCAAACTATTGTTCCATTAATGCAATGGCTTATCTTTTCTCTGTGCTGTCAATAACGGAAAAATTGAAAAAAACCATCCTATGGAAAGGATAGTTTGACTCGCTAGAGATTCTTTGTTTCTGTTATTGCTTTCCATTATTGCTTTCCATTATTGCTTAGACTAGTACTCCTTTCATTGTAAGACCTGAAATGTCACAGTTTTTTACATCCACGGCTCGTAGCTGCCAGCGATACTCTCTCCCAGCATGGTTGACTTCACTTCCCCCTATTTGACTGTGGCGTCTGAGTTTTGCTTCATTCTTATGCCCAGTATGATCAAGGTGACATAGATTACGATGGCAATCGAATCAATTAACGTATCCGTAAGCGCCGAAATGTCTTGAAATGCAGTTATGCCAAGAATGACTATCAGTCGGACGATCAGAAGCGACACGATCGTCCATGCGGCAAACCGGATCTTCGATTGCTCGCTTTGGAATGACATGAAAATGAACACAATACCGAAGATCAGATTTTCCGCCGTGATGATGTGCCAAACATACATGAATACTGTTCGGGTATCCATGGCTATCGCATTCACGTGGAGCATCGGCAGCACAGCGGATTGCCCATTCCATGCGTGGGTAACGGAAAACAGTATCGCAAGAATGCCTGCAATCAGATAATAGAAATTCCTAACCTTGATGTCCATGACATCCCTCCTCGGATATTCCCGGTTCCTTCTTTCGAATAGCCTGGTAAATCTCGCCAACGATCTCTGCCAGTCGCTGGTCGCTTTCAGGATTAAAGTCCCTTAGCGTTTCGGCTGCTACGTCGAGCAACTGACTGACCTTCTCTAGATGAGCAATCTTCTCGCGCGTTGCTGCATTCTTGGCATCGAGGAACGCAGCAACCTCCTGGCAATAAGCAGGGTCTACATTCTCCATCCTGTGGAACCCAAACTTTCCCTTGATTTCTTCAAGAGAAAAGTCCGCATACTGCATGATTTGAATGTTCATCAAGTCGATGAGGTCGTTCTTCGAATATCTGCGGTACCTATTGTCTTCCCGGGCTGGCGATACGAGTCCAATCCGGTCATAGTAACGAAGCGTATCCTTCGTCATCCCAAGGATCCTCGAAATCTCTTGTATAGAATAAAGTTTTTCCATGAATTCAGAATAACATTGAAGTTGCCTCCAATGTCAAGTCACTTTTTTTTTCTTCAGCGCAATTAAGCAATATCTGAAGTGTGTTGCGAAATCAGATTACGGTTAAACGGTAACAGGAATTGAATCGCCACCCCTGTCTACCATCAAACAGCAATTTACGAACTTTTGACTTCACGCCGTCGGGCTCCTATAAGAGATCATATGCACCTGAAGTACCCTTGGTAAGCTCCGCAAAAACAACATTGTCTATATTTTTAATAACTTTCACAGTGGTACCCATACCAATCTTTGTACCATGTTGAATGACCGCGTTATAAAATTTGGTGTAGGACTCTTCTAGGAAGTCCTCCTATTAAACTTTCCCGAAGAAGGGGTTGGCGCTTTAGAGCATCGCTTTCCTGGTTCTACCTTAAGAAGAGTTTGGACTTTTATGAGTGAAATGAATGCGAGTCAAAATTTCAGCAAATGTTTACGCTGTTGAAAGTCTCCAATTTAGAAAAGGTTACTATACTTTTTATGGTGGTGTGACTTGTGGTAATCATTTATCTTTACCTTCAAGAAAAATATTGAGATGCGTGAGATTGTGAACAAAAAAAATTCCGCATGATTGACTTCAAAAAGAGGATTAAAACAACTCATTAACAGCTAGCTGATTAATTAGATAAGTGAGTTTGATGATACGCATTTCAACATTAAATATAAAAAGGGAGAGGTTTTTCGTGGATATGAAATAAAGTATAATAGCTTATTTTGAAGATTGACTATCTTGAATGAGTCTGAAAGTACATAAAAACTTTGTTGCAATTATGTTAATATTTAATAAGCGAACCATGCCATATTGTGGAATAACACAAAAAGGATGGTTTAAATGCATAAAAGCTATTCTTGGAAAAGTTATACCTTTTTGATTATAAGTTTACTGGTTGCTCTTTCTATGATTCTTTTAGATCCAATTGCTACGGCAACAACAGAGCAAGTTGGTTTTTGGATTATGATTTTTATTGTTGTGGCTAACGTAGCTTCCATTATACTGATGGTTTTGACATTTTCAAATATGAAAAGAAAAGAATAGCTGTTATTGCGTTGTTTTAACCATTATCAATATTGCAATCATAATTTTTTTCCTATGGTTTGGAGCCAATTTCGCACAATAACATATATACTTCACTAATGGGGCTGGTAATTAAGATATCCCGCAATCGGAATGGAATGTTGAACATGGTAGTTAGAAAATGATTAAACTTTATGATTAATCAAACTGATTTTACTAAAAAAGAATTCATTTTGATCAAACTGTTATTTCAAAATATTGTTCTTTTATTTACCGTAAAATACGGGTTTGTGAGATGTTTTTAAAGTTATATAATCCTTATTGGAATAACAGGGATGAATTGTGCGATTAACGTTGCAATTTAAGATATATGTTTTCGATAGCTAAAATTGGGAGGTCGAATATGAACGGATTTCTGAAGTTACTTATAGGATTGTGTTTAATTTTTACATTAACAGGGTGTATTGGTGAAGATTATGATGTAGGAGTGCCAACTGCTCATTTAAATTTGGATATTTCATCTGTACAATTAACAGAAGCAAATATCAATTGGGATACAGCAAGTGAAGATGTACAACAAAAGATAGAGGATATTGAAAAATTTGCATCATCACTGGATGAAATAAAGGTTTTTCCAAATCAGAAAGCATCTTTAGATTTTAAAGAAAACGAGGAAAATGGCGGAGATATTTGGACAGACCCCAAAATAACAGTTTCCCTATTAAAAGATGACCAACGAATCGAACTCTCATTGGACGATACAAAAGAATTTCAATTCCCAACTAATAAAGGGAGTTATGCCTTGGAAGTTGAATTTATTAATTCGGCAGGCAATGCTCAATATTTAGGGAATGTTCTAATTCAGTGATTAAAGCATAGCTCTTGGACGAGAGATTATGAAGTATATAGCATGTCCATGTTGAACCAAATGAGGAATCTGTTTATTATCTAATATAAACAAGAAGTAGAATAGATGTAAGTTAACAAATCAGGGATAGAATTGAGGCGTTAAATTTTGAGAAAGTGGACAGTGATATTGATAGGTTCTATGTTATTGCTCCAAGGATGTAATTCAAATAATAGTGACGAACTGACTCAACCAGAAAAGGAGAGAGAAGTTATGCATGAAGGGTTGGATGAACAGCTAATTGAAGCAGTAGAACGTGAAGATACAGATGTCGTAAGTAATCTGATTAAGGAGGGGGTAGATATTAATGCACAGGACTCCAAGCAACGAACTGCTACTATGATTGCGACTTATAATAATGATGTTTCAACTGCAAAGGTATTGATTGAAGCGGGTGCAGATGTAAATATCCAAGATGATATGCTAAACAATCCCTTCCTCTATGCCGGAGCGGAAGGTTATTTAGAAATCTTAAAACTAATAATTCAAGCAGGAGCAGACCCTACGATCACAAATCGATATGGAGGGACTGCATTAATTCCTGCGTCAGAACACGGGTATATTGATGTAGTCAATGAACTTCTGACAAATACGGATATCGATGTTAATCATATAAATGATCTCGGATGGACAGCTCTTCTAGAAGCCATTATTTTAGGAAATGGGAGCAACAAACAACAGCAAACCATTCAGTTGCTTATAGAACATGGAGCGGATGTTAGTATTCCGGATAGCAATAAGGTATCTCCGCTAACACACGCACAGGAGAGAGGATTTAAAGAGATTGAGGAAACTTTGTTAAGTGCAGGAGCAAAATAATTAAAGTGAATGTCTCCCTGTTATTTTCTTCTTACCTCCTTTTATTAAGAAAGAGCATTAGAACCAGTGTAATCCACAAATGAGAAGAATCGTGAACAATATGATTTTCTATTTGAAGGGGCTAGTCATCAAATGCAGCTCGACTCAGAGTAAAAGTGATGAATCTCCTATTGCAGATACAGTTGGTTCTTTGGATTCTGAAAACGCTGATTCTAACGGCCGAGCAGATATTTCAGTAAATACATCTACAATAGAAGACGATGGGAAATCCTCCAGTAATAGCAATGTTACTGTGGGTAAAAAGGAAGAATATCTCAAGAAACTTAATGAGATGAAGGAATTACAAAGAAACTCAGATGCTAAAACAACAACATTAATTATGGAGGAAGAAGAGGCAGAAAGATATAAAACTTGGGATGAGGCATTGAACGAAATCTATGGTGTGTTGAAAAACAGCATGGTACAGAACAGATGTATAAATTACAGAAGAACAACGGAACTGGATAAAACACATAGATGAAGTTGCGAAAGAAGCTCACTAAAATATAAAGGTGGTTCGACGGAATCATTAGAATATGTGGCTACACAAGCAATTCTTACAAAAGAAAGATGCTATGAGTTAGTCGCAAATTATATGAAGTAATTTTTCATCAATTGACCCTGTGGGTATATAAGTTTTGCTATTATTGTGAATAACTGTACTTATGTCCTTAAAGTAACGGGGAACTATCGTTAAATAAGAAATTAAATGAGACGTTAGTATCTACTCTGAGTGGGTATTTGTCTTGAGTATAAATTAAGACAGGCTTACCAAAGGAACAAATTTGATTTTTTCTTTATTAATAGAGTGGAATAATATCGTTTTACCCATTAGTCTTAGAAAATGATTTATTAAAAAAAATATGCAAATATTATTATATGCTTAAACCATGATGAGTAATAACAATAAGGAGGAAGCGAACATGACAGAGAAAAGTAAAGTCAGCAATAAAAAGGAATTGTCACAAGAAGAACGTAATGAATTATTCAGTGTATTGGAAATTCGCTTTGAGAAAAACATGAACCGCCATAAAGGTCTTGAATGGGCTAAAGTCCAAGCAAAGCTCGATGCTAATGCTGAAAAACTATGGTCGCTCAATGAAATGGAAATAACGGGTGGCGAACCGGATGTTGTTGGTCATGATAAAAAGAAAGACGAATACATTTTTTATGATTGTTCAGCGGAAAGTCCTAAAGGTCGCAGAAGTGTTTGTTACGACCGTGAAGCACTGGAGTCAAGGAAAAAACATAAACCAGAAAATAACGCTATTGATATGGCAACTGCTATGGGCATTGAACTTTTAACGGAAGAACAATATCGAGCGTTGCAAAAACTTGAAAATTTCGATAAGAAAACTTCGAGCTGGGTGCAAACACCCTCTGATATTAGAGAACTCGGCGGTGCCCTTTTTTGCGATTTTCGCTTCGGGCATGTCTTTGTGTATCACAATGGTGCAGACTCTTACTATGGCGCCAGAGGGTTCCGTGGCTCTATAAGGGTCTAAGTTTTGCATAGACAGCTAAATTTGAAATTGAGAACGGACCCCTAGTGGAGACTTTAATTTCCTTCGTCAACTATTGGGTGCATTGTGGAGAAATGTAGGTAGAAGTTAATCAATCTTTTTCCAAATGGATTCTTTTTATCTAACGTAAAATGTGTGTTGCAAGGGGTTTTCGATCAGAATCTATTCCAAGACTACAATGCTATAGATTTATAAAAAGGATTGATCATTTATAATAAAGTTTGATTAAAACATTCTTAAAGATGATGCGAAGTTATAATTTCGTATCATCTTCTATTATTTCTCGGTTTAATAATTGCAAGAATATTTCCGGATTGGTTAATTTAAAGAATGGGCAGGAGGTGCGTAAAATGCTGAGAATTTACGAAATGTAAAGGGGAAAAAATATCATCAATTAATTGATGTAATTTCAGACAATGTAATCATTTTGCTTTTGTAGAAAATAGACAAATGATGGACTTTGAAGAAGAACGTCTTGCTTATATTAATCATCTGATAGCTGAAATAGAAGAACATCTCATTTATTATTTTATTAAGTTGGTATCAACTTTTAAGGATCAGTTGACATATGCAAATAAATTAGTATATAATTATTTCGAATTAGAGATAAATTAGAAGGAATGGTTATCATGGATAGTCAGGATAAAAAGAATTATGAAGAGGATTTGTCTTTAAAGGTATTTATTGTCCTATCAAGGGCGCTACAATCAATTAAAAAGCGTGTGGAAGAGGACATAAAATGTTTAGGACTAAATCCAACTGAGTTTTCTGTTCTAGAATTAATCTATAGTAAAGGTGACCAACCAATACAAAAAATTGGCGAAAAAGTATTGATTGCAAGCAGTAGTATTACCTATGTTGTAGATAAGCTTGAGAAGAAAAAATTAATAGAAAGAAAGCCTTGTCCTAAAGATCGTCGTATAACATACGCAGCAATAACAAATGAAGGAACTGAACTGATGAGTGAAGTCTTTCCAAAACATAAGGTAGCCATGAAAGAAATATGTGGTGGATTAGACTCGAAAGAAAAAGAAGTTTTGATTGAACAGCTGAAAAAATTAGGATATCACGCACAAAGCATGTAAAATTTTTAATCATATATCACGAATTGGTAATATACTAATATGAGACAAATGACTATGAGGTTATCAAAAACCTGTCAGTGAATCTGTAACCTATATTTAGTATAAAATAGGAGTGAAATTAAATGATTAAAAAAACAAATGGAATGCCTCGCTTCTTTAAGAGGTTAGCAGAAGGAATTTTCGATGAAGAAGACCTTATATTTCGTACCAAAGAGTTGAATTTAATTCCTTGATGAAGCAGCACGAGAGTATGGTTTTAAACGAGATAATATTATTGCCATTGGTTACTTTAATGGAGCGGATATTGCTGCAAGTTTATTATTTCATTACCAAAATGCGTAATTTTAGTGAGAGTAATCTAGTGTTCTTTAAATTTAGGGTGAAATCATTATGCATTTTAGGTTGTCCGGAAAATTTATTGTAAAAATATAAATAAATACCTTGAATTAAAGATATACTAAATGGTAATATACAAGTTGGAGATAAAAACATTAAATATTGGAGGGACATCTTATGTCAAAAAGAAATGAAATTGGAACCTTTTTACTTCGTGTTATGCTAGGTCTTGTCTTTTTAGCAAACGGAGTTTCTAAGTTTCAAGGCGGTATAGAGAATACAGTAGGTTGGTTTGATAGCATAGGTATTCCAGGATTCCTTGCTTATGCAGTAGGTACGATTGAATTAGTAGGTGGTATAGCTATGATCCTAGGTGTAGGGACTCGGATCGTTTCACTATTATTTGGTATTATCATGATTGGTGCAATCTTTACGGTGAAATTGCCAGATGGATTTCTTAATGGCTATGTTTACGATCTTGTATTATTAGTCCTTGCAGCACACATCGTCTTGAATGGTAGTAAGTTATTATCTCTTGGTCAACTAATATTTAAAGGAAGGGAAGCGTAGAATTTCTAAACCCCAATATGATTGACTTTGTCATTTGTATGCTTGAGTAGCTAAGCCGCCTTCACCATTTTTTGAGTATAAATAAAGTATTGACATTTGCAGTGTATTCATGGTAAATTTAGTTTGAATTAGAGATACTTCAATTCATTGTATTTAGAATTAATGCTATAGAGGCGTGATACGATTGGAAATAGTTCCAAAAAAGTTGCATGCTGTTTTTGCAAATCTCTGTTCCTCCCAATCTATTCATGAAGTGATTAGAAAAGATGCAGCTAAATATAAATTGAATCCAGCAGGGTCACGTAAAGATATTATACTTTTTAAATAAATATCTCGAATTAGCGATACTTCAATTCAAAGTAATAATAGGAGGAAGCATAATGAACCATTTAAAAGGAATGCACCACGTAACAGCGATTACAAGTAGTGCAGAGAAAAACTATGAATTTTTCACTTATGTATTAGGAATGCGTCTCGTAAAGAAAACAGTAAATCAAGATGATATTCAAACGTATCATTTATTCTTCGCAGACGATAAAGGCTCTGCCGGTACGGATATGACATTCTTTGATTTCCCAGGTATACCAAAAGGTACGCATGGAACGAATGAGATTTATAAAACAGCTTTCCGTGTCCCGACAGATGTTGCATTAGATTACTGGTTGAAACGCTTTGATAAGTACGAAGTGGATAATAATGGAATTGAAGAAGTGTTTGGTAAGAAAACTATTTCATTTGTGGACTTTGATGACCAACAATATATGTTAGTATCTGATGAATTTAACAAAGGTGTTGAATCAGGAACACCTTGGCAGAATGGTCCAGTACCATTGGAGTTTGCGATTACAGGTTTAGGACCCATTCATGTTCGTATTGCTCAATTTGATTATTTAAAAGAAGTTTTGGAAAATGTATTATTAATGCGTGAAATCGCTAAAGAAGGTTCACTTCATTTATTCGAAGTCGGTGAAGGTGGAAATGGTGCGCAAGTAATTGTGGAGCATAATACGATTTTGCCAGCTGGCCGTCAAGGATTCGGTACAGTCCATCACGCAGCTTTCCGGGTGGAAGATACGAAAGTATTGAATGAATGGATTGAACGTATGAAAGAATTTGGTTTCGGTACTTCAGGCTATGTGGATCGCTTCTTCTTTGAATCTTTATATGCACGAGTAGCACCTGGTATACTCTTTGAATGGGCAACAGATGGTCCAGGATTTATGGGGGATGAACCTTATGAAACAGTGGGGGAAATTTTATCGTTACCTCCATTCCTTGAAGGGAAACGCGAACAAATTGAGGCTTCAGTGCGACAAATTAACACGGTACGTAGCACACTTAACATAGAAAAAGAGTACTTATAAGGTGGTGAAAAAAATGGGATTTTTAAATAAATTATTTGGAATACAACAAGAGGAGGAAAAAACAATGACAAAATCAAACATAGGTATTATTTTAGGATCAACACGTGAGGGACGCGTAAGTCCACAAGTAGGGGCATGGGTAAAAGAATTAGCAGATAAACGTGGAGATGCAAACTACACTATTATCGATATCGCAGATTACAAATTACCACTTTTAGGTGAAGCAGGAGGCGACGCATCAGGTGCAGCAGCATGGTCAGAAATCATTGCAAAACAAGACGGATTTGTATTCATCGTTCAAGAATACAATCACTCTATCACAGGAGCACTAAAAAATGCATTAGATTACCTACGTGATGAATGGAACAACAAAGCTGCTGGTATCGTATCATACGGTTCTGTAGGCGGAGCTCGCGCAACAGAACATTTACGTGGTATTTTAAGTGAATTACTTGTAGCACATGTTCGTGTACATCCAGCTTTATCATTATTTACAGACTTCGAAAATGGTACAGACTTCAAACCAGCTGCTGTACAAGCAGATTCAGTAAACCAAATGTTGGACCAAGTTATCTCTTGGACAACTGCATTAAATACAATACGTAAATAATTTTAAAGCATGCAAATCTCTACAAATCACAAAATGTGCATAAGCACATGTACATTTTGTGATTTTAATGAATGAATTTTGAGCAAAACGATGTCAAGTGGTTTGAAGGTTTTGCCCAGAGTTTATACCGGATATGAAGGAATAAGATAGCGGGCCATCACCATATTTCCATGATTACAAAAAAGGATAACTAAGACCGAGAGGCTATCGAAAACCGCTAGGCGAGTTTGTGAAATACATGTAAATAAAATCTGAAACCCATTGAGAGTCGGGTTAAATGACCTAATTACCGTTGGAAGTGGACATAATACACCAAATTAGGTTTTATCATGAATGAACATCTTAGACAGAGATGAATGAGGAAAGGATATAATCATATAAGAAGTCTGCCCCTTTATTCGTATAGGGCAGATTTCTTTTTTTGCAGGTAGTTTGTCATCCTGACTGACGAACAATATGATCCACCCAAATATCACACTGAATATTAAAATAAACTTCTCTTTCTTTATCACCTTACCCGCTAACAATTGCTGCAATTCTTATCCAACGAAACAATTTTTCTAATTCTATAAACTGTAGGGATCATGAATTAAAACAAAGCATTTTACAAAGTAGCCCATGCTTCACGTAGATATTCAATTTCTCTTTCTGTTAAAAACTTTGCCCAGATATCCCTCCACCAATTTTTTTATTAGAGGAATATTGCCATTACTATCGAAAAGAAGAAGGAAAGCCATATTTTACTAACTGGTAGTTTAGTTGAACAATAGAAAAATTATTGTTAAAATAATTAGAAACATACGTTCCGTTAATTGTGTAATCCTTATTCAACAGGGCAGAAGAAACAATATCTGAATGATAATAGGAGGAAGAGTTGTGTCAAATAACGTAAAACAGAGAAGAATAATGTTAGATTTGGCCGTTACTTTAGATGGTTTTATTGAAGGGAAAAATGGAGAAGTTGATTGGTGCATTATGGACCCTGATATGGGGTTCACTAATTTCTTGAATCAAATTGATACTATTTTATATGGTAGAAAAAGTTACGATTTATGGGGACAATATATTCCGAAAACTGAAGACTCTGATAGCGAAAAAGAAATTTGGGAATTGGTTCATAGTAAAGAGAAATATGTGTTTTCCAGAACACAAATAGGGACTGATAATCGAGCAATATTTATAAATGAAAATATTCTTGAAGAAGTAAATAAATTGAAGAGTAAGCCTGGTAAAGACATCTGGCTATATGGCGGAGCAAGTCTCATTACAACTTTTATAGGTTTAGGGCTTGTTGATGAATTTAGATTATCTATTCACCCTGTTATTTTGGGAGAAGGAAAACCGATGTTTATTGATATAAAACAGAGAGTAAATTTAAAAATGGTTAATCAAAGAACGTTCTCTTCTGGCGTTGTGCAACTAATCTATCATCAGAATGGTAATTAATAATAAAATTATCAATACTATACACTATTGAGTTAAAAATTAAAACTATCTTATTTAACGGGTGCTTTCTTTGTAATAAGGGAAGTACCCTTTTCAATTCAAGGACGAGCATTATTATAATAACCGATATCTTGTTGAATGCTGTACTCTACGTCTCGCTGATACGGCCAAAAAATTACTTAACTTACTTCGTGAGGCAGAATGTTAAAGTTGGATGTATCACGAATTTATCTATGAAATCTTAAGTTATGAAATGGTGAGTTTCCAGACAATGACTTTTGAAAACTACGACCTGAAAGTGCGGTCTGCCATTGCTCCTCAACGCTCTTATCTAAAGCAGAAATCGGATGAACGATTAATGTCATCATCTATTTCATTAACCTTTCTGTTTTGGTATTCCTATACCTGAAAAGTTTTGAAAAGATGCACTCACCAAAAGAGCGTAAGAACCAATTCTACTTGACGGTTACAGCAACGGAAAAACGGTGGAATAAGGGAGGATAAACAGTATCTGGTTGGTTTCCTAACCCAGTAACCCAAGTATTTTCAAACACTATTAAAAGCTACAGAGCTGGTTTTATATTATGGGTCTAAATTACCAAATTCTAAAATTTGATAAATTACATAGACTTTTCTGCCAATCTTTTCTATGATAAAAACGTATAATAGACAAATCTAACATTAATTTCCGGGGTCTGGGGAACTTTTGATGTGTAGATACAGGAGGAGAGTCGGTTGAAAGGATTTAAATTTCCAAATCTACTATTTATCCTGATTGCATCTTTCGTATTGCTATTTATTCAGCCATATCAGGCTGCCGGAGAAGAATCGGCCTTTTTAAACAATACTGTATCTGCCTCCGGGAGCATTGCCGAAACGGATGAAGGGTTATTGGAACCGATCACAGATTGGTTCGGTAGTCTGAGAGAGAATACAGATAACACTATTGAGGGTATCAAAGAAAAATTTGACGGGATCGTCGGTTACATAGGTGAATTGTTTGAAAGTGTTGATGAGTCGATCGCGGTATTTACTGGTGGAGGAGATTCGAACGAGGAAATTACGAACCTCAACAATACAATCGATCAGATTGAAGAAAAACTGGGAGACATCAGTCTTAATCTGGACGAAAACACAGTATACCGCGTCTTACGGGAGGATGAAAATCCGGATAAGGGCATTTTCGCCAAAGCACCGGAAAGGGAACATATCACGATTGCGGGGCATGTCAACAATGGAAGTAAGAAAACATTTAAAGGATCCAAATATATATCAACTACCAAGAGTTTTGAGGTAGCACTGGAAAATGCAACAAAAGATATTATGAATGCAGGTAAAGCTCAGGATCTCCGGATCATACAGATTGATTTGGATAAGGTGCCTGATACGTATTATGATTTAACCGACCCGGATGTCCAAGATAAGTACCTGGTTAATTCGAAAGGGGAACCATGGGAAAAGGTAAGGAGATACGCCAATAAATCTCAGGAATTGCTGATTGAAAATGTTATACCACCAGAAGCAATCAACCTGCTTGGTCGCCCTTCCGAATTTATGAAATGATAAATTCCCGTTGATTGGGAAGAGGAGCGTGAGACGAAATGAATCAATCATCTTTACTGGAAATATTCATCGAGTCCGAAACGGATTTGCTTGTTGAACTGCGTATGGGTAATGGTTTGGACCGGGAAGAATATGAAAAGTTTATAAATGTATTCACAGAGCTTACCAGACTGTGGGACAAAGAAGACTGGGTACCAAATAAAGCAGTCCAGCCGATCATTGAAATCTATGCTGAACTGTATCAGTTTTCATTGAATTATTCGGATGAAGAAGCCAAGCGGATACGTGATGCTGCAAAACAGATTAGCATGCTGAGAGAGCAGTGCCTTTCTGGTGATGGGATGCCGAATCGCTATCAGGCCGACATCACTCAGAATCTGATAAAATATATCGATGAAAACAATGGCTTTTTTGTTCAAATGGAGCAGGGAAAAGGCATGGATGAGGAGCAGTTTGAAAAGGTACTTCAGGAACTGACGAAAGTTCACGGGGAAATAACCTCTTGGGAAACGATCCCAAAATCGGTGGTGAAAATACTAAGTGCCTTCTATGAAATGGATTTACTTGTAATCAAGTATGAGGACGTATTCAAAATGCAGGAAGAAGCAGACAAAATCTATGACGCATATGAAAGAGTATTTGAACTAATTGCTGGCTAGAAAAAACCGAACAGTGCCGGGTACTGTTCGGTTTTTATGGTTGTATGTTATACGGTAATGAATGGGAAGAGCAGCGGGAGAACTTGATTATGTAATTGGAGGGTATTCCATTGTTATTCAATAGTTTTAACAAAAATAAATTAATATAAATTCGGGCGGATTCAATAGGGTTCGCTCTTTTTTCTTTTTGTCGTGAGCTACTAAATCCTTTGTCGGTACTGGATTCAGGAGGGTTTTAGTCGCTTTTTAGTTGTTTTTTCAACTCTTTAAATCCGTAGGGTTTTGAGTCCCAATCCAGTTAGTTTCTCAACTGCTAAACGCGATCAATTTCCATCCTTTTCTCCTGATCTTCCTTCTATTCATGGAAGAACTTAACTACAATGGAGGAATACTCCTCCACATAAGACGATATCCTGGATCCTGGTGAAAATAGGGGAAGTGGGTTGAAGTTTTGGGGGGAGAAGGGATAGACTTTTTTACAGATACATATCTACGAAGACTTCTGGATAGGAACACATTTAGCGATATTGGGACATTTTTCCTTGACGTGCACATAAGATATTTATATAATGCAAATCGTAACCATTACGATTTGCGGAGAAGGAGTGTTTTAATGAAGATTGTTATTTGCAAAACGGTTAAGCCTATTAACTATTAGTCTATTACTAATATTAGTAGGGTGTCAGACTTTGGGTTTATCCGAAGGCGATTCTAATGAAACAACAAAATCCTCATCAGTTAAAGAAGGCTCATCCAAAACGCAAGAGCAAACATCTGAAAGTCAACCACATGAAAGTGAACACGATCATAGTCATGTAAATGATAAAGAAACAAAAAAATTTATGACGGCTATTTTGAAGACAGCCAAGTGAAGGATCGTTCACTCTCCGATTGGGGAGGGGACTGGCAATCTGTATATCCATACCTACAAGATGGTACGCTTGACGAGGTTTTTGCTCATAAAGCAGAACATAAAGATGGCATGACAGCTGAAGGATACAAAGAATACTATAATAAAGGGTATCAAACAGATGTTGACCGTATTTTAATTAAAGAGGATACTGTATCGTTCTTTAAAAAAGGAGAAGAATATACTGGTGAGTATCTCTATTGTGGCTTTGAAATAGAGTTTGATAATTTATAATAAAGATTGATCATTTCGAATAAAGTTCGATACAATCATCTTGATATGTTGGATTCTGTTAATGCAACAATCAGGCCATATTTTGGAATAAGAACTTCACGGGAAATTAGATATTTAACAAGGATAATCTGTAGGGGCAGAATCAGAAAAGGCTTTGTCAGGGGCGAGGTAGCCGTAAGAAAATAGGTTATAAAAGTTCCTATAATCATGGTCCGGAAAACGATAAGATCCGAAGCAGCACCCGGCGTTCGCCCTGCGCTGCTTGATCATTTCTTATCTTTACCGCCTGCGTCGGGAAGCATCCAACCATTCCGGCGTCCAAGCAGGATCTTGATTATCCTTTTTGCTCCCGGGGGGAACGATTTCATCGATGGCATCTAGCATATCGGGACTAAGCGTCAAATCAGTTCCAGCTAAATATTTCTCCAATTGCTTCAGTGTGCGCGGTCCCACAAGGGTTGAAGTGACAGCCGGATGGCTTTGGATAAATGCGACAGCCATATGTGCCAGTGTTATCCCTGCCTGATCGGCTACTTGCTTCAGCTGTTCGATGACTGCAAACTTTTGCGCATTTCCCGGCAATTTCGGATCGAGTGTGCGAGCGGCATCCCCCTTTAAAAGCGCCGCCCGTGATCCGCTGTCCGCTGCCCGACCTGACGTATACTTGCCCGTCAGCAGACCGCCAGCCAACGGGCTGTAGGTCAACAAAGCAAGATCGTGGCGTCGAGCGACTTCGGCAATGTCTATCTCGATGCTTCGGTTGAGAATCGAGTACGGAGACTGCTCGCTGACAAACCGCTGCAAATAGCGACGCTCGCTTGCCCCCTGTGCCTCTGCCAGCTGCCAGGCTTGATGATTGGAAGTGCCGATATGATGGATCTTGCCTTCTTGTATCAGATCGCTCAGCACGCCCAGAATTTCTTCGAAAGCAACGTCCCCGAATGGGTGATGCAGTTGATAAAGATCAATATAATCCGTTTGCAGCCGCTGGAGGCTTTGTTCGACTGCCTGCCGAACCCAGCGGCGAGAAGCACCGCTTTGATTCCGCTCGCCATTCGGCTCTGCCCCGAATTTCGTTGCCAGGATAACCTCGTCCCGTCTGCCCTTGATCGCCTCACCGATGATTCTTTCCGATTCTCCATCCCCATAACGGTTAGAGGTATCGATCAGATTGATGCCGGCTTCCAGCGCCTTGTGAATAATTTGGATTCCCTCTTCCTTGTCGGTAAGCGATCCAAAAACCCCTCCTCCCAGGGTATATTGACTCACCTTAACACCCGTGCGCGCCAAATCTCGATATTGCATGATTATCCATCTCCTTTTTAATGAACACGTGTTGATATGTTTTATTGGATCTATTATAATAAAGCCAATCGTTCGGAACAATCAACAATGTAAACGAACTGTTCAATAAAGAACACAAAAGTAATACTGACCATTATTATGTTTGGCTATCGAAAGGAGTACGAATCATGGAGGGAAGAACTGATCTACGGTCTGTTCGGAGCCGCAAGCTCATCGAGCAGGCGCTGACAGACATCCTGAGCAATCAGGGGATCAAGGAGTTAACCGTTAAAAATTTGTCACAAAAAGCCGGTATTAACCGCGGCACCTTTTATTTGCACTACAAAGATATTTTCGACCTAATCGAGCAAACGGAGTGGATGCGGGGATTGCTGAAAATATTTGAACCTATTCGGCTGAACGATCTCATGAAGCATTCGGATGAGAAATCGCCATTCCCAGCTATCGCTGAGGCCTTTCGGTATTTGCACCTCCATGCTTTTTTTTTCAAGGCCGTTTTTCATCCCTCTGCCCCAGTCGAATTGGGAGAGCGGCTGAAGTACCTGGTCGGGACCCGTTTGTACGAAAGTCTGAAGCAGGAACAGCCCAGTTCTAGTTGGTCCGTTCTGCCCGCTGGTTATATCATCGCTTATCTGGGCTCTGGGCAGTTCGGGTTGATTCAGCATTGGTTCATAACCGATCGAACGCTTCCCCCGGACGAAATTGCTCTGATGCTGACTCGGTTTATCCGTAATTCTCCCTGTTTTTCCCATCATTTTAGCTAAAACTAACAATAAATGATATATCAGGCATGTTGAGATCTTTCTCAAACGGGCGCAATTGCGGAAGATCATAGAGTGAAAAGTGATCAAACTTTTTTATCAAAACTAAACTTAAATTTACCAAGAATAATCCATTTTGATCAATATTTATTTCAAAACGGATTCTTTCTATTTACCGTAATCTTAGGGTTTACTCCATATTTCTAATCAAACTTTATTCTAAAGCTACATTAGTATCCTTTCTTTACTTCACTGACTACCTTTATCAGGGTTGATGTTTTAAAATGAAAGGGACAACTAATTAAGGAGGCGACCAACGATGGTCATGACATTGGAGCAGTTTCGCGAAATTTTGGATGAGAATCGTCGTTTAACCATTCGAACAATTGAGGCTTTCCCTGAAGATAAGTTATTCACCTTTGCACCGGTCGAACCGCTGCGGCCATTCTCAAAAATGATTTTAGAGATACTAGATATTGAACGGGGATATATACGCGGTATCGCTCTCGATGAATGGGAATATAGCCAACCTTTTGCTAGTGTTTCGACCAAAGCGGAACTTTTAGACGGTTGTCATAAAACCAAAGAGGATGTGCAAAAATGGTGGCCAAAAATCAACAAGGAACAGTTGCACACCGTAGAAAAAGATCCTTTTTTTGGTGGCGAAATGAGTCATTTCGAACGTCTACATTATGCGTTGGAAAATGAAATCCACCATCGGGGCCAAGGTTTTATTTACTTACGGTTACTTGGGATTGAACCGCCAGCGTTTTGGGAGCGATAATAAAAAGGGACAACATTTTTATTTAACCCGGATTCGTTTTTTTATACCGAGAAACTTTTAGGTAAAACCAGATAGCTGAATGACGAAGTGAAATCTATCCAATAACGGGAAAAACGTATGTTTTTCCCGTTTTGATATAAACCTCTATGTAAAAAGTTGAATTCCACCTTGTGGATTTGAAATAAAGTTGTACCGTTTTATAAGGGTAATTATAAAGAAAACACTGTTGTATAAGGACTTTTGAAAATTTCTGATCAACCTTTTTTACAAAAATTTCAAACTAATTTACAAGAAGAGAATCCATTTTATGAATTCATTCTAAGAAGAAACCCACACATTTTGATTAATCTTTTTTCAAAATGTTTGGGTTTTTTATATGATAAAATCAACGGTGGCAGCGTCTTTTTAATCAAACCCTATTCCAAATCAATAGATATTGTAAATTTGAAACAAAGTCACGATGTTCTTGCCCTAAACCATTTATTCTAGGGCTTGTTCTTTAACTAGGGGCAACTTTAATGAAAAACACGATATAAGAATCATATCGAGTATAATATTTATAAGTTACATTTTTTTCTTTATATTCGATGTATTGTGATTGATTTAAGATTTAGCTTTTTTAAAGAAAGAAGGATGTGAAATGAGAAAATTTGTCGTGTATGCTGTGGCTATTTTAGGTAATGTTCTACTAATTAATTGGTCAGAGCTATGGTATGGTGCAGAATGGTTTACTGAATGGTTATTTGGTTTTTTAACTATAGGTTTATTTGCATTGTTTTTACAAGGATGGAAGCGATATAGCCCAAATGGCGTGGGGTTAATCTTAATAACAGCATTTGGATTACTAACGATTAATTCTATTTTTTTTGTGCAAAATTTTCCAGCTAGCATATGCAGTTTATTGTTAGGACTATTACTCATGCCACTTTATAAAAATCATCAAGATGCGGTTTTAACTGCATGGGGCTTTGTGTTAATAAACATACTAATTAGTATAGAAGTGCAAAGTGATATTACGATGTCGCTGCTATTTTTAACAACTGGAATAGGGGCCTTAGTTGGTTTTCGTTTACAATTTTTATTGTTAAAACGATGTTTTACAGTGTTTTTTTCTCTAACGGCTTTGGTTTTGCTATTTGATTTTTTGTTGTCGTTTTAAAATAAAGTTTAAAGGGTAATTTTCAAAAAAATTGCGATGAAAGCCAAAATGAAGCCTTAGAAAATGCTGTTTTCATAAGGTTTCACAGAGGTTGTAATTCTTATGAAAGAAAAAATGGTGTTTGATGATCTTTTTCAAAAAAGGAATCAAACATATCTTATTGGATCAAGCAAAAATATCTAGAAAAATAGCATCCTGGGTATGATTCAATCTCCTTCTTCTGATGAAGTACAGCAATTAATTACAGAATGGAAGAGTTATCTTGAACAATCGATTGCTTGTGACGCTGAAATGCTAACATGTATTGCAAACACGTATAAATTTGATAATCAATTTAAAAGTTATATAAATCAGTTTAGCAATGACGACTTAGCCGAATTTTTATATAACGCTATTATGCATCATATCAATCGAAAGAGGGGGTAATCTCATCCTTTTATAGTAGAACATATACACCATCTTAAAGTTTGATAATTTGAAAAGAAGTTTAATCAAAACCCAATTTGAAAATAAAATACTTAAACTAAGACGCAGGCAAGTTAGCAGTTGAACAATTTGTAAATGAATAGTCTTAAGCTTTATAGCATTTCTTTTTTTATGAGGAATGCTTTTTATTTTTGTCTAAGAATAAAAGGGGATTTACATAACAATAATAATGTAATAAAAATCAATAATAATTTATTGTAAAACGATAAATTATATGTTAAAGTCAAATTGACAATAAATAAGTGAGGTGCTTTTTATGAAACGAGGTTCAACAATCTTTTTAAAAATAGCTGTTTTTCTTATTGGAACTCCAGTTCTTGCTTTATGTATATTTGGGTTGCCTTGGTTAGCTAATAATCCAGTAAATCCAGATTATACCCATATACTTTATCCCATTTTAATAGGTATGTATGTATCAGTAATACCGTTTTTCATTGCATTGTATCAGGCCTTTAAACTTTTAAGCTATATTGACAAGAATCAATCATTCTCTGAACTGTCTGTTAAATCTTTGAAGAATATCAAATTCAGTGCAATGATAATCAGTGGTTTATATGTGGTAATTATCCCATTTGTTTTTCTTGTAGCTGATCTAGACGATGCACCAGGTCTCATAATAATCGGAATGGTCCCTATTTTTGCTTCAATGGTTATCGCAGTCTTTGCTGCTGTTCTCCAAAGACTCTTGCAAGAAGCCATCGATATAAAATCAGAAAATGACTTAATAGTCTGAGGTGAATAACATGGCAATTATAATCAATATTGATGTGATGTTGGCTAAAAAGAAAATGAGTGTTACAGAACTTTCGGCGAGGGTTGGAATAACAATGGCTAACCTTTCTATATTGAAAAACGGTAAGGCAAAAGCGATTCGATTATCAACTTTAGAGGCGATTTGTAAGGCTTTAGAATGTCAGCCTGGAGATATTTTAGAATACAAAATTGACGAAGACACTTAAGGATAAATAATGTTCACTAACCCTATCTTTTTCTTTTTAAGATGACAATAATAGACATTAAAATTATTCAACGAACTGGTGCAATAACTTCAATAAGGAGTAATACGATTTTCTTATTCAAGTATCGGGCCAGGGAGTTGAATAAATGCAATTTATAAGAATGGTGACATCAGTAGGCAAACACTAAGCAATGTTTCTTTACATCTTTTGCTAAATTATGTTTATTATGAAGGAGTTGATTCGCTTGATAATTTTCGCGGAAATTTTACGTGCAATTTCTATAGGAGTACTAGTTATTAGTTCTGCTTTTTATTTTCGTCATTTGGTTAAAACCAAGAAACAGAGAAAACTATCAACTTTTGAATTTAAAATGTACATAATAATTCAGATTGCGTATCTATTATTTACAATCAGTTTATTGATTTCTATATTTGTTGATTGATTGTTGCGAAGGATTAAACTAATAAGGAATTAGTGAATTAGTACTTAGTAAGAGTTCGTAAACAGTAGAGTCATCATTATTTAAAAAGAATTTTCAGTATGATGTTAATCTTTCTTTTGTGATAAAGTTATCCATACTTTATCACCTTTTCCTCTAACAATTGGACCAATTGATGCAATTCTTATCCAACGAAACAATTTCTCCAATTCTACAACCCATTGAGAACATGAATTCAAACACAAAGCATTCTCCATAGTGGTCGTACATGCTTCACGTAGATATTCAATTACTCTTTAATTAAATTGATAGAAGAAGTTAATAGGAAAAGTTCTTTTTGATAACGGTTGTTGTAGACAAATAAAAAAGCCGATTTTCCACACTATTATCCGAATACCCTATTAAAGCACTTACTACTTCAGAAATAGAAAAGGTTATTAAAGGGTATTTACCCTCAGTTTTTTTGTCCTGGAGATTTAAGGAAAGTAATTGGTAATGTATTATTCTTGGTGGTTGTTCTCTCATATATTTTTCAATTACGGGCATATTATTCCTTGATGTATTAAAAGGGAGGTTGTTCAAATGGAAGATAAAACAAATATTCGATTAACGGCTGCGGAAATGTCTAGCTTATGGACCCAATTTATAAATGATACATTAAGCGTCTGTGTTAATACATACTTCTTAGAAAAGGTGGAAGATGAAGAAGTACGTCCAGTTATTGAATCGACATTAAATCTGGCGAAATATAATATTTCGGTTATGAGCGACATTTTTATAAAAGAAAAATTCCCTATACCTATGGGATTTACGGATCAAGACGTAATTCCACAAGCTCCAAAACTCTTTTCAGATACTTTTGTACTAATGTATTTAAGGGAAATGTCCATTCTTGCAATGGCAGGAAGTGGAGCAGCATTGGGATTAGTGACTCGACCTGATGTGGTTGACTTTCATAAAAAGGTGTTAAAAGAAGGAATTGGTTTGCAGGACCAAACACGGGACTTAATGTTGAAACAAGGTACATATGTAAGACCTCCTTATATTTCCGTTCCAGACAAAGTAGATTTTGTAGAAAAGCAACAATTTTTGGCTGGCTTTTTTGGAAAGAAAAGAACTCTTACCTCTGTGGAAATTACTCATTTGTTTTTAAATATCCAAACCAATTCTATTGGAAAAGTCCTAATGATGGGATTTGCTCAGACAGCAAAAAATGAGGAAGTTAAGCAATTTTTATTAAGAGGAGGAAAAATTGCCCAAAAGCATATGGAAGTATTCGGGAGCTTTTTATTAAAAGAAGACATTCCTGCTCCAATGAGTTGGGATTCTGCTGTTTCAGATAGCACAGCAAATGTTTTCTCAGATAAGTTAATCATGTTTCATGTATCAGCAATGATAGCAGCAGGTATTGGAAATTACGGAATGGCCATCGCTGCCAGTCCAAGAAGAGATGTAGGACTTAAATACGCATCTTTAATTCCGGAAATTTCTTTTTACGCCGAAGATGGAGCCAATATTATGATTAAACATGGGTGGATGGAGGAACCACCACAGGCAGATGACCATGAAGCATTGGCAAAGGGTTAGAACGATGTGGCGAATGAAAAAGAAACGTTATTTTGGAGCATTGCACTTCCAGGTTTCGGTCAGTTTCTGAATGGTAAATATGTAAAAGGTGTTATACTCACTTTTTTGGAAATTATAGTGAATGTTCAAGCTAATTTCAACGAAATAATTATTTCAAGTTTTCACGGTGAAATTGAACAAGCGATTAGTCAGGCCGATTATCAATGGTTAATGTTTTACCCTTGTTTGTATTTCTATGCAATATGGGATGCGTTTAAAGATGCAGGGGGAGGAAAAGAAAGATATTCTTTTCTTCCATTTGTATTTTCAGCGTACTTTGTTACAGTTGGATGTATTTATTCCTCCAACTTTCGGTTGTTTGGAGTATTATTAGGACCTGTTTGGCTTCCAATGTTGTGTTTAATACCCGGATTAGCTGTGGGAGTCATATTAAAAATAATAATGAGAAAAAGTACAAGAAATGCCGGCTCCAACTCGTAGTGCAAATATAGCTTTTGTATAATGTTGAGAAAAGTCTTGTATCAGTTTTTTTAATAATAAGCATCGGGTTAGATTATTGAAAAACCTTTAGATTTAAACTTGCAAGAATGACTCTTTCAAAAAGATCCGAGGTCTTCTTATACAACGCACTTATGTACATGTTAGTTATAATTACAAAAAGAAGTAAGAGAAGGACGTTTTAAGACATATTGTCTTATGAACGTCCTTCTTTCGGCAATATAATATGGAATGATGTTCCTTTAGAAAGTTCGCTCTCAACAGAGATTGTACCGCCATGAGCTTGAACAAGTTTATAGACAATTTCCATTCCAAGTCCAGTGCCCTCAAAGGAGGAATCAGTTGTTGTTCCACGGTAATATTGTTGAAAAAGATTTTCTATCGTATGAGTGGGCATGCCAACGCCATTGTCTATAATGCAGATCACTACATTTTCATTATGGTCGGAAAGCTGTGTATATATATCGGTATGTTCAGGATTGTGTAAAATTAAATTCATAAGAATAAATATTTTGCAAAATACGTTGCATGAATTTATGATCAAATTCAACGATTATCGCAGGCGTATCTGTTTTAAAGTGCAGTTTATAATTACTTGCTTGTGGATAAGATAATGACTTATGTTGGCACAACTACTTTTGAAAAGGTGCTCTAGATATTGTTGATGTCTTAACAATATTAAAGCAGAAAATGAGGTAAGCAGGATTAACGGATGAACCAATTGATACTATCTAATTTATAATCCAGTTTAATGCATTTGATTGGAGAATGGTGATTTTAATCTTGTAAAGGGGGCATCTTTCAAGATTATCCTTTTGAATTATACAACTTTATTAATAATGTAATAGCGATTAGTTGACGTACATGCTTTTTAATATTTGTACAACTTCTTCAGTAGAAACTTTCATATCATCATTAATCCACTTTCGTATTACTTCAATGGTTCCTCCTGTGGCATAAGTGAAAAAGTATTCTATATGCGTCTCATTAGCATTTGGTAACTGTTTTTTTTCTGCAATTGTACTTTCATAAGTGGAATTCAAAATTGTATTTAGTACACGAGAGCTACTTTTTTCATTTAAAATGATTTTGCAAAATTCCTTATTTTTAAGTATCAAATTCAAAATTTCATAGAGGGATTCGTCTCCTGAATTATTAATAGCACTCATCATTTTCTCTATCATTTCATCTTCAATACTTTTCATTAAATCAAATGGATCATTGTAATAGGAATAAAAAGTTCCACGATTAATATCTGCTTCTTTACAAATCTCCGTAACAGTAATTTTATTTAAGCTTTTTTCCTGAAGTAATAGTAAAAAAGCATCTGTAATTACCTTTTTACTATACAAAGTTCTTCGGTTTCCTTTTATACCAACCATATAATTCCCCTCCTACATATCAATCAAATTTCTTTAAGATGTTTTTAATTAAACAAAATAAAAAAGAAGTGTCCTTTTAATAACATCAAGATTAACTTTGCATATTGTTACCTTCAACTAGCTCTAATATACTATTTCTATACTATTAAAACAACATGATGTTTAAATAATGACATATTGTTTTAATGTTATGTATTCTAGATTATTAGGATTATCTCTAACCTATCGTAATGATTTTGATGCAAGGATATTTGAACAAATAATGCTCAAATATAGATGATTCACCTTGTATATGGCTAAAAGAATAGGAAGGAAAGGTATTAATATACAATCTAACAATTTAGCACTATCTCAATGTTGATAAACTAAATTGATGTATTTAATTAAGATGGTTTATCTGGATTACAACAAGATGAGAAATATATAGGATGAGAGGGAGCTATAAATGGCAAAGTATCTTTATAAATTAGGAAAATGGGCAGCAAACAATAGTAAAAAAGTAATTGGAGGCACATTAGCACTTCTCGTTGTGATAGCGATTTTTGCAATAAACCTGGGGCCCAATTTTTCTGAAGAGATGTCTATACCTGGAACAGAATCAGAAAAAGCTCTTCAACTCGTGAAAAAGGAATTTCCAACTAATACAGGTGGTCAAGTACAATTAGTATTAAAAGCACGAGAAAATAAAACCTTAGATTCTAATGAGGTTAATAAAGTAATTACAGATACACTGAGTGAGATAAAAGAAAAAGATGGTCATGTTGTTTCCGTAGCAAGCCCAGTAGAGTTAGGGAATTTAAGTGAAGATAAAAAAATAGGGTATGCTGTTGTTACTTACAATGTAGTAGCAGATAAGGTATCGGAAAAATCAAAGGAAAATATTATACAAAACATTGAAAATACTTGTGATGCTGGTATCCAAACAGAGTTAGCTGGTGATGTTGTATTTTCTGAAATGGAAATAGGGGGAATCACAGAAGTTATTGGAATAGTTGTCGCTTATGTTATATTGGCGATTACTTTTATTTCCTTCTTAGTGGCTGGAATGCCAATTATAACAGCAGTTATCGGACTAGCTATAGGTCTATTATTGATCGTGATCGGGACAAATTATTTAGATATTACATCTGTTTCGATAACATTAGCTGCAATGTTAGGACTGGCAGTAGGCATTGATTATGCTCTCTTTATTATGACTCGTTTTAGACAACAACGGAAAGAAGGATACTCTGTACAAGAGTCTGTAGCAATTGCAACTGGAACAGCGGGGAGTGCAGTAGTGTTTGCTGGTATAACAGTTATCATAGCCCTCTTAGGTTTATCTGTTGTAAAGATACCATTTTTAACAATGATGGGTCTATCTGCTGCTCTGTGCGTTTTATTAGCAATATTTATTGCGATCATTGTGGTGCCAGCATTTTTAGGAATGATGGGACATAAAGTGGGTCCGGAAAGAAAAAATACCTTTTTAAGTAAAATCATTAAAAGTAATAAAAAACAAACTACTTCCGATAGATGGGGGGATTTTGTAGCAAAACGCCCGTGGAGGGTTGCAATTATTGGAGTTGTACTTCTTTCTATAATTGCTATCCCTATTTCCCATATGGAACTCGGACTTCCAGATAACGGATCGAAAAATGAAGAGACAACAGAAAGAAAAGCATATGATTTATTAACTGAGGCTTATGGACCAGGCAATCAAGCAACATTACTTGTAGTTGCTAAAACCTCAAGTGAAATAACCGATCTACAATTGGCATTAAATGATACTGTAGAAGAGTTAAGTGGTTTATCAAATGTAAAAAATGTTAGTCCAGCTATTCCTGGACCTTCAGGAGAATTATATCTTATTTCTATTACTCCAGAAACAGGACCAAACGATTCAGAAACAAAAGATCTTGTAAATAATATTAGAGAAAAGTCTGAAACCCTGGAAAAATCCGATCATATAAAATTAATGGTTACAGGTACTACGGCAGTAAACATTGATATATCACAAAAGTTAAGTGATGCATTGCCAATATTCGCTATATTAATTATTGGATTTTCATTCATTTTATTAATACTAGTGTTTAGGTCTATTCTTGTTCCGTTAAAAGCAGTTCTAGGATTTGTACTTTCTTTAGGTGCAACATTAGGATTCACTGTATTTGTTGTACAAGATGGAAATTTAATTAATTTATTTGGATTTCCCATCGCAAATCCTGTATTAAGCTTTTTACCTGTGATTGTCATAGGGATTTTGTTTGGGCTAGCAATGGACTATGAGGTTTTTCTAGTTAGTAGAATGCGTGAAGTATATACGCATACCGGGGATGCACGCAAAGCAGTTTTAGTTGGAATGAGAGATAGCGGTGGAGTAGTTACAGCTGCTGGGTTGATTATGATTTCAGTGTTTACTGGATTCATGTTAGCACCAGATCCAATGATTAAATCAATTGGTTTAGCTCTCACATTTGGCGTTCTATTTGATGCTTTTGTGGTCAGAATGGCTATTGTACCAGCAGTAATGATCATAATGGGAAAATCAGCTTGGTATTTGCCAAAGTGGTTAGATAAAATACTACCAGATTTAGATATTGAAGGAGAATCATTTATGAAAGAGATAGAAAGGAATAAGGAATAATAGTTTGATGCAAGTTATTAACTATAGGGCGGATGGAAGTCGAATTTTGTTATTCTTCAGCCCTTTTCTATAAAAAACAGGATTTTACAGATTTAATTTGTAATTAATGTAACAACGGGTGTTTTCTCTAAAAAGGTCGGTTCCTATGGTGTACAGGAATTCGACCTTTTTAGTTTGAATATTACTTAGCATTGACGGCCATGGCCTAGTTTACTGCATCAATCCTTAATCAACTTTATAAAGAGGCGGAATTATTTGAAACATACCGCGGATATTATATAGTTTATATAAACAAAAAGTGGATGTGGACTGAATGAAGAGCGATAACTACTAAAAAAGGATGTAGTAATTTATGAATATTGACTTCAAAAATTTAAAAGGCCATATCTCTCCTGATAAGATCTTCTTTTTTCCATCCTAATAATGGATTTGCTTCTTTCCATATTAGCAATCCAGGGTTATTACTTCATATTTTTTAAACCGACAAGTGCAATTCTACCGATCTTGCTAACATTGGTTTCCTTCTATGTATTTGCAAGAGACCTAAAGTGTAAAACGTTTTGGGTAATACTTGTTACAGCTTTAGTCTTACCTTTTATAGGCTTGTTGTGGTTTATCAATTCTTTGTTAGACAATTCATATGCAACTTTTAAATTTGCATTTGGAGGAGAGGATGTAATCATAGAACATAGGGATGCTACGTTAGGAGAAATATCCCATTTTTATAACTTTTATCGTAAAACTGCTTTTCCAGGCCTGATGAATAAAGTAAATAATGAAACGGTAAGAATTACAACAAGAGGAACACACGCAGATAACTTAGAAGTCCTGGGGATTAAGCATGCTGTTTGGATTGATGGTGAATATGTTATTTTTAGTTCACCTTATGCAGAAACCAAGGTAGACTTCAAGAATAATAATAAAAAAAATTCAAGAAAGAAAAAAGTAAAGATGATGAAATCTTTAAACTACTGGAAACAGACGTAACTCAATTTGGAGAAAAGGTTCGAAATACGGAGGTTATGGATGAATTTATTAAGCGTTCAGAGAATGGGAGTGAAGGTGAAATACGGTACGTTATTTTGGAAAATAATGTAGACGGTCCCATCGCTGTATATACGTTAAAAGCCCGAAAGGATATAGAAGCGGAAGAAAGTTGGGTTGAAATCTCAGGAAATTGGAGTTTTGATTCAGAGGGGCATGATTTGATAGAACCACAACAGTGTAGCAGCATTTCTAAAGTTACAGAACGAGGAGCATATTATCTTAATGAATGTTTCCATACATGGGAAATTGAACTCATGCTGATAAATAGAAAATCCTATTAATGGGTCCTTCAATAACAAGCATATTATCCTTTCTCTTCTAGTTCTTCCCCGTAAAGTTGAATAAGACCTGAATATTTAAGGAAAGAATAGATTGATCAGATATAAGGGACATAAACTATATTGATTTTCAATTTTTCAAAATGGTTTTGATTTTGCTAAAAAGTAAAACACTAAATATAATTAAACGTGAGAGTGCTTAAGTGTTAAAATATGATTACTTAAATACTTGAAAAAAGTTTGAAATGAGGAAGTTAAAATGAGTACAATTACTAAGCAAAAGACCAATAAGTTGAGAATGGTTGTACAAGCAATATTGGTTATTATCGGGGGATTCATCACAGCATACGGATTAGAATCAGTATTAATTCCCAACAATGTTTCAGATGGCGGCGTGACAGGTTTGAGTATTGTTGGTTCACAATTAATTGGGTTACCACTGGGACTTCTAATTGTAGTGCTGAATATTCCATTTATATTTTTAGGATATAAACAAATCGGTAAAGGCTTTGCTGTTTATTCGGTAATCGGTATTGCTTCATTAGCAGTCGGCACTATCGTAATGCGACATGTACCAACTATTGTTCAAGCGGATACATTATTAGTAACAGTTGTTGGTGGTATTATCATTGGCTTTGGTATGGGGTTAGCATTACGAAATGGTGGTGCATTAGATGGAATTGATATGTTAGCCGTTCTACTTTCTCGAAAACTCCCTTTTGGAACAAGTGACCTCATCTTATTCTTAAACATGTTTGTATTTATTGTTGTCTCAACAGTCTTCGGTCTTCAAGGGGCTATCTTATCGGCAATCGCTTATTTTATTGCTTCCAAAGTAATACACATTGTTGAAGAAGGTTTAAGTGGTTCTAAAACCTTTAAAATTGTCACTAATCAGCCCGAATTAATGGTAGAGACAATTCGTGACCGATTAGGTCGTGGAGCAACGTATAATATTGTTCAAGGCGGTTATTCAAATGAACAATTCAAAGAAATTACCTGTGTGATTAACCGTTTAGAAGATAGTAAAATGAAAGAAATTATTCGTGAAATTGACGAAAATGCCTTTGTTACAGTATATGACGTAGCAGAAGTGAAGGGCGGTACCTTCAAAAAGCATGATATTCATTAGTTCTTAAAAATTAGTCAAGATTCTATCTGGTAAACAAATATTACGTGTCAGAGTAGGTTTATCAGCAAATCAGTTTGGTTTAAATAGGCGTTGATTTCAAAATAACTATATAAGCTACCATGACAGATACGCTCAATTATGCATATTTAACGGGGGATGGCTCATTACTGCTTTTCTTTATTAAATGACTCCCTGATAAAAAGTTCTTTTTTTTCTGAAATTGTTCGCAAAGTCAACGTATGAAGTACGGTCTTAAAGGCGGTCGTCGTGCACCAGAGTTCTCAAAACGTTAATCTCAATAAAAACATTAATATATCAACGTAAACAGGCTATTTCATTTATGATGAAATAGCCTGTTTTAGTGAAAAATATTATTGTTTATCATACAGGGTCTGAACAAATCGTTATTAAAGTGAAAAATCATACTGGTTTAAGGAGAATAAGACTCTGAAGCTAGAATTAGTAGATGTAAATCATTTACTTGAAAGGAAAGCGCCTCGAATGCCCTTGTGGAATGAAAATACGAGTTCAGAGTAAATCGAAAGAGCTTCGAATGCCCTTGTGTAATAAAAATACGAGTTCAGGGCAAATCGAAAGAGCTTCGAATGCCCTTGTGTAATAAAAATACGAGTTCAGGGCAAATCGAATGAGCTTCGAATGCCCTTGTGGAATGAAAATACGAGTTCAGAGTAAATCGAAAGAGCTTCGAATGCCCTTGTGGAATAAAAATACGAGTTCAGGGCAAATCGAAAGAGCTTCGAATGCCCTTGTAGAATGAAAATACGAGTTCAAGGTAAATCGCATGAGCTTCGAATGCCCTTGTGGGATGAAAATACGAGTTCAGGGTAAATCGAATGAGGCTCGAATGCCCTTGCAGGATGAAGATACGGGCACAGGGTAAATCGAAATCGGATCGAATGCCGTTTCGGGATGAAAATACGATAATAAGGTAAATCGAATGCATTTCAATAGCTCATAAAGAGAGAAGTTATTTTCGTAAATGTATTTCATTACCATTGTCTAAAAAAGTTCATCGTTGGTAAATAAATTAGATTATACTTACCAACAATGAAAAAATGTTAAATCAAAGGTAAATTGTTATACAAAATATCTATGCTCTCTTGCGCCAATAGGTTTTAAGTTTTGTGATAGAATTCTTCTGATTTTCTTTTTAGAAGAAATCGACCTACACCATTCATGAATACAATTTGTCGTAATTTTTTTATCGGGAAAAAGAAGCCTAAATTCCTCGATATTCCGCAAAACTGCGGAGTCAACATCTTCCACGGTCCCACATTGATTACACTCCAATTTCTTTTCTCCTACAGTATTTTTAAAAGAATGACAAGCTGCACAAGTGATTCCCTTTCGCAATTGATGATATTCATAAGATGGTAGTTGGGTATATGGGGATTCAGTTTGATGCATGGAGATTAAAAGTTCAGCTAGCCTGTTATGCTGAGATCGTAGGTTTGATGGGGTCTCATTTAATGTTTTTATAAAGCGATTGATTTGCGTCGGGAAAATAAATGATGTGTTTGAGGGGGCTTGATATAAGGTGAACGCAGGGTTTACAAAGATAATGTATCCTTCAATGGGTAAATAGATTTTTAAATTTTTAAGTAAAGAGCGGAGTAGTAAATTACTGCGTTTTAACTGGGTCAATGGATTTATTATTTCATAGTCGGACAAGACCCGTCGGAATTCTTCTGCATCATATATATAATCGCCTTCATAATTTTTTATTTCTACAGAGAAAATCGTTTTTTCGGAAATGATTAAGGTATCGATTTGGAAAACAGAGTGATTAAACTCAAGACATAAGTCGTTTAATACATACATATCACATGGAATCTTCGCTGTTAATTGATCAAACATCACCTCCCCTTGATAGCCTTTTTCAAGTTTTAAATAATGCTTTTTATCTTTTGCAGATAGATCGATCCGTGTATTTAAACATTTTAGAATTCCTAATTCATTTGACAAAACACGAGGCTTTAATTGCATAGGTCCACATCCTCTCCTTTATATTTGTTTACTGTTTCCCAAAAATGAGATCTGGGGTTTTACAAATGTTCTTTCCTACGAACGGTATAAATTTTCTCGGAAGTACGTTTTTACAACATCACCCCTATTCCACATGACTTTGTTCAATTATACATTATCTTACTTTTGTGTGGCTCGGTTAAATGTTGCTTTTTGATTTTTCGATATTACTAATTTAATAAAAGCAGCTTTATTCATGTTGAAATACACTGAGCGAGCAATCGGTTAATAAAGGTTAGCTGTTTAATGATTTATGGTTGATGTAAGAGTAGATTTAATGACCTCCCTTGGCCAACCTCCTATTTCTTTTTTTTAGTACGATGCAACTGACAGGTACTTTTATGCAACTAGCCTTCAAAATACAACCGGTCATAGAGAAGCGGCAGACCTTTTTGGCCTCAATAGATATAGTAAGGGTACAAAGAAAAACACGGAGGGAAGACAAATGGAAATTGTACACGTCAGAAATTTACAAAAGGCATATGGAGCGAATCAAGTATTGCGGGGAATCAATTTTAAAGCAGAGGGTGGTGAAATCATCGGTGTTATCGGCAAAAATGGGGCTGGCAAATCGACGTTTTTAGAAATACTGATGACGTTAAAGCCTTATAACGATGGGAATGTTTTATTATTCGATAAAGAGCTTCGGTCTTTATCCACCAACGAGCTTGAATGCGTACGAAAAGATATTTCAGCCGTTCTGCAGCCTACACAGTTTTACAAAACGCTGAAGGTCATCGAGTTGCTAAAGCTGTTCAAAGCCTATTACAAATCGTCTATCGATATTGAACAGATCATTATCGACTTTAAACTGCAGCCGCATCGAAAAAAGTATTTTGATAAATTGTCGGGTGGATGGAAACAAATTGTCAGTTTGGCAATCGCCTTTTTATCCGAGCCGAAAATGCTCATTTTAGATGAGCCAACGACAGGCTTAGATCCTCATATGCGGAATATGCTTTGGACTTATATTACCGATTATAATAAGCGCACGGGAGGAACGGTCATTCTGACGACACATAATATGGACGAAGTTGAATTGTATTGCGATAAGGTGATGCTTTTGAATGAAGGGGTAAGCGAAGTGTTTGAAACAACTAACGGAATATTAGCTTCAGGCTATAAATCAATCAATGAATTTTATCTTACGAAAGTATCAGTATAAGGGGGGATTTTTATGTTAGCGACTCAATTAAAGTATGATCTGCTCATGTTTTCAAGAGAATTGTTTTACCTAGTGTTTACAATTATAGTTCCGCCTGTCACGTATCTGTTCATGGGGGAGTTATTCGGCGGGGCCACCTATGCGGGTAATTTAAGTTATGCGGAAACATACACACCATCTTTCATCTTGTTGATCACTTTCGGCGTCGTCTTTTTTGCCTTCGGGTTTGACCAAGTGATGAACCGCACGATTGGCGTGGAAAAGCGCATCAGCTTATCACCCGTTCCTAAGAGAACATTATTGCTCTCAAACATTTTAAAATCAATAATCATTACGAGCTTCGGTTACTTTTTAGTGTTTTTCATCGGCATGATCGCCTATGACCTTTCATTTCAACTGCTTAATTTCGTGCTGTCTTTTGTTACTTTCATGTTGCTGAATGCTGCATTGCTCATTATGTCATCAGCTATCTATTCATTATTCACGAGCATGAATGGTGCATTGGTATTTTCCATCATTATCTTCCAAGTCGGCATGATTACAGGCGGTTTTACAATGCCAATTGATCTAATGCCGAAGTTTGTGCAACTAATAGCCAACGTCAATCCGCTCTATCATATGAATCAATTATTCATCGCCGTATGGAATGGCAAGTTGCAAATGGATAATAATTCGCTTCTATCGATCGGTTTTATTATTGTCTGTGTAATGATTTCACTATTGGTCATTCGTTTCGTGAATAAAGTGAGAAAATAAGCCCTTAAATGGTACTATATAGAAAGTATCGATTCAGGGGGAATGTACAAAATGAAAGTTTCATTAGACATTGATAGCGATTATGAAGAAACGAAAGTGACTATCCATTGCAGTGAAATGGATGATTCGATAAAGGAAATTCTCGATTTTCTAAAGGGGAAGAAGATCGAATTCCTCGTCGGAAAAGATGGGGAGATGCAGCATATTTTAAAGCCAGATGGGATTCATTATTTCCACACGGAGAATGAAGGCGTCGTAGCCGTCACTGCAGAAGGTTCCTTTACGTTGAAAGAGAAATTGTATGAGCTTGAGAAAATGCTTCCTTCCACGAAATTCATCAGGCTATCAAAATCAGTCATTGCTAATCTCCATGAGTTGAGCCGTTTCGAAGCTTCTTTTAACGGCACGCTTTGTGTACACTTCAAATCCGGAGCAAAGGAATACGTCTCACGAACCTACGTGAGTAGCATTAAGGAAGTACTGAAAATGAATAGGAGGAAAAATGGATGAAAACATTTTTGGTGAGAAGCATATTGGGCATATTTTTCGGTGCGTTCCTAACACTTATTACGATCTTCGCGGTTATTTATTTAGGTGAGAAAGATATACTAGACTCGGCTGTCCTTGTGAAAAATGCTCTTGGAACTGTTTTTTGCGGCTGGTTCTTTACAGTGACACCTTTGCTGTTTGAAAATGAAAAGTTGACTCTGCCGATACAAACAGCTTTGCATTTCCTATGCGTAACGGTGCTCTATTTCATTGTCGCTTTTGTAATCGGGTGGATTCCATTTACGGTGAAGGGATTTATCGGTATGCTCGGCATATTCATCGTGATCTATGCCATCATTTGGTTCGCCTTCTATACTTATTTCAGACAGCAAGCAGCCAAATTGAATGAGGACTTGAATGATTTATAAAAAAAGCTACCTGCCACCCGAACAATTATCGAAGTTACTGGGCATAAACCTATCGCTAATAGAAGAAGTAGATATCAATGTTTAAAGGCTATTTCATTTATGATGAAATAGCCTGTTTGTGATTGAAGAAAAGTAGTGACTGTAAGTTTTTTATGGGAACAAATCACAAATGTAAAAGCACATCTTAGATGACTCGTAAAAAATCTCTTTAAAGTAGCCTTTTGCTCTTTTTTTTTCGCTCCGTAATATTCTAGCTTTTCAAGAAGAGCCTGTTTTGGATTTCAGGACCCAAAACAGGCTCTTCATTTTATCCCGCATGAACGGGTAGTAAGACTCCCGCCTCAAAACTATGATCCGAAGAAGTTTAGGTGGGAGATCAACTACCCGTAAAAGCCCGATTGGTTCAACTACAATCAGTGAGGGATGAAGAAAACCCTTCTGACTGAAGTTTCACTTTATTCAACACTGATATCATTTTTTCGGCCCACATACCACATGAAAAATGAATGCGCAAATTCTATCGGTACGTCGTCCAAGCCTGAATGATGCACCGGCTTTCCCCTGTTGATTGTCTCTATGGACGCGAGACCGAGTATTTTTTGAATGATGTTTCGCGTGACCTCCACCTCAATCACCTTTTCCCGTTTCGAGATGAATAAAGAGGTAGTGAGCACTCCTTTTTTAAACTGAATAAATTGATCGTTTATTACGTAACGGGTATGGAAGAAATCTAACAATCTTGATAATAAAATACAAAGCAAAAGGACTGATGAAAGGATTATCCAAGCCTGTTCCACATCCAAAATTGTTGGCTTAAAATAATATAAAGCGCCAGTTGCGATGATCCAGAGCCAGCTTAGCCCCAATATGCGCAACCAAAAGGATTTTTTTGGAAGACGAATCATTTCCTGTGTAATTGCATAGGATGGCAAAATTTCCGAAACCATCTCATATGCCTTGTTAACCGGCAGAAAAGGATAGAGTGTATTAACTTCGAATGTATCTTCTCCAGAACTTAAACTACCGGCACTTGTCAGCTTTACTTCGGCAAGCCCTAGTAATCTTTTTATCAAGGACTGTTTCATTTCAATTGCTTGCACCTTTTCTTTTGAAATGGAGAAGGCCGTTTCATCGATGACACCCCTAGTAATATAAATGTGATTTGCATCTGAAGATACTTCATATTTCCCATACTTTAAATAAGTTCCTATGATTCCAAAGATTGCGGAGGCAATAACGAGTATGATAACAATGATAGTCACAACCCACCATGAGCTTATGATCTTTTCAAAGAAACCCTCAGCAGTATCTTCCACATGAAAAACTTCATTGATTTTGTAAAAAAATGAGCTAATTAAGGGTATCAAAACTAAAAAACTTAAAGATGTAAAGGATGCTTTTAAGATGTCCTTTTTCGTTGGTTGAAAGTGAATCATTCGATTCAGATCCGGATGTTTAACTTCAAACTCGGAATCAACGAACTCATGATTCTGATCCTCTGCATCCTGATCCGTATTTCTAAGATGTGCTTCCATCCATTCAGCCTCTGTTTGAGAAATTACTTCAAATTTTATATTCGCATTTTCCTCTGTCATGGCTGTTTTAAAATGAATAGAAGTCATTTTAAACATACGATGGAATAACGATGTGTGCCGATGAATGTTTTGAATCTTAGAAAATGGAATTGTTCGTTCAGTTTTGCTGAAAAGTCCTTTATAAAGATGAAAGACCTTATTATTAAGTTCGTATTTGTGGGTGAACCATTTAAAAACGATTGAAAAAAATGTAAATCCAACCGCGAGCAAGAAAACTATCTTGCCGTATTTGATGAAGGATGATTCCGAACCGGCCTTCACCACATATAAATAAAACACAAAGAAAAAGGAATTCCTTAATAATTTGCCTAAATCAAAAAGCATAACAAGTGGAGAATAACGTTTCATCTTCGTCATTACTCCACTTCCTTAATCTTTGCATATTGAGCAATTTTGTTCCTTAACTCAACAGCCACCCCTTTAGGTAGGGCAGGTATGGTGTGAGAAGACCCCATCGTTTCAATCGAAACGGAGCAGAGTCCATATTTTCTAAGAATCGGCCCTTGCTCGGTTGCGACCGATTGGATTTTTGTTATCGGGATAAGTTGATGCGTTTCATTCAATGCGCCTGATTTCAATTGCAAAAATTCTTCGTCCACATTGTAACGCCAATTTTTATAAAGTAAAAATGGATGGATCAATGACCAAATCCCACCAATCAATGCAAAGACTGTAATTACTATCAATATCCACCAGATCCATACATTCCATGAAAAGCGATAATCAAGGTAAAATAAGATACTTAGAATGAGGATACCGATGACATTTCCAATCGTGTCACTGATGAGCCAAACTTTGATTGCGTCCTTTGATAAACGTTTCTGGGGTGTGTTCAAAAAATCATCACCTATATTTCTCTCCCTTCGACTATTCATCTAAAAATATTTCTTCAAGTGATGGTTCGTCCACTTCAACACGATAGACATCAATTTTATACTGGTTAAAAGCCCGTATGATTTCAGCAATTTTTTTCTCATGGTCAAGCGTAATTGTTACATACAACTCTTTCATTTCTAAATCTGACCCTACAGAATGCAGCCATTGGTTCAGTGTCAGCTGCTCCGCTTTAGGGATTGCAGAATGCTTAAACTTTACTGTGAGCGTTGATCGATAGAAGGATCTAAGCTCATCTATTGTGCCGATTTTGGTAATCTTACCATCTTTCATAATGGCGATCCGTGTACAAATTTTCTCTACTTCATCTAAATTGTGGGATGTCATAAAGATCGTTTTCCCTCGTTTTTTCAGATCAGAGATCAGTTTTTGTATATGAATGACGGATTCTGCATCCAATCCAGAAGTTGGTTCATCGAGAAAAATTAATTCCGGGTCGTGGATGATTGCTTGTGCAATCCCAAGCTTTTTCTTCATACCGAATGAAAATTTAGCAGTTTTTATCTGGGCCTGTTCTGCTAAGCCAACCAATCGTAAGACTTCCAGACAACCGTGTTTCCCTGTGGGCTTTCCCGATAGAGCAGATAGGAACTTTAAATAATCCATCGCGGTTAAAGAACCATAAAATGTGGAGTAATCAGGCATAACGCCAATTCTCTTCTTTACTTGATCATTTGGTCCCTTTACACCTAAAAGCGAGTAAGTGCCAGAGCTTGGTTGAATAATGCCGGTTAGCATATTGATAAAGGTAGACTTTCCAGCACCGTTCCGACCAAGAAAACCAAATACTTCCCCTTTTTCTACAATCAAATCAATTCCTTGTACGACCTGATCTGCACCGTATGATTTCTTTAGTTGTTTCGTTTCAATGGCGATCATTAGCATTCTCTCCTCTTGAATATCAGTTGGGCAATAAAAAGCATCAAACCTGCAAATATTAATATCACTAAGAACGTATAGTCATCCCGTTCTAAATAATAAAAAGGTGTTATAAACTTAATCCAGCTTATCCATGTATTTGATGTAAACGAAACCCATAACCCGAAAATAGGAAAGGCAAGACCAATGATGGTCCCAAGAAACATGGTAATTCCCGGCTTCGGAATGAGAACTGAAAGCAAAATGGTTAAGGCAATTTGGTATATTAATAAACTCATTATTTGAGAAAAAATAAATACATCAAACTGTTTGGCAAAGATGCTGACAATTAGGAATGAGATTGCCACACAAACAAACCAAAAGAGGGCAATTCCAAAAAATTTTCCATATAAAATGGAGTATCTTGATGTCCTGGTTACTAAAAATCGCATTGTTCGTTCATGTGTTTCTCTATTCATACAATCATGGGATAGCCCAGTAATAAATAATTGCCCAAATAAAAAGAGTAAAGTCAACAGGCCAACCGTGTGAATATGTTCCATTTCTTTAGGTGTAAATTCAACCGCATTCATTAATACATTTGATAATTTGGCGGAATAATAAGCGGTTAATAATAATATCCCAATAATCAAAATCGACTTAATGCCTTTAAATAAGCTAAAAAATTCCCTTTTACCGATCACATACATACTTTGCTTCCCCCTTCTTGTGTTTCCCATCTAAAACGATTATACGTTTCCCTCCTTAAGCTAACGGAAACTCCACCTTAATTCTTCCTTAATTTATAAGCATTTTTGTTTATGGATGATATGATTAATGAAAGTGTTTGTTCAAAAAGGTGCCAAATTAGAAACTAGAAGTTCGAGGCACGAAGGTTTTGAGGATCTGACTTGCACAGGATGTGCTGACTTCTGTGTTGCTCACGGGACGTGAGCGAACTTAACAGAAGATCCATCCTAATACGTGAGAACCGGACTTGCACACGATGTGCTGACTTCTACGTTGCCCACAGGACGTGGGCGCTTTTAGTAGAAGTACGTACTTATGCCAACGAAGAAATTCGCCGTTTATCATTTGGTGACTTTTTGAACATCCTCTGAATGAATTAAAAAGAATAGGTGATCCATATGCAAGAAGCACACATATTAATTGTAGATGATGAAAAAGCCATTTTACAGATGTTAACAACAATTTTAAGAAGAGAAGCTTTCAAACATATTGATACAGCATGTACAGCTGAGGATGGACTTACCTTATGTAAAACAAAACGGTATGACTTAATCTTATTGGATGTCATGCTTCCAAACCGGAGTGGCTTTGACATTTGTCCCCATATAAGGGAAACCACTGATGCTCCCATTTTCTTTTTAACTGCAAGATCTACAGATTTGGATAAGCTCTCAGGCTTTGCGTTAGGAGCGGATGATTATATTACAAAACCTTTCAATCCACTGGAAGTCGTTGCAAGGATCAAAGCCCATTTACGTAGAAATAAAGTAAAGACACCTCCATCTCCAACAAATTATCAATACGGAAACATCCACGTAAATAGTTTTTCCGGAGAAGTTAAGGTAAATAAAAAAAGCGTAGATTTACCTGCTCAAGTATATCAACTATTACTTTTCTTCTGTAAACATCCAAATCAGTTATTCAGTAAGAGTCAGCTTTATGAACAGGTATGGGGCGAGGAATTTCTAGGTGAGGATAATACTGTAATGGTTCATATAAGGAAGCTTCGTGAAAAAATCGAGGAAAACCCAAGTAAGCCATGTCAGATTGTTACAGTTAGAGGTCTTGGATATAAATTTGTTCCCGATGGTGACAAACATGAACATTCATAAACGATTTATTGTACAGTTTTTCATTCAAATAGTCCTAGCCTTTATTTTGTTATCTCTTATTTTAATGACTATATGGGCTATTATTGGATTTTCCATTATGAAATCGGATGTTGCAAAAGATTTATCCAAAGCAGATACCTTGTTTTTTTCAGACAGAATTTCAATTAAAGAAGAAAAGGTTACATTCGATGAAAAGCTAAAAAAGTTAGCGAAGAATCAAAACGGCCAACTTATTGTTCTGACGGAGAATGGTGATGTGGTTGATTCCTATAATACTACCGAACAGGCACCCAAACATATAAACAAAAGCGAGCTTGCCTCATTGATTTTGGAAACTCCTGCAGAATACTCGTATTGGAAATTAGATGGAGAGTATACACAACCATATTTTCTGTTATTAGGTAAAAAGAATTTTGGGAAAGAGATATTAAATGAGATGAAGTCAAAGGTGGATTGGAAAAATCAGCATCTAAACCTTTCGGACGTGAACCATCAAAAAGTCAATGAAGAAAACGGTTGGGTCCAGTTAATCGATTCTACAGGACAAGTAGTGGATGACTATGGTACGAAGAAACAGCCAAAAAGTTACTCGATTCAGGATCTTTTCACGCTATCACAAAATCAGGAACATTCACCTGCTGCTTACTTTGATCAGAAGACGGAACAAGCAATCATTATGGGTACACACGATGCGAATTCTCCCTATCATTTAGAAGAAGGTCTAAATAAAACAATCAGTCATAGTCTTGTTATCACTTTTATTCTATTATTCCTTTTACTATTATTAGGAACGTTTTGGTATGCTCGTAAATTCGGGGTGCCGTTGATTATGATGATGAAATGGATTAACAACCTTGGTAAAGGTGTATATGAACATCCAACTGATCCCCATCAACATAACGTCTTGTTAAATAAAAAAGGAAAACTGAAAAGGAAATACCGATTATATAGAGATTTCATTACAACCCTTAATCAATTGACAGAAACCTTAAAGGAAAACGAATCTGAGCGGTTGAAAAGGACTCAAACAAGGGAAGAGTGGATTAGCGGAATTTCTCATGACTTAAAAACGCCGCTTGCTTCTGTTGCAGGATACTCACAGATGCTAGAATCTGAAAACTATTCGTGGAGTGAAAAGGAAACAAGAGAGTTTGCAAAAGTTATTTCCGAAAAGTCTTCCTATATGATGGAATTACTTGAGGACTTAACATTAACATATCGTTTAAGAAATCAAGCCTTGCCCATTGTAAAAGAAGACGTGGATCTCAACGAATTTATACGTCGGACAATTATTCATTTTATTAATGATCCTGGCAATAGCGAGATGGAATTCAACTTTCAACCTTTTCATGAAACCATTTCTGCCTTCATTGATCCAAAATGGTTTCAACGGATTATCGATAATCTGATCGCGAATGCTATTAAGTATAATCCATCGGGTACTGCGATCACAGTATCCATCTCTTTGATTGAGCATCACCTAGTCATCATTAAGATAGAAGATAATGGGATCGGCATGAATAGCGAAACGCTCGATAAGCTGTTTCAACGTTACTATCGCGGCACCAACACGAGCGACACAGGTAGCGGAACCGGCCTTGGAATGGCCATTACCAAACAATTAGTGCAGCTTCATAATGGATCCATTCAAGTGAAAAGTATTCCGAGCAAGGGTACTACGATTCGAATTATTCTCCCAATCGATGCAGAGAACGATGATTAGGGTTTATTTTTAACTTCTTTTTTCTTAGAGGCTATAACGAGAGTAAACATCAACTTTTGAATGTAACCTTTGTTTATAATATATAAATATGAAAAGTTGGTAGAATTCAACTATAAGAAGATAGATCTACCACTGTGAAAGAAAATGTGGAACAAATTCAATCCAATCTCTGGAGCTGTCCGATAATTAGGAAAATCATTAAAAGGGCTTTTCCTAATTTTTCATCGTGCTCTGATTTAAAAAATGTAAGTTGATTAGAGTGGGGGACGTTCGAATTACCTTAGTCCTGCATTTTTCGTAGGGAGGGGCAATCGGTAGGCGTTCGATTTACCTTAGTCCTGCTTTTTTCGTAGGGAGGGGCAATCGGTAGGCGTTCGATTTACCTTAGTCCTGCTTTTTTCATAGGGAGGGGCAATCGGTAGACGTTCGATTTACCTTAGTCCTGCATTTTTCGCATGGAGAGGATATCGAAGTGCGTCCAGGGATTGGATGAAATGCGTGGTAAATTTCCCGATCCTTTTTGGAGAGAGTTTGATTAAAAGAGAGAATATAACCTTCTTGATATTTAAATGATTTTAATTTAAAATCAGGAGCTCTGTAATAGGAGGGGAATAGCGAAGTATTCAAAAGCAACAAATTATGCTTTACATTCAATTGTATATTTATCTTTAGCACCGAAAGGAAAATCTATTGGAGTAGAGCATTTAGATTAGTACAAATCCTTCAGTAAGAATTATTATAAAAAGAAAGGAGTGACTCGAATTTGAATCACTCCAAAACCTGTTAATATTTATAAGATTGTCCGCCATCAATTGGAATAACAACTGCATTGATAAAGTTTGCTTGGTCAGATAATAAGAATGCGACTAAATAAGCAACTTCCTCTGGTTTGCCGAAACGTTTCATTGGGTTTGGTTGTACAAATTCTTTTCCTACTTCTTCCCAATTTACTGGATCGATTTGCTTTAATGAGCCTTCGACCATTGGGGTCATAATGGCCCCTGGTGCAATTGCTTTGATACTAATAGCGTATTGTCCGTATTCAATACCAGAGTTTCTTGTTAAACCTACCACACCATGTTTACTTGCCGCGTATCCTGACTGGTTACCTACACCCCGAATTCCCCCAACAGAGGCTGTATTAACAATAGATCCTGACCCTTGTTTTTTCATAATTTCTAAAACATACTTCATTCCAAAGAATACACCATTTAGGTTGATGCCCACTACTTTACGAAACTCGTCAATTCCATAATCTTCAGTAAGGTCCTGCTTGCCCTCTATTCCCGCATTATTAAAGAATCCATCAATTCTACTATATTTATCTACAGTTTTGTTTACATAATTTCTTGCTGCTTCTTCGCTAGAAACATCTGCCGTAATTAAAAGCACCTCTGCTTTAGGTACTACCTCTAAAATCAATTGTTTTGTTTCCTCTAAAGAATTACTATTTAAATCCACTAATGAAAGTTTTGCCCCTTCTTTTGCAACTTGTAATGCAGATGCTTGCCCTAATCCAGACCCAGCACCAGTAATTAATACTACTTTATCTTCAAAACGGTTACTCATTATGTTCATCCTCTCTCATTTTTATTAATAATTTAATTTCTTGTAGTAACAATTCTAGATGCACCGTCAGTAATTACTGGAACTTTTCCTGATGTCTTATCTTATTAAGTCTTTCCCTTTAATAAACTTTTTTAAAACCAGACTTAATCGAATTCCTTTTATCATTTTTCCTTGTAAGGAAGTAAAAATACCAATTTTGTTGAAAAAGAGAGTCATGCCCTCATATGGAACAAAACGGGTAGAACAAACAATCTAGAAACAGAAATTCATAATACATTGCCAGAACAGACCAAAAGGGGTGGGTTATTCCATACTAGGCTGCAATTGTTTGGCAACATATTTATGTCGATATTCCTCTAAAAACTTCATGTAGACATTCACACCCCTCCTTCATAATTAATACCTAATACGGATGATATCAATCAAATTTATTAATTTTAACAACCGAAATTAATAGGAGTGAGGAGACCATTGAAACATTTATACGCCTATACGATCCAGCCGGGGGATAATTACTGGCTTTTAGCACATAAGTACAATACAACAGCGGAGGAAATTTTTGCGGCGAATCATGGAGTAAATCCATATTATCTGCGTGTTGGCCAGCATATCGCTATACCAGTTCTAGAGACCTTGTACCAGCCAAGGCAATCGAATCATTGCATTAGTCAGGCAGAAGTTGATTATAGAAACGATATGCGAAGCCTTTGGGAAGAACATGTTGCATGGACGAGGATGGCAATTATTAGTTTAACCTTTAATTTACCAGATGTAGATTTTGTTATTACTCGCCTTCTGCAAAACGCTACCGACATGGGAAATATGATTCGTAAATTGTATGGAGAACTTGCTGCTACTACTTATGCTAATTTGATTAAGGAACATCTTTTATTTGCTGCTGATCTAGTAAAAGCAGCTTTAGCAGGTGACGAGCAAGCGGTAATAACTGCAGAACAAAAGTGGTATGCCAATGCTGATCAAATTGCTGAGTTTTTAAGTAGTGTAAATCCATATTTACCTGAAAATGTAGTTAGAGAAATGTTTTATAAACACCTAGATTTAACAAAACAAGAAGCTGTTTTTATGATTAATAAGGATTATCAGAAAGATATTGAAATATACGATAAAATTGAAAAGCAAGCAAGGGAAATGGCGGACACAATTTCAGATGCAATGGTAAAATTGTATCCGAATATGTTCTAGCCGACAGTCATTTTGTATTTTTGCATAACACCTTCCTGCAGATGATAGTAGGTTGGTATATGAAGTCTCATTTTATTTTATCGATAAAGAATTTCAATACACCCTTAATGCACTATATAAAAATAAAAGATGGTATGAAAAGAGCATTTACCTGAGATAGAAGACTTAGCTTTGCAGAGCGTTTTATCGGCATAATCTTGTTGGTGAATTCAACGAGCAAGGAGAACTTTTATTAGTCGAATTAGAAGATCTAAATTTTTATTTCTCCTTGTTAGAAATATCTGATGAAACGCGTCATAATTTTGTAGAAGCAATGAAAAAATAAATACATAAAGCACTTAAAGCTTAAATTAAATTTTTTGTATAAAAACAAAACAATGTGCATTTGTTGAAGAACGTTGCACAATATGATCAAATTAGGATTAGGCACTAAATGGTTAATTATTTGTTGCCAGCCGAACTGCTACAAGGTTTAGAATTAAGGGCTACAATGACGGTTGCTACTGAGCTTGGAGTGGCAGTAAGGGGCTAAAGGCACAATTGATAAGATATCAAGAAAGTACTATCCTGAGTTTATTGCACTTTTTGTCAATGCAGATATATACTGATAGATGTTAAAAAGTTGATTGTAATAAAAATAGTAAGGGAAAACATTTGACATAAATTAAATAAGACAACTAATTATTTTAAGGGGTTGGTTTTTATGAAAAGAATTCCATTAAAAATGGTGAGAAAAAATTTATTAAATATTCCAGAATATTCGCTTCCAACTGGATTTCAAATGAGATTATTTGAAAAAGGTGATGAGCATAATTGGACCAGGGTTGAAACGAATGTAGATGAATTTAAAAATGAAAAAGCTGCATTAGAACACTTCACTAAAGAATTTGGGTCACTTATAGATGAAATGTCAACACGCTGTGTATTCATTGAGGATAAACAGGGAGAAGTGATCGCAACAACAACTGCATGGTATGGAGACTTAAATGGCGATGGCGAAATATCTGGTAGAATACATTGGGTAGGTGTTGTTCCCGAATATCAAGGGAAAAAACTTTCAAAGCCATTACTAAGCGCGGCTATGAACATTTTGGCCCAACATCATTCAAAAGCCTATCTTACATCCCAAACTACGAGTTATCAAGCGATCAATATGTATTTAAACTACGGATTTGAACCTTTCATCACTGGTCCAAGCTGTTATGAAGCTTGGGAATTGATGGAGAAAACTTTAAATCGTCAAATTCTTTCAAGGAGGTAAAAATGATTAAAGCGGTTATTTTTGATTTTGATGGATTAATCTTAGACACAGAGACGGCTTGGTATGAATCTTATAAGGAAGTTTTAAAAGAACAGTTTGAATTTGATTTACCACTTGAAGAGTTTGTGAAATGTGTCGGTTCTAATGATAATGTGCTATTTAAATACCTAGAAAAAGAGATTGCTGAACATCTAGACGCGGATGATATTCGTGGAAGAGCAGGGATATTACATACCGAAAGTGTAAAAAAGGCAAAGGCTCGCGAAGGTGTGGCCGAATACCTTGCAGATGCACGTGAGGCAGGTCTAACAATTGCCTTAGCAACGAGTTCAACGAGAGAATGGGTGACAAATCATTTGACCAACTTACATTTGATTTCTTATTTTGACCATTTAATTACCCAGGATGACGTGGAACATGTGAAGCCAGCACCGGATCTGTTTTTGAAAACAATTGAAGTGCTGGGAATAGAGCCGCACGAGGCAGTCGTTTTTGAAGATTCTCTTAATGGTTTAATTGCAGCGCTGGAAGCAAAACTACCTACTGTTGTTATTCCGAATCCAGTCACAGAGTTGTTACCGTTTGAAAATTATCATTTAAAATTGACCTCAATGGCGGAAATGAGTTTGCATGATATTATTGAGTCGCTAAACAAATAAATGGAACTGTATTTGGATTCTGGAGGCTGCTGTATTGGTTGTAAAGGCCAAAAGACTTAATTTCAAAACAATATAGCAAATTTAAGGGCGTTTCTGAGTGTACAGGAATGCCCTTTATTTTTTTAAAAATACCTAATCTTTATCTGAAGAATAATTGCTGATATTAGATAAGTAGGGATGGTAAACACCTTGACATTGATTTCATTTTAATTTAAAATCAATTAAAGACATTAAGGGTCCTTAATGTATATACAAAAGAGTTATATAATGAAATATTCAAAAGCTACAAATTATGCTTTACACTCAATGGTTTATTTAGCTTTGACTTCAAAGGGAAAATCTACTGGAGTAGAACATTTAGCTGAAATGCAAAATCTCTCACCAATATACCTTTCCAAGATTTTAACAAAACTTGTTAAAGCTGGGCTAATTGAATCAAGTTCTGATGCTAATGGTGGATAAAGTATAGTAAGACCAGTCTCATGATATATCTTTTTTAGATGTTATACATGCTATTGAAGGGAAAACAATCTGATTTAGTTGTTCACTGGAACATGAAGATGTAAAAAATGGAGACTGTTTAATTGAAAATGTGATGATTGATGCAGAAAGAAAGATGAAAGGTGAATTAGACAAGAAATATATTGTTGATATTGCAAGAGAAATTGAAAAGACAAACAATCACAAAAAAATTAACTGTGATCACTTACCTTAATTTTTTTATGTCAATTATAGACATTAAGAGTCTTTAATGTATTTTACTTTAGGAGGAATATTAAATGTTGTTAGATTGTGTAATTATTGGCGGAGGTCCATCAGGCTTAAATGCTTCTCTTGTTATGGCGAGAGCAAGAAAGAATCTCATCCTATTTGATGAAGATAAACCTAGAAATGCTGTAACATACGAATCTCACGGTTTTATAACAAGAGATGGTATCAAGCCTTCAGAATTTAAACGAATTGCAAAAGAAGATTTAATGAAATACCCAAATATATCAGTTCAAAATCAACGAGTGATTGATATAAAAAAAGAGAATCAATCTTTTATCATTCATACAGATGATGGGCATTCTTATCGTTCTAGAAAGGTTATTTTATCTACAGGTCTTAGAGATGTCATGCCATGTATAGAAGGAATTCATGATTTATATGGTACGAGCTTGTTTAGCTGTCCATTTTGTGATGGGTGGGAATTAAAAGATCGTCCATTAGTTGTCATTTCAGAAGATAAGCGTGCTTTTCATATGACAAAAATGATATTTAATTGGAGTAAAGATCTTGTTGTTTGTACAAATGGCAAAAATATTTTCACTGATGAGCAAAAGGAAATATTAACAAAGAAAGCTATAAAAGTCATTGGACATGAAATAGAAATTTTACAAGGTGACAATGGACACTTACAAAAGATTAAGTTTAAGAATGGAAAAGAAATTGAAAGGGAAGGCGGCTTTGTCACTACTGGGCTAAAGCAAGCATCTTCATTAGCTCAAACTTTAGGATGTGCTATGAATAAGATGGGAGGAATTGAAACAGATAATTTTGGGCGTACAAATATTGAAGGGGTCTATGCTAGTGGAGATAATTCCATAATAGCCCCTGCTCAATTAATTATTGCTGCAGGTGAGGGCAGTAAAGCTGCTATTGCAGTAGTAGGTGACTTAGTGAATGAAGATTTTTAAAGGTAATTATTACGTTTTATTTAAATGCTTTTAAAGAGTTGTTCTAAATTTCGCTTTTGAAAGTTGGTGAGGTTACATCTCTTTTCTCATTCCACAGGATTTCTGGACCTTCTATTTGTTCATAATTTGAGGATGGAATCCATTCATTCGGAATAAATGCGTCCCCATACATCTTGCAGTGTATCTGGAAATGGTCCGATTGTTTCAAATACAGACCATGATAAAGCAGGAACTTCAAGTTGTGTTAGGTTATCAGGACACCTATAGTTGTTGCCACACCAACATAGTGATCAAGATCCCCTTTTTCCACCACCCGGGCTTAAGAAAAGTTCCTGGATGCACTAAGCAGTCCTAGAATGTGTTGCTGGAAACTGTCTTTTTTTAACGAGCAGGAGATGAATAAGAGTAACAATTTGATAGGATATTGGAATAAGTGGGATAACATCTTGACATTGATTTCATTTTAATTTAAAAAGACATTAAGGGTCTTTAATGTATATATAAAGGAGCAATATAATGAAATATTCAAAAGCTACAAATTATGCTTTACACTCAATGGTTTATTTAGCTTTGACTCCAAAGGGAAAACCTACTGGAGTAGAACATTTAGCTAAAATGCAAAACCTCTCACCAACATACCTTTCAAAGATATTAACAAAACTTGTTAAAGCAGGGTTAATTGAATCAAATTCTGGTGCTAATGGTGGATATAGTATAGTAAGACAGTCTCATGATATATCTTTTTTAGATGTAATTCATGCTATTGAAGGTAAGACAACTTTATTCAGTTGTTCGTTGGAACATGAACAACTATCTAGAAATAATGATTGCTTAATTGAGAATGTAATGTATAAAGCAGAAGAAAAGATGACAGCTGAACTAGGGAAAAAATATATTATTGATATTGTTAAACAAATTGAATCGAAAAAAAATTGTAATTGATAATTACTTCAATTACAATTTTTTATATTAATTATAGATTTCAGGGGTCTACAAAATGGCTTTTTAAAAAAGGAAGATAAGATATTGTTAGATTCGTATTTATTGGTGAAGGGTCATCTGCCTAAATGCTGCTTCACTTGTTCTCGCAAGGGCAAGTAAGAATGTCACTATATTCGATGAAGAGAAACATACAACAAACTACGCATTATTAAAAAGGAGAATGAATGATATGGAGAAAAAAGAACACAATTCTACAGAAATGAAACAATTAGCAAAAAAAATTGAATTCCTTGATAATCCTGAAAGAAGAGGAGATATCCCCCCAGAAAGGCTACTGAGTATGCTTCCTATTAAGAAAAGTGATAATTTCTTGGATTTAGGTGCAGGTACAGGGTATATTACAATCCCAGCAGCCAAAGTCGTGGAGGGCATGGTATATGCATTAGATACAGATTCTAATATGTTAGAGGTTGTAATTGCCAAGGCAAAAAAAGAAAATATTACAAATATCAAAACACTTAAAGGTAATATTGATGACATTCCGCTTTCCGACAATTCAATTGACTTTGCACTAGCCTCATTAGTTCTACATGAGGTTAAGCAATTATCTAGTTCATTACAACAAATTAAACAAGTGCTTAAACATGATGGATATTTTGTATGTATTGAATTTGAAAAGATAGATAATCCTACCCATAGCCATCCTAGAATTGCCTCATCCATTATGGAACAAGAAATAACGAATGCAGGACTAAGAGTAACACAGACGATATATCCAACAGATGCGATATACATTATCATTGCAAAGAAATGATTACGGAAAATTACAGTCACGATAATGATGGTGGTACGTTGCTTGTATGTGCTTACGGAAGTGCAGAAACGGGAGGTGTTTATATGGAGTTTTCCGTTATAACATCAGCCAAAATGATAAATATCAGACATTTACCATTTGTATGGTAATAATGTCCACAACATACAAATTTATAACAACGTATTTTACGTCGCACAGGGAATGAAGACCAATATGCTTGTTTCGCAAGCTGGAGCGACAGAAGTTACCCTGCGCAACAATATCTTCTATAACTTGGGATCTGGCCGATATACGAAAAAATCAAGTTGGACTTACGACCATAATATGTTCTTAGGAAATAATGTTCCCACAACTAGTGTCATCCCTGATAAGAATATGATGACTTTGGATCCTTTATTTGTTTATCCGGGGATCGGCGATAAAGGACTCGGCACTCTAGATGGTTATAAGTTGCAAGTGGACTCTCCAGCAATTGGCAGGGGAACTCTGATAAGTAATAGTGGGAGTCAGGACTTCTGGGGTAATCTGTTATCCCCTATTAGTCAAAATCGAGGAGCATATGGTGGGCAAGCAGTAAGCATTACAGTGATACGCGATTTGCTAGACTACTACCTGAAGACAGGTGATGTGAAAAATCCACTTTATAAACAATTGAGTAATAAATTGGAACAGGCGGAGCAATTCAAAAGTAAAGGTCAAGAAAAGAAAGCTGTTAAACATATGGAAGATTTCATAACACACTTGATAAAAATTCTATGGGAAAATTCGTGTCTGAGCAAAGCAAGAGACTACTAAATCATGACACACAAATTCTAATTGAAGATTGGTCGGAAGAATAATTAATAACTAATGGAATCCATAGCCTTAATGATACGGAATTCAAGAACTAAACCTGGTATATTAGTTGGAAAATAGGCAGACTTTATCCTAAAAGTACCGATTTCCTGTACTATGTGGGTATGCCTTTTTATTTTTTTAGATAGGTAAAAAATGATCAACATTTTTTTAAAAAAACAAACTTAAATCTGCTGAAGAAGAATCCATTTTGATCAATCTTTTTTCAAAATGGATTCTTTTTGTTTATTGTAAAATATGGGTTTGCGAGATATTTTTGATCAAACTTTATTCCAAACCTACAATTGTTTGTTGAGTGACAATAAAGTTGTTTAATTAGTAGCTATTTGGATCATCATCATGGCGAATGGGACGGTTAGAGGAAGCGTTAAATAGAGGTGGTGTCATGAGACTGTTATTGCTGGCCTTTTTATTATTATGGTTATTTTAAGTTCCTGCAAATTCTAGTGAATTATCGCAGTAGCGTGAAGGTTTAATATAAATACAAATTATCAGAAATAGAGCATGTCCGAAGTGGATTATCAAACCGATGCATGCTCTATTTATTGGTGTTTTTAAAGGTTATTTTCATATAGATATCGAATTATATCATGGAAGGTCCTCCAAAAGGACTAGGAATAAATTAATCAGTATCTGTGTTCGAGAAAAGCCTTTCATCAAATGCACGACATCATTCTGTTAAATGATCAAGGAGGAAGTCCTATATGCCTTTACCTATGGTTCATCTAAGTGTAGCTAAAAAGTACTTAGAACAAGAAGAAATTTCTAATGCTGGCACTACGTTTTTTCTTGGAAATATTGCTCCTGATTCCATCCATATGCGAGCAAATATCACGAGAAAGAATAAGGACGAAACACATTTTATTGCTACAGGCGAAAAAAGTATCAATATTGATAAATTGGCGGAGCTTTATCCGAAATATATGGCTCAAAGTACTGATGTGGAATGGGAATGGTTTGTTCGTGGGTATTTTATGCATGTGTTAACAGATTGCTATTGGTTTAATAGTGTTTATCCGACATTCACCGGAAATCCAAAAGTATCGGGGAAAACACCAGCGGAAAAAAGTAGTCTGTATTATCAAGAAACAGATCAAATTGATTTTAATCTTTTTAAACAGCAGTCGTGGCGTGTAGATGTATGGAAGGATTTAAAGAATGCCAAAAGCTTTGACTTTGGAACATTACTAACAGCAAACGAAATCTGCCAATGGAGACAAAGAACGTTTTCCTTCTTTCAAGACCCCGCCAAAGAACCAAATACTAATCTAGTATATATCACAAATGAAATCGTAGATAATTTTGTTAATGAGACAGTAAAACGCTTACGGGAACAGTATCAAGAGTGGGATCGAGTTTTGAACAATGAATCAAACCCTATTAATTAATCTAGTTAAGCTAAAGCTTAAGGTTGTCAAGGGTGCGAAGATTTATTATTCTCTGTTTCCCATTCTAACCATAATACCTGGATCAAACCGTTGATATATCAACATTTATAGAGGGAGAGATTTTATATATGACAATACATTCACCAAATGAACCTCTGTTGCTTGGTGAGATTGATATAAGTGCAGCAGGGGCTCGTAGTAAAATGCTTGTAGGTGACTTAAATCAGGATGGGCAAATGGAAATAGTAATGGTTCAAGCAGATGGAGGTATTGACGATCGCTATGTTCCACATCAGGTTATTTGTTTAACAGCTTATAATTTGCAAGGTGACCTACTATGGCAGGTGGGAATGCCTGATGAAAATGCAGGTGGACCTGGTTCAGATTATCCAGCACAAATATATGATATTGATGGTGATGGGTTCAATGAAATACTTTGTGTAATGGATAAGAAGTTTCTTATTCTTAATGGACAAACTGGTGAAGTGAAACAATCCTTTGACCTCCCAGACCAAGAGGCACATGATTGTATCATCATTGCTAATTTAACGGGAAATCCATTTCCACAGGATATTATCTTGAAAAATCGCTATCATCAAATGTGGGCACTGGATAAGGACTTTAATGTACTTTGGGAACATAAAGGGAATATCGGACACTTTCCATGGGTTTACGATTTTGACCAGGATGGACATGATGAAGTGATGGCAGGTTATGATTATCTTGATCATAATGGAAGCACCTTATGGTCATGCCGAAATTTAGATGACCATGCAGACTGTATTTGGGTTGGTCATGTTGATCCAAATTTAACAGCGAATGACCCTGTAAATATTGTTGTGGGCGGAAGTGTAACCGTTATGTACGATACAGTAGGAAATGAATTATGGCGTTATGAGGGTTCCATTGAATCACAGCATATTGCATTAGGGAAGTTTCGTTCAGATCTACCGGGTTTGCAAATCGCTGGACTAGATCGTATTATTCGTGGCGACGAAAATGGTAAAGACGGACTTTTCCTCCTAGATTGCAATGGTGGAGAAATTACTAAGGAGGATCGTAATACGAAGGGCTGGCTGACAATTATTGAAACCATTCGTCACTGGGACGATAAACCATTAGATTATGTTTTGGCATATCGACGAGGTGGAGGAATCAATCCAACCTTATACGATGGCTATTTAAACCCGGTAGTAACTTTTCCGGTAGATGGTTATGTTATACATGCGGATCTTTTTGGTGAAGGGAAGGAGCAAGTAATTATTTATAATAATCAACGTGCTTCTATATTTTCTAATGAGGCTAGGGATTTGCACAGTAAAGGGAAAGTTAAGCCCCAGCCAAAACATTTATACAGTTCTACATTATACCCTGGTGGACAATATTAAAATCACACTTAAAGTCACTTCTAGGGAATATATCGAACTTCGCGATGTAAAATGGGGGGAATGCATGTGCTTATGCTTGTTATTCCTGGCGCTGGACATGCTATTTATGCAATGTGGGAAGCGGAAATCCATAAACTAGTTTGCTAGTATATTAATCTTCAAGAACCACTTAGTAGGATACCGATTGGCTTTGATACAATGGATTATCTTCTTGATATCACAGTAAGTCCTGATCGCTCGGAATGGTCATGGAAAGATGAAACAGACTTCCATGACGCGGTAAAAGTAGGCAAGATTACTACGAAGCAGGCGGAAGCTATTAGATTGGAAGGACAAATAGCGATCAGGTTGCTTCAGGAAGATTCTTCATCATTCTACGAAACTTGGGAATACTGGTTGCCTCCAAAAGAATGGCAAATTCCAGGGATACCATTGGGATGGGATGAAATTTAATAACATTTTCAAAAGGGGGAAATTAAATGGAAGTTAAGGAAACTGTCTTTTCAAATATGAATGAACACCCTGATTATGTAAGTGGTCAAAGTAAGGAGTGGTGTCAACAGTTGGCGTCGCAAACAGGAAAGTATGAGTATACTTGGAACTATCACCATGATGGGTTAATTGCAGAGGAAGTGCTTACGACGGAATTAGCAGCTTTGATGCAAGGGAAGGTTTTGGATGTAGGATGTGGACATGGAGAATATACAAACCAATGGGCTAGTTGTGTGGAAGAAATAGTCGGGTACGATATGACGGAAGATTTTATTGAAACGGCAAATAAAAGAAAAAAATCCAATGTCAACTATGTTGTAGGTCGCACCCAGGATGGTTTACCTTTCCCAGATGATTATTTTGACGTAGCTTATACGAAAAAAGGTCCGACAAGTTGGTATCAAGATGGAAATAGAATCGTTCGTCCTGGAGGTTCTTTAATATTATTTCATCCCGTTGATGGTAATGGGAAAGGTTCTGAACTAGGTGAGTGCTTTCCAGGCTTGTTCCCCCCACCTTCAAAAGGGACACCTGTACTAGATATAATCAACGAACGCCTTGATAAAAGTGGACTTATCGATATTAAGCTTCGCCACATAAAGGAAACGGTATGGATTCCTTCACCTGATGATGTCCTAACAATGAAATGTTTCGGGCAGAGTAAACAGTACACACAGTATGTTAAAGAACAGTGCTTTAACAAGATCATCGCCAATTTCGAGCGACATGCCACAACCAAAGGGATAAAGGTAACGAATTTTTATTGTTTGATTAGGGCTACAGCGACAGAAACACCAAATAATAATCTGAAAAGTTGATAATTTGATATCGACTTTAGGAGCGAAAACGTGGAAATTATTATTGGTCTGGGGATAAAGAGGCGGTATAGATGCAAAGTAATAAGTTAGCTTTAGATAGAATTGTTTTTCTAGGGAGGACCCTTGAAGAGTATTTACAAATGTTTTCGCTTTCTGTAGAAAAATTGAGGGGAAAAGAGTCCTTGATTGAATGAAATTTTACATCATATAGGTTATTTAACAGATGAAGAATTTCTAGCGGAGCATATTGATGGAGATGGTAACAAATTTTCAGCTTATCATTATTTGCTAGGCTTTATTCCGCATGATGCTCATTAATTAATCAATTAAAGGATTTCATCGGAAATAAAATTATTTATAGTGGGTAATTGGTAATCATAAGAATGTTTTGAATATCGAAGACCAGGAAAAAACTTTAAAGCAGCAAAAAAACTTGGTGGCTCACAGTGCTTGCGGATAAGGAAGATGAATGAATGAAAAAGGCTATGCCAATTTTGCGGGTAGAGGCATCAGAGGGAATCGACAGCAAAACTAGAAAGGAGGCATTCAAGATAACTACTATTTGTTTGATTGGACATGGCGAAAATGCCTTTGTTACGGTATATGACGTAGCAGAAGTTAGGAGGGTAACTTCAAAAAGCGTAATATTCATTAGGTGGATGACTCACTGCTCTTATCTAATTAAGGGCAGTGTCTTGTTTAGTTCATTCTGAAACTTTTAGCATACAATTTGAGTCTATTATTCAACTGTTTTACATTTAAAGAGGGAAAAGCGGGTAATAGAAAATTAATGGGGAATCTCCCGACTTTTCCCTAGTAAGGATTTTGAGTTACCCACATGCCTAATATAATAATTTCTAGCTATGTGATGTTAATTAGACAGCACTTTTCTTCATTCTTAATGGTATGATTTTCCAATAGGTTAAAATCCTCCAAACCCACTCAAATGGGCCCATATTAAACAATCGTAGCCATACTAAACTGCAAATAATTTGAATCACATAGATTACTATACATAAGTATAGCGTTTGTATATAAGATAGGCTTGCTGTGAAATGGAATAGATTTCCCGCGAGCAAAATAAAGGCTGTTTGTCCTAGATAATTTGTTAATGCCATTCGCCCATAATATTTAAGAGGCGCTAACAGTGTCTGTACTAATCTTGTTTGTAAAAGTAATAGTAATAAACCGATGTAAAAAGCAGAAATAATCGGTCCCACTGTTACACCTATTTTCAAAAAGATACTTGCTAGATCGATTAAGCCGCCTTCATCTACAATAATCATATTTTGAAACGGTAGATCAGGTATATTTTGGTACTGAATATATAAACCTATCCCACTTAGTACGAACATAAGAGCTGTAAATATGGCAATTTGTTTCGTTTTTTGTGAAAGATTTTCAAACACTTTATACTGCCCACAAGCAATACCCAATAATATCAGGGGGAGAGTTAAAGCTGCTTTTAATCCCATTACAGCAAATATAATAATGAAAATGATGCTTAGAGTTAAATTAATATGCATATTTACTTTATAAAATGCTAATGTAATAAATCCATAAACGGCATAAATCAATAATGCTTCACCTGGCTGAAACATTGAATGTATAATCCCAAATGCTAATAATACAACAAGTCTACGTAGAAGCAGAATAAATCCATTCTTTCCTTTTGCATTAGCTCGTGTAATAAAGATATAAAAACCTACACCAAATAAAAATGAAAAGATGGTGTAAAAGCGCCCCTCCACAAATAAATACAAAAATCGTTGATAGCTTGCATCAATCGTATTTGGTTCTGGTATATTAATGTGGAGTAGTGCAAGGATATTGACTAAAATAATACCTAATAGTGCAAAGCCTCGAATGTAATCAAGCGCATCAATTCGAGTGTTCGTAATATCTTTTTCCATGTACAGCTCTCCTTATAATGATTTATCTGCTTTATTTTATTAGAGATTATTAACAAGACCCATCGATTTACCTTACAAATTCTCTTACACTTTTGTAAGAATCCGAGTAGTTATGAGGAAAGTCGTAGCAGAACGATATGTAATGAAATCTTTGTACAAGGAAATCCTACGGTGGTCGAAGGAGTAAGTTAATCCTTTCCATTTAATAGAATATATAATAAGAAAATTACATTTCAACAGAGAAGTGAAAAAGAAGGAGATTTGTATGAAGCAGCACTTCCGAAACTATTCTTTCGTTGCATTAAGCTTTTCTGAGTACGTATTATTTTGCTCATATGTAAGATCATATTTATGATTAGTAAGGGTGACTATTGCCACTGCAAATACTTTTTCAATACTGAACCCCGCATTTGGCTTTATTTATCCGCTTTTCATTAAAACTAACTTCAAGTGATTTATTTTTATATTCAGCTTGCTTATGTACGATTTCGGTTTTTGAATTTATAGCTTTTTTGTTAAGGGATTTTGTTTTATTTGCTCCATAAAAACAAGGGGAAATGATGGAGATGTTTGATATTCGAAGAAAGCCAGCCTTATTGGGGTTAATTTCAGGGGATTATCTATTTGTTTATGGATCATTTTTAGCTTTTTCAATCCTTATTCTAATGGAACTGAAATGGAACCCATGGTAAATACTTTTATTATGCTATTTCTGCCTGCTTGTTTAGCCATCATTTCTTCATTAAGTTCTAAAAAAGTATTCATGTTCATATCTTTTTTATGGTCGCTACCAATCAGTTTATATCTAATTTTGACTCTAAGCATATTTGCATTGTTTGGCATTACATGTTTTTCTTATTTACTCGTTACTTTCTGATGCGTTGGAAAAGGAAACTAACTATTTTCTAATTGATTAATAGTTCAAGATTTACGGGGAAATCATAAAAGAGAGTAGTCAAAACATCCCCATTGGTATACAACAGCTTCGATAAAATGGTTTGATAATGATACGGTCATCATTAATGGACGAAATGGGAAATATAATTATCGGAAAGATTGAGGTGATTGTTTGAAAAAGGCAATTCCATTTGTAGCCTTCATTTTCATTGGTATTGTAATATTAGGTTCTTTCCCATCTATTTCAAAGGCTTGCTCGTGTGCGGAATTATCAAATGTAGAGGAAGAGTTTGATCGTTCAAAAGCAGTATTCAGTGGAAAAGTTGTTGATATAAAAGAGAAGCGTAACCTAAAAGGATATACGTCTAAATCAGTCCTCTTTGAAGTGACTAACACCTGGAAAGGGGCTGAACAATCACAAATTATCATTACCACTGGTCAAGGTGGTGGGGACTGCGGAATTGATTTTAAAGAAAAACAAGAATACTTAGTTTATGCGAATGAATCAACTATGTATGGATCAAATACGCTCACATCATTGATTTGTGATCGAACCAACGAATTGAGTTCGTCACAAGAAGATTTGGAGATACTTGGTGAAGGAAAGCCTCCCATTGAAAAAGTCGATCTAACTGGTAAGCATGAAGGAAATCAATTTTATATTTGGGTTACTGTGTTATTAGTCCCTGGACTTTTTGTAATTTTCATTTTAATAAGGTATAAAAAAGCCAAATAAATGGGAGAACGATCAACCTATAAAAAAATTAAATGGTTCTTCCCTTAAAATCAGTACATTGACTATTTTCGGGTAGTCTACTAACTTAGTCGAGAATTACAAGACATTACTGGAGGTATATATGTACACATACGAAAATCAAAATCGTACTCCTCCTGATTAAGCCAATACACTCTCCCCCTTATAATTTAAGATATAGGTCTAAAATGTTTGTTAGCACTTACTATTTCCAAAAAACAAGACTCATAAATACCTAGGATGAAAGGAAGTTTTCTTTTATGGCACAAATATTAAGGGCTATTTCTGGATCCGAAGTGCGCGGAACTGCATTTGGCGTACTATTTATGGCGTTTTTCGGTACATTGTGGGCATACACGGGGATAATGGGATTGCAAGGCTGGGGAGTTTCTACCTTATTAGTCGGCGCTGTTACCCTAGGTATCACTCTATTCATCTGTGGGGTTTCACTAATACGTGCATCACGAGAATTATCTAATCAGGTTTCAAAACCAGGTGTAAGACGCGTGAAGCATATGGGAATCTGGTTTAACATCATCTTCGGGACAGAGCTTTTCGCAATAGGAATCGCGATTGCTGTATGTAACGCTACCAGCCACTCCGATCTTATACCTCTCGTAATAGCTATTATTGTCGGTATTCACTTTTTTCCACTGGCATCTCTATTCAAGGTCAGGATCTATTATATTACAGGCGCACTTCTCTGTTTACTTGCTATTATTACATGGCTGTTTGTCCCTGAGAAAGTAACGCTTGGGGGGCATCAGATCATTGCATTTATGTCTGTAGTTGGCTTTGGCTCTACCTTGATTCTGTGGGGAACTGGCTTGGCAATATGGCTGATGGGAAAAAGACTACTGGCTACAGATCGATCGTAAATGGCATTAAGTTGGATAAATCTTCTCTTAAAATTGATGTCGCGTGCAGAGACTTTATTGCACAAACAAATAGGACGTGATACCCTAACTGTTTTGAAATAAGTTGCATTTTGAAGAGGGTAAAACGATTTATACTCCAACACTGGTTGTGAAACAGTGGAAAATCAAAAATGAACTTTCCTCCGCTAGGTAGTGGTCTGTTAAATGAGTAAGTGCTATCTTAAACAATGTTTATTGATCTTTTTCCTACAATATTTAGAAGAGATAAAGCATATTTATCTCTTCTGAATATTGTTTTTAACCCAGCAATCTTTTATTCTTTTTATTTATTGTAAAATGTGGATTTGGTAGGTGTTTATAATTAATCTTTATTTTAAAGCCACATTAGTTTATCTCACTGCTAAAATCGTCTTCCCTATGCTAAATAGTTGGTATAGAAACGGCATTGAATCGGGGAAGAGCAGCGGGGAAACCATTATGTATCAATCATTGTTTTTAATCAAAAATCAATCAAAACTCGGGCTGGATCCAATATGGGTCCAGCCCGATTCTTGCTGCTTCAATATCGTTCCAATTCCTTGTCAAATAAGGGTTTCAGTTGTCTTTTTTAATACAAAAATTCGTAGGATTCCCAATCCCTATTCAGTTTGATTCTTACTGTACCACCGTTCCTAAATTGCTACATGTCCTCTTTACTCTTTACTTTTCTTTTCTCTATTCTGGGAAGAACTTTTTAACATTATCAGAATGTTCTATACAATCCAGAACAGAAAAAAGAGGGGGGAAATCGGGCATTTTGGGAAGAAAACTTAATAACAGAATGGAAAGAAGAGAAAAGAGGCTTGAATGCTTGGGGGAGAAGGACTAAAAAACAGCTACATATATTGGTTTAATAAAAGTGCTTGTTTATAATGGAGAAGTCTGATATGATTATTTGATAAATTTTTAAGGGGTTTTAGAGAGGGTGAGTCAATTGACTAAAAATCTTAGACAATTGAAAAACGTTTCAGTGTTCCAAACGCTTCTAATTTAGAAAAAATAATTTAGAAGCGAGGATTAATTATATGAAAAATCAAAGAATCTTTAATAAATCTTTTCTTTTTTTATTTATAAGCAACTTCTTAGTTTTTATAGGGTTTGAAATGTTGCTCCCTATTTTGCCAGCCTATTTGTTAAGCATGAATGCATCTTCCATTCAAGTAGGTTTAGTGACATCATTATTTACGATAGGTGCTGTTCTAATCAGACCTTTTGTAGGGTACTATTTAATTGATAACCAACGGAAAAGTCTAGCCATTTGTGCAAGTGCAGCTTTAATGATTATTTCAATGCTGTATCCTTTTCTTAATATTATATGGTTTTTTCTATTGTTACGACTTTTCCATGGCGCAGCGTGGGGGGTATCAACCACAGCCAATAGTACAATAGTAGTCGATTTAATCCCTAAGACACGGTTAGGAGAAGGAATGGGGTATTTTTCTGTTTCAACAACGGTCGGGGCAATCATTGCACCGAGTATAGGTATCCTTATCTATGACTCTTTTTCCTTTGATATTTTAATTTGGTCATCAGTAGTACTCAGCCTAATGGCAGTAATTGCGCTTCAATTTGTATATCCACCTACTACTGTAAAGCGTGAGAAGCAACCATTTCGATTTTTGGATATGATTTTTGAAAGAGACGTATGGTTCCCAGCGTTATTGACGGTTATTACAACACTTGGTTTTGGTGCGATTATTACATTTTTAGTTCTTTTTGGAAAACAAAAGGGATTAGATCATATTTATCTATTCTTCCTTATCAATGCAACTGTAGCAACTTTACTACGTCCGTTTACCGGAAAATGGTATGACAAAAAAGGACCTTGGTCTATCATCATTATGTCAGCTGTGTTAGGATTTTTGTCGCTTATTATGCTATCTTATGCGACAAATGATCTTCATCTTATTATTGCGGCGATTTTATTTGGGGCAGGTTATGGAACTGTTATGCCATGTTTACAAACATGGACGGTTCAAAAGGTAAGTGAAGAAAAAAGTGGTGCAGCCAACGCAACCTTTTTTTCCAGTTTTGACGTTGGTGTTGGAGTTAGCGCATTTGTATTAGGTATTTTAGCTGAATGGATTAGTTTAGAGATGATCTTCCGGGTTGTTAGTCTAAGTTTTATTGTTGTTGCTGTTCTAGTCTCTAAGGATTTTTTTAATGAAAAGAAAAGATATAAAAATATATAAAAAGATTTTAAAAAAATCCACCACTCTATGTTAATAGAGGTGGATTTTTTTGTTGGAAAGTCGATTATAAACTATGGATGATTTGCTTCAAAAAGGATTAAAGCCTTTTATTGTACTCCCATGAAAATTTAAAAAGCTCAAAACCTAAAAAACAAAATTGACCCAGTAAGTATATTTTTTTAAAAGCCTGAGCCTCCAAGTAATTATTTTAAAGTTGGATTGAAAAATAAAAGCATCATCCTTCTATTTATAATAAAGGCAAGGTTGGTGCAACCCATCAAAAAGGATTAATCTCCCATAAGATGATGTAAGATCGCTTGATTTTATTTATTCACCAAAAGGTAAGGTTCTTATTAAAATAATTTATTCATTCCAGATAAAAGCTCAGGGTTTCTAGTACTTGGGCTTTTTCTATATTGTGTACCTAAATCGGCTACATGACTAACTCTATATCAACCATAAAAGTAAGTGGACTTTTTGCTACTTAATATTGATTTAATCGACTTAAAATTTCAGCGTAGAGTTCTTCGACAGTTCGGGAGCTATCGAGCTTTAAAACAGGGCTTTTTGATAATGCCATTTGATAGACTTGTTCTGCATAAGTGCCGGCCATGTTTTCATCTTCTTCCGTCAAATATGTTTTACACCAATCTAAAAATTCATTCGTATATTTTCCGTTTTCATCCATCCACATTTCACTAATACCAATTCTCTCTATTTCTCTGTTGCGTAATCTATCCATACGAATGAATTCATCAAGAAAAAGGAAGACTAGATGGTCGCGGTTACTAAACCCTTCAGGACACCATGAAAAGATAGAACCGGAAGCGACATAACTACTGCAAGATTCCATGTCATTTTGATATAGTTCTTTACGCTTTTCAAGCGGATTATTTTCCGTAAAGAAATCGTCTTTCCAAAGATAATTATCAGTATCAATCCATTTTATATGTTCTTTTTCACTAATAAACTTTGCTAGTGTGCTTTTTCCAGTACCTGATCCGCCGATTATATGGATTTTCACTTAATACCTCCCTGATTTTAATTCTAGATTATATCAAGAAATCTTATCTAGTTTAATTGATCTTAGTTTAACGGAACTTCAATATTTTTCAAAGCAAAATTAAATAACCTTTTTTTGCTAATGAGTAACCAGTTAGCGAAGAAGTGATATTCCAAGCAAGGAAGTATATAAAATGAAGGTCAATTAAATCCTGCCATCTACAAATCAGAAGGAAAGAACAGCAGGGATAATAGTTTGCAAAAAAGAGGTAAATATGAACATATATTTAGATAGTTCGCTATAATTAGAATTGGTAATGAAATTAAAAGGGGGAATATAATATGGTAAGGATTAAATGGGGGATTATGGGACCGGGGAATATTTCAAGTAAGTTTGCTTCTGATTTAGTACAGTCTAATCATGCAGAACTTGTTGCAGTTGCATCAAGAACGGAAGGGAAAGCGGAGAAATTTGCAAGCCAATTTAATATTCCACGTTCTTATAATAGCTATGAGGACTTTGTAAAAGATGAGGAAGTTGAGATCGTTTACATTGGCACACTACATACGATGCATAAAGAGTGTGTAATTCAATGCTTAAAGGCTGGTAAAGCAGTAATATGCGAAAAGCCGTTTATGATGAATGCACAGGAAGCTGAGGAAGTTATTCAAGTTGCTCGAGATAACAGTACGTTTATGATGGAAGCGATGTGGACACGTTATTTGCCTGCAATTGTTCAAACAAGAAAGTGGATTGAGGAAGGGAAAATTGGAGAAATAAAAACGTTGACTGCGAATTTCGGTTTTGATGTTGGTTGGGCGCCAGAGAGTCGCTTGCTTAACAAGAAGCTTGGTGGTGGAGCATTGCTGGATGCCGGTATTTACCCTGTGTCCTTTGCCTCTATGATATTCGGGCAGCAACCTACCAATATCAAGAGTAGTGCAAATATCGGGAAAACTGGTGTGGATGAGCAATTTTCAGCACTTTTTGAATATGGGAATGGGCAAACAGCTCTTTTGAATTCGAGTGTGCGTTTAACATTATCTAACGATGCGTTCATTTATGGAACGGAAGGCTATATTCATTTGCCGAATTTTCTGTTTGGAGAGTCCGGCTTTTTGCATCGTTCTGACTCGGAATCGCTAGAGTTCAAGGACGATCGTAAGTTGAACGGATATATTTTCGAGGCGGAGGAAGCGATGAACTGTTTACGAGCAGGAAACTTAGAAAGTCGGATTATGCCATTAGATGAAACGCAAGATATCATGAAAACATTGGATGCACTGCGCAAGCAATGGGGCTTGGAATACGAGTAAGTAAACAGAGCAGGACTTTCATTGAGGTGAGAGTCTTGCTTTTTCTAATGTAGATAATGTACCATTTGCGATCATGCTTAATCTCCCGCAGATTTCCCCAGTTTTACTACTGCATAAACGGCTCATCCTTGATACCATCCGTAGAATGGCATAGCATCTTTTCTATAATGCAACCCCTTTTTTTGTAGCTGATAAGAAGATGTGTTTACTAATGTACGTCTTAAGGCGTAGATCGATTTCATTCTCTAGTTGGTTTTGTTCTGCTTGATAAAACAATAAGCTAAAGAGAGTAGAAAAAAAGTAGAGACAAGTAGATGACTTTTAGTTAATTAATATTTGATTTTGGAAGTCAAGTAAAACTAAGAAAGGCGGAATATTTAAAGCTTAAAATAACTACGAAGTAAATAAGATATCCATTTACAATGAGCGTGATTTCGAATATTTTCTAGCAAGCCTTTCAAAATAGCAGGGCTAAATGTTGGTTCAAGCAGCTGTTGCTTTAACAGGATTAACGATTCTTTTTCAATAGACTCTTCAATTTCTTTTATTTTTTGTTCTATGATTTCAATGATCTGTTCCCTCTTTATTTCTTCGTTCATCGGTTGCTGAAACATTTGGACAAGCTCATGTGAAATAAATGGGACAGTAATATGTCTAGCTAGTAAATTTGTTTTTTCCACAAGCGATTGAGATAGTAAGTCCAAATCTAGCGGTAAGTTATAGAATAAAAATAACTCTGAATAAGTTTTCATAAAGCCTTTAATACAATAAATCAAATCATATTTTGTATGTTGGATCTCTTCACCATATAATCGTTCAACCATCGTTAAGATAACATTCTCCATTAATCTGTCATAGTAACGCATTTTAAAAATAAGTTCTTCGTTAAATGATTGCGTTTGCTCTTTGATGAGAATTTTGGCGAAATCAGAATGCTGATGAAAAGAATGAAACGTTGCAAAATAAAATTTGTATAAAAGTTTTTCATTATCATTTGTATTTTTGACCTGGTAGTCAATATTGGAGGTGAATTGCATCATAAAATGATCAATCAATGCTAAAATCAATTCATCTTTTGATTTGAAAGATAAGTAAAAAGCACCTTTAGAAATACCGCAATGCTCTGTTATTTGTTGAACAGAGGTAGCTTCAAAACCTTGTTGTGCAAAAAGTTCTAGTGCTTTATCCATAATTAATTGTTTTTTTATCATTTTATTATATCGCTCCTAGGTCATATGATTGACAAGTGACTAATTAGTCATTATTATAAAGAAATGAGCTTGATAAGTCAAATAGAGGTAGGTGTAGTTGGTGAAAGGTTTAGTCAACTTTGTTTTAAAGAATAAATTAGCAGTATGGCTGCTGACGATTATCATTGTTGCATCTGGTATTTACTCAGGTACGCGAATGAAAACGGAGACGATTCCAGATATTTCAATTCCTTACTTAATGGTAATGGGCGTATACCCGGGGGCAACCCCTGAGCAAGTAATGGAAGACGTGTCCATGCCATTAGAGAAGGCAGCAGAAAACCTTGAAGATGTGAAATCCGTTTATTCAAATTCCTATTCTAACATGGCAAGCATCCAAGTGGAATACGAATACGGTATAGATATGGATGAGGCGAAACGTGCATTGCAATCTGCGTTAGATGCAGTGACACTACCAGAAGAAGCACAAAAGCCATCAATAACAGCAATTAGTATGAACATGATGCCAGTTGTTGCACTAAGTGTAAGTAGTCAGAAAGAAGATATTGTTGAACTAACCTCAACAGTAGAGGAAATATTACTTCCGAAAATGGAAAAAATCGATGGTGTTGCGTCTGCAACAATTACGGGTCAGCATATTGAAGAAGTGCAGCTAACGTATAACAAAGAAAAAATGGCTGAACTTGACCTAACGGAAGATAAAGTAAAGGAAATGATTCAAGCAAGTGATCTTGCCGTTTCATTAGGCCTTTACGAGTTTGAAGAAGGTGAACAAGCTGTATCAGTAGACGGTAAGTTCATGACAGCTAATGAATTGAAGGAAATGCTTATTCCTGTAACACCGTCAGCTGCAAATCCATCACCATTTGTGAAACTTAGCGATATCGCTACAATTAATGTAGTTGGTAAAGTAGAATCGGTTTCCCGTACAAACGGTGAAAATGCCATTGCCATTCAAATTATCAAAGGGCAACAAGCGAACACAGTTGATGTTGTAAACGATGTGAAAGATTTAATCAAAGAGGAAGAGAAAAAAATCGATGGTCTTGTAATCGATGTATCACTTGACCAAGGTGAGCCAATTGAAGATTCGATTTCAACGATGATTGAAAAAGCGTTATTTGGTGGTTTAATTGCGATATTAATTATTCTACTATTCTTGCGTGATTTCAAATCAACTATTATATCAATCGTATCCATTCCAGTTTCGATTTTCATGGCTTTACTGCTACTAAACTGGTTAGATATTACATTAAATATTATGACGCTTGGTGCTATTACAGTTGCGATCGGTCGTGTAATCGATGACTCCATCGTAGTAGTTGAAAATATTTATCGGCGTCTGCATTTAAAAGAAGAGAAATTAACAGGGCGCGCACTAGTGCGTGAGGCGACAATTGAAATGTTCAAACCTATTATGTCATCCACATTAGTAACGGTTGCGGTATTCGCACCACTTATCTTCGTTGGTGGTATGGTTGGCGAGCTGTTCATGCCGTTTGCTTTAACAATGACGTTTGCGCTTGGTGCTTCGTTAATTGTTGCGATCACAATCGTACCTGCATTATCTCACTTCTTATTTAAGAAAAAATTATATAGTGAAAAGACAGAAAGCAGTCATAAAGAAGCTGGTAAACTAGCTAAATCATACAAAGGTATTCTTAAATGGACACTTAACCATAAATGGATTACTTCCATCATATCCATTGTATTATTAGCTGGTAGTGTGGCGTTAACGCCATTAATCGGTTTTAGCTTTATGGGTAGTGAAGAAGAAAAAGTGATGTACTTAACATACACGCCGGAAGCAGGCGAGCTAAAGGAAGATACATTAGCGAATATTGAATTGGTAGAAGAAAAATTATTAAAACGTGATGATATTGATATTGTTCAATTATCTGTGACGGAAAATGGCGATGAGATGTCAGCAATGATGGGTGGCGGAGCAGGCGGTGCTTTAATGTACCTAATCTTCGACCCAGACATGGATGATTTCCCAGAGGCTCGTGAGGAAATTGAAGATTACGTGTTCAACATTGATCAATCAGGTGAATGGAAGAGCCAGGATTTCACTTCTATGTCAATGTCTACAAACGAAGTTAGCTACTCATTCTACAGTGAAGATTTAGATAAACTAAATGAAACTGTTAAAATGGTAGAAAATGTGATGAATAAAAATGACGGCTTAGAAAAGGTTTCTTCAAGTGCAGAGGATGCCTATGTTGAGTACACATTCAAAGTAGCACAAGATGAATTGCTACAGTATGGTTTAACGACAGGTCAAATCGTCATGATGTTAAGTCCAACAACAACAAAAGATGTTTTAACAACGGTTGAAAAAGACGGTAACTCAATAGAGGTAATCGTTCAGCAAGAACAGGCAGCACAACCAAAATCAATCGATGATATATTAGCAACAGAAGTACCGACAGCAGTTGGTGCACCAATGAAACTTTCTGAGCTTGTGAAAGTTGAGAAAGGCACAACACTAAATACGCTTGCTCGTAGTCAAGGTGAATACTACGCAACGGTTTCTGGAACAATCATCGGTGATGATATTTCCAAAGCAACATCTGAAGTAGATAAAGCAATTGATAAATTAGATTTACCTAAAGGTGTTACAATCGGCGTTGCTGGTGTAGCCGCAGATATGACGGAAACATTTACACAACTTGGTGTCGCAATGCTTGCAGCAATCGCAATCGTGTACTTCATCCTTGTTGTAACATTCCGTGAGGGTGTCGCACCATTTGCCATCCTATTCTCGTTACCTTTTGCGGTAATTGGTTCATTCGTTGGTTTATTAATCGCTGGTGAAACAATCTCTGTATCTGTCATGATGGGGCTGTTAATGTTAATTGGTATCGTTGTAACAAACGCCATCGTCCTCGTAGATCGTATTATACGAATGGAACGTGATGGTATGGTTATGCGTGAAGCGATTCTAGAGGCCGGTGTAACGCGTTTACGCCCAATCTTAATGACAGCTATCGCAACGATCGGTGCATTAATTCCATTAGCAATCGGATCAGGCGGCGGTGGCGGCTTAATTTCGAAAGGCCTTGGTATTACAGTAATTGGTGGTTTAATCAGTTCAACGTTATTAACATTAATTGTTGTACCAATCGTTTATGAGATACTATCGAAGTTATTCAAGAAAAACCGTAAAGAAATAGAAGAAGACTAATTGATTGGCATTCTTTGAATGCACTGAAAAGAATTAAAAGAATGAGAAGCTAACAACCTATTACAAGGTTGCTAGCTTCTTTTGTTATTTCTATATTGATTAAAACTTTCTAAACTTGGAAATTGGAAATTTGAAAAAATGTCGTACGGTATCTGAAAAAAAGCGTATTCCAAATAAGGATTGATTTTGAGGAAAATTCATTGCTTCAAATTTGGTCATCAATCCTGCTATTGGAAAATGACAAAGTATATCATTATGATCAATAAGGCTGTTCCAAGTCCTGCTTGCAATCTTCCGCTGTAATAAAACCAATTAGATTGATTTTAGGGTAAATAATTCAGTTAATTTAAAGCGGAAGTTTAGATATAACTGCATTATTACAAGAAAAAAATAGATAAAAAGGAAATGTCCCATAAGTCGATAATCAACGACTTATGGGACGATTCCTTTTTAAGTTGGATAATATAAGATCATACTTAATCTAGTTAATGATTTCCCGGAATTATGATAGGCATGGGGTCGATCAGCCTTGAATCTGATAGAATCTCCATTTTTTACAGTGTATTCATTGTTATTTACACGTACAGTTAGTTCTCCTTCAAAAACAGTTAATAGCTCTTCAGTCCCCTCCATATGCGAATCAGCACTTAGGAATCCACCTTTTTCTATCTCAACTGAATAAACTTCAAAGCGTTTATCATCTTCGAATGGAAAATAGGGATAGACTCTATATTTTCCATTGTCTTCAGATAATATTTGAATTTCTCTTCTTAAAACAACTTTTGTATCTGGTTGTGGATTATTTATTAGTGAAGTAAAAGAAACCTTTAGTCCATTTGCTATTTTCCAAACCGTTGTAATTGTTGGGGTTGATTCTCCCCTTTCAATTTGCCCTATCATTGTTTTGCTTACTCCAGTTAATTCCGCCACCTTTTCAAGACTTAATTTCTTACTATCTCGCAAAGCTTTTAAATTTTTTGCAATGATAAGATGTATTTCTTCCATAAACACACTCCTATTCTTATTGCGCTATATAGCGTATGTATTGTACAATATAACGTAAGTCGTTATATTGAGCATATAGGACACTATAACATACACACACCACGAGGGGGTTCCAATTTGCCTTTATTATCATTGCTGTTATATGCTTTTGTTGCTAGTTTTACCCCAGGTCCAAATAACATTATGGCCATGTTATTTGCTAATAAATATGGGTTTAAAAATACAATTAGATTTTGTTTAGGAGTAGGTACTGGTTTTTTTGTAATCATATTATTGAGTTGTTATTTTAATCTATTACTTAAAAATGTCATTCCAAAAATAGAATTTATTATGACGATCATAGGTACAGCCTATATGCTGTATCTGGCTATAAAAATTATTACTAGTAAAAATAACGATAAAGACACTGATGGAGGCAAAAATAATAGTTTTTTTGCAGGTATGCTATTACAATTCGTTAATCCGAAAGGGATTTTATATTGCATCACTGTTATATCAACTTTCATCCTTCCATATCACACTTCAAATTTTAGCTTATTATTTTATTCAGTATTTCTAGCTATTATTGGCTTCATGGGAACTTTCAGTTGGAGTATATTTGGTTCGATTTTTAAAGAATTCATATCAAAGTATAGAAGTCAGTTTAATATTATTATGGCTTTATTATTAGTGTATAGTGCAGTATCGATTCTGGTAGGATAAAACATTCATGTATGTATGACGTATGCTATTGGTAGAGAATAATACGAGCAACAGTACTTGACGTATAATTTGGCACAAATGAACTTACGAATGAAAAGAAATACTAGGATAAGCTAGCCATTATTTATCAATAGTGGCTTTTCTTTTTCTTATGCCGTCAATCAGAAGGCATTCTCAAACATTAGTAATTTTTCACGTCCAGTGCGCTCCCCACTTTTTCATTTCCTTAAGTATAATATTAAAGGCCCGCCCTTTCTCTGTAAGTGAGTATTCTACAGTAACGGGAACGGTAGGATAGACAGTCCGAGTCACTATTTGATTTTTCTCCAAATGCCTTACAGTATCTGTTAAAGCCTTAGGGCTGATTTTTTGAATGCTTTTTTGTAACTCCCCAAAGCGTTTCGTTCCATCAAAAAGTTCTCGCAATACAAGAAATGACCATTTTCCTCCGATTATATTAAGCGCTTTCTCAATAGAGCATTCGATATGAATTTCTTTTGTTTCCAATAAAATCACCTCATCTATCGTTCTTAAAGTAACTATAAAAAATATATTAAGTTACTATATTTTCATTATATCAAATAAATTTCAGTAGTTGTAAAAAGATGGTAGCCAATCTATACTTTTGATAACGGTTCCCGTTAAGTAAACAAGCTAATGCATAATGTTATTTATCTTGCCAAGGATCTGAAATACGGCAATTGATTGGAAAGATACTAAATATGGGGAGGCGGGATGATATGACAAAAGTTGTGATCACGGGCGGGAGTGGCCTTTTAGGGCCAGCAGTTATAAAAGAGTTTTTAGTTCATGGGTATGAGGTAGTGAATGCAGATATAAAATACCCTGTTGAGTCACTCTGTCAGACAGTTATTGTTGACTTACAAAACCTAGGTGAAGTTTATGGACTATTGGCTGATGCGGATGCAGTTATCCATTTAGCTGCAATCCCAGTTGCATACTCACATCCTAATGAAGTGACATTCCAGAATAATGTAATGTCTACGTATAATATTTTAGAAGCTGCTGGAAATCTTGGTATAAAAAAAGCAGTGATCACTTCTAGTGAGTCTTCTTATGGAATTGTATTTTCTAAAAAGGAGATAGCTCCAAAATATGTTCCTCTTGATGAAGAACACCCACAAATACCGGAAGATAGTTATGGGCTATCAAAAATCGTCAATGAACAAACTGCAGATGCGATCCATCGTAGAACGGGCATGCAAATTGTTTCCATGCGATTGGGAAATGTCATTACATCAGAAAAGTATCCTGATTTCCCAAGCTTCATTCAAGACCCTGAGCAGCGAAAAACCATTTTATGGAGCTATATCGATGCGAGGGATGCGGCAACAGCATATCGATTAGCTATTGAAACGGATGATCTTGGTTCGGTTGCTTTGAATATTACGGCGGATGATTCAAGTATGGATATTGAAAGCGAAGAGCTAATGAAGACTGTTTATCCAGATGTACAAGATATCCGCAAAGAATTAAAAGGCTATGAAACACTAGTAAGTAGTGAGAAGGCTAAAAAGCTTTTAAACTGGGAGCCTGTTCATAAATGGAGAAAATATGTGAATACAGCAGTATCAAAATAATTAATCGATTAAATAAGCATAGTTCTATTGATTTCAAGGCGAAAAATGATTGATAGCGTTGTCAAATCTTTCTAGCATAATGATATTAATTTTGGAATGTAATTTAAATATAAACTAGGAGTGTTTTTAATGAAGTATAGACGACTAGGTAAAACTGATTTAAATGTTTCCGTTGTTGGTGTCGGTACATGGCAATTTGGAGGGGATTGGGGGAAGGACTTTAATCAAAACGAGGTTGATGCCATACTTTCACGCGCAAAAGAGTTGGGCATTAATTTGATTGACACAGCTGAATGTTATGGACCGCATCATATGTCTGAACGTTTTATTGGAAATTTTCTGAAGAGGGATCGCCGTGAGGATTGGGTTCTTGCTTCTAAATTTGGACATAGATGGCACGATTCTTGGGGTCATGCATGGAGTGTCGATGAAGTTCGTGTGCAATTAGAAGAATCTTTAAAAGTATTACAGACAGACTATATTGATCTTTATCAGTTCCACTCCGGTTCAGATGAAGATTTTGATAACGATGATCTTTGGACAATGTTGGATAAGCAAGTACAAGCTGGGAAAATCCGAAACTTAGGAATTTCAATTGGTAGCAATGCTAATATACATCAAACGTCACAAGCAACAAAGGTGAATGCAAAAGCAATTCAGGTCGTTTATAACCGAATCGATCAAATCCCTGAAGAAAATGTATTCCCTTCTTGTATCGAGCAGGATTTGGGCGTATTGGCTCGGGTTCCTTTAGCAAGTGGGTATCTAAGTGGTAAATATAAGCCTGGAGCTGTCTTCAGTGATAATGTAAGGAAAGGACATAATCGAGAAGAAATTGATGAAAAGCTACGTCTTGTTGGGAAAATACAAGAAAATGAAGTTCCGGAAGGAGTCAATTTGGCAGAGTGGGCGCTGGCTTGGTGCTTACAAAACCCTGCTGTTACATGTGTGATCCCTGGCTGTAAAAGCCCTGAGCAAGTTGAAATGAATGCAAGAGCAGCTTCACTTGATATAGTAAAAGAAGATCATCCGAGTGCAGTGACTATTTAAATAAAAATTTGTAGATAACTTGTTCTAATGGTGGAATATCTGAAATGAATAAAAAGCAGCCCCATATTAGATATGGGGCTGCTTTTTAATGGGGTTTTCGTTAACTTCTATAAACAATGCATCGCGTCTTCAGCTTGATCCCAGGGAACAGGATAACCCTTTCCTTTGGCACAGAAAATAGAAGTGGACGTGTATTCCGGGTCGGCATCTTTGTCGTACCCGATTTTTTCTTTTACTTGATCTGGGGTGTAGCAGGAATCGTAGCCCCCGAATTGTAATGTTAATACGCCTTTTCCATTTGTGAAGGAAGCAAAGGCTGAGCTGTAATTCATAAAGGTCGCGACTGGGACTCGTCCTTTTATGATTGTTTTGTCGCCAATTGTTTCGGGTGGTTCAAAGCTACCGTTCGCTTGTTGAATATCTGAGAGCACGCGGCCAATATGATCCAGCTCGATTTTTATTTTAAAATCGTAATAGGGTTCAAGCAAAATGTTTTTCGCTTTCTCTAAGCCTTGTCGAAGAGCTCGGTATGTTGCTTCTCTAAAATCGCCTCCTGAAGTATGTTCATTATGTCCTCTACCCGTAAGTAATGTGATTTTTACATCGGTGAGGGCTGAACCAGTCAATAGTCCGTGATGATTTCTTTCAAATAAATGATGACGGATTAAATTTTGATTGCCAACGGACAAATCATTTGTGTGACATTTGTTTTCAAATGAGATGCCACTGTTTCGTTCCATAGGTTCGATTTGAAGATGTACTTCTGCATAATGTTTTAATGGTTCAAAATGTCCGTAACCATTTACGGTTTTTTCAATCGTTTCTTTATAAAGAATCTTTGGTTCACCGAAAGAAACATGAAGAGAAAAGCGTTCTTTGACGAGTTGTTCGAGTACTTCAAGCTGGATGATCCCCATGACATGTACGTGAATTTCCTTAAAATGTTCATCCCAATAAACGCGTAAGGAAGGATCTTCCGCGTCCAACATGTGGAAACAGCGCAACACTTCCTTTACATGGATGGATGGGTCGAAAACGACTTTGGACTTTAAGGTAGGAATCATATCAAAGATTGCCTTTTCTCTGAGTGCCCCTATACCATCACCTACAGATAATTTTGACAGACCTATCACCGCGAACAGTTCACCAGCGTGAACTTGATTGACCGTTTTATATTTACTACCGTTATATACTCTGATTTGTGTAACTTTCTCCGAAATCTCTTCATAAATCACTTCATCGCGAACGGAGAGCGTGCCGCTTAATGATTTAAGGAAGGTGACTTTATTTCCATTGTCATCATAGCGAATTTTGTACACGCGTGCAGCGAAATCGCCTGTATCTGAGTAAGCTGTTTCTGTTAATTGATCCAATTTCCCGAAAAATTCTATCACACCGATATCTTTTAGTGCGGAGCCACTTGTACAAGCGAAAATTTTATTTTCCCGAATCATTGTATTTAATGTTTGCAACCATAGATCTTTGTTATAGCCAAATTCTATATAATGCTCTAGAAGCAATTCATCGCGCTCCGCAATAAATTCTATTAAATCTTCCTGCATTACTCCATTGAAGGATGTTGTCAGATCACATACATCTGGGGATAGATTAGCGCGAATATCATCTAAAACATGTTCTAAATCCGTTCCTTCACGATCGATTTTATTAATAAAGAAAAACGTAGGTATGTGATGTTTCCTAAGCAATTGCCAAACAGTTTCGGTGTGGCTTTCCACTCCGTCAACAGCACTAATAATGATAACGGCATAATCCATTACCTGGATCGCCCTTTCCATTTCCGGAGAAAAATCAATGTGACCAGGCGTATCGATGATCGTATAGGTTGATCCGTTATAGGAAATAACCGCTTGATCAGCAAATACAGTGATGCCCCGATTCTTCTCGATTTGATGACTATCAAGGAAGGCATCTTTGTGATCTACCCGTCCTCTTTTCCGAATACTTTTTGTATGATAAAGAAGTTGTTCAGAAAAAGTCGTTTTTCCCGCGTCTACATGTGCAAGTATCCCGATTGTCTTATACATTGCGTCACCTCTGTTGATTTCCATTATCTAGATTATAGCATGGTGACAATCAAGGACATGGGAAATTCCATTCTTATGATAAGTGGTTTGTGATAGGTTTGTCATTATGAGAGGACTATGGCAGTATATAAGCATATAAGGGATTCTTAATATACTTTTTTGTAAATAGAAAACTGGAAATAATTCTTTTATATTAGTATTGACAATAGCAAATGGAGGAAATGAAATGATGAAAGATTTACCAAATTGCCCGAAATGTAATTCAGCATACACATACGAGGATGGGAGTCTTTTAGTTTGTCCGGAATGTGCTCATGAGTGGACATTAGAAGTTGAAGTTGAAAATAATGAAGGCGCAAGGGTTATTAAAGATGCGAATGGAAATGTCTTAAACGATGGTGATTCTGTAACAGTAATCAAAGACCTTAAAGTAAAAGGAAGTTCATCTGTCGTAAAAATAGGCACAAAAGTAAAAAGTATCCGTTTGGTTGATGGCGATCATGATATTGATTGCAAAATTGATGGATTTGGAGCGATGCAATTAAAATCAGAGTTTGTTAAAAAGCTATAAATGCAGCTTAAATGAACGGATGTAGTAGTGAGTTGGCATGTATAAAAGTAAAATAGTATAGAAAGAATCCATTTTGATGACTTTATTTTCAGAATGGATTTTTCATGCCATAACATTATGGACCTTATGTTATAAATCTGATGGATGCCATGCAGGCGACACCAACGATAACTGTTAATGAAAGACTTTTGGTCCAAAGGGCAACGATTAAAGTAGGAATCAAAGCTATGACAACTGGCCAATCTATACTTAATGATTGCTCTGTTTTAAGGAGTATATTTTCAACAACCAATGCTGTAAGAATGCAAACTGGTATAAATGAGAGCCATTTTAATACAGCATCTGGTAACTGAACCTTTTTTACAAAGACAAAAGGGATAATTCTAGGGATAAGTGTTACAATGGTGCAACCAAGAACAAGCCAAACCATCGACATGCTCACATTCATTTATCCGTCACCACCCCAATGGTCGCCACAATAACGGTCGCTAAAATCACCGCTACATGTGTAGGAACAAAAAAGGATAATAAAATCATCGCGATTACCATATATGCAATTAGTGAAAGGTTATGTTTTAGCTTTTTTGACGCTACATTTTGTAATTGCAAAACTAGCAAGGCTATAAACATAGCTACTAAAGCAAAATCTAATCCCAATGCTTCGGGATTAGAAATCCATTGCCCGCAAATAGCCCCCAACATACAGGCAATGATCCAAAACAGATAAGCAGTGATATTTAGACCATTCATCCACTTCTCGTTTAACTTTCCCGTTTGTGCAATCTTAGTAACAGCTACACCAAATGATTCATCTGTTAAAAGTGCACCAATTCCAATGTTTTTTGCGGTTGAATACTTCGTGAAATAAGGAGCTAAAGTTAAGCTTAATAATAAATGACGCAGGTTTACGATGAATGTCGTTAAAATAATTGCTGAAAGTGGCGTGTTAACGACGAGCAGCGCACAAATGATAAATTGCGCAGATCCTGCATAGACGAGGATCGCTAGCAAAGAAATTTCTAATATAGTTAAATTAGAAGCAACGCCTACGATACCAAAAGCAAAACCAATGCTTATATATCCTAATAAAGTAGGCAAACAATCTTTTACTCCTTGTAAAAAAGTATCTTCGTGCTGATCTGTTTTAATTAATTCTGCTTGAACGGGCATTATGTCTTTTTTTCCTTTCTAATTAAACTTAACAAGTGGTCAAAAAGAGGGTTTAATCTATTAGGCGTTTACCTGTAATAACATGGTATAGGCTCCGGTTTTTACGCCAAAGCGGTCCCACTTATTCAGGGTCAATTTCTTTAACTAGGTGCGAGAACATAATATCATATCTAATATATTCTATCGTTATGATCGTTATTTTCGATATTAGGAGAGAGTTGCTTCTTCCCATCGAGTTCATTTCAGAAAATTTATCAATTCCTTAGTGTATTTCGGTCGGATAAGTAACCGGTTTAGATGGTGCAGGATGAATAGCGCCTTTATCAACCAGTTTTTCAAGAAATCTGGACCGAGGGACATACGATCTTTTAGGAGATTATTTATATAGTCAGATGTAGAGTATTGTAACTACTATAATTTGAGGTTTATATATTGTCAATAAATCTAGCGATCTAGCGATAAAACGGGCTGGTTTGGCTGTTTTTCACAATGGTGAATGCCCTGTTTTACCAGGTAAATCAGTATCTGCATCCACAATTTATGCCATTGTGAAAGAGATGCATTGAACTTGTTCGTATTGGAGGGTTTCATCCCTTGATAGTTGTTATCTGCTAATGCATACTGTTCAAGACATTCATTAGTGGGGTCAATAATCCAATATTCGGGGATTTGATATTTGGCATAGATTTTCAGCTTCTTGAACCAATCCCTTTTGATAGAATGAGGCATAATATCTTAGCAACCCAATGAGGAATACCTCCAAATCCCCATTGGGTCATTATATCAATTTTGCTATGATGTACCAGAACTAGATCGGGCTGACGAACTTCTGTATTCTACAAAATCAAATTGATTGGCGATGCAAATAGGATGTATTCTGTCTGGCAACTGTTCGAAAGTACTGTTAATATTTAAGTACTTAGACTTGATGCTTGAGAGATGGTGAAGGGAGCATCATCCCTAGTACTCCTTCTGCCAATTCGTATTGTTTGCCATCATCGGGAAGTAGCGCATAATAGTCATAAGTGGCTGGACTTTTTGACGCCACATGATTTCATAAAGCCGCCTACTAAAATAGATGTTTTTTAACTTTAGGAGGCTGTTTTAGAATATAGGAGATGTATATCTGATGAAACAAAATAAATATGATGATTCAAATTTCTTTTCTGCCTATCAGCAAATGGCTCGTTCAATAAAAGGGCTGGAAGCTGCGGGAGAGTGGCATGTATTTAAATCTTTAATACCAGAATTGAAAAATAAAAGTGTACTAGATTTAGGGTGCGGCTTTGGTTGGCATTGTAGGTTTGCTCGCGATCAACAAGCAAGTTCAGTAGTAGGTGTCGATATCTCCGAAAAAATGCTTCAAAAAGCTCGTGAAACAACAGATGATCCTGCAATTTCATATGTACAAATGCCGATCGAAGACATCCATTTTTCAAATTCACAAATTGATGTTGTTATCAGTTCACTAGCGCTCCATTACATCGAATCATTTGAGGGAATTTGCAAAAAGGTACATGATTTACTGAGCCCAGGAGGTACTTTTGTCTTTTCGGTTGAACATCCGATATTTACTTCTCGAAATGAACAAGATTGGTATTGTGATGATCAAGGTAATCGTCTGCATTGGCCAGTAGATAATTATCAGTTTGAGGGAGTACGAGAAACAACCTTTTTAACAGAGAATGTTATTAAATATCATCGTACAATTTCAACATATATGAATGACTTATTAGGGGCTGGATTTACATTAAAAGCAGTTAAGGAACCAATGCCACCAGATGAAATGTTGAATGATTCAGTGATGAAAGATGAGAATCGAAGACCGATGTTCTTGATTATTTCAGCAGAAAAAGGGCGAGATTATGTCTGAACAGGATAATATACGCCTGTGACTATGTATGACGAAGGGAAACTATGCGCATGATCTGAAAAACAAGGAGCCTCTTTTTTCAAACAATCCGCAAGCAGTTAGGATGGATCATTCACTCCAAGCTGCTTGCGCTTATTGTTTTCTAGCAACTTTTCAAAATCAGTCAAAGAATCCACTTCGATCGGTTCCATTACCTTATCAAAGCATGACATGGGGGTCTGATGATGTTGGTCGTCCAATACGGTCTCGATTTCTTCTATTATCTCTGTAGAAGTTTGATCATCGATTTTATCAGCTTCCTTGATGATAAAATTAAGTAATATATACCAATGTCTTAGTTCGTTCAGATGAGACTGATAGGCAGGCGTCTCTGTTTTTAGTATACTATCGCCGGTTCCAGAAATATATTTATAAAAATGAATGATGTGTAGTGGCAGTGTCAAATCCTTGACGATCAATTTCAATTCCATGGAAGAGATAGTATTGGCGGATTTTTGATGCTCGGATTGTCCACCAACGATCGTCCTATCCTCCTCAGTCAAAAGCCCATCTAACCATTCACGTGCTGACTGCGAACTTCTTGATACTGTACCAATCGAAACATCGTTTTCCGACATTTCAATCGCTAAAAGATCGGAATAGCTATACTGATGCACATCATAGTGGATCGATTTATTTGACTTTTTAGTTTCAAATGTAGGTTGCCAAATACAAAAGCTAGCCCTTTTTTCATCAATCGCTATCCTCGTTAAAGCATCAAAAGATGTAAATGCTTGCGTTTCATGAAAACTTTGATCAGTAGGACGAATTGTTTCGATATACTTCTTCTGTTTTTCCTTATTGGCCTTTTCAAGCGATGTAGAAGCGATGAAAAATCCAATGGATAAACAAAAGAAAAAGCCAATTAGTGCAAATCCGATCCCTGTTTTTCCGGCAATCATAGCGATGATTAAGATTGTTATTCCGATCAGAATCGAGCTGCATCCAAGATTATTAAACCAAGTTGATTTGCTAGAAGTCACTATATTCCCCCCCCTTAAAATAAAAGCTATTACCCGAACTATTCATACGTTTATGATGATGAATAGTTCCCATTGTGTACAAAGGAGGCAATCATGTCAATGTGATCTTCGAAAGATTGCCAGTATACCTAATATGAGATAACGTTGTCCGATGATATGCTGAATAAAAAAAGCACTCCTTTTGATTTGATGAAATGAGCCAAAAGAATGCTTTTTTTAATGATTATCCTGTGTATTCAATTAAGTAGCTATTTTAAAAGGAAGATTATAAATCAGACATCCCTCACAACTTGAAACGGACGCATCATATCATAATCTTCATGTTCTAAAATATGGCAGTGCCATACGTAATCTCCAACATGATTTTCAAAGCGCATAATAATGCTTGTGACTGTGCCCGCATCTACCTTCGCGGTATCTTTCCAGCCCCTTTCGTATTTTTCAGGCTCCATTTCAGGCCCTGTATATTCGATCGATCCTGTTTCTAGAAATATATCGAGATCAAACGGTCTGCGATGTAAAATTTTAAATTGCACGAGATGAACATGGAGTGGGTGGGCGAATGGAGTTAAATTGATAAACTTCCATATTTCGATACTATCAAGTTTCGGCTTTTCGGTCACTGGGTCATCCCACATGCGGTTATCCAAAAGAAGCATTGGTCGTTCATGTTCATCGGTAACAGCGCCTAATGTTAGCAATCTTGTTTGTTCGGCTAACTCTTCATCTAAAGGTTGGTCGGGGAAAAGGAATTCAGGAATTCGGCTTGTATCTTTTTGTGTTAATTGCAGCACCACTTTAAATTGCATAACTACACCTAAATTACCTTCATCATTTGTATTTTGAAGGATCAAACTTTTTCCCTTATGTTTTGAAAAGTCGATGATGATATCGGCACGTTCCGCAGGTTCCATCGGAAGTGAGTCTAATGTAACTGGTTTAGGCAAAAGTCCACCATCTGTACCGATCAGATAAAAGTCCTGACCATTTCCAAGTTTAAACGTATACGCATTTGTATTGGAAGCATTTAAAATTCTAAATCGATATTTCCTTGGTTCCACTTTTAAATGTGGCCAAACCTTTCCGTTTACGATGATCGTGTTCCCGTTAAATGCTGGAACGACAGATGGATTAACATCGGCAGGTGGAGTGGAATTTTCCGGATAGAACAGTTCGCCATTAGCTTGGAATGATTTATCTTGAATCATTAATGGGATCTCATATTTGCCATTTGGCAGTTTTAAGCGCTTTTCGATAGAATCACGAATGAGATACATGCCAACAAGTCCAGCGTATACATTTAATCTTGTAATTCCAATTGCATGATCATGATACCAAAGAGTGGCAGCCATTTGTTGGTTCGTATATTCATACACTTTACGAGAAAAAGTAGGTCCCGTTTCTGCAAAGTCTTTTGTAAACCAAGCCTCAGGATATCCGTCACTATCAGATGCAACATGAGCTCCGTGAAGATGAACGACTGTTCGTACATCTGGAGTGTGCGCTGTTCCATGAAGCGTTCGATCTATTGGTAATAAGTGTTTATTAGGGAGGTTATTCATCCATTTCACAAGAATTGACTGATCTTTCGGTACTTCAATCATTGGACCTGGATAAAGACCATCATATCCCCAAATTGTCGTCAGTGGAAATGATTTATGAAATTGATGCTTAGCTTGCTTCATCTCGATTTCATAATAAGGCTTATTCTTTTTATATGATTTTGGTTTTGCATTAGTTGGAATTGGTAGTTCGTCGACAAACTTTGGTATTGTATCTGGATTTGAAGGATCGACTTTCTTTTTTAACTGTTCGGTAGTTCGCAATGTTTTACACGCCCTCAAAAATGTTTTTTCGTAACTATAGACATTTTATGTAGGGTAAACGTTTATGTAATGGGCAAATGCTATTTAAAATGAAAATTATTCTCCTGCGTAAAAGAGAAGAGAAGGGAATGAAGGGTATTTGCTATTCTATTTATGTAAATGGGGAGATAAGCTTCGGACATGAGCTAATTTATACTAGTTCATGTTAAATGTCCCACTGGGGTATGAATCGCATAGGATAATACAATCCTGCAATAAGGTGGTGTAAATAACAATGGGATTATTCATTAATAATGGTGATCATCCCGATGTTTTTAAAAATAACGGAGATATTATTGAACCGAATCAAGAGGTGGCAAAAGTAGACTATTATTCAGAAATGGTAAAAGAGCAGAAGAAAGCAAACGAAACATTGCAACAATCCTTCCATGATCTAAAGATGTTATTGACACAACAGGAGTATTCGCATGCAAATGAATGGAATGTGGTCAGCACACAATTAATGGAGTTAAAAGAAAGTAATTTACAACATGATACATTTGAAAAATATGTGGTGGATCAGTTGCAAGATAAAAATATACAAGTGCAAGAGATTCTGGAACAGGAATCTTTGTATAAAAAGGAATGGATGGACCAAATCAATGGAGTAAGTCAAATGTACCAAGAGACTATTAGCAAATTAGTGAAATCTGAATCTGAGAATGAGCAACTCGCATTAAAAATGAATGAACAACTGGATTTACAAATGGATATGTCGAAACAAATGTCAATGCAAACGGATAATCAAAGTGAAATTTTTAAGAGACTTGATAACCAAGAAGCATTGACGGAAAAAGTAGTAAGGCAAATCGATCATATCCGCTCTATTTTATTTGAACGAACTGTCTATCTTGCTGAAAAAATAGAAAATGGCTATCAATTAACCTCTTCCTATGTCTATAAATTAATGACTGGATCTGATCAATCTTTAACACTGTTTAAAATGAATAAAAAACATGAAGGTGTACAAGAAAAAGAGCAGCAGCGTCCTTAATAAAAGAATGCTACTGTTCTTTATTTATTATTCAATTATGGCTCGGTATAATCCAGTGTATATCGACAAACAATATTTATTACATACAAGAGAAGGGAGGAATTGTTTGTGAGATTTTTACCAAGGGTCATAGGAATCACTTTTATTTTATTATTCATGATCGTTAATGAATCTATGGCGGAGATACATGACCGGGCTTATTATGAAAAAACAGGAGATGTTATTTGGGACATTAGCGTAGAGGAAAAAGTAATCGCTCTAACCTTTGACGATGGTCCTCACTACATTTACACTCCACAAATTTTAGATGTGCTTGCTAAATATGACGCAAAAGCTACATTTTTTGTCATTGGTAAGCATGCAGAAGAATATCCAGATCTAATCCTAAGGGAAAAAGCAGAAGGTCATGAAATAGCGAATCATACATATTCACATCCACATCCTAATTCTAAACGTGCTACATATGAATTATTGGAAAAAGAATTAAAAAAGACAGATGAAATCATTTTTAATATTACTGGTTCCAACCCAATATTTTATCGCCCTGTTGGAGGAGATTATAATGACGAAATTGTTAATACTGCCGTCCAACAAGGGTTTAGGGTAATTATGTGGTCGTGGCATCAAGACACGCAAGATTGGAAAATGCCAGGGGTAAATAAAATTGTTACCAAAGTAATGTCTGGTGCTAGCCCGGGTGATATCGTGTTATTTCACGATGCAGGAGGAGACCGTTCACAAACAGTTGAAGCACTTAAGAAAATTTTGCCGGCATTAAAAAAGCAAGGATATGAATTTGTCACAGTCTCGGAGCTACTCCAAAGAACAGGAATAGAAGTATTGCAATAACCAGAGTGGCTTATAAAAGTTGCGAGTGGCAGTAAAAATGCAGAGTGGCTTATAAAAGTTGCGAGTAGCCAATAAAAATGCAGAGTGGCTTATAAAAGATGCGAGTGGCCAGTAAACATGCTGAGTGGCTTATAAAAGTTGCGAGTAGCCAATAAAAATGCTGAGAGGCTTGTAAATGCCGCCAATGGCAAGTGTTTTCTGTGAAAAGTAACCCACAAAGATGAAAACCTTTATAATGATATCAATGTCGAATCATGGCGAATGTGTTATAATAATGGAAAAGAGTTAAGTCTAATTGAAAGTGCTATAATTTATTATTTTGTATTGTTGAATGCCCTCCTCTGCCTATATTTTTACTATTAGAGGTTATCTTTATGGGCCTTACGATCAAAGAAAGAAATTGCATTAATGCACAGCATTAGGAGCTTTTAGGGGGTCGTCCTGATAATGAATTTGGAAGCATTGATTAATAAATATTATGACCAATTAAACGATAATGACTTACATGTAATCGGTTACGTTAGTCAAAATATAGAGTTGTGTAAGGATAAAACCGTCACAGAAATTGCAAAGTATTGTAATGTCTCGCCATCTACGATTATTAGAACAACGAAAAAGTTAGGCTTTCGTGGTTATAGTGAATTTCGGTACTTTCTAATAGAAGAGGCTGATCGAATAAAAGAAACGAAAGTGTCTAATAATCAATACTTCAATAGTTCAGTTTTATTAAAAGATGTGCAGGAAACAATAAAACTTTTTGAAGAAGATAAAAGTTTAGAGAAGATTTACAAGTTATTTTTAGAGTCAAATAATATTTTTGCTTACGGAACCGGATATGGGCAAAATTTGATGCTTAAGGAATTCTCAAGATGTTTAATGAATAATAATATATATTTAAATATTATACCCAGCAAAACTGAACTTGATTTAATCTCTCATACAATTACTCCAAATGATTTATTATTGGTTGCATCTCTATCAGGGAATATGAAATCTATTGATTCGATGATAAAAAATATTGCAGTAAAGCAAGTACCAATGGTTTCGGTTACTGTTTTTTCAAGAAATGAATTATCCTATTTGGCAAATTACAATCTTTATTATCAGGTTTCGAATTTAAATAAAATTAGCCAATTAAACAACTCCTCATTTTGTACATTAAATCTAGTATTAAGTTTATTGTACGAAGGATTCGTAAATTACGTTAAAGAGATTGAATAATGCTACTTGATTCTATTTTATGACCTATTTTGTATGAATTGTTGTTTAACCCGTGGGCCGAATACCTTGTCGAGCCTGATCAACTCGTTATAACAGTTTTTCATAAAAACCTATTTGAAAATAGCTTTTTAAATAATCGGAGGGTTATCATAATAATTGATACCCTCCGAATCATTTATGTCATAATTTAATTATTTTACATTTACCGTTAAAACGACACTATCTTTCGTAGCAGCGCCATAGTTATACTCAATGTTCGCAACTTTATCCATATTCGTGATGATCAGAGGTGTGATGGTGGATTTAGCTTTTTCCTTAATTAGGTCTATATCAAAGGAGATTAGTTTTTGGCCAGCAGTCACCTTGTCCCCAGCATTAACAAAACTCTCGAAACCCTCACCAGATAGGTTTACTGTATCAATTCCAATATGTAATAATATTTCCAAACCATTATTTGATTTGATTCCTACCGCATGCAAGGTTGGGAATACTTGAACAATCTCACCATCAATTGGTGCATATAAGATATTTTCTGACGGTTGAAAAGCGATTCCATCACCCATCATTTTTGAAGCAAATACTTCATCAGGAACTTCAGAAAGAGGAAATCCTGTTCCAACAATTGGAGACTTTATTTCTAGTTTATTATTCTTTTTAAAAAAATTTAACATTAATTCTCCCCCTCTATATACTACTTTCTTAACGCCCTAAAAAACAAACGAACTTTTTCTCGCAGTTATCCTTCGTTTTCCACGGCTAAGCTGTTGCAGGTATTGAAAAAACAATGGGCGGGAATAGGAGAGCTTGATTTATTCCCACCCATTGAGGATTTTTATTTACATAGCCCCAATACTAAATGCATCATCACATCGATTCCTTTTTTTATATCTTCATAATCCGTCCATTCATCTGGATGATGTGATATACCATCTTTACTTGGCACGTATATAAAATTAGTAGGAGCAAAATCTGTCATGATCATTGCATCATGCCCAGTTCCGTTATTGATGATCGTATATTTATAACCTAACTCTTTACAAATGTTCTCCATGGTGTTTACATTTTCTTTTACCATCACGCTAGGAGGAGTTGGATTGCTATAGCCGATTCGGGCCATTTCTATCAATTCTATATCCACATTTGTCTCTTCTTGAATAGACTTTATTTCTGCCATCAATAGATCATGTAAATTAACATTATTGAGAGTTTCTACATCAAAAGTTCTGATTTCTACTTTAGCTTGAACATATTCCGGAACAAATTGGTGGGAATTAGGTGAAACTTCCATTTCTCCTACAGTTCCTGTAATCCCTGACCCTAATGATTTTACAATTTGATTAACGGCTAAAACAAATTTTGATGCCGCGATCATTGCATCTTGTCTTGTATCCATTGGTGCTGTCGAGTCCGCTAACTTGCCGTGGAACTTAACTTTATACCTGCCGATGCCAGGAAGATACTCGACTAAACCGATATCGATATTATTATTATCTAGCACAGGTCCTTGTTCAATATGAAGTTCTATGAAATTTTTTATTGAACCTTTTTCCCTTTTAGCAGCTTCTAAGTCAGGAATCAGACCATATTCTTTCATTGATTCTCTTTTGGTTAAACCATGTCTATTTTTAACAGTATCTAGTTCTTTCTCTGTTAATGTTCCGACCATTGCCCGAGAATTTGATACCCCAGTACCTGGTCCATACGTTTCTCCTTCTTCAGCATTCATCGCGATGATTTCTATCGGATATTCATTTTCAATATTATTTTCATGAAAAACGCGAAGAATTTCTAAGGCTGCAATAGTGCCGGCAACTCCATCAAAAGCTCCTCCATTTACGACAGAATCATAATGGGATCCAATCATAATCACCGGTGCGTCAGGGTTTTTTCCTTCTCTACGGCCAAATAAGGTTGAGAATCCATCTTCCCACACTTTTAAGCCGATTTTTTCCATTTCATTTTTCAAATACTCTTTTGCTACTTTATCTTCGTGAGAATATGATGACCTTGTAACCCCATTACCTGGAGTTGCAGTAAAGGTAGCTAATGTCTCAATGTCTTTAATTACTCTATCCAGATTAACCTTCATACTTATCATCCTTTTCAAGTATATAATAGATATCTGGAATAATCGTAGCACTAGAAAAATAGAGGAACAACACATGTCGTGTATTAAGATTTTTTAATCTTATTATGAATAAAACTTCTTTTTTGTAAAAAATATGCGGTGAACCGGAATAGAATGGTCAATATATTTATCTGAGTATTGCAAAAATGGTGAGTAGCAATTTTATCGGAAGATGGATGATCGACAGAATACGATAATGTATATATTACCTTAATAAATATTTAATGCTATCCATACCAATTTCCTCAAATGCTTGTGAAATTGACCATGTCAGAAATAGACAAATTGTTCAATCCTATATTAGGATTGAAATCTTTAAAAAACATATCTTCCTAATATAAAAGACCCCCAAACATCGGTAGAAATCGACATTTAGGGAGTCTATGTAAATAATACCTTGGTTTAAAAGCTTCCATACTCCTTTTAATTGAATCAACTTCATCAATATTTATATGATCTTGTACCATCATAATATAATCAAGAGTGGGTGCTTTTAATGCGGTGTCGATGATATCTGGAATAGGTAAGATTCCTGTTCCTATTTCAGTAGAGCATTGTGGACTTCTTGTATCTTCAAATATTGGATCATAAAGACATCTTCATACATCACAGTTGGCTGTAGTGCTTCTTTCGGAAAATCTTTTTGAAGGAGAAGAACTAAACGACCTTTATATTTTTCTATTAATTTCAGTGGACCATGGCCTGCACGTGAGACTCCAGTATGTGTCCATTTCAATGAACACAAGTTCTGGATCGGTGTTTTCCTAATGATTTCATAAACCGTCTTATCACCGATGTTTGAAATTCTTGATAATAGTAACGCATACCTCGTTCCTTACATAATTGAACAATTCGCAGCGACGTCGGAGGTAGTCCATATCCTGATATGGATAAAATTAAATGCCAAGCCAATTTGTTTGTATCCTAATTCTTGATGGTAGTCCAATACTGCAGGTAGACGATCAATATTTAAAAGGTTCACATGGCAATCCACAATCGATAAACCTAGGTTATTTAGCGTTTCTTTCATATCCTTAGCTGACCTCAAATCCAACCCCATCAACGTTAAGGGCGTCGTGGTTTGCAGCTTCTACATACGCATACTTATAACCTGCTTTTACAATTTTCTCTGTCTCATATGTTTTGCTTTCAAAGACTCACGTACAGAATATAATTGAATTCCAACTTTTAATGCCATCGTAACTTTCATTCTTTCTTTTCACTGCATGTCTAATATTATGCAAATTGCTTCATCAAATTCTTTCCCCTTAGATTAACGCTCTGCAATTTCTTTTGTAATTTGTGCATGAGTTTTATCTAGTTTGTAGAACATTAAAACGAAAATTTCCAATACTGTGAGTATAATCGGTGCCAATATCATTAATGTTCTAATCATACTAATCGCATTGTCTGATATAGCGACTGGATTATAACCTACCCATCCTAAGGCATATGCTACGAATGCGGATCCAATCGCAACCCCAAATTTCGTTGCAAAACTGTATGCTGAGTAAAGTAATCCTTCTGTACGTTCACCATATTTCCACTCTTGATAATCAATGCTATCCCCTAACATAGTTAAGTTTGCTGGCTCACCGAATCCAATGAGTACGTTGATTAAGAAGAATAATAGAGCAAAAAGAATGGTAGACTGACCTTCAACGAAAAATAGTAAGACTAATAATACTACTACGATTGAATACATACCGATACTTGAATTTCTATTTCCTAACTTCTTAATTAAGTATGGTGCAATAACTGCTCCTACTAGGTTAGCAACATTTAGCAGAGTTAAATAGACCGGTACCATATGTGGCTTGTCGAGCACATAGTTCACATAATAAATAAGGATTGCGTTCATTACTCCCAAACGTACAAACCACAATAGCACGTTGACTGCGGAAACCACCCACGGTTGATTTTTAAACATTTGCCTGATAGATTTTTTTAGATTTGGAGTATTCTCCTTTTTAATCGATTGAGTAATCTTTTCTTTACAATTTTTAAAGACTAATAAAAACAGCCCAATTCCGACAATTGAATAAATCGTCATCACAAATGGAAAACCAACTTGTAGACTCCCTTTTCCAATGTAACTAGCCAATGGCAAGGTTAAAGCAGCAACAATAATACCACCAATGGATCTACCAATTGAACGAAAACTACCTAATTGTGCTTTTTCACCTGAATCTCTTGTCATCATTGTCATTAAAGTACCATACGGTAAATTAATAGCAGTGTAAATCATCCCTAGTAAAGAATATGTGATATAGGCATAGACTAACTTCCCTGTATCAGTAAAATTGGGTGTAATAAAGGTTAAAACACTTAATATTCCAAATGGAATCGCCATCCACAATAGATAAGGACGCGCTTTCCCGTGCTTGCTATTTGTCCGGTCTATCAAGACTCCCATAAGAGGGTCGTTGACGGCATCCCATATCCGCGTGAGTAGAAATAATGTTCCAACCGCTGCTGCGGAAATACCGAAAACATCGGTATAAAAGAAAAGTAAATAACTCGTGGCCATCCCCCAAACAAAGTTCGAGGCTAAATCTCCATATCCATAACTAATTTTTTCTTTTAAAGTTAACTTATCTGGTAAAGTTGGTCTGTTTGATAAGGATGACTTATTTGTTTTTATCGTTGTTAGATTCATCTCTAGTCTCCGTTGTTCATTTATTTTGGTAATTCCACTCTATTCCAATATAGAGTTGTTTTTAATTGCTTGATAGTTTTTATCTTTCTTTCACCAAAAACCTTTTATTTCAATTCAATTGCCTTTCCCATTTCAGCAGACTCATAGATAGCTTCCAAAATCTGTGTTACTACATAAAATTCTTCGGGCTTCACTAGTGGCTCACTTTCATTGAGAATAGCTTCGATCCACTACTTCGCTTCTAGGTAACCCATATCGAATTCTTGCCCTTCAAAGTAAGAAATTCCTGAGGCTTGAGTTGTTGTCGATTCAATTCTTTGTCCATATTTTGTACTGTTAAAAGTTATATAGCCTTCGTTTTTGTCTGGATTTTTTGGAGTACAAACATGAACAGCATCAATGGATTGATCTTCTAATAATTTCTTGTAGTCTGTATAAACAGAAGCACCTTTAGCTCCGTACTCTTTTGCAGCTTTTTCAGCTCTCTCAGTCAAAACATCGCAAAATCCAACAATCTTTACCTCGCCCACTTTTGCCAATGAAGGTAAAAGTTTTTGGTTGGCGATTCCTCCACATCCAATGATCCCTATGCTTATTTAACGTATTTCTGCCATTATTTATCTCTCCTTAAGTTTATTAAAACCCTTTCATAAAAAACTAGATATATTCAAACTATTGATTTAAAGCGCTTACCATCATCATAATGATAATAAAGCAAAAAGTTGAATCTCAACTGACTTTTTTAGCTCTTTTTCTAAAAACGCTTTCAGAAACAACTCATTTATAGATTAGTGTAAAAAAATAATCTTGTCAATATATTGCATGAATTTTTAAAAAGTTACTTATTCTCGCTCTTTTATTAATTGCTATTATTAGGAAAACACAATTTTTATATAGATCTCTATTAAACATTTGACAGTTTCTATCAATCTGGTACACTTTTACTGAAAACGTTTTTTGAAAGTAGTTTCAGAAAACGATTACATTATCTTGGTTATCTGGAGGAATATACATATGATTAAAGGTTTAAGTCAAGCCGGACTTGCAAAAGTGGAAACTGTTGAAGAGTTAATTAATCTTGCTTCTGAAAATGGATTTGAAGCTATCGATACAAGTGGATCTGCTTTAAGAGATTTTATTGCAGAAAAAGGCTTATCCGAAGCGAAAGCTTTGTTGAAAGAAAAGGGAGTTATCATTGGATCTATGGCTTTTCCAGTGGAGTGGAGACAAACCGATGAAGAATTTAGAGGTGGTCTAGAACTTTTGTTAGCTGATGCAAAAACAGCCGCTCAATTTGGTTGCCATACTTTCTTCACGTACTTCATGCCTTCAACTGATAATAATGTCATTGATCATTTGATGATTCTCACGAAACGCATTCGAACATCTGCCCGGTTATTGAAAGAGTATGATATCAACCTAGCTTTGGAATTTGTTGGGCCACATCATTTGCGAAATAAATGGGAAAATGTATTTATCTGGAATATTAAGTCTACAATTGAATGGTTAGAAATTATTGATGAAGACAACGTTGGAATTGTACTAGATAGCATTCATTGGTATACGAGTGAGGGAACACTTGAAGACATTACTTCATTAAAGCCACATCAAATTGCTTATGTTCACCTTAATGATGCAAAAAACGTACCGGTAGAAGAAGTACTTGATAATGATCGTTTATATCCAGGTGAAGGAGTCATTGATTTGAATGGCTTTCTTCGCTCCTTAAAAGAAATTAACTATACTGGCGTAGTTTCTCAGGAAATTTTAACCATTGATGAACCTGCGGAAACAAATGAAGTACTGGCTAAACGTTCAAGAGAAGCATTTACAAAAGTTTTTACTGAAGTAGGTTTAGAATAATTACCTTATAACAAATAAAATAAGATTTAACTTCCGTGCACCAATAAATATGCCCTCTAAAAGTAGATAGGCTTATAATTTTGATCTAGCTGCTTTAAGGGGGCGAATTTTCATGTCTAAATGAACTCTTGGTTTAAAAGAATCTTTATTTCCTTATTCCCGCACTTAATTATAACTTCATAAACGGGTTTTGTACCTCATCTCTAATTTGAGAAGGAGTTTTTCCAGTATCATTTTTCACGGTTCTTGAAAAATGATACGACGTTTTAAACACTGTTTGAAAGGCATTTTCGCCAATTTGTGGACCAGTGTTTCTGAGGAGCTATAATCCACAGTGAACACATGCAGGATGAAAAAGGCAAATTTCCGTTCAATTTTGAACGGAAATTCGCTTTTTTATGCTCTCTTCTTTACCTATGTTCCTTTTTTAGCTCATTATCCGTTTTAGATTAACGGCGAATATAGTCATCGCCCGCCAATTAGACCTGAGACGATGCAACATCGTACCTGTGTCTATTCTAATATCCCTGATGATGCAATGGTAGAGGTGCCGGTCTTGTTGATATCTCATGGGCCAAAGCCTTTTACTGTTGATGAAATGCCAACTTTTATAAAGGATTAATTGAAAATCAATTTGCCTATGATTCTCTTATCCTCATTATATTTCAATTTGTATGTAAAGGGTTTTATGCATAATTTTCTAATTTCTAATGATTGCTCCAAGGGAAAATGACATACAAAATAAATTAAATATTATTATGTCTTCATCGAAATAACACTTTACTATATAAAGGCCAAAGATAATCACGGGATAGTATGTTCCCCTGATTATTTTTTCACAATTTGGAGCTATATTCAAAATAGGGTTAAAGAGTTTTAATTGTAAGAATATATTGTTTGCTAATTTTTAAAGTGATACCATGATTTCAGAAAGCTAAGGTGAAAGGGCTTGCCTTAATAGCTCAATTTTCTATTAGTAACTATCTCAAGAGATAATTTTAGGAGTATGTTTCCGGAGAACATACAAATGTATCGGAGGGAATATATCGGAATAATACATTGTTTAGCACCTTTGAATGAATACAACTAGATTTTTCCTAATTTATAAATTAGTGGGTGAGTAATTATGAGAACGAGTATCCAAAAGTTTGGAAAAACATTAATGGGTCCATTATCAATCATTGTAGCCTCGGGATTGCTTTTAGGTATAGTATCTATCTTACAAAATCCGGCTCTTGTTGGTGAAACTGTTTCTAACGCTGTTATTATTCAGAATTTCATAGGCGGCGTTCAGGCGATTGTTTCTATGATGTTTGGTTTGCTACCTATATTATTTGCTATTTCGGTGGCAACTGGAATGGCAAAAGATGATAAAGAAATAGCTGGTTTTGCTGTAGTGATCGCCTTTATTATTTTCCATGTAGTGATCGGCTATTTATTACAATTAAAGGATATTACGCTGGAAACTACTTCAGTGGAATATCTGCTAAAACAGGGGTTAACGCAAATTCAAGCGTTTGAGATTTCAAATGCCTATGAAACGATGTTAGGTGTATTTACGTATCGTATGGGGGTTTTTGGAGGCATACTTGTAGGTTTATGGACTGCTTTTATTCACAACAGGTATCATACTAAACAACTTCCCACAGCTTTGAGCTTTTTTAGTGGTAATCGTTTTGTGCCAATTGTAATCATCGTTACGATTCCGTTCATTTCTATTATAACTTTCTTTATATGGCCTTATTTCAATAGTGCCATAAATGGACTGGGAAGTTTGATTAGTAAATCGGGAGCATTTGGTACTTTTATGTATGGTTTTTCCGAACGCTTGCTTATTCCAACAGGGCTACACCACGTATTAAATCAGTTGATTCGTTTTACGCCAATTGGCGGTACTGCAGTTGTTGACGGTGAAACAGTATCAGGAGCATTAACTATATTTAATTCAGCACTATCATCACCACAACCGGATATTGATATATTAAGACAATCAACTCGCTTTTTAACACAAGGATACCATCCTTTCATGTTATTCGGATTACCTGCCGCATGTTATGCAATGTATAAAACTGCTTTTTTGAAAAATCGACCAAAGATTAAAGGAATGCTTCTTGCATCTGCGTTAACTGCGTTTGTAACCGGTATTACTGAACCGATAGAATTTGCGTTTATCTTTATCTCTCCAGTTCTTTGGATATTCCATGCATTTATGGCAGGATTGTCATTTTTACTCATGACTGTGATGAATGTTTCCGTTGGGAATGCCGGCGGGGGAATGATCGACTTAACCATCTTTGGGATTTTACAAGGTACTTATACGAGATGGTACTTAGTCGTATTAGTTGGTATTGCTTATGCAGTTATTTACTACTATGTGTTTAAATTTGTGATTCTGAAATTTAACGTTAAAACACCTGGTAGAAGCACAGACTCTGAATTAAGCGAAGAAGAAATCGAAATGGCATCAGATGGTGATCAACTTGGAGCTAATATTCTCAAAGCTCTAGGTGGAAAAGAAAATGTTGTAGAAATTGATAATTGTATTTCCAGATTAAGATTAGTATTAAATGATACTTCATTGGTAAATGAATCATTATTAAAAGCTACAGGATCCATGGGAATGGTTAAAATTGGCCAGAAAAATATCCAAGTCGTATACGGTGGAAAAGTAGAACAAGCAGCAAGATCCTTAAAGAAGGAAGTAAGAAAATAAATCTTCCAGTCAATAAATAGGATAAAACTTTTAATGTAACATATTGTTAGTTTTAATAATCAAACCATTTATATATCAATATCTAGAAGGAGGGAAGATTCATTAAAGCGATTCTGCTTTAATGAAAAATATAATATGAAAACTATATTTGTAAAAGATTATGATGAAATGTCAAAAAAAGGTTATGAATTAATGAAAGAGGTAATTGAAACGAAAGAGCAACCGGTAATATCTATGACTACTGGTGGTTCACCTAGAGGATTGTTTGAATTATTCGTAGAAGATATTAAAAATGGCTTAGATATTAGTAATACAACAATCATGAACTTAGATGAATATATGGGCCCTAAAGATGCTGTATATACAGTAAAGACATTTATGTATAAAAATTTATATAACATAGTCGATACAGAGCCAAAAAATATCTTCTTAATTGATGGAGAAGCACAAGACACAGATAAAGAAATTGCCAGATATAAAGAAATTCTTAATCAATATCCTAGAGATGTGCAAGTATTAGGGTTAGGTACGAATGGTCATATCGGTGCGAATGAGCCGGGAACTCCTTTTGACTCAACAATGTTCTTAGCACAACATGACGAATCTACAATTCAAAGTACGATGAGCGGAAATGGCATCACAAGAGAAGATGCTCCAACAGAAATGTTAACTCTCGGATTTACTGAGATATTAGAAGCAGAAAAGATAATACTTCTTGTATCTGGAAAGTCTAAAGCAGAGGCAGTGAAAGCTTTACTAGAAGGTGAAATCACTCCAGACTGTCCAGCCACAGCATTAAGAAATGCTGAAAATGCGATTGTGATCATAGATGAAGAAGCAGCATCGCTATTGGAAAAAGACCACAAAAGCTTATAAGTCATTAATATAAAGACAATTACCCCAAAAAGTAGTACAGACCAAGATTATGGTTTGTACTACTATTTTTTTTGAATAAATAATGTAAGCATCAAATTGTTTCCGCCTTTCTACAATAATGAGAGAATGATAATCTATTCAAATAATTACATCTCGACTGGAATTGGGAAAGGAAATGAGTAATATTACCTTGATTCAATAGTGGTTGTGGGCGAAAATATGTATTTTTAATGAATGAAAGTCAATTGAAGATAATGAAAAATAGTATTGAATATTATGGCGATCTATTCAAATAGCCACTTCCTTTTTTTTGACTGCAAAGGTTTCGATATATTGCATGTTTTTTCGTAACCAGGCTAATCCGACGCTATGATCAAACCCTTCGATTACAACTGGAACATCTTTCATTTGTAGAAATTTTAACAATATATTACTAGGTAAAATACCATCGCCAAAAGGGATGTGCAGCTGATGTTCGTTCACATCACTAATGTGGATTTTATTCACATATAATGACTGAGACCACTGTTCATGTGCATTCTCTAATAGTGGGATATGGGCGACATTAAAGGTTGTTTGTAGATCGGGTTGGAATACCCCTGTTACTCGATTGATAAGATTAGGTGAAACAACAAATTCTTTTGGGATTGTTTCCATTAGCTCTAAAGATAATGTCAATCCTTTATCTTTTCCGTAGCTAGTAAGTTCATGTAATGCGTCAAATAATAAGTCCATATGGATTGATCTATCTAAAGTTGCGAGTGTCATTTTTCCGGGATGAAGCGTAATATTATCGGCCTCTATTTGTTCCGCTAATAATATTGACTTTTTAATTTCATTGATGGATTGCTTGCGAATACCTTGATTTAAAGCACAAATATTTAAGTCCCAACTTGCAGCGTGCATGGTTAGCTTTTGTCCAGTCTCTTTACGAATTTGATTCACTTGCTTAGGATCTGAATTGTAGTACCAAAAATGATCGGCCCACACTTCCACGCCACCCAGCTCAAATCGGTTTGCAATCTGTAGAACGTCCTCCATTTTATAGGCCCAACATAATGTTGATGCGATGCGAAGATGATTCATCCAAGCATCCTCCTTTCACATATTTACTAAGGAAACAAGAGTGTTCTGCTTGTTTCATAGTTTAATCATAGATGAGCCATATTAAGAAAAAATCAATTTTTATTGTGAAGTTTGTAAAGATTACTTAGGGTTAAAAATAGTATCAATAGTGGATACACGCTAATATTTGCATATATAAGCATGTAAATGTAAAGGAATAGTTAATAATTTACATAGTCTTCATATAAAGTGAATGAAATAAAAAAACGAGCATAGGAAATTTATATAACTTTCCGGACTCTCTTTTTTTTTATGATATGTATTGAATTGTCCCCGTAATTCTAATTGCCCATTCATAGCATACTTAAGGATACAAAGAAGATTAAAAATTTTCGCCATAATTACATATTTCTGTTAGAATATACCCATGATAGTCTCTAATATTACAAATATATTTCAAGTTCTCACAAGTCGTTTGATTATAAAGTAGTGAACTTATAAATGTTCACTTTTATTGAAAGGGGATTGTTTGGTGAGTCAGCTAAAAACCGAAGCTATATTAATGGAAAAATCAATGGAGTGGTTTGTCAGTAAAACAAACGATATGTTTTTATTAATGGATACTGATGGTAAAGTCAAATATGTAAACCCTTCATTATTAAGAATGCTGCAAACAACATACTCTGATATTATGGATCAATCCTTTCTAAATTTCACACATTGGGAGGATAAAAATAAAGTAGTGGAAAGATTACTTCTTTTGCCATGGCATCAATCCTTTGTGCCTTTTACTAGTCGCTGTTGGCGTAAAGATGGGACATATTGTACTATGCATTGGAGCAAGGCTGAGTTGTCTGAAAGAGGATTCATTCAGGTCATTGCCCAATCTGTTGCGGAAAATCATAAAGAGCGTCAAATGGAGAGAACACCTGCCGACGTGTGGCGTAGTGCTTTTTTTGATCATACAGATGATCCCGCAATTATCATTGATATGGATGGTCGCGTTATATTGGGTAATCAAGCATTTGAAAAGGCTTACGATTGGAAGCTGAAGGAGAGAGGAGATAAGATTTATACCATTATAAATCAAACTCAAAGTGAATTTATTGATCTCCGAAATAGGATATTAAATGGCGAAAGAGTGGTTAATCATCAAATCATAAGTAATGGTTCTGTTTGTCCACTCTCTTTAACAGTGTCTCCAATTTATGATGATTCAATAGGAATTACATGTTTTTCAGTTATTGCAAAAAGCTTGAAGGAATTACAAGAAGGAAGATTACTAGTGGAAATGCAAAATAAAGTAATAGAAGAAGGGGATAGATTGCTTCTTGATATTACTAAAAATATTAGTGAAGTTATTTGCCTTTATGACATGGAAAAAGACAAAGTACTCTACATTAGCCCCTCCATTGAAAAAAAGTGGGGTATTAGTGTGACTTCATTTTATGAGAATCCTATAAAGAGTCTTGATTGTATACATATAGTAGATCGAAGAAAGGTTATTGAGTCTTTTAGAAGTACAAGTGGTTTGGCAAAAAAAATGGAATACGCAATTAAAGATACTAAAAGTGGAGAATTGTCGTGGGTTCGAACAAAAATTACGCCAATTTTCAATGATGAAGGCATTGTTACCCGACATCTGAGCATATCCGAAGATATTACGGAGTTGAAAGAGCAATCAAAACAGGTCAGACAGTTGGACAATTTAGGATTAATAGGCCAAATGGCAGCAGGCATTGCACATGAAATTAGGAATCCAATTACTTCCGTGAAAGGCTTTATTCAGCTGCTTTCTGAAGAAACGGATCATAAATATAGTGATATTATTACGTCCGAAATTGAAAGAATTGAATCAATAATGAATGAATTTTTAGTACTTGCCAAGCCAGCTAAGGAAGTGAAATTGGTAAAGGAAAATATTAATAATGTGATACAGGAGGTTATTTCTTTTATGGGGCCAGAGGCATTATTACATACAGTGGAAATTAAATCCGAGCTATCAAAGGATATTATGCTTGTAAACTGTGCATCGAAACAAATTAAACAAGTCATCATTAACTTGATTAAAAACGCGATTGATGCAATGCCGAGCGGTGGTGCCATTCATGTTAATACAACTACCATGCCAAATGGAATGGTAGTCATTGAAATAAGGGATGAAGGAATGGGGATATCTAATGAACAATTAGAACATTTAAGGGAACCATTTTATTCGGATAAAGCAACAGGCACTGGCCTTGGATTAATGATCAGCTATAAAATAATTGAAGATCATAATGGCACCATTCAATTTTTGAGCAAGGTAGGAGAAGGAACCTCTGTACAAATCTTACTCCCATCGGCGGCATGAAAATATGGCTCGTCCGTTTAATCGTATATGGTTTTTTATGGGTTTGTTTTTTATTGCAAAGTGATAAGGATGAGCGCATATTTTCGTTAATCTTACTTGAATGTGCGCTCGCATTTGCGCTATATTTTTTCCTGCCTGTTATGAAGAAACCACTTTGGTTATATGTTAGTTTACAAGCTATCATCTTTACTCTTTTCTTACTGGATGTAAGCTTAATATGGATATGGATATTTTTATTGTATAGTTGTTTGGAAGCCGTGTTTCAGCTGTCTGTTATACATTATCGTTTGTATATCATTTATAGCTCTGCGTTACTCATATTATTATGTGTGGTTAAAAGTGAGTGGTCATTCATTTTATTCCTCTTTACTAGTTTTATATTTTTTCTAGGGATATTGCTTAATCAATCTATTGGGCAACGGGAAGAGCAGCAATATTTATATGAGCAGCTGGTCGGAGAGTATCGCAATGTAAAGCGAATGAATATAGAAAATGAGCGAATGGCGCGACTAGAGGAACGAACGCGAATTGCCCGTGACATTCATGATTCAGTCGGTCATAAGTTAACTGCATTACTGATGCAGCTAGAAATACTCACGATTCAAAAAAAGACAGATGAGTATACAGATTTAAAGAAACTGGCATTTGCTAGTCTTGAAGAGACGAGACAGGCTGTAAAAACATTGAAAAATGAGGAAGTGTCAGGAATTACTTCTGTCTTGCAGCTGATCAGAAAGCTAGAGGCGGAGAATCATCTGCTCGTCAAGTTTACAACGAAACAAGGAGTATTGCTTACAAAGCTAACGAATGAACAAAGTATTGTCATGTATAGGGCAATTCAGGAGGCATTAACTAATACGATGAAACATGCTTCTTCAAGGGAAGTATCCGTAACATTGGGGAGGTCTGCAATCGGCGAATTAGAATGGATTATTGCGAATTCAATGGAACACCCAATCCCGTTTGAGCCAGGTTTTGGATTAACAGCGATGAGGGAAAGAGTCGAGGAGCAAAAAGGAAAGCTTCGAGTCTATCAGACAGATCATGAATTTATTATCGAAGGTTCCATGCCTGTGGAGGGGAAAATGTCATGAAGGTGAGAATATTAATTGTAGAAGACCAAATGATTGTTAGGAAAGGCTTGCGGATGATCGTGGAGCAAGAGGAACGCTACCACGTCGTGGGTGAAGCAGGAAATGGTCTTGAAGCAATTGAGATAATGGAGAAATATGAGATAGATATTATTTTAATGGATATTCGTATGCCAGGCATGAATGGCATGGAGACAACGAAGATAGTGAAACAGCGCTGGCCGAATGTGAAAATACTTATTTTGACAACATTTAATGACGATGAAGCTGCGTTAGAGACATTGAAAGATGGGGTGAATGGTTTTTTATTAAAAACAGCTGAGCCACAAAAGCTTATTCAAGCAGTGCAGAGCTGTCTTGATGGAGGACTTGTTTTACATGAAGATGTGGCCGCAAAAATGATGCCGGGCTTGTTGGAAAAGAAAAAACTAGAGCCCATTCATGTGCCATTGACTGAACGGGAGCTTGATATTGCTAAGCTTGTAGGTGAAGGGAAGACGAATAAGGAAATTGCGAAGCATTTGTACTTATCCATTGGAACAGTGAAAAATCATATCACACAGGTTTTGCAGAAAATAGGAGTACGTGACCGTACCCAGCTCGCAATCTATGCAGTCAGAAATGATCTTGTGTGAAACTGTCTCTTTAGAGGCAGTTTTTTGCGTTTAGTGGATTACTTTTTCTTAGTAATCAAGTTGTGACTCAAGTCACCTCATTATTGTGACTGGAGGCAGTGGGAAGCCGTTTGATTGCATCGTAAAATGATAATGAGACGAAGGGAGAGAATTATATGCTTGAGGCGGTTGGACTAACGAAGCATTTTAAACAGCGCAAAGCAGTGCAAGACATTAACTTTTATTTAGAACGGGGAGAGATTGTCGGGCTGTTGGGACCGAATGGAGCGGGAAAGTCGACGGCGATTGCGATGATATCTTCTTTGGTTTCACCAACAAAGGGCAAGGTGCTTTTTGATCAGGAGGATGTATTAAAGAATCCGCAACTGTTACGTGCTAAATTGGGGGTTGTTCCACAGGAGATAGCTTTATATGAGGATTTAACGGCTAGAGAAAACCTTGAGTTTTTCGGTAGAATTCAAAAAATGAAAACAGCTGAATTGAAAAGGAAAATGGAAGAGGTACTCATACAAATCGGCCTTCAAGATCAGGGGAAAAAGCTAGTGAAACATTTTTCAGGCGGAATGAAACGACGTTTAAATATCGGTGTTGCCCTTTTGCATGAGCCGGAAATATTAATTATGGATGAACCGACTGTAGGGATTGATCCACAGTCGCGAAATTATATATTAGAGACAGTGAAACGCTTGAACCAAGAAAAGCAAATGACCATATTGTACACAAGTCATTATATGGAAGAAGTAGAATTCCTTTGCGATCGAATTTACATTATGGATAGAGGCAGTATCATTGCATCGGGTGCGAAAGAGGAAATCAAAAATATCTTATCAGCAGAGCAAACCATTCACGTAAAGCTTGAACGAGCAAATGCAGCATTTATTCAAGTATTAAAAGCTGAACATGTGATTACACGACTTGATGTACGTGATCATTTGGTGTCGATTGTTGTGCCTAAGGGTGTTCAATTATTTACTAAACTATTTAAAATAGCTGAAGAAACAGAGGCAGTGATTCTCGCTATCGAAATTCAAACCCCGACACTTGAGGACGTGTTTCTTCACTTAACAGGAAGGGCGCTGAGGGATTGAGGATATTTCTGTCTTTTATAAAAAAAGAATTGCTGTTATTTGTCCGCAATCCTCAAGAACTACTTGTTTTGCTTGGGATGCCTTTGTTGTTAATTACAATTCTCGGGTTTGCGCTTGGTTCTGTGCTTGATGGAGATCAGCAGCCTGTGAAAGGGAAAGTAGCACTCATTTTGCATACGAGTGAAGCAGAAGATTTTGCGGATTTTAAGGAGAAAATTGCTGAAATGCCACTACCTGATGAGGCAAGGGACCATCTATATGAACAGACCGAGAGTTTGTTGCCGATCACAATGTTGAAAAAAGAGATTTTTGGCCAGAAGGAGCTACAGTCGATCATCATGCTTGAAGAACAGCCAGTATCCCAATTGCAGGAAATAAAGAATGATGGAAGGTATTCAGCGATCATAGAGGTGCCTGCACATTTCACCATACAGATGCTAGAATCACTTTTTATGGAAGAAAAAGTAGTTCCTGCACTTACTGTTTATTCGAATGAAGGTAAAGAGTTGTCTGCCGCAATCGTGGAGGATATCGTAGCCATTTTCCAAGAGCGCTATTCTGTTTGGGGGGCATTAGGCAGAGAGGGTTTGCTTGGGGATGAAATTCCCGTTATGACAGCTGATGTCGATGGAGCGGTTGAAACACTAACAAAGAAGGAGATCAGTGCCTTTAGTTATTATGCGGTCGGGATGAGTGTGATGTTCGTTTTATTTATCGCATCAAGCGTTAGTTCATTGAGTTTTATGGAGAAAAAGTGGAATGTATTCGATCGGATATTATTGGCAAATGTACCGAGGTGGTCATATGTTGCGTCCGTTTTTTTCTCGGCTAAGGTGATTGCCTTTTTACAGCTGATGATTTTATATGCGGGATCAGCCGTCTTTTACGGTGTTCGTTGGCCTAATATAGCCGGATTCTTATGTGTGACGCTATCTCTGTGTTCGGCTGTCGGTGGGATTGCTGTTCTTTTGATGGCAATAAATAGCCGTCTTAATTCGGAGGCTGCGTCGAAGTTATTTATGAGTGGTTTTGTTGCAGTGATTGCCTTTATTGGTGGCAGCTTTACTCCTGTCGGGAATATGTCCGAATGGATGGAGAAAATTGGCCAATTGACACCGAATGGAGCAGCGATGTCTGCCTATTTGGAATTGCTGAGGGGAGGCACGATTGCTAGTGTGGCTGATCGTATTTTAGTATTGCTTTTGCTTGCTGGTGTACTTTCTGTTGTTACTTGGCTTATTTTTCCAAGGAAGGGGGGAGCAGTATGATTGGGATCTTGCTTACTAAATTTCGTTTGTTTGTCCGAAAACCATGGTTATTTATTATTATGACAGCTACTTGCATTCTGTTTGCCTTTTTCATTGGGAAAGGTAGTGGGAGTAAAGTTGAAGTACCAATTTTCAATGAGCTTTCAGATGAAGAGTTTACACCGTTTTTGGATGAATTAAATCAATCGGATTTATTTGCTTTTGTAAGTATGAAAGAGAAAGAGATGAAGTCTGCAGTACGAGAAGGAAAAGTGGAAGCAGGATTGCATATATGGGAGGATGACTTTCAACTGATCATTACTTCACAGTCAACAAATGTTCCCCTCCTTAAGCAGTATGTCCAAACCGCCTTTACGAAAAAACTACAAAAAGAACAATTACTTCATTCCTTTGCGTTGAAGGAGGAAAGATTACGCGCCGAGAAAGTTTGGGAACGTACTTTAGAAGAATCACTATTTGACGTTCATAAAGAAAACTTTCGCAATGGAGAAACTAGAGTCATTGATAACCAGCTCCAAGGAATTTTCGGTTTTTCTTTGTTTTTCGTCATCTATACGATCGCCTTTAATGTCGTTCATATTTTAGAAGAAAAGCAAGATCGTATCTGGGATCGAATGATTGTATCATCCGTTAAAAAGTGGGAAATGTATGTCGGAAACCTCTTGTACAGTTTCATCACGGGCTATTTTCAAGTTGTGTTGATTTTCGTTGCATTTCATTACGGCGCTGGAGTGGATTTTCATGGCGGTTTTGGAAAGACGCTTATCATACTTATTCCATATGTATTGGCGATCGTGGCGCTTTGTATGCTTCTTGCCGGGTTATCAAAATCAACTCGCCATTATAATGCGCTTATGCAGATTCTGTCGGTTAGTATGGCCATGCTTGGTGGTGCCTATTGGCCAATCGAAATTGTTTCATCCAAATTCATGCTTTTACTTGGGAAATGTACACCCCTTCTATACGGTATGGAGTCTTTAAAAGGAGCTACGATATACGGATATACGTACATGACACTTTTACAACCGATCAGCGTCCTATTGCTAATGGCAGTTGTGATGATGGGAGTAGGGATTACTGTGATGGAAAGGCGCAATGGATAAGCAGACACCAGAAAATTACGTTCAAGTAGCGTAATTTTTTTTGTGGAAAATTGGGAGATTAAGTGGGTGCCCAGTAACTTCGCGGCATGAGTCGCTAATAAAAACCGCGAGTGGCCAGTAACCCGTCGTGAGTGGCTCATAAAAACCGCAAGTGGCCAGTAACCCGGCATGAGTGGCTCATAAAAACCGTGAGTGGCCAGTAACCCGTCGTGAATGGCTTATAAAAATCGTGAGTGGCCAGTAACCCAGCATGAGTCGCTCATAAAAACCGCGAGTGGCCAGTAACCCGTCGTGAGTGGCTCATAAAAACCGTGAGTGGCCAGTAACCCGTCGTGAATGGCCAATAAAACCTGCGGGGCTTGGCACTACCTGGCTTTTCATGAAAAGATTATATAAATTCATAGTATTCCTAGATTCCTTCAGCGAAAATATACAATTTCCGATGATATTCCACATGGGGTACTCTTGACTGTATTATCAAATGATCAGTACAATGTAAGCGATGACAATATTATAATTGGGGTTTTGCGTGCATGAAAAATGCCTTTTCTAGAATAAAAGTTTCATATAGTAACCAAACGATAAAAAAGAAGCTCTTTATTTTGATTTCGATTATCATGGTAATTTCTTTTACATTTATACTAGCGGGACTGCAGTATGTTTTTCGCATTTATGATGAGCAAATTTACAGTAAATCTTCACAGGTGTTAAGTACGTCTTCCAATAGTATTGAAAATGAGTTGAAAAATATTGAGGATATGTCTTTTGCTATTTCTTCTGATCCGCTAATTCAACAATTTTTAACTACAATCGAACAAGAAAGAACGGAATATGAAAAATATAGAATACGTACAGACATCATTGATAATGTCTTAGGATATATAAAGTCTGAAGGATTTATTTCATCCGTAACCTTGGTCGGGGAAAACGGTGAACAATACACCGTCGGGACGAGCCCTGTTAATATTCCAGCACAAAAGCAAGCAATGATTATTACGCAATCGAAGGAAGCTACAGGCAGCAATATTTGGTTGAATCAGCTGGGAGACCAATTGTCGCTTATTTCAGCCCGGGAAATTAGAAGATACGAAGATTTAAGTTTTGATTCATTAGGTACAGTTATCATTAGAGTGAATTTGGATAAGCTTGTTCGTGGTTTAATGGAGGGATCGAGGGCGCTTGATGGTCACTTTGTCATTAGAAACGGAGAAAACGGTATTATGTATCCAAAGGAATCAAATGAAACACTCAAACAAATAGCTATATCTGTTCCTTCAAAATCGGGTTATCGCATTGATACAATTGGTAAAAAGAAATACTTTATAGTGCATATGCAATCGGATTATTCGAATTGGACATATTTAAACGCAATTCCTTTTAATCAAATTTTTGAGAAAACCAATATGATCAAAACAGTCTTATGGTTGATTTTTATTATCATGTTTATGGTTGTCACGTTTTTAGGGATACGATTTGCACGAAATATCACATTACCGCTAGAAAATTTGGCTACAAGTATGCAATATGTACAGAAAGGAAATTTTAAAGAGGCAAAAATAAGGTCCCTGCATATGACTAATGTCCACGATGATGAGGTAGGAAAATTACATAAAAGTTTTATGACGATGATCGATCAAATTGATGAACTAATATATGAAAATTATGCCAAACAAATTACGATTAAAGAGACGGAGTTTAAAGCACTACAAGCTCAGATTAATCCGCATTTTTTATACAATACACTTGAGTCTATTAATTGGCTGGCAAAAAGCAGCGGGCAACAGCAGATCTCTAAGATGGTAGAGTCACTTGGCTTTTTGCTTCGTAATTCAATTAATTTAAAAGAACCGCTCATTACAGTAAAAGAGGAGCTCGAAATCATTGAAAATTATATTACGATTCAATCATACCGTTTTGTAGAAAGGCTAGATTTCCACATTGATGTGGATCCAAGTCTTATCCATGCGAGGATTCCAAAATTGAGCTTGCAGCCACTTGTTGAAAATGCGATTCATTATGGATTAGAAACGATGATTGATCCATGTAGTATACAGATTCGTTCCGTTAAAAACGAGAAATACATCATGCTTGTCGTCGAAGATAATGGGCCGGGAATGGATCCGGATTTGCTTGAATTGGTGAAAAGTGGCGCAGTGAAAACGCGTGGTCAAGGGATTGGACTCACTAATATTGATGAACGCATCAAGCTATCTTTTGGTGATCAATTTGGCATTCACATTGAAAGCGAACTTAATCAAGGGACAAAAGTATTCATTTCATTGCCTTATGGGGAGGGAGTATGCCATGTATAAAGTGCTTTTAGTTGATGATGAAAGAATCATATTAGACGGAATCTCAAGCTTTATTCAGTGGGAATCATTAGGAACAAATTTGATTGGAACCGCTAAAAATGGGATGGAGGCATTTCGAATCATCGAGGAGCAACAGCCTGACATCGTCATTTCCGATATAAAAATGCCTGGCATGAACGGTCTCGAATTGGTGAAAAAAACAAACGCGGTTTATCCTGACATACGTTTTATTATGCTATCGGGCTTTGCTGAATTTGATTATGCTAAACAGGCGATGCAATACGGTGTGAAACACTATCTCCTTAAGCCTTGTAATGAACAAGCCATTATCGACGCAATGATAGAAATAATGGATGCGTTCGATCAGCAGCAAAACAAGGAGCAATTTGTTTTGGAGATGAAAGAAAGATTGGAGCAAGTGCTACCTTATGCGAAAGAACAGCTATTAAAAGAATTTGTGACACGTGATATGTATGGAAGCCGTGATCTAGCGTATTACCAAAGGATTTTTCGTTTGGAATGGAATGATCCTACGGTAAAGCTACTCCTTATTCAACTAGAAGGAAATTTTGATTATGAGCATATGTTTGCGATTAAAAATATATCTGAACAGCTATTAGAGCATATTATTCTTAGCTGTACGATTGAAGATTATATATTAATAATTATTGAGGATACTAGGGAAGAATTTCTCCATATACAAATTGAAAATATCCGGAATACATTTTTTAAATATTATCAACTTGATACGACAATCGCTGTAAGTGAATCTGGGAAGCTGTTTCAAGTGAAAAGGTTGTACGAAGAAGCGCTTGAATGTTTACAGCACCGCTTTTATTTAGGGGAAGGCACAATCATTACCAAAGCAGATATTTCATATAAGGCGGAGATAGATCAAACAGTTTTAAGATATAATGAACAAGCATTTTGCTTGCTGGTAAAATCCGGGCGTTGGGATGATGCAAAAAAGGAACTAGCCATATTTTTTATGCAATTACTCGAAATGCGGCTGGAAATCCAAACGACGAAGTCATATGTCATTGATCTCTTCAATGCGATGATTCGAATTTGTCATCCAGAGCAGATGAAAGCATATTTCGGACATATATCACAGCTTTTGGAACTGGAAACGATACGGCAAATGCAAAATTTATTTGAAGCGATTGCTAAAGAAATGACACTACAATTTTATGAGCAAAATAAACATACTCACTCTGCCATCATTCAAAAAGCGTTGCATACAGTGGAAGAGCAAATTGGAAATCCAGATTTGTCACTAAACTATGTTGCACAGGAAGAACTATTTATGAGTGCAGATTATCTCGGTAAACTTTTTAAAAAAGAAGTGGGAGAACGCTTTTCCAATTATGTCTCGAAAGTAAGAATGGATCGGGCGATGGAGATGATTCGAAACGATAGTGATGTTAAGGTTTTTGAATTAGCTGAAAAGCTAGGGTATAGTGATTCTCAATATTTTAGTCAAGTGTTCAAAAGACAGACAGGATGTACACCGTCAGAATATAAAAAAGAATCGTTTCCGTGGATTTGATTGCAAATTTCAGGTAGTACAAGGAGGTTTCGAAAAAAGGGGGTGGAAAATGGCTAAAAAAAATTGGCTTATACATTTGTCGATTATTATGACGATAGCTATCTATGGGTGTTCAAATAGTGCGGATATGGATATCCCGATAAAACAAAATCGTCAAGTGGCCACAATTAGACTTGCATGGTGGGGGGAACAGCCTAGGCATGAGTATATGATGAAGGTGATAGAACTATATGAAGAAAAAAATCCTCATATAAATATAGAACCCGAATACGCCAATTGGGATGATTATTGGAAAAGGATGGCACCAATGGCCGCTGCCAACGAGCTACCTGATATTATTCAAATGGATCTGCTTTATTTAAGGCCATATGCTTCCGGTCAATTGCTTGAGAATTTAACGAAATATTTGAATAAGGAAGTTATCAATACAAAAGCAATCAGCATAGAAATGCTTGAAGGTGGAGTTATTGCCAATCAGCTATTTGGTTTTCCACTCGGAATGAATGCTCCATCTGTGATTGTGGACCAAAATTTACTCGATTCTGCTAATACAGCTCTACCAGAATCGGATTGGACATGGGAGAAATTCAAAGAAACAGCCATTAGCGTTCATAATCAATTGGATATATACGGTACAAATGGAATGAAGCCACCAGAAGTATTTTTTCCCTATTACTTGCGGACTAATGGGGGAAGTTTATATAACGACGAGGGGACATCACTAGGTTATGATGATGACCAGTTATTTATTGATTATTTTAATCACCAATTGGAACTAGTTGACATTGGGGCATTCCCAAAACCAGATGTGACAGAACAGATTAAGATTATTGAGGATGAACTACTTGTCAACCAACAATCGCCCATGACATGGGGCTATTCCAATCAGTATTTTGGGTTCTTGTACGCTTCCAACAGACCACTTGAATTGTATCCTCCACCTGGACCAAATCAAACAGATGGATTGCTAGTGAAACCAAGTATGTTTTTCTCCATTGCGAAAAGCTCTGAGCAAAAGGAAGAAGCAGCGAAATTTATTGACTTTTTTATTAATGATTCCGAAGCAAATCAATTAATCCAAGGTGAGCGTGGTATTCCTGTATCAACAGAAATTGCCAAAGCTCTCTATCCAAACTTGAATGATGAGCAGCAAAAGGTGTTTGACTACGTAAATAAAGTGAGAGAAAACAGCAAACAGGTAGAAAAGCCTGATCCGATCGGTTCTATTCAAATCGTTGAACATTTGCAAAGCATATCAGAGCAAATATTATTTGAAAAAATAACACCAGCAGAAGGTGCAAAGCTATTTAGAAAAGAAGCAAATAGCATTCTATCTCAAAATTAATATGTAGACGTAATATAGACAATTTTTTAAGTCAACGAAGCAAATCACAGGGACGTTGCCATACGGCGGCGTCTCTTTTCATCGTGTGGGCGCAGGTATTATACTTTGCTAAGCAAGCATCTTCCGCTTAGGCTCGTACGATGGAAGTTATAACGGCGCTGCCACACGACGTGGCGTATTTAACCGTTGTTCCTTTATTGCTTAAAAATAACTGTTTTTTAAACAATCTAAACTGTTATTTAAATTCAGATAGTTCCAAATACATATACAATAGTAGTTGTAAGCACTTTCATCACTTTTAGGAGGGGGAAAAGAAATGAAGAGACTGATGTTTTTATTTTTAACGGCCATCATGGTATTTGTACTAGCGGCATGTAACGGTGGAAAATCTACCAATGGTGATAGTACAGATTCAGGAAAAGACAAAGGCGCAAGTAAAGATGAGAAAATAACATTGCGCATTGCATGGTGGGGTTCAGAGCCTAGACATAATTACACTGCTGAAATTATTAAGCTTTATGAAGAGCAAAATCCAAATGTGAAAATTGAATCAGAGTATGCTAGTTGGGATGATTACTGGAAAAAGTTAGCTCCGTCAGCAGCAGCAAATGAACTTCCAGACATCATTCAGATGGACTTATCTTATTTTTCACAGTATGCACAGAATGATCAGTTGGCAGATTTAACTCCATATGTTGGAAAAGAAATTGATACTTCGAATTATAATGAAAATGTTATTTCTGGCGGTATGCTAGATGATAAATTATATGGATTTAACGCAGGTGTCAATGTTGTTGGTTTCCATTACGATCCGGCTCTTCTTAAGAAAGCGGGAGTGGAGTCAATTAAAGAAGACTGGACATGGGATGATTATCAGGAAATCGCAAAAAAAGCGAAAGATGCTGGCCTTTATATCGATACGGGCATGAAAGCCGACGTCTTCTTTAACTATTATTTACGGACGCTTGGAAAATCGCTTTATAGCAAGGACGGTACAACTCTCGGATATGATGATGACCAAATGTTTATTGATTTTTTCAACATGCATTCGAAGATGGTTGAAAAAGAATATACACCTACTCCAGACTATTTAGCACAGCTAAAAGGAATTGAAGATGACCCTGTTGTGACGGAGGATGCGATTGGAATATGGCAATGGTCTAACCAATTTGTCGGATTGCAGCAAGTCGCAGACAGACCACTTGAAATGCACACGATGCCTGGGCCTGGAACAAAGGAAGGCTTGTATTTAAAACCAAGTATGTTCTGGTCAATGGCAAATAATTCGAAGCATAAAGAAGAAGCGGCGAAACTGATTGACTTTCTTGTGAATGATATCGAAGCAAATAAGTTAACGCTTGGTGACCGTGGAATTCCAGGATCATCGGTAGTAAAGGAAGAGTTAAAGCCACTTTTATCTCCTGAGCAAGTACAGGTCTTTGATTTTGTTGAAGCAGCTGAAGGAATCAGTTCTCCATTCGACGGTCCAGATCCAGTTGGGGCAGGACAAGTGATTGAACTAATAGATAATTTGTCAGAACAAATGAATTATGGCCAATTAAAAGTGGAAGACGCAGCAAAAGAGTTTAGACAGCAAGCGGATGGCATTTTATCACAAAACAAATAATGAGGTAGCAAAATATACAAGGCTCCTCCCGACACAATACGGCGGAGGAGCCTTGTTTTACAACTAATAGCACTGCTTCTAAGAAAGGAGATGCAACATGAATACACGAGCATTCAAGCAAAATCTAAGAGGTTACTTATTTATTAGTCCGTTTGTCATTGGATTTCTTGCTTTTACCCTCATACCTATTTTAACTTCGCTATATTTTTCTTTTACTAAATATAATTTGCTTTCACCACCGACTTGGATCGGTTTAGACAATTTTAAAAAAATGTTCTCAGATGATCCGAGATACTGGAAGTCATTAAAGGTAACCCTCATTTATGTTTTCGGAGGGGTTCCACTTAGACTCGCGTTTGCACTTTTAATCGCGATGATTTTGAATACCGCATCAAGAGCCGTGGGATTGTATCGAACATTATTCTATTTACCTTCATTAATTGGGGGAAGTGTAGCAGTAGCAATCATGTGGAGAAATATTTTCGGCGATACCGGACTCGTGAATGTAGCACTCACACTTATCGGTCTACCAGGAGTCCGTTGGTTCGGTGATCCCTTCGCTGCACTATGGATGCTCATCTTTTTATCTGTATGGCAATTTGGATCATCCATGCTGATATTCCTTGCAGGATTGAAAGGAATTCCGTCGACATACTTTGAAGCGGCAAGCGTAGATGGTGCAAGCTTTTGGCAAAAGTTCACTAAAATCACATTACCGATGCTGAGTCCTGTGATATTATTCAACACGATCATGCAAACCATTGCTGCCTTTATGACATTTGTACCTGCGTTTATCATTTCCAAAGGTACGGGTGGTCCGCTTGATGGTACTTTGCTTTATTCACTTTATCTCTTTAAACAAGGATTTGAGTTCTTCAATATGGGATATGCATCGGCAATGGCTTGGGTTATGTTACTCATCGTTGGTGTATTAACAGCTGTTGTATTCTTGACCTCGAAGTTCTGGGTCCATTACGAGTCGGAAGGTGGGAGCTAACAGATGGGGACAAAAACGGTTAAATCAGTCCATGCTGTACAATCTAAAGGGTCACCCAAAGCAGGAAAAACGGCCAAATGGTGGATTTATCATCTGTTAGTTGGAGCATTTGCTGTACTCATGCTTTATCCTGTCATATGGCTTATTATGAGTTCTTTTAAACCTAGCGCTTCCATCTTTATAACAGCGAAATCCCTCATTCCTGAAACATGGATATGGGATAATTATGTAAAGGGTTGGGAGGGAATTGGTGGAATTGGTTTTAATATATTTATTAAAAATACAGCGATTCTAGTTGCACTGACAATGATCGGACAAGTGATTTCCTCTGCCTTAATCGCCTTTGGATTTGCTCGGTTACAATTTGCTGGCAGAGGGTTTTGGTTTGCGTTAATGATGGTTACATTAATGCTTCCATATGAGGTTGTAATGATTCCACAATATATTATTTTTGCGAAGCTCGATTGGTTAAATTCTATAAAACCACTCGTCATTCCAGCATATTTTGGACATCCGTTTTTCATATTCTTGCTTGTGCAGTTTATTCGAACCATTCCGAGAGAATTGGATGAAGCAGCAACGATCGATGGATGTGGGACATTTAAAATATTTTATAAAATCATCTTACCGTTAATTACGCCTGCAATGGCAACCGCTGCAATTTTCTCATTTTATTGGACGTGGGATGCGCTACTTGGACCTGTCCTATATTTAAATAGCCCAAGTAAATATACAGTTTCCATGGCACTGAATATGTTCCTGAGTAATGAAACAGTTTCTAACTGGGGAGCAATGTTTGCAATGTCTGTCGTCTCTCTTATCCCTGTATTTATCATTTTCTTCATGTTCCAGCGCTATGTCGTGGAAGGGATTAGTACGAGCGGACTAAAAGGATAATAATAGACTCTCGGAATTTCGAGGCGTAAATCTGCCGAATTTCGAAAAAACTACTGGGAATTAAATTTTATTGAATATTTGGTATTCGTTTTCAAATTTTTACCTTTCTAAACGTATGAAACGTTCTGCTATATTTGGCTGTAGAGCAAGGGTTCTCGCAAATGTTTTCGACAGAAATAGCAACAATATTTCTTTTCTTTGTACAAAAACAAACTAAGCCTTTCGCGGAAATAGTATGAAAAAATGGCACAAGAAAATCTTGTACCATCCGGCTTGGTGAATGCCAAGTGTCTATTAATTATTAAAGGAGGCTGAACGAATATGGAAACGACATCTGGGTTGATGGGAGGTTTATATCGAGCATGTGATTGGATTATGAAGCTTGCGATATTAAATTTGCTGTGGATTTCATTTTCATTGCTCGGCCTCGTCTTATTCGGCATATTTCCGGCGACAGCTGCGATGTTTGCAGTTGTTCGGAAATGGGCTATGGGCGAGATGGATGTTTCAATTTTTAAGACGTTTTGGCAATCATATAAAAAGGAATTTTTGAAAAGTAATCAATTAGGGTTCATTATCACTCTTTGTAGCATTATACTGTATATCGATTTTCACTTTCTACAAATTACAACAAACAGTGTAATAAAAATGCTCTTTATTCCATTTTGGATCGTTGTGCTAATTTTTATTTGCACACTATTCTACGTATTCCCGATGTTTGTCCACTATAACATCAAGATACGCGATGTATTGAAAAATTCATTTTTCGTGATGATTATGAATCCTGTTCGCACGTTAATCATGCTAGCAAGTAGTGGTGGGTTGCTATTTCTTCTTACATTCGCTCCTCCATTAATGATGGTTTGTAGTGGTAATGTAATTGCACTCGCTATTATGAAACCTGCTTATAATGCATTCCAGAAAATTTAAAGCATACCATTTAACTACAAGTACAAAATATCCTTTGGAAAAGTAATGTATTGGAATTTTTTTGTTATCGATTTTCACAATGTTGTTCTTTTAAAGAATGTAAATTAGGAGTGTTCTAATCAATATTGTCACGAGGGGGATATAATGAAAATTTCAAACCGCGTTCTATGGCAGCTTAGCATTATAGTATTGATGTTGGTGCTCCTTACAGCATGCAATAAGGAGAATCATGTAGATGGAAAAACCGCTACATCCGGGGAATCTGGTGAATCGAAAAAGACAACGGAGATTTCGCTCATGTTTAATCTTCATGTGCCCGAAGTTCCAGATAAGAAACTACAAACATTGTTAGAGGAGAAGACAAATACCAAACTGGATATCCAGTGGATACCTGATAATGTATACGAAGAAAGATTGAATGCTGCTATTGCAACGGGAAGCTTACCAGATGTCTTTTTAATAAAACAAGTCACTTTTGAGCAACAAAAAGACGCGATTCGTGATGGACAATATTGGGAACTGGGTCCCTATCTTAATGAATTTGCAAACCTAAGTAAACTAAAGTCGGAAATTTTAGATAACACATTAGTAGATGGTAAAATTTATTCATTATATGCTGGTAGACCCCTATCAAGACAAGGTCTGATTTATAGAAAAGATTGGGCAGATAAACTTGGACTTTCCGCACCTACAAATACGGATGAGCTGTATGAAATGATGCGTGCTTTTACGGTAGATGATCCGGATGGAAATGGTAAAGATGATACGATTGGAATAACAGATCGTGGAATTTTAGGGACGTTTAGCAATTTTGCTACATGGCTTGGTTCGCCAAACTTATGGGGAGAAAAAGATGGTGAATTGTTGCCAGAATTTATGTTTCCTGAATATAAAGATGGAATGAACTATTTTAAAAAATTATTTGATAATGGCTATATTAACAAGGATGCTCCGGTTACAAGTAAAACGGATCAACAAGCGATGATTAAAAATGGGACAGCCGGTGTGTATGTTGGGACGATGGGTGACGTAATCACAATGTATGAAGATGCAAAAACGATAAATCCTGAGATAGAATTTGATGTTCATAATTATATTGAAGGTCCAAATGGAGAATATCGAACACGTTCTATTCCGGGCTATGGAAGTTTAGTCATGTTCCCGAAAGCAGCAGTGAAAACAGAAGAACAATTAAAAGATATTCTTGGATTCTTTGATTATTTAATGACTCCAGAAGGAGCGAATTTGTTAATCTGGGGGACTGAGGGTGAGCATTACGAAGTGATTGACGGTAAAGCCTCTATTATACAAGATAATCTGACAGCTTATGATCGCGAAGTCAGACCGTACACGCCATTTGAAATTGGTGAGCCAGAGACGAATGGAAGATACGACGGATATTTTGAATATGAACCAAGAGCAAAGGCAGATGAAATGTATAAAGATAATGATAATTATTTAGTGAAAGACCCGACGGTACCACTGGAATCAGAAACGTTTACACTTAATTCAGAACGACTAGGACAAATCATTGAGGATGCAACATATAAATATCTCCTTGGTCAAATAGATGAAGCAGGATTTGATGCAGCAGTGGAGAAGTGGAAAAAACAAGGAGGCGATAAAGTAATCGCAGAATTTAACGAATCATATAAAGCTTTGGAGTAAATGATTTTGAAAAATTTATAAAAAACCAAGGATTTTCTCGTAAATAGAAAATCCTTGGTTTTTATTGCAGATTAACGGGCAGTAAAACCTCCATTGCGTGGATTTTCACTTTATGTTGCGGCGTTTAATATACATCTAATCCTAGTTTCTATGATGAAATCTCACTCATTAAAGCATGTATATTGTCTTCTGTATCTTTAAAAAATGCCATCCAAGTTTCGGTTTGCCCCATTTTTGCTACGCGATGAGGTTCATTGATAAAAGAGACATCTTTATTTACAAAGTGTTCGAATGTTTCTTTTATATTTTCCATTTGAAAATATATGACAGAACTTGCATGGGCGAAATCCTCTTTTTCAGGCAGGCTGAGAAGCAAACGAACACCATTACATTCAAAGAATGCCATATTATCATTGTTAAATAGAAGTGGCAGATCTAAAATATCTTTATAAAACACGATTGCTCTCTCTAAATCCTTTACAGGTATCCCTATTTGCCCGATTTTTTGTATTGGTTGGTTTCTCAATATAAACGCCCCTTTATAGTTAAATTCCTTCTATATATCATTCGTGCAAAAGTTAAATTCCCCTTTAAAACTTTTCAAGAGAAAATGAACATGACATGAACTGTACAATTTAAATTGGTGTGCATAATAAAGAATATTCGACAAATTCCGAGGCGTGCCTGGCACCGATTGGTTAGGAAAAGTGATCATGAGGTCGGATTATAGAGTAAATATAGTTAAATATATAGATAACTTGATGAGAGGAATTTTTATGAAGGCATATGCGCTTATATGTTTGAACTTTCAATTTGTATTGATTGCAATATAACCGTAACATTAATAAGTAGCTAATTTGCACTTCTAAATCCTTTCGTTACTCCTCTTCCTTTTTCCCTGAATACGATGTTAATTATTCGTTACATTTTTTTCTAGGAGGATCGCTTGCTGTTTGTAATACATATGTATGTTAAATAAAAAATGATAAAAAAGGAGTTTTAACTTTTTATGCGTAAAATTATGGTTGTACTCTCCATTTGTATGCTTGTCTTATTAAGTGCATGTAGTGGAGGGGTAAGTAAAGACAGTATTAAGGTAATAAAGTTTGCTGATGCTGGTTGGGATAGTATTCGTTTTCATAATAGTGTTGCACAGCTCATTGTTGAGGAAGGATATGGGTACGATACTGAAGTGACAAGTGGAACGACTGCGGCTACCATCCAAGCATTGCAACAGGGAGATATTAACGTTTATATGGAGGCATGGACTGACAATATTAAAGATATATATGAAAAAGCGATCGAGAGCGGAGATATTATTAAAGTCTCAACAAACTTCGATGACAATGCACAAGGATTATATGTCCCAACATACGTCATAGAAGGAGATGCTTCTAAGGGAATTGAACCAATTGCACCTGATTTAAAGACAGTAGAGGACTTAGCGAAATATCCGGAAATTTTTGAAGACCCAGAGGATTCTACTAAAGGAAGAATCATTGGAGCACCTTCAAGTTGGGCTGTAAGTGAGCAATTAGATGAGAAGCTAAAAACATACGGGTTAGATGAGCAATACAATTACTTAGCACCAGGATCTGACTCAGCAATCGTTGCTTCTTTAGCAGGCGCGATCAAAAAGGGTGAGCCGTGGGTTGGCTATTATTGGTCACCGACTTGGGTAACAGCAAGCTTTGATTTAACACTTCTGGAAGACAATCCGTATGAAGAGGAAGTATGGGAGGAAAATCGAGGCACAGCATTTCCACCAAATGATGTGGTTGTAGCTGTTCATAAGGATTTGCCTGATCAAGCCGAAGATGTGGTGGAGTTTTTAAAAAAGTATGAAACAAGTAATGAGCTAACAGAAAGCGCACTAGATTATATGGAGGAAAAAGAAGTAGAAGCGGATGCTGCTGCTATCTGGTGGATGAAAGAATATGAAGATGTATGGACAAAATGGGTGTCAGATGAGGTTGCTGAAAAAGTATTATCAGCAATAAAAGAAAAATAATATAGGGGAGGGAGATAGCTGTAGATGAATTATGCTGCGGCTACTCCCATATTTGTAGCAAGACCCAAAACATAGACTAAAATAGTTTATTAGAGAGGTGAGGAAACGGCTGTTTTCTAACAGTCGATAATGTATGAATGAATTTCCCGATATACGCATACCGATTGGTACCGGCGTGGAAAAGTTTATTGATTTCTTAGCGGAAAATTTCTCCGCATTTTTCGATTTTGTATTTGTGATTGCTTCAGGTTCCATAAAGGGGCTTGAATCTATTTTACTATTTATTCCATGGTGGATCTTTATCATTATTATATTTTTATTAGGCTGGTATTTTACAAGCTTATATGGGGGTTTGTTATTTTCAGCTTTCATATTTTTAATAGGAACGTTCAATTTATGGTCCGAAACGATGACGACAATCTCCGTTGTCTTAATCTCAGTTATTCTAGCACTTTTGATAGGCATACCGTTGGGGATATTAATGACTTTTAATAAAACCTTCTCTAGCACGATGCGACCTGTGTTAGATGCGATGCAAACGATGCCTACCTTCGTTTATCTAATCCCTGTTATTTTCTTTTTCCCTTTAGGAAATGTTCCGGCAGTGATTGCTACGATCATTTATGCTCTGCCACCGGTCAGTAGGCTGACAGAGCTTGGGATTCGTAATGTCGATCAAGAGGTTGTTGAATCTGCCCAATCATTTGGTTCTTCAAGAATGCAAATGTTAATGAAGGTACAGCTTCCTCAAGCATTGCCGACGATTATGGCTGGAATTAATCAAACAACGATGATGGCACTGGCAATGGCGGTCGTTGGGTCAATGGTTGGTGCACAAGGACTCGGCGAGCGAGTTTTATATGCGATAAATCGGATAGATATATCACTAGGTTTTGAAGCAGGAGTTAGTATCGTTTTTCTAGCAATTATTATCGATCGGATTACAGGCGGAATTGCTGAGCGTCTTCAGAAACATAGGAGGAATGTCTCATGACAGTTAAATTGAAAGTTGAAAATGTATCAAAGATATTTGGATCACGAGCAAAGAAGGTCATCCCTATGGTTGAAAAAGGTGAATCCAAAAGTGATATTTTAGCAAAGACAGGTCATACAGTTGGGGTTTATAATGCATCAATGGATATTATGGAAGGTGAGACCTTTGTCATTATGGGACTATCAGGCAGTGGGAAGTCAACATTAATTCGCTGCTTTAATATGTTGAATCGGCCTACAGCTGGTGCCATTTATGTTGATGGTGAAAACATCGTCGAATATAATACGCAGCAACTGAAATATTACCGGCAAAAGAAAATTGCGATGGTTTTCCAGCACTTTGGGCTTTTCAGTCATCGTACGGTATTAGAAAATATCGAATATGGGTTGGAAATAAGAGGAATGTCAAAGGAAGAGCGTCAAAAAATTGCACAGTATCAATTAGAAACAGTTGGTTTAAAAGGCTATGAAGATCAGTACCCAGATGAGCTCTCTGGTGGGATGCGGCAAAGGGTTGGGATTGCTCGTGCATTGGCGAATGATCCAGATATATTATTAATGGATGAGCCATTCAGTGCCCTTGACCCATTAATTCGCAGAGAAATGCAACTAGAGCTCATAGACATTCAAAACCGATTGCAGAAAACAATTATTTTCATTACTCACGATGTCAATGAAGCTTTTAAAATTGGTGATCGCGTAGCAGTCATGAAGGATGGAAAGGTCGAGCAGATTGGTACACCTGAAGAAATTTTAGATCAGCCAGCGAATGACTATATTACGGAATTTATAAGAGATATCGATCGATCTAAAATTCTTCAAGCAGAACATATAATGACCAGACCACATGGTTTAGTCTCACTGAAGGATGGTCTAAATGTGGCGATTAAGGTGATGCGAGAACAAGGCATTTCCAGTGTTTTCGTTACAGACCGTCAGCGTCATCTACAAGGACTTGTAACGATTGATCGTGCGATAGAGGGCTTAAAACAAAGGAAAACCTTACAAGAGGTCTTGGAAATCGATGTTAATACAGTTGATCCAACAGAATACGTTCAGGCCATTATACCGAAAGCATTAGACTCAAAATACCCAATCGTAGTCGTGAATGAAGAGAAACATATTGAAGGAATTATCTTAAGGGTGCATGTATTGGCTAGTTTAATCGGGGAAAATGGTAATGGGGAACAAGATGAGGGTAAAGCAGTAGTAGATAAATAGGAAACATAAATATGAAACCAATAAACCAGGCACATCACTTGATTGAATTGATGTGCCTGGTTTTTGTTTATACAAGGGATGTTTATTACTGTGAGTGGAAAAAAGATGACATTTGTCATTTTATTCTCATGACATAATCTACTGATATTTAGAGATTGTGGAATATAAAATGTAAGTATAGATCAGTGGGGGTGAGCGAATGGAAAGTGTAGTGGAGATAAAACAACTAACGAAAGTGTTTAAAGGGAAGAAAGCGGTTGATCAAGTTTCTTTTTCGATAAAAAACGGTGAGGTTGTTGCTATATTAGGTCCGAATGGTGCAGGAAAGACGACGACGATGTTGATGGTGCTTGGTTTATTAAATCCTACAAGTGGTAAATCAAAGCTATTTAATCAAGATGCAAAAGAAAAAAGTGTCCGTGAAAGAATAGGAGTCATGCTTCAAGAAGTGAGCTTGATGGACGGCTTAAAAGTAAAAGAGATTATTCGACTATTTCGCAGCTATTATCCGAATCCTTTATCAATGGATCAGCTTATTAGTCTTACTGGTCTTAGTGAAGAAGATTTAAATAAGCGCACCGAAAAGCTTTCGGGAGGACAAAAACGGAGAGTTGGGTTTGCGTTAGCATTGGCTGGAAATCCAGACTTATTATTTTTTGATGAACCAACTGTAGGAATGGATATAACGTCGCGCAAAGTGTTCTGGGAGACAGTGAGAGAACTTGCCGATCAAGGGAAATCAATTATTTTCTCAACACATTATTTACAAGAGGCGGATGATATCGCCGATCGGATTATTTTATTCAATAAAGGGACTATTATAGCAGATGGAAAGCCTGCAGAAATAAAAAAGAGTCTGACGAAGCAATCGGTTTCGTTTATTACGTCTCCAAATATCCCGCTGAAAGATGTTCTACAACTACCACATGTATCAGAGGTATATGAGAAAGATGGCAGGACTTTCATTATTACAGACGAGACAGATTCCGTTCTATCTAGCGTTTTTGAGCATAAATGGCATGTAAAAGATATCCAAATTGAGAAGGGACGTCTCGAGGATGCATTCGAGCAATTGACAGAAGAAAGGGAGGAAATGTAAATGAAAATGATGGGGAACCAGTGTAAAGTGGAAGTTTTACGGATGTTTAGAAATCCATATTATATATTTTGGTCGCTTTTCATGCCACTTATTTTTTATATCATTTTCACGAAGGTAGTCAATATAAATGTTCCGGATAAAGGACTTTGGGATGCGCATTATTTAATGTCGATGGCTACTTTTAGTGTGATGGGAAGCGCGATTATGACAATGGGAATCCGGATGGTGCAAGAGCGTGCGGAAGGATGGACATCATTTATCAAGGTTACTCCATTATCGGGTTTTGTCTATTTTTTAGCTAAAATGCTTGGGCAGACACTTGTCCATGTATTTTCCATCTTCGTTATTTTTATTGCAGGAGCTCTGATAAATGGTGTGTCTTTAACAGCCCTCGAGTGGATGATGAGCGGTGGCTGGATACTGCTTGGTTCATTGCCATTTCTTGGTCTAGGCGTATTAGTAGGGACGATGAAAAGAGTGGATACTGCTTCAGGTGTAAGTAATGTTATTTATATGCTTCTAGCCATTACCGGTGGGATGTGGATGCCTATGGAAATTTTACCGAAAACAATCCAAACAATCGGGTCATGGCTACCTGCATATAACTTTGCTAATGGTGCCTGGGAGATTATTCGTGGGCATACACCTGAATTAAAAAATATAGTCCTGTTGGCGGGGTACCTTCTATTATTCATGGTAATATCAACATATATAAGAAGGAAACAGGAAGCGGTGTAATGCTTGAAGAAACTTCAGATTTTTCCTAAACAACTCGGTATGTTTCCCTACGTCTTTTTAATATATTTAGTTATGCCTTTGTTTTATGTGGCACAAGAAACAGGAATAAAAGAAATGATTGGCTATGCCTTAATACTGCTTTTTCTTGTGACATACAGACAGCTATATAGTCCATTACCAATTAAACCATATTCCTATTGGTTGGCAGTACAAATCAGTATTATTGTCATCCTCAGTTTGTGGTATGATCCCAATAATTTGTTTATGGGCTTCTTTCCAGCAAATTTTATTGGTTGGTTCGTAACTAAAAAGTACTTTTATCGTGCGTTAGTTTCTTTTATAGTGGCATTGATTATTACAACAATCATTACAGCGATACAAGGACTAATGGAAAATATGCTATATTTTTTCCCATTCTTAATCGTCATGTTTATATCTCCTTTTGGGATACGATCTATAAATAAACGCATGGAATTGGAAAAAGAGCTTGATCAAGCAAATGCACAAATAAAGGAGTTAATAAAACGCGAAGAAAGAGTAAGAATTGCTCGGGATTTGCATGATACTTTGGGGCATACATTAACTTTGATTACTTTGCAAAGTCAGTTGGTACAAAGATTAGCTGAGAAAAAATCAGAGCAGGCAAAAATGGAAGCAAAGGAAATTGAAATAACATCGCGTTCTGCATTGCGGCAGGTTCGTGAACTTGTTTCTGATATGCGGGCAATTACGATTGCTGATGAACTGGTGGATATGCAGCAAATTTTTATAGCTGCCAATATTTCATTTCAGATTGAAGGAGAATCAAACTTCTCTGAAATCCCATTACTGCAGCAAAATATTCTCGGTATGTGTCTTCGAGAGGCAACAACAAATATCGTGAAGCATAGTGCAGCTGAAAATTGCTTGATTACTTTTTATAAAACAAGAGGTAATTACACAATTGAAATCAAAGATGATGGTATTGGATTGATTGGTAAGGAAAGTATAGGAAATGGTTTGAAAGGTATGAAAGAACGTCTCGCTCTTATTGAAGGCGATCTTACCATCCATACTAAGGAAGGTACAGTACTTACGATGGCGATGCCAGTGATTATGAAGCAAGAGAAAGAAGGGATCTCCCTATGATACGAATTGTAATTGCGGAAGACCAGCGAATTTTAAGAGGCGCTCTCGGTGCTTTGCTCGATTTTGAGGAAGATCTTGAAGTGGTCGGTCAGGCAGGAAATGGTGAGGAAACATTGACGTTGGTAAAAGGGTTTCAACCGGATATATGTCTAATGGATATTGAAATGCCGTTGAAAAGTGGCCTTGATGTTGCGGCTGAACTAAAGCGGAGCGGTTCTAAATGCAGGGTGATCATGTTAACAACTTTTGCACGCCCAGGGTATTTTGAACGAGCAGTAAAAGCTGGTGTCCATGGTTATTTATTGAAAGACGGTGCAATTGAAGATCTTGCTGAATCGATTAGGAGAGTAATGCAAGGGAAGCGGGAATTTGCGCATGAGTTGATCATGAATTCTTATAATGAAGATAATCCACTTACCAAAAGAGAAATGGATATCTTGAAATTAGCTGCAGAAGGAAAAACATCAAAGGAAATATCGGGGGAGCTATTTTTATCAGCAGGTACAGTTAGAAACTATATGTCAGAGATTCTCCAAAAGCTAAATGCAAAAAACAAGATTGAAGCGATAAGTATTGCAGAGGAAAAAGGGTGGATTTAAGGCTGTTCCAAAATGAACAGCCATTATTTTACTAGGAGTAATTGATAGAAGATTAGAACATAAGTATACAAACTTCTAAATAGTCTTTTTAAAAGTCAAATAAGATAGGTAAATGACTTCTAAAATGCTAGTTAATCGCTACATAACAATATAAATAGTTGGAAATACAAAACTGGTAAAGGTGGGTTGAAATTTTTCATCTAGATGGCTTTTGCTTTAATGAAAAACCGATGCTGTTTCACATCAAAATAACCCTTTTCCTGGATTAATTCGTGAATTTTATATAAATTTGTTATGTTTTTTTCCATATTAAAATCGGGAACTTGCCATGGTATTGCTTTTAAATAATAAACTAGTGCCCCAATATCATAAAATCTTTGATTAGGGTACTCCTCCCGACATTGCAAAATATCAAATCCATGTTCTAATAATTCCATTTTAGCGCGTTCTAAGTTCCAATCGTAAAACTCCTCATTAATTGGCAACCCTAAAGCTTGATTGATTTCGTGACAATCATGCCCGCCGACTTGCTGTGTTAAGAATATGGCATTTGTGGACATTATTCTTCTTACTTCTTGATTGGAGTAAGCCTCATGCTTATTTAAAACCAAATCAAAATAGTTCGTCTCTAAAGGAAGACTTTCATCCTCTTCTACTTCAAATACTTTTACCCCAAGTGGTTCAAGGCGCTTTCTAGCAATAGGGACGTTTGGTTTATACGCCTCCGTTGCGAACACTACTTTTGGGAATGGTCTGACCTTCGATATAAATTCTCCTCCACCTGTACCCATATCCAACATGAAGTCAGCATGTTGGATGAGTGGTAATGCCATACTTGCATAAGACCATGTAAGGGGTTCACTATCTAATCTTCCTGTCCCTGTCACATAGGAAAAGTCCCATCCCGAAAAAGGTTGATCTAAGCTTTTGATTAATAATTCGAAATGTTTGTCAGTTAAAATGGTTTAGTCCCCCCAGTTTTTTATATGTACATTGTTTTTAAAAGGAAGTTCACATTGGTCTATATATGTAGGGCGATTCTGAAAATTAATTAGTTATTCGAACATTTTTAATTGGGAAGAATACGAGTTTACTTTTTCCAATAATATTTTTCTCATCGATATACCCCAATAAATTTCTGCTGTCACCACTTTCAAGTCGATTATCACCCATCACAAAATATTGTTTTGCAGGAATTGTTAAGGGGCCGAAATCGCCTGTCAAAAGCATCCCTTTTTTATCTGCAATAATTTTATTTTCCTTTAAATAAGGTTCCTTAACCTTTTTATTATTGATAAATAAAAGATCACTTTTCATTTCTAATACGTCTCCAGGTAAGGCAATCACTCTTTTTACATAATTGTTTTCTGTTCCTTTTATAATGATTATATCGCCTCTTTTGATTTCGCCAATCCAACTGGAGGTCTTACTTACAAAGATCCGCTCTCTATCATGAAGAGTAGGCTCCATTGAAGCGCCATCGACGATAAAGGGGGAAAATATGAAAGTACGAAGGATAAATACAATGACAACTGCTATTAAAATAGACTTTAACCAACTAGTTCCTTGTTCGTGTGTCGATTGATTTAGCATCTTTGTTCTCCTTTCATGTGTTTTGATTATTTACTTAATATTCTCCATGAAAACCGTTATCCCTGCAAGTATGATGGAAATGTATAGATTTGAAAGGAAGGAAAAACAATTGTTAGAGGGAATATTTAAAAAGGTGAAAAACTAGGAGTGGTATGGAAATGAAAAAAGCCATGATTTTCTGCCTTATATTCATTCATATGATTTTAATTGTAATTGGCTGTAATAAAAAAGAAGAACAGCATTTATTAACTCGGGTCGATGTCCAGCAAATAAATGCTGAAAGGGTATCAAGTGATGTTAAAATGATTGTGGAGCAAACGGAATTAACTGAGCTTGAAGATATTTTCAATGAAATAGAATGGGAGTCAAATGTGAAAATAGAAATGTCGCGAAGAGAGGATATCAAAGCAACTTTCTTTTACGAAATAGATAAAAATATGCCAGAAAGATTAGCAGAATATCGCATCTGGTTTCATGAAGAAAGTGGAACAGCGGAATTGACTAGCAATATTGAAAAAGAAAGCTATGGAAAATTGAATCGAGAGAATGCTGAAAAGTTAAAGGCATTGTTTTTACCATAAGCGTATTTATACTCTTGAAATATTTGTATCATTTTGTAGAATGATAGTACGCTTTTGAAAAGGAGAATGTGAAATGTGGGAGGATTTTAAGAAGTTTGCTATTCAAGGTAATGTAATGGATTTAGCGGTTGCAGTTGTAATTGGTGCTGCTTTTGGGAAAATCGTTGGATCATTAGTTAATAATATCATCATGCCACTTGTTGGAATATTGCTTGGTGGAAAAAGTTTTGAAAAACTTTATTATGCATACGAGGATACGAAGATTGAATACGGAATTTTTATCCAAAGCATTGTCGATTTCTTTATTATTGCTATTTCAATCTTTGTTTTTATCAAGATACTCGGTAGCTTGAAACAAAAGAAAGAAGAGGAGATCGAGGAAGAAGAAGAAGAGCCTACAGCTGAAGTCGCGTTATTGGTAGAAATTCGTGATCTGTTGAAAAATCAAAAGTAATATAAAAAACAAACCGGAGGCAGTTTAACTTGCTCCGGTTTGTTTTTTTATGCTTCTTTAGCAGCTTGAATTTCAAGTTGTATTTTTACATCATCACTAACAAGTACGCCACCAGTTTCAAGTGCTGCGTTCCAGTTCAATCCATATTCACTACGTTTTAGCTTACCTTCAACAGTGAATCCAGCTTTTTCTGCTCCGCTCATCGGATCTTTTGCAAGACCTTCAAAAGTAACTGTAAATGTTTCAGGTTTCGTTACACCGTGCAAGGAAACATCGCCTGTAAGGGCATATGTATCTTTGCTTTGTTTTTCAATTTTCGTTGAAGTAAAAGTCAATTCAGGATATTTCTCTACTTCGAAAAAATCAGCAGACCGAAGATGGTTGTCACGGTCCTCATTACGTGTGTCGATGCTAGCTACATCAATTTTGAAGCTTATGTTTGCAGATGTTAGATCGGTTGGATCTGCTTCAACCTTAGCACTGAATTCATTAAAAGATCCTCTTACTCTAGAAACCATCATATGTCTGATTGAAAAATCAACGTTACTGTGTGCAGTATCAACATTCCATGTAGAAATTGTCATGAAAAATCCCTCCAATAATTTTAATTACAAAAAGTAAGTAACTAACATTAATATACATGCCTTTGAAATAAATGTAAAGAACTTATTTTGATTTTGACTTTACCTTCAAAAGAAATGATAATTATGTTAAAGATGATCGCTTTACAATTCCCTAATAATAGCGTGATAAAACAAAATGTTTAAGGGCAAATATAATGTTAGATGAATTTACAGAAGCGGAGTGGATTATAGTGCGCATGGTAGATGTATTAGCGAAAAAACGTGATGGAATAGAGTTATCGACTGAAGAAATTCAGTTTGTTATTAATGGCTATACCAAAGGTGAAATCCCTGATTACCAGATGTCTGCCTTTTTAATGACCATTTATTTTCAAGGAATGACTGCAAAAGAAACGGCGGATCTAACAATGGCGATGGTCGATTCCGGTGATCAAATTGACCTGTCCAAGATTGAAGGTGTGAAAGTGGATAAGCATTCCACCGGCGGAGTTGGAGACACAACTACGCTTATACTTGCCCCACTCGTTGCAGCCGTTGGTGTTCCAGTCGCGAAAATGTCTGGTCGTGGACTTGGTCATACAGGTGGAACATTGGATAAACTTGAAGCTGTACCAGGTTTTCATGTTGAAATAACGGAAGAGGAGTTTATAAACCTTGTGAATACCAATAAAATTGCTGTCATTGGTCAATCAGGTAATTTGACTCCAGCTGATAAAAAAATCTATGGTTTGCGTGATGTGACAGCGACTGTTAATTCAATTCCTCTCATTGCCAGTTCGATTATGAGTAAAAAGATTGCTGCGGGTGCTGATGCGATTGTACTTGATGTAAAGGTGGGTGCCGGGGCCTTTATGAAAGATTTAGATGAAGCGAAGAAGTTGGCAAGCGCCATGGTTGATATCGGTAATAATCTAGGGCGTAAAACGATGGCAGTCATTTCAGATATGAGTCAGCCGCTCGGTTTTGCTGTTGGGAATGCGTTAGAAGTAAAAGAGGCTGTGGAAACCTTGCAAGGAAAAGGACCGGCTGATTTACTTGAATTGTGTTTAGTTCTTGGTAGTAAAATGGTCGTGTTAGCAGGAAAAGCAAATACGGAGGAGGAAGGACGGACGAAATTGCAAGCCGTGATTGCAAATGGAAAAGCATTCGACATGTTTAAGTTATTTTTAGGCGCACAAGGTGGAGACGTATCCGTTATTGATAATGTGGATAAGCTCGCTCAAGCAAAGTACGTGTTTGCAGTAGAGGCACCGGAGAGCGGGTATGTATCAGCGATTATTGCAGATGAGATTGGGATTGCTGCAAGTATGCTAGGAGCAGGACGAGCTACAAAAGAATCGGAAATTGATTTAAGTGTTGGTATTGTTTTACATAAAAAAATTGGTGACCAATTGGGAGCTAACGAGGCCATTGCAACAATCTACAGTAATAATGAGGAAATCAATATTGTAAAAGAACGCATTGTTCAAGCTTATCAATTTTCAAAAGAAAAGCCCGAGCCGTCCGTATTGATATATAAGTGATAAAATCGCATGGTCGAAATTTTAAAGTAGCTGTTTTAGGCTAGGAATTCCTAGTTTAAAACAGCCTTTTCCTTTGTCCAGCAGTATCAGCCAAGTCAGATAATTGTACACAAATTAAAATTGATTTCTTCCAAAAAATAAAAAACTCCACCAAATAAATCATTTCAAATATTCAATGGTTGTCAATGAAAGCAAAAACATGATATGATAAATGAAAATGATTCTCAATTATTGAGAGGCAATAATAGGAGGATATTAATATAATGATTGCAGCTACAACTAAATCGATTGCAAATGTGATTAAAGAAAGAACTTCTGTGAAAGCAGGGTATATTGATAAAGAAGTAAACGAGGATTTAGTATTGTCATTATTGGATAATGCGGTATGGGCGCCAACACATGGAGAACGTGAGCCGTGGCGATATATTTTTGTAGCAGGTGAGCGTAAGGAAGCTTTTATAGAAGCAGTGCTTCAATGTCATCCACTTAATAATCATGAAAATGTACGGAATAAATTTGTGAATGTACCAGCGTTTTTAGTTGTTGTTATGAACGAGGATCCGCGCCAAAAGGTGTGGGAGGAAGACTTTGCTGCGACAGCATCTATGTTGCAAAATCTCCAGTTACTTGCTTGGGATCAGGATCTCGGTATGGTGTGGAAAACACCAAATCATATTTATGATCCGAAGTTCCGTGGCGCAATTGGAGTAGAACGTGGCGAGAAAATCGTTGGTGTATTAAATATTGGATACTTTGACAGAGAGATTGTTGCGAAGAAAGTTCGCAAAAGAACAAATCCTGCAGAGAAAATGACTGCATTTTAAGCTAAATACAATAGCCACCGAGGCTCATCGGTGGTTTTTTGTTTTGTAGACTAAGGAGTTTATGCTAGAAAATAATGAGAAGTGGCTCATAAATTGGTTGAGTGGTTTAAAAAATAGCTGAGTGGCTTATAAATTGGTTGAGTGGTTTAAAAAATAGCTGAGTGGCTTATAAAATAGCTGAGCGGCCCATAAAATAGCTGAGTGGCTTATAAAATAGCTGACCGGCTCATAAATTGGTTGAGTGGCTTATAAAATAGCTGAGTGGCTTATAAATTGGTTGAGTGGCTTATAAATTGGTTGAGTGGCTTATAAATTGGTTGAGCGGCTTATAAAATAGCTGAGTGGCTTATAAATTGGTTGAGTGGTTTAAAAAATAGCTGAATGGCTTATAAATTGGTTGAGTGGTTTAAAAAATAGCTGAGTGGCTTATAAATTGGTTGAGCGGCTTATAAAATAGCTGAGTGGCTTATAAAATAGTGAGTGGCTTACAAAATAGCTGAGCGGCTTATAAAGTTGCTGAGTGGCTTACAAAATAGCTGAGTGGCTTATAAAATAGCTGAGTGGCTTACAAAATAGCTGAGCGGCCCATAAAATAGCCGAGTGGCTCATAAAATAGCTGAGTGGCTCATAAATCGGTTGAGTGGCTTACAAATTAGCTGAGTGGCTTATAAATTAGTTAGGTGTCTCGTAAACTCAGTTGAGTAGGCTGTGATTATAAACTTTTGGCAAATCAAAGCTTGGAATCTATGAAACTTTCATATAAAATAGGCCATTTTTATGTAATGGTAGATGAGCGAGAAGCTGAAAATTTTACAGTAGAAATGGTGGAGGAAAACTAGCAATTCCATTCGCCAAATAGCTAATCGATAGAAAACATTCAGAGAGGAGCTTGTTAGAAACAGCTTCTTCCTGAATGTTTTTTATGTTCAGTTACACATTATTTTCCACTAAGTTTAATGATTCACTTTTCTTTTCCGTTTTGGAAACGGTGACCACCAGTTCAAATCTCCAAGTAATTTCATCAAGGATGGTACAAGCACCATCCGAACGAGTGTGGCGTCGATAAAAATTGCCAAAGCAACGGTGACTCCCATTTGTTGAACAGGCACAATTCCAGTAAATGCAAATGCCCCCGTAATGACGATCATGATAGCGGCAGCGGATGTAATGATTTTGCTCGTGGAGATTAATCCTTCGAGTGTGGCTCTATCATTATCACCTGTTTCTTGATAAATTTCGTATATACGAGAAATCAAAAATACTTCATAGTCCATGCTGAGTCCAAAGACGATACTGAAGGCAAAAATCGGGATCATTAATGCGATATCAGCTGGACTACCTCCGAGATGTCCACCTTGGAATAGCCAAACGACAATTCCGAATGTACAGCTTAAGCTAATGATGTTCATTAATATTGCTTTAAGCGGAATCAGAACCGATCTAAATGCGATAAATAACACAATGTATGTTGATATTAAAATAAACGCTAGGCTATACCAAATTTTATTATAAATCTCATCAAAAATTTCTTGCTGGAATTTTGATGTTCCACCAATCTTTAGATCAAGATTGGTTTTATTATTATTTTCCCAATCTCTAACCCAATTTTTTGCTTCAGTAGAAGACCCTTCTGTATGTAACTGCACTTGTAATAATGCTAAATTATCACTTATTAACTGTTCAAATGCTGGTTCAAGCTGTGTTTTTATTTCAGGCACTTTGAGTGAAGTAATTAATTCCTCAGCGCTCATATCAGTTGCTGAAAAAATCGAATCGACACTTGAGACAAGTGGATCAGCTTCCAATTTCATTAAAAGACTCTCCAGTTTATTGAGAGAGTTAGTTTCTGTCATTCCTTCATCCGTACTAGCGATAATCTGGACGGTTGTCGTGTCATTATCTTGAAATGTTTCCTCAAACTTTTCAAAGGTTGTCCGTGATTCATATGATGTTGGAAGTGCATCCGCCTCGGGAATCACTAGATTCATATTGCTGAGGGGTAATGCGCCAATAATGAGTAAAGCCGTTGTAAGGGCAGACATAATGATCGGTCTTCTCATTACAAATGCCGCAAACCTATGCCAACTGCTCGTTTCTTTTTCTTTTGTTTTAAAAATTGTCCACTTATTGATATTAGGTCCTAAAATGGATAGAAGTGCCGGTAAAAATGTAATAGCTGCTAAAACAGATGTAAACACAACTGCTACACCACCAATTGCAACCGACTGGAAGACGCCAACTTGAATAAATAACATGGCAACTAGACCAAGTAATACACAAAAGCCTGAGAAAATGATTGCTCTTCCCGAAGTAAGCACCGTTTTATTATTTGCTGCTTCTTTTGTACTGCCAGCTAACTCTTCCCTAAAGCGATTTACGAAAAGTAAAGCGAAATCAATCCCGAGTGCAAGACCAATCATAGGTGCCGTATTCAAGACGAAAATAGACAGATTGACCTTTTCTCCCGTGAAATAAAGTAAGCCCATTGCAACGACTACACTGACAAATCCTGTCACTAGAGGAATAAGGGCAGCAACAACACCCCTAAAAGCAAATAAGAGAACGATGATAGCGATCGGAATTCCAATCAATTCGGCACGAACTAAATCATCCTGTGCAGCTTTATTCATATCTTCTTCAATAATTGACCCACCTGTAAGACCGGCAGAAAATAAATCATCGTTTGTGATCTGAGCGCGGATATTCTCGATGTTATCTGCTATTTCATCATCAGATCCATTAAATGCTAGAATGGCATATGCCCTATTGTCTTTCATTAATTCAGGCGATTCTAGTGGAGAAGTAAACACTTCGGAATGTTTCACTTTTTCCACATTGCTAAGCGTTTTTTCGATATAATCTGCGAATTCATCTTGTGCAGCTACTTCATCTTTTTCAAAAAGTAAAATCATCGAGGATGCAGGTATATCGAACTCGGATTCCAAAATATCCTCTACCTCTTGATATGTGCCATCATATTCAAAACCACTGCCATTGAGTACGGATGGCAGTTTTAGCGCAAAGAATCCAAAGAATAAGACGAGAGCTACCCAAAATAATACTACAAGTTTCCGATATTTATATGTAAATAATGCAAGGTTCTTCATGCAATTCCCCATTTCTTCAAGCATTCTGTACCATCATAATCGATAAAAGGTATATTGAAAAATAAATAAGCATCATAGCTACTAAAGGAATAAGGAAGGCATAAGGTGCTAAAAGAATAATGTAATTAAAACGAATACACTATAAACGGGCCATATGGGAAGACCTATCCTGTTTCGCTTTAACGCACCGGGGGTCAGACCCCTCTTAGCCAAATCGCCATTTGTAATGCAAATGCATCTTTGAAGTTTTGTGGATTGTAGCCGCTAATTTCTTGAATTTTATTAAGGCGATAGACAAGGGTATTACGGTGGATATAAAGTTTTTCCGCTGTATTTTTAATATGCAGGTTATTATCAAAAAACGCTTGTAGTGTATCAACATAATTATTTAGAGAGCCGTACAGAATTCTTTCGGAAAATTGTTCCGCAAGTTTGGGATTAATCTGGTGCACAAGTGCTTTTGGTTCTACATCAGTATAAGCTACTATTTTAATAATGGGATCAGTAATAGTTAGTGCTAATTCACATTCGCGATACCCTTGGGCAATACCGAAGATATCATCTACCTGCGGACTATAAGCTAACCGAATGTGAAATTTTTGTTTCTCAAGCTCTTGGAAAAGTGAAAGTAATTTTCTTTCCGTTTTAGAAATGGATGTACTTGAAATGATCAATAAAACTTTATTTACATGAACTAATCCTATAAGGACGTCTATACTATTCATTTTTTCTTCTATGCTATTTAAAAGCGAATGATTAGAAAACGAGGGATCAGTCCTTTCAATGAGAGCAGTGATGAATGGTCCTTCGATTGTCAGATTGAGTAATCCTAGCCAGCGATTAATACGATCAAGTGCTGGGCCATCTTTCAACAACTCTTCCATTATCATATCTTTTGTTCTTTGTATCCATTCTGTTTGTGTTGCCATATAAGCTTGCTTGATCAATAACTCGGCCATCATTTTTACGAGACCTCCCCGATCGCCGATTTCTTCGGGATCGCCAGTGATACCAATCACACCGACGATTTTATCCTGAAAATGGATGGGAAGATTGAGACCAGGTTGGGTTCCTCGCAGTAATTTTTTACTTTTTGTTGTGATTTCCACGTTTTTACTACTTCGAATTACTTCTAACGCACCTTCATGTATAAAATTTAACCGTGCAGGATCTCCAGTGGCTATAATCACTCCTTTTTCATTCATAATATTTATATTTAAGTGCAAAATGGTCGACGTTTCCTTTACAAGCATTTCTGCGATGTCGCGTGTGATCATTTGGATGCTCCTTTTGGAAATTATACTATTTGGCAAGCGTTTTCAAATTTTGAAGTTATAAAAAAGGATATTATTTCAAATTTATTGCGTTTTTTGTACAATGAAACTAACTAATTAAAATTTTTTGGTTGTTAATTTGTATTCTACACATAAAGATATCGCCGGACAATAGATTTATAATAGAAAAAAACAAGTAAGTGTAAACGTTTTCGGAGGGGAGATGGTAAAAATCAAAATTGTTATTGCTCCAGATTCATTTAAAGGCAGTATTACCGCGATGGAGGCGGCATTATCGATTGAAAAAGGCATAAAAAACGCTTTTCCTGAGGCAGAAACAGTGTTGGTTCCTGTTGCAGATGGCGGAGAAGGCACAATGGAAAATCTTGTAGCTGCAACGAATGGACGAAAAGTGTCGGTATTTGTGACAGGACCACTTGGAAAACCAGTTGAAGCGTATTTCGGAATACTTGGCGATAAAACGACATGTATTATCGAAATGGCAAATGCGTCAGGCTTAGATTTAATAAAACGGGAAGAAAGAGATCCTCTGAAAGCAACGACATATGGAACGGGAGAATTAATAAAACTTGCACTAGATGAAGGTTATAGAAAGTTCGTATTAGCGATTGGTGGGTCAGCAACGAATGATGGTGGAGTAGGTATGCTTCAAGCACTTGGCCTGAAGGCTACGGACAATGTAGGAAAAGAAATTGGTTTCGGTGGTGGGGAATTAAATCGTATCGAGAAGATTTCTTTGCAGTATTTTGACCAGCGGATACAGGAGAGCCAATTCTTAATCGCTTCTGATGTTGAAAACCCGTTTGTTGGTATAAATGGAGCTTCACATGTATTTGGACCCCAAAAAGGCGCAACAAAGGAAATGGTTCTACACTTGGATGAAAACCTCATCCATTGGGCGAATATTGTAGAAAAAGAAACGAATATAAGACTACATGAGATGCCAGGAGCTGGGGCAGCTGGTGGAATTGGCGGTGCTTTTCAAGCGTTTTTTCCTTCAACAACGAAACGAGGGGTAGACGTTGTGATGGAATACAGCAAATTAGAAGCAATAATCCAAGACGCGAATCTTGTAATTACTGGCGAAGGACAGGTCGATTTTCAAACGGCATTCGGAAAAACGCCGATGGGGGTCGCGCAGGTAGCTAAAAGCCAAAATGTTCCTACTGTTATTTTAGCAGGGTCAGTCGGCGAGAAAATTCAGGCGCTTTATGAATACGGTGTCATTGGTGTGTACAGCATTATTAACAGGCCAATATCATTGGAACAAGCAATGAAAGAAGCTAGTCTTTTATTAGAGCAATCAGCAGAACAAATATGCCGCACATATTTTTTACATCATGAAGGAGGTACGAAGTTATGAGAATCAAACAAACAATTGAAAAAGTGCCAGGAGGATTAATGGTAGTTCCTCTGATGCTCGGTGCCTTAATAAATACTGTTGATCAATTACACATTCCAGCGGTCATGAATTTCCTGAAATCGCTTGGGGTTGCAAAAACAGCCGATGGTTATTATGAATTATTAAGAATTGGTGGCTTTTCAGAGGAATTATTTAAAAATGGTGCACTTACTTTAATTGCTTTATTCCTATTCTGTGCAGGAAGTCAGATGAATCTTCGAGTTGGCGGAGTTGCCTTGAAAAAGGGTGTATTATTAACAACATCCAAATATTTTACCGGATTAGCGATTGGACTTATCTTTGGATTTTTCTTTGATCCAATGAATGGATTCCTTGGATTATCCACGATTGCAATCATTGCAGCAATGACAAATGGGAATGGTGGTATGTATGCAGCCTTAACAAGTCAATACGGAAACCGCTCAGATGTTGGCGCAGTATCCGTACTTTCACTAAATGATGGTCCGTTTTTCACTTTAATGTCATTAGGGCTTCTTGGTTCGAAATTCCCTGTAATCGCATTCATTGCTGTGCTTCTACCGATCGCAATTGGAATGATCCTTGGAAATTTAGATCCGGAAATACGCAAGTTTTTAAAACCTGGGGAAATTTTGCCGGTACCATTCTTTGCTTTTGCACTTGGTGCAAGTATGAACTTTGCTACTTTCTTCAATCCGAGTGTTGTCGGTGCAGGCTTACTCCTTGGATTTATGACTACAGTATTCACGGGACTAACGGGTGTGCTTGTATTTAAATTGTTTAAGGAAAAAAGTCAAATTGCTCCTGTTGCAGAAGCCTCGACTGCAGGTAATGCCGTAGGAACACCAGCAGCAATTGCCGCGGCAGCATCGGTAGCAGCAGGATCAGGAATGATGAGTACTGCAGAAGCTCAATCTTATGCAGATATTGCAAATTTAGCAACGATGCAAATTTCCATCTCTGTTCTAACGACAGCGATACTCTGCCCAATTGCTGTTATAATGATAGATAAATATCAAAGAAAAAGAGGAATTGATGCTAAGGACGAAAATCCTGGCCAGCCAGCATAAGTAGCATTTTTATTATAAGTGGATGTCCTAAAAGTAGCCAATTGATAATTGATTAATTTGGCATCCTTTGTGAACACACACTTTAAGAATTCCCCTGGCTGAAATCGTCAGGGGTGATTCTGTTTTTAAACTTCATTCAGCAGAAATCCCCCACTTCTATAAGTGAAGGGAGAAATGCGATTTACCCAATTCAGTGGGAGGCAAACTCCGGCTGAAGGAAGTTAAAGCCTCCGGCGGATGTCACAGATTTTCAGAGGAAGTTGTCGAGCGAACTCGATTAAATCTGGACGCAATTCCGCCGAGGCGAAATTGATCTAAAGTTTTGAAAGGAGATTATGATGAAAACAACACTTTTATATGGAAAAGATAATTTAACAATTAATTTACCGAAGGATGCGCATATTCTCGAACCAAAAAATTTACCTGCAGTTGCAGATGAAATGAAGGCGCTTGAGAAGGGGTTACAAAATCCAATTGGTTCTCCACCATTAAAAAAGATGGTAAAAGCAACGGATAAGGTGGCGATTGTTATCAGTGACATTACCCGACCGACACCGAATGAGAAACTCGTTCCCGCATTAATTAAAGAAATGGAGCATGTTCCATTGGAAAACGTTGTCATTATTAATGGAACGGGAACACATCGCGACCAGACAAGAGATGAGTTTGTTGAAATGCTTGGAGAATGGGTCGTTGACAATATTCGCATCATTAATAATCATTGCCATGATAAAGAGACACTTGTAAATGTCGGGCATAGTAAATTTGGTTGTGATGTTTATTTAAACAAGGAATATGTGGAGGCAGACTTCAGAATTGTTACCGGATTTATTGAACCGCATTTTTTTGCAGGGTTTTCTGGGGGACCAAAAGGGATTATGCCAGGAATTGCGGGCATTGAAACAATCATGACTTTTCATAATGCGCGGATGATTGGCGATCCACTATCCACTTGGGGAAATATGGTGAACAATCCATTGCAAGATATGACACGTGAAATCAATATGTTGTGCAAGCCGCACTTTATGTTGAATGTAACATTGAATCGTGCAAAGGAAATCACGAATGTATTTGCTGGGGAACTAATTGAAGCCCATGACAAAGGCTGTGCATATGCAAAAGAGCATGCAATGACGAAATGCGAAGAACGATTCGACGTTGTCATTACTTCCAATTCTGGTTATCCATTAGACCAAAATTTGTATCAAGCCGTAAAGGGCATGAGTGCTGCACATAAAATTGTTAAACAAGGCGGAACAATTATCGTTGCTTCAGAGTGCTCAGATGGGCTCCCTGATCATGGGAACTATGGCGATATTCTACAATTGGCAAGTTCGCCGCAAGAAATATTAGATTTAATTAACGATCCGAACTTTAAAAAGTTTGATCAATGGCAAGTACAAAAACAAGCTGTAGTTCAAGTGTGGGCGGATGTGTACGTGTATTCATTGCTAACGGACGAGCAAGTAACGCAAGCGATGTTAAAACCGTCCCATAATATTGAAGAAACATTGGAAAAGTTAAAAGAGAAATATGGAGAAAATATGACAATTGCAGTGCTACCTTTAGGCCCGCTTACAATTCCATATGTAGATTCTGAAGAATAAAAACTATTTAATTTGACTCCCAAACTTATTATTTAAACTTTGAAGTTAATATGGTATCTTTAAAATAGAGAAAGTGAAGATAATTTGGGAGGAGGCCGGAAGATGTCACAACAGTTTTCGGCTGTATTAATGAATGAGGAAGATAATGTAGCAACAGTTTTAGCTAACTTAGCTGAAGGGTCTAAAGTTAATGCGGTATATGGTGATGTTAGTTATGCGGTTGAATTATTGCAATCGATTCCATTTGGACATAAATTTGCGCTAGATCTAATTAATAAAGGTGAAAAGATTTATAAATATGGGGAAGTGATTGGCGTTGCATCAAGCGACATTTCAAAAGGTGAGCATGTCCATGTTCATAATCTTGAAGGAACGCGTGGTAGGGGTGATTTAAATGCAGAATGATCAGATGTTTTGGGGATATCGAAGGACTGATGGTAAAGTGGGCGTACGTAATCATGTATTAATTTTGCCTACAATTACTTGTGCTACTCAGGCAGCGCATCAAATTACACAGCTTGTTCATGGTACGGTAAGTTTTATCCATCAGCATGGCTGTACGCAAGTTGGCGATGACTATGAGCAAACATTCCGGACGTATCTTGGTATAGGGTTAAATCCTAACGTATATGGTGTAGTCGTTCTTGGATTAGGATGTGAAACCCATCAGGCGAGAAGCGTTGCAGATGAAATTGCAAAAAGCGGTAAACCTGTGGAAGTCGTGTCCATTCAAGAAAATGGGGGAACTCTACAAACAATTGCTAATGGGGCAAAAATTGCTGCGAAAATGGTACAAGATGCTTCAGCTGTTATGCGTGAGCAGTGTCATGTCAGTGAATTGATCATTGGTACGGAATGTGGCGGGTCAGATGCATGCTCAGGCTTATCAGCAAATCCAGCTGTGGGACACGTAAGCGATTTAATTGTTGAAGCGGGTGGTACGGCTATTTTGGCGGAAACGACAGAATTAATCGGTGCGGAGCATTTGCTAGCTAACCGTGCTGTTGATGATAAAACAGTAAAACGTGTATATGATGTAATCAAGCAAGCCGAAGGTAGAGCTCTTATGATGGGCGTCGATATTCGTACAGGAAATCCGACACCTGGAAATATTGAAGGTGGACTAAGTTCTCTTGAGGAAAAGTCACTAGGCGCATCAACGAAGTCTGGTACAAGTCCACTTCAAGAATTAGTAGACTATGCGGAAATTCCGACTAAAAAAGGCCTTGTTTGGATGGATACACCGGGTCAAGATATTGAGCAACTTACAGGTATGGTTGCTGGAGGTGCGCAAGTTGTTTTATTTACAACAGGGCGTGGAACACCAACTGGATCTCCGATCGCGCCCGTGATTAAGATATCAACAAACACAGCGATGTTTGAAAGCATGAACGATAATATGGATTTGAACGCTGGGACAATTATTGATGGAAAAGAAACTGTCCAGACAGTTGGTCAGTCCATATTTGATGAAATAAAATCAGTTTCATCTGGAAAACTAACAAAATCGGAAATTCTAAAACAACATGATTTCGGAATCTGGAGAATTGGACCGACATTTTAATCTAAATAAATTATGTAGGAATTCCAACTTAGGATGCGTAAAACGTCAAAAGACCCGTAATTGAAAGGGTCGATAGGAGGGCGCAAGATGAAACCGACATTGCAACAAAAGAAGGATCAACTAATTAATATTTTGCAAGAAATGGATAATGTACTAGTAGCTTTTTCAGGAGGTGTGGACAGTACTTTCCTACTTGCTGTGGCAAAAGAAGCACTTGGAGATAAATTACTTAGTGTTACTGCGGCATCTGATACTTTTCCAGACAGGGAATTTCAGCTTGCGAAGAGTCTAGCGGCGGAACTTAAGGTTGAGCATATCGAAACGCGAATAAGTGAGCTAACTAATGCGGAATTTGTTAAAAATGATTCCAATCGGTGTTTCCATTGTAAAAATGGATTGTATAATCATTTGTTGGAGCTAATCACCACATATGGAGACCGTTATACGATCATAGATGGATCTATTATGGATGACCTTGGTGAGCATCGTCCCGGAATGGATGCGGCACGTGCACTCGGTGTACGTAGTCCGCTTCAAGAAGCAGCATTTTTTAAAGAAGAAATTAGAGAACTCTCAAAAGAAATGGGCTTAAGAACATGGGATAAACCATCATTCGCATGCTTGTCTTCAAGAATTCCGTATGGCACTGTAATTACGAGAGAGAAGCTGAATCAGCTTGATTTGGCAGAGGATTTCCTTTTGGGGATTGGGTTATATCAAGTTCGCGTTCGCCACCATGATCAAGTTGCTCGGATTGAGGTAGATAAGCAGGATATGCTACGTGTTGTGGAGCAGCATGAAGTAATATCACGCGCGTTGAAGTCATTTGGATTTTCGTATGTTTCCCTTGATTTACAAGGATACCGTTCAGGCAGTATGAATGAAGTGCTACCAGAGGAAACAACTGTATGAGCAATGGTCTGAAAGCTGTTTTAAAACAAGTTGAACAAGGATTACTATCTGTAGAAGAAGCGATGAAAAAGCTTGAACCAGAGGAAGACTTAGGTTATGCGACACTCGATTTGCAACGGGAGGAACGCACTGGCTTCCCAGAAGTCATTTATGGTGAAGGCAAAACGCGTGAACAAATAGTAGGTATTTTTTCAAAGCTGATGGAACATCATCAAAAAGTATTGGCAACAAGAGTTGATATTGAGAAAGCAGTTTATATTTTAGCAGAATTACGTTCGATGTATCCAGAAGACATCTTTCATTATCATGAAGCTGCACGTACATTACACTGGATTGCTTCAGATTTTCAAGAAAGCTGGAAAGAAGGCTATATTGCTGTTGTTTGTGCCGGTACGTCTGATCTACCTGTTGCGGAAGAAGCGGCAATTACTGCGGAATTAATGGGAAATAAGGTGGAACGAATAAATGATATTGGCGTTGCAGGCTTACATCGGCTTTTAAATAAAGCTAAGCTAATTGAAGATGCCAATGTTGTAATTGTCGTTGCCGGCATGGAAGGAGCTCTCGCCAGTGTTGTTGGCGGTCTTGTATCTAAGCCGGTTGTGGCAGTTCCGACAAGTGTGGGTTATGGAGCGAGCATGAATGGACTTGCAGCATTACTTGCCATGCTTTCAAGCTGTGCGAGCGGCGTTTCTGTTGTAAACATTGATAATGGTTTTGGCGCAGGTTATTTCGCAGCTACGATGACAAATACGATTGAATCAGCTGTTCATACAGCATTGACCAGAAAGGGATGTAATGAGTGAAAGTTCTATACATTGACTGTTTTTCGGGAATCAGCGGAGATATGATGGTCGGTGCTTTAATTGATGCCGGCGCTTCTCCCGAACGGATTGAACGTGAATTAAAAAAATTAAATGTATCTGGATATAGCCTTGAATGGAAAAAGGTAATGAAAGAAGGAATCAGTGCGATCAAGTTTGATGTGATTTTGACTGATGAAGTGGCGGATAATAACAGCCATGACCATACACATGATCATCAGCATGAAGACTATCATAGCCACGATCATACCCATCAACACGAACACGGGGATCATGAGCACCATTCTCACGAACATAACCATGACAATCACGCTGATCAACATAGCCATAGTCAACATTCACATAGTCATAGCCCTCATAGCCACTATGCTGATATTATTAAACTAATTGATGAATCGGATCTGGATCAAGGCGTAAAGAGTCGAAGCAAACAAATTTTTGCTCCGATTGCCAAGTCAGAAGCGAAAATCCATGATATGCCACTTGAAGATGTACACTTTCATGAAGTGGGTGCCGTTGATTCGATCGTTGATATCATCGCGACAGCCATTGCACTTGAAGAATTAGAAATAAAAAAAATCGTTACGTCACATGTACCGCTTGGTTCTGGTCATATTCATATTGACCATGGTGTATATCCAGTTCCAGCTCCAGCAACGCTTGACATGATGAAAAATGTGCCGATTGCTCCAAGCAATTTGCCATTTGAATTGACGACTCCTACTGGAGCAGGGATTATTGTAAGCCAAACAGATTCCTTCGGTACGATGCCTGCGATGAAGGTGACTTCTGTTGGGTATGGAGCTGGTACGAAGAATATTCCAGGCCGACCGAATGTCTTACGTGTTATGGTTGGTGAACTTTTACAAGGAAATGAATATAGCTCAGGTCATTCTGAAACGATTACCGTACTAGAATGTCAGCTTGATGATATGACTGGTGAGGCTTTTGGTTATGTGATGGAAAAGTTGTTAAATGAAGGCGCACTTGATGTATATTACACGCCAGTTTTTATGAAAAAAAACCGACCAGGTATACTGATTACCGTGCTTGCTCCTAATGACCAAGAAGCTAGATTAACAGAAGTGCTTTTTCAGGAAACGACGACGCTCGGAGTGAGAAAAAATACTTGGTCCCGAAGCATTTTGGATCGGGAAATAGTAACTGCAGATACTCCTTATGGAAAAATTAAAGTGAAGCAAGCTTTGAAAAAGGGGACAGTAATGCGACAGGTTCCAGAATATGAAGATGTAAAACAGGTAGCACAAGCATTTGGAGCAACTTTTCAGGAAGTATATCAAGCTGCTATACAGGCAGCTAATAATTGAAAGTTTTCTGTAGTAAAATTACAATCGGAATTCTATAATTCTTCATCATACGAATCAAGAAAGCAATTTGCTAACTGTTGATCTTTGATCGGAAAAATAATTAGTCATATTCATGTTTAAACACTCGTCATAAAAGGTAATTGAGTAAGTAAAAGAAATTTTAGGGGCGATAAATATGAGTACAGTTTTTTCAAAATCAAATGAAGATTCGAAAGTAAAAGTTGGATCCAATCTACAGATCAAGGCGTTTATCAAAGGTGAACCATCACCATTTCTGAATCTAGATTATCAGAATACAAAGGTTTATGAACTCACAGATTATACGCTGCGAACACCATTTGAGAAGATGGACGTATTTAATGAATTGTTGCAGCTAGAACAAAATTGTGAGTTAGTAATTTTACCAGTTACGGAAGCGACAACAGCACTTTTGCGTGATATCCCGAAGGATGAAACATATGATAAAACGGCATCACTTTTCAATATGCTTTCGTCAGTCAAAGAAACAATAGAGCGAGATCGGTCGTTTATTATCGCAGAGAATGGAGTTTGTGCTGATCTACTACATAAACTTAAGGCATTAGGCTTTTCTTTAAAAGAGAAAACAGAAGCTGAGCTGAAGGCAATTGAATTAGCTTGATTGAACGAACCGATCTGACTTAAACGAGTTGATCGGTTTTTTGTGAAGTCAGAAAGTGTAAGTGAATTTTGTGTTAGCTCCAACAGATACTACGTACTTTAGTGCCGATACCACTGGTCGAGCGAACTTAGGAGATGTTCGGTAATGCACATATGTAGTGTTGAAGGCGCCTGCATTTTTCTGAAAGAGGGGATCACATGCATGTTGTTATTGCGGGAGGAAGTGGTTTTGTTGGCCAGGTGTTGCAAAATCGATTATTGCATGCTGGATATGAGGTAACAATTTTGACGAGAAGTCCTAATAAAGTGAAGCAAACAGACCGGCTTCATGCAGTTCAATGGCTTGCTGATCAAAGTGAGCCTGAAAATCATCTCACTAATGTAGATGCGATTGTCAATTTAGCAGGTGAGTCAATAAATGGATTGAGATGGACGAAAGCAAAGAAAATTCGAATTTTACAAAGTAGAATGATAGTGACAAAGGAAATTAATCGTATCATCAGTGTGCTTGATCAGAGACCAAAAGTGTTAATAAATGCATCTGCAGTCGGATTTTATGGTATGTCAGAAAAAAACACTTATACAGAGAAGGACGACTCTATTGCAACAGATTTTTTAGCGACTGTTGTGAAAGCCTGGGAAATTGAAGCGCAAAAAGCGGAACAATATGGTGTTCGGACAGTTATGGCTAGGTTCGGGATTGTACTTGGTTATGATGGGGCACTACCGCTAATGGTGCTTCCGTATAAATTATTTATTGGAGGCACTGTTGGAACTGGAAGGCAGTGGGTATCATGGGTACATGTTGCGGATGTGGCTGGATTAATTCAATTTTCGATCGAACATCACACTATTTCCGGACCGCTAAACGTGACTGCACCCGAGCCAATAAAAATGAAAGAGTTCGGAAAAACAATTGGGCATGTCCTTCATCGTCCACATTGGTTACCTGTTCCGAGCTTTGCACTACAAGTGCTATTAGGAGAAATGAGTGAAATACTAATTAACGGGCAACGAGTTCTTCCAGAAAAGGCGATGGAACATGGTTATTCGTATGAATATCCTACTTTGGAGAAGGCTTTAAGTAACTTATGGAATTAGCGTTGAAAGTTATAGAAATAATGGCGAAGGTTATAGAATTATGGATGAAAGTCACCGAAATAATCGTCCTAGTTAGGGAGTGATCAAGAAGAAGTAGATCATTTATCAACATAAGTTTTTAACTGGATTTTAATAATTATTCGTCATTTCAGTAATGGTTATAGCATTTAACTGGTTTATCCCTCTTAATCTGCTATAATGATGAAGGAAATATAAATATGTGAAATGTGGGGGAACCGGTTATGCTGGTTGAGATAGTATCCTTAAGATACTGACCCTTTGAACCTGCTCTGGCTCATACCAGCGAAGGGAACGTCAATTCATTCATTAATGAGTGTTCTTACAGACGCCCGGGTTCTTATCCCAGGGCGTTTTTTCGCATCTAGATCCAGCGTCTAACTAACACCTCGATTCACAAGTAGCTCTGATTCGTGGCAAACCGTGCAGATCATCATTTGCCTGTCAGAGCTGTTCAAGGCGCTTGTGCTTTTGTTGTTTTAGCGGTTCCTTTTCTCTATTTTATAGATTAGGAGGAAATAAGGAATGAAAAAGTGGTTAATTAGTATTATTGGACTGTTTTTATTAGTAGGCTGTGGCTCAGGCGCAGACGATATCAAAGGTAAGGGTGAAGATAATTCGCTAAAAAAAGTATCCCTCGTATTGGATTGGACCCCAAATACGAATCATACCGGATTATATGTAGCGAAAGAGAGGGGATTTTTTAAAGATGAGGGTCTGGATGTAGATATTATTATGCCTGGTGAAGCTGGAGCAGATCAACTCGTTGCCTCAGGTAAATCTGAGTTTGGTATTGGTTATCAAGAAAGCATTACGGAAGCAAGGGTGCAGGATGTACCAATCGTGTCGATCGGCGCTGTGATTCAGCATAATACATCAGGTTTTGCATCGCCTGTTGCTAAAAATATTCAATCACCAAAGGACTTCGAAGGGAAAGTATATGGTGGTTGGGGTGCACCTGTTGAGCAGGCCGTACTATCATCGTTAATGTCTTCAGAAAATGCCGATATTAAAAAGCTTGAAACGATTAATATGGGTGATACGGATTTTTTCACAGCGGTAAAAAGAGACATTGATTTCGCTTGGATATTTTATGCGTGGACTGGTGTAGAAGCTGAACTTCGTGGCGAGGAAATCAACATGATATATTTAACGGATTATACGGATAAACTGGATTATTATACACCTGTCATTACGACGAATGAAAAAATGATTAAAGACGATCCAGAGACGGTAAAAGCATTTATGGCTGCAACTTCCAAAGGCTATGAATTTGCCATTGATAATCCTCAAGATGCAGCGGATATTTTAATAAAAGCTGTGCCAGATTTAGATCCTGAACTTGTGAAAAAAAGCCAAGAATGGCTTGCGCCAAAGTATAAGGATGACGCTCCGAGATGGGGAGAGCAAAAACAAGAAGTATGGAAAAACTATACAGACTGGATGCTCGAAAATAAATTACTTGAAAAAGAGATAGATGTGGAAAAAGCATTTACAAATGAATTTTTACCTAAATAGGAGGGCTTTAATATGGCAAACGCATTAATTAGCATCCAAATTATACCGAAACCAAAGAATGGTGAAGATGTTTATCATTACGTGGATGAAGCGATCAAAATCATCGAGGATTCCGGAGTGAAATATCAAGTCAGTCCATTGGAAACAACAATGGAAGGTGAATTATATGAGTTAATGAATGTGATCGGGAAAATGAATGAGCGAATGACGGAAATGGGTAGTAGCAATGTTGTTTCGCAAGTTAAAATTTTATATCAGCCGACTGGGGTTGAAATGAGCCGACTAACGGAGAAATATCGCTGATGCTGTCTATGTTAAAAAAAGGATGGAAGCCGGTAGCGGTTCTCATCCTTTTATTAATCATCTGGGAGCTAGCAGTAAAATTGGCGGAGATTCCAAAATGGTTGCTGCCAGCGCCAAGCGTTATCTGGCATGAGGCGATTAATGGGTTCGATCAATTTCTACCCCATATACAGTCAACAATCGTGCTAGCATTAGTCGGGTTTATGATTGGTTGTTCGATCGGACTTTTTGTAGCGATTCTATTGCACTTGCTTCCCGGTGTACGAGAGGCCGTTTATCCGTTACTGATTTTATCGCAAAATGTACCTATTATTGTGCTCGCACCGCTGCTTGTTATTTGGTTTGGTTTTGGCCTTTTGCCGAAAATGATCGTCATCACGCTCGTATGTTTTTTCCCAGTGACGATTGCTGCCCTTGGTGGTTTTCGCAATCCACCTACTGAAATGAAGCATTATATGCTAATGGCTGGAGCATCAAAAACACAAATTTTTTCAAAATTGGAATGGCCTCATGCGTTGCCTGCTCTTTTTTCCGGTCTGAAAATATCTGCTACATATAGCATGATGGGTGCTGTAATCTCTGAATGGCTTGGTGCGAAAAAAGGGATAGGGGTATATATGACGCTTGCTTCCTCATCGTTCCGAACGGAGCGTGTATTCGTAGCGATTATGATAATCATGATTTTGAGCATGCTTTTTTTCAGTATCATTACTGCTGCAGAAAGATGGCTTGTAAAGTGGAACGGAAAGGGAGAGTGAGGCTATTTTGGGCACATTAGAAATTAACAAGCTCTCGAACAGTTTTGATGGGCGTGAAATATTAAAAGACATCAATCTTAACATAGAGGAAGGGGGGTTTCTAACAATTCTTGGTCCATCCGGGAGTGGGAAAAGCACATTATTCCATTTGATTGGCGGTTTACTTGAACCTGATCATGGTTCTATTGTTTTGGATGATGTAAACATTACCGGAAAACGGGGACTAATTAGTTATATGCCCCAACAACCTGCGCTATTTCCATGGCGAACAGTTTTACAAAATGTGCTGCTTGGTCAGGAATTGCAAGGGAAAATAGAAATGGATAAGGCTTTAAAAATGATTAAACGTGCTGGGTTGGAAGGCTATGAACAAGCATTTCCAGACGCGTTATCTGGTGGAATGAAGCAGCGAGTTGCGTTTATTCGTGCTTTATTAAGTCCACAGTCCCTCATTTGTTTGGACGAACCATTCTCTGCTTTAGATGATTTTACACGACTGGAAATGCATCAATGGTTGATGTCTATTTGGGCAGAGTATAAAAAAACTATTTTATTTGTTACCCATAATATTGATGAAGCGCTATTTCTTTCGGATCGTATTATAGTCCTGTCTTCTAATCCAGCTCAAATTGTAAATGAATTCGTGATTCCATTCGAGAGACCGCGAAAAGATGAATTAATATTATCTGATGAATTTCTTGAATGGAAACGAAAGCTAAGCAATAGTATTTTTCAAAGGCGGTAATATCATGGATAAAATAATTGATGCTCATATTCATCTGGATCATTATGATGACGATGAAATAGATCGGATTATAGCAACATTGGAACAAGTTCATTGTGATAAGATAATTACTGTTTCCTTTGATTTAGCGTCATGTAAGAAAAATCTGCTATTAGCGGAAAAGTATTCAAAGGTAGTGCCTGCTTTTGGGTTTCACCCGGAACAGGCTATACCTACTGACGTTCAATTTGCAGAATTGCTTGCCTGGATGGAAAAGCACCAAAATAAGATGTGCGCCATTGGGGAAATCGGCTTACCTTATTATTCGCGACCTGTTAGTATTGATCCATATGTGGAGTTGCTAGATACATTCTTGAAATTGGCGAAAAAATGGGACAAACCAGTTGTCCTTCATGCTGTATACGATGATGCGCCAATCGTGTGTGATTTGCTGGAAAAAAATAATATAGAAAACGCACATTTCCATTGGTTTAAAGGTGATGAGGTGACCGTTTCACGAATGATTAACAATGGCTACCATATTTCTGTCACTCCAGATGTTTTATATGAAACAGAAATTCAACAACTCGTACAAAAATATCCGCTTGGACAAATGATGGCTGAAACAGATGGACCATGGCAATTCGAAGACGTCTTTTCAAAGGAAATGACTCACCCGAAGATGATTCACCAATCGATTGCTAAGATAGCTACGATAAAAAAAGAATCATTGACGGATGTTTATCAGGTATTGTACGAGAATACAATAAAATTTTATAATATATAGCGAATGTTTCAACTCTACTTGATAGGGAAAAAGGATAGAAAAGAGTTGGAGGTCATTTGATGAGCCACGAACCAACACAAAATAAGATTAAGCGTGAGGAAACTTTAGCAGAGCGTAATGATAAAGACAAAGCATTTAAGACAGATAAAGAAAAACAAGCACAACGAGATCAGCTGCTCATGCCTATTGACGACATCTCAGATGAACTCATCGAAGAACGGGAGAAAAATGAGAAAGACAAACGTGGATCCGCAGGACTAAAGGATAACTAACAGAGTGACCGACATTACTTACTTAGGGATGTCGGCTTTTTAATGTGAGCGGCTCATAAAAACAGCGAGTGGCCAGTAAACCATGGTGAGCGGCTCATAAAAACAGCGAGTGGCCAGTAAACCATGGTGAGCGGCTCATAAAAACAGCGAGTGGCCAGTAAACCATAGTGAGCGGCTCATAAATACCGTGAGTGACCAATAAACCACTACAGGCTGCCAATCAAGTTGATAATTGTAGCGATTTGATGATTTTATTGCGATTATCCTCTTATGCTCGAATTGCCACATGCAAAATATCAAAAAAACGGTAACATACTAGAGGAGATTACCGTTTTACTCAATTATGAAGCGGATTGTAATTGTCTTCGCAATGCGTGTAATCTTTCTTTTTCCATTTTCTTCCGCTGGAATACATTGTTTAGCAAGAGGGCTGTGACTACGAGGAGCATGCCGATAAGATCATAAACAGTTAACGCGTATCCTTGAATAAAAGTGACTATAACTGTAGTAATTGGAACAAAGTTAATAAAAAGTAGTCCATTTACAGGTTTAATGATCCCTACGCCGATATTCCAGCCAAGTAGTGCGATTACGCCAGGGAAAATGATCATAAATGCAAGATCCCATTTTACCGAGTAAACGGCAGATATAGTTGGAACTTCTACCCACCCAATTACCGTAGCAATAAGTACAATAATCGTTGAAGTGATTGTTCCATATAAACATGTAAGTGTTGAATAACGAAGCGCGGACCAATTAGTGAATTTCCCGCCACCCATTGTATAAACAACCCAACCAATTACTGCAGCGAGAAGAGCAAGAATTGGAACAAGTTGATTGCGCATAGTCAATAAGCTCGACATATCGCCTTTTGTGATGACAAGTATTACGCCGATAAAAGCGATTAATATACAGCTAACAGTGTAAAAGTTAGGGCGTTTTCCTTGAAGCGCCCACAGAATTAGGACGGAGATCATTGGCATGAGTGATTCCATTATGGAAGCTAATAGCACTCCCGATTCTCCAATTGCATCTTGGCCCCAAAAGATGAATAAATTATAGACTGTAAATGCCATTGTGCCAAAGAACCAGAGAAAAAATCCTTTACCATCTGTTTTAAAAGCCTGTTTTCCTTCTTTTATCCACAACATGATTATTAATATAATAGCAACCGGAATATATCGTAAAATAGTAAAATACAAAGGTTCGATATATTGAAATGAATGATGGGCGACAGGAAACATCGCACCCCATGATACACTAGCAATTAAACATAAAAAAGCACCATATATAAAGCTCTTCCTCAATGTGTCCCCTCCTTCGCGTGTTAATTCGACCATAATCTACATACTATTTAACATTAGACTGACTATCATGTAAAATGATTAATAATGATGATGGATATCATTATTAATGATATCCATCATTGCACAAAAAAGATGGATCGAAGGTTTAGTCCCTATTTGGGATGATTAGCACTCAAATCAGTAGCATTATTATTGCTTGATTTCAAATGAATTAGCTATCAATTACGTTTTAACTAGTTTGGGAGGGGATTTTCCATGGAATTAAAAGATTTATATATTTTTATGAAAGTTGCTGAAAGTGGTAATATCAGCAAAGCAGCAAAAGAATTAAATTATGTGCAATCAAATGTGTCAGCAAGAATTCAGAGGCTAGAAGAAAAGTTGAATACACCGGTTTTTCATCGTCATAATCGGGGAATTACATTAACGCCTGAAGGAAAACAATTAATTACCTATGCGGAAAAAATCTTATCTTTGGTTTCCGATATGGAGAAAGCTTTTCAAAATTCGGACATGCCCACTGGGAAACTTGAGATCGGTTCAGTAGAGACGGTTATTCAATTACCATTAATATTGTCAAATTACAATAAAAAATATCAACACATCGATTTATCATTATCGACGGGAGTAACAGAACAATTAATTGATGAAGTGCTAAATTATCGATTAGATGGTGCATTTGTTACGGGCCGTAGTAATAGGGTTCATCCAGATCTAGTTCAGTATGATGTGTTTGAAGAAGAGCTTGTACTGATTTCCGATATAAATCCTGTAACGATTGAACAGTTAAAGGAGAAGCCATTTCTTGTATTTAACTCGGGATGTGGTTACAGGGCAAAATTAGAAGAATGGCTAAGAGATGAACAGGTTGCCACTTCGAAATTCATGGAATTGGGAACTTTGGAAACAATATTGGGAAGTGTATATTCAGGTTTAGGAGTTACTTTTGTTCCGCGCTCTTCCGTAAAGTATCATGAAGAGCGGGGATTAATTCAATGCCACAAGATCCCTGCGGAGTATAGTAAAATAAAGACTGTTTTTATTCGAAATAAAGAAGCATTTCTTACCTCTTCCTTGGAAAAATTTATTGAGACTATTGGAGAATGTAGACAGCAGGAAGCACATGGTTTTCCATTTATGTAGGATCGTACAGGCACAGGTCATGCGCTATAAGACTGTGGTGCTCCTCCTTTCCATGGATATAAATCTGAAGTTACTACGTAAAGTTAGAAAGGAGAGATGTAAAGAATGGTAAGGAAGGTTTCGAAAAAAGTGCATATTTTCGATTATGTACAAGTAATGTTTGGTGCGGGTCTTGTAGGATTAGCATATAATATATTTTTATTGCCTGCACGACTTGCTGCCGGAGGTGTTTCCGGAGTCAGTACGATTTTATACGAACTATACCAATGGAATCCAGCTATGGTGCAAATTAGTTTGAATTTGCCATTATTCCTCGTTGGTTTGCTGTTTCTTGGCAAAGAATTTAGTGCAAAGACATTGGTTGGTACAACGTTTGTTCCATTGGTTATCTGGCTGACACAAGGAATTGACTTACACCTTACTGAACCAATGCTCGGTGCTATTTACGGTGGTATCGTGTTAGGGATTGGACTTGGGATCGTATACCGCGGCGGTGGATCTACCGGTGGAACTGCGATGATAGCACAACTTTTGAAAAAGTATACAGGTTTTTCTAGTGGATTCGCGCAATTACTTGTTGATGGATTAGTTGTAGTAGCATCAGCACTTGTATTCAACTTGGAGCTCGCATTATTTGCTATGATCTCTATTTATGTAACAAGTAAAGTAATTGATTTCGTTCAATTAAATACATCACCAACAAAACTGGCGATGATTATTACGGAAAAGGAAGAAGCGATCCAACGTATTATTCGGGATGAAATTGATCGAGGATTAACGAAAGTAAAATCACTTGGAGGATACTCAAATAAAGAACGATCTATTATATTTTGTGTTGTCGAGCAGTCAGAAGCTGTTTATTTGAAAAAGATTCTCCAAGAAGAAGAACCTACTTCCTTTGTTATTTTTCTCAATGCATCTGAAATATTAGGCAGAGGATTTTCAAAAGAGAAAATATATGGAGGAGGCTAAGTAATGTTATCGGTTCAACCTATAAAAGTTGAAGATACGTATGCCATACGCCATAAGGTACTTCGACCGAATCAAACAATTGTTGACTGTCAATATGATGGAGATGAAGCAGAAAATACTTTTCATCTTGGTGTCTTCCATAAAAAGCAGAAATTGATTTGCATAGGGTCTTTTTTTCAAGAATCCCACCTAGAGCTACAACACCCAGTGCAATATCGTTTAAGAGGAATGGCGACGCTTGGAGAATTTAGAAATCAACAAGCTGGTAGTTTACTCATTTCTGAAGCGGAAAACATTCTCCGTTATAGAGGAGTAAATATATGGTGGTGTAATGCTAGAATAACGGCGAGTGATTATTATATTAAACAAGGTTTATCGCAGCTCGGTGATGTATTTGAGATTCATCCAATCGGACTTCATAAAGTAATGTATAAAATAATCTGTAAATAATACCTTGACATTTTACTCCTGAAAAGTTAAGATGATAAATAATTCTAACTTAATGAATATTTCTGGCAGTGATGAAGAAGAGTAGCTATTTTGTCGCACTTTAGAGAGCCGATGGTTGGTGTGAATCGGTGTGCAGAGATGGTGAATGGGCTTCTGAGCCTCCAAACTGAACCTTGTGAAAGCGAGCAGTAGGATTTGGCGTATATGTCTTGACGTTACTAAAGACGGGCATTTAGTGCCGACAAAGAGAGCTGAATTTCAGCTAATAAAGGTGGTACCACGGGTTCCTCGTCCTTTGGATGAGGGCCCTTTTTGTGTTTAGGCCTACAGGATGTAGGTCACACAGGCGTTGCCACACGACGTGGCGCTCTTAGCCTGTGATCCTATTTACCCAGTGATCCTTATCCAGTATCTTTTGCTTCATGATTATTAATAGGAATTCACGTACTTTAATTAATAAATGAGCGCTATAGGCTTTTATATCTAAATCGTTGAATAAGAATAGTACGCTTTGTTTATCGCTCCAAGAGAGCCGGTGATGGTGGGAATCCGGTGCGAATAGCTTAGGGGAATGGACTTATGAGAGATATCCTGAATGTCAGTAGGGATATCCGGCTTCCACCGTTAACAGGATAGGGTATCGAGTAATTATTCTGTACCCGATGAGATGAAGAATTCTTTTCTTCAATAGAGGTGGCACCGCGAACTAAACGCCCTCTGTAAACGCATATTAATTGTGTTTATGGAGGGCTTTTTCTATTGTCTAGCTTTCAGGCACCAGCGGCCCGAGGTTATAAGCTGAATCGCTGTGATGGCAGAAAAGCTGCATTGCGATTACTTTATTTATCTAACTAGCACATTTCTAATTTTATATAAAAAAGGAGAGATAGTAATGAAAGCATATTTGCAAAAACTAATGGTTGGAGAAAATTTAAGTAAGGATGAGATGATTCAGGTGGCACGTAAATTGTTTACGGGTGATACATCCGAAAGTGAATCAGGTGCTTTACTCGGGTTGCTTGCTCTAAAAGGAGAGACGGCTGAAGAAATTGCAGGGTTGGTTCATGCAATTCGTGAACGATCAACACCGATTAGTGGTATTCATCGTAATGTGACTGATAATTGTGGTACAGGTGGAGATGGTTCGAAAAGCTTCAATATTAGTACAGCATCCGCATTCGTCATTGCAGGTGCAGGAATTACGATTGCAAAGCATGGGAACCGAAGTGTCTCTAGCCAAACGGGTAGTGCTGACGTGCTAGAACAATTAGGTGTATCACTGAATAATAGTCCGGAAGAGACGGCAGAACTTCTCAGTGAAAATGGTATTACCTTCTTATTTGCGCCGAATGTGCATCCGGCAATGAAGGCTGTTATGAAGGTAAGGCAAGACCTTAGAGTGCCAACGATATTTAATTTAATTGGACCACTTACGAACCCGATTCAATTAGAAACACAGTTGCTTGGCATTTATCGTCGTGATAAATTAATGTTAATGGGAGAAGTCCTCAAGCAGCTTGGTCGTAAAAGAGCGGTTATTATTAATGGAGCGAATCATATGGATGAAGCATCACTCGCTGGGGAAAATCACTTGGTTATTTTAGAAAATGGTGAACTGAAGAAAATGACTTTACGACCTGAAGAAGTAGGTCTTCCAACATATACAATTGATGAAATTGCCGGTGGTGACTCAGATAGAAATGCTCGAATTATGATGAGCGTCTTACAAGGTGACGCGGGACCATTTAGAGATACAGTAGTATTGAATGCAGGACTTGGTATTTTTGCGCATGGAAAAGTAGATTCGATCCAAGCTGGAATTCAGCTAGCTAAGGAAAGTCTTGATACTGGAGCGGCATTAGCAAAACTAGAATTCTTAATCGAAAAAAGTAAGCAATCTGCAAAATTAGGAGTGGTTTAATATGACGATACTGGACAGAATAATTGCCCAAAAAGAAATGGAAGTAAAGGAATTAAAAGCAATTTATAGTGCACATCATCAGTTAGAAGCGATTCAAAAAAGACCTTCCTTGTACGAAAGTTTTCAACACGCAGAAAAAATAAACGTCATTGCGGAAGTGAAACGTGCTTCACCATCAAAAGGCGATATTAAAGAAAATGTCGATCCTGTTAGCCAAGCGAAACAATATGAGCAAGCCGGAGCAGGCGCGATATCGGTCCTAACTGATCAGAACTTCTTTAAAGGATCAATGGCCGATTTATCTGCAGTCGCAAAAGCGGTAAAAGTGCCGCTTTTATGCAAGGATTTCATGATTGATCGGATTCAAATAGATGTGGCAAAAGATCATGGAGCCAGTGTGATATTATTAATTGCAGCAGCAATGTCTGAAGAACGCCTTCAGGATTTATACAATTATGCGCGGTCACTTAATCTTGATGTTTTATTTGAAGTTCATAATGAAGAAGAAGCAGAAATAGCATTAAAAATTGGCGCACGAATTATCGGAATTAATAATCGAAACTTAAAAACATTTGAGGTAGATTTGGGTGTGACCGAGCGAGTTTCTACTATTTTGCAAAAAGAAGAGATACTACTAGTAAGTGAGAGTGGTATACGGACACGTGCGGATGTGGAACAAGTAACAGCTGCAGGTGCAAAAGCGATTCTTGTAGGAGAAACATTGATGCGTTCTACTGATATTGCAGAGACGATGGCAGACATCCGGATCCCTTTTCTAAAGGCGGTGAAATGATTGAAGGTTAAAATTTGCGGCATCACAACTGAAGAAGCCGCACGTACTGCTTGCGACTATGGAGCCGACTTGCTTGGATTTGTTTTTGCAAGCAGTACGAGGGAAATAACTGTCGAACGAGCACGCGAGATAATTAAGAAGCTTCCTAGACATGTAAAAACAGTTGGCGTTTTCGTTAATGAAACATATGAAAAAATTATACAAACTGCCGAGATTGCCGGTCTCGATTATATCCAACTTCATGGAGATGAATCAGCAGAGTTTTGTCGGAAAATTGCATTACCTGTGATTAAAGCTTTTTCTATAAAAGATAGTTCTGACCTGGATCCACTTGGTAATTATGATTGTGCATACTATTTACTAGATAGTCCTGGATTAAAGTTCCGCGGTGGAAGTGGGATTCCCATCGATTGGAGCTTGCTGATAGATCAGACAATACCACGGGAAAAGGTTATATTAGCAGGAGGATTAAATGAAGCAAATGTCATGGAAGCGATCAAAAAGGTTCGCCCCTACTGTGTAGATGTTTCTAGTGGTGTTGAAACAGATGGGAAAAAGGATGCTGAAAAAATAGCATTATTTATAAAAAAAGCAAAACATGAGGAGAGTGACAAGATTGACAGTTTACACAGCACCTAATCAAAAAGGCAGATATGGCGAATACGGTGGTAGATTTGTACCAGAAACATTGATGACTGCAGTACTTGAACTAGAAGAAGAATATGGAAAAGCGATAGCTGATCCTGCGTTTATAAAAAAAATGGATTATTATCTTAAGCAATATATTGGAAGGGAAACGCCGCTTTATTATGCTGAAAATTTAACGAAATTTGCTGGTGGTCCGAAGATCTATTTGAAACGTGAGGATTTAAATCATACTGGGGCACACAAAATTAATAATACAATTGGTCAAGCACTCTTAACTTTAAGAATGGGCAAAAAGAAAGTAGTTGCTGAAACTGGAGCAGGTCAACATGGTGTTGCAACAGCAACGGTTTGTGCCCTACTTGGTCTTGATTGCATCGTCTTTATGGGTGAGGAAGATATTCGCCGTCAACAATTGAATGTGTTCCGGATGGAACTTTTAGGTGCAGAAGTAAGAAGTGTATCTCAAGGCAGTGGAACATTGAAAGATGCGGTAAATGAAGCATTGCGCTATTGGGTCGCCAATGTGGAGGATACTCACTATATATTAGGTTCTGTTGTTGGGCCACATCCATTTCCACAAATTGTAAGAGATTTTCAAAGTGTCATTGGTAAAGAAACAAAACAGCAAATACTTGAGCAAGAAGGTAGATTACCTGATGCAGTCGTTGCTTGTATTGGCGGTGGTAGTAATGCTATGGGGATGTTCTATCCGTTTATTGAAGATCAAGATGTGAACATATTTGGTGTTGAAGCAGCGGGATCGGGAATTGAGACAGGCAAACATGCAGCAGTATTGACGGATGGTAAAGCGGGAGTTTTACATGGAACACTCTCCTACCTACTTCAAGATGACCATGGGCAAATCATCAGTGCACATTCAATCTCAGCGGGTCTTGATTATCCCGGAGTTGGACCTGAGCATGCTCATCTAAAGGATTCAGGACGTGTCACATATACTTCTGCTACAGATAAGGAAGCTTTGGAGGCTTTTCAGTTACTTACCAAAATTGAAGGGATCATTCCAGCATTGGAAAGTTCTCATGCTGTTGCATATGCAATTAAACTTGCAAAAGAAATGAAAGAGAATGAAATACTAGTGATCTGCTTATCCGGCCGCGGCGATAAGGACGTAGACGCAGTGAGAGATGTGATTGGAGGAGTGAACAATGGGTAAAAAGCGATTAGATGATTCATTTTCGGTGGTAAAGGATAAAGGCGATAAAGCTTTTGTTCCATATATAATGGCTGGAGACGGTGGACTAAATGCATTAAAGGAGCAAATCTTATTCCTTCAAGAATGCGGAGCAACAGCTGTAGAACTCGGTATCCCATTTTCCGATCCTGTTGCAGATGGACCTGTGATTCAGGAAGCCGGACTTAGAGCACTTGCAAACGGAACAACATTGGCTGGTGTTTTAGAAAACCTAGAAGAATGGAAAGAATCTAGAACGATTCCTATCGTACTTATGACGTATTTCAATTTGATTTTTGCTTTTGGCGTTGAAAAGTTTGCACAGCGTTGTGCTGAAGTTGGTGTCGATGGTTTGATTATTCCGGATCTACCAATGGAGGAAGAAGAGATTGTTGCTCCAGCATTTGTGGACAATCACATTGCATTAATCAGACTCGTATCACCAACAAGCCCAAAGAGCAGAATCGAAAAAATTGCTAAACAAACAGAAGGTTTTTTATACGCTGTAACAGTGAAAGGGACAACTGGTGCGAGGGCAAAATATGAAGAAGGATTATCGGCATACTTGCAGGAACTCCAGGAATTTTCCGCTGCTCCAGTGCTTGCAGGCTTTGGTGTATCTTCGCCTGAACAGGTAAAGGAATTAGGTGCATCTTGCGATGGAGTAATTGTTGGAAGTAAGATTGTGGACTTACTGGCTAAAGGTGAGCGGGATCAAATCGTTGAACTAATTGCTGCTTCTAAACAGAAAATAGAAATAATCAACACTATATCTTAAGGTGTTTTTCCTTTTTGTCTTTGTATTTTAATCTTATTGTCATAGTATTCCAGCTTACTAGTTGAAAAAATTGGGTATATATTATGCAAAGGTTAAAAAAGGAGGCCGATTTCAATGGCTAAAAGATTAAACTCATTACTTGTTTTAGGACTTGGCGTAGTCGGTGCTAAATATTTGTCTAAGCAAGAAAATAGAGCGAAGGCCATGGATGTATACCTCTCAGTTAAGGAAAAGATAATGGGATTGTGGTGCGAACAAAATCCAAGTGCATGTGAAGACCTTTTAGAGAAGGCGGGAAATCCAGATCCATATGATTTAGGTGATGCAAACATGGTTAGTGAAGGTGCTATGTACAGCGTTGATTATTATAACAAAGAGGAGCAACAACAATAATAAGAAAAGATGTCTCCCTTAGTGCATAGAATGCGCTAGGGGATTATTTTTTATTATCATCAAGTGTTATGATATAAGAGGACGTTCGAAAAGTCACCAAATGATAAACGGCGAATTTCTTCGTTGGGCATAGATACGTACTTCTACTAAGAAAAAGGAACCTCTGATAAGGGAAAGAGGAACCTCTGTTAAGGAGAGAGAGGACCCTCTGTTAAGATCGCTCACGTCCTGTGAGCAACACAGAGGTCAGCACGTCGTGTGCAAGTGCGTCCTGTGAGCAACACAGAGGTCAGCACGTCGTGTGCAAGTCTGACCCTCAAAACCTTCTCGCCTCGAACTTCTTCTAATTTGCACCTTTTTGAACACGCACTATAAGTAAAAAAACCATTAGAGGGGAGTTCTTCAATGAAGCGGAAAGGGATTATTTTTATTTTACTTATCGTTGTTATATGGACTTTTTTATATGTGAATAATAATTGGATTCAATCAACCTCATCTACTATTCAATCAAAACGACTTCCTTCAAAATTTGATGGCCTCATCATCGTTCAAATTTCAGATTTGCATGATGCTGTTTTTGGTGATAAACAATCCCGACTTGTAGAAAAAGTGAAAAAGCAAAAACCAGACCTTATTTTTTTAACAGGTGATTTAATTGATAGCAATCGTTATCACTTATCAAGAAGTTTAGATGCTGTGGAGCAGCTTGTTAACATTGCTGATGTGTATTATGTAACGGGAAACCATGAAGTGGCAGTAAATCAAGTTGATGAAATAAAAGATGCATTGGTATCTTTAGGTGCTAAACCACTAACAAATGAGACGGAAATAATTACCCGCGAAGGGGAAAAGATGGCTATTGTCGGCATTGATGATCCCCTTATAAGAGCAACTATTCCCGCTGATAAAACTGTTAATACCTTCGTTGACGAGGCTTTAGTTCATGTTCCAAAAGATATATTTAAGTTGTTGCTATCTCATCGCCCCGAGGTATTTGATGTATATGAGGATAAAGCAATCGACCTTGTTTTCACTGGTCATGCTCACGGTGGACAAGTACGTTTACCCGGAGTAGGTGGTCTTATCGCACCTGGTCAAGGCTGGTTTCCAGCATATACTGCTGGTAAACATGAAAAAGGGCAAACTACAATGGTTGTTAGCAGAGGATTAGGGAATAGTACTATCCCATTTAGAATATTGAATCGTCCTGAAATTATTGTCGTTACTTTAAAAAGACAATAGAGGTAAGGTAGGCATGTTGTTTATGCCAAATTAATTGGTAATGGGGGACAGTTGAGATGTGTGGACGGTATAGTTTATTTGTGAATAGTGAGCAGCTAATGGAACGGTTTAATCTTGATTTATCCGAGAAGTTTATTTTGGAGGAGAGATACAATATAGCCCCTAGTCAAGATGTGTTTGCATTGGTTGGTTCGAATACTGGAAAAAGAGCAGGTAAATTAAAATGGGGACTTGTTCCGTCTTGGGCAAAGGATCCAAAAATTGGCTATAAAATGATTAATGCAAGAGCGGAAACCGTTAATGAAAAGCCAAGTTTCAAAAAGCTGTTAAAAAGGCGTAGATGCATTATTATTGCTGATGGCTTTTATGAGTGGAAAAAAGAAGCGGCAACAAAACTTCCTTACCGCTTTCAGCTAAAGACGAGAGAGCCGTTCGCCTTCGCAGGACTTTGGGATAGATGGGAAAGCGATGGCCAATTGATTCACTCCTGCACAATCATCACAACAGAGGCAAATGCTGTCGTGAAAGATATCCATGATCGTATGCCAGTTATTTTGACAAAAGAAGCGGAAGAAGTCTGGCTTGATCGTTCCTTAGAAGATGACGCCTACTTAAAAGGCTTGCTCCGCCCTTATGCTGCTGAAGAAATGGAAAAATACCAAGTTTCCTCACTGGTCAACAGCCCGAAAAATGACACGAAGGAAATAATAAACTCATTATAAGAAAGCGAAGTTGTTTTTTAATAAGAAATGATAAATTCAATTTACTACAAAATTGCTCGAAATTTACTTTTTCACATGACAAAACCTCCTGTTAATCTACAGTTTTAGAGAAAGGACAAGAGCTTACACTTGTTGAATATAGTTAAGTAACGAAGAAGCAGGAGGGGATTCGATGGATCAGCATACTTTTTCATCCGAGGCAGCAAAGCAGGTAGGGATTGGAGTAAGCACCCTTAGAAATTACGCTGCCGTTTTGGAAAGCAAGGGTTATCAATTTGAACGGGGTACGAATAATGGCCGGATATTTCATAAAATGGATTTGCGTTTGATCACAGCATTGATTGAAAAGGTTACGAAAGAAAGTATGAAGATTGATTGCGCTGCCACGGCTGTATTAAGTGAAGCAAAATGGAAGAGAGAAGATAGCATTCCATTGGAGCAGGAAAAGGAAAAGGAAAAGGACATACAAAGGGAAAAGGATATACAATTGGAAAAATTGTATGAACAAATCAAACAATTAGAAGAACAGCAGATGAAATTTAGTGATATAAACGATAAATTAACACTTCGAGTAGAGCGATTAACTGAAAAGATCGAAGAACGTGAACGCGACCAAGAGTTATTGCAACGCCTCGAAAATACGCGGAATAAGAAGAAAAGAAAAGGAATTGCGCTTTTTCGACCTCTGACGGCGATAGCAGGTAAGAAATAATCATGTTTTAGAGGATGTTAAAAAAGTCACCAATTGATAAACGGCGAATTTCTTCGTTGCTTGGTTTTTCCAGTTCTCACGTATTAAAAGCATACGCTGTGATCCTCAAAACCTTCGCACCTCGAACTTCTTGTTTCTAATTTGGCACCTTTTTGAACACGCACTTTTAGAGTGAGCAATATATTATTGTTCGCTTTTTTTTATTGCAAATTAATGTTGTCTGTTATATTATATATATAACAGATTAGGTGAGAAAGAAGGTAGGTGATTTTGTGATACTAGCACTTGATCTACAATCAGAAACGCCGATTTATATGCAACTGCGTAATAAAATAATAGAAGGTATTGCTTCAAAGGAATTAAAACTGGGTGAGGCACTACCGTCTGTTAGGTCAATGGCTGCTGACCTTGGAGTGAATATGCATACAGTTAATAAAGCATATCAGCTTTTAAAGCAGGATGGATTTATATTGATACATCGGCAAAAGGGTGTAGTGATCAACCCAGATAAGATGCCAGTAATAGATGAGGCATATATCGCTAATTTGCGAGAGCAATTACGCCCATACATCAGTGAAGCTATCTGCCGAGGAATGGAAGAAAGTGAATTTGAAATACTCTGTAAAGAAATATTTACTGAAATTAAACGTTAGGAGTGTTTACTCATGGCATACCTTATGATTTTATTGGTGTTTGCACCGACAATATTCATCATGGCAATTACGCCATATATAACGCGAAGAACCGAGAGTTTTGGCGTGTCCATCCCTGAGGAAATATATGAGCGTTTTGAACTCGTAGAATTCCGGAAAAAATACGCTATCAAAACAAGTTTGTTAGGTGCAATTTTACTTGCTATGATATTGCTATCAGGACAAATTTTCAATGAGAATACGTGGATGTTTATTTTTATGGCAGGAATTATCTTTTTTATCATCGGTTCCTTTTTGATTTATTTTCAATATCATAAAAGGATGAAAAAAATGAAGTCTGCAAGTAACTGGAAGCAAGCTAAAGTTGTGACTACTATTATTGATACTAAATTCAGAAACAGAAAATTAACATATTCAAACGGTTGGTTTATCATTTCATTATTGCTAATAGTAGTTACATTTGGATTGACTATTATTTATTATGATCGGATACCGCTAAAAATCCCGATGCAATATGGGATGAATGGTGAGGTCACAAACTGGGCCGACAAAACATATGGAAGTGTGTTTTCATTGCCGCTTCTTCAAATATTTTTGCTGGGACTTTTCGTGTTTTTGAATGCAATAATCGGTCGCAGCCGCCAACAAGTTGATGTAGCTAATCCAGAAAAATCGATTAATCAAAATGTGATTTTTAGACGCAGATGGTCTATGTTTTCAATACTATCTGGATCAGCTTTAATTATTCTTTTTTCATGCATACAATGGTCCTTCATTTTTCCTTTTAATGTACAGATATTAATGTACGCTTCGCTCATACTTACTGGATGTATGGTTGTAGGTGTAATCATCCTATCTGTCATTACTGGGCAGGGTGGGAGCAGATTAAAAACGGCAGCTGGAAAAGAAGAGGAAATGATTAATCGGGATGAAGATCAGTTTTGGAAACTTGGAGTTTTGTATTTTAATCGTGCGGATCCGGCAGTATGGGTTGAAAAAAGGTTCGGAGTCGGCTGGACGGTCAATATGGCTAAACCACAAGCATGGCTATTTCTTATCATTATCTTGGCAATACCTATTTTAATTACAGTATTCGTATGATAAAAACCGCCTGGTTTAAGGGGATGCCACTGAAAAACATTTGGCTTTTCAAGGTAATTAATAGCAGGATTAAGAAAGGCTGGGCGAACATACCCCAGTCCTTTTATAACTATTCGAATATGAGTGTTGATTTGCGCTCCAGGCACGCCCCCCAGAAAAGCGCCGCATGGAGCGGATATCAACAGTATTCCGTAATAGATGCTTACATTAAATGGGGTTTTTCAGCGCCCTGGTTAAAGGGCGGTTTATTGATACTAATGACTGCTGTTCGCTGCAGCTGAATTCCGTTTAATAATCATATGCACTCCCATTACAACGGTAATCAATTCTGCATTAGTAAATAGTTCTGAATGATTTACTAGTTTAAACGTAGGAGACGCGAAGAAGCCACTCGCTTTTCGAAAATCGGCTGTTAACGCATCGTTCTGATGTAAAGTATATTCCTTTGAAAAAGCTTCTGATTCAATTGATATGACTCCATTATTATAAGATAAGTACTCAAAGTTCTTTTTGAAGAAGCTGAATTTCCGTTTTAACTCTCCAATCTCCGTTCCGTTCTCGCTAATTACCCATTTATTAGAAAATGTTCTAAACTTTCCTTCACAAATAGGATTACCTTCTAGATCTAAGATCGCCAAACTTGATGTAAATGCTGATTTTAAATCAAGATTACCGATAGACTCCTTATTCTCATTATAAATAGTAGTTATCCCTGAAGAGAAAAAGTTATCAGAAAAGTATATTGACTCAGTCACTCGATCAGCTCCTTTCTCTATAATAACAAGTACGCTTTTTACACGATAAAGGTTTCAATTATTGTCCGAAATAATACAAACCTGACTGTATTCAATAGGTTTTCATGCATTAGGAAAAATAAAACGATAGTGGAAATATGGTCATATATGTGCAAAGTTGGACTTGCGCTTAAATGAAGGCAATATACCATAAAAATGAAAATCAAAGGAAAGGTTTCATGTGAATTTTAAAGGGTAAACATTAAGTAATACAAGTTTTGTTTATTCTTTGAGGAGGGTATGTCAATGAGTAACGATGGAAAAAAAGAAAAATTAGAAGGTACATGGGATAAAGTCAAAGGTGAAACAAAATCTACTACTGGTGATCTAACCGATAATGAAAAATTAAAAGCGGAAGGTGAGGTAGACAAAGCAAAAGGTGAAGCGAAAAAGAAGTATGGGGAAGCCAAAGATAAAGTATCTTCTTTTTTTAATAAAGATTAATAATAAAATCAAAATCGTCCATTTTGGGCGATTTTTTGATTTTAAATTAAGATAATTGTTCATTTTTTTATATAATGAGGATAACTTGATTCATATTGGGTATAGTAAATATATATTAGGCTTAAAAGTTGACAAATTAATTACTAATTTGAAAAAGCAATATACAGCGAATAGTAATTAAGGTAAAATATGATTGAGATGTCAAATCTTAAAGAGGTGGTCTTCTTGCATAGAGATCATGATCAATTCAAGAAGTTAATAACAAGTCTGTCGGAGATAGGAGTCAAGATTTCTAAAACGAAATCCCGTCTTGAACTCATCAAGGTGCTAGAGGATGTTAAACCAGTCCAAAAGTATTCGGAACTTCACTCTTAAAGGCGAATAATCCAGGTATGCCATGCATACCTGGATTATTTTTCTGTGTTTTCCATGAAAAGTATGGAGTCTAGTTATTCAGCAATATTTCTTGGGAAATATTAGCGGAATATGCGAGAAAAATGAAGTTTTTGGTAAAGGGATTCCCACAAATAGAAGGTTAATCGTTTTTTTTGACAGCAATCTCACTAATATGCGATCCTTCCATGGTTTTTACATGGAAAATATAATCATCTGCTATAAGTGAGTCACCTTCTTTTAAGTCGTACTTCTGAGTCAAAAGCCAGCCACCTATTGTATCGACATCTTCATCGGATAATTCCGTTCCAAGTAAATCATTTACTTCCTCAATTAGAACTTTAGGATCTAAAATATATTGTTTGTCGGCTAATTTACGCACCTCAGGTATCTCATCTGCATCAAATTCATCTCTAATCTCACCAACAATTTCCTCAAGAATATCTTCTACAGTAATAATTCCTGCAGTTCCTCCATATTCATCAAAAAGTATAGCCAAATGGATGCGTTCTTTTTGCATTTTGACAAGTAAGGCCTGTATAGGAATTGTTTCAATTACTCCAATAACAGGTTTTACATAAGGAGTGATTGGTTCATGACCAATACAGTTATTTCCTATACAGTCTGTCAGAAACTCCTTCACATTTACAATACCAATGATATTATCTTTATCCCCATTAGTTATCGGGTAACGTGTGAAACGTTCATTCTTAATAATAGCGATAATTTCATCAATGGAAGCTGATTTATCTATACTAAAAATTTCAGTACGTGGAACCATGATTTCTTTGGCGATTCGGTTGTCGAATTCAAAGATTCGATCAACGTAGCTGAATTCTGTTTGGTTTATTTCTCCGCTTTTTAAACTTTCCGATAAAATAATTCGCAATTCCTCCTCAGAATGTGCAATCTCAACTTCTGAAGCGGGCTTTACCCCGAACAAGCCTACTATCAGCTTAGCGGCACCATTAAGTAGCCAAATTACAGGATACATGATGTTATAAAATATAATAAGTGGTGAAGCAAATGCAAGTGTAATTTCCTCCGCTTTATGAATGGCAAATGTTTTTGGCGCCAGTTCTCCGACAACTACATGGATAAATGTAATTGAACCAAAAGCAATGATAAAGGATAGTATTGTTGCTAATGATTCAGAGACGTTTAATTTGGTGAATAAAGGAGTTAGTATTACTTGTACAGTGGGCTCACCTAACCACCCCAAGGCTAAAGCTGTAACGGTGATTCCCAATTGTGTGGCAGAAAGGTATCCGTCTAAATTGGACAATAACTTTTTGGCATTTAATGCCTGCCGATTGCCTTCTGCGATGAGTTGATCAATTCTGGAACTACGGACTTTAACAATGGCAAATTCTGATGCAACGAAAAACGCTGTAAGTCCAATGAGCAATATAACGAGAAAAATTCTAAAAAATAGCATGGAGCATCTTGCGAACACTGAAGTAGTGCAGCAAGATTTCACCTCCCCTTTATTTCTGTAAATTAGATATGTATACTTTACCCATAATGAGTGGATATTTATCTCCTTTTTCAAAAAAAACTATTTTTATAGCATGGTAAAAGAAGTTAAATGTGTAACATATTTGATATAGTAAGGTTTTTAAAGAGGAAATTTGTTATGATTAGATTATCGATTGGTCAATATTAGGGGGGCTTTACGTGAATAAACATGATGGTGCTCGCGAGCTGATTTATGTTCATATGAATCATCCAGAGAAATATGTACTTACATACGGAATTGAGTTCCCTGAGTTCTTGAAAGGGTTACCTATTAAGCTTTCCAATCTATTGTTGCTCCGACATAATTTTGACGATGGGCACTTTAATATGCATACAATGCTTGATTATGTTGATTATGAAATGACCCCTAAATTGGCAGCTGAAGATGTATATGGATATGGGGATTTCTGTTGGATTGATTTTGAGGAAGAAGAGAACTTAAATCAATTAAACGGACAGGAAATGGCAGAGTTATTGTACTTAGGGCATTATAAAGACCATTTACGTTCCCCATTTTCCGGAAAAATAAGTAATCAAGTCGTCTATTTAGCTCACGATGATGGTTGGTACAATAAAACGTATTATCGATCATGGAATTATTTTTACTCCATGCTTGGTAATGTCATTTCAGAAAAAATTAATAATAAGAAAGAGAAATTAGTTTTCACTCTAAGGAAAAAGAAAGAAATTCCTGCTGTGCCCGCTGAAATTGTCCAATCTTTTATCAGTCATATGAAGGAAGGTATAGCCTTCTCGATTGAACATGCTGTAAAAAACAGACAGCAAATCGAAATTCCTGTTTGGGTAATGGGAGACTATTATGATATGGATGCGATGTACGAGGAATATGAAATGTTGAATGATCGCACCCCTGACGGGAAATTAGTCTATGATCGGAAAAGTGGAGAATGGCAAGCTTTTGCGAAGTATACATCATCATGAAATCAGCCCCTAGCTGCCTTAAACAAAAGCTAGGGGCTGATTTCTATTTATCAAGCGTTCGTATTTCTAATATTGGAGGTATTAATGGGTTCCTCTTTATCCTTACTAAAACGGTCAACGATAGCAGCAATAGCACCATCACCAGTCACGTTACAAGCAGTACCAAAGCTATCTTGTGCCATATAAAGGGCGATCATTAGAGCTGTCATTGTTGGGCCGAAGCCAAGCATGGACTCTAAAAGTCCAATAGCGGCCATGACTGCTCCACCAGGTACACCAGGAGCGGCAACCATTGTGATACCTAGCATAAGAATAAATGGAAAAAAGCTTGCGAAAGTGTAATTTTGACCTTGCATAAACATAACTGCCATGGAACAGCTAACTAATGTAATTGTGCTTCCAGATAAATGAATAGTTGCAAGAAGTGGTGTGGCAAATTCAGCTACATGTTCTTGTTTAACGATCTTTTTAGCATTTCTTAGTGTAACTGGAATAGTCGCTGCAGACGATTGTGTCCCGAGTGCAGTAAAGTATGCTGGACTCATTGTTTTTAACATGTTCAAAGGATTCTTTTGTTGTACCGAGCCTGCAATAGAAAACTGAAATAATAAATATAATAAATGTAATACAATAATCATGATAAATACTTTAGCAAATACACTCAGAATGGATCCAACTTGTCCAGCATTCGTCATGTTCGCAAAAATTCCAAAAATATGGATTGGTAATATCGGAATAACTACCTTTTCTATTAATAGCTGTACAATGTCTCGAAAATCGTTAACTATTATTAATAATGCATCACCTTTAATCGCTGCAATGCCAATTCCGATGATAAAAGAAATGAGTAGTGCTGACATTACACCCATCAGTGGTGGCATTTCAATAGAAAAGTATGCTTGGGCTAATGACTTTTCGGGATCAGTAAATTCTGCGACTGATAGGTTCGACAGTATCGAAGGATAAAGTGTTTTGGCTGTGAAAAATGCAAGTAATCCTGCACATATTGTTGAAATATAAGCCAATGCAGCCGTCCACCCAAGTAGTTTTCCAGCGCCCCTACCTAAGGCTCCGATCCCAGGGGTGATAAACCCGATAATAATTAACGGGATAACAAATCCAAGAAAATTACCAAATAGGCTATTAAATGTGGCGAATACGCGGACTAGTCTATCTGGTGCAATCATACCGATTACGATACCAAGGACGATAGCAATAATAATTCTTGGTAATAATCCAATTTTTTTCATGTGTTAGTAGCCTCCTAAGAAGTGAAAATGAATATAGAAAATAGTGAAATATTGCGAAAATGAGATGTGCAACATTGGGACACTACATGTCTCTTCAAATATATTAGCATATTTAATATTAAGTAGCTCTTACCAAACTTTTCCTAGCACCCGATGTGCTGGACTCAGAGGATACTTTACCTTAGTTACAAGTACCTAATTACCTACGAGAAATTTGCCGTTTATCATTTGGTCGCTATTTTTTAATCCCATCAATTTTAAATGGTTATCTTTGCATTAATAGGATCGTTATCTTCATGTCATTGGTTATGACTGAATCTGTTCACGCAGTGTTAAGTGACATATATAATGATGTATGCGCATACAAAATAAAAAGTTTAGATTATGCAATCTCCTCGTGGTAAAATAAAAGACATCTGTACATTATGGAGGATTAAAATGAAAATCAATCTTTGTTTATTATATGGAGGAAAATCAGCAGAACACGAAGTATCACTGCAAACAGCTAAGGCTGTTAGCCAAGCGTTAAATACAGATAAATTCGCTGTTTATCCAATTTATATTACTAAAGAAGGTAAGTGGACTAAGGGAAAAGAGTTAACTGAACCGGTCAGAGATGTAAAAGAACTTACATTTATTAATGATGGGGAAGAAATTGTTCCGCATGCATTGAATTCAAAATTAGTGTTAGGCGATAACGAAGATAGAGGATTTGATGTAGTATTTCCGCTGCTACATGGACCGAATGGGGAAGACGGGACAGTACAAGGAATGCTGGAATTGTTAAATATTCCTTATGTTGGGAACGGTGTTCTTTCTTCATCTGCAGCCATGGATAAGGTAATTATGAAAAATCTATTTGCCCAAGAAGGATTGGATCAAGTAAAATTTGTTTGGTTCATTCGCACTGCATGGGAATCGGCTCCGGAAACGGCGTATGAAAAAGTTGAAAGTGAGCTTGGATATCCTTGTTTTGTAAAACCTGCAAACCTAGGTTCAAGTGTGGGGATTAGTAAGTGTGAAAACCGAAATGAGCTTGAAATTGCTTTCTCGGAAGCATTTAAATATGATAGGAAAATTATTATCGAAGAAGGTGTCACAGCTAGAGAGATTGAAGTAGGGGTGCTTGGAAATGATGATCCAGAATGCTCTGTTGCTGGTGAAATTGTTCCGAAAAAAGGATTTTATGATTATCAATCAAAATATGTAGATGGAAATACCGCTCTTGTCATTCCGGCAGATATATCTGTACAACAATATACGGAATTAAAAGATATGGCAGAAAGAGCTTTTAAGGTACTCGATTGTTCTGGACTTGTAAGAGCAGACTTTTTTATCACAAGTGATGGTCGAACAATCATAAATGAAGTAAATACAATGCCAGGTTTCACTCCATTTAGCATGTTTCCACTTTTATGGAAACATACTGGATTGGAATATCCCGAACTGATCGAGCGAATGATTCAACTTGCATTGGAACGTCATCAAGAAAAACAAAATATCATCCATACTTTTTAAATGAAAAAGCGAAAAGCGCTAATCTGGAGGAGCATAAAAACTCGAGCATCTAGCGCTTTTCTTATGAGGAGGATTATTGTGCTTAAAAGAACAGTTAAACAGTTGGCTTCTATGATGAATGTAAAAAATGATGTATCAGGATTCGAAGGGATACAGGTTAAGGGTGTTAGTATCGACACAAGAAATATCTCTCAGGGGAATTTGTTTGTTCCTTTTAAAGGCGAGCATACAGATGGTCATAAGTATGTAGAAACAGCAATTGAAAATGGTGCTGTTGCAGTATTATGGCAGGAAGATGCTCCAAATCCGCCAACACATATACCTGTATTGATTGTCGAGAACACATTGATTGCTTTACAGGAGCTTGCACGTTCCTATCGGAATGAACTTACCGCAAAAATTATCGGGATTACTGGTAGTAATGGAAAAACGACGACAAAGGATATTGCCGCATCCATATTTTCAGAAGCATATAAGGTCCATAAAACAGAAGGGAACTTTAATAATCATATTGGTCTTCCGCTTACTATTCTCGCGATGGATGAGTCAACGGAAATCGCTATTCTCGAGATGGGAATGAGTGGAAAAGGGGAAATATCTTTATTGACGAAGCTTGCGCGACCTGATATTGCAATTATTACGAATATTGGGGAAGCTCATATGCAGGACCTTGGTTCACGCGATGCAATTGCTAACGCCAAATTGGAGATCGTCGCGGGCCTTCCAAAAGGCGGGTTGTTAATTTATCCGGGAAATGAACCACTGCTTATAAAAAAAGTTAGCAACTTAAAACAATTCCGGACATGCACTTTCGGTGAGACATGTGAAAACGACCTATATCCTGAAAATATTGAATTAAATGAATTAGGAAGTCGTTTTTTTGTGCGAGATATAGCAGAGGAACCTCTTTATCTTTCGATTCCTGGGAAACATAATATATTCAATTCATTGGCAGTTATGCTTGTAGCCAAAGAACTTTCTCTAGAGGAGAATGAAATAAGAAACGGATTGAATGCAGTTAAATTATCAAACATGAGAATGGAATGGCTGGATGGCATCAACGGAACAAGGATATTAAATGATGCATATAATTCTAGCCCAACTGCTACTCGCGCAGTCATATCTATGGTTGAAAATCTGGATAGTAAGCGCGAAAAAATACTTGTGCTTGGTGATATGTTAGAGCTTGGTGAACATGAAATAGCTTATCATGAACAAATTGGTGAGGAAATTAATTCCGAAAAAGTTAAATATGTGTTTACATATGGCGACCTTGGAAAATATATTATAGCAGGAGCAAGGAAACATTTTTCGGAAGAGCGTATTTTTCACTTTACTGATAAAGAACAATTAGTGAATGGTATTAAAGAAATAATCAATGGGAATGAAATTATTTTAATAAAGGCATCTCGAGGAATGAAGCTAGAAGAAACAGTTGAGGCACTTACTGTCATTGACCAAATACAATAATTGCAATAAATGAAAGACGAAACAATTGGTCATAATAACATTAATTCTAACTGACCATGGTTAGACTTCAATTGTAATTGTAAACAATTAATGGTAGAATTGGCTTTATCGTTTACAATTTTTCGCAGCAGCTCTGATACCCAGTTTTATTTCTGGGAGAGACATATGTCTCAAATCGAGGTATTAAAAGGAGATTGAGAAGCATTGACGAAGTTTTCAGATTTAAATTTAAGTCAGTCAATTTTAAAAGCCGTTAACAGAATGGGCTTTGAAGAAGCGACACCAATACAAGCAAAGACCATTCCACTAGGGTTGGAAGGAAAAGATATAATCGGGCAAGCACAAACAGGTACAGGTAAAACTGCCGCTTTTGGTATTCCGCTCATTGAAAAACTAGATATTAAAGCATCACATGTGCAGGGAATTATCATTGCACCAACGCGTGAGCTAGCTATCCAAGTATCAGAAGAGCTTTATAAAATTGGTACAGATGCTCGTGCGAAAGTGCTAGCAATTTATGGTGGTTCAGACATTCAACGTCAAATTAGAGCGTTGAAAAAGGGCCCACACATAATTGTTGGTACACCTGGTCGTATTCTTGATCATATTAATCGCCGCACACTGAAATTAGGCAATGTTCATACCCTTATCCTAGATGAAGCAGATGAAATGCTAAATATGGGCTTCATTGACGATATCGAATCGATTCTTGAAACGGTTCCTGCAGAAAGACAAACACTGTTATTTTCTGCTACAATGCCAACACCGATTCGTCGCATCGCATCTAGATTCATGAAAGATCCTGAAGTTGTGAAAGTTGAAGCAAAAGAAATGACAGTTCCTTTGATTGAACAATTTTTTGTAAAAGTTCATGAAAGAGAAAAGTTTGATGTACTGTCACGTCTAATTGATGTTCACTCACCTGAATTGGCGATCATATTCGGTCGTACGAAACGTCGTGTGGATGAACTTGCAAATGCTCTAACACTTAGAGGATATACTGCAGAAGGTATTCATGGAGACTTAACACAAGCGAAGCGTATGTCTGTCTTGAAAAAGTTCAAAGAAGGTAAAGTAGATGTACTTGTGGCAACAGATGTTGCAGCACGCGGTCTAGATATTTCTGGCGTAACACATGTATATAACTATGATATTCCTCAAGATCCTGAAAGCTATGTGCACAGAATCGGTAGAACGGGACGTGCGGGTAAAGAAGGAATGGCTATTACGTTTGTTAGTCCGCGTGAGATGGGTTATTTACGAATCGTAGAGCAGACAACGAAAAAACGTATGCAACCAATGCTTCCACCTACATGGGATGAAGCTTTGGAAGGTCAACAACAAATTACGATTCAAAAGATTGAAGATGCAATTAAAGAAGATAAGTTGGAAGGTTACACTGCAGCAGCAAATGATTTAATCACTCAACATGGTGATACTGTCGCTATCGTTGCAGCTGCTTTGAAAGCTTTGACGAAAGAACCAGATAAAACGCCTGTTCATATTACAGCAGAGCGCCCACTTCCTTCTAAAGGTGAAGGTCAGGGTGGTGGTGGTAACCGCAACAGACGTGGCGGGAAACCAAATCATCAGTCTTCTTATAAAGGAAATCGAAAACCACAGCGACGTACGGGTGGAAAAAGACCATAAATGAAAGATCCGCTCATGCGAAAAGAGCGGAGGCCTGCATGAAGCAGGCCAGGACGGTAGGGCTCACACGAGTGGGTCACGACAACGATGTCACGGATATGGCACGACCTTAGCCGTTCTTCCACTTATTATAAGAGCTCGCTCAAAAAGCGTAAGCGATCATGTATTATTGTACTTTCCATAATGCGTAAAAAAGCAATCGGACATATCGGTTGCTTTTTTTATATCAAAAAGTTGAAACCCTTAATTGGATCATCCGTATACATACTAATTGGCATGCTATAAAAGGACCAAAGATAGACCATTTTAGCCGCGCGTTATGTATTAGAATTGCCTATTCATCGAAACAGCAATCTGAACTTCATTTTTCAATGGACTAATTGAATGAGTTTATTAATATTTTTAATCATATATACATCACATCGGAGGTAAACGGATGAATGGGAAACAACCGAAAAATCAGATTTCAGAAAAAGGTTTAAAAGTTTGGCGCATTGTAGGAATGATTACATCAGGACTATTGTGGATTCCAGTTATTGCTTATGGTATTATATCTTACATTTTTAAATGGTCATTTTTATATCCAGGGATCACCGCAATTGCAGCTGTAATCATTTCCGTGTTATTAATAAAGACGATACCTTCTTTAAGATGGAATCGTTGGCGCTATGAAGTGAGGGAGCAAGAAATAGAATTGCAACGTGGAATCTGGATCATTACACGTACACTAGTGCCGATGGTTCGAGTTCAGCATGTAGATACACTTCAAGGACCGCTTTTGCGCAAGTATAAACTTGCGACAATTGAGATATCAACTGCTGCTACGAAGCATGAAATACCTGCAGTTGATATGAAAGAAGCAGAAGAATTACGACATGCTATTTCCAGATTGGCGAGGGTGGCTGAAGATGATGTCTGATCCGAAAAGACTCCATCCAATTTCTATTTTATTTGAATTTTTATCCTTTTTAAAGCAAGTGATTTTGCCTATGCTTCTTTGGATTTTTATCGCGACGAAGGGGGATGAAAAAACAGGTAAGATACTATGGGATTATGGCCCATGGATCGGTTTGGGAATGATAGTTTTGTTCACCATTGTGTTAAGCATCATTAAATGGTCAAGATATACATACAGGATTGAAGATATGGAATTAAGGATTGAACATGGTTTATTTATAAAAAAGAAGCGCTATATCCCATTCGAAAGGATTCAAAGTCTGGATTTTTCCGAAAGCATTATACATAGGCCGTTTGGACTTGTAAAAGTGAAAGTTGAAACAGCGGGTAGTAGTGATAATAAAGCCGAAGCAGAAATGACTGCAATTAATAAAGAAGCAGCATCTGCCATTAAAAGTATGATTGCTGAAGCGAAAAATAATGGTGATGTAATAAAAAAAGATATTGACGAGGTCCAAAAGGAAACAATTTTATACAAGATAACGCAACAACAATTATTATTTTTTGCATCTACATCCGGGAAAGCTGGATTGGTCATTTCTGCAGTCATTGCATTTGCAGCACAATTTGATGATTTGATTCCATTTGATAAATTATTTAACGAATTGGAAGGAATAGTCCAAGCTGGCTATTTTATTATTGCGTCCCTCGTGTTCATAGGGATTGTGATGGCTTGGGTTTTATCTGTAGTATTGGCATATTTAAAATATAATGATTTTACATTAAAGCAATTCGAAGATGATTTTGTCATTACGCGCGGGTTATTGGAAAAAAGGACAACAACGATTCCGATTCGTAGAGTACAAGCAATCAGAATTACAGAAAGCCCACTACGTCAACCATTTGGCTATGCGAGTGTGGTAGTGGAATATGCAGGAGGATCAAATTTAGACGAAAAGACAGAAGGTTTGCTCATGCCTGTTATTAAGAAAAAGGCCATTGCAACTTTATTACAAGATGCGCTTACAGATTATTCATTTCATGTTGATTTTATTCGTGCTCCAATAAGGGCGAAACGACGTTTTTATTTTTTGAATATAATACAAGCAGCTGTTGTTGTGACCGGGTTATCGATTTGGCTGTGGCCATATGGCGCTTTATCACTACTTTTGCTCCCGTTAGCATGGATTTTAGGCGTATGTCGGTACAGATCGGCTGGGTGGAATATTACCGGTAATCAACTTGCATTCAGGTATAGGGTAATAGGTCAGCAAACCGTTTTGTTGCGGAAAAACAGGGTGCAATCAATGGATGTGACAGTGAATTGGTTCCAAAATCAGGCAGACCTTGCCACAGTAAGCGCGGCGGTCATGAGCGGTGGTGACGCTGGAGCTGGTGTTACCCATATAGAAAAATGTGATGCAGCAACAATCTTTGAATGGTATTTACCAAAAGAACAATCAAAGCATATAGCAGAACCCGAGATAAGTGAGTGAAAAATCTCGGGTTTAGTTTATTTAGTGCCTATCCTGAGAAATCCTAGGTACTCTCTTAATTAAAGTGCATACCCTTCAATTATCATGAATAAGTTTTGTTGAAATCCATTTTTCCCAACTGAATGAGTAGTTTGCCGATAAGTATACCGCTAATTACCCCGAATATATGACCGGTAATATTTACACCTGATTGAAAAAAAGTCATAATTACGCTAATGACTGCGATAGGTATAATAACCTGACGACCTTGCTGAGGCATTGCTTCTTTTTTGAATAAGATGACTGCAAGATAAACGCCGAATAGCCCGAAAATTGCTCCACTCGCACCAATATGAACGTAGTATGGTGGATGAATAAATAATGTCGCGATATTAGCTCCTAGCCCACAAGTGAAATATACAATTAGAAAAGTAATTTTACCAAGTGCACGCTCCAGTGCCGGCCCGAATAGAATAAGTGAGAATGAATTGAAAAATAAGTGGGAAAAACCTACATGCATAAGTATGGGCGTAATTAAACGCCAGTATTCCCCTTCAAAGATAAACACATTCACCCCGGAAAATGATTCAAATATAAGATTATTAGGGAAGAATGGTATACGCATCATTAGGAAAAATACAATCTGAATAGCGATAATGATTGAAATGATAGGATAGTACTTTAGAAATTGTCCAAAACTTTCGGTTCTAACGAACATAATGAAGGCCTCCTTCGATATATAGATTAATGCTTGTACTTAGATTAAAGGAAGAAACCCCTTTGGACAACTATCTAGTTAAATATATGGATATATATATCATATTAGAAGGAGTTGAAATAGATGATTATTGGAATTGGTTTAGATCTTGTGGAAACGGACAGAATTGATAGGCTAAGAAAGAGACAAAAGCGATTTGCAGAAAGGATTCTGACGGAGGTTGAGCTTAGTGTATATGATTCATTAAATGAAAATAGAAAGACGGAATTTTTATCAGGTAGATTTGCTGCGAAAGAGGCGTATTCAAAAGCGGCTGGAACTGGAATTGGCGAAGCGTTATCCTTTCAAGATATTGAAATTATGTCAGATGAAAAAGGGAAGCCATGCATTGTTAAGCCCGCTAGGTACCGAATACACCTGTCGATTACACATACTAAATCACATGCAGCAGCTCAAGTGATCATTGAAACATCAAGGTGACGGTGTTGAATGGAAATGGTGGTGTGTGATCCAAAAATTTTACTATAGGCAATTTTTTTGGGTGCTTTTTATCCTCAGGTCGTTCGTATATAACAGAGCGAATGTCGATACTGTCATAAAAGCTAGTAGATTAATCCTTAACCATATTCACTCGCAGCTAAGTATCTTTTGCTTTTCTTTTTTTTAGGGGTATATTGCGAGTGGTTGTCTCATATATTTTTAATGCGTTAGAAGAGACAAGGTTGGGTATCGATGTGATTGCGACATTGTGCGGAGCGGCTCGCGTATTAACGATGAATTATGGCAATTGCGGTAGCTGCCCTTCTCTCTTCTTTTCATGTTTAAATGAGACAACGAAGGGGTTGAAGGAATGAGAAAGGGGATATGGCTCGTTTGGGCTTTGCTCACTGCCATTGTTGTGCTTTCCGCCTGCGGGACGAAATCGCAGGAAGATGTGACGAAGGGGTTGACTAAGAAAGCAGGAGATATAAAAGGGTATAAGGCTACGGCACAAATGACGCTGACCGTTGGTGAGGAACCGCAGTCTTATGAGATTGATGTCTGGCATAATAAACCAGGAGACTATCGCGTGCTTTTGAAAAATGAAAAGAAGGATCAAAGCCAGATGATTCTTCGTAATAAAAGTGGTGTATATGTGCTCACACCCGCATTGAACAAGAGTTATCGTTTCCAAAGTGAATGGCCGCAAAATAGTAGCCAGGCCTATTTGTATGAGTCTCTTGTAACGGATATTATGGAAGACAAGGGAGCAAAATTTACAGCAACAAAAGAGCATTATGTATTTGAAACAAAGACGAGATATCAAAATAATAAGATGCTCCCATCGCAAGAAATTACTTTTCAGAAAGATAGCTTAGAGCCAGTGAGTGTCAAAGTGATGGATACAGATCATAATGCGGTCATAACTGTCCAATTTTCAAAAGTAGATTTTAATGCGAAATTTGATAAAAATGCTTTCGAGACGAAAAAGAATATGACGAGTGCGCAGTTAGAATTACCTGTAATCGCTAGTAATAATGATAGTGAGTTTATTGTAAAATACCCGATGGCAGAAATTCCGGGAACTACACAGCTTGAAGAGAAAAGGATGGACACTGCAGATGGAAGTCGCGTATTACTTACGTATAGTGGAGATAAATCATTTACACTTGTACAAGAAAAAGCAACGGTACTCCCTTCTACATCCATGCAAGTAGTGGAGAGTAATGGTGAAATGGTAGATCTAGGTTTTGCTATTGGTGCAATGACAGAACAATCTATTTCCTGGAGTGAAAACGGAGTGGATTATTTACTTGCCTCAACCAATTTAACTCCTGAAGAAATGATAACGGTAGCCAAATCTGTACAAGAAGGCAGTGTTAAATAAGATTGTTACGACCTTGCAGCTGCGGGGTCTTTTTTTGTTGTTGAGAGGTAATGGATGTGAATAACCCCCTCCTTAACACCATCGCGGGTTGTTTGAACTACCTGTTTCCCGGACCATTGCGTAATGGTTATCCCATACGTCTTACATTGTCTCCACAGGCGTAGATATTATCCAGCTCGCGAAAAAGGCACGACCGGACCTGGTCATCGGACGCCATTCGAATGCCCCTCCGAGCAAAAAAAGCAGTGCTAAGGTAAATCGGACGCCATTCGAATGCCCCTCCGAGCGAAAAAAGCAGTGCTAAGGTAAATCGGACGCCATTCGAATGCCCTTCCTAGCGAAAAAAGCAGTGCTAAGGTAAATCGGACGCCATTCGAATGTCCTTCCCAGCGAAAAAAGCAGTGCTAAGGTAAATCGGACGCCATTCGAATGCCCCTCCGAGCAAAAAAAGCAGTGCTAAGGTAAATCGGACGCCATTCGATTGTCCTTCCTAGCGAAAAAAGCAGTGCTAAGGTAAATCGGAAGTCATTCGATTGTCCTTCCGAGCAAAAAAAGCAGTGCTAAGGTAAATCGGACGCCATTCGAATGCCCCTCCGAACGAAAAAAGCAGTGCTATGGTCAATTGGACGCCCCGCACTCGAATCAACTTACATTTTTTAAAAGTCAGAGCAAGATGAAAAATCAGCAAAATGCCGTTTTAAGGATTTTCCTACTTATCGGACAGGTCCGTTACATGCTTGAAGAGGGAGACTTCTTTTGGAAAAACGATAAAAGAGACAGGGAGGGGCGCGGTAAACTAATTTTTGCGTATACGTCGACGTGCATAACATCTTCCGCTAAAATAATTGACATATTGCGATGCTGGTTTGATAATTAATAATAGTTGAAAGTGAATGGGGAAGTGACACCTTTGAGTAAGACTACGCATTTTTATCGGGATACATGGGCAGAAATAAATTTAGAATCATTATATGAAAATACTGCAGCTATTTGTGAGCATCTACCAGAGAAAACATATGTCTTTGCAGCGGTTAAAGCGAATGCATATGGTCATGGCGATGTTCAAACAGCACATACGGTTTTAGAAGCAGGTGCTCATGGACTTGTCGTAGCATTTCTAGATGAAGCATTAGCACTTAGAGAAAATGGGATTACTGCACCGATTCTCGTGCTTGGTGTAACAAGTCCAAGTCATGCTGGGATTGCAGCAAAGCACCATATATCTCTTACCGTTTTTCAAGCAGCTTGGTTAAAAGAAGCGCAAGCAACAATTGCGTCTAGTGACCAACTATGTGTTCATATAAAATGTGATACTGGCATGGGGAGAATTGGTCTAAAGGAAGCAATAGAAATCCGTGAAATAGAACGGATTTTACTGACAGCGGATCAATTTGTGTTTGAAGGAATCTATACGCATTTTGCGACTGCAGATCAATTAGATACTAGTTATTATCAAAAACAATTAAAAACCTTTAAAGAGCTTTTAAATGCATTAGAATCAAAGCCAGCATATATACATGCTGCTAATAGTGCTGCAGCTCTCTTTCATACCGATGCCACCTTTAATGCGGTTAGAATCGGAATCGCACTTTACGGACTCTCACCATCAGAAGAAATGAAATCACTTTTTCCATTTCAAAGAAAAGAAGTATTATCATTACAATCGAAAATAACACATATTAAACAATTACGAGCAGGAGAAAGTGTCGGTTATGGTGCAGTCTATACGGCAGCTTCTGATGAGTGGGTCGCCACGATTCCAATTGGCTATGCAGATGGGTGGATCCGGAAGTTACAAGGCCAAGAAGTGATTGCAGAAGGAGAAAGGGTACCGATTGTCGGGCGAATATGTATGGATCAAACGATGATTAAGCTACCACGTTATATGCCCTTAGGTACAAAGGTGACATTGATTGGTGAACAGGCAGGACAATTTATTTCAATAGATGAAATTGCTGAAAAGATTGATACAATTAACTATGAAGTAACATGCATGATTACGCCTCGAGTACCTCGTGTTTACCTCGGTGGGAATCTTCTATAGTAACTTGCAGTTATGTCGAAAAAAAATAATTAATTTAGCGAAAATAGCAGGAGTTTTGCGATAAACGTAGAATTAAAAGTATTAGTAATAGATTTCATGGGACAATATATAGAAGTATTGTGGAATTTACCTTTTCAGAAACGCTGTTTGATGGTATGATTAAGCTTAATTAATAATAGTATTGGCTTGTAGTAATGGTGGAGGTGTGGTTGGTGTCAGAATCCAGCGCAACAACAGAAATTATTATACGACTGCCGCAGCAACTGATCGCGGAATTGGACGGCTATGCCGAACAAGAAAATGTGAATTGCAATGAAATTATTTACCGTGCCACTAAGGTGTATCTTCGCGAACGAAAAAAACGCCAAATCATTGAGTCTATGAGACGCGGATATATGGAGATGGCCAAAATTAATTTGGCGATCTCATCTGAAGCTCTCCAAGCGGAGTACGAGGCAGAAAATACAGTCGAACGGCTTGTAAGCGGAGGGTAAGTCCTTGGCCGTAAAGCGTGGTGACGTGTATTTCGCCGACTTATCTCCAGTGGTCGGTTCAGAGCAAGGCGGCGTCCGGCCAGTGCTGGTAATTCAGAATGACATTGGGAACAGATTTAGCCCTACTGTAATTGTTGCTGCAATTACAGCACAGATACAAAAAGCAAAACTGCCTACTCATGTGGAAATTGATTCGAAGCGTTATAGTTTTGAGAGGGACTCTGTCCTTTTACTTGAACAAGTAAGAACAATTGATAAGCAACGTTTAACAGACAAGATTACACATCTTGATGAGGAAATGATGGCAAAAGTAGATGAAGCCTTACAAATTAGTCTTGGACTCATCGATTTTTAGGGCGCTCTGCTATATTAGCAGCGTCTTTTTTATGTTAGTGAAGTGATATTCTGTGAATATTGCTAATTTTTGATATGCGAAAGGTGTGAAAGCCTTTTTTACTATAAGCAAAGTAGAACGGAGTGGGATCAATGAATAAAGAAGTTGCTTGTTATATGCAGGATCATGAAGAAGAGTTACTTGAAGCCTGGATGAAAGAGATGCAAAAGCATGGTATTGAACGAGAACGGAACATAGTTTCTAATGAAATGTACTATAACACAAGCAAAGCATTCATTAACATTACCATCTCTAATGTCATAGATACAAAAGATATCTATACTAAAAAAATGGACAGCTTCGTTGTGGATATTGTGCAATTGGGCTGGCCGCTTATATTTATAACTAAAGGTTTGAGAGTGCTTAACACGCTTGTTTATGAGCGGATGATTGATGAAAATGAATACACTGCTAAACAAAACAACGAATTGCTACTGGGCATAAATAAATGGATCGAGCCAATTCACGATGAAATGGTAGAAAGATATTCAGCGACTTGGGAGAAGACAGTTTCATTGCAAAAAATAGCTTTACAAGAATTATCCGCTTCTTTAATTCCTGTGTTTGAAAAAATTTCCGTCATGCCGTTAGTTGGAACCATTGATACTGACAGGGCAAGACTCATCATGGAAAACTTATTAGAGGGTGTCGTCAAGCATCGTGCAGATGTTGTGCTTATAGATATAACGGGTGTGCCTGTAGTGGATACTATGGTTGCTCATCATATTATACAAGCGGCGGACGCTGTTAGACTTGTTGGAGCGAAATGCATGTTAGTTGGCATTCGGCCAGAAATAGCCCAAACAATTGTCAATCTTGGGATTAACTTGAATCAAGTTACAACAACCAGCACATTAAGAAAAGGAATTGAGAAAGCATTAGAATTCACAGACAGAAAGATCGTGAAATTGGAGGGTATGCATTGAATATGAGAATACCGATTTTAAAATTAAAAGATTGTTTGTTGGTGTCTATTCAATGGGAACTTGATGACCACACGGCGTTAGAGTTTCAAGAGGATCTTTTGCAAAAAATCCATGCGACTAGCGCAAGAGGTGTTGTCATTGACATTACATCTATTGATTTTATCGATTCTTTTATTGCAAAAGTACTCGGTGATGTAATGGACATGTCTAAGTTGATGGGGGCTAAAGTTGTTGTTACCGGAATTCAACCTGCAGTTGCTATTACTTTAATTGAACTAGGCATCCGCCTAGAAGATGTCATGACCGCATTAGATTTAGAAAACGGTTTGGACAAATTACAAGAAGAACTGGGGGGTTAGCCGATGGAGCTGCAGTCCTGCGTACAAATATTAAATGAATGGGACATCGTAGCTGTTCGCCAATTAGGTAGAAATGTGGCGAAAGAGGTCGGATTTAGGACGGTAGACCAGGCTAGGATTACAACAGCGATTAGCGAATTGGCACGTAATATTTTTTTATATGCTGGTCGGGGAGAAGTTTGCATCAAAAAGGAGTATTTGGACGGTAAAATAGGCTTGATGATTATTGCCAAAGATCAAGGCCCGGGAATAGCGGATATACGTAGAGTGATGGAAGATGGATATACAACATCGGGCGGGTTGGGAGCTGGATTACCAGGGGTAAAACGGTTGATGGATGAATTTGATATTCAATCTAAAGTGGATGAGGGCACGGAGATAACTGCAGTTAAGTGGCTCCGGTAGAAGGAGTGGACTGTGTGGAGTTTAAAGATTTGTTTGAACTGAAATATAGAGAAATTATTAATGGGTATTTAAAAAGTCAAAATGAACAAAGTCTATATCAGGGGCAAAAATTAAGTAGAAAATTAATTGAACATAATATTTCGCCAGAAGATGTTATTAGCTTACATAAGTCGATAATGATTGAAAATGAAGCTACGCAAGAAAAATTAATAGATTCTTTTGATGTTTTACTAGAAGTAATGATTGGCTATGGTCTGGCTTACCGAGAACATCAAAGTTTACGAACAGAACAATTAGCGATAAAAAATGAGATAGGATTAGCGGCGAATATGCAGCAAACACTGCTTAAAACGTCGATACCGCAAATGGATGGCGTGGATATTGGCGCGCTAAGTGTACCGGCGAGACAAATGAATGGGGATTATTATCACTTTGTAAAAGATGAAAGAAATTGTATTGCTATCGCAATTGCGGATGTAATTGGAAAAGGTATTCCTGCCGCATTGTCCATGTCGATGATCAAATATGCAATGGATAATATGCCTAATAACCGACAATCTCCAAGTGATATTCTTGAAAATTTGAATAGAGAAGTAGAACATAATGTAGAACCGGGTATGTTTATTACAATGTGCTACGGGGTTTATGATCCATCAGAATGTACATTCCGTTATGCGAATGCTGGTCATGAACCAGGTTTTTTTTACGACTCGGAAAATCAGCAGTTTCAAGATTTAAATGGAAAGGGATTATTGTTAGGTATTGATAAACAAACTACATATAATGAGTATGAAAATATACTTGCGCCAGGAGATATGGTCATCCTTTTTTCAGACGGAGTAAGTGAATGTCGTACGGATGAGGGATTTTTTGAGCGAGAAGATATTATTGATGTAATGAAAGAATATATACACCTCCCAGCACAAGATATAGTGACGAATGTTTATAAAGACTTGGAAAGAATCCAGGATTTCGAACTTCGAGATGATTTTACGTTAATTATTTTAAAAAGAACGGAATAAAAATGTTTAACGTTATTTACAACCGGGTATATGATAATGGCACTATAAAAGTGTTAAAAGGGGTGGATAAAATTGAATTTATCAATTGATGTGAGAGAAAGTGGTCAAGAAGTATATGTGAAGCTTAGTGGAGAAATAGATGCATATACTGCTCCGCAAGTAAGAGAAGAGCTAATGAATGCCGTAGAAAGTCCAGGAATAAGGATGGTTGTTGATTTATCTGAGGTAACCTATATGGACAGTACAGGCCTTGGTGTATTTGTAGGATTATTTAAATCTTTAAAAGCGAATGAAGGTCAACTGGATTTTACAGGAATGACTGATCGACTAAAGCGCCTGTTCGAGATTACTGGGTTAGCCGATGTGATGGACATTAATACCGAGGTAGAGGGTGGAGTATAATGAGAGAAGCTTTTGACTACGTTGAAATGAAAATCCCAGCAAAAGCGGAGTATGTCGGTGTAATTCGATTAACACTATCCGGAATTGCAAGTAGAATGGGATTTACTTATGAATTAATAGAGGATTTAAAAATCGCTACTAGTGAGGCAGTTACGAATGCAGTTCAACATGCATATAAAGCGAATGAGGGGGGCGAAATAGTTGTTGGTTTTGCCCTGTACGTAGAAAGACTGGAAGTAATGGTATCAGATTCTGGGAAAAGTTTTAATTTAAAAAAGACGCTTGAAGAAACGGGTCCTTACCAAGAAAATACCCGAGTAGAATTTTTGCGTGAAGGAGGCTTAGGCCTTTACTTGATTGAGAGCTTGATGGACGAAGTGAAAGTTCATCAAAATGAAGGGGTAACTGTATTCATGACAAAATACCTCGATGGAGAGCAGGTGGAGAGGGATGTCGAAACAGTCTCAACCTGATCATTTGAAAAGTGATGTGAATAAGTGGATTAAAGCATACCAACAACATGAAGATGCAGACGCTCAAAATCAACTTGTTTTACATTATAAGAATTTGGTCGATTCTATTGCCCGTAAATATTCAAAAGGAAAATCATTTCATGAGGATATATACCAAGTAGGGATAATTGGGCTTCTTGGTGCAATCCGCCGATATGACGAATCATTTGGGAAATCATTTGAAGCTTTTGCTATTCCGACTATAATTGGTGAAATGAAACGATTTTTACGGGATAAAACATGGAGTGTCCATGTTCCACGTAGAATTAAGGAACTAGGTCCAAAAATTAAAAATGCTAACGAAACATTAACGAGGGAATTACAACGATCTCCGCAAATTCATGAGATTGCTTCTTACTTGGATGAATCGGAAGAAGTAATACTTGAAGCAATGGAGATGGGAAAAAGTTATCAAGCCTTATCTGTCGATCATTCAATTGAAGCAGATTCTGATGGCAGTACTGTTACTCTACTTGATATTGTAGGAAATGTAGACACAGGCTATGAAAAGGTGAATCAGCGTCTTGTCTTGGACAAGGTTTTACACGTTCTATCAGAGAGAGAGAAAAACATAATCCAATATACTTATTTGGAAAATATGAGCCAGAAAGAGGCGGGGGAAATGCTAGGTATTTCACAAATGCATGTATCTCGTTTGCAACGACGTGCAATTAAAAAGTTGCGAGAAGCTATTCAGACGGATTCTCTAAATGCGGAGAGCGCTTCTTCATGATTCATATTGAGAATAACTTTGTTGAAGCGCATGGTTTTCAAACTTCCAAGGATGATAATACTTTTTGTGGAGATAGCTTTTATATGAAAGCAACGGATGAGCATTTTCTTTGTGTCGTTGCTGATGGCCTTGGTAGCGGAAAGTATGCTTATGAATCATCTTACGCTGTTACTTCAGTTGTTCAGTCAAATCCTGATGAAAATGTTGATACGCTAATGGCCTATAGCAACATGGAAACGCGGCGAAAACGCGGTGCAGCAGTAGCAATCTTTAAGGTTGATTATGCTCTTAAGCAGTTTGAATACAGTTGTGTAGGCAATATTCGTTTTTATGTGTATTCACCATCTGGAAAATTGACTTACCCGATGCCTGTAACAGGGTATCTTTCGGGCAGACCTCAAAAGTTTCGTACACAAAAATTCCCATATGAATCAAAATCTAAATTTCTTATTCATTCTGACGGGTTTATGAATGTAAATACGAGAGCATTGTTAGGTAGCGGCCTTCCTGTTGCTTCGCTGACTGAACAACTGAAAGTAAAACAAGTGAATGCAACAGATGATATGACATTTATCGTAGGAAGCCTGCTCTGATTTGGTGGGCTTTTTTGTTGTGTGGTTAATATGTTAAAATGGAATAATGATACTGGGAAATGAGGGAAGCTCATGATTCAAATAGAACAACAGGATGATTTGCTTATTAAGCAACTATCTGATGAATTGAAATTAGCAAAAAAACAGGTGCAAAGCGTGATTGAATTACTTGAAGAAGGTAATACAGTTCCGTTCATTGCGCGCTATCGTAAAGAAATGACAGGTGCTCTCGATGAGGTTCAAATTAAATCAATATTGGATAATTGGCAGTATTTACAAAACCTTGAGCAGCGAAAGATTGATGTCATTCGTTTAATTGAGGAACAAGGCAAACTGACAGAGGAATTACAACAAGAGATAGTCAAAGCAAAGAAATTGCAAATTGTAGAAGATTTGTATCGTCCATATAAGCAGAAAAGACGTACAAAAGCTACGGTAGCTAAAGAAAAAGGTCTGGAGCCTTTGGCTGAATGGCTACTAAGCTTATCTGATGAAAGTTCTGTCGAATCAGAGGCCAAGCGATATGTTTCAGCTGAGAAGGAAGTGCTATCGGCAGAGGACGCTATTAAAGGCGCGCAAGATATTATTGCAGAACAGATTTCAGATGATCCAAATATACGTCAATGGGTGCGAAAGGAAACATTCCAATCTGGTAAAATTGCTTCGCTCGTTAAGGATGCGGAAAAAGACGATAAAAGCATTTTTGAAATGTATTATGAATATGAAGAACCAATCAAGAAAATCGTTCCACATCGTATACTAGCATTAAACCGCGGTGAAAAAGAAGATATTTTACGTGTATCATTAAAATTAGATAACCGAAAGGTATTGCAGTACATAAATAAATATTTTATCAAAAAAGAACATGCAAATGCTGCGCCAATTGTAGTTGAGGCGATAGAAGACGGTTATAAAAGGTTAATTGAACCTGCTATTGAAAGGGAACTTAGAAACGAGTTGACGGAAAAGGCAGAAAATCAAGCAATACATATCTTTTCCGAGAATTTAAGAAACCTTTTACTTCAACCGCCATTAAAAGGGAAAGTTGTTCTTGGATTAGATCCAGCGTATCGAACTGGTTGTAAGCTTGCGGTAGTGGATGAAACGGGGAAAGTACTTGAGATAGATGTTATTTTTCCGCATCCACCAAAGGCAAAACAAGCGGAAGCGAAAGATAAAATGATGAATATCATTAGGAAATATCATGTTGAAATTATTGCGATTGGTAATGGGACTGCCTCTCAAGAATCAGAACAATTTACCGTTGATGTGTTAAAAGAACTTCAAACAGACCTTGCGTACCTCATCGTAAATGAAGCGGGGGCGAGTGTTTATTCTGCATCCGACCTTGCAAGAGAAGAATTTCCTCATTTGCAAGTAGAGGAAAGGAGTGCGGTTTCCATCGCAAGAAGATTGCAAGATCCACTTGCTGAATTAGTGAAAATTGACCCTAAATCAGTAGGCGTGGGCCAATACCAGCATGATGTTACACAAAAAAAATTAAATGATTCTCTTTCGTTTGTTGTAGAAACCGCGGTTAACCAAGTAGGGGTAAATGTAAACACTGCCTCATCATCCTTACTTCAATATGTATCAGGACTTAGCAAGACGGTTGCTAATAATATCGTCAAGCAACGTGAGGAGACTGGAAAGTTTGCCAATCGGAAGCAATTAAAAAAGATTCCACGTCTTGGTGCAAAAACATATGAACAAGCCATCGGATTCATGCGAATTTTTGATGGGGAAGAACCGCTAGATTTAACCCCAATCCATCCTGAAAGTTATGGAGAGGTACAACGTCTATTGACGAAACTAGGATTTTCCACGTCGGATCTTGGAACAGAGGCGTTAATAGAAGCGCTCAGGGGAATAAATGTAGATGAATTAGCTGCAGAATTGGATCTTGGGGTATTAACATTAACGGATATCATAGATGCCTTAATGAAGCCTGGAAGAGATCTTAGGGATGAGCAGCCAAAGCCACTTCTTAAAAAAGACTTGCTAAAATTGAATGATTTACTGCCGGGAATGGAACTACAAGGAACAGTCCGGAATGTTGTTGACTTTGGTGCATTTGTTGATGTGGGTGTGAAGGAAGATGGTTTAGTCCACATATCAAAATTGAGTAATCGATTTGTCAAACATCCACTTGATGTCGTGTCTCTCGGTGACGTTGTAACTGTGTGGGTAGAAAAAGTGGATGTGCAAAAGGGACGTCTATCACTAACGATGCTAAAAACAACTAATTAGAATGGAAGTTCATACCATAATAGAGCTTGTAGAGATAGTAACACGCAATTCTACAAGCTATACACTGCTCAAGTTAGCGGTGTTTTTTTCTGTAAAAGAACCAACATTGATTAAGTAATTGGACTTGATGACGATCTTTTTGCATAAATGCTTTCTTTATTTGATTTTGAAACCAGGCAGGCATACAAAGGACCCCCTAGTAAAAGTATTTGTTCATTTTAATGTATGGTAAAATAGGTTGTCATGTTCTGAAAAATTTTCTGGAGGATATCTTCGATGACGAACGAGCAATTACAGCTGTTAACTGAAAGTATTTCTATAAAACTTTTCAACAAAACCTTCAAACACGCTGCATACTTTAATCCTCGTCTACGAACGACGGGTGGTCGTTACATGCTTTCTTCGCATGACATAGAAATTAATAGAAAGTATTATGAGGAACATGGATTAAAAGAAATGGAAGGTATTATTAAACATGAATTATGTCACTACCATCTTCATATTGAAGGTAGAGGTTATAAACATAGAGATAACGATTTTCGAACACTACTAAAAAAGGTGGGAGCACCGAGACATTGCACTCCGTTAGCAGAAGAAATAAAAAGAAAAATGTATGTGCCCCGCATTTATGAGTGTACAAATTGCAGATTTATATTTGAACGTAAGAGGAGAATAAATACAGATCGGTATGTTTGTGGAAGATGTAGAGGGAAGCTTAAAGAAAAGATGTAGCAATGATTCTAAAAAAATAAGAAAAAGACAAATATCTCTTGACAGTTTAGTGATTGATAACTATAATCAGAAGAGTCATTATTCCGCAGTAGCTCAGTGGTAGAGCTATCGGCTGTTAACCGATCGGTCGTAGGTTCGAATCCTACCTGCGGAGTTATATGGAAAAGCGCAAAGCGCCCGTTTAGCGCATGAAACTAGACCTAGACGTGGATTGCTAGTCGATGTGGGCTAGACAAGAAAGACAAAACTGTATATAAATTTTATAAATTTTATAAATTTTATATATTTTCTTATTTTTATGGGGAAGTACTCAAGAGGCTGAAGAGGTGCCCCTGCTAAGGGCATAGGTCGCGTAAGTGGCGCGAGGGTTCAAATCCCTCCTTCTCCGCCATATAAATTTTTATATTGGCCCCTTGGTCAAGCGGTTAAGACACCGCCCTTTCACGGCGGTATCACGGGTTCGAATCCCGTAGGGGTCACCAATTTATTTCATTATCGCGGGGTGGAGCAGTTCGGTAGCTCGTCGGGCTCATAACCCGAAGGTCGCAGGTTCAAATCCTGCCCCCGCAATCATTAATCTTTCAAGATTTAATCTTGAATTGTCTGGTCCCGTGGTGTAGCGGTTAACATGCCTGCCTGTCACGCAGGAGATCGCGGGTTCGATTCCCGTCGGGACCGCCATTTTTACATACTAATAAATATAGTGATTTTAATTTCATGAGTGGGCTATAGCCAAGCGGTAAGGCAACGGACTTTGACTCCGTCATTCGTTGGTTCGAATCCAGCTAGCCCAGCCATGAGCCATTAGCTCAGTTGGTAGAGCATCTGACTTTTAATCAGAGGGTCGCAGGTTCGAATCCTGCATGGCTCATCATTAATTAACTTAAATGCGTGTTGAATATCCTCTATAAAGGAAGTTAAAATGTTATTGACAAGATAATAGTATCTTGATATGATTTAACTTATTCTTTTACAAAGCGGTCGTGGCGGAATGGCAGACGCGCTAGGTTGAGGGCCTAGTGGGGGAAACCCTGTGGAGGTTCAAGTCCTCTCGGCCGCATCATAACTAATCAAACTAAGGAAGCTGGGACATAACTAGCTTCCAAATAGTGAGAAAGGTGAAATTGAGCGCGCTCAATTTCACCTTTCTCTTTTATCGTTTGTTATTTATGTTCGAACCAATGTGTTGACCGTGAATTTTCGTAAATTCACGGCCATTAATGCTAGGCCCATTTCATTTTCGACCTTCGATTTTCCGCGAACTGAAAATCGAGTGAAACACAAATTAGCCTTCAAGAATCCAAAAACTGGTTCTACATCGATTTTGCGTCGACGGTAAATAGAATTCGTTTTTTCTTCTGAAAGCTTCGCTCTCACATATTCTTTTTGTTGTTCCCATTTCTTGTTCACCATTATCTTTCGATGATTTCCTTCTTTTGCTTTCGTACATAATGAACGGAATGGGCAATCTGAACAGTCTTCACACTCATAGATTTTAAATTCTCGCTCGAAACCTGACTTATCTGTACGAACAGAATGATATTTAAAGACAACGCGCTGTTGATTAGGGCAAGTATAGGTATCTTTCTCTTCATCGTAAAGCCAGTTAACTGAATTGAATTCGTTTTGTTTATATTTTTTATTTTGTTCTTTCAAATACATGTTATACGTAATTAACGCTTCTCGTTTACGATTTGAAAGAATATCATCATAATTTTGTTCACTACCATATCCTGCGTCCGCGACAATGTACTTCGGTAATGGAAGATAATGTTGCTCGATTTCATCTAGGAATGGAATTAATGTACGTGTGTCTGTTGGATTCGAAAATAAACTATAGGCAAGTGTATATTGACCTTCGGTCGAAATTTGTACATTATAACCAGGTTTCAATTGACCATTTTTCATATAATCATCTTTCATACGCATGAACGTCGCATCATGATCTGTTTTCGAATAACTATTACGCGTGCCAAAGATTTCAAAATGTCGTTCATATTTCTGTTTACGAACGATGTAATCCAGTAACTGTTTGCGGACCTGTTTTGGGAACTTCCGTTCACTCCTTAACGTTTTTCTTTCTGTATTGTCTGAAGATGCTTCAATCTTTTTGTCATAGTCGTTAATGACATCGTCTGCTTTTTGAACTATGCGGGCGAGTTCCTCAAGGGTTAATTCTTCTTCGCTTTCACGCTCAATTTCGGGTAAAATCTCTTTCTCAAGTAGCTCATTGTAGAGTTGATTTTTCAATTAATCCCTGATGATATTTCTCAATTGATTTTTTCCAGACAAATGTAAATTTATTCGCATTCGCTTCAATTTTTGTACCATCAATAAAAATTGCTTCTTGGTCAATAAGCTTTTCTTGGACTAACTGACAGCGAAATTGTACAAAGCATTGACGAATTAATTCTTTAACTTCAGGTTGCACACGAAAGCGATTAATTGTACGATAGCTCGGTTCGTATCCTTGTACGAGCCACACCATGCGAATACTGTCTTTTAAAAGTGCTTCAATTTTACGACCCGAAAATACAGATTGAGTGTAGCCACATAAGATGATTTTAAGCATCATGCGGGGGTGATAGGCAGGACATCCCTCATTTCGAAGAAATGGTTCAAAGGCTTCCTGCGGGATGCTTTCAACTAAACAGTGAATGTGGAAGGCAATATCGTTATTTTGCAAATTTACTTCTAAATCTAAAGGTAAAACTAATTGATTCATGTTATAATTTTTAAACATAAGGATCCTACTTTCTGATTGGATTTAGTGTGGTAACTTAATTTTATCAGAAGTAGGCCTTTTTTTATTAAAAAAATAATTAAAGCCGGAGAAATTTTACTCATCGTAAAATTTCTCCGGCTTTTTCGTTTCAGAGGTAGGTTTTGTCCCAGCCTCTTTTTTTGTTTTTCCTACTAGGTTTTTTTTTGGAAAATAGCGGGAGCTTCTATTGAGTGGGAATAGGAAGAACAGAATTGGCCAGAGCACATTGAAAAATTGTATATAAGGCAAATAGGACAGATTATGAATGAGCGGTAAATGAAGAAAGGGGTTTTCTGTTTTAGAGCCTGAAGGGATGCTGTCCTTATAAAAAGGTAAGCAAAATAAAAGGATGTCTTGTGTACCTTTCTACAGCTATTGTTTATAATCAAATTTATATAATGTGGGAGGGATTTAACAATATATGAAAAAGGTATCCATTGTATTAATAATAGTTATCGGTTTTGCTGTAATTTCAATTGGAACTTATTCTATTCTAGATACACCAAAAGAAGAGATAAAACAGGAAATAAAACAAGGTAAAGAAAAGGTGGATACGCTAGAAGGAAAAGCGATTGTTGAAGAAGTAAGTGAAGTTGAAACAGATCAGTCTAAAAAAATTGGCGGCATTGAGGTAGAACTTGACGTGAATGTTAACTCGAGTCAAGATCAAGTTCTTGATGTGATGCATAAAATGACTCATCAAAAAATTAAAGCTGAGGATAAATGGGGTGCTGTGCCAATGATCAAGAGCAGCATCGAAGGTATCTATGATATTGTAAGTCAGAGTGATTTTGAAGAAAAATTGGCGTTAATGGAAATTGTAACTAGGTGGAAAGAAGGAGACTTTAGTAAAGTTGACGATGACCATAACTTTTTTTGGGGAATTCAGGGTGGTACACTTGGTAAAGCTTTTGGAATAATGGATGAAACGGAAGAAAAAGAATTCATTATTATTAACTTTGGAGAAAAGTTCGTAACGGAAGTTGATATTCAATAAAAAACTAAGCCTTCCTAACTCTAATAGCTTTAGGGAAACCTTTATTTTTAGATTTAAGGAAGGGTTTATAAATTCGAAGAGCTACTTGAGAATTGTGTGGAATGAACATAAATTCTTATGTGTGGATGTTGTATTTGAAGTAAGTGAAAAAACGTCCCTTGATATGCTCGTAACTATAACGAATGAACAGTGCGAGCAAAATCATATCGGATTACCATATTCATGTGTTATTCAACTATATCATTTAATGAGGAAGGTTCGTATTATATCAGTTTTAGCCAGGGTTTTTTAAAAAAGTCGAGAAATGATGTTGACAGATCTCTTATGATAGTTTAATATAGGTCTAGTCGCTGTTAATTGATAGCGAATGAGAATAATCTATGGTTAATTATATATTACCTACCATTATAAAGCGCCCGTAGCTCAATTGGATAGAGCGTCTGACTACGGATCAGAAGGTTGTGGATTCGACTTCTGCCGGGCGCGCCATTTAAAACGGGAAGTAGCTCAGCTTGGTAGAGCACTTGGTTTGGGACCAAGGGGTCGCAGGTTCAAATCCTGTCTTCCCGACCATGTATCACAACATATTATATTGCGGGTGTAGTTTAGTGGTAAAACCTCAGCCTTCCAAGCTGATGATGAGGGTTCGATTCCCTTCACCCGCTCCAAAAAAAGTGTTGACAGGAACTTTTCGACATGTTATGATATAAAAGTTGCTGTTAGGACAAGCAGATGAATTTGATCTTTGAAAACTGAACGAAACAAAACGTCAAAAAGTAATACATGTAAGACCAGCAAATGAGCTACAAACACTTTAACGAGAGTTTGATCCTGGCTCAGGACGAACGCTGGCGGCGTGCCTAATACATGCAAGTCGAGCGAATGGAAGGGAGCTTGCTCCCGGAAGTTAGCGGCGGACGGGTGAGTAACACGTGGGCAACCTGCCTGTAAGACTGGGATAACTTCGGGAAACCGGAGCTAATACCGGATAATTTCTTTCTTCTCATGGAGGAAGGTTAAAAGATGGCTTCGGCTATCACTTACAGATGGGCCCGCGGCGCATTAGCTAGTTGGTGAGATAACGGCTCACCAAGGCAACGATGCGTAGCCGACCTGAGAGGGTGATCGGCCACACTGGGACTGAGACACGGCCCAGACTCCTACGGGAGGCAGCAGTAGGGAATCTTCCGCAATGGACGAAAGTCTGACGGAGCAACGCCGCGTGAGTGATGAAGGTTTTCGGATCGTAAAACTCTGTTGTCAGGGAAGAACAAGTATCGGAGTAACTGCCGGTACCTTGACGGTACCTGACCAGAAAGCCACGGCTAACTACGTGCCAGCAGCCGCGGTAATACGTAGGTGGCAAGCGTTGTCCGGAATTATTGGGCGTAAAGCGCGCGCAGGCGGTCCTTTAAGTCTGATGTGAAAGCCCACGGCTCAACCGTGGAAGGTCATTGGAAACTGGGGGACTTGAGTGCAGAAGAGAAGAGCGGAATTCCACGTGTAGCGGTGAAATGCGTAGAGATGTGGAGGAACACCAGTGGCGAAGGCGGCTCTTTGGTCTGTAACTGACGCTGAGGCGCGAAAGCGTGGGGAGCAAACAGGATTAGATACCCTGGTAGTCCACGCCGTAAACGATGAGTGCTAAGTGTTAGAGGGTTTCCGCCCTTTAGTGCTGCAGTTAACGCATTAAGCACTCCGCCTGGGGAGTACGGCCGCAAGGCTGAAACTCAAAGGAATTGACGGGGGCCCGCACAAGCGGTGGAGCATGTGGTTTAATTCGAAGCAACGCGAAGAACCTTACCAGGTCTTGACATCCTCTGACCACCCTAGAGATAGGGATTTCCCCTTCGGGGGACAGAGTGACAGGTGGTGCATGGTTGTCGTCAGCTCGTGTCGTGAGATGTTGGGTTAAGTCCCGCAACGAGCGCAACCCTTAATCTTAGTTGCCAGCATTCAGTTGGGCACTCTAAGGTGACTGCCGGTGACAAACCGGAGGAAGGTGGGGATGACGTCAAATCATCATGCCCCTTATGACCTGGGCTACACACGTGCTACAATGGATGGTACAAAGGGTTGCAAGACCGCGAGGTTTAGCTAATCCCATAAAACCATTCTCAGTTCGGATTGCAGGCTGCAACTCGCCTGCATGAAGCCGGAATCGCTAGTAATCGTGGATCAGCATGCCACGGTGAATACGTTCCCGGGCCTTGTACACACCGCCCGTCACACCACGAGAGTTTGTAACACCCGAAGTCGGTGGGGTAACCCTTACGGGAGCCAGCCGCCGAAGGTGGGACAGATGATTGGGGTGAAGTCGTAACAAGGTAGCCGTATCGGAAGGTGCGGCTGGATCACCTCCTTTCTAAGGAAACTGTTGGCCGCGGTGCCAACATAAACAGACGTTTTTGTTTCGTTCAGTTTTGAGAGGTTAAACTCTCTTATTATTCGTTCTTTGAAAACCAGATAAAATGAGAAGCAATAAACCGAGAAACATCACCTTATGGATTGTATCCGTAAGTATGTATGACCTTTTTTATGATCAGGCAATGAGAAGCTGACGCAGCAATGCATCGCTTATCATGGACCAAATGATTAAGTTAGAAAGGGCGCATGGTGGATGCCTTGGCACTAGGAGCCGATGAAGGACGGGACTAACACCGATATGCTTCGGGGAGCTGTAAGCAAGCGTTATATCCGAAGATTTCCGAATGGGGAAACCCACTGCTCGTAATGGAGTAGTATCTATTTCTGAATACATAGGAAATAGAAGGCAGACCCGGGGAACTGAAACATCTAAGTACCCGGAGGAAGAGAAAGAAACATCGATTCCCTGAGTAGCGGCGAGCGAAACGGGAAAAGCCCAAACCAAGAGGCTTGCCTCTTGGGGTTGTAGGACACTCTATACGGAGTTACAAAGGAACGGGGTAGACGAAGAGGCCTGGAAAGGCCCGCCAGAGAAGGTAACAGCCCTGTAATCGAAACTTCGTTCCCTCCAGAGTGGATCCTGAGTACGGCGGGACACGAGAAATCCCGTCGGAATCTGGGAGGACCATCTCCCAAGGCTAAATACTCCCTAGTGACCGATAGTGAACCAGTACCGTGAGGGAAAGGTGAAAAGCACCCCGGAAGGGGAGTGAAATAGATCCTGAAACCATGTGCCTACAAGTAGTCAGAGCGCGTTAATGCGTGATGGCGTGCCTTTTGTAGAATGAACCGGCGAGTTACGATTTCATGCAAGGTTAAGTTGAAGAGACGGAGCCGCAGCGAAAGCGAGTCTGAATAGGGCGAATAAGTATGAGGTCGTAGACCCGAAACCAGGTGATCTACCCATGTCCAGGGTGAAGGTAAGGTAACACTTACTGGAGGCCCGAACCCACGTACGTTGAAAAGTGCGGGGATGAGGTGTGGGTAGCGGTGAAATTCCAATCGAACCTGGAGATAGCTGGTTCTCTCCGAAATAGCTTTAGGGCTAGCCTCATGGTTAGAGTCTTGGAGGTAGAGCACTGTTTGGACTAGGGGCCCTCAACGGGTTACCGAATTCAGACAAACTCCGAATGCCAAAGACTTATCCATGGGAGTCAGACTGCGAGTGATAAGATCCGTAGTCGAGAGGGAAACAACCCAGACCGCCAGCTAAGGTCCCAAAGTATACGTTAAGTGGAAAAGGATGTGGAGTTGCTTAGACAACCAGGATGTTGGCTCAGAAGCAGCCATCATTTAAAGAGTGCGTAATAGCTCACTGGTCGAGTGACTCTGCGCCGAAAATGTACCGGGGCTAAACGTATCACCGAAGCTGCGGATTGACACCTCTGGTGTCAATGGTAGGAGAGCGTTCTAAGGGCTGTGAAGCTAGACCGGAAGGACTAGTGGAGCGCTTAGAAGTGAGAATGCCGGTATGAGTAGCGAAAGAAGGGTGAGAATCCCTTCCACCGAATGCCCAAGGTTTCCTGAGGAAGGCTCGTCCGCTCAGGGTTAGTCGGGGCCTAAGCCGAGGCCGAAAGGCGTAGGCGATGGATAACAGGTTGATATTCCTGTACCACCTTATTTCCGTTTGAGTAATGGGGGGACGCAGGAGGATAAGGTAAGCGCGCTGCTGGATATGCGCGTCCAAGCAGGTAGGCTGGAGTGGAGGTAAATCCTTCACTCTAAGGCTGAGCTGTGATGGCGAGGGAAATTTAGTACCGAAGTTCCTGATTCCACACTGCCAAGAAAAGCCTCTAGCGAGGAAATAGGTGCCCGTACCGCAAACCGACACAGGTAGGCGAGGAGAGAATCCTAAGGTGATCGAGAGAACTCTCGTTAAGGAACTCGGCAAAATCACCCCGTAACTTCGGGAGAAGGGGTGCTCATTTGGGTGAATAGCCCAGATGAGCCGCAGTGAATAGGCCCAGGCGACTGTTTAGCAAAAACACAGGTCTCTGCGAAGCCGCAAGGCGAAGTATAGGGGCTGACGCCTGCCCGGTGCTGGAAGGTTAAGAGGAGCGCTTAGACTTCGGTCGAAGGTGCGAATTGAAGCCCCAGTAAACGGCGGCCGTAACTATAACGGTCCTAAGGTAGCGAAATTCCTTGTCGGGTAAGTTCCGACCCGCACGAAAGGCGCAACGATCTGGGCACTGTCTCAACGAGAGACTCGGTGAAATTATAGTACCTGTGAAGATGCAGGTTACCCGCGACAGGACGGAAAGACCCCGTGGAGCTTTACTGCAGCCTGATATTGAATGTTGGTGCAGCTTGTACAGGATAGGTAGGAGCCGTAGAAACCGGAGCGCTAGCTTCGGTGGAGGCACTGGTGGGATACTACCCTTGCTGTACTGACATTCTAACCCGCAGCCGTGATCCGGCTGGGAGACAGTGTCTGGCAGGCAGTTTGACTGGGGCGGTCGCCTCCTAAAGAGTAACGGAGGCGCCCAAAGGTTCCCTCAGAATGGTTGGAAATCATTCGCAGAGTGTAAAGGCACAAGGGAGCTTGACTGCGAGACCTACAAGTCGAGCAGGGACGAAAGTCGGGCTTAGTGATCCGGTGGTTCCGCATGGAAGGGCCATCGCTCAACGGATAAAAGCTACCCCGGGGATAACAGGCTTATCTCCCCCAAGAGTTCACATCGACGGGGAGGTTTGGCACCTCGATGTCGGCTCATCGCATCCTGGGGCTGTAGTCGGTCCCAAGGGTTGGGCTGTTCGCCCATTAAAGCGGTACGCGAGCTGGGTTCAGAACGTCGTGAGACAGTTCGGTCCCTATCCGTCGTGGGCGCAGGAAATTTGAGAGGAGCTGTCCTTAGTACGAGAGGACCGGGATGGACGCACCGCTGGTGTACCAGTTGTTCCGCCAGGAGCATCGCTGGGTAGCTATGTGCGGCAGGGATAAGTGCTGAAAGCATCTAAGCATGAAGCCCCCCTCAAGATGAGATTTCCCATAGCGCAAGCTAGTAAGATCCCTGAAAGATGATCAGGTTGATAGGTCCGGCGTGGAAGTGTGGTGACACATGGAGCTGACGGATACTAATCGATCGAGGACTTAATCAAATATGAATTAAATCGATGTTTCACACGTTTACCTTCTCATTTATCTGGTTTTGAAAGAATGAAAAGTTCTTTTCAATGATCTTCTGTTAAGATCGCCACGTCATGTGGCAACACAGAAGTCAGCACATCCGTGTGCAAGTCTGGTGGCGATAGCGAAGAGGTCACACCCGTTCCCATCTCGAACACGGTAGTTAAGCTCTTCAGCGCCGATGGTAGTTGGGGGTTTCCCCCTGCAAGAGCAGGACGTTGCCAGGCATATCTAAATACGACACAATTCAAATTGTGTCGTATTTTTTTATAAAGTGTGTATCGTTAACAATTGAAAGCTTACACAAATTAAGATATATAAAGCTTGCTATTTAAAAGCCAGCGGGTTATAATAAAAGATGTTGCTAGTTGGGAAACAATCGTTTAATCGTCGCGGGGTGGAGCAGTGGTAGCTCGTCGGGCTCATAACCCGAAGGTCGTAGGTTCAAATCCTACCCCCGCAATCATTTTTACTCAAGGCATAATGCTATGCCACTAAGGTCCCGTGGTGTAGCGGTTAACATGCCTGCCTGTCACGCAGGAGATCGCGGGTTCGATTCCCGTCGGGACCGCCATAATACTATTTATAACTCAAAACGAAACTTGGTTTCGTTTTTTTGCATTTAAAGAAAGAAATCTCTTTATTAGGCTGTTATTCTGGATATATACCATTTGTTGATGTTCCAATTCGATTCATGGGAATACGCCACTTAAGGGTGATCTTTGTTTTCATTTTTTTGCTCATTTTTTTCATATCATGTACACTGTTTATATGGTAAATAAGAAGGAGATTTTCATGCAAACATTTGATAAATTGTCTAGTAATTCGAGCGAAACTCATGCTATCGCAAAAAAGCTAGGGAATCTGCTTCAAAAAGGTGATGTGGTTTTACTTGAAGGAGATCTTGGCGCAGGTAAAACAACGTTTACTAAAGGTCTTGCTGACGGATTAAATATAAAAAGAAATGTGAACAGTCCAACCTTTACAATCATAAAAGAGTATATGGGAAGACTACCTCTTTATCATATGGATGTTTATCGGGTAGCAGATTCGTATGAAGATCTTGGGCTTGATGAATATTTTTATGGTGATGGTGTCACAGTGGTTGAATGGGCCCAGTTAATTGCAGAACAGCTCCCGGAAGAGCACTTGACCATCTATTTGCATCATGCAGGAGATGATCATAGAAAATTATTATTTAAGCCGGTAGGTGTAAGATACGAAGTCTTATGTAAGGAGTTATGGGATGAAAATTCTAGCGATTGATACGTCTAACGAGGTACTGGGTATCGCAATGTTAAGTGAAAAGGTTATTATTGGAGAGTATATTACGAATTTGAAAAAGAACCACAGTGTTCGACTGATGCCAGCAATTGAGCAGTTTCTTTCAGATTGTGAGACTACTCCGGCTGAAATAGATAAAATTGTTGTTGCTCAAGGGCCGGGGTCATATACAGGGGTCCGAATTGGTGTAACTGTTGCAAAATCTCTTGCATGGAGTCTAGGTATTCCATTGGTTGGTGTATCAAGTCTCGCAGTTCTAGCCGCAACTCCGCGTTTTTTCAAAGGGTATATTTCTCCTTTATTTGATGCAAGAAGAGGATTGATTTATACCGGTCTTTATCGTTATAATCAAGGGATTCTCGAAGCGATTCGACCAGATCGAAATATGTTAGCAGTAGATTGGGCAACGGAGCTAAAGGATTTACAGGAGCCTGTTCTTTTTATTGGAAATGATGTACCAATTCATCAGGAAATTTTTCAATCGGAGTTATTAGAGTTTGCTCATTTTGCCGAAGTTACTGAATGTAATCCACGCCCCAGTGAACTTGGGAAACTTGGTATGGATTTGCCAGCTGAAGATATACATTCCTTTACTCCTAATTATATCCGACTTGTAGAAGCTGAGGCAAAGTGGTTGGAAAAGCAGGAGAGAGAAAATGATGAATAAAACTCCAAGTATATATGATATATCATTTAAACGTGCAACTGAATTAGATATTGATCGACTTGTGGAAATAGAGCAACAGTCCTTCACAGTTCCTTGGCCTGAAGAAGCTTTTTATAATGATATTGTTCATAATCGCTTTGCCGTTTATATCATGGTTGAGTGTAATTGGGAGGTTGCTGGTTATTGCGGTATGTGGCTAGTAATGGATGAGGCACATATTACGAATATCGCCCTTCTTCCACAATTTCGAGGATATAAGCTCGGTGAAGCGCTGCTACGGAAAGTTATGTTCCTTGCCAAGGAAGCAGGGGCGGAAACAATGTCGCTTGAAGTGAGAGTTAGCAATAAACCTGCAAAGTCTCTGTATAAAAAACTAGGCTTTCAAGAAGGCGGTATTCGCAAGAATTACTATACGGATAACTATGAAGATGCTTTAGTAATGTGGGTGAATTTATGATGGAAAAAGAATTAATCGTAATGGGGATTGAAACAAGCTGTGATGAAACGGCCGCATCTGTTGTGAAAAATGGAAAAGATATACTATCCAATGTTGTTGCATCCCAAATTGAAAGTCATAAGCGATTTGGCGGCGTAGTGCCCGAGCTTGCTTCTAGGCATCATGTAGAACAAATCACGCTTGTCATGGAAGAGGCTTTAAATCATGCTAATGTAACATTTAATGAT